>NZ_CALIMF010000012.1 GCF_938028735.1 uncultured Thermanaerothrix sp.
GATCTCTGTGTTCAGGTAATTGCTACTTAGCGCCTCAACAGGGCGAGAATAACTGCGGGGTTGACAATTGGTCGAAAAGACCAAACCCGCAGTTTTTGTTTTGGCTTTGTGTGATGAGAGGCAAGACGCACTTTGAGAGAACCTGTTAAGCCAAATGGAGGTAAAGATGCGTTACGCAGTGGATTTTGAAGGCCGAACCGTAACCTACACCAAGACAGCAACTGAAGCGGAAGTGAGCCGTCTCTTTTGTGCGGCGGTGGTCAGCAAGCGCTTCCGTGAGCAATTGCTTGAAGACCCATTACTGGCGGTGGCCCAAGGATATAATGGCGAATCCTTCAACCTGCTCCCCGATACTCTGGAACACCTGAGTCATATTCGGGCGGACTCGCTCAGCGATTTTGCGGCTCAGTTCCTAGCGCGTGAAGCCCCCGTGCAGGTCGAGTTTCCGATATCAATGGGTGTGCGCTGATTCGGGGCGGTAAGGTAGTCCTGGTTGCGCAATAACAATAATCCCAAGTTGAGGCCCTTACCATGAATGCTCGCCTTCCGGATACGGGTGAATTGCGGCGCTTGGTGGCCGAGTCAGTGGCTAAAGCTGGCTTTGAGCCAACCACGTCGTCATTTGCCCCCGCAATGCCCGTTTATGAAGACCCTCTCAGTGCCGCGTTGAGTGGTTTGGCGACATGCGTGGTGAGTGTGACTCGGACGGCATTTTGCAAGGTGGTTATCTTGGGAGGGGAATGGGGTTTTGAAAGTCGCGCGGTCGCATTTGCGGATGGAGGTGGGCACATACGGCGCATTGCAGAACCATTCTACGCTCAGCGCTTATACCGCCAGGTCATTATCTCAGGTCATCCCATGCTCATCTCGCGTGAGCAAGACTCGCTGGGCTTGGATGAAGGGCGTACCCTTCGCTATCATGATGCCAATGCATTACTCCTCATGGCTATTGGGGAGGATTCCTCATCGGTTAGAGGTGTCTTGATCATTGGTGCCAAGCAACCGGCGCACTTTCATGATGGGCAACTAAGGTTGGCTGGGTTATTGGCACGATATGCGCATTCGCTGGTGGATTATGTAACCCATCCGGAGGCTCGTCCGCCGTTATACGATGATATAGTCATGCTCTCGAAGAGCATTGAGTTGTATGATTTATCCATTTCCCAGCACAGTATGACCTTGGTGCAGGTGGCCGAGCGTCTCGCCAAACGTTTGGGGTGTCTACCGACAGAGATAAAGACGATAGGGTTGGCGGCCTTGCTCCACGATTTGGGAAAAGTGGGTGTTCCAATGGCAATTTTGCAAAAACCGGAACCCCTTTCCCCGGAGGAGTGGGTGTTAATGCGCCGTCATCCCGAGATCGGGGCTCAGATTGTCCAAATGATCACTGGCCTCAGTGGCGTGGCCACTATTATCCAGTGCCATCATGAAAACTTTGATGGCAGCGGTTACCCCCACGGGCTAAAAGGCTATCAAATCCCATTAGGGTCTCGCATTTTGGCAGTTGTAGATGCATTTGAAGCCATTACTGGGGGACGGGTGTACCGACCGCCACGCTCAGCAGAAGCAGCTTTACAAGAGATTCAGCGTTGTGCGGGCACCCAATTCGACCCACAAATCGTTGAGGCTTTTGTTGCGCTTATCAAGGAAGAAGGGTTTAACGCTAGTCAGGGGGAGTAAAGCGTTGCACCAGAACCGGGGTACTGTCGAGCGCGGGAGGAATCCTGCGCTCGACGGGTTAAGGGAGATTGAAAGCGCTTCTGCAACAATAATGCCCGACAGTAACTGCGCTGTCACTGTCGGGCACCTGCGATTGGTTGGCCCTTTTTACTTTTAAGGTAAGGCCCCTACGACGTCAAAAGTAGCCAGAGCTTGATCCAGAGCAGCCCAATCGCCATCACTCATTGCGTTGAAGAGAATAGTGACTAGAAAAGCGGTCTTGTTTTGTTGGGGGCGTGCTGTGAGCACAACAAGGGCGTTCCCAGCACCGTTGCAATTAGAATAAAGGTCATAGGCTCCTTCGTAGGCGCTATCTTCGTAATCGTAGCGCCCTTGCCACTTGCACTCTTTGCGGTAGTTTTCGCGATAGGCATCGAGCAGCTGAATATATCCGGCGAGTTGGGCTACCTGATCGGAGACAGCGAAGAAGATCCCCGGCTCATCCCAGTAGTTCGCGAAGTTGTTCAGGCTGGCAGCCGCGGTGATGCTAGCACCGATGACGGTATTGTCGAGAACCCAGGGGGAACCATCCACTTCGCCCCAAGAGGAGGGAATGGCTACTTGGATGGCTCCTGAGTTGTCCTGAACTAGTACGTAGTTGGTAGGAGTAGAGGTACCCGAATCCGAAACTTCACCCCCTAATTCCTGGGCAAAGGAAAACTTGGTTGTTAGAGGCTGACCATTCAGTTCGCCAGAAAGATATTCCTGGGTATCAAAACGCAGAACCTCGATGGCAATGGCGCTGTCGGATTCGCGAGTACGCAAGATATCGCAGTAATCGCTCATGGTACCATCGGTTGCCAGGACTAGCCCTTCCATGCGGGTGATGATGTCTCCCCCCTGGATACCAGCCTTGCTCGCTGGCGAACCTGATTTGACAGAGGCCACCCAAATCCCGCTCAGACTGCCATCTTCCGACATGACTGCCTGACCATTGATACCAATCGATTCGAAGTCCTTACCACTTCGTAGTACGTTTATGACTTTTATGGCGTCCTGGGCGCGAATGGCAAAGTTCATATCGTAGACATTGTTGCCTGCATAGTTGATCCCTACAACTCGTGCTTGATTATCCACCAACGGCCCGCCTGAATTTCCACCCCGAATACGTGCATCGTGTTCAATGACAGCGGGAATGGAAGCCCAAGAGGTCTTTCCATCGGCTTTGGCTTTGGAGACAATCCCTTTAGTCAGAGTATATTCGGGATCGCCAAGTGGAAAACCAGCGGCATAAACCTCCAGGCCGGGATTAATCTCACCTTCGTGGAAGTCAAGAAACGGAAAGTCCTCGCCTTCGATATCAATGACGGCCAGATCCCAACATTCTGAGACCCCCAGGATGCGCGCATTGCGAGGCTGGCTTTCGCCTCCGACCCATACCTTGATCAAGGCGGCGCCGGTAACGACATGGTTGTTGGTCACGGCAATACCCGAGGGATCAATGATGAAGCCCGAACCGCGTCCAGCTACGTTCAACATCAACCCAACCTCGGGATCCACAAACGTGCCCTGTGCTTCGATTTGAACAGTTGCTTTTTTAAGGTCCTCAATGTTCCGAATGGCTTGGGGGCCTTGGGGAGTGGGGGTGTTTTCGGGAGCGAGGGCTTGAGTGGTTGATACCACTGTGGGGGAAGGAGATTGAGCCCCCGAACAAGCGGCCAGCACCAAGGCAATAACAACAAAAATGATGACCTTTCTTAGGGACATTCCGGCATCCTTTCTGGGATTTTGGAATAAGCACACCTATACAAGCGCCCCCACGATTGCCCCCTGTGGTCAGATCACCCAAGGCATGCTGGTATATACATTTTATCTTATTTGGGGCTGAATTCGATAAGATCTGTTAAGACTGTTTTCCTTAATAGAAATAGTGGGTATGAATTTAGTTGATGTTTTGATGTGGCATCCAGGGTATAATGCGAACCCCACTACTACTTGATGCAGCACTTGACGATTCTGCGCCCCCGCGGTATATTATGAGCACAAAACGCCCTCGTAGCTCAAATGGATAGAGCGTTTGCTTGCGGAGCAAAAGGCTGCGTGTTCGAGTCACGCCGAGGGCACACAGACGGAGTCGAGCGGTTGAGTAAGCCGCTCTTTTTCATTCCACAAACCTGTCAAAAAGGGGATCGATGCATAGGCCATTAATTCTACTTACTAATGATGATGGCGTGGATTCACCGGGACTCTGGGCGGCCGCGCGGGCTCTTGCCCGGTTGGGTGAAGTTGCTGTGGTTGCCCCGCGCATGCAATCCACGGGAGCAGGGCGGAGTATGCCCCATCTATCAGATGGGCGGATCGAACGGCGGGAACGGAGGGAGGACGGTTATACCTGGGTGGCGTTTGGTGTGAATGGTACGCCGGCACAGGCAGTAGATCATGCTCTCCTGGAACTGCTGCCCCGCTATCCCAATTTGGTGGTCTCGGGGATCAATTATGGCGAGAATGTTGGTACAGGCATCACCATTTCAGGCACCATTGGTGCAGCCATGGAAGCCGCCTCGTTTGGTATTCCAGCATTGGCGGTTTCCCTTCAGACGGGGATTCACAACCACCTGACTCACTCAGAGGAGGTGGACTTTTCGGCTGCTGCGTACTTTACTGGTTACTTTGCGCAACGTATTTTGGATAAGGGTTTGCCGGGGGATGTGCAAATCCTTAAGGTTGAGGTACCAACGGAGGCTACTCCTGAAACTCCATGGCGGGTCACTCGCTTGGCCATGCACCGCTATTATGTTCCCTATTCCACCCGCAAGGGTGGGTTAGACGAGGAGGCTCCCTTAGGTTACCGTGTGGAGGTCTCGCCAGAAGAAGTGCCTGTGGATTCGGATATTTATGCCTTGCTTTACGAGCGCGTGGTTTCGGTAACCCCCCTGACCCTAGATATGACGGCGCGTTATCCTCTCCAATCTCTGGAAGCGCATCTTGGCCGGGGGTGAGCCATTGCCCTATCCCACTGCGGAGGTAGCCGCCACATTAGCAAAGGTGGCACGGCGGAGGCGGTCAACCAGCTCTTCTTTGGCCTCGCACCAAATGGGCCGCAGCGCACAATTTTCTCCGAAGGGGCACGCACTAGGTGATTGCGTGCATTCGTTCAGCATAATCGGACCATCAATGGCCTCCACTACCTCCAGGACAGTAATTTCATGGGGTGGCTTGGCTAGGGAGACCCCTCCACGTGCGCCGCGGGAGGTGTGGATTAACCCAGCGATGGAAAGTTGCGAGATGATCTTGGCCAGAAAAGAAGGTGGAATGTGTTGCTGTTCGGCGATTTCGCTGGTTGCTGCACGCTGGTTAGGCCCTAATTGTGCTAGGTAGTAGATCGCACGCAAGGCATAATCGGCTTGTCGGGTAATTTGCATCGTTCCTATCCCTCTTTTCAGAAATATAGGTAGAAATTATCTGTTTATTTAGTTTATGCGTTTGTTAAATTTGGAGCAAGTGACTAAGATCATGGCTATATGATGACCTTTGACGTAGTTCCAATTCATTCGGTATAATCCGAACCATGAGTGAAGCATTCCGCTTTTATTATCCGATTCAAGTTCGCTATGGGGATTTGGATCCCCAGTGGCATGTTAATAATGCGCGTTTCCTTACCTATCTTGAACAAGCGCGTCTGGCGTACCTAATTCAATTGGGCTTGTTTGATGGTCATTCCTTTCTCGATCTAGGACTGATTGTGGCGGATATTCATATCGCGTATCGCGCGCCGATTGCCTTGCTGGAAGAATTGCGGGTTGGTGTAAAGACCGTGCGTTTAGGCCAGAAGAGCCTGAAGATGGTCTATGTGGTTGAGAACCCTTCTACCGGGCAGGTGAAAGCCCAGGCAGAAGTGGTCATGGTGGCATACGACTATCATCGTCGGGTTAGCGTTCCCTTGGATCAGCGTTGGCGTGAGACCATCGCCGCGTTTGAAGGCATCCCAGAATACGCTGAAGGATGAGATACATGATGAATCTGCCGGATATCCACATTGAGAATCTCTTGGATTTCCTGACCGGCTTGCTCAATACGCCAAGCCCAACCGGATTTACAGACTTGGGGATGGACTACGTGGAACGTGCGTTATGTCAATTGGAGGGTGTGAGAGTGGAACGTACTCCCAAGGGCGCCCTGTTGGCTCGCTTGGAAGGTGAAATCGGGGTGGCTCCTTGGGCGGTTGTTACGCACGTGGATACGCTGGGGGCCATGGTCAAGGAGATTAAGCCTAATGGGCGCTTAAAGATGACCTCTATTGGGGGTTTTGCCTGGAACACTGTGGAATCCGAGGGGTGTACGGTTTTCACCCATAAGGGTCAGCGTTATCGCGGAAGCATTCTGGTTACGGCGGCTTCCTCTCACGTGCATGGTAAGCGGACTGCTGAAGCACCGCGAGATGCTGAGAGCATGGAAGTGCGCCTAGATGCGCGCACCCAGAGCGCCGAAGAAACGCAAGCCTTGGGTGTTGAGGTGGGCGACTTTATTGCTTTTGATCCGCGGGTCGAGGTTAATGAGGGGTTTGTGCGCTCTCGGCATCTGGATAACAAAGCCGGGGTAGCATGTGTTGTAGCGGCGATGCAAACGCTGGTGCGGGCTCACCTCAAGCCTCGACGCACGCTTTATGCTCTCTTCAGCAATTATGAGGAAGTTGGGCACGGAGCATCCGCTGGGTTGCCAGCAGATCTGTCGGCTCTCATCGTGGTGGATATGGCGGCAGTGGGTGAAGGGCAGACATCGGATGAATTTCATGCTACGTTATGCGTGAAGGACTCGCACGGTCCTTACGATCGGGGATTGAGCCTGCGGTTGCGCCATCTGGCTGAGCAGTACCAGGTCCCATACAAAGTGGATATTTACCCGAATTACGGATCGGACGGTGGGGCATTCTGGCGGGCAGGTGGGAATGCCCCTGTGGCTTTGATCGGTCCGGGAGTAGATGCTTCGCATAATTATGAACGAACGCACGTGGAAGCCTTGGTAGCCACTACCCGCTGGTTGTTGGCCTATGCGTTGAACGCGTGAGTGGGAATTCTCGAGCCTGGCTGATAGAGCAACCTTTTACGTTTTTGAGGAGGCTCTCGACAAGGCCCTAAACTCTGGTAGAATTACACGCAGAATGGGGAACGATCTTTGGTCCCCTTGACAAATTGGATGATGTTGTTTTGGGGTGTGTGGATTCACACTACCCTGGTTGGATGTGAAGTAAGTTTATTGGAAAGACGGTTTTTACGTTGAAGGAGGATTGCCTTGTCTGGGATGGAACGTTTTACACAGCGGGCGCGAAGAGTGTTGAGCTTGGCGCACCAGGAAGCTGAAAGGATGCGTCAGAATACCATCAACACCGAACACCTGCTGTTGGGATTGATCCAAGAAGAAGGTGGTATTGCTAGTCGAGTGTTGCGTGATCTGGGCCTAGAACCGGATCGCGTACAGGAAATTGTAGATCGCGTTAGTGGTTATGGCTCATACCGGGGAGGGCGCATTGATCTCTCACCGGGGGTGCAGCAAGTGCTCGAGTATGCCTTTGACGAGGCCCGCAACATGGGCCATCACTATATTGGCACCGAGCACCTTCTGCTGGGGCTGATTCGCTCAACTGAGGGCAAAGCCCTGGATGTGTTGCGCAAACTGGGAGTTACTCCTGAGCAGATCCGGCGTCAAACACGGCGTGTGCTGCAAGAGAGCAGTAGTGCTTTGCAGGGTGCAACTGGGCGTGCCCCTTCACAGCGTCAGGAGCAGAAGGGGCAGCAGAAAACCACCCTTATTGATCAGCTGGCTACCGATTTGACTGCCTTGGCCGAGGAAAACAAACTCGACCCGGTGATTGGGCGCCAGATGGAGATTGAGCGAGTCATTCAAATCCTGGCCCGGCGTACAAAGAACAACCCGGCTCTGATTGGCGAACCGGGTGTAGGGAAGACTGCGATCGTGGAAGGTCTCGCCCAGCGGATTGTTGAGGGAGACGTGCCAGCGCCACTGTTGGGCAAACGTGTCCTGCAGCTGGATGTGGGTTCCTTGGTGGCGGGCACAATGTATCGCGGTCAATTTGAAGAGCGCCTAAAGCGGGTCATTGAAGAGCTGAAAGCCTCTGGGGCCATTCTCTTTATTGACGAAGTTCACATGTTGGTTGGAGCGGGTTCGGCGGGTTCGTCCGTAGATGCAGCGAACATTCTTAAACCGGCCCTCTCGCGAGGAGAGTTGCAGGTTATTGGTGCCACCACACTGGATGAATATCGCAAGTACATTGAAAGTGATGCGGCACTGGAACGGCGCTTCCAGCCGATTATGGTCAATGAGCCCACAGTCGAGGAGACCATTGAGATTCTGCGGGGCATACGTGGGGCTTATGAAGAGCACCATCGCCTGACTATTTCGGATGAAGCCCTTGAGGCTGCGGCTCGGCTCTCGGCGCGCTACGTGACCGAACGTTATTTGCCCGATAAGGCCATTGATCTGATCGACGAGGCGGCCTCGCGGGTGCGCATGTACAAGAGTCAGTCAGCCAAGACGGTGAAAGAACTTATGACCCGATTGCGCGAGATCCGCCAGAACCATTATCTGGCGCTGGAGGATGGGCGTTACGAAGAAGCTCAGGAGCTGCTGGAGAAGGCGGCCCAATTGGAGAATGAGATTGAGCGCTTGCGCAGCGGCTGGGATCGGGAGAACAGCCCAGTGGTCACAGCAGAGGATATTGCCGAGGTGGTCTCAATGTGGACCGGCATCCCGGTCAAGCAAATGGCGCAAACGGAGTCAGAGCGGTTGCTCCACATGGAAGAAGAATTGCGCAAGCATATCATTGGTCAGGATGAGGCCATTGAGACCATCGCCAAGGCCATTCGCCGCGCACGCTCAGGGTTAAAAGATCCGCGTCGCCCAATTGGGTCCTTCATGTTCCTGGGGCCGACCGGGGTAGGTAAGACGGAACTGACCAAAGCATTGGCGCGTTTCCTCTTTGGAAGTGAAGAGGCTTTGCTGCAACTGGACATGTCAGAATTCATGGAGCGCCACACAGTCAGCCGTCTGGTAGGGGCTCCGCCGGGTTATGTCGGTTACGAAGAAGCGGGGCAGTTGACCGAGGCTATTCGTCGTCGCCCGTACTCCATTGTGGTCTTCGATGAAATCGAAAAGGCGCATCCGGAAGCCCACAACATGCTTTTGCAGATCATGGAAGAAGGTCACTTGACCGATGCCCGAGGTCATCGGGTGGATTTCCGCAACACTATCATTATCATGACCTCTAACATCGGCGCCGATATGATCAAACGCCAGAATGTTATGGGCTTTCAGATCAAGCGCGATGAGACGCTCGAGGAACAACTCGCTTACGAAGAAATGCGGAAGAAGTTGCTTGAGTCACTCCGCCGGGTCTTCCGACCGGAGTTTATCAACCGCCTAGATGGCGTGGTGGTCTTCCGTGCGCTCAATCGTGAGGACCTGCTCAAAATTGTTGGCTTGGAGATTCAGAAGGTCTCTGATCGTCTGCGGGAGAATAATATCACCCTTAAAGCGACCGAGGCGGCCATCCGCTTACTGGCCGATGAGGGTTATGATCCGGAAATGGGTGCTCGACCCTTGCGGCGAGTTTTGCAAAATCGGATTGAGGACCGGCTCTCGGATGCTCTTTTGGCAGGTGAGTTTAGCGAGGGCGATGTGATTGTGGTAGACGCTGTGGATGGCGAGATTGTGTTGCGCAGGGAGGAGGGTTCACCCGCCGACGAGGCGCAAAAGACGGCTGAAATGAGCATCTAAGGATATGCCTAGTAATTCCGTGATAGCGGGCATGTTTCTATAAGAAAGGGTGGGGTTGGCGGGCATTAAGCCGCCAGCCCCTTTTCTTTGAGGTCCCATGGCTAAAACCCAAACTCGTTATGTATGTCAACAATGTGGTCGCACTTCCCCGCGTCCCTTAGGGCGTTGCCCTCAATGCGGTGCGTGGGATAGCATGGTAGAGGAAATTGTGCCCGCGCCGAGCGCAACCGTATCTCCTGTGACCTCTTTGCGCGGGTTAACTGGTCGCTCGCGCCCTGTGCGTCTGGGGGAGATCTCGGGAGAAGCTGAGGACCGGTTGATGCTTCCTATGCCCGAGTTTGCGCGGGTTTTAGGTGGTGGGATTGTGCGTGGGTCGGTTGTGCTCTTGGGGGGTGACCCGGGGATTGGCAAATCTACATTGCTGCTACAAATGGTGTTGGAAATGGTACAGCGGGGTTATCTCAATGCCATGACCGGTCCAGCACTTTACGTCTCAGGTGAGGAATCCGAGCGTCAGATTAAAATGCGCGCGCAGCGGTTGCTACGTCAGATAGATCGAAAAGAAAACTGCGGGGATGATGAGGAGCACTTCCCAGACTATCTCTTCTTGGTTACCGAAACCAATTTGGAAGCGGTGCTTGACCACATTGCTGAGATCAAACCGGGCTTGGTAATAATTGACTCGATTCAAACGATGTATTTACCTTCTCTGCAATCCAGTGCTGGTTCGGTGACTCAGGTGCGTGAGTGCGCCTCGCGTTTGCGTGAACTAGCCAAAACGTCGGGGATAACCATTTTCATGATCGGGCATGTTACCAAGGAAGGCGTGATTGCCGGGCCGCGCGTCTTGGAGCATATCGTGGATACTGTTTTGTATCTGGAAGGAGATCGTTTCCAGGCTGTGCGGTTACTGCGCTCGGTGAAGAATCGCTTTGGTGCCACTTCGGAAGTTGGGGTGTTTGAGATGCGCGAAACTGGCATGGCTGAGGTACCTAACCCTTCAGAAGTTTTCTTAGCTGAACGGATGGTCAACGCGCCTGGTTCGGCAATTGCTGTTACCATGGAAGGCACACGTCCTTTATTGGTGGAAATTCAGGGGCTGACCAGTCCCTCCAATCTTGGCAATCCGCGGCGTACGCCAAATGGGTTAGATGTCAATCGGCTGCTGCTGATCGTGGCAGTTTTAACTCGCCGGTTAGGACTGCGCTTGAGCGATCAAGATGTATTTGTTAACGTCGTGGGAGGTCTGCGAATTGCAGAGCCGGCTGCAGATCTAGCAATTGCTGCAGCGATTGCCTCTTCTTACCGCGATGTGCCCATTCGGGCGGATACTGTGCTGATTGGTGAGATTGGCCTTTCTGGCGAGGTGCGTTGGGTGGCTCAGATGAATGCCCGTCTGCGTGAGGCAGCCAAACTGGGCTTTAAGGTGGCTATTGTGCCCCGAAGATTGCGTCGCATTGAGGTCTGGCCTGAGGGCATCGAGGTGCTTGAGGCGCGTTCGGTGCGTGAGGCATTGCGCTTGGCGCTCCTGGAATCTGTTTCCAAATCTTCTAATCGTGAATGAGGTGAGTTTATGGGACTGAAACGCTGGCAATTAGCCTTGATTCACGCTGCTGTAGCCATCACGCTAGTACCAATCAATAGCACCCTGAATCGGGTCATGATTAAAGAGTTGGGTATTTCAGCTACCTTGGTGGCCATTATGGCATCGCTTCCTTACCTGTTTTCTCCGGTTCAGGTGGCCATTGGGGCCTACAGTGACCGTCATCCCATATGGGGGTTGCGTCGCACTCCTTATATTTTAGCGGGACTACTCCTGTGCGTGGGTGGGTTGGCCATTGCACCGATGGTGGTTTTTATTTTGCCCCAAAACTTTTTCCTTGGGCTGGGATTGACTTTGCTCACCTTTGGAGCCTGGGGGATGGGTTACAATCTGGCGGCCGTTTCTTATCTTTCGCTGGCAACTGAACTTTCAGGGGAAAAGGGGCGTACGCGAACCGTTGCTGTCATGTGGTTTGTGATGATTGTGGGAATTATTTTGACGGCGGCGGGGTTAAGTCGCTTGTTGGTGATCTACTCTCCTGAGCAGTTGCAGCGCGCCTTTAACCTAGTCGCTGTGGTAGCCTTGGTTTTGGGCCTTCTGGGAATAATGGGGCTTGAACCACGCCGAAGCGCATCCTCAGGCATGAGTAGAGAGGAAGAACAAGCCTCTTGGGGCGATCAATTACGTATGATCTGGCGTAACCCTCAGGCACGCCTTTTCTTCGTTTATCTCAGTGCGCTCCTTATTGCCATCTTAGGGCAAGATGTTTTGTTGGAGCCCTACGCGGCGGAGGCTTTTGCCCTCTCAGTTGCTGCGACGACTCGAATTACATCCATTTGGGGGACTTGCTTTTTGACAGCCCTGATTGTCGCGGCTGGATTGGAGTCTCGTCTGGGGAAGCGACGAGTGGCTTGGGCTGGGGCTGTCATTGCGTTGATGGGATTTAGCCTGATCGTTGGAGCCGGTGTCATTGCAACGGTTGAGGTTTTTTATATTGGCGTTATTTTGCTGGGGTTGGGGAGCGGTCTGGCCACAGTCTCAAATCTCTCCTTGATGCTGGATATGACTACCCAGCAAGTTGGGCTTTACATGGGGGCTTGGGGTATGGCCAGCGCACTTGCGCGCATCCTGGGCTCGGTACTGGGAGGCGTGGTGCGCGACATAGTCACGGTGGTGAGTCAAAATGCTTTGCTAGGCTATGGGGTGGTGTTTGGAATCCAAACCGCGCTTTTAGGAGTCTCGCTTGTGCTTCTTTGGCGCATTGATGTGCAGGCCTTTCGAGAGACTTCCCAGCGCCTTTCTCTGGGAACCCGGGCAGCCATCCTTCAAGATGTTGATGCTGGATAAAGCGGAGGTTTTATGCAAAACCAAATTACTGAACTGATCGGTCCACAGGGGTGGCTGCGTACTCGGCGCAATCATGCCCTTGAGCATGCGACTATCCAGGTGCTTTCTGCGCGTCATCCTGAATTGCGTATGGCAGGCAATTCCAACGCGCGGGGGTTCTGGATTATTGGCAATGTCGATATCGAGACGTTTCAGGCGGGGCTTTCGGAAGCGTTGCAGCGTCTGCGAGCCGGCGAGCATGACTTGGCTATTCATCCCAATTGTGGGACGAATTACGCCTCAATGGGATTGCTGGCAGGCCTGGTGGCCTGGTTGGCTATGCTTGGCACCCGGGGCAACTGGCGACAGCGGTTAGAACGCTTACCGCTGGTTACCTTCCTGGTAACGCTTGTATTGATCCTGGCGGCTCCGCTGGGACCTTGGTTGCAGCGCACTCTCACCACGGATGCCGATTTAGGCGACCTTCAAATCGAGCAAGTAGATTGTTTTGAGCGCAATGGGTGGATGATTTATCATGTAAGGACTCGTTAGGCAGAGGTCATTCTGTGGAGGAACACCTTGGTGTCGGAAGCCACTGAGCCTTTGGTTTACCTCCTTTATGGCGAGGATTTGCCGGGAATGCAGGCGTTTCTCGATGCATTGGCTCTTCGGTTGCTGGGAGAGCAAGGTATAAATGATTTCAACTTTATCAAATTGGATGCACAAAGCGAGGGCGAAGAACGCCTATATGCCGAATGCATGTCTCTGCCGTTTTGGGGGGAACGGCGCTTGGTTGTTTATGTTAATCCGCTGGTGCGTCTGCGCTCGGCTCAGACTCAAAAACGTTTCATCCAATTGCTGGAAACTCTCCCGACAACCACTTGCCTGGTGCTGTGGATTGAAGACCATTGGATTCCCACGGGTCGCGATAGAGGCTGGTCGCTCATGAAGAGCGCGGGAAAATGGTTGGTGGATTGGGTAACTCAATCGGGCGGTCGGGGGATCGAAAAGTCGTTTCCGTTTCCATCTCAAGACCAAATGCCCGCTTGGATTCTGCAGCACGCCCACGCGTTGGGAGGAACGTTTACACCGGAGGCTGCAAGTACCCTGGCTTCGTTGATTGGGAATGACACTTATCAAGTTCACCAGGAGATTCTGAAATTGCTCACTTACGTGGATCATCGTCGGCCAGTGTCAGGGGACGATGTGCTTTTGCTAACCGCCCCCGTTGGGCATGCGAATATCTTTGATATGACCAGAGCGATGGCCCAGGGGAATGTAAAGCGGGCCTTAAGCCTTCTGGAGGCTTTACTAGACGAACAGGAGCCTGTCAGTCTACTGGCCCTGATTGTGCGAGAGTTTCGTCTGCTTCTCTTGGCACGAGAACTACTCGAGTCCGGCGAAACCCAAGTCCAAGTGATAGGCGATCGTTTGAAAGTGCAGGGCTTTGTGGCGCAGCAGCTAAAGGACTTGGCTCGTAAATATTCCTTATCCCAATTAGAGGCAATTTATCAGCGGTTGTTTGAAACCGATCTAGCCATCAAAAGTGGCTCTTTAGAACCCCGCCTGGCACTAGAGCAATTGGTTGTCAATCTGATAGGATTGCAGAAAGCGGGATCTCCATCTGTGAAGGAATAACGAAGTGGAACCTCAGAAGCCCGTTTATCGAATTCGCGATTTAGAGAGTGGAGAACGCCCACGCGAACGCTTGGCCCGTTTGGGGGCCGAGGCGTTGAGCACCGCAGAACTTCTGGCCATTCTGTTGCGGGTGGGCATTCCTGGCGAGAATGCAGTCCAGTTGGGAACACGGCTCTTAAAAACCTTCGGGGGTTTAGGCGGGTTGCACCGTGCTTCCTTGCATGAGTTACAGGCGCAGCATGGGGTGGGCGTGGCGAAAGCGGCTCAAATCAAAGCGGCGATTGAACTTGGTCGGCGGATGGTAGCCGCTTCTCCTGAGGAACGCCCCGCCATTCACAGCCCGGCAGATGCCGCTGCGTTGGTGCTTTATGAAATGTCGGCTCTGCCTCAGGAGCATTTATGGGTTATTTTGACTGATACGCGCAACCGCGTTATGCACATTGAGAAGATGTACCGGGGTTCATTGAACGCCTCTACTGTGCGGGTGGGTGAGGTTTTTCGTGCTGCTATCCAGCGCAATGCGGCGGCCATCCTGGTGGTTCACAATCACCCCAGTGGTGATCCAACACCCAGCCCGGAGGATATTGCGTTGACCCGGGCCCTGATTCAGGCGGGCCGTCTTTTAGACGTTGAAGTGCTCGATCATCTGGTCATCGGCCAGGGGCGCTTTGTTTCGCTTAAAGAGCGGGGATTGGCCTTTTCTTGATCCGCGCTTTCGGGCTTACGCCAAAGATGGGGAGGGCTCTAACGCAATATAGAGTCGCTTGTTGACCTTACCCTTACTCTTATAATCTATCACCCGAATCGTCCCAACCTCTGCGGTATTTCGTACATGGGTGCCCCCATCGGCTTGTAGGTCAAGCCCTACAATCTCAACGGTACGAACGTGAGTAATCTCTGGGGGGAGTAGGTTGATCTTGGTGCGGATGAGATCCGGGATCTGGAAAGCTTCTTCACGCGGCAGAACGGCTGTGCGCACTGGTCGGGCTGCCCGAACCTCACGGTTGATACTTTCCTCAATGACGGCGACAAGCTCTTTGGTGAGGGATTCGAACTCAAAGTCCATGCGCCCCTGCAAGGGTTCCATGTCGCCGCCAGTGACTAAAGCCCCATAGTCGCGGAAAACAACTCCACATAGGATATGAAGGGCAGTGTGCGTGCGCATGAGAGCATAACGATGTTCCCAATCAATTTCCCCGCGCACAGGAGTCCCGGGAACGGGGAGCGGCGCCTCGGGCGGCAGGTGATGCCATATCCCTTCTGGCGTTTTACGCACGCGAAGCACGGTGTAATGACCGGCCCCAAAAGACAACCAGCCGGTATCGGCAGGCTGACCGCCTCCGCCGGGGTAGAAGGTCGTGCGGTTCAGTAAAAGAGCGTGATTTTCGGGGTCCACGGCTTGTACCACAGCCTCAAATTCGCGTAAATAGGCATCCTCAAGATAAAGTAATTCGGTCGTCATACGTTCATCTCCTCAGAATGGTTGGCCGAGAGGCGCAACTTTAGTTGACAAAATATCGTCCTCATAGTATTATTTTGGACGCGCTGGCGAGGTAGCTCAATGGAAGAGCAGCGGACTCATAAGCCGTTGGTTGTGGGTTCGAATCCCACCCTCGCCACTAAGTTTTTAAGTAGGGGCTGATCAAAAAAGTGGGTAGGCGAGAGCGCACCCACAAAGGGTTTCCACTACAAAACCTGTGGCCCTCACAGATGCGCCCATTCGCGAATTCTATCACCTATTGACCAACACTCAAGCTCTACTAATGCACTGTCCAGAACTTCCTTTACTGGGTCTGAGAGTTGTGGGGGAATCCCAATATTCCTCTTATAGATTATTTGCTGTCCCATGTTCCAGTAAAATCCGGCAGTCCAAAACCAGCGCTCCTTCGCCTTTCGGGCGCACTAGCAGGGGGTTTATCTCCGCTTCCTGGATTTGTGGAAAATCTAATGCCAGACTGCTCAGGCGTAAGATGGCATCAAGGATGGCTTCGAGATCGGCTACAGGCTGATTGCGGAAACCACTCAGCAGCCGTCCTGCGCGGGTTTCGGAGATCATTCCCAGTGCGTCATCGCGGGTCAGGGGGGCTACCCGAAACGCCACATCGCGGAAAAGTTCCACATAAATGCCCCCCAAACCAAACATCATTACTGGTCCAAAATTGGGGTCACGCCGCATCCCAACGATAACCTCATGACCCGCAGGGGCCATGGCCTCAATCAGCACCCCTTCTAGTTGGGCATGAGGGAGCTGGTTTTGCAAGTGGGTCATCATCTCGTCAAAAGCCTGGTGCACCTCAGTGGCGCTTCGCAAGTTTAGCCGGATCCCCCCCACATCGGATTTGTGCAGCACCTGTGGAGAAACAATCTTCATGACTACTGGAAAACCAAGCTTTTCTGCGGCTTCGATGGCTTCTTCAGCGTTACGGGCAAAGGATCCTGGGATCAAAGACAACCCGTAGGCGGCCAACAAAAGACGACTTTCGGCCTCGCCCAACACCTGACGTGAGGCGAATTGAGATAAGATGGCTGCGGCCTCTTCGGTCTGACAGCCCTCCGGGCGAATGGGCTGTGCCAAAGGATACTGGCGCCATCTCGCGTATCTTTGCATAGCTCCCAACACGTACCCCGCGGATTCGGGGAAGGTGTACATGGGAATGCCTGCCTGATGAAGCACCTCTCGGGCCTGGCCAACGCTATATTCGCCCATAAAACAAGCCAGTATGGGTTTGGTGGCTACTTGGGCTGCCTGAACAATATGTCGCGCTACCTCTGCTGGATCCACTAGGGCTTGAGGTACTAGGATGATAAAGATAGCGTCCACATTTGGATCCTGCAGTGCCTGGGTGAGGGCGAAAGCGTAATCAGGTGGTTCGGCTCCCCCTAACATGTCGATCGGGTTATCAATCTGAGCGGCGGGATTGAGGTGGGCACGCAGTGCCTGACGGGTGTGTTCTGCCAAGGGGGCTAGTTGCAATCCATGGGCTGCCAGACTATCCGAGGCCAGCGCGGCGGGCCCTCCGGCGTTGGTGATTATGGTCACCCGAGAACCTTGGGGCAGAGGTTGAGTATCCAATGCAGTGGCAATTTCAAACAGCTCAGCCACTGTATTCACTTCGATGACCCCGCTCTGGATGAATGCTGCGCGGTAGGCTTCGTTAGCCCCCGCCAACGAACCCGTATGGGAAGAAACTGCCCGAGCACCTGCTTCAGTACGTCCTGCCTTAAGCAGGATGATGGGCTTGTGGCGAGTCACCGTGCGCGCGACGCGCAAGAAACGTTGACCATCTCGAATGGATTCGACGTAAGCCGCAATGACGCGTGTGTTGGGGTCTGTGGCTAGGTATTCAATCATATCCGTTTCGGTGACATCGGCTTCGTTGCCCAGGCTGGCGAATGTGGCGAAGCCAATCCCTTTGTTGCGCAGGTAGTCAATCACTCCACCGCCCACTGCGCCTGATTGGGAGACAAAACTGATGCCGCCTTTGGCCGGGACGCCCTGGATGAAAGTCGTATTCAAACCCGTATGGAGGTCAAGTGTGCCTACGCAGTTTGGGCCGATCAAGCGCATTTGATGCTTGCGAGCAATCTCCAGGCAACGCTTTTCTAAGGCGGCCCCTTCGGGGCCCACTTCTTTGAAGCCGCCGGAAATAATAATGGCAGCCCGAATGCCTCGCTCACCACAGGCTTCCAAGGCTTCGGGCACAGCGGGCGCCGGGATAATGATCACAGCCAGTTCCACCGGGTCTGGTACTTGGCGGATATCAGGGTAACAAGTCAACCCAAAGATGCTCTTGTTCTTCGGATTCACGGGGTAGACTGCCCCTTGGTAGCCATAGGCAAGCATGTTCCTTAAGATACCATGGCTTAATTTCGATGGGTTATCTGAAGCGCCAATGAGAGCAACACCCGCAGGGGCGAAAAAAGGACGCAGATCAGAACGCATGCACACTCCTCCGACAAAATAGAGTTACACGGCTGGACTTATTGTACATGAGGATAAGGGTGGTGACCAAATGTCCTGCTGGAGGTTGTTCTGAAGGTCTGTGTTAGAATTGCGAGACGATGGCAGAACCCTTCATTCGTATCACCAATCTTCATTTCCAGTACCGATCTCCAGAGGGGAGGGTATTACCTGCGCTACGTGGAATTAGTCTGGAAATCGAACCGGGCGAGTATGTGGCGCTAGTAGGAGCCAACGGATCGGGTAAATCAACCCTGGTGCGACATCTCAATGCGCTTTTACTCCCGGATCAGGGGGAAGTCTGGGTGGAGGGTTTGAACACGCGCGATGTGACAGTTCACCCCCTGATTCGTCAACGCGTTGGTATGGTCTTTCAGTTTCCGGAAGATCAGATTGTGGCCAGCGTGGTAGAAGACGATGTGGCTTTTGGGCTGGAAAACTTGGGGTTGTCAGACGAGGAAATACGCCGACGCGTGGCAGAGATACTTCAAACGCTAGGTTTATGGGAGCACCGTTCTCGCCCGCCTCATTTACTTTCGGCGGGTCAGATCCAGCGCCTGGCACTGGCGGGAGTGCTGGTCCTACGTCCGCGCTGCCTGATTCTCGATGAGGCGACGACTATGCTTGACCCGCAGGGGCGTCTGCGGCTACTGGCGCTGGTGGAGTCTCTCAATCATGAAGGTGTGACTCTGATCCACGTCACGCATCACATGGAGGAAGCCGCGCGCGCCAAACGGGTGATTGTGTTACACCAAGGCAGAGTGGTTTTGGATGGCTCACCTGCAGAGGTGTTTGCGGATGCAGAGCGAGTAAAGGCTTTGGGGTTGGAAACCCCACCAACGCTACAGTTGGCCCAGCAATTGCACCGGATCTACGCAGGTTTTCCGGCGCTGGCCCTCCACCCAGAGGATCTTCTGGCAAAGATTCCTGCTTATCCGGGAATCCAAGAGAGCTGCCCGACTTTGCCAGAAGATCACAGGGAACCTTCTCACGCGCCGTTCATTGAAGTAGACAATCTGGCTCATACCTACCTGCAAGGGACTCCCCTAGCCCATGTGGCTCTGCAGGATGTCCATTTACGGGTCGGTGAGGGAGAGGCGGTGGCGCTTATGGGGGCAACGGGTTCGGGAAAATCCACGTTGCTCCAGCACTTGAATGGTCTGTTACGGCCTCAACAGGGGCGGGTGCGGGTGGGACCGTACCATCTTGAGACGCTCAAGGATGTGCGCCCGGTACGGTGGTATGCGGGGCTGCTAATGCAAAACCCTGAGATGCAATTCTTTGAAACCTTTGTAGGAGATGAAGTGGCTTTTGCACCTCGTTTGATGGGGGTAAAGGATCTACGCGAACGGGTGCGATGGGCTCTGGAGATGGTAGGCTTGGACTTTGAGGTCTATAAAGATCGTTTGTTGTTCACTTTGAGTGGGGGGGAACGCCGTAAGGTTGCTCTGGCCTCCATTTTGGCAATGCAACCGAAAGTGCTTTTGTTGGATGAACCCACGGCTGGGTTGGATCCGGGTTCGCGGCGTGAGTTGGTGTTGAACTTGCAGCAACTCAAGGCCCATGGCACGACGCTGGTGATTGCGACTCACCATTTGGATGATTTGCTCTCCATGATTGACGGGGTCGAGGTGCTTTTCAGGGGGAGAAATCAGATGGGAGGGGTGCCAGCGCGTATTTTTAATGGGTGGCTTTCTCTGGAGCCTGTCGGTTTGGTTACCCCCTTGCTTTACCGGGTGGCGCAAAAACTTCAACAACAAGGTTGGCCGGTCCCGTGGACGAACGAAGAAGAGGGTCTTATCCATGCCGTTCAAACCGCATTAAGAGTGGGACATGAGCGAGTCGTTTGAGTACCTGCGTCTGATTTCCTTGGGACAGTATCTACCCCTCAGCTCCTGCATCCACCGCCGTGAGGCACGGGCCAAAGTAGCGGCTCTTATAAGCATTATCCTGGCGGTGGTGTTTAGTTCTCGCCTCTCTGGTCTCCTCCTTGCGTTGGGTGCAGCGCTTATTGTCTTGCGATTGGCTCACATTGGTTGGGGCTACGCGTTACGCGGATTGCTCCCACCGCTTCCGTTCATTATCTTGCTGATGGGGATCCAGATGGTATGGGTCTCTTATCGGGAGGCGGGCGCTTGGGAAATGCAATGGGGTTGGTTGCGCTTAAGTCAGGGAGGGGTGATCGCAGGAGCACTGTTAGGGGCTCGTTTTGCAGTTCTGTTACTCTGGTTGATGTTGGGTTCCTACTGTATCTCAAATACGGAGATGGTGCGGGCACTCCGCCAGTTGTTGAGGCCATTAAGGTATGTGGGCATTTCATCTCGTGATGTGGCAATGGGGGTGCAGGTGGCCTTGCGGTTTGTCCCCTACCTCGCGTTGCTGCTGGAACGCATTGCCAAAGCCCAGGCCTCGCGCGGAGCGGTGTGGGGTACGCCTGCGGGAGGCTTGGTGACCCGCGTACGCCAATTGTTACCCATTCTGATCCCCCTTTTTCTGCTTGCCCTGCGCAAGGCTGAAACGCTGGCCTTGGCCATGGAGGCACGGGGTTATAGCAACCCCATTGCTGAGGATAGCCTCCAGTTGCCACCATGGGTTTCTGCAGATAGGTGGTTGCTGGTCATCGCCCTCGGGTTGGCAGGTGCTATTTTGTTTTTATAGACGCGCCCCCTGCGTTCGAACCGGTAGGCGGCGGTAAGCAGCTACGATGGCCAGCGTGAGCAAGGCAGAGGCAATGGCTTCGGGCACTCCGTTGAAAAGGACAATAGGTAGCATGGCTGCCCACGGGAGGAGGCCTAGAAACCCAATGGCGCCCAACACTAAGAACGTGTTGGTGAGGCTACCAGCGGCTCCTGCTGTAACCAGGGCCAGCCAAGGCCAGCGCTGTAAGGCGCGCCAGACCAGCCAAGCTGCTGGCCCGATGAATAATCGAGGGACGACGGAGATCAATGGATTGGTAAACCAGACATCTGCCGGACCGGTAGGAGCAATGGCAGCTTGGAGCATGCTGAAGACGCCGAAAATTAAGCCGATCCCCAAGCCAACCCCTGGGCCTTCCAGCACCGCGCCAATGACTACGGGGACGTGCATAATGGTCAGCGAGGCACCGGTGAACCAGGGGATAAATCCCAGACGGGTTACCCCCAGAAACACAGCAATTGCCCCCAAAACGCCAGTAATCACAACTTTGCGGACTCGTTCTTGAGGCATTTGATCTTCTCCTTGTCTTATTGAGTGGCACCATTTTACCAAACCCGCGCAGGGGGTAAAAGTTGCACAAAAATCCTCGCCCAGAGTAGGATGAGGTGCTTTGTAATTTGCTAAAATGGAAGCATTCCTGACACTTTTTACATTCCGGGCGAGGTGATTGCATGTCTTCTATACAACCTCGTTGGTACGATTACATTCGCTACAATTTATATTGGTTTGCGCTGACCACCCGCGGACAGACTATTTCCCCGATAATCGTCCCTCTCTTGGTGCAGCAGTTTGTGGGTGAAACCGCCAAAGGTACATATTTGGGTACCATTCGCCTTTGGGCTTTAATGGTGGCTCTACTTATACAAGCATTAATGGGGATGCTCTCTGATCGGAGTACGCATCCTTGGGGACGCCGGCGTCCGTTTATCCTGCTGGGCACCATAGGGGAGATTCTTGCCTTCACACTCATTGGCCTGGCAGCGGGGCTGCAGGGGCTAGAAGGTTTCTGGGTGCTGTTCGGGCTTTATATTTTCTCAATGTTCAGTTCCAACGTGGCTCATGCGGCCACTCAGGGACTGATTCCCGACCTGGTCCCCGAGCCGCTACGGGGTCGCTTTTCGGGGGTCAAGGCATTTTTGGAATTGCCTTTGCCGCTTATTTTCGTGTCATTCGTCGTGGCGCGCTGGATAGGCGCTGGTCATCTATGGGCGGGCATCGGGGCGGTAATTGGGGTGTTTTTGGTCTGTGCAGCGGTGACTATGACCATCCCGGAGCAACGCTTGGCAGTTCCGTCCTTTGCGTTGGATTGGCAGCCCATTTTGCGTTTGGCGATGATGACGGGGATGTTCACGGTGATCATCCTCGCTGGAGGGGCGGTGATTCGCTGGGGAGTCCATTTTACAGCGCTTTTGGGGGCAGATACACGGCGTTGGTTGGTCGGTGCGCTTGGGTTGGTGATTATGGCGGTGGTTGTTGTCGTGGGGGTATTGGGGAGTCTGCGCATCGGTTTGGGAAGGGATTGGAACCTGGCCCCGAGTTTTCCGTGGTGGGTGGTGAATCGATTAGCCTATCTGGTTGGTTCCACTAATTTGGCCACCTTTCTTCTTTATTTTTTACAAGAACGGTTTGCTGAGTTTCAAGGGGAACGCGCAGCGGCTCCGGCGGCCAGCATTGTGATGGTGGTGGGCATTTTTATTTTATTGACCACTTTACCCAGCGGTTGGCTGAGCGACCGATTGGGTAAACGCCCCATTCTGGTGTTGGCGGGCAGCCTGGCGGCTCTGGGGACCCTTTTGGTCGTCTGGGCACCTAACCTAACACTCTTACGGGTAAGCGGCGCTATTCTCGGAGCGGCCACGGGGCTTTTCTATGCCGCTAACTGGGCCCTTGGTACCGAGATTGTGCCTTCTGATCAGGCAGGACGTTTCCTGGGACTCTCCAATCTTGCTGGTGCGGGGGCCGGGGCGATCGGCGCGTATATTGGTGGTCCTGTTGCTGATGCCGTGGGTTACACTGCTCTGATGCTCACCTTTGGGATTTTGTTTCTCTTCTCAATTCTGGCTTTAGCAAGGATTCGACCCTCACAGAGCGCTGCGTGATGAGAAACTTGTAACTTTTAGAGATCTAATACATCTGAATAATAGAAGCCAAAATATGCCATCGGGAGGTGAGCCATGCGTGTGAATGAAGCCGGTTGGGATCGTGTTTTACGGGTTGTTTTAGGCCTGGTGCTTTTAATCTTGGGATGGGGTGGTATCGTTAGTGGAGGTTGGGGTACTGCCCTTAAGATCCTTGGGTTTGTGCCGCTGTTGACCGGTTTGGTGGGATATTGTCCGCTCTATGCACTATTAAAGGTGCGGACTAACAAAGCGTAATTTTGTAGGGTTGTATGGGGAGAGCTTGCTAAGAATGGTTTTGGGCAGGCTCTCCCAAATCTCAGAACCCATTAAGGGTTGATGGGAAGTAATTTATGAATCTTGAACAATGGCAAGAGATGCTTCAGCGGACCTCCTGGCCAATCGTGGTAGAATTTTGGGCGCCGTGGTGTGGGCCGTGCCGGGTCATGGCGCCATCTTTAGAGCGAGTAGCGCATAAATTCGAGGGGCAAGTTGATCTGGTGCGGATCAACGCTGACGATGCCCCCGAAGTGGTACAGGCTCTGGGGATTCTTGGAATCCCGACCTTAATCGGTTTTGAGGGTGGTAGAGAGGTTTTTCGGCGCGTGGGCCTGCAGTCGGAATCCACTTTGGAGCGATTGTTTGAGGCGCTGTTAAAGGGGAAAACTGAGGGAGTGTCTTCACTGGGTCGGATTGAACGGCTAATGCGCCTAGTAAGCGGAACGGTCATATTGGTGCTGGGATGGGGCAACGGTCCTGCGCTCGCATTGATGTTGGTCGGGGCTGCATTGATCTTTAGCGCCGTTTATGACCGGTGCCCCCTTTACAACGCTCTGATCTCCCGGGTAAAAGCCTGGCGGCGATCCCAGTGATTTAATTGAAGAGGCTCAAAAAGAAGCCCGGTGTTGTCCGGGCTTTTCTTTTGGGTAATAAAGCGGGTAATAAAGCGAATATTTATCAAAAATATCACATAATATGCTAAAATAGGGGCGCGTACCTTGCCCTTTGGATAGGCAGAGCCAGCCGAAGCAACTGTAAAGAATTCTTTCTACTCGTGCAGGAGGTG
This sequence comes from uncultured Thermanaerothrix sp., assembly GCF_938028735.1. GTDB lineage: Bacteria > Chloroflexota > Anaerolineae > Anaerolineales > Anaerolineaceae > Thermanaerothrix. The sequence continues at coordinate 23,799 of NZ_CALIMF010000012.1, forward strand.
TTTGCATATGTTGGCCGCCTTTTTGCTGGCATTGCGAGAAGGGCTGGAAGCGGCTCTCATTATCGGCATCCTTTTAGGGGCTTTGGAGAAATTCCAGTTGCAATCTCTTAAGCGCTCTGTTTGGCTGGGAGTTGGTGCAGCTGCCGGCACCAGCTTGCTGGTTGGGTGGGGGTTGAATGCCCTGGGGATGGAACTTGAAGGCCCGGCTGAGGCTGCTTTCGAGGGGATTATGATGATCTTGGCCGCCGGCTTGCTCACTTGGATGATTTTCTGGTTCCACCAGCAAGGCGCGGCAATCCGCCAGGAATTGGAGCGCAGCGTGCAATTTGAAACCCTGCGTCGAGGGGCGTGGGGGCTTTTTGGGGCGGCTTTTACGGCTGTCGGGCGTGAGGGAATTGAATTAGCGATCTATCTCCTGGCTGCCCGTTTTGCAGCGGGTGCTTTACCGACTTGGAGCGGGGGGCTATCGGGGTTGGGGGTTGCAGCCTTATTGGGTTGGGTGCTCTTTGCTACTACTTATCGTCTCGACATCCGGCGCTTCTTCCGGGTTAGTAGTCTCCTGCTACTTCTATTTGCCGCTGGATTGGTTGCTCATGGTGTCCATGAACTTAACGAAATCGGCTGGATCCCGGCCCTGATGGAGCCTCTCTGGGATACTAGCCATTGGCTTCCTGAGGCCACTTTTCTCGGTCAGGTGCTAACAGCGTTGTTCGGTTACAATGCCAATCCCTCATTGACAGAGGTATTGGCCTATTCAGCCTATCTGGTGGGTATGGGTATTTTGTTATTGCCCAAGCCCTCCTGGCGTGCGATACACACTTAATTTTTTCATTGCCTTACCTTTGCTGCCGGTTGAACACCCCCAAAGAGGGTGTTTTTGTTCACCATGAGGGCGGCTATAATGGAGGAGGTCTTTTGGATAACCAGGACATGCGGGATGCTTGGAAATGGATGCTGAGGTGATTGTCGTCGGGGCTGGCCCTGCAGGAGCGATGTGTGCTTACCTTCTGGCTTGCGCGGGGGTAAAGGTAATTATTCTGGAAAAAGCGATCTTGCCGCGTTACAAACCTTGTGGGGGTGGTCTAACTCCGCGGGCTCTCAAATTTTTGCCATTTGACCCTACCCCGGTAGTAGAGGTGCGCGCGGTTGGAGGCCAACTCACCTGGGAGGGCCGTCTGCTATTACAGCACCGCCGCGAGCCTTATGTCGCTCTTCTGGTGATGCGAGATCAATTTGATGCCTGGTTGATCGGGCAAGCTCAGAAGGCTGGCGCGCGGTTGTGGTCTGGAACCCGTGTGTTACAAGTTGAGGAGTCTGCGGATTCCGTGCAGGTGGAAACCTCTTCTGGGGTGCTCCGTGCAGCCTATCTGGTGGGAGCCGATGGGGTGAACAGCGTCGTTGCCCGATCCTTAAGGTGGCCCCGACGCCCCACCGGGGTTGCCCTCGAAGCCGAGGTGCGAGTTTCGGCAGAGGGATTAGAGCATCAGGGAGCGTATCTCACCTTTGATTTTGGGGCTGTGCCATATGGATATGGGTGGATCTTTCCGAAAGCCCACCATCTTTCGGTGGGGGTGTTTTATGCGCGAGAGGGCCGTGTACCCGATCTTAGAATGCTTTTGGCTCAATTTATGAGCCGTTATCCGCATCTTGTGGCGGGTAAACTAGAGCGGGTTCAAGGGCACCACATCCCATTGGGGGGTGCGCACCAACCACTTCACACCCAGCGCACCCTTTTAGTGGGGGATGCAGCAAACCTGGCAGATGCTTTTTTGGGCGAGGGCATCAGTTATGCATTATGGAGCGCCCATTTAGCGGCTGAGGCTCTGCTTGGCTGTCTGGCTAACCCGCAGGCAAGCCTGGCAACTTATACCCGCGCTGTTCAGGTCACCCTAGGGCGTGAATTGCGTTACGCGGCGCGTCTGGCCCGATGGGTGTATGCCCATCCAAAGCCTGCCGCCACGTTGCTGGTGGGTAGTGCTTGGTTACAGACCCTGTGGGTGGACACGCTGACCGCGCAACGCTCATTCACTGGTTTTCTCCACGCCCTTCCTTTCTACTTGCCTGCTATCCTAGCCCAAGGTCTGGTTTGGAAGTCACATGGGGGGACGAGGGGATGAAGGAGCGCATTTATACAGGACTTCGGATTGTCGCCAGCCTGCTTGGATTGGGCCTTCTAGCGCTGGCCGGGTGGCCCTCTGCAAATTCCAGGGTGGTTTTGAAACCTGATCTGACCTGGTTGCGCAACAATGGGGAAGCAGCCGGTGGGCTTCCGGATGGCATTCTGGAGTCCATTGAGAAGACGGATTTGGTCTTCAGATGGCCTCAGCGCCTCCGAGTCGGGGAAAGTGGAAGTATTCGCCTAAGTTGGGAGCCGAGGACCCCCTCATCCTCCTCGGAAGACTTGATCTCTGTCCCAACCCGGTTCATGGTAGCCACACGTTTAGAAGTGAGCGGTGGGGGGCGAGTTACGCCGATAGGGATGTGGCGTGAAGTGGTGGATATGCGGAAACCAACGAGCCTGAATTGGGAGGTGGTGGCGCTTGAGAAAACATCTCTCCAGGGGACGTTGTGGGTGTATGTGCATAACCCTCAAGACGCCAATCAGGGATTAGATTTGCCAATTCTGGCTTGGTCATTCACCATCTCGGTGGACGCCCCTTTAGGACTTCCCCGCTGGGCTTTAGGGCTCTTGGGCGGCCTGCTGATGGGCATGAGCCTGATTCGAAATAGGCAAAGTTAAGTTATTACTCTAATAACGAAAGATCAATTATAAAAAATTATACAATTTAGATGGCTACACTCTAGTTGCTTTACAAGATGGCGTCCCGTTGATAGAATAAAAACGTTGGCGGGAAGTGCAGTTTCCTGCCAAGGTAAGAAATCCTGAAAATCTACGGGGCATGAAATGCTGAATGCGTGGTTGTATATTGGGCTTTTTACTTTGGTGGCGGCTGCGTTGCCCGCCATTGCGATTTTTCTGGCCGGATTGTTGGCTCCAAAGAAACCCAACCCTATCAAGAATGCTACCTACGAGTGTGGGGTCGAAACTGTTGGGCCAGCATGGACACAATTGCGGGTGCAGTACTATTTATTTGCTCTGGCCTTTCTAATCTTTGACGTTGAGTCGGTGCTTCTTTTCCCGTGGGCGGTAGCGTATCAACAGCTACCGCTTTTTGCGATTGTGGAAGCCGTCATTTTTTTGGCTATCCTTGTGGGTGGCCTTTTTTATGCCTGGCGCAAGGGGGCTCTCAACTGGCAGTGAGACGTCTCTAAGTTTTCAAGGGAGGCTCAATGGCTGTTTTTTGGCAGGATCCTATCACGTTTTTGCGCCTGTGGCTGGAGAACCTGCTGCTATCTTGGGGGGTGCCGGCGGATTGGGCGCTGGTGATTCGGTTTGCCGTAGGAGCCGTGCTCCTAGTCACCGCCGCGCTTTTACTCGTCATCCTGCAACTCTGGCTGGAACGCAAGTTAATCGGTCGCATTCAGGACCGCTTGGGTCCAAATCGTGTGGGACCGTGGGGACTTCTTCAGCCTATTGCCGATGTCCTTAAGATCTTCACCAAAGAGCACATCACCCCGGCCGGCGCAGATCGGATACCTTTCAACTTGGCACCGGTGCTTTCGGTGGCTGCAGCCTTGATGGTCTGGGCGGTCATTCCGTTCTCTGCCACGGTGTTTGGGGCTGACCTCAATGTGGGTATTCTTTACCTGCTGGCTGTAGGGGCATTAGGAGAGCTTGCCATTATTCTTGCCGGTTGGGGTTCCAACAACAAATATGCCTTGCTTGGCGCCTTACGTACGGTAGCGCAGTTGATCTCTTATAGTGTCCCTATGACGCTATCGGCGCTGGTGCCCGTCATGTTTAGTGGGAGTTTGCACCTAAGCGTGATTACACGGGCTCAAGAAGTGTGGTTTATTGTGCTTGCACCAGTGCCGGCCCTAATCTTTTTGACAGCCTCGGTAGCGGAGGTGGGGCGAGCTCCCTTTGATTTGCCTGAGGCCGAGTCGGAATTGGTGGCAGGTTACAGCGTGGAGTATTCTGGGTTGAAGTTTGGCTTTTTCTATGTGGCCGAGTTTTTGAAGGCCTTTACAGTTTCACTTATTTTTGCCGTTCTGTTCTTGGGAGGGTGGCGAGGTCCTGGAGCAGAGTCATATCCAGTTCTTGGATTTGTTTACCTGATGCTCAAAAGTGGCATTGTGTATCTCTTGATGATACTGTTTCGAGGAACGTTGCCACGCTTTCGCATTGATCAGGTGATGGATTTGAACTGGAAGGTCTTGACACCGCTGGCCTTGATTCTTCTAATGGTTATAGCATTGGCAGATTACTTTTTACGTGGCACGCTCCCCTTGGTGCGCATCCTGGGTTTATTATGCATCAACGGGCTGGCATACCTTGTGTTGGATCGCGTGTTGTCTTCCCGTGAACGTCTGCGACGGCGTTTGGTAGCTCAACCGGTGCGTCCCGTAGCCCGGCCGGAGAATCTGATCACCTCATCTGATGTGGGGGGACGGTCGTGAGCGCTTTACAGTGGGTGTTTCTTGTGACGGCTCTGATCACGGTGAGTGCAGCGGTGATGATGGTGGCTTCACGCCGTATGATGCACGCCGCTTTGTGGCTGGCTGTGGCGTTGCTCGGGGTGGCAGTGGTGTTTGTCACTCTGGAAGCCAGTTTCTTTGCAGTTGTCCAACTTCTGGTTTATATTGGATCTATATTGATCATAATCGTGTTTGCGATCATGCTGACCCAACGCTCTACAGAGGCGGGCCCGCGGCTTAATCCCTTTGCTTGGGGCGCGGCGGGGGTGGCGGGGGTTGTTTGGGCGGCCCTAACCTACATTTTCATTCGCTGGCTGATGAGCGGTACGCCATTACAGGAACTAGGTGCTTCGTTTGACGATGTTGTGCCATTAGGAAAAGCATTAGTAGATGCCGAGGGGTTTGCTGTTCCTTTTGAGGTCGCCTCGGTGTTGCTCTTGGCCGCCCTTATTGGGGCGGTTTACATTGCCTTCGAACGTAGAGGGGAAGGGTCATGATCCCGCTATCCTGGTATCTCATCCTTTCGGCGACATTGTTTAGCATTGGATTGTTTGCTGTGTTGGCACGCAGGCATGCGATTGCCATCCTGATGGGCATTGAACTCATGCTCAATGCCGTCAACATCAACCTACTGGCTTTCTGGCATTACTGGTCACAGATCAAAGGTGTGCCACAAGTCAGTGGGATGGTTTTTGCAGCGATGATTTTTGTACTGGCCGCTGCTGAGACGGCAGTGGCTTTAGCGTTAATCATATCGGCTTATCGCCGTCATCACACCGTTGTCGTGGATGAGATGACCCTTCTCAAAGGCTAATCTGGGATGGAGAGGATATTTGCAATGCCTGTGGACATCCTGATTGGGTTCTTGCCCTTACCTCCTCTATTGGCATTTTTTGTAATTATGCTTTTCACTTATCGGCGCAATGGCTTAAGCCATGGGCTTGCCATTGGTTCCGTCACCCTCTCGTGGCTGGGAAGCCTGGTGGTCTTCTGGCACGCGTTGCAGGTTCGGGATCTAGCTGAACACCCCTGGGGCGCTCAATTAAACTGGATCCCCACGGGCAATACCTGGTTTCAGATTGGCGTGCACGTAGATCCGTTAACGGTGGTGACCTTGTTCTTTGTGGCCTGGACGATTCTGATGATTTTTATCTACAGCGTAGGCTACCACAATTATGGTCAACCGCGTGGAACATTGGATCGCCCCGGTTTACCCCCTCAGGGCGCGGAGGTACAGGACGCTCACGGTCACCGACACCGCGTGCCCTCGGTTGAACCGATGTACGCGCGGTTTTTTGCGCTGGTCAGCCTATTCGCTTTTGCCATGTATTTGTTGGTGATCAGTGATAATTTGCTCACCCTCTACATTGGTTGGGAAGTGATGGGATTATGCTCTTACCTGCTGATTGGATTCTGGTATGCTAGAGAGTCCGCTCGGAACGCTGCGGTGAAGGCATTCCTCACTACGCGAGTAGGGGATGTGTTCATGCTATTAGGTTTGGCTGCGCTTTATACACTTACCGGGAGTCTCAATTATCGAGCAATCCTGAGCAATCCGCAGGTTCTTGAGATCCTGGCAACCACCGCCTCGCCCATAGCGGGTATATCCTGGGCGGCTCTAATTGGTTTGTTGCTTTTTGCCGGTACGATTGGCAAATCGGCGCAGTTTCCGTTACATGTGTGGTTGCCCGATGCCATGGAAGGTCCTACCCCAGTTTCGGCAATGATTCATGCAGCCACCATGGTTTCGGCAGGCGTTTATTTGATGATCCGCTTTTTCCCTTTGCTCGCGGCTGGCTGGGTACCGGGTCAGCCATTGACTTTACCGATGGCAGCCATGGCAGCGATTGGGGCTTTTACCGCCCTTTTTGCGGCGACCATTGGGCTGGCCCAACGGGACATCAAGCGCGTATTAGCATACTCCACAATTTCGCAGTTAGGGTATGTGATTGCGGCGTTAGGAATCGGGGCCTATGTGGCGGCTACGTTCCATTTAGTCACTCACGCTTTTTTCAAGGCTTTGCTCTTCCTGGCTTCCGGTTCGGTGATCCATGGAATGGAGCATGGGGTTTATCATACGGGTGACCACCTGGACGCGCAGGATATGCTCAACATGGGGGGGTTGCGCCATAGAATGCCTTGGACGTTCTGGGCGTTCTTGGTGGGCGGGCTTTCGCTAGCGGGTTTTCCGCTCTTCACTGCAGGATTCTGGTCTAAAGATGAAATTCTGGCCTCAGCGTTTGAGAGCAATCTGCTGGTGTTTATCACGCTGGGGGTGGCGGCGTTGCTAACGGCATTTTATACCATGCGTCAAATTACATTGGTGTTCCTGGGGCAGCCACGGAGTGCGGCGGCCGCTCAGGCTCACGAGTCGCGACCGGTTATGGTGGTGCCCCTACTTGTGTTGGCTTTCTTTGCAGTAACGGTTGGTTGGGTGGGTGTTCCTCAGTATTTCCCGGGGCTTGGTGGACGCCTGCCTAACTGGTTTGGCGCCTTTGTGGGAAGCATGTTGGGGCACGCAGGGGAAACCAGCCATGCAATTTTTACACCCACGCCGTTGGTGGTTTCGGTATTGGCTTCGCTAGGGGGGCTGTTCCTCGGCTGGTGGGTGTACCGGATCCAGAGAGAGCGTGTTCAGGATGTGCTGGCTAGGCCTCTGGGTGGCCTCTACCGATTACTCGAACGCAAGTATTATGTGGATGAAATTTATCAGGCTGTGTTAATTCGGCCGGCGCTTTGGTTGGCCGATGTCTTCACCTACCGCTGGCTAGACCAGAGGATGATTGATGGCGTTCTGCATGGGGTGGCACGCCTGGGCATTGCCATAGGGCATTTGTTCCGTGAGGTTATTGACCGTCCATTGATCAACGGCGCTGGAGATGCGCTGGCCGAAGGAACGCACGAAGTAGGTACACGTTTGCGTGCTTTGCAGCCGGGTCGCTTACAGATTTATTTGCTCCTTGCGCTGGTGGCAGTGATCCTAATGGGGTTGGCGTTCTTTTATATCGGGATGATTTAGACTGGGCACTGAGGAGTGAAGAATGACCTGGTTGGAATCGCACTGGCTCACCCTGATCTTATTCGCGCCGACAGCGGGTGCCCTTATTTTGTTGATTTTGCCCGTTCGTAACGAAAAGGGGATTCGGGTGTTGGCGCTGGGTTTCTCGCTGATCTCGTTGGTGCTCACGCTTTTGCTGTGGGCGCGGTTTGAGTCGGTGCCCGTCACGGGGGGGTTCCGCTTCGTTGAACGTGCCGAGTGGTTCAGCGCCATTCATGCTTTTTATCATCTCGGGATAGATGGCCTTTCATTCCCACTAGTCTTGTTGACGACGCTTCTGACTCCGCTGGCGTTACTGGCCTCGGAAAGCATAAAAACGAACCTCAAGGCTTACATGGTGCTCTTTCTGTTGCTGGAGACCGGTATGCTGGGGGTTTTCCTGGCGTTAGACCTATTACTCTTCTTTGTTTTCTGGGAAGTTGGGCTGGTGCCCATGTACTTCCTGATTAGTCAATGGGGAGGCGCCAATCGTCATTATGCGGCACTTAAATTCATTCTCTATACCATGGGTGGATCGTTGGGGTTACTATTGGCCATTCAGGTAATAGGTCTGAGTGGCGGGACATTTGACTTGGTGGAATTGTTCCAACGCTGGCCAGCCTTAACCTATCTGAACCTTCCTTTGGGACTTTCTATCGAAACCATCAGGGCCATTGCCTTTTGGGCTTTCGTGATCGCTTTTGCAATCAAGGTCCCGGTTTGGCCATTTCACACTTGGCTGCCAGATGCCCATACAGAAGCTCCGACAGCAGGCTCGATGATTCTGGCAGGAGTACTGCTGAAGTTGGGCGGTTATGGCTTTATCCGCCTGATATTACCCCTCTTTCCGAATGAGGCCCAGCGCTTTGCGCCAGCCCTGGCGGTGTTGGCTGTGGCGGCTATTATTTTGGGTGCGTTAGGGGCCTTGGCGCAACAAGACTTTAAGCGTCTGGTGGCTTATTCCTCCATCAATCATATGGGGTTTGTTGTGTTGGGGGTGGCGGCGGCTGCTCTGGCTTGGCGCGCGGCAGATCCTCGGGCCCAGCTAGATGCCAACCTGGCGCTAAATGGCGCCGTGTTGCAAATGTTCAATCACGGGTTGAGTGCAGCGGGAATGTTCTTCCTGGTTGGTGTTATTTATGACCGTGCGCATACACGTGATCTTCGGGATTTTGGTGGTCTCTATGCCCTTCTCCCGGTTTACGGGACCATTCTAATTTTTACAGCCATGGCTTCGCTGGGTTTGCCGGGTTTAGGGGGCTTTGTTTCAGAATTTCTGGTGGTACGGGGCGCCTGGCCTCAACTCACGTTGGCGACGGCTTTGAGCATGATTGGGTTGTTCTTCACGGGTGCGTATCTCCTTAAGGCCTTACGCTCAGTCCTACACGGCCCTCTTAATCCGCGCTGGCAGGGGGTTCTTAAGGATATGAGTGGCCTAGAACTCATTGTCATCCTGCCTTTAATTGGTCTAAGTTTGCTAACCGGCCTATGGCCTGCGTGGCTTTTGGGGATGATCAACCAAGCCGTCGTTACACTTTTTTGATGAGGTGAAGAATGCCGTTTCCCATTCTTAGCGCCATTGTGCTGACACCGCTCCTGGCCGGGTTGATCTTGCTTTGTCTCCCTGCCGAACAACATGACTGGGTACGCCGGATAGCGTTGATCGCGGCCACGCTGGTTTTGGGACTGTCCTTCGGACTCTACCTCGGTTATGACACGGGCATGGGTGGGTATCAATTCATTGAGCGCTATCCCTGGTTACCCGACTTGGGGATTTCATATGCTGTGGGGGTTGATGGGTTTAGCCTGCCCATGGTTCTTCTGGGAGCGTTAGTGCTTTTCTCCGGTGTCTTGGTTTCGTGGAACATAGAGGAACGCCCGCGCGAGTTCTTTGCTTTTATGATGTTTCTGGCGACCAGCATTTTAGGGGTTTTTGTTTCCCTCGATCTCTTTCTATTGTTCTTCTTTTTTGAAATTGCCGTGTTTCCAAAGTATTTGATGATTGTGTTGTGGGGCTATCCCAAGACCCGGGATTACGGGGGTATGAAGTTGACCCTGTACTTGTTTATCGGCTCAATGCTCGCTCTGGTAGGCGCCCTGGCTTTATATTTCAATTCGGGGCTGCGAACCTTTGATCTCTTGGCGCTGGAGAAAGCTGGCTTTCCGGTAGCCTTTCAGCGCTTTTGGTTCCCCTTCATTTTTCTGGGTTTTGCCATATTGGGCGGCATTTTCCCCTTTCATAGTTGGGCACCTGATGGTCATGTTGCGGCGCCCACAGCGATCTCGATGTTACTGGCGGGCGTGGAAATGAAGGTGGGGGCTTTTGCTGCCCTTCGGGCGGGCATTATGCTATTGCCGGAAGGGGCAGTCTTTTGGTCGCCGCTGATCCTCGCCCTGGCCACGGTTAATGTGGTCTATGGGGCAGCCATTGCCATGGTACAAACAGATTTCAAGTATGTGATTGGTTTTTCCTCGGTTTCACATATGGGGCTGGTTCTGATCGGATTTGCCAGTCTTAACCGGGAGGGATTGATGGGGGCGGGCTTGCAGATGTTTTCCCATGGCGTGATGACGGCGCTTTTCTTTGCCATTGTGGGTATGGTTTATGATCGGGCACACACCCGGGATATTCCCGCTCTGGGGGGGCTGGTACGCGTCATGCCTTGGGCGGCTGTTGGTTTCATCATTTCGGGTCTGGTTTCGATGGGAATGCCCGGCTTTTCGGGTTTTGTGGCTGAATTTCCTGTCTTCCTGGGCGCCTGGCAGCGTGCTCCTTGGGTGGCTGTGATAGCCGTATCGGGTATTATTATTACCTCGGCCTACATTCTTCTGGTGGTACGGCGCGTTTTCTTTGGCGATATGCCTGCGGCTTTAGTGGGCAAAGTGGGCGATGTGAGCGGCAAGGATAAAGGGGTGATTTTGCTGCTCTCAGCCATGATGATCCTTTTGGGTTGGTTCCCTTCATTACTGACTCCGCTGGTTGAATCGGGGGTGCGCCATATTCTAGCCCTGGTGGGAGGTGCGTGAGTGGTGGCTTCGACCTTGCCTGTAGAGTATATCCGCGCCCTAGTGCCTGAAATTGGATTGCTGGTCCTGGCAGGGGTTGTGCTGGGATGGGATCTATTCGCTTCGACGACCTCGCGTCAGCGCTGGTTGGGATGGGTAGTTGCAGCGGGTAGTTTGGGAATTGTGGTGTTAAGCCTACTGTTTGCCGTTCCTGCCCCGTCCCCGCGCCTTTTGTGGGGGGGCGTGCTTCGCCTGGATGAAGTGGGTTTTGTTTTTCGGATGTTGTTTTTAGCTGGGGTGGGCTTGACCGCTCTCTTTGCCATGCAGGTTAAGGCCCTTTCTGGTAAGGGGGAATTCTTCGCTCTCCTTCTTTTCAGTGGTTTAGGGTTTAGTCTAATGGCCTCAGCGGCGGACATGGTTATGCTCTTCCTCGCCATTGAGACGGCCTCTATCCCTCTCTATGTGTTGGCGGGATTCTATCTTCGGGATGTTCGCTCTGCTGAGGCTGGGCTTAAGTATGTGCTTTTTGGGGCTGTGGCGTCGGCTACGCTGCTGTATGGTCTGAGCCTGCTCTATGGTATGAGTGGGACAACACGCTTGTATGACCTGGATGCTGCCTTGTATCAGGCCCAGGCTCCCCTCGAGATGGTGATTGTGGCACTGATCTTGGTCTTAGTTGGGTTTGGATTCAAGGTGGCCGCGGTGCCGTTTCACTTCTGGGCACCAGATGTCTATGAGGGGGCACCCACTCCTGTAACGGGGTATCTTTCTACGGCTTCAAAAGCCGCCGGTTTCGCCGTGTTATTGCGATTCCTGATCAGTGTGTTTGCCGAACAAACGGCTTTCTGGACGCTTCTAATTGGTATCCTTGCAACGGCCAGTATGCTCGTGGGCAACTACCTGGCTCTAGTTCAATCCAATGCTAAGCGGTTGCTGGCCTACTCGTCTATCGCTCATGCCGGCTACATCCTGATTGGAGTGGCCGCCGGGACGCCCCTAGGGGCTACCGGGGCAGTGTATTACTTGATTGCGTATCTGGTCACTAATCTAGCCGCATTTGCTATCCTGACAGTCGTGGAGCAGGCGGTTGGCTCTAGTGACCTGAAAGCCCTAGAGGGGTTGCAGCAGCGTTCGGCCCCTTTGGCACTGGCTATGTTGGCAGCGCTGCTTTCGCTGGGTGGTATACCCCCATTTGCGGGTTTCATTGCTAAATTATTGGTCTTTGGTTCGGCGATCGAAGCTGGTCAAATCTGGCTGGCCTTTGTGGGCGTGTTTAACTCTATTATTGCGCTTTACTACTACCTGGTAATGCTCAAAACGATTTATCGCTTTACGCCGGGTGTGGAACCCATCTCAGGCCTCAGGCCCGCTTGGCGGCTAGCATTGGGGATCTGTGTGGCAGGCATTGTGTTGGTTGGGGTGTGGATAGCCCCCTGGTATACTTGGGCGGGAAGCGTTGCTCGGGTGTTATGGGTTTATTGACGTCATTTTTGAGCCCGTGATATAATCGCAACGTCATGACGCGGCCAGATCCTGAGAAGGACCGTAAGCAGCAGATCATCAATCTGACCATCGCTGGTATTGCAGGCCAAGTGGGGTGTTTGACGTTGATCATTGTGCTGGTCGCAGTGATAGGGGGGATCTGGCTGGATGCGCGCTTGGAGACACGTCCCTGGTTCACTTTGGGTTTATTGGTGCTAAGTGTTCCTATCTCGCTGGCTGTAATGTTTTATGTGGTAAGGGCGGCGACGGCGAAAATCAAGCCTGTGCCCCCTAAAGCCAAGAAACCCGCGCTGGAGGAGGCAAGCCTTGGAGACGACACGTAAAAAGTGGCGTTGGGGTGTTAATCGTTGGATTGTGCTGGCTTGTATTATTCTGGGTATATTTGCGGTCAACATTGCAGCGCCAGTCCAACCCCATATTCAGGTGGCAGCCGAGAAACTCATTGAGGAACCGCTATTCAATCTTGGCCCATTGGGGGATTTCTATCTGGTCAATACCATCCCAGCACTGCTGTTAGTAGATCTCATTATCTTGGGGATGGCATGGTCGGTGCGCCGTTCGGTGCGTAAGGGCGATTTGGTACCACGAGGCTTGGCTGGAGCGCTAGAAGCCCTGATTGAGATCCTTTATAACTTGACCGAAAGTTCGGCGGGAAAGTGGGCGAAAGCGATTTTCCCTTGGTTTGCTTCAATTTTTCTAGTGGTTTTAATCGCCAATTTGATGAAGTTAATCCCCGGCGTAGAAACGATAGGTATCATTCACCATGCCGAAAAGGACGGGCACGCGATCCAGTCCCTGGGAGGGATATGGTATACCCTAACGCCGGAGAAGGGTGATTATACTCTAACGCCCTTTGTACGTGGTCTTTCCACCGATCTTAATTTCACGGTGGGCTTAGCGTTGGTCTCGGTGTTTATGACGCAAGTGATTGGCGTTCGGGCGCAAGGGTGGCGTTATTTTCTAAAGTTTTTCAATGTAACAACGTTGTTTTCACGGCCTTTCTTTGGGGCGATTGATTTCCTGGTGGGGTTGCTTGAAACGATTTCCGAACTAGCGAAGATTCTCTCGTTCTCATTCCGATTGTTCGGAAATATGTTTGCTGGTTTTGTGCTGATTGCTCTGGTAGGTACCCTGTTGCCGGTCTTTATTCCCTCGTTTGTATATCTGTTTGAGGCGTTTATTGCCGTGATTCAGGCTTTTGTTTTTGGCATGCTAACCATGGTGTTCATGGCTCAAGCCACGCGCGGGCACGGTGGCGAGAGTGAGCACCATTAAAGCGATAGGAATTTCAGGTACAAACTTTGATAACCTAAATTCATCCAGAGGAGGCGCTTTAACATGACGGGTGATATCATCCTGGCGGCAAAGTTTATCGGTGCGGGTCTCTCCATGATCGGTGCTTTGGGAGCAGGGGTTGGTATTGGTTTGAGCGTTCAGGGGGCGTTACAGGGTATGGCACGCAACCCCGATGCTTATGGTAACCTGCTCACGAACATGATTCTGGGCATTGCGTTTTCGGAAGCCATTGCTATTTACTGTTTGGTGATTGCTTTCTTGATGCTCTTTGTGCTCTAATTCCTCAAGCAAAGGAGTGAGCCTTGGAAAAGTTAGGGATTAACCTGGGATTATTATTTGTTCAGATCCTTAGTTTCATCGTGATGGTGGTGGTTTTGCGTGCTTGGGTATTTAAGCCGCTTATGGCCCAGTTGGAAAAACGCCGCAAAATTGTGGCGCAAGGTTTGGAGGATGCGCGGGTAGCGGCAGAAGCACGCGCTAATGCGGAGAAAGAGGCCAGTCGCATTATTGCGGAAGCCCAAGCAAAAGCGGCCGAGATTGTGCGCGAGGCGACCGAACGCGCTGAGGCGGTAGCACGGGAAGTGCGGGTGGCGCAGGAAGAGGAACTGCGTAAACAGCGTGAGCAGGCTCTGGCCGAATTGGAGCAGGAGCGTCATCGGGTTTTAAGCGAAATGCGGGGACAGATTGCCGCTCTGGCCATTGCTGCAACCCAAAAACTTATTAAAGAAACCCTCGATGAGCAACGCCAGCGCGCTTTACTAGAGGAGTTCTTCTCCGGTGTACGGGGAGGCAAGGTTGTGGTGCTCGAGAATGAAACCCTAGCAGGTGGTGGAGGTGCAGCGGAGGTGACCAGTGCCCTGCCCTTGACCCCTGAAGAACAAGAGGTGGTCAAGCAAGATATCCTGGCCCGTTTGGGAGGAAGCGCTTCGGTCACTTTCCGCGTGGACCCCTCGATTCTGGGTGGTCTGATCGTTCGGGTCGGGGATCGGATCATTGATGGTTCGGTGGCTGGGCAGTTGCAGAATCTGCGACAGCATTTGCAGTAAGTCGGGCTGCTTAAGCCCCTATTCATGATGTCGTGTGTTTTCCTCTTTTACCCCTGTCTTTCCTGACGGGGGTTTTGTTATGAAAGGGTTTTGAGAGACCAGCGTATGCCATATGCTCCCGTAGCCATTGTGCCTCAGTCTGTAGCCCTGGCCGATCTCCTTCTCCAAACACCGGTTAAGATTCTAACTCCTGGGCCCATTCCCCAAGTGTGGATTCGTGGCATTTGTATGGACTCGCGCGATGCCTTCCCGGGATGCCTCTTTGTGGCACTTCCAGGCACTACCACCGATGGTCACCAGTTTATTCCCCAGGCGATCCAGAATGGAGCGGTAGTTGTTATTGGCACCCGACCTCACGCCACACAATCATGGCCGGTTCCCTATCTTCAAGTGCCAGATGCGCGCTTTGCGCTGGCTTATCTTGCGGCGGCGCTTTACGGCTTCCCCGCCCGTGCTATGACCATTATTGGGGTGACCGGCACGGATGGAAAAACCACCACCACCAATTTGATCTATCAAATTTTGTTGGCGGCGGGGCTAAAGGCTGGGATGATCTCGACGGTCAATGCCGTCATTGGAGACCAGGTATTGGATACCGGTTTTCATGTGACCACACCAGAAGCGCTAGATGTGCAGCGCTATCTGGCGCAAATGCGCGCGGCGGGGCTCACTCATGCGGTACTGGAGGCCACCTCGCACGGTCTGGCGCAGGATCGGGTCACGGCATGTGAATTTGATATTGCTGTTGTCACCAATATCACCCATGAACATCTTGACTATCACGGGTCTTATGAAGCCTACCGAGCGGCTAAAGCGCGTTTGTTTCAATTCCTGGAGACAACACTACCCAAAGCGCAAGGGAATCCGCGCTTGGCGGTGCTGAATCGTGAAGACGCCTCTTACGCTTTTCTGAACGATCTGGTGAAAGGACGGAAGGTGACCTATGGTCTTCAACCGGACAATGATGTGTGGGCAGAAGCCATCCGCCAGGATGCTGAAGGATTGACCTTTGTGGTTCATGCGGGCAAGCAGAAATTTCCCATCTACAGCCCATTAATTGGTGAGTACAATGTCTACAACATCCTGGCTGCCGTTTCGGCCACCCTGTTGGGACTGGACCTGGATCCGGAAGCAGTGCGCGTGGGGGTGGCTACTCTGAAAAGCATTCCCGGACGCATGGAGCGCATTGATATGGGGCAGAATTTTTGGGCAATTGTAGATTTTGCTCACACGCCGAACGCTCTCAAACGTGCTTTGCAAACCGTGCGTCAGTTGACTTCAGGGCGCGTTATCGCAATCTTTGGATCAGCCGGATTGCGAGATCGAGAGAAGCGTCGGCTAATGGCTGCCGAATCGGCCCGTCTGGCTGATATCACGATCCTAACCGCTGAAGATCCGCGTACCGAGTCGCTTGAGGAAATACTGAACGTGATGTTGCAGGCAGCAGTGCAAGGGGGGGCTGTGGAAGGTGAGACGGTGTTTCGTGTACCTGATCGGGGCGAAGCTATCCGGTTGGGGGTGCGAATGGCACACCCCGGCGATGTTGTCATTGCCCTGGGTAAAGGGCACGAACAATCTATGTGCTTTGGCACGGTGGAATATCCTTGGGATGATCGCCTGGCAATGCGGGCGGCACTGGCTGAGCGTCTAGGGATACCAGGCTATGCCATGCCTTACCTACCCACGCAAGACAATTTTGCTTCATGAAATTAACACCCCCGCCTGAATTTCAGCGGGGGTGTGCATTGACGCGCCAAGGTCAGCGGCGCCCACCAGAAGGGGGCTTGTTGGGACTGCGCGATGGCTTGCCGGAGGGACCACCGGTGGGGCGACGTGCAGCGCCACTACCACGACCCTCGGTAGAGGGCTTACGCGCTCCGCCCGTGCGCCCATTACGATCATGGGCCTGAGCTTCTTCGGGGGTCCAGCCTTCCAGGACAGCCTGGCGCGAGAGGCGAATACGTCCGTTTTCGTCAATGTCGGTAACCATTACGGTAATTTCATCACCCACGCGCACGACATCTTCCACGCTTTTGACGCGCTCCGTGTCCAACTGGGAGATATGAACCATCCCATCGACGTTGGGCAGGATTTCGACAAACGCACCGAAGTCGGTTACCCGCACAACACGCCCAGTATAAATGCGTCCTACTTGAGGCACTTCGCATAAGCGCTCGATCTTTTCGCGTGCTAGAGCAGCACCATTGCCGCTGGTGGCAGCAATGTAAACCGTGCCATCTTCACCAATATCAATTCGGGTGTCGGTTTCATCCTGGATCGCACGGATCATCTTACCACCCGGTCCAATGATTGCGCCAATCTTATCCACCGGGATTTTGATGGTGGTGATGCGAGGCGCGTGCGGTTTGAGCTCTGGCCGCGGTGCGGGGATGACTTTCAGCATCTCATCCAAGATATACAAACGCGCTCGGCGGGCTTGTTCTAGTGCTTCACGCATCAACTCTGGGGTGATACCCTTGATCTTGATGTCCATTTGGAGAGCAGTAATGCCCTGGACTGTGCCAGCAACCTTGAAATCCATGTCGCCAAGGTGATCTTCCAACCCCTGGATGTCGGTCAGGATTTGGTGCTTATCTCCTTCCTTGATGAGGCCCATCGCAATTCCGGCCACAGGGGCCTTGATTGGCACGCCACTGTCCATTAAGGCCAGGGTGGAGCCACACACGGAAGCCATTGAGGTAGAACCGTTGGAAGAAAGCACCTCAGAAACCAGACGCAGCGTATAGGGGAATTCTTCCTCTGGCGGGATGACTGGGAGTAGAGCCCGTTCGGCTAATGCTCCATGGCCAATTTCACGCCGTGACTGTCCTCTAAGAGGCTTGACCTCGCCGGTCGAGTAAGGTGGGAAGTTATAGTGGTGCATGTAACGCTTGGTTTCGACCGGTTCGAGACTATCCAATTCCTGGGCTTCGCGTGGAGTTCCAAGTGTAGCCAGCGTGAGTACCTGAGTTTCACCCCGCGTGAACAGGCCGGAGCCATGAGCGCGGGGTGAGATTCCCACTTCGCACCAGATCGGACGAATTTCATCTGGTTTGCGTCCATCGGGACGAATGCCCTTCTCGAGGATGCGACGACGCACAATGGCGCGATAAACCTCGGTAAAGGCTTCCTTTACGGCGCGGGCCTGTGGGGTATCCTCGCCTGCCAATTCGCTTACCAGGCTTTCTTCCAGCGCGTCAATGGCATCGTTGAGCTCGCTTTTGGTGTGAGGGGCGTCAAGAAGTGTTTCAATCTGTTCGGCTACACGTTCGCGAATGGTTTCTACTAGGGCAGGGTCAAGCTCAAAGATGGGTACCTCACGTTTGGGTTTGCCTGCTTCGGCAGCCATTTGGAGTTGGGCATCAATGAGGGGTTGAAGGGCTTGGTGCCCAAAGGCCAGGGCTTCCACCATGACATCTTCCGGCACTTCATTAGCGCCTGCTTCGACCATCAGGATAGCTTCACGGGTACCGGCAATGCGTAGATCCAGATCAGATTTCTCCTTTTGTTCAAAGGTGGGGTTGATGACAAACTGACCTTCAACGCGGCCAATACGGACCGCGCCAATGGGACCGCCCCAGGGGATATCCGACACCATCAGCGCAGCAGAGGCGGCGTTGACTGCCAAGATATCCAGTGGATTCTCCATGTCGGCGGAGATGGAAAACATGATGATCTGGACCTCATTCCGCATTCCTTTGGGGAAAAGGGGACGAATGGGGCGGTCGGACAGGCGAGCGATTAGGATGGCTTCCTCGGAGGGTTTGCCCTCGCGGCGGAAGAACGAGCCAGGGATGCGTCCACCTGCGTAAAGGCGTTCTTCATACTCCACCGTGAGTGGGAAGAAATCCACATCCTCTTTGGGCTTGTCACTCATGGTGGCAGCCGCAAAGATCACCGAATCACCTAGGCGAACGGTTACAGCTCCTCCTGCTTGGCCGGCTAATTTACCGGTCTCAAAGATAATCGGACGACCACCAACAATGGCCGTGTATTGTTTGGCTTCTGGTTTGTTCATATTCTCCTTTACCTCTTTTTTATCCCCCCAGCGGGTTAGGAACTGAAAGCTATTGAGGACATACGTCCCCACCAGATTTCAACTCCCAACCGCATGGGGGGAGGCTAAGTAATCTCCAAAAAGTGAGTAGATGGTTAACTCGCCGCCATCTACTCACTTAGTTTGCCAATGTTAGCGCGCCCGCAAGTTAAGGCGCTCCGTGAGCGCCGCGTAACGTGTGTAGTCCTTGCGGCGCAAGTACATTAGCAGGCGACGCCGTTGGCCAACCAATTTGAGCAAACCGCGGCGCGAGGATTCGTCGTGCTTGTGCGTGCGCAGATGCTCAGTTAACTGGTTAATGCGATGCGTCAGCAAAGCAATTTGAACCTCAGGTGAGCCGGTATCACCCTCATGGCGGCCAAACTCGCTAATTAGTTTGTTTTTCTCCTCTTTTGTTAAGGTCATGACGTCTGCTTCTCCTTAGGGATTGAGTTCTGAGCAGGTCTCCAGGCACGTAGGGTGTCCCACATGCCGGTCTAGTCACTGCATTTATATTATACCAGAGGTTGTTGGGTTGGTGGAGGGTTGGAGCGCGCTGTCATCAGGCGCAAGGTGCTTTGCAGGCGTTGGCGATAATCTTCTGGAAGCATGGGGAGCACAGTTCGAACCAGGCGGCGGGCCGTGGGGGCGGGGAGTAACCCCAGTAACTGCCGCAGGAAGTAGGCCGTTTCGGCTGGTGAACGCTTGGTCAGCGTTTGCAAGAGGTCAAGCGTCTCTGCCGTAGGGGTTGAGATCGAGAACTCTTGCAGCCAGGCGCTTAGCCAATCGAAGATGAGCGGAAGGTTCTCAAAGGATGTATTTTGAACAAGGTGCCGAAGGGCCACCAGGGCTACTCGGCGGTTTCTTGGTGAGGCGGAAAAAAGCCAGGTGTGCACCAAGTTCAGCCAAGCTTCCAGTGCATGTTTTTGCAGCCCTTCGGCGGCGGTAACAATCATAGGAATAAAGTGAGAAGCCCCCTCTGTGTCGTTTATCCACCTTGAAAGCCGCTCTTCAACGGCTGCCAAGGTTTCGTTTGTGAGAGGAAGGTCGCGCAGAAGTACGGCCGCCAGATGTCGGTAAAGCGGTAGGGAGTCTTCCCAGAGCAGATCAGCTAAGTGCAAGGCTGGTTCGGGGGATTGAGCTATCCGGGTGCTTAAGAAGGCCTCAACTTCGTAGAGAACAACAGGGGGCACTAGGAGGCGCTCCGAGGCTTGGGTGAATGGGATGGTTTCACCCGGCTGGTAGGAGAGGTCGGCGTATTGTTCCATCAAGCGTTGGAGTTCCCGTTTGAAGCGAGGAATATCCTCAAGCAGGAGTGATAACTCCTGCAAACGCCGACGCAGAACGTGTAAGGAAACAGCCGGCATAGCTAAAAGCCTTTCAATAAGCCCGGGCGAAATACACTTTCTGGGTCGCCCGCTGCCCACAGACGATGCACCGCCCCTCGCCAGCCGGTTGTTCCAGCGGGATGCATCGGGTGGTGGCTTTGGTATCTTCCTTGACCTTTGCCTCACACTCAGCGCTACCACACCACCACGAAAAGGCCCACCCATGTTGCACTACTTCCTTGAGTTCCTCGTAGTTCTGAGGGTCAAAGATGTGTTCGTCGCGGAACTGGGTGGCGCGCTTGAGTAAGGAGAGGTGTATATCATCGAGCAATTGAGCAAATTGGGCTTCTAAGTTGTTGGGATGGATGGTGGACTTCCCGGCTTTGCCTGGGATGTCACGTCGCGCAACGGTCAGCACGCCCTTCTCTACATCTTTTGGGCCAATTTCAATGCGCAGGGGAACCCCTCGTAGCTCCCAATCATTGAACTTAAACCCTGGGGTCACTTCACTGCGATCGTCCACCTTGACCCGGAAGCGCGCACTCAATTGCTTGTGCAATTGAGTGGCAACGGCCATAACCTGAGATTGTTCTGTATCACTGCGGTAGATGGGCACGATGACTATCTGGATCGGAGCCAGGCGCGGCGGTAGGATTAAACCCTGATCATCTCCATGGGTCATGATAATGGCGCCAATGAAGCGGGTTGAAAGCCCCCATGACGTGGTCCAGCAATACTGTAATTGATTATTACGATCTAGATATTGGATATCAAACGCACGCGCAAAATTCTGGCCTAGAAAGTGTGAGGTGCCTGATTGCAGGGCTCGTGTGTCGCCCATCATGGCTTCGATTGTGTACGACTGGACAGCTCCCGCAAATTTCTCAGTTTCGCTTTTGCGGCCGGGGATGACAGGGATGGCGGCTTCGTTGTAGGCGAAGTCCGTGTACACATTGAGCATGCGTAGCGTTTCTTCCAAGGCCTCTTCCTCGGTCGCATGAGCGGTGTGCCCTTCCTGCCAGTAAAACTCCAATGTGCGCAGAAAGAGGCGAGTGCGCATTTCCCAACGGACGACGTTTCCCCATTGGTTGATCAGAACCGGAAGGTCACGGTAGGAACGAATCCACTTGGAGTACATGTACCCAATAATTGTCTCAGAGGTTGGGCGTACCACCAGCGGTTCCTCCAGAGTCTCACCTCCACCGACCGTGACGACAGCCAGTTCAGGTGAGAAGCCTTCCACATGTTCCTTCTCTTTTTCCAAAAAGGACATCGGGATGAAAAGCGGAAAGGCTGCGTTGACATGGCCGGTTTCCTTGAAGCGTCGGTCCAGGGCCTGCTGGATGTTTTCCCATAAGGCCCACCCATAGGGACGGATCACCATACAGCCACGCACGGGCGCGTAATCGGCTAATTCGGCCCGTAGCACGACTTGGTTGTACCATTCGGAAAAATTCTCGCTACGTGCAGGCAACTTCTCTGTGCTCATGGGCTTCGTCCATCCTTGGGAAAAGATTGAGCAATCTTTAAGACTTCAAAATACGCGCTTTGATAATCTAGGGCGAAAATCAGCCAGCGCTGCTCGTTTTCGGCAAGCAGCCCTTGCATCCGCTCAAAGAGGGACTGAAATACGCTCTGCCACGCTGTTCCGATTAGGACTAGCGGTTTGGGGGGAATGGCCTGGATAATCAGGTGATTCCAGAACAGGCTGATTTCGGCTAAAGTGCCCGCTCCTCCCGGCAGGGCAATGGCAGCATCGCTTTCACGAATAAGGAAAGCGATCCGTTCAACAAGCGTCCGCATGCGGACTTCCTCAGCCACCCAACGGTTGGCCCCGGTGGGTCGCCAGCGCTCAATTTCTTCGCAGGTCACGCCAATGACGTGCCCGCCTGCCTCAGCGGCGCCACGCGAAGCGGCTTCCATAGTGCCCATGTACCCACCTGTCATCAGGATATGGCCGCCTTGGCCGATCAGGCGTCCAAGATGGTAGGCTATCTCGTAATCGGGTTGGCCAGGTTGCGGTCGAGCGCTTCCAAAAACGGCAATTTTCATATTGAGTCCGCATCTGATGAAGATACTATATTTTAACCTATCTTTTGGTTCGGGTTTTCAAGTCACATTTCCGGTTTGCGTTTGCCTCAAGTAATTGGGGGGTATTCCCAGTGCTTCTAGCGCTTTGCGCGCCGAGAGTCGCTGCTCAGGATGCCAGCCAGGTTCATTGACCATGCGGAAGAGATGCTGCATAACTGCTTTTTGCGCTTCCCGATCCAGGCGTGCAAACGCCGCCTGGATTTGTTGTGGATCGCGCGAGAGAATGGCCTCCCAGAAGGCTTCGGGATCTATGGGCGCACTATCATTTGGGAACATCCTGTCCATTCCTCATTGTGGCTCTTGGGATAAAATTCTGGTACGGGCGGGGATTGCCCGTACCAGAGGCAATATACTCGACAGGAGAGGGAAAGGGTCAATCTGCCCGTTGTGCTTGAAGTTCTTTCTGCCGAGCGGCGACAATTTCCTGCTGGATATGAGGCGGTACCATTTCGTAATTATAGAACTCCATGGTAAAGAAGCCACGGCCTCCCGTGAGGGATCGCAACTGGGTGGTGTAACGCAGCATCTCAGCCAGTGGCACTAGGGCAGTAATGACCGAGCGACCTCGCTCTGTATTCATGCCCAAGACTCGCGCCCGGCGTGAGTTCAAATCGCCCAGCACATCCCCCATATTGGCTTCAGGCACGATGATCTCGACCTTCATAATGGGCTCATATAACACTGGGCCAGCATCCTTGAACGCAAGTTTGAATGCCTCACGCCCCGCAATTTCAAATGCAATGGGTTTTGAGTCCACAGGGTGTTCTTTTCCATCGTACACAGCCACCTTGATGCCGCGGATGGGATAGCCTGCCAGGACACCTTCTTTCATGACGCCTTGAATGCCCTTCTGGATGGAGGGGGCGAAAGACGAAGAAATCGCCCCACCGAAGACCTCCCAGACAAACTCCAACTCCTGATCCGGCGTCAGGGGTTCAATGCGTAGGTGAACTTCACCAAATTGCCCTGCCCCGCCAGTTTGTTTCTTATGGCGATACATGGCGCTGGCTTTTTTGGTAATAGCCTCAAGGTAAGGCACTTTGGGCTCGCTGATAACCAGACCGACCTGGAATTTGGTCTCGGCGCGGCGTACTGCCACCTCGATATGTTGATCGCCCATCCCCTGCAGAATGGTTTGATTTGTCGCTGGCTCCATATGCCAGGAAAGGGTCATATCTTCCTCGCACAGGCGAGTCAGGGTGGGGGTGATCTTGGCGGAGTCGGCCTGGGTCTTCGGGGCGATGGCGACTTGATAGAGAGCCTTCGGGTACTCAGGGATGGGCAGGGTCAGCGGGTGGTTTTTATCGCAAAGGGTGTTGCCAGTAACTGTTTCAGAGAGTTTCGGCACGACCCCAATATCGCCACAATGAAGCACTTTAACCGGGAAGAGCTCCTTGCCGCGCGGAACATTAAGCGTTCCCAAGCGTTCCTCGACTCCTTTGCTTTGATTCCAAACGCGCGTATCTGAAGTAAGGAAACCAGAGTAGATGCGAAAGAACGTTTGCCGTCCGACGAAAGGATCGGCCGTAGTCTTCCACACATAGACCGCCAATGGCCCGCTATCAGATGCGGGGAGTTCTTCCTCACCGTCCTTGCCAATGGCGCGCGCGGGCGGCATGTCAGCGGGTGAGGGGAGTAAATCAATGATGGCGTCCAACAAAGGGGCGAGGCCAATTTCGGCAGTAGCGGCGGTCACAAAGACTGGGTAGGCTGTATGATTGCGGATAGCGCCGCGCAACCCGCGCACGATTTCTTCATTCGATAGCGAGCCGCTTTCCAGGTATTTCTCCAGCAGTTCGTCATCGCCTTCGGCGGCTGCTTCCACCAAGGCGACTCGAGCCTCTTCTGCAGCAGTGCGTAACTCTGCCGGAATTTCTACGGCGCTCTTGCCTTCCCCTTTATAGGCTTTCATGGTGATCAGGTCAATGACACCCTGGAAGTTTTGCTTTTCACCCCAAGGTAGTTGGACCGGCACTAGGCGCACTTCAGAGAATTCCTGGATGGAAGCCAGTGCTTTCTGGAAATTTGCGTTTTCCCGGTCCATTTTGTTGATGACGACAAACCGGGGCAATCGGAATTGATTACAATAATTCCAGGCAATCTCGGTTCCCACCTCAACACCTGAAACCGAGTCGATGAGAACCAAGGCGCTGTCTGCCACGCGTAAGGCTGAGATCACTTCGCCGATGAAATCAGTATAGCCGGGCGTATCCAAGAAATTAATTTTGACATCCCGGTATTCGATGGGGATCACAGACGTGTAAAGGGAAATTCCGCGCCGTATCTCTTCTTCATCAAAATCTGAGACGGTGCTTCCATCTTCCACCCGTCCGAGTCGGGTGGTGGCGCCGGTGAAGTGCAGGAGCGCCTCAGTCAGCATAGTTTTGCCAGCACTACTGTGAGAAACTAAAGCGACATTGCGAATGGACTCAGTGGTATACTCCTTCATGCGCTTAACCCTTCTTATCCTGGAATCACAGCCTTGTAATTTTAAGGCCTCTCGGCGTTCTTGTCAAAAAGGAATCGCTTTTTATCCTTGGCTGTAATAAGTGGTGTTTGATACAGGGCTCGCTCGTAAGCAGAGGGGAACCAAGTGTTTGATCCCTGACCATCTCTTTTTGCCTCCTGCAAGGCTTTCATTCTCACCTCTGCCTGTCCATGATCGCACTCAAGGATGAGGTTGATAAAAGTTTTGTTATGGCAGCATCCTGGCCAGATTGCCGGGTGTGTGATGGGATTTATCGTTGCGTCTGGTTTTGGAACGCTGGCCGGGGGGCACTCTTCTATGAATTTAGAGCAACTGCTTTTGCATGCGCCAGGCCGGCTCTTCAACGAAACGTCGTTGTCCTTCGTGATCTACATAGGACCAGCATCCTGGATCGTACCCAATCACGACAAAGCCAAGACGTTCGTATAGTCTGCGTGCAGCGGTGTTTTCAACCGCCACGTTCAGATTCAGCCATGTATAACCGCGCGCTCGGAGGTCATTGATGATGGTGTTGAGCATATGAGTTCCTAAGCCGGCATTGCGATAGGCCGGTTTGACGCGAAAGCCGTAGAGGTAGGCCCGGTGCTCTCCATCTGCCAGCTCGGGGCGTGGGCTGGCTAATTGAACAAACGCCTGTCCGATAATTCCGACGCCAGGGAGTTCAGCAACCCAAATGAGCACTTGGCCGCTCAGGCTGGCTTGGTAAGCCTCGCGGTATATGCGACGAAAGTGGGAATAGGCGCCATCCCATTCCAGCGCTGGCAGATCTTCCTCCCGCAGATGGCGCAAGCAGACCTGATCGAGCCAATTATGAGTCAGGGTGAGAGAGGCGGCTTTTTCAATCATGGGGTTTTTGAGGTAACCAGTTGCTCAAGTAAGAGGTGCTCTTGCTCGGGTGATTGGACTTTACCGTCCAGCCAGGCAGCGCGTAGGGCCCACAGAATTCGGCGATAGGCTGGGCCAGGGGGCACCCCTAGCGCATGTAGGGTGTGTCCATCTGTGACGGGGTGAATGTGACGCCATTGGGTGGCATACGTGTTCAACATTGTGGCGATCTCGGAAGTACGATATAGCAGGAAGAGGGCATAAATTACGGGTGGGGGCACATCATCCAGGCGGTTAACAATTTGGCTGGGGGCGTAGTTAAGCAGCACGGGGAGGTCAGGAATAAGCGCAGCCCCAATTTTCAAGCCCTCGCGCAAGTGATGTGGCAGGCGCAGACGCTGGGCGAGGCTGGTACTCTTTTCGGCAGGCAGGGGCAAAAACCAAATCAAGTAGGCCAGCATTCGACGGATAGGGGCGCCGCCCCAGGTTTCGGGGAGTTGCCACGCCGGCTCTAGCGGGGCCTTGAGAGCTGCCTTCATAGGTTCATTCAGGTGTGCATTCCAATGCAAATCGGGGTGAATAGCTTCCAATAATCGGAGCTCTTCCAGACGCTGGAGCGCAGGTAGGGGGTCATCTTCAGCCAAGATAAGATCCAACTCGTGTCGCAAGCGATCACCGGAAACCTGGCGGAGCAAATCACGCGCCTCATTCATCAATTGCAACGTGCGGTCTTCTATCTGGAAGCCAAAGCGCTGTTCAAAGCGTACGGCACGTAACATGCGGGTGGGGTCATCTACAAAAGAGAGGGAGTGCAACACCCGAATTAGGCCACGTTGCAGGTCGGCATAGCCTCCCCAATAATCGTACAGGTCGCCATAATGACGCCCGTCCAGGCGTAAGGCGAGAGTGTTGATGGTGAAATCGCGGCGGTGTAGATCCAGTTTGATGCTACTGCGCTCAACAGTTGGTAATGCGGTGGGGTAATCATAAAACTCAGTGCGCGCACTAATAAAATCCAGGAATTCGGGCAGATCACTCAGACTGGCATTGCTTATATGCAGTGTGTCTTTTAGGAGTGAGGCGCGGATCTCAGCAATATGCCATTTAGCCGTGCCAAAGCGGCTGTGACTGGTGACGCGCCCACCTAGCTCGCGTTCTAAAGCCCGAGCCAAGGCAATGGCGTCACCCTCGACGACGATATCAAAATCCTGGCTGGGGCGATTGAGGAGTAAATCGCGCACAAAGCCCCCTACCACATAAACCGGCAGGCGGCGTTGATGAGCGCGTTCGGCGATCAGCTTGAGTAGCGCTAGGCGGGCAGGGGGAAGGGCTGCCTCAAGGCGGTCGGCAAAATTCTGACGGGTGGGAGCTGCGAGGTGGTTACGACCCAATGCTTTAAGCAAATCCGTGCGTGTGACGATGCCAATGACGGCTTGGCTTTCCGGATCTATCACCGGGATTTGCCCCCAACCCGTCTCGGCCATTAGGCGCTGGACGACTTCGAGGGGATCTTGAGGACGTACCACCACTTCGCCGGCTTCCATTAGACTGGATGCCGGGAGGTTAAGACGATGTGCCAATGCGCGATCCACAGCGCGGCGGGTGAGCAGACCGATCACCTTACCGTCTTTGACCACCGGGTAGCCCTCATAGCCATAACGTTGCATCAATTGAGCCGCTTCTTGGGCGGAGGTCTCCGGAGAGAGCACCATGGGGCGGGGTGACATGATCTGCTCAACCGTAATAGCCGGTTGCACTTTCTCGGGCAATACATCCGTCAGACGCTGATAGACGGCCTCTAAGGCTTCATCCTCTGGAACTCCTAGGTCGGGGAGGCGGATAAGGGCAGCGGCAGCGCGCTCATGACCACCCCCACCAAAAAGAGCCGCAATTTCAGCCACGTTGATGCGGTCAGTAGTGGAGCGTGCCACTAAGCGAATGCCCTCGGCCGTTTTTACCAGCAGAAACAAGCCATCTGGATCGAGCAAATCACGCAGTTTATGGGCAATGCTGGAAACTTCCTCAACGAGACCAATGGCTTCTCCCTTAGCGATAACGATGGTTTGCCCGTTGATCTCCAACGTCTCGGCGCTAGCTAGCAGGCGATGATAAACCTCACGTTGATCTTCGGAGAGGGGAGGGTTAAGAAACTGGTTGGCCAAATGGAGGCTAGCACCTTGTTCTAACAAATAGGCCACAGCATGGGCATCCCGTGCAGTGGTGTTGTTGTAAGTAAGCGAGCCGGTGTCTTCATAAATGCCCAGGAGCAGCAGGGTCGCCAGATGGGCGTTAAGCGGTTCCATGTGTTCGCGCAGGGCTTCGACCAACAAGGTGGTGCAAGCACCAACCCGCTCAATCGTGATCTGCCAGTCCGGAGGCAGGTCAGCACGAGGTTGATGGTGGTCAATAACGCGCACGCGCGTGTGCTTACCCATGCCTTTTAGGGTGACCAGGGATTGGGTGTCCACCAAGGTCACGCTTTCAATGGGCTCATTGGGGAGGTCGCGCACTTCGTGGAAGGGCAATTCACTCCCATAAAGGTTCAGGTAGGCGCGTACATTGCGATTAAGACGGCGGGGCAACACTGGCAACGCCCCTTCGTCCAGCAGGGAGGCTCCCAGAAGCGCCGCGATGGCATCAAAATCGGCTTGTTCGTGGGTTAAGATGACACGCACGGCTTAATTGTAACATCTGCGGTACAATTGAAACCCGGACAAATTGGCCCTAGTTATAAGTTAATGCAAGGAGGGTGCATGGGACCCGAGTTGACTCAAGCGGAGGTTTTTCGCTATGCCCGCCATCTGGTTATTCCCGAGGTGGGTATGGAGGGACAGCGGAAGCTAAAAGCCGCTTCGGTGCTCATCGTGGGGACAGGCGGGTTGGGATCGCCCATTTCATTGTATTTAGCAGCGGCGGGGGTTGGGCACATTGGGCTGGTAGACTACGATGTGGTGGATGAGTCGAATCTGCAACGCCAGATTGCTCATGGTACAGATCGCCTGGGAATGCATAAGGTTGAATCCGCACGTAAACGCTTGTTGGAACTTAATCCCTTCATTCAGGTGGATGTCTACAATGAAGTTTTTTCGGCTTCTAATGCGGAAACGATTGCCTCAGGTTATGATATTCTGGTAGATGGGACGGATAATTTTCCAACCCGCTATCTGCTGAACGATTTAGCGGCCCTGACTGGGCGTCCCTATGTTTATGGGTCGGTGTTTCGCTTTGAGGGGCAAGTGAGCGTCTTTGATCCCCGGAAAGGGCCTTGTTATCGTTGTCTATTCCCGGAGCCCCCACCTCCTGATAGTGTGCCCTCTTGTGCCGATGCAGGTGTGTTTGGCGTGCTGCCTGGCACTATTGGCACCATTCAGGCAACAGAGGTGCTTAAACTCATTCTGGGGATTGGGCAGCCTCTAATCGGGCGCTTATTGCTCTATGATGCGTTGGATATGTCGTTTGAGATAATCACCCTACGTAAGAATCCTCAATGTAAATTGTGTGGAGAACATCCCCAAATCACCCAATTGATAGATTATGAAGCCTTCTGTGGGGTACCGGCGCGACCTCATCCCCAGGCTGAGGTGGGGGAAGGGCTGGACCTTTGTCCCGAGGAGTTGGCGCAACGCCTGCAAAGCGATCATCCTCCAGTGCTGATTGATGTGCGCCACCCAATTGAGAGCCAGATTGCAGCTCTACCTGGGGCTTTGCAAATCCCCTTGGAGAAACTGCCGCAGAAACTCCATGATCTGGATCCCCAAACCGAATATGTGCTATTCTGTCGTACAGGTGTGCGTTCGGCGCGGGGGCTAAAGATAATGCGTGCTGCCGGTTTTCAACGGGTAAGGCACTTGAAAGGTGGTTTGAACGCTTGGGCAGAGCAGATAGATCCCCAAATGTTACGGTATTAAAAAATTTAGAGGTAGCAGGAAGGTTTGTTCATGAACAAGGCAATGGATAAACCGAGGTTACTGGCGGTGCTCGCGCACCCGGATGACGAAACATTTGGCATTGGTGGCACA
Source organism: uncultured Thermanaerothrix sp. (assembly GCF_938028735.1). GTDB lineage: Bacteria > Chloroflexota > Anaerolineae > Anaerolineales > Anaerolineaceae > Thermanaerothrix. Next base: position 53,013 of record NZ_CALIMF010000012.1, read on the forward strand.
TTGGCTTACTATGCCCGTCGAGGGGTGGAGGTCTTTCTAATCTGTGCCACCCGGGGTGAGGCTGGGGATGTGTCTCCCGAATTTCTTCAGGGTTATGGCTCCGTTGCTGAGCGGCGCGAGGCTGAGTTGCGCTGTGCGGCGGGCAAATTGGGGTTGGCAGGGGTCTATTTCCTGGACTATCGCGACTCAGGAATGCCGGGCAGTGCTGATAACCGCCATCCCCGGGCTCTGATCAATGCTCCCCTCGAGGAGGTAGCGCGTAAAATTGCAGCGGTTATTCGTCGCCTGCGCCCCCAAGTGGTTGTCACTTTTGACCCAATTGGGGGATATCGCCACCCGGATCACATTGCCATTCATCAGGCCACGGTGCGTGCATTTGATGTGGCTGCGCAGCCCGATCCCGAGCTTGAGGTTCAGGCCGGACCACCTTACCGGCCGGCCAAACTGTACTTCCATATCATACCGCGCACGCTATTGCGTTTGACTGTGCGCTGGCTGCAATTGACCGGCCGTGATCCCCATCGGTTTGGACGAAATAAGGATATTGATCTGGCTGCCATTGCGGAAGTCGAGTTCCCAACCGATGCAGTGGTGAATTATGCCGAAGTGGCAACTATTCGTGATGAAGCCGCTATCTGTCATGCCAGCCAGGGCGGAAGCGGCCTAACCGGCGGGTGGTTAGGACGACTTTTCCGACGTTGGGTGGCGCGCGAAACGTTTATGCGGGCTTACCCGCCACACACGAATGGACGCGTGGAACATGACCTGTTCGAGGGGATTGCTAGCCTTGAGCCGTTGCGCAAGGTGTAGGAAGCCCATTTGAAGAGTCTCTCAAGCCTGGACTGCAAGCAGACGTGATATGCCGGCTAGATCGGGGTGAATCGTGATTTCAGCCCGAGGGAAGTAACTATGGGCTAATTCGCGGAGGATGAGGGCCTGAGAAGCGTCTATTTCTGCCAGAAGCAAACCACCGGGAGCCAATCTATAAGGGGCTTGTTGGAGCAAACGTAGGATAAGGTCAAGCCCCTCCGGACCGCCGTCAAGGGCATCACGCGGCTCAAACTGTGCCACTCTCAATTCAGCCAAGCGGGGCGTGGGAATATAGGGCAAATTGGCGCAGATCAAGTCGAAAGAAGCGTGCACTGGGCTGAGCAAGTCGGCTTGGAGCAGGTGAACACGTTGGCTGAGCCGCAGGCGTTGCAGATTCTCCCGTGCTACTTGTAAGGCTAAGCGGGAACGGTCTACCGCCAGGACCATTAAGTCAGGAATATGGTGGGCCAGGCTAGCAGCAATGCACCCCGAGCCGGTGCCCACATCGGCTGCATGGCGCCGTGTGGGATGTTGGCGCAACCAGGTGATGGCTTGCTCAACCAGCAATTCAGTTTCGGGGCGGGGGATCAGCACGGCTGGGGTAACTTTGATTGGTAATCCGTAGAATTCTTGCTCACCCAGCACATAGGGTAGAGGTTCGCCCTGGCAGAGTCTCTTGAGCGCTTGCCCTAGTTGTTCCAGGGACGTTTCATCTAGCAAATGCTCGGGATGAGCTAGGAGGTAGGCCCGGGATGTGCCCAAAAATTTGGCGAGTAGGGCTTGGGCTTCTAGGGACGGGGTTTCTGAAGTAGGCCGAAGTGCCTCGGTGGCCTTGGTTAACCACTCAGCGATGGTTGTCGTCTTCTTCATCCACATCGAGGCCGGCAGCCAGTTGTTGAGCTTGGTCGCGCAGAGCGAGTTCTTCAATGAACATGTCTAAATCGCCATCCATGACAGCCGGCAGGTTATAGGAGGAAAGACCAATGCGATGATCGGTGACTCGATTTTGCGGGTAGTTATAAGTGCGAATCTTTTCAGCCCGTTCCCCTGTGCCTACCTGAGCCCGCCGAGCGGCATCCACCTCTTCTTGGCGCTTCTGCATTTCCATCTCGTAGAGGCGTGCGCGCAGAATGCTCATTGCGCGCAGACGGTTTTGGAACTGTGAGCGCTCATCCTGGCAGGCTACAACGATGCCGGTGGGTAGGTGGGTGATACGCACCGCAGTCGCGTTTTTCTGTACATTTTGCCCACCAGCGCCTGCTGAACGATAAATATCAATGCGCAGATCTGATTCGGGGATGTGGATATCCACGTCTTCCACCTCTGCCAGGACGGCGACCGTCACGGTTGAGGTATGGATACGCCCCGAGGATTCAGTGACTGGGATGCGTTGTACTCGGTGAACCCCCGATTCATATTTGAGGCGCGAATAGGCGCCTTTTCCCTTTACCAGGAAGATGATTTCCTTAAAACCACCAATACCGGTCTCATTTTGAGAAAGGACCTCGACCTCCCAGCCTTGACGCTCGGCATAACGGGAGTACATACGGAAAAGGTCGGCTGCAAAGAGAGCTGCCTCTTCACCACCTGTACCGGCACGGATCTCCATAATAACGTTGCGATCATCGCGCGGATCTTTAGGTAGGAGGAGGGCCTTGAGTTCGCGTTCGAGCTGCTCCAGTCGTGGCTCCAGTTCTTCAATCTCCTGCACCGCCAGTTCGCGAATTTCTGGGTCATCAGAATCGCGCAATGCGCGGGCTTCTTCCAGACGCTGAAGGGTTTGACGGTAGGCTTGAGAGCGGGCGACAATCTCTTCCAACTCGGCGCGTTCCTTTGCCAGTTCAGCGGCCTGCTGGTAATCATCCACAACCTGCTCAAGGAGTTGGTTAATTTCGTTGTATCGTGCTTCGATTAGGGCCAATTTATCTAGCATATCCGACATTGAGCATTCACCTCGTGAATTTAGCATTAATTATTATACCAAGGGGCCATTTCATGCGAGACTTATTGGGGGATGGTGACGAGAACCCCTTGTATTAAGCCAGAGTTTACTCATTCACAATCATTTCTTAACCTTTTAGGGGTAAGATTAGGAAGGTTGGGTATTCTTCTCAGAGTGTTGTTACATCTTTATGATAAAATTATCGGCGGAGTTTGATGCCCAATGGAATCCAAATCTGGTGCCCTTGTCCGAATAGCCACGCAGACGCGCGCTTCATCTGTTCTCTCCTCAACTGAGGATTATGCCATCGAGATGCGGGATGTCAATGTGTACTATGGGGCATTCCGGGCTGTCAAAGATGTGAATTTGCGCATTGAGGCTCGTAAGATCACAGCCATTATCGGGCCTTCGGGGTGTGGGAAGAGCACGGTGATTCGGTGTTTCAACCGCATGAACGAATTGATCCCAGGGGCACGCTTGACGGGTGAAGTGCTTTTCCACGGAAAGAATATTTATGATCCGGATGTGGATCCTGTTCAAGTACGGCGTCTGATTGGCATGGTCTTTCAAAAACCCAATCCCTTCCCTAAAAGCATTTATGAGAATATTGCTTGGGGCGCGCGAATTAACGGCTATCGCGGTAATATGGACGAACTGGTGGAGGAATCCCTGCGTCAGGCAGCCTTGTGGGATGAAGTCAAAGATGATTTGCATAAAAACGCCTTAGCCCTTTCGGGCGGGCAACAGCAGCGTCTGTGCATTGCGCGTACCATTGCCGTCAAACCCGAGATTATTTTGATGGATGAGCCTTGCTCGGCTTTAGATCCTATTGCCACCTTAAAAATTGAGGATCTAATGCGCGAATTGGCGCGTGATTACACGATTATCATTGTGACCCACAATATGCAACAGGCGGCACGCGTCTCGGACTATACTGCTTTCTTTACGGTTGATGAGGATCGTGCAGGGGTTATGGTGGAGTATGGCCCCACCAATCAGATCTTCACCCGTCCCCGCGACCGCCGGACCGAGGACTACATTACAGGTCGTTTCGGTTAAATCTGCTAAAAGGATGCCCCCATGCCTTTGCGAAGTGTGCTTACCCGCCAGATTGGTCAAATTCAGGACGAGCTCCTTGTTTTGGGGAGCATGGTGGAACATGCGGCGTTGGAGGCTGTTGAGGCACTTAAGCGCCGTGACGTAAAAGCGGCGAAAGAGATATTTGAAGAAGATCAACAGATCAACGAAAAACGCTTCGCTATTGAAAATGCAATCCTAACTCTGATGGCCACGCAACAGCCGATGGCGCATGACTTGCGCCAACTAGCAGCCATGCTGGAGGTCAACACTGAACTGGAACGCATTGGCGATTACGCCAAGGGAATTGCTAAGATCACCATGCTTCTGGGCGATGCGGATATCCCTGTTCCGGTTCAAGAGATCGATCAGATGGCCCAGTTGGCCGTATCCATGTTACATCGAGCCTTAGGGGCCTTTGTGGCTGAGGATGTGGCGACTGCGCTCGAGATCCCCAAAGAAGACGACAAAGTTGATGAACTTTACAATATGGTGTATCGCCTGGTGGTGCAAACGATGATCGGCAATCCAGAGACGATAGACCTGGCTAACTTGCTAATGTGGGTGGCTCACAATCTTGAGCGTATGGCAGATCGAGTAACGAATATATGCGAGCGCACCGTCTTTTGCGCCACTGGAGAGCTCTTTGAAGTAAATGGCATGGATGAAGATGATCTGAACGTCTGAGTTGCGAGGATGGCTTTTGCATTTACCCCATAGGGACCCCCTATGGGGTAATTTTTCCGAACAAGATTGAATTAGAGTTTGGTTCAATAATCACTCATGTTATATAATAAATTTGACTGATCAAGTTGATTTTGTAAACAAAAACCAACAGGAGTAGACCGTGTTAGTTCCGCATTCTTATCGTGGAAAACTGATTGTCGTAGAAGGCATTGACGGGAGCGGTAAGTCCACCCAGATTGACCTATTATACAAATGGCTCAAAGCGCAGGGAAAATCTGTTCATTTTACCGAGTGGAATTCTTCGCCTTTGGTCAAAAGCACAACCCGTTTAGGTAAAAAGGAAAAAATTTTTACCCCCACTACCTTTAGTCTGATCCAAGCCACCGATTTTGCCGACCGCTGGGAGAATTATTTGCTTCCGCTGCTTAAAGCGGGGGTCATTGTATTGGCAGATCGCTACGCATTCACTGCGTTTGCTCGGGATGTGGCCCGAGGGGTTAGTCGTAGCTGGGTTCGGAATCTGTATGCTTTTGCGCCTCAACCGGACTTGGTGTTTTACTTTCAGGTGCCGGTCAATGTAGCTGTAGAGCGCATTCTCTCGGGCCGCGCTAAGCTCAAGTACTATGAGGCGGGCATGGACCTGGGCCTTTCCGATAACAAGGTGACCAGTTTTCGGCTGTTTCAACAGCGTATTGTCAATGAGTACGATGCCATGATTGATGAGTTTGGCTTTACGGTCATTGATGGTACTCTGCCAGTGGAGACCCAGCAGGATCTGGTGCGTAAGACGGTGCGCAAATTACTACGTGGCTGGGAGGGCTTGCCCACCCCGGAGGTGTTGGCACAACGTGCTCGCGCTATGTATAAGGCGCGTCAAGTGAGCGCCGAACCCCACAGGGAAAGGGTGGGGGAGCGTTTGGCTGCTGGTGAGGCCATGTCCATGACTTCTACTGAGGGGGAGGAGGCAGCATGACAAAGGTGCAGTTTTATGGAGAAGGTTTTCCATATCTCAAATTGAAAGACATGCCGGGGCGATTGATCGTTCTTGAGGGCAGTGATGGTGTTGGGCGCTCAACCCAAATCCAGATGCTCCGCGAGTGGCTGGAAGCGCAGGGAATCGCGGTTTCGGATACGGGGTTGCGCCGCTCGCCGCTGACCCAGCCCGGCTTGGATGCAGCGAAACAAGGGCACACTTTCAGTCGCACGACGATGAGCCTCTTCTACGCCACGGACTTTGCCGATCGGCTGGAGAACCACATTATTCCAGCGCTTAAAGCGGGTTTTTTTGTTCTGTCAGATCGCTATTTCTTCTCCATCATTGCTCGGGATGTTGTGCGAGGTGCCGATCCGCAGTGGGCGCGCAAGGTTTATGGGTTTGCGCTTAGGCCCGACGTGGTGTTCTACCTCAAAGCAGATGTAGAGACGTTGGTCTCACGCATTGTTCACGGTCGGGGATTTGATTATTGGGAATCAGGTATGGATATGCGCTTTGCAGATAACATCTACGATAGTTTTTGTGTTTATCAATCTCGCCTAATTGCACAGTTTGACGAAATGGCTGAAGAGTTTGGCTTTGTCACTGTGGATGCCACACGTCCGATAAAGGATGTTTTTACTGACCTGCGAGATTACATCAAGAAAAACCTGATTCAGAAGTAGTATGACGGGATTAAATTGGATTGTGAGCGGCGTTCTTTGATGATAATAGGGCAATATGCCGAGTTCCTGGTTAGTGCGCGGCTACGGTAGCGAGGTTCTCCTCAAACATCTGAAAGGGCTCTTAAATGAGGTGGAGGGGGTCCGTGCCAATGAGGATATCGAGCCGGTTCATCGTATGCGGGTGGCCTGCCGACGTTTGCGAAGCCTATTGCCGGTGTTCGGCCCACATCTAGCCCCCAAGCAATATAAGCGTTGGCGGCGAACCTTTCGCAAGCTAGGACGCGCACTGGGAGAGGCGCGCGACACTGATGTGCATATCGAGCGTGTGAAGGATTTTTTGAGCGGATTGGAGGGCAAAGAGCGCTTGGGAGTAGCGCGTCTGTTACTGCGGCTTCGACAGCAACGCGCTGCGTTGCAGGGAGAGGTGCTGGCGGCTCTCTCGGCTTTTGAACAAAGCCAGGTCGCAGATGAGATGCGTACGCTTTTGGTACCCCTGGCAGCAGCGGTGAAGGGGATGACCTGGTCCCTCGTGAAAGAGCCAGAATTGTACCATTTGGCTAAACAGACTATTCACGAGCGCTTGGAGGCCTTTCTTGCTTTTAGGGAGTATGTTGGCCGTCCTGAGTGTGTTAACGAACTGCACTTGATGCGGATTCGGGCCAAGCACCTACGTTACACACTGGAAGCCTTTGCCCCCCTATACGGAGACGACCTTAAGCATTACATTCAAATTGCGCGCACCTGTCAGGAATTGTTAGGGGCCGTGCATGATCTAGATGTATGGTTACTCTACCTGCCTCAATTTTCTGAGCAAGAGTTAGAGCGAACGTGTGATTATTATGGGCACACTCGCCCCTTTGCGCGTTTGCGCTCGGGTCTAGAAGCGTTTGAGGAGTTCTGCCGGGAGGAGCGCCAGAAGATCTATGTGCGCTTCCGAGATGCCTGGCAGAATTGGATGGCAGAGGGTATCTGGGATCGCCTGGCCCATCGCTTGGAATTGACCTTTACACCTGAGAATAAGCAAGTCATTCGTGATCATTAGGTAGGTAGTGAACCGGAAGAAAGGTTAAGTTTGCAAGATATGGGTTTGCGGAGTTGGTCTTGATGAACGCGGAAAACACGTTGGATTGGTCTATGTATTCAGCCGATCAGCAGGCTCATCTACGGTCGGCGTTGGAACTCGCCCAGGCTTGCCAGTATGATGTACAACATACGCATCAGGTTCTGCGCCTTGCCTTGCGGCTCTTTGATGACCTGTGGAAATTACATGGGTTGGATGTCGAGGGACGCTTTTGGCTGGAGATGGCGGCTTTACTGCACGATATTGGTTGGGTGGAGGGTCGAAAAGGGCATCATAAAGTCGCTTTGCAAATCATCCTTAAAACGCCACTGCTACTTTTGGATCCGCGAGAACGTCTACTGATCGGCTTAATTGCCCGCTATCACCGCAAGGCACTGCCAAGTCTGCGGCATGCTCATTATGCTGCCTTGAGCAAACCAGACCGCCGAAGTGTGCGTCGATTGGCTGCCCTATTACGTGTGGCGGATGGTCTGGATGTTTCTCATCAGTCACGGGTTACCGGTTTGCGGGCAAGTTACGATGATAAATCCGTTTATCTGACCTACACGAGCCCAACTTCGGCGCCGGAAGAAGAACGTGCCGCTGCGCAAAAGGGAGATTTACTAGAAAAAGTTTATAAACGCCGATTGGTGCTGCAGTACCAACCGGCGTTTTAGGGCTGTGTGAAAGCAAAAGTGGCTTGTCTTACAGTTCAAGAGAATTCAAGATCCCCTTCAACACGCTCGCAGATTTGCGTAAGCCTTCGACTTCCTCTGGGCTCAGGTCCAGGCGAATCACCCGTTCGATGCCATCCAGGTCAATTACACTGGGAAGACTCAAACATACATCACTGATGCCGTAATAGTCCTCAAGGTAACTCGAGACAGAAAGTACGCTCCCTTGATCACGGATAATGGATTCGCAAATGCGCACCAATGCGGAGGCGATAGCGTAGTAGGTGGCTCCCTTGCGCTCGATGATCTGATAGGCGGCATCGCGCGTTTGTTGGAAAATCTCCTCCAGGATATGGGGTTGACATTCCATCTGGTTAGTAGCGCAGTATTGGGGTAGGCGCATCCCCGCGATGTTGGCCAGCGACCAGACAGGAACCTCGCTATCTCCGTGTTCGCCGATAATATACGCGTGTACACTGCGCGGGTCAACATCAAAGTGCTGACTTAGCAGGTAGCGAAAGCGGGCTGTATCGAGCACGGTGCCAGAGCCAATGACATGATTCGTGCGAAATCCTGAGAGTTTCAGCGCCACGTAGGTCAGAATGTCCACTGGGTTCGTGGCGATCAAAAGGATGGTATTCGGGTTGTAACGCACGATTTCGGGGATAATTTGCTTGAAGATGGCCACATTGCGGTTAACCAGCTCCAGGCGAGTTTCACCGGGGCGTTGAGCGGCTCCAGCGGTAACCACCGTGATAAGCGCAGTAGCACAATCCTCATAAGTGCCGGCCCAAACCCGCGCAGGTTGGGGCAGGAGAGGGACTGCGTGGTTTAAGTCCATCGCTTCTCCCTCCGCCTTGGCGCGATTGGCATCAATTAACACAATCTCAGAAGCTAGACCGCTCAGTAGCAAGGCATAGGCAAAGGTGGCACCGACATTCCCGGTGCCTACGATGGCGATTCGGGTAGGACGTTTGAAATGAGAAACCATTGTGACCTCCTTTGGATTGGATTAATGCGTACGTTCAGCCGATTTACGGGCTTTTAGAAACCGGTTATAGACGCGTTTCCAGGCTGGGGTGGGTGTGGTGGGCTGGGACCTCTTATGGCTAGGAGCACTAAGGTAGAAGGCAAAATCTTCAATTAGCTCGCTGAAACGTTCACCCGGCAGATGATACAGGATAGGTTTGCCCAAGTTGATGGATTGAACCAGTAGGTCTGGAACGTAAGGTAACACTAAAGTAATGGAGTGTCCTAATGCGACTTCGATTTTGTCGCGGGGCAACGCATAACGTGGAAAAGTGTAGTTAAGCACAATTTTGATTTTATCCTTTTCGTAGTTAAGTTTGGTGTAGGTGTCTAAGGCAGCAGCGGCTGCGCGGATTGATGATAATTCTGGGGCAACCAGCATGATGATAGCGTCTGCCGTGTCTAGAATCTGTAACGTCACATCATTGAAATCATGGGGAAGATCGGCCACGATATACTCGTACTGAGGGCGTAGGATACCCAGTGCGGCAGTGAGTGTTTCGCTGGAGATCATCTCGGCTTGAGTGGGAGTGGTGGGAGCAGCGATAAGATCAAGCCCGCTTTCGTGAGTAACAATGATGGATTGTAGTAATTCCAAGTCCAATTCCTGAGGAGCAATATTGGCAAGGTCTCCCCACGTGCGCCGCAGGGGGAGATTGAGCAAAAGCGCGTCCTGACCGGCGAGCATGGCGAGGTCGAGGAGAAGGGTTGGGGCATTCCACAGTTCCCGCAATCCGATGCTCAGATTGACAGCCAAGAGAGAGGCCCCTATGCCGCCGCGTAGGGTATGTATGGCCAGCAAGCGGGCTTGACGCACCGGAGTGGGGGCAGGACCGCTGGGCAGGGCCTGCCTCAGCAACTCAGCCCGTTTGAGCAGGACGCGCATACGTGCAATGAGTTCCTCGGGTTCAAAGGGCTTGTTGATGTGATCGTCTGCACCTGCCTCAAAGGAGGCCAGTTTATCTTGTAGGGTCGTTTGGCCGGTCAAGATAATAATCGGCACATGGGCAAAGCGTGGATCACGACGCAGGCGTTTGGTTACCTCGTAACCCGAGATATCCGGCAGGTTAATATCGGTGATAATGATATCCGGGTGAACGACTTGCGCAGCCTCCAGACCTTCTGTTCCGGTGAGTTCTGCATAAACGATAAACCCAAGTGGCCGTAGCGCGTGTTCCAGCATGCGGTGATAGATAATTTCATCTTCGATTAATAGAACGGTTGGCATGAGGGGTTATCCTTCCGGCTTAGGAGGTGAAACTCGTAAGGTGGCTTTTATGTCGATTAAATGTTGACGTAGTTCTGTAAGGGCATCAGCAACGGCCTCGATCAACGCGGGGACACCTTCAAATTGATGTTGGTGGGCCAGTTGTTCCAAGGTGGCACTATGTTTCACAAGCGTGGTGGCTTCGAAATTGGCCGCTACGCCCTTCAGATTGTGAGCCAGGCGCTTCAGCGTAGTGGAATCATTTCTTTGAGCTGCCTGGCGTAGTTCCTTGACTTTCTGGGCGGTTTGCTCAATGAAGGCTTCAAACATCTCGATAAAGAAGGCGGGTTCGTTGCCAAAACGCGGCAAGATGCTTTCCAGATATTGGGGATGTCCCAGGGGAAAAGGTTGGTTGACTGCAGAGGTCATTTGTTGACTTAATGGGGCGGTTTGAGCAAGCCTTGCAGGTGGGGTTGTTGCATTTACCTCGGTCAGGATCGTTGTGTCTGGGGTTAGGGGTGTTGCCTGATGGGTAGGGGGCGATTGAAGCCAGCGCGAAATGGTTTCGTAAAGGAGATGGGGTTTGAGGGGCTTAGCAAGGTAATCGTCCATTCCGCAGGCCAGGCAATGCTGAATGTCCTCGTGAAAAGCATGGGCTGTCATCGCGATGATGGGCGTATGATGGGCATTGCCTTCTTGAGCGCGGATGCGCAGGGTGGCTTCCAGCCCGTCCATGACTGGCATTTGAACGTCCATTAGGATCAAATCGTAGGCTTTTCGCTGAACGGCTTCCAGTGCTTGGGCGCCGTTTTCAGCAGTATCCACCTGATAACCGGCCTTTTTCAGTAGATTGATCACTACCTTGGCGTTGATGGTGTTATCTTCTACCAAAAGAATGGATCTATCCCGAGGGACTGACTTGTGGGGCAACTGAGAAATTTCGGGCTCAGGAAGAGTGGGTTGAAGGGCATAAATTGAGAGCAGCGCTTGGAAGAGGTTTTGCAAGCGAATGGGTTTCAATAAGAGTCCCTGGCATTGCAAGTCTTGGAGTTGGGATCGTATGTAAGCGCGGTTAAGGGAAGCCACCAGGATAATGGGAAGTTCGTGAGGGGCGAGTGTGGCGCGCAAGCGCGTTATTAGGCGTTCGCCATGGGATTCCAGAAAACGAACGTCTAAAAAAAGCAGGTCAAACGGTGATTGGGCGATACCCTTCTGAGTTAAGATGCGTAACCCTTCTTCGGGGCTTCGGGCTGTAGTGATCTGCCAGCCCAGGGCGCCAACGATCTCTGAGAGGAGCAATCGGTTGTGAGTGTTTTCTTCAATGACCAGAATCCGCTGTGGCGGCAGGGCAAGCAAGGCAGCAGGTGGCATTTCGCGAGCCACTTCCTGTTTGGGCAGCGTAAGGTTGAAAGAGAATAGACTACCGCGGTTGGGTTCGCTGATGAGGGAGATCTTGCCTCCCATTAATTCCACTAGGTGGGCGGAAATGGCTAGCCCTAACCCTGTCCCTCCATAGCGCCGCGTGGTGGACATATCGGCCTGTGTGAACCGTTCGAAAATGGCGGCCTGGCGTTCAGGGGGTATGCCGATGCCAGTGTCTTGGACGGAGAAAGTCAGAGTTGCATGGGTGGGCGACTCAGAAACCCGCTTGACCCGTAAGACAACTTCGCCCTTTTCGGTGAATTTAACCGCGTTTCCCACCAGATTGGTCAAGATCTGGCGTAGGCGGTTGGCATCGCCGCGTAGCAGGGTGGGAACATCAGGGGGAATATGGCAAATCAATTCAAGGTCTTTGCTAGCCGCGCGCTGGGCCAGGGTACTGGCTACCCCTTCCATGACGGTGCGCAGGTTGAAATCGGTCGTTTCCAATTCCATGCGCCCCGCCTCGATCTTAGAAAGATCCAAAATGTCGTTTAGCAGCCCTAGCAGGTTTTCGGCGCTTTCGAGAGCGGCGCGAAGATACTCGGCTTGCTCAGGAGAGAGCTCACTTTCCAAAGCCAGGCTAAGCATCCCAATAACGCCGTTAAGGGGAGTGCGAATCTCATGGCTCATATTGGCTAGAAACTCGCTTTTTGCCAGGTCGGCTTCCTCAGCTTTGCGACGTGCGCGGACTAATTCGGTGATGTCGTGGTAAAGTACCAGGAAACCCAGTGTCTGACCGTGGACGATAACTGGCACACCAAAAATTTCCACATCAATGAGTTGTCCGGTTTTGGTCATACGGCGGGAGACGCTATGATAAATCTCGCCGCGCTGAACGCGCCAGTTGAATTCTTGAATTGTGTGTTGATAAGCCTCGGGGGTAATAAGGTTGTCCAATCTCCCCCCAATCACTTCTACCTGAGAATAGCCAAAGAGTCGTTCAAAAGCCGGATTGCAGGCCATCACGGCTCCATCCAGGGTCAGGGTTACAATGGCCACCGGGCTGTTTTGGAAGATGCCTTCAAAGTACTGCTTCTGTCGCTGAACTTCGGCCTCGGCCTTACGATGTTGTTCGATATCCCTAAAAATGAAAACTTGCCCTTGGGCATTGTCTCCCAATTGGAAAGGATGTGCTGTGACCTCAAACCAGCCGTACTGTGAAGGCATGGACAGAGGTAAGTGCAATACATCGGGATTTTGGAAGGCTTCTACCACCCCCGGGAAGTAAACATCCATTGCCTGCCCGATGAGGGTTGTGTAAGACTGTTTGAGACGGACGGTGGTAGCATGATTGCAGCGGATGATTTTCCCGGTGGAGTCGGTCAGGATAATCGGATCGGGAATTGCATCAAAAGTGATTTCCCATTCCCGTTTGGCACGGCTGATGATCGTTTCAGCCTGGTGGCGTTCCAGAATTTCGCGCTGTGCTTGCTCCTTAATAGCGTGTAATTCTCCCATTCGTTCGCCAAGGGTAATAGAAAGTGCATGGGTGTGGCGATTCAAGCGGCTAAGGTCGTGGCTGGCTTTGAACAAGGTCGCGCTGATGGTAAGGGCAAGGATATCTACTAACCATAGTAAGGGACTCTCAGTCTGTATTTCGAGAAATATAGATGGATTAAGGGGAAGATGGCGTGATGAGAGGATAAGCCCGGTGAGCAGGACGGGGAAGCACAAGGCCAGCCAACCGGCAACCTGAAGCCAGCGGAATAGCCATGGTGAGACTAACGGCGGGTGTGATTGAGCAGAGGGGGAAGAAGTAAATGGTAACATCGCCAGGGAGCGCTAGAATCTTGGTTAACAAAAGAGGAGCGTACGTATAAACATCTAAGGGGGTGAGGCTATGGACTTGCATCGTTGGCCCCCGAGCGATGCGCAATGGAGAGAATCGGCCACTTCCTCTCATATTATAATTGACACGGCAACTAAATGCTTGTATAATCCAGGGCTTTGTTAGACGGTGAGAGCAGGAGACCTAAAGGTTTTCTATGAATATTGAAGGCCGTGGTAGTACTACGATTGTACGCCGCGAGACAGAGTACAAGCCTCCGCGTTCCTGGCGTACTTGGCTAATCGGTCGTCCGCTTCCTACCGCAGATGCCCCTCACCAGACCATTGGTAAATTCATCGGCCTGGCGGTATTTGCCTCGGATGCGTTGTCATCAACGGCCTATGCCACGCAAGAAATGCTGGTCATTTTGGCCGTTTTGGGCACAATGGCCTATGGTTATGTCTTCCCGCTCTCGCTGGCGATTGTTATTCTTTTGGCTATTGTCACCCTCTCCTATGAGCAAACCATTCATGCTTATCCCAACGGCGGCGGAGCGTATATTGTTTCACGGGAGAACCTGGGTGTGTGGCCGGCACGCGTTGCCGGGGCAGCCTTATTGACCGATTACATCTTGACGGCCGCGGTCTCAGTTTCTTCAGGGGTGGCGCAAATTGTTTCCGCCTATCCTGTGCTTTTCCCCTGGCGGGTTTGGATCTCGGTTGGCTTTATACTCTTCATTATGGTGATAAACCTGAGAGGGGTGAAGGAATCTGGGGCGACCTTTGCCATCCCTATATACTATTTTATCGTGATCATGTACCTCACTGTTGGGGTGGGGCTATTTCGCTACCTTACAGGTACCTTAGGTGTAGTGCAGAATCCACCCCCAATTGAGGTGTTGCATTTGGGGGAGGGCTTCTCGATTTTCCTCCTTCTGCGAGCCTTTGCCAGTGGAACGGCAGCACTCACTGGGGTCGAAGCCATATCCAATGGCATTCCTGCCTTTAAGGAGCCGCGTTCGCATAATGCGGGCGTTACCCTTATTATTATGTCTACCATCTTAGGATCGCTTCTCTTGGGAATCTCGTTTCTGAGCGCCCATATCCAGGCGGTGCCTTCTGAGGTTGAAACGGTCATTTCTCAGCTGGCGCGCACTATTTACGGAGAGCGCGGGCTTCTTTATTTTGCCACCATCACGGCTACAACCGTGATCTTGATCTTGGCAGCCAATACTTCTTTTGCAGATTTTCCTCGCCTTAGTGCCTTTATGGCTAAAGATAGTCTTATGCCGCGTCAGATGACCTTCCGCGGCAGTCGTCTGGTTTACTCGCGGGGGATTGTCACCTTGGCCGTTCTCGCTTCGGTGCTGATTATCGTCTTTAACGCCAGCGTGACGCGCTTGATCCCGCTCTATGCGATTGGCGTGTTTCTCTCGTTTACCCTCTCACAAGCAGGGATGGCGCACCGCTGGTGGAAAGTGGGGCATCTCAAGCCGGGTGAGGAAATCCAAGAGCGTAGTTCCACGCTGCGCTATGATCCAGCCTGGCGGATCAAGATGTTTATTAATGCCTTCGGGGCCTTGTGCACCGGCGTGGTGATGATTATTTTCGCCGTCACCAAATTTGCCGATGGGGCGTGGATTGTAGTGCTGGTCATCCCCGCTCTGGTGGCGATGTTTACTGCTATTGAAACCCATTATCGTCATGTTGCTCAGCGGCTTTCATTGGAGCATTATGGCGCACCGCCGCGTATTGCGCGCCATCGGGTTATTTTGCCCATTTCTGGAGTGCACCGCGGAACCTTGGCTGCTTTGCGGTATGCACGAACGCTGTCGGATGATATCACCGCAGTGCATGTTTCAATTGATCCCGAAGAAGCGGAGAAAGTGCGGCGAAAATGGGAAGTGTGGGGGGATGGAGTCCGACTTGTGGTACTGGATTCTCCTTATCGGCTCTATATTGAACCGCTTCTCGAATACATTGATGAGGTGCATCGCCAGCGTCAGCCCAATGAGGTCATCACCGTGGTGGTACCGGAGTTTGTGTCTCATCACTGGTGGAGTGGCCTGCTGCATGCACGAGCCGCGGTAACTTTACGGGCAGCGTTGCTTTTCCACAAAGATCTGGTAATCACCAGCGTGCCCTATCAGATTGATTGAGATGCCTGGGGAGGTTGATACGGGATGAATATCATCGTTGTCGGGTGTGGTCGGTTAGGTTCACAATTGGCCTATCGCCTTTTCAAGGCCGGGCACGAAGTAGCGGTGGTTGATGCAAATCCGCAAGCCTTTAATAACCTGCCTCCGGATTTCAGCGGACGTTTGCATGAGGGAGACGCTATGGGGCAGGACGTGCTAATGCGAGCAGGTATTGAGCAGGCGCATGCTTTGGCCGCTGTGACTAACTCCGATCCGCTGAATGCTGTGGTGGGGCACATCGCGCGTTCGGTTTACCACCTCCCACATGTGGTGGTGCGTAACTACGATCCCCACTTTCGCCCGATTTTTGAGGCCTTTGGGTTGCAAACTGTGAGCTCAACCTCATGGGGGGCGCAGCGCATCGAGGAATTAATCGCCGGTGGGGATATTCGGGCAGTGTTTTCCGCTGGTAATGGTGAAGTGGAAATTTATGAGGTGGATATCCCGGAAACCTGGAACGGTCATCCCATAAAGGAACTGGTGCCCTCAAAGGAATGCATTTTGGTGGCGCTCAGTCGGGCTGGACGGGCGTTCTTACCAGCACCGGAATTTGCCTTAATGACCGGGGATGTGTTGGTGGTAGGCGCGACGTTTGAAGGGATCACAGCCCTGCGTAAGACGTTACAAGAGGGATGAGGTGAGGCTATGTTTGTGATTATCGCGGGTGGTGGTCGTACTGGAGCGCAACTGGCACGCATTTTGGTTAGCCAGAATCACAAAGTGCACTTAATTGAACATCGTAAGGACGTGTTAGCACGCATTCACCGTGAACTACCTACCGAAGTGGTTTACGAGGGGAATCCAATCGAGCCGTGGGTCTTGGAACAGGCCGGGATTCGCGAAGCCGATGTTTTAGCGGCTTGTACGCAATCAGATGAAATCAACTTAACACTGTGCTATTTTGCCCGTTGCCGCTACCAGGTGCCGCGTACCATCGCGCGCATCAACAACCCTCATAATGCTTGGTTGTTTGATGAAAAGTTTCATGTAGATGTTGCAGTCAACCAGGCAGAAATTATGGCGGCAATTATTGAAGAAGAAATGTCATTAGGGGATATGCTCACCTTGCTGAAATTGCGCCGTGGGCATTATTCGTTGGTGGAAGAAAAGATTCTGCCGGGCGCAAGAGTTATTGGCATCCCGATTAAAGATTTGAAACTCCCAGAGCATTGCGTGATTGCAGCCATTATTCGCAATGGTGAAGTGATTGTGCCTCGTGGGGTGACAGCTATTGAACCAGGGGATGAGATTCTGGCAGTGATAGATCACGAGGGCGCCAAACAACTGGCCGAGTTACTTTCGCCGCCTGAAGAAACCTAGCCTTATTATCTAAGCCATGATTTTATATCCCCTCTGGCCAGAATTCTATTCATGGGAGTGAGGAGGTTATTACAATGGCCAGGGTCATTGTGTTAGTGGTGGCGTATTTGATGGGCTCCATTCCCACGGCGGTATGGGTCTCCAAGGCGGTGCTGGGGAAGGATATTCGTTATTTGGGAGACGGGAACATGGGGGCGCGCAACGTGGCCCGAGTTCTGGGGTGGCGTTATGGCCTTATCGTGTTCACGGTGGATTTCAACAAGGGTATCCTGGTGGTATTATTGGCACGAGAGTTGGGATATCCGCTTGAATGGCAGTTACTAGCAGCCGGCTGTGCTGTTCTTGGGCATGATTTCCCGGTGTTTGTGAAATTTCGCGGTGGTCAAGGGTTGGCAACGATACTCGGAATTCTATTCGTTCTGATGCCAGCAGAGTTTCTTGGGGCGTTGGTGGCTTTCTTGGCGGTTTATGCGTTCTCGCAGCATCTTGATCTCAGCTTAGGCGTAGGGATAGGCTTATTAATCTCGTTTGCCCTCGTGCTTAAGGAGCCTCCAGCGCTTATTCTTGCTTCCATTGTCATGGTTCTCACCGTCCCGTTCAAGAAATATGTTATTGATCGCTCTCACCGTGCTTGGGTACAGGCCCAGGCCAACACCAGTTCTGATGAGGCTCACTATCACCTGCCAAAGGTGTAAGGTGTTATCTACCCGCCAATCGGAAAAGCGGCTGAACGCTTTGTCCATCCCAATTTTGGGGTATAATTCATTTTTGCTGAATTGAACCATATAAGATATGAGGTGAACTAGCAATGCCGAAGCGTACTTACCAACCTAAAATCCGCCGCCGAGTCAGAGTGCATGGTTTCCGTGCACGCATGGCAACGGCAGATGGGCGCAAAGTGCTAAAGCGGCGCCGTCTCAAAGGTCGCTATCGCGTTACAGTGACCATGAACGAGCACGTTAAGAAGATTCGTTGGTAGTTTCTGTTTGGAGGTCAATGGTTCAGGCCCGGCCTATATTTTCGACAATAGGGTGCACGAGTGGAGCGCAAGCACCGGCTGAAGCGGGCAAGCGACTTCAAACGCGTTCGAGCCGAAGGGAAATCTCTTGGGCATCCACTAATGGCGCTAGTGTTCGCTCCCAATGGGTTGCCGTATTCACGAGTTGCTGTGGTGGCCGGGCGCAATGTGGGCAAGGCTGTTCGACGCAATCGAGCCAAACGGCGGTTGCGCGCTTGCGTCGAACAGCTTTTCCCATATCTTCAGTCGGGATGGGATGTGGTTGTGTACGCCCGCCCGGGCGTGGTCGAGGCCCCTTTTAGTGTCCTTCTGGAGATTATGAGCCATTTGCTAAGACGCAGTGGCCTATGGCAACCGTTATCTATGCAGGATCACGTTGAATCCAATCATGAACGATTACCCGAATGAACCTCGCTTGCGGGATCTACCGCTAAATCTTTTCACGCTTCCGCGGTGGCTGTTATTAGCCCTGATTCGTCTCTATCAAAAACTTGTTTCACCTGCATTACCGCCGAATACATGCCGTTTTTACCCCACTTGTTCTCATTACGGCTACCAGGCCATTTATAAACATGGGGTCATTAGGGGAACCGTGCTGGCGATTTGGCGAGTCTTGCGGTGTAACCCGTTCAACCCGGGTGGTTACGACCCGGTACCGTGAAATATCATTCACTATGCTAGATGCAGGGATGAAGTCAATGACGCGTTTGCCTAAGATTTTCTTGTTAGCGAGTTTACTGCTGGTGGCACTGTTGCTTGGGGGATGCTCGGGGGTGCTAGCTTCATCGAGCTGGCCGGGAGTGACAGTGGTTAATGATGTGGCCTATGTAGCCTATGGTAATCATGTATATGCGCTTCGCACGGACGACGGAGGCATGATCTGGCGCTTCCCGGAAAAGGCAGAAGGGCAAAGGCTTTTCTTTGCGGCGCCGGTGGTGGCGGATGGACACCTCATTGTAGGCGATTACTTGGCTGTTCTGCACAGTTTGGAGCCGCAAACTGGGCAGGAACAATGGGCATTTACTGGGGCGCAAGGGCGCTGGATTGCCAGCCCGTTGGTATTGGACGGACGCATCTATGCTCCGAATGCGGATCATAACCTTTATGCTTTAGATTTGCAAGGCAACTTGGTCTGGAAGTTTCGGGCCTCCAAAGCTCTATGGTCACAGCCGGTGAGTGATGGGCGGTATATCTACCAAGCCTCAATGGATCATTACTTGTACGCCCTGGATCCGGCCAATGGTCAGAAGATTTGGGCGCGAGACTTGGGTGGGGCTGTTATTTACTCCCCGGTTTTGAGCGATACGGGGATCATCTACATCTCAACTTTGGCGCGCAATGTGCTGGCCATTCGAACCGAGGATGGAAGCGTGGTCTGGCAGAAGGCCTTTGAACACAATTTTTGGTCGCAGCCTCTCCTTCACGGCGATCGCCTTTATCTGGGCGATTTAGGAGGAAAGGTGTACGCCTTGTCGGCCCTGGATGGAGCCGTGCTCTGGGAAAACAACTTGGGTGAGGCCCTTACCGGCGCGCCGACTTGGGTGGAAGAGCAGGTAATTTTTACCACCGAAAGCGGCAAGGTGATTGCTTTCACTGAAGAGGGGATTCAAAAATGGATGGTGACCCTCGAGGGCAAGATTTATAACGGCCCTGTGATTGCCAATGGTCGGTTGTTGGTGGGCGTCACGCAGGGCAAAATCTTAGTCCAGGCACTGGCCCCTACTGGGCAGCAAGTCTGGGCGTTTGAGCCTCCAAAATAGGTAGGATGGGTAAATAAACTATGTGGGATGCGCTAATAATTACGCCTTTTGTAAATGTGTTGCTGTTTATTTACAACCTGGTTGGACAGAATTTTGGCCTGGCGATCATTCTGTTTACGTTGCTGATACGTCTAGTCACGCACCCCTTAATGGTCAAGCAGATTAAGGGCGCCAAGGCCATGCAGGAACTGCAGAAGAATGAAAAGTGGCTCAAGATTCAGGAAAAGTACAAGAACGATCGCGAGAAATTGGCCCAAGAGCAAATGGCCCTCTATCGAGAATTGGGGATCAACCCGTTTGCTTCATGTCTGCCTACCCTGATTCAGTTCCCGATCATCATTGGCTTGTATCAAAGCCTGATCATCGCGTTAGCCAGCACGCCGATTGAACTGCTCAATTTGATCCGTCATATCTACCCAGCGTTGCTGAAGGTTGAAACTCTCATCCCTCTAAACAGTCAATTTTTGTGGATGGATCTAGGCCTACCTGAGCGCTTGGTATTGCCCTTCCTCCCTGTTGGGATTCCGGTGCTGGCGATTGTAGTCACCGTGACAACCTACTTGCAGGGCAAGTTAATGACCCCGCCCAGTGCTAACCCAAAAGATCAGTCGGCCATGTTCTCGAACATGATGAATTTATACATGCCGTTCTTAATGGGGTACCTGGCATTAACCCTGGCCTCGGGGCTGGCCCTTTACTTTGTTGTTTCTAACCTAATCGGTATTCTCCAGTACGCCATGCTTGGTCAACTTAACTGGAAGAACATTTTGCCAAAACGGGTCGCTGAGAAGCCATCGAAGGCGGGCGCTAAAAAGTAAAAAACTGCACACGAGGCGGAATTTATGAAACAAGAGCGAACGACTCTGGAAGTCATTGCGCCGACTGTTGAAGAGGCCATTGCACGTGGACTAAATCAGTTAGGACTTTCTCGGGATCGGGTAAGTGTGGAAGTGTTAGATCCCGGTAGTCGGGGGTTCTTGGGAATCGGCAGCCGCCAGGCGCGAGTTAAACTTTCGGTAAAGACGGCTAGCGAGGCTCAGGCTGAGGTCACCCCAACTGTGCCAGAAGCGGGGGCCCCACCGCGTGCCATAGGAGAAGACCTTACCGAGTCGGGGGTGCCGCTGGGACAATGGGATGAGCACAAGGCCGTCGAAGTGGCGCAGCGGGTGGTCGGTGAATTGTTGGATCACATGAAAGTGCATGCACGCCTGCGAGTGCGCATTCAGCCTCCACAGGAGGAGAATGCCCAGTCGGTTGTATGGGTGGAAGTCCAGGGGGATGATTTGAGCATCTTAATTGGGCGCCGTTCGGAAACCCTGAACGCCCTCCAGTACATCAGTAGTCTGATTGTCAGCCGCGAGATGGGGGTTTGGGTGCCCCTTGTCATTGATGTTCAGGGCTATCGCGCCCGGCGCGAACGTCAATTGCGTATTCTGGCACGACGGATGGCCGAACAAGCGGTGCTCACGGGGCGACGTCAGGTGCTGGAGCCAATGCCGGCCAATGAGCGTCGCATCATTCATTTGGAGCTACGGGACCACCCCGAGGTGATGACTGAGAGCATTGGGGAGGAGCCCAACCGCAAAGTTACTATCGTACCGAAGCGGCCGGCCCGACGTTCCTAATCGAGTCTCTTTTAAAAACCTCCCCATGCGGGGGAGGTTTGTTTTGGAGTCGCGATGGCTTTGCACTGGAGCAATCCACAGGATGGCATCATCATTTTTCTGCTGGTGCTTCTGGTAATTGCTCTTTCAAATCTATGGGCCTTTCGGAAACCTCGTTTTTCCTGCGAGCCTTCTCGTTGGCCGGAGGTAGCGGTGTTAATCCCGGCGCGGAACGAGGCTGCTAACCTTCCGTATTGCTTGGAAAGCCTTCGTACACAGGATTACCCTGGTGCTTTCGAGGTGTGGGTTTTGGATGATGATTCTACCGATGCTACCGGGGCATTAGCAGCACAGTTTGCAGCCAGAGATGAGCGCTTCCACTACTTGCGAGGAACCCCCTTACCAGAAGGATGGTTGGGCAAGCATTGGGCTTGTCAACAACTGGCAGAGACTGCCTCGGCAGAGATTCTGCTATTTTTGGATGCGGATACCTGGCTGGCCCCTAATGCACTACGCACTGCCGTGGCAACTTTTGAGGCAAAGCGCATTGATCTTCTCTCATTAGTTCCTTACGAAGTTATGCAAACCTGGGGAGAGCGCCTCATCCAGCCCTTTTTTCTCTGGGCAATGATGGCTTTTTATCCTCTGGGGCTGGCTTTTCACCTGCGCTGGCCCGCTTTATCGTTTACGATTGGACAGTTTATGCTCATGCGACGCCAAGTGTATTTTACGATTGGCGGTCATGCTGCTATTCGAGATGATGTGGTGGATGATATGGCGTTAGGACGCCGAACAATTGCGGCAGGATATCGGTGGCGTCTCATGGATGGGGGGGAATTGGTTCGTTGCCGTATGTATCATTCCTGGCAGGAGGCTTTTCAGGGGTTTTCCAAAAATCTATTTGGGGTTTTCAGCTATCGGGTTCTACCCTTTCTATTTGTTATGGGATGGTTAGGGTGGGTATTTCTGCAGCCTTGGTGTGTCATGACAACCCATTTGCTAGGAATATTTTCGGAAACTGACCCCCAAAAGGCTCTTTTTGCCATCTTGCTGTCTTTTCTCCTGTTCGGCGTAGCCTATCTCCGTTTACGCATCCCTCTGTATCTCACACTGTTCTACCCTATCACGGTAGGTATCAGCCTAATTATTGGTTTATACTCTTTATGGTTGACTCTGCAAGGCGCTTCTACCTGGCGTGGACGGCGCCTAGTGAGACCTCGAATTCGCTGGCTGTAATTATGTGACTTGTCCGTGGAGGATAAACACGTGCATGCGGTGGACATTATCATAAAGAAGCGTGATGGGCTGGAATTAACCCGTGAGGAAATTGAATTCTTTGTGCGAGGAATGGTCTCGGGGGAGATTCCAGATTATCAGATTGCCGCTTGGGCCATGGCAGTGACATTGAGAGGAATGACAGAGCGTGAAACCACCGATTTGACGCTGGCTATGGCTTACTCGGGAGAAGTGCTGGACTTAAGCCAGGTGGTGCCCATTGCCGTGGATAAGCATTCAACGGGTGGCGTAGGAGATAAAACCACGCTGGTAGTCGAGCCTACGGTAGCGGCTTGTGGCTTGCCTGTCGGAAAAATGTCCGGTCGTGGGCTGGGCTTTAGTGGCGGAACGATTGATAAGATGGAGTCTATTCGTGGCTTTCGCGCCACGCTCAGTGTGGAGGAATTCCTCCACAATTTGAAAACTTATGGAATTGTGCTGAGCGCACAATCGGCGAACCTGGCGCCTGCCGATGGCATTCTTTATGCATTGCGCGATGTCACGGGGACTGTCCCCTCTATCCCATTAATTGCTTCCTCTATCATGAGTAAGAAGATTGCGGCGGGCGCCCAGGCCATTGTTCTCGATGTGAAAGTGGGACGGGGAGCCTTTATGCGCACCCTTCAAGAAGCGCGCCACCTGGCGGAAATGATGGTTGCAATTGGTAGACTGAGCGGACGGCGCACCATTGCTCTGCTCAGCGATATGAATCAGCCGCTAGGGCAGGCGGTGGGAAACGCGCTAGAGGTAAAAGAAGCCATTGATACTTTGCGTGGTCAAGGACCTCAAGATTTTATCGAGCATTGTCTAGTGGTGGCCAGTTATATGCTTGTACTGGGTGGAAAGGCCAGGAATTTGAAGGCGGCGCGTTGGATGGCTGAGACAGCGCTTCAAGATGGGCGGGCTTGGGAGAAATTCCGTACCCTGGTCATAGCCCAGGGCGGGGATGTGAGCCAGGTGGATGACCCCGAACGTCTTCCCCAGGCGCAGTTCGTTGAAACGGTAACTGCACCACGTCATGGGTATCTAAGCCAGGTGGATGCCCAGCAAGTGGGTGAGACTTCTCTTCTCTTGGGCGCCGGGCGCATCAAAAAAGGCGATCCCATTGATCATGCTGTGGGGGTAGTTGTATTACATAAAGTGGGCGACTACGTAGCCGAGGGGCAGCCGTTGTTTGTTGTACACGCTAATCACCGTGATCGTCTGGCGCTCGCTAAAGAGCGGTTACTGGCTGCCTGCCAGTGGAGTGAGGTGGCAGTTGAGCCTCTTCCTCTTTTCTATGGGGTGGTAGGAGAAGTGCCAAGTGACTGAAGGGCTAGGTTTCAGAAGGGGTAATGGCGCAAGGGGAGGTTTCAAATCTGGCTGAGAGGGTGACTCCTATGATGTCTGAAGGTGAGCGCTTGCCGCTTGCGCGTTTCAGCCAAGTAGTGGCTATGGTTTGTCTTGGCTATGCTACCCTCCCTTTTCTGCATTTACAGTTAGAGCCCCTTACTTTGGCGCTACCAGGTTTTCTTTTTGTCTTACCTTTGACCTCATCAAGTCTGGCGGCTATTGGGGTGACTCTGTTGGTGGTCAGTGGTATGGACTGGATTCTTCAGGAGCGTGAAGAGCGACCGCCAATACGCTATCGTCTAGTGCATTGGCCGCTCCCAGCATTGGTGGCATGGGCGATTAGCGTTCCATTGGGCACCTTGCAGGTGAGCCCTCAATGGTGGCTGATTTTTGGACTGGGTAGTGTGCTACTTACCGTTGTCATGGCTGCAGAGTATGTCGTGGCTGGGCGTGTGGGGGCGGGGCAATTTTGGGCCTATGTGACTCTTACCGCCGTGTCGTTTGCATTGTTTCTGATACTGGCGATCACTCTGCGTGCTGCGGGTGTGCGCCTTTACCTGCAGTGGCTGGTGCTGGTGCCTGCGATTGTGCTGATTGTTCTTCGCAATCTCTATTTACGCCTGATCGAGCGCTGGGCATGGGATTGGGCGGTAGCGACTGGCATGCTAATCATTCAAATCTCAACTGGGCTGCACTACCTCCCTTTGAGGCCCCTTTCGTATGGGCTTATCCTTACCGGCATGGCCTACGGTCTGACCAGCCTGGCTGGTGCGTTGGAGGAAGGGCGCCCTTGGCGTAGTGCTTGGGTAGAGCCCCTGGTGATGATGTCCCTTTTTGGTTTATTGGCTTTTGTGTTTGGACGCTAATGACCCGGATATTGCGCTTGTCGTTGGCCCAAGAGAAGATGATCCTGAATCACGTCATCCAGCACCTACCTGAGGAAGCCTGCGGTTTGTTGGGTGGGCAGGGAGAGACTGTATCGGTGGTGATTCCGGTCACTAATTCTCTTCACAGTCCGGTGCGTTTCAGGATGGATCCCGCTGAATTGTTAAAGGCATTAGAATGGCTGGATACCGAGGATTTAGATCTGGTGGGCATCTTCCATTCACATCCTCGTGGACCAGCAACACCCTCGGAGACAGACTTGCATGAGTTTGCCTATCCCGAAAGCCTTATGCTGATCGTCTCTCCGGTAGGTAAGGTTTGGCGATTGCGAGCTTTTGAAATTAACATTGAAAAGCGCACCTATGAAGAAGCTCGTTTGATAATAGAACTGAGTAACTTTTTGAACGAAGCAGGGTTTGGTAGTAAGGAGAACATATGATGCCAACAGCAATGAAAATTATCCTGAGTTTGCTGGGGTCCTACCTAGTGGGGTCTATTCCCTTTGGGCTTATTGTCGTCTGGGTGGCACGCCGCCAAGACGTACGCCGTATTGGCAGCGGTCGCACCGGAGGCACTAACGTGATGCGTGCAGCAGGGTGGCTAGCCGGAGTAATTACCGCAGTTTTGGATGTGCTCAAAGGCGTTGCTGCCGGATGGATTGCACGTGCCCTGATGCCTGAGAATCCTTGGGTGCTAGTGGCTTCGGCTGTCTTGGCAGTTATGGGACACAATTATTCGGCTTTTCTGGTGGAAAAACGCGAGCAGGGTGGCATTCGCTTCAAAGGTGGCGCGGGCGGAGCGACTGCTTTTGGAGGGGCTATGGCCATATGGCCACCGATTTGGATGTATGTCCTTCCCGTGGGTGTGTTAGTGTATTTCCTGGTCGGTTATGCCTCTGTAACGACGATCAGTGTGGCAGTAGTTACTACGGTGGTCTTTGCGATTCGTGCTCTGCGAGGTGAGTCCACTTGGGTGTACGTTCTTTACGGTATTGCGGTTTTGGGGGTGGTCCTTTATGCTTTGCGTCCCAATTTGGAACGTCTGCGGCGAGGAACCGAGCGTGCAGTAGGGCTGCGGGCTTACCTACAAAAGCGCCGTCAGCAGCAAAGCGGGCACTCTGTTAACTCTGGAAACCAGAACGCGACTCCGCAATAGGGACCACTTTCTATTAATCGCTCCCCGGCGTGGATTGGGAAACTGGCGCACTTTCCTCGCGACTGAGCAGGCGATACAAATAGCGCACATTGCGGCGGTGAAGTTCCCGCGCCAATCCTCCCAGATAAACGTGGCTTTTGCCACAGGATTCAATGTCAATTGCGTCCAGAGCCTCTTGAGGATTGCGGCGCTTAAGGGCGGCGCGCACGGCTTTACGCACAGCGCTCAGGTAAGCTAGGTTTTCTCGGACGGCTTCGTCAATTTCGCCCCGCAAGATAATGTCGCCATGTCCTTGGACGATGTTTTCCAGTCCCATTTTCCCAATCATGCGAATGGTTTCTGCCAGCGTGTCCACATCACCATCCACAAAGTAAGGTAGAGGAAGGAAGGCATCGCCGGCAAAGAGCACACGATCTTCTTCAACCAGAACCGAGATGCCATCTGCGCTGTGCCCAGGGGTCGGGAACAGTGCCAAATTCTTTTTGCCTACTCGTAGCGCCACCGAGCCCTGCTCGAAGGTCAGGTGAGGGAGGACCAGTTTGACCTGCTTGAAAGCGGCATTCTGACGACGGGCCGATTCAAGCGCAGCAGGCCCCCGTTGCTCTAGCAATTGACGGCATAACGTGTGACTGATGACGGTGGCTCCTGGGAAGAAGCCGTTGCCCCAGGCATGATCCGCGTGATAATGGGTATTGATAATATAACGCACCGGGACACCTAACTGCTCCTCGATAAAAGCGCGCATGGCCAGTGTCTCCTCCGGCAGAGCCAGCGTATCAATTAAAACAGCCCAATGGGGCCCCGTCACAGCGCCAGCGGTAACCTGGGCGTAAATGTCGCTCTGAAACCAGTAAACATTCTCGGAGATGCGTTCGCGTTGCATGCTTACACCTGCGTGGAAAAGGATGAAATGCGATCCATCTTTCTGCGGGCGCAGAGAAGGGATCACGGGATTAACAATAGCACAAACCTAGGTAAATGTCAAAAAAGTGCTCTTCAGAGCCTTGGAGAAGTCCGTCATGAGGCGTGACCAGTGGCTTGGCGGAGTCACACCTGAACAGGATTGTGCTTACCGCCAAGCGCAGAATAGCAGGTGTTATAATAATATCCAACAACGGCGCATAGCGGAGGATTTCATGAATATTGCCGGCCTGTTACAAGGATTTGCTTCATTGGTATGGATTATCCTGGTTGGGCTTATTGTTTTGGCGATTGTTCGTGCTGCCCAGAACCGGCCCATGCGCAAAGCAGGCACAACCATTCTGATCACGGCTACATTGGCAGTTCTCTCCAGTCTGATTGCGGCGGGATTGGTCTTTATTGAACCCCAGGAACGGGGGGTTGTCATTTCGGCTCTTGCGCCTAAGGGCTATCGGGAGCAGGCTTTGGAGCCGGGTTTGCGCTGGGTGATTCCTTTTGCAGAATATGTTGTTCGGTATCCTATTGCCAACCAGACTTACACCATGTCCAAGGTGACGAGCGAAGGCCAAGTAAGCGGAGATGACTCGATCGCTGCGCGTACGGCCGATGGACAAGAGATTTTCGTGGATGCCTCAGTCATTTTTGCCGTGGACCCCTCAAAAGTGGTTCAAGTGCATATCAAATGGCAGGACCGTTACGCCAGGGACTTGGTGCGACCCTTGGCCCGGGGAGTTGTACGCGATGCGATTTCCCAATACGGGGTGGAAGAGGTGGTCAGCGGCAAGCGTTTTGAACTCGTGGATCGGATTCGTGCCACCCTGGCACAAAAGTTAGAAGAAAATGGTTTGGTGTTGGTGGATTTTGTATTACGTAATGTGACATTCTCTCCTGAGTACGCAGCCTCGGTAGAGCAAAAGCAAATTGCCGAACAACAAGCGCAACAGGCGCGATTCATCGTAGAGCAAAAGAAACAAGAGGCTGAACAAGCCCGCCAAGTGGCCCAAGGTAAGGCGGATGCTGCGGTGATCGAAGCCAAGGGGCAGGCCGAGGCACGCATCATTCAGGCTCGGGCAGAAGCTGAGGCCTTGAAAGTCATTGCCGAAGCCCTGCGCGAAGACCCTGAACTGCTTAATTATCTCTATGTCACCAAGCTTTCGCCCAACATTCAAGCCCTGCTGTTGCCCAGCAATGCTCCTTTCATTCTGCCGTTACCTACTCCACAACCTCAGGCAACCCCCATACCGTAAGGTAGAACCATGGTAAATCCGCCCTCAGGACGCCAGATACGTTTGACCAGTCTAGCCACTTGTGCGGGTTGAGCGTCTAAATTAAGCGCAGAGGCGCTGGCGCACGTGTTGCGCCCTCTTAAGAATATCTTTCAACCCCAGGATTACCCTAATCTGGTGGTTGGGCTGGAATCGCCTGACGATGCGGCTGTCTGGCGGGTAGATGAAACACGCGCTCTTGTGGTAACCACGGATTTCTTCACTCCCATTGTGGATGATCCGTACGCCTATGGAGCAATTGCAGCGGCCAATAGCCTTTCCGATGTCTATGCTATGGGGGGGGTGCCATTTCTGGCCTTGAACATCGCTGCTTTGCCCCCTAATCTGCCATATGATATGATGAGTGAGATTTTGCGCGGCGGGGCGGAAAAATCCCGCGAAGCGGGCGTGGTCATTGCCGGGGGGCATACGATCCAGGACAAAGAACCCAAATACGGTTTGGTGGTGTTGGGGTGGGTTGATCTGCGACGAATGTTTACTAAAGGTGGGGCCTGCCCTGGTGATGCGTTGGTTTTGAGTAAACCCCTTGGATTTGGTGTGACCACCACGGCACTGAAGCGCGATTTGGCTCGTTCTGAAGATGTGGAAGAGGCCATCTCCTGGATGATGCGCTTGAATCGCTTGGCTGCAGAGATCGGTAGTGAGGTTGGTGTGCGTTGTGCTACCGACGTAACGGGCTTCAGCCTACTGGGGCATGGGCTGGAAATGGCCACAAGTAGTGGTGTGGGGCTACGTTTGGTTTTTGAACGCATTCCTTTCCTGAAAGGGGCCCGCGCTTATGCCGAACAGTGGACGTTCCCGGGGGGGGCCTCCGATAACCGCCTGTTCTTTGGAGGGCGGGTCCGTTTTGCGCCTGAGATTGACGAAGCGAATCAGATGTTGCTGTTTGATCCCCAGACGAGCGGCGGCTTACTCATGGCCGTACCGACAGACCGTCTCGATACTCTGCTCACCTTGGCAAAGGACCGGGAGCAGCCTTTGTGGGTGATTGGTGAGGTGATTGAGGGAAGCGGAATTGAGGTGGTATAGCAGCCCCCAAGAACTATGACGGTTTTTCAATCGCTAGCCTCATTCATGCCTTACCCATCGCGGCGCTCGGTCGTGATGGGGACACGGGGGATGGCTGCGGCTTCGCAGCCATTAGCGGTTGCAGCGGGATTGCGGATAATGGATCAAGGGGGAAATGCAGCAGATGCTGCTGTTGCGATGGCTGCTGTGTTGGCAGTCACTGAACCCACCTCCACTGGGTTGGGAGGCGACTGCTTTGCATTATATTACGAGGCGGGTACACGCAATGTTTATGCGTTGAATGGTTCCGGACGAGCTCCCCGGAACTTGACTCTGGAGCAAATAAAGAGAGAGGGTTTTGAGAGCGGGTTACCCCCTTTTCACCCTTATACCATCACGGTGCCAGGTGCATGTGCAGGCTGGTGTGATCTGCATGCTCGGTTTGGGCAGTTGGATCTTGTCAAAGTGCTGATTCCTGCTATTGACTTGGCGGAAGAGGGATTCCCTGTAGCGCCGTTAACGGCTTATTTCTGGCAGCGAGGGGCAGAGGACCAGTTACGTCATGCTCTTAACGGGCATGAATTATTGATTGAAGGACGGGCGCCACGGGCAGGGGAGCGTTTTCGTAACCCTAATCTCTCCCGCGTTCTACAGCAAATTGCGGTTGGGGGAAAGCGGGCCTTCTATGAAGGCTCCATTGCGGAAGCCATCGTCAGCACGGTGAGAGAAGCTGGGGGCTGTCTCTCGCTTGATGACTTGGCTGAGCACCAAAGCACCTGGGATGAGCCCTTGGCAGTTACTTACCGTCACCTGCGGGTTTGGGAGTGTCCGCCGAACGGTCAGGGCCTTACAGCTCTGTTGGCATTGAATATCTTGAGCGGGTTTGATCTCGCTTCACTGGAGGCGCTTTCGCCTGATCGCCTTCATTTGGAAATTGAGGCCCTCCGTCTGGCTTTTGCGGATGCCTTTCGTTATGTCGCAGATCCGTCTTTTGCTTGCATTCCCGTAGAAGCCCTCCTGAGTGAGGCTTATGCAGCCAAACGGCGAGCCCAGATCCACCCGCAACGGGCTTTGCCTGCGGTGACTTATGGTAACCCTCATCAGGGGTCCGATACGGTATACTTTTGCGTGGTGGATGGTCAGGGGAATGCTTGTTCGTTCGTCAACAGCAATTATATGGGGTTTGGTACTGGCATCGTCCCGCGTGGGTGCGGTTTTAGCCTGCAGAATCGTGGCCACAATTTTAGCCTCGACCCGACTCATCCGAATGCATGGCAGCCGGGAAAGCGACCCTATCACACCATCATTCCTGCCTTGGCAACCTATGCTGATGATGGCGCTTTGTATGCGGCCCTAGGGGTGATGGGTGGGTTTATGCAGCCCCAGGGGCACGTCCAGGTAATGACGGCACTTGCTGATGATGCTTTGGATCCGCAGACAGCCTTGGATCGGCCTCGCTTTTGTCTGCATGCTCAACGGGCCAATGGGCTGGTGGCGTTGGAGGAGGGTATTCCTGAGGCGACCCTGAGGGCCCTGCAAGCCATGGGACATCCGGTGGAGCGCGTGACCGGGATGGTGCGCGCCCTCTTTGGACGCGGGCAGATCATCTTGCGGGAACGGGAGACCGGTGTGTTATGGGGTGGGAGTGACCTGCGTGCCGATGGATGTGCCTTTCCTCTAGTGTAGATTCACTATTCTCACACGCCCGGGGGAGCAGTACAATTATTTTCATGATGGCGGAAATCAATGAGCGTTTACAGAGCGTTCTAGAAACAATACCGACCAAACCAGGCTGTTATTTGATGAAGAACGCTGCCGGTGAGGTAATTTACGTCGGCAAAGCGATCAATCTGCGCAACCGGGTGCGTTCTTATTTCCACAGCCCTGTCGCCCATCCACCCAAGGTACGGCGCATGGTGCAGCAAATCGCAGATATTGAGTGGATTGTGGTGGGGTCGGAACTGGAAGCGCTCATCCTGGAGATGAATCTAATCAAGAAATACCGCCCGCGCTACAATGTGCGTCTCAAGGATGATAAGCGTTATCCCTACATTAAAGTTCATTGGGCGGATGATTTTCCTAAAGTGACCGTTACCCGGCAAATGGTGAACGACGGTTCACGCTACTTCGGGCCATATACGAGCGTGTGGGCGGTACATCAAACCCTGGATGTGCTGCGTCGTCTCTTCCCCTACCTCACTTGCGACCGCACTATCACTGGCAAGGACGAGCGCGCTTGTCTCTACTATGACATCAAATTATGCGCAGCCCCCTGCATTGGAGCGATTGATCGTCAGCGTTATCGCCAGATGATTGATGATCTGTGTCAGTTTCTGGAGGGTCGCACCGAACCAATAGTTACCCGCTTGCGCCAGGAAATGGAGGATGCCGCTGAGGGGCTTAATTTTGAGCGCGCGGCAGCGCTACGGGACCAAATTTTTGCCATTGAGCGGGTAGTAGAAAAGCAAAAAGTCATCACAACCGAGCAACTTGATTCGGATGTAATTGCCATGGCCCGAGATGACGGTGAAGCCTGTGTGCAAGTCTTCTTTATTCGTAATGGAAAACTAATCGGACGAGAATATTTCATTCTGGAGGGAGCACAGGATAGCGAGGACGCCGAGGTGCTGGCAGAATTTATCAAGCAATTTTATGCGGAAGCGGCAAGTGTGCCGGCACAGGTGTTGCTTCCGCACGAGATTGAAGAAGCGGCTATTATTCAGCAGTGGTTGCGGGATCGCCGTGGAGGGCCTAAGGTGGAGTTGCTGGTTCCTCGTCAGGGCCTCTCGCAAGAGTTGGTAGAAATGGCAACTGAAAATGCGGTTGAAACGTTGCGTGCACTCCGAGCCCAGTGGGAGGCGGACAAACATCGTCAGAGCCAGGCGCTGAGCGAGTTGCAACAAGCCTTGGGGTTATCTCAACCCCCAAATCGGATTGAATGCTACGATATTTCTAATACGCAAGGAACCTATGCGGTTGGGAGCATGGTGGTTTTTGAGCAGGGGGTACCCAAGAAGGCTTACTATCGGCGCTTTAACATCCAGACGGTAAGTGGTCCGGATGACTTTGCCAGTATGGAGGAAGTACTCATCCGCCGCTTTCGCCGTTATGTGGCGGCGCAGGAACATGCGGCGCTACCCGGTGGGAAGCCTGATCCGGCGTTTGCGTTGCTGCCGGACCTGCTGATCGTAGATGGCGGTAAAGGTCAGTTGAGTCGGGCAATTACCGTATTGCAGCGTTTTGGTTTGCAGGATAAGATTGCTGTTGTGGGTCTGGCTAAGCAACAAGAGGAGCTGTTTTTGCCGGGGCGCAAGGAGTCTCTGGTGCTCCCGCGACACTCGCAGGGGTTATATCTACTACAGCGCA
This sequence comes from uncultured Thermanaerothrix sp., assembly GCF_938028735.1. Lineage (GTDB taxonomy): Bacteria > Chloroflexota > Anaerolineae > Anaerolineales > Anaerolineaceae > Thermanaerothrix. The sequence continues at coordinate 85,475 of NZ_CALIMF010000012.1, forward strand.
TTCGCGATGAGGCGCACCGTTTTGCCATCACAGCGCATCGCAATCGGCGCACGAAAGCGGGATTGGTCTCCCAACTGGATTCCATTCCTGGGATTGGGCCTGCCCGACGCAAGGCCCTGTTGCAGCATTTTGGCAGCCTAGAAAGGATCCGCCAAGCCAGTCTGGAGGAGTTGACCAGCGTCAAAGGTGTTACCCCTGAAATTGCCCAAACCCTGAAAACCTACCTTGGCGAGTAGGGGGAGTTTATTCCCGTTCGGGTGAGGCAAGCCGCTCCTGACGGGTTTTCAGTCCCAGGAGGTCAGGGGAGAGCATCCACGTGCCCAGCCCTAGAGAGACGCCAAACCACAACGTGGCGAGGCGGATCAACAGAGTGGCGGCAGCGGCTTGCGCTTGAGAGAGATGGGCTAAGAGGACCAACATGCCGGCAATGGAGGCCTCTGCTGCACCTAAACCACCGGGAAGGGTGGATACAGCTCCAATTACAGTTGAGAACGCCAGGATGAAGATGGCGAGCCCGGCGGTGTGCGTGTTGGCTGGCATACCCAGCCCCCACAGGATAAGGTAAAATCCCACGCCCTCGCCTAGCCAGGAGAGGCTACCTAGGGAGACGGCCAGGAGAGTTGAGCGAGGGCGAAAGAGGATAAAGGCCCCCTCGTAGAACTGGCGCAGTGGCGGAACAAGACGATCAAGTCGGCGCAAGCGGTCCAGCCAACTAAGAATTCCCAGTACCAGAGAACGCATTTGGGAGATAATGATGCCCCCAAGTAAAAGTAATCCGACTGAGGCAAAAGCGGGCCAGTACTGAGGATACGCCAAAACACCTGAGGTGGAAAGAATAAGCACGGCCAAACCATCGCTGATGCGCTCAGCCAGTATGATAGATACACCTCTGGCAATTGGAAGCCCGCTTTTCTGATTTACCCAGATAGCCTTGAGGACCTCGCCAACTTTTCCAGGGGTGACCGCCAGTGGGAAGCCGGCCACGAAAAGGCGAAAACTTTGCTTCCAGGACAGGGTGGAGACTCCTACCAGACGCAGATAATAATGCCATTTCACAAAGCGCAGGGTGTAGTTGAATAGGGTAAGCAACAGGGCTAGGGGATATACGCGCCAATCAAAGTCTTGTACCACCTGTCCTACTTGACGGATATCTCCAAATAGGGCCAGCCCCAAAAAGACCACACAACCCAGGATCAGCCCTAAGCCTAGGTGTTGACGCAAGTTTTGCGATGGCGAAGAAGCGTAGTCAGCATTTGTAGTCACAGGCTTATTATATCTGGCGGGCAGGCGTTTGGGCGATGGTATAATAATTCTAGCCCATTTGTGCTGAAACTCGTGTATTTATCCCGAAATTGAAAAAGGAGGAGACGCCGTGAAAAAGTATGGCCTTAAGTGGATGTTGTTTGTGGTGATCTTAGGATTATTGTTGGCTGCCTGTCAGCCCGCCACGCCTGCCACTCCATCGGCAGGGGAAAAGGCTGGCTATCCGGCGCCTACGAGCGAGGGGACAGCCCCGCAGGCGACCGCATATCCTGCGGCGACTCAAATGACAGTCCGTGTAGCTACTGATGCCACTTTCCCGCCGTTTGAACTGGTGGATGAAGCCACCAAGGAACTCACCGGTTTTGACGTGGAATTGATGAACGCCATTGCTCAGAAGGCGGGGTTTAAGATCGAGTGGACCAATCTTCCGTTTGATCCAATGCTAGCCGGACTTTCTGAGTGTCAGTATGATGCAGCCATTGCCGCGATCACGATCACCGATGAGCGCAAGCAATCCATGCTTTTCTCTGAACCTTATATTAACGCGGGCCAGATTGTGGTGGTGCGTAAAGGTGAAACGCGCATCAAGAGTAAAGATGATTTAGGGGGGATGACCGTAGGAGCACAGCTGGGAACGACGGGTGCCATTGAGGCTCAGAAAATCCCCGGTGTGACCTTCAAGCCCTATGATACGTATGATCTGGCCTTTCTTGATTTGGCAAATGGCCAGATTGATGCAGTCATCGCAGACTATCCCACCGCTTTAGGTTTCATCGGAAAGAATCCGGAGAAACTGACCACGGTTGGGGAAGTCTTTACCGAAGAATCCTACGGCATCGCCATCTGCAAGAATCGGTCCGACTTGGTTGACAAGATTAACACAGCATTGAAAGCGCTCAAGGAGGAGGGATTTATCCAGCAACTTGAGCAGAAGTGGTTGGCCTCGCAATAATTCTTCCAACTCGCTTTACAGGGCCGATGCGCAAAAGCATCGGCCCTCTTTGTCCATTTTCTTCCATGTGAGGATTACGCATGAATCTGCCTGCGCGTGACTCTGCTCAATTGCCATCTCCAAAAAGGTTTCGTGATCCCTGGTGGCTGTTGGTTCTGACCATTGTATTGATCGTAGTGGCGCTGGTTGTCCTGCAACCGGACCCCTTTCGGCGTATTCTTCTATTTGTTCGTGATGGCATTCAGGTAACTATCTACGTCACGTTGGTTTCTTTTGCGTTAGTCCTTTTTCTAGGGCTGATCGTAGGGCTGATTCGGCTTTCAAAACTTACGCTATTGCGGGGCATTGCGACCATTTACGTGGAGGTCATTCGGGGTATCCCGGTGTTAGTTCAGTTGATTTTCTGGTATTTTGCCTTTCCCTCGCTGGTGCAAGATATTGGCCGTTCGGTGGGGTGGCAACCCCTAATAAACTATCGGCCTAATCCGGTGGCTATGGCCATTTTGGGACTAACCATTTGTTATGCTGCCTACATGAGCGAGGTCTACCGTGCGGGTATCCAGAGTATTCCACGGGGGCAGATGGAAGCCGCGCGTAGCCTAGGGATGACCTACTTTCAAGCTATGCGATACGTGATCCTGCCTCAGGCAGTGCGGGTCATCTTGCCGCCGGTGGGTAACGAGTTTATCACATTGCTGAAGGACTCCTCGCTCACCAGTGTTGTGGCAGTGCCCGAATTGACTCGGCGAGGACGCGAGTTCATGGCTGCTAGTTTCATTCCCCTGCAGACCTGGTTGATGGTAAGTCTGCTATACTTGGTGATGACGCTGCTGGCAACGCGAGTGGTGGCTTGGATAGAATATCGGACACGGTTGGAGAAATAGTGTATGGAGCGAGAACCCATTATCCATATTGAGAATGTACATAAATGGTTTGGGCATGTTCATGCCTTGCGGGGGGTTAACCTGGATGTTTATAAAGGGGAAGTGGTAGTGATTATTGGGCCTTCGGGGTCTGGAAAATCAACCTTGCTGCGGTGTATCAACCGACTGGAAGAGTTTGATGAAGGTAGGATTATTGTGGATGGTATTCCTCTGGACAGTGCTGAAAACATTAATGCGGTGCGCACCGAAGTGGGCATGGTTTTCCAGCAGTTTAATCTTTTCCCACACCTGACGGTGTTGGAGAATATCTGCCTAGCGCAGCGCATCGTGCGTAAGCGCAAAAAAGAAGAAGCCGAGGCGATTGCCATGGAACTCCTGCGCAAAGTGGGTATTCCCGAGAAAGCCCACAATTACCCGGCCCAACTGTCGGGTGGGCAACAGCAGCGGGTAGCCATTGCGCGTGCACTGGCCATGAATCCCAAAATCATGCTCTTTGATGAGCCTACCAGTGCCTTGGACCCGGAAATGATCCAGGAGGTGTTGGACGTCATGCTCAACCTGGCGCGTGAGGGAATGACCATGGTGGTGGTTTCCCACGAAATCGGTTTTGCACGGGCAGCTGCCCATCGCGCAATCCTGATGGATGAGGGCCAGATTGTTGAAGAGGCCCCTCCCGATATTCTGTTCAACAATCCACGGCATGAACGCACCCGTGCTTTTCTCAGCAAGGTTCTCCACTAAGGCATTTTGCTGGCTGGCGAGATACGTTGGAATGGAGTACACGATTGGATGAAACCGGTGGTGCAGCGTTTTAGAGTTTTGCTCATCCTGGTTTTAGGTTTGAGCCTGGGTGTTCTGGAAAGGGGGGATCTGGATGGCTATACTATTGTCCAAGCCCAGACGACTCAGTTCAGCAGTATGTTCTTGCTCAATCCTGTGGCTTGCCCGGAAACCGGTTGTGCGGCAGGCCAGCGGCTGAACGTGCGCGCTAATTACCTGTTGGGAATCTATGATCCGGCTCAATCGCCCAACGTTCAGGTGTGTGTTTATACCCCGCAAGCATGGTCAGTCCCTGAGGTGATCTTTTCACCAAGTGGGTTGATCAGCGATCTCTCCTACACAGTGGGTGACCTTTCTGGATGTGAAGCAGCTCCCCTAGGGTATGAGTTAAGAAATGGAGCCAGCGTAACTTTGTCGGCAGGTCAGTTTGGTGATGGCCTGGATTTTGCCTTTCGTATAGGCTCTGCGGCCACCTCCTCGGGCACATTGCGCTTGCGCGTGCTAGAGCGGGGAAGCAGTGGCTGGGTGCGAACCCAGGAATTGTTTCTCTTTCTGCGGATAGTACCCAAAGCCTCCCCAGCGTATGTGGCGAACGATGCCACGGCTTGCGGGCAATTTAGCCCCTGCTACGTTAACAGCGGCGATGACCAGGTGGGGGGGATTGGCACCAGCCTGAAGGACGCCGTTGATGCTGTGGATGCTGGCGGTCAGATCCTTCTCCTGGGTGACTATGGCATCAAAAGCCAGACGGTGATCATTGATAAGCCTCTGACGCTTCGCGGGTTGAACAATGCCTCGCTGACTTACGTAGGGCCCAATTGTTCTCGGCCAATGCTCCAGATTGGGGGTGGAGTCACCCTCCGCAACCTGACTCTCAAGGATGGTTCTTGCGTTTCTCCCAATCGGGATTTGGTCATCGTGAATCCAACGGGAGGGGAGGTGAGAATAGAGTATGTGACCCTTTTGGACGGGAAGGATGCTCTTCGGATCCTGGATGGTGCGGGGCAGGTCACAATCCGCTTTAGCCACATTCGGGGCAACAGCGGCTATGCCATTTTCCGTGAAGCCGGGGCATCCTCAGGGCGTATTGTGGCGGTAGGGAATAACCTGTATGATAACCGTGCAGGAGCCCAAGTGGAGTGTAATGACCATGGAGTGGTGAATCATAACTTTTTCGGGTGGAGCTCCACGCTTGCTTCAGCGGTTTCCCAGTGTGAGGTTGACCCGATTAAAGTTCTGGGTGCCCCGGTGCTGCGGCGTGCTGATCAACCCGGTGTGAGTGCCACGCAGGTCGCTGTAACAGAGAACAAGGGCTATGCCTTTGGCAATCGCATCGCTTTTCAGCATGGAAGCGGAGAAGCCGATTTCGACCTTTACATCGTGGAGCATGGGGCCGGAAGCACACTTAACGTTCCGTTTACGGGGGGATCGGGGGAGGATCTCATCCCTTGTAGCAGTTACTGGGATGTTTTCCTGGCCGAGGATGCTGCTCCCAATGGAACCCTCAGTCTTTTCTTCCGCTATGATCTTACGCCGGGGTGTGTAACGGAGATTGAGTCAGCATTTTATTGTGGAAGCGGGAACCAGGTTCTATACCCTTTGTGGTGGTATCATCCGGCAGCAAATATCACCCAAGGTTGGGATACAACGGGACAACGCCCGGCAGGCCTAGCAGCAGGTGGGAGCAATGGACAGACCACCACCTGCCTAACTAACGAGAAAGAAATCCGAGTTGACATAGATAATGATGGTCGGCCGAGCCTGAGCCGAGATCTTAAATATTTACCTTTTGTGGTGGGGTTACCAGCGCGACCGGTAACACCGACCCCTTCAATTACATGGACGTTTACCCCAAGTCCCACTCTGACACCTAGTGTGACATTTACTCGCACAGTCACGCGTACCATCACACCGATTCTCACCTGGACGCGCTCACCCACCCGACCGCTCCTACCCACACGCACGCGTACCCCGACCCCAACACGCACATTGTTTGCAACACGTACCCCTTCACGGACGCCTTTCGGAGGAGTGACATTCACGCCAAGCCTCGCATTTACCCCCACCCCAGCCCCCTTGCCCTTACCCAATCAAACGTCAACCGTAGTAGGGTATCCACGGCCTTCGTTGGATCAAACATTGACACCGGCAGGTTATCCAGTGCCTTCACCGGATGCAACGGCTAGCAGTAGTCCCCCTGCTCAGGGTGAAGGGTACCCAGGCAAGGAAGCCTTGACCCCATCTCTCGGTGTATCTGTTGGCTCCCCTACGTCAGCTCCTCTTAAGACCTCAAAGGTTACCTCAGTTCCCTTGCCTCCCGTTCCCTCAGACAACGGCCCATTGTGGGCGGCGTGGATAGGCGGGCTGATTGTTGTTGGGGGGGCGATGTGGGGGTACTGGCGCTACCGCCAGTATCTGAGGGCAACAAGCGTTTCCTCGCCCGCGCCAGCCTCGCCGATGGGAAGAGAGGCTCAACCCTCAGAAGAAGATAATTCTTCCCCTCACTCTACTTGAGGTCTTAATCAGGTAACATCAGTAATAGCATGCGCAGATCTGTGCGTGCTATGAGGGCATGGGGTGTATGGGCCTCCATAAAAACCCAGGCCCCATCGTGGAGTGTGTAATCATCTCCGCTCACCCTTAGATCGCATTCGCCTTCCAGAATGTGAATAACTGCGGGCATAGGAGTGGCGTGTTCAGAAAGCTCTTGTCCAGCGGCAAAGGCAAAGAGGGTAACTTTGAGGCGTGGGTGCTGAAGCAATGTGCGGCTGAGGATGCTATCTGCTGGGAGGGTAGGAGTAAGGGAAACCAAATCCTCAAACAGAGTATAAGTTTTGTTCATGGGGGATAACCTCAAAGCAGGATGGAAAAACTATACACCGGAGTTGTGCGCTTAGTATTGCACTGGCGCAAATTTCCCTCTTTGCGTTATCGCAAACTTATCCGTGTGGCATATCATATAATAAATAAAAAATATTCAGATTACCCAGAAAGGTGGTTGTTTATGGTCACCAAGGACTTGACGTGGCAGGTAGCGACCTCGGTTGCCCCTGAAGGCCAAGCGCAAATTTGGGAATTGCGCGGGTTAGATCCGTCCCCTGAAGAAACTTGGGATCACTTGAGAGCCTTTCTTCACCTTGATGAAGACGACCTGCAAGCCATGTTGGGAACCATCGAGCCGCTGTTTCAACGCGGTTATGACCTGATTGTTGAAAATTATGCCTATCTAGAAGCATTCCCTGAGACGGCAGCTTTGCTTGGGTGGAGCGGTGGGGCGGATCCTCAACATTTGGCAGAACGTCGCCGTTTCTTTGCCGTATGGTTAGCGCGCACTCTGGGACTGGATTTTAGCCACGATTTTGCTCGTTATCTGTTCCGTGCAGGTCAGGTACATGCTGGCCATGGGCGGCGTCGCCTCCACATTCCCAGTCTGTATGTTGTCGGAAGCATTGCCCTGATGACGGCGGCTTTTGCTCGAATCCTGGAGCAAGCCGAGGTGAGGACAGATGTCCAGTTGCGGGCTCTGGCGGGCTGGAACAAGGTGTTTATCTTACACCTCCAGATGATGCTCCAGGGCTATCGGAGTGCACTGGCCTTGACGGAAGGGGAGGAAAAGGTCAAAGTTACTGTTTACGGCCGGTTGCGTTCATTGATTGGGTGCGACACGCTAGAAATTGGTTTTTACTCGGGTCAGAGTGTTCTTGAAGTACTGCGCAAGTTTTTCAACTATTATCCACATGCCCGCTCCGAAACCCTGGAAATTGTGTGGGAGAGTCAACATCATGACGACGCACGTGGCAATCCTTGGATGGAGGTGGAACGGATCTACCGGCCGCGCGCGGGTTGGCGGGTACTTCGTAACGGACGTGACATTGCCTTTATGACCGAAGATCAATGGCGTCTGGAAGGTGCTGATCAAGTGGCCATCTTCCCACCGGGGCGATAGGGGCAGCTGTTGTTTGATAAATCAGGATGCCAAAGCGAGCGAAGGTCATTGAATCCTCTGGATGACTGGTTATAATAAATACTAGATATGGAGGATTACGATGACCGTGATTTCGGAGGTACGTCCTTCGCCTATTGCGGGTCTATGGTACAGCGGTGATCCCGCCGAACTGGCTGCACAGGTGGATCGTTACCTGGCAGAGGCTAAATTGCCTCCTTTAGTGGGGGAGGTTGTGGGGGTGATCGCTCCTCATGCTGGTCATCGCTATTCGGGGCGCACGGCGGGTTACGCTTTCAAAAGTGTATTCGATCAGAAACGTGACTTGGTCGTTGTGGTTTCTCCTTATCATCGCTTTCATCCGGCACCAGTGTTGACTACGGCTCATCGCATGTATGAGACCCCCTTAGGGATCATTGAGGTTGATCACAACCTACTCACCGAACTGAACAAGACCCTACAGGAAAGGCTTCAAGTAGGGATAACACCAGTTGCCAACGACGATGAGCATTCGCTGGAGATTGAACTTCCGTTCCTTCAACGCGCTCTAAGGGGACCATTCAGACTGCTTCCGCTCATGCTTCGCAGTAAACATGAAGCGTTGCTGCGTGTTCTGGGTCAGGCGTTGGCAGAGATTGTGCGTGATCACAATTATCTACTCGTAGCGAGCACGGATCTATCCCATTTCTATCCCGAAAAAGTGGCGCGTCGTCTAGATGGTGAGATGCTGCGCCAAATTGCCCGATTTTCTCCGGAGGGGGTGCTTCAGGCCGAAGAAAATGGAACCGGCTTTGCGTGTGGTGTGGCAGCCGTGGTAACGGTGATGATTGCTGCCAAAGCCTTGGGGGCTAGTCACGTTGAAATTCTGGATTACACCACTTCAGCGGACACCACAGGGGATACCACCTCTGTGGTGGGCTATGGTGCGGCTGCAATTTTGCGCCGCTAATCACAGTGCTGGGTGCCTTGGCTTCCTCATCGCTTCCCGAAACTCTTACTTGCGTTCAAATTGCTGTTGATCTGCCTGGCATAGGAGGGGTGTTTGATTATCGAGTTCCCTCTCATCTGTTGGGGCGGGTGCATGCAGGCAGTTTGGTGATTGTGCCTTTTGGAGAGCGTCGAGTTTATGGCATTGTAATAGCAGAGTCCCCTTCTTTTCAGGGACGGGCTACACGGGAGATTGAAGGGGTTTTAGATGAGCGCCCTGTGGTCACAGCGGCGCAGATTGAACTGGCCCGCATCCTTAGCGCTGAAACGCTCTCACCATTGAATAGTGTGCTGTTTGCCATGTTGCCTCCGGGGTTATCACAACAGGCTGATGTTCGCTACATCTGGGTTGGTCCCGCGGAAGTAAACGAGGCGAAAGCTACCGAAAAGGCCCTTGTGCACCTGTTGATGCGGCGGGGGCCGTTGCGGGGGCGGCAAATTGATGCGGCTTTACCGTACCGAGATTGGCGGACGGTGGCACGGCGCCTGGTGCGGCAGGGTTTTCTGCGTGCAGAGCCGGTTTTGCCGCCTCCTTCTGTTCGCCCCAAAATAGTGCGCACCGCCCAATTGGCCTGCTCGCCAGAAGAAGCTGAAGCTGCATTACCCCACCTTGGGCGGCAGGGCTCAGCAGCGCTGGCACGACGCCAGGCGATATTGCGTTTTCTCCTCAAGGAGCCCTGGCCGCTAGAGGTGACCTGGCTGTATGCTGTGAGTGGGGGAAACCTGAATGACTTGGAGCGCCTAGCCGAAATGGGGTTGATCCATCTCAGCGAGACGGAGGTCTGGCGTGATCCTTTGGAGAACATTCGCTTGGAAGGTGAATCCATTGGATCTATGAGCCTAACTGAGGATCAGCAACGGGCATGGGAAATTATTTACCAGGCTATGCATCAGCCGGAACGCTCAAATGCTAAGCCCATCCTGTTGTTTGGGGTTACCGGTTCGGGAAAAACTGAAATTTACTTGCAAGCTGTTGCCGAGGCTCTGGCGCAAGGCCGGCAGGTCATTGTTCTGGTGCCCGAGATTGCCCTGACCCCTCAGGTGGTGCGGCGTTTTATGGCCCGCTTTCCGGGGAAAGTGGGTGTGATTCACTCGCGTCTGTCACCTGGTGAGCGTTATGATACCTGGCGTCGTGCCCGTGAAGGGCGTCTTGCGGTCATTATTGGCCCGCGCAGTGCTTTGTTTACCCCTTTTGAGCGCTTGGGGCTCATCATTGTAGATGAATGCCACGAGCCTTCTTACTACCAAGGAGAAACACCGCCTTACTATCACGCGGTTCAAGCGGCTATTGAATACGCCCGCCTTACCCAAAGTGTGCTAGTGCTGGGTTCAGCAACACCAGAAATAGCTTTGTTCTATCGTGCTCAAAAAGAGGGATGGCCGCTTTTGCGGTTGCCCTTGCGTGTGCGGGTGGAGCATTCCCTCAAAGGCCATATGAGCAAGGTGGAGACCGCCCCAATGCCAGAGGTCAAAATTGTGGATATGCGGCAGGAGCTCAAAGCAGGGAATCGCTCCATCTTTAGCCGCATCCTACTGGAAAGCCTTGACCAGATCACGCGGGCGGGTCAACAGGCCATTCTCTTTCTAAATCGCCTGGGTGCGGCAACCTATGTGTTCTGTCGCGAGTGTGGTTACGTGCTCAAGTGTCCGCGGTGCGATATTCCCCTCACCCTCCATCTTGAACCGCAGGGGTTAATCTGCCATCGGTGCAATTACCGCCGTCAGATGCCGGACATCTGCCCGCAGTGTGGAAGCCGCGAATTCCGCCAGTACGGTCTGGGAACAGAGCGGGTAGAGCGAGAGCTTTTAAGGATGTTTCCACATCTCCGTGTGCTGCGCATGGACTCATCTACCAGCCGTACTAGGGGGGCATTAGACCTCATCCTGACCCATTTTAGCCGTCATCAAGCCGACGTCTTGGTGGGTACGCAAATGTTAGCCAAGGGGTTAGACCTTCCCTTGGTCACCCTCGTGGGAGTTATTCTTGCCGACGTGGGGCTTTCAATGCCGGATTTTCGTGCCGCTGAGCGTACGTTTCAATTGCTGACCCAGGTGGCGGGGCGCGCCGGGCGTGGGCCTTTGGGAGGAAGGGTCATTTTGCAGACCTTCCAGCCGGATCATTACGCGATTCGGTTTGCTTCTCAACACGATTATGAGGGATTTTACCAACATGAATTGGCTCTCAGGCGCGAAACGGGGTATCCGCCCTTTGCCCGGCTGGTGCGTTTGGAGTTTCGCCATCGAGAAGCGGAAATAGCGGCTCGAGAAGCCGAAGGGCTGGCCGAGCGTCTCCGTCGCTGGTTAGCACAAAGCGGAAAACCTCGTTGTGAACTAATTGGGCCAGCGCCGTGTTTCTACGCTCGTCTAGAAGGTCTTTACCGTTGGCATATTATCCTGCGGGGCGATGAACCAATGGCTTTTTTGCGGGCGTATCTCTCCGAGTTAAGAGATTGGCGGGTCGAAGTGGACCCGCCAAGCTTGCTCTAGTTGTTCTGGGGCCAGAGTTTACGGCAATACGTACCAGGGGTTGACAAACCCGCCCATGTAGCGAACCTCAAAGTGGAGGTGTGGTCCGGTGGATCGGCCCGTACTACCCGCTAGACCGATGACTTGCCCCTGACGCACACTGGCGCCACATCCAACGCGGATAGCGCTCAGATGCGCATACAGAGTCTGATAGCCGTTTCCGTGATCAATCATGACCATATTACCATACCCACCGCTGATCCAACCGGCATAGACCACCACGCCACTATCTGCCGCGTAAATCGGATCGCCGACGCCGGCAGCAATGTCAATGGCTAGGTGACCATCCCAATAGTCATTGCCGGAAAGCACGTGCTGCGGGGTAGGCCAAATGAAGGTACCGCTGCCATAGGCGCCGCCCTGTCCGGTATCGCATGCTCCCGGACCGAGGATGCTCTTATTGACCCCAGCCGGGCCGCGGGGGATGCTGGGCACAACCCAGGTGCGGAACTCACGTCGCCCACCGGGAACCATGACGTACTGTCCAGGCTCAATAACCGGATTGGTGATATCTAGTTTGTTCCCTGGCCAGAGTAGAATATCCTCCGGTTTAACCCGGAAGGAAGCGGCCACCGATTCGATTGTATCGCCCTCTTTCCACTTATAGTAAACGCCATCGGTGGGAGGAATGATCAGTTTAAGTCCCACCTCAATCATGTGAGGGTCGTCATTCAGTACGTCGTAATTAGCCCATAAGACGCTCTCGGGTTTGAGGTTAAACTTCTTGGCAATCCCGAAGATGGAATCGCCCTTCTGTACCTCGTAGATGAGAGCGCTTTCGCGAGGTTGAGAGACGACAATTGTGTGCGGGTTGGCCACACGGGTGATGTAATCTTGCGCCAACGATGCTTCAAGTGGGGGTAAAACAGCCTCACCACTGTTCGAGGGCAATTCGGGGACGTTGGTGAGTTCCCCGACAAAAGAGGATGCGGTCGCTGCGGTCACGTGCTGGACGATCAGAAATGCTGCTAGCGCTACCATGGCAGCGGCCACCAGCCAGAGTAAGGATGCCAGCCAACGCGATGAAGTTCCCTCCGAAGTCTCCTGAGACCGGGGCGCGCGGGTTGGGGCGACTTGGGTCACAATTCCTCCGTCAGCGTTTCGAGAAACTCCATGTTATTCTTTGTGCGGAGCATGCGTTGTAGAATGGCCTCAGTAGCAACTGCTGGGTCCATGCCTGCACCTTGTGGGGGCGGGCTGATCATTTGCAGATACATGCGCCGCATGAGCCAGACGCGCTGCAAAATGTCCGGGCCAAGCAAAAGTTCTTCACGTCGGGTTGACGAACGCTCAATATCAATGGCCGGGAAGATACGGCGTTCCTGCAGGCGACGTGAAAGGTGCAATTCCATGTTACCAGTACCTTTGAATTCTTCATATACCACGTCATCCAACCGTGAGCCCGTATCCACTAAGGCTGTGGCGATGATGGTCAGGGAGCCCCCCTCCTCAACATTACGTGCTGCACCGAAGAAACGCTTGGGTGGGTAGAGGGCAGAAGGATCCATCCCACCTGAGAGCGTGCGCCCAGAAGGGGTCACAACTAGGTTGTAGGCGCGGGCCAGTCGGGTGAGGGAGTCCAGGAGAATGACGACATCCCGTCCAATCTCCACCAGGCGCTTGGCACGCTCCAGAGTAATCTCAGCCGTCCGCACATGCGAAGTCACCGGCTCGTCGAAGGTGGAAGCTACCACTTCAGCCTCCACGGAGCGATCCATGTCGGTGACTTCTTCAGGACGTTCACCGATCAGCGCGATGATGAGATGGACTTCGGGGTACTTGGTGGAAATGGCATTGGCAATTTGTTTCAGAATGGTGGTTTTACCTGCTTTGGGTGGCGAGACGATTAGACCGCGCTGTCCCCGCCCGATGGGGGCAATCAAGTTGATCAGGCGGGTGGAGAGAATAGTGGGGTCGGTTTCGAGATCAAAGCGTTTGTTAGGGAAGATGGGGGTGAGCCGTTCGAAGACCGGGCGGTCACGAGCCTCCTCCGGTGAGATGCCGTTGATGGATTCGACTCTTACCAAGCCATAATGGCGTTCAGCCTCGCGGGGAGGACGCACAACTCCGATGACCAGATCGCCCATGCGCAGATCATAGCGCCGTAATTGGGCCTGAGAGACATAGACATCGTCCGGGCCAATTTGATAGTTTTTGCGCAGGAAGCCAATGCCCTCCGGCAGGATTTCGAGGATGCCGCCACGCACCTCCAGCCCTTCCCGCTCGGCCTCAACTTGGCGGATGGCCAGGATCAGGTTTTCCTTTTTCATGCGCGAAGCGTTGGGGATATTCATTTCTCTGGCGATCTGGCGCAGATCGGCCAGCGTGGCTTTTTCAAGTTCAAGGAACTTCATATGGGCTTGTCCGTATGAATTGGGATTTTGGAATTGGTTTAGGTGATATCACGCCTGTGGAGGAGCGTTACCGTAAAGCCGCTGATGTCTAAATTTACATTGCCTAGGAAGATATTCTAAGCGGCCCCCTTGGTCGTCACGCTCACTCTGTGGAGTGCCCAAATTATAACACGGGGCACTATTGAATGCAAGCACAACGGCCTCGCCCGTCTGTGAGAGAGAAATGAAACCGGCTTATGCTTTCTCAATATCATTTGCGTATTTTACTCAGCGGTTACCTCAAATGCTTATCCATTAGATACAAGCCCTAAATGGTTCCGATTTAGCAGCGGCTTTAAGTAGCGACTTTACTGGTGTCTCTGGGGTTTGCGTGGCAGACTGTCCATCCAAGCGTGGTATTGAACAGGCGTCTGCTGACGCCCTTGGCCTGTTGGGGTTGGGACAGGCGTGTCCGATCTCAGCACTGTTGACGGTCAAAGGTAAGAGGGCTATTCTTTTTCGTAGGGGATGCCATCGGCTGCTGGCGGACGAGCACGTCCAATAACACCTGCCAGCACAATCATGGTGGCAATGTAGGGAGCCATCAAGAGGAACTGCGAGGGGATGGCAATTCCCAGGATGGCCAGACGCGAAGCCAGGGCATCTGCAAAGCCAAAGAGCAAACCCGCACCGAAGGCGCCAAAAGGATTCCAGTTGCCAAAGATCATAGCGGCCAAGCCAATAAAGCCGCGCCCCGCTGTCATTACTTCGTCAAAACGTCCGGCCGAACCCAAGGTGAAGTAACCCCCCGCAAATCCGGCCACCATTCCCCCTAGCACTACTGCCATGTAACGCGTCTTGAAGACATCAATCCCCAACGTATCAGCGGCTTTGGGGTGTTCGCCCACTGCACGCAGGCGCAATCCCCATCGGGTTTGGAACAAGGCAACATTCAGAACAAACAGCAGGATAAACATGACATAAACAAAAATGCTGTTGTTAAATAGCACTGGTCCCAGGATGGGAATCTCACTTAGTAGGGGAATCGGCGTGCCGCCAAAAGTGGGTGGGTTGTTCAATGCCTGGTTGACCTGGAGAAACTTTGCCGAAATATAGGACGTCAGTCCGGTAGCAAAAATGTTGATAACGGTGCCGGATACGATTTGATTGGTTTTATACTTGATAGAGAGCACGGCGTGGACGAGTGCCAGTAGCGCGCCTGCCAGGATCGCAGCCAGCAACCCCAGCCAGGCGTTCTGCGTGATACTTCCTACCAGGGCACTGACCATTGCGCCCGTGAGCATCATGCCCTCGATGGCAATGTTAACAACACCGGAGCGCTCGCACAAGATGCCGGAGAGGGCGCCCAAGGTGATGGGCACAGAACGGCTAAGGGTGGTATTGAACATTCCCACTAGGTTAAGCGATTTGCCGGCTGCGGCCCAAACCAGGAAACCAAAGATAAAGAAGCCCACCACAAGACCCAGAACCCAATTCGTGTAGCGGCCAAAGCCGCGAGCAAGTTGGATGCCTCCGAGGATTGCGCTGGCAACCGCTAGTCCATACAGGGTGGGAAGCGTATGCACTTGCCAAGGAGGGAGTTGGATGTCTGAAGTGGCTAATGACAAGCCAAAGGTCGTAATTTGTCCTTGGGAAAGCCCGGGGGTAAAAAAGAAGACTAGGATTAACCCAAGGAGGATGAACAATATCCCCATGACCCGCTGGCGGGTTGGGGAGACAACTTCAATTTTGCGGTGAAAGGCACTGGTTGTAGTGGCCATGATTTATCCTCCCCATCCCTTGATGGTAATCAGCCCTTCGCCTTCTGCGGGCTTACGGAGTCGGTAGAGAGAGCGGATGATAGCAGGTGCAGCGATGAAGGCCAGGATAACGGCTTGCAGGACGGAAATAATATCAATCGGGATATCAGCGGAAAGTTGCATACGCGTGGCACCGTTGCGCAAAGTGCCGAATAGTAGGGAGGCCAGCACAACCCCTACAGGATGATTGTTGCCCAACAGAGCCAGGGCAATGCTGTCAAAGCCGTATCCGGATGAGAAAGCCATGGCCAAAAAATGATTAACGCCCAGCACTTCATTGGCGCCAGCCAACCCTGCCAGTGCTCCTGAAAGGGTCATTGCTAGGATGGTGTTGCGAGTGACGTTCATGCCGGCATACTTGGCGCCATAGGGGTTGCTGCCCACTGTACGCAGTTCAAATCCCCAAGTGGTTTTGAAAAGAAACCAGTACACCACATAGGCCATGCCCAATGCTAGAAAGAAGCCTAAATGGAAACGGATGGGATCTTCGAAGAAGCGCGGTAGCCAAGCCGACGGTTGAATCTCAGGACTAACCGGGTTGAACGACCCCGGGCGCTTCATGGGGCCGGTCAGTAACCATTCACTCAGGCGAAAAGCGATGTAGTTCATCATGATCGTGTTAATGACCTCATGACCGCCGGTTTTGGCTTTAAGCCACCCGGGGATGAAGCCCCAAATAGCCCCTCCAAGTGCACCTGCCAATAAAGCCAGCGGCAAATGGACGATCATCGGCAATCCAACTAGCTTGTAACCCACGTAAGTGGCGGTAATAGCCCCCATAAACAATTGGCCTTCGGCACCGATATTGAATACGCCGGCGCGAAAGCCCAAGGCAACAGCCAGGCCGGCAAAGATATATGGGGTAGAGGTAACCAGACTCTCCAGAAATGGGTTAAAGGCGCGGCGGATTTCCAAGGCGTTACCCGATTGGAGTGCGTTGATTATTCGCACCGGGTCCCCTAAGGCGCCGGTGAAAAGCGCAGTGTAAGAACGCGCTACCACGTCCCACATAGCTGTCAAGCCGGCACTAAACGATTGCCCAAAGCCGCTATAGACTTCTTGGCTGGTCACGATGATAAAAATTGCTCCAAAAATCAACCCTGTGAGGACGGCCAGAAGTGGGATTAGGACGCTCTGGGGGATGCCACGTTTACGTTGACCAGGTTGGGGTGGGGGAGCGGCCTCGTGGTTAATTTCTTCGAGCACGAGTTTGCCAAGATCCGGTGACTGGGGTGTTTTTTCAGAACTCAACGGACTCCCTCCCTGCGTGTTCTTATCCAATTTCAACTGGCTTACGCCTGACGCGTTGGCGGGCCTCTTCGGCGGGCACACCTGCCATCAGCAAGCCAATATAGTCCTTGGTTGCTTCGGCAGCGGGCACAATAGCCACGATCTGTCCCCTATACATGACGGCGACCCGATCTGAGAGTTGCAGAATCTCATCCAGTTCGGTAGAGGCCAAAAGCACAGCCACTCCCTGACTGCGTTTCTCTAGAATTTGCTGATGAATGTATTCAATTGACCCCACGTCTAAGCCGCGGGTGGGTTGAGCGGCCACCAGTAAACGAATAGGGCGCGATAGCTCACGAGCCACGATCACCTTTTGCTGATTACCCCCTGAAAGCGTGCTACAAAGGCTCAGTGCACTTGGCGTTCGAATGTCATATTGTTTTACCAGGGCTTCTGCGTGCTGGCGGATCACTTCCCATTCCATGCGCCGGCCCCGGGCGAAAGGTGGCTTGTAGTAAGTGCGCAAAATCAGATTATCCATCACCGGAAAGGCTAGCACTAGTCCATCGCGTTGACGATCTTCAGGAATGTAACCGGTGCCAAGTTCGGTGATGATCCGTGGTGGGGCATTGGTGACATCCTGTCCCAAGAGACGCACCCGTCCTTCGAGGATATGACGGTGACCGGTAATGGCTTCAATCAACTCGGTTTGGCCATTACCCTGCACGCCGGCAATACCCAGAATCTCCCCGCTACGGACATCAAAGGATACATGATCTACGGCCAGTTGACCCAGTTCATCTGCCACCAGCAGGTTTTCCACTTCTAAGACCGGCTCACCAGGCTCGCTAGGGGGACGCTCCAGTTCCAACTGTACGTCTCGTCCCACCATCATAGAGGCCAGACGGTATTGATCGGCCTCCTCAGGGCGAACACTGCCCACCACACGCCCACGGCGAATGACGGTGATCAGGTCAGCAATTTCCAGCACCTCGCGCAACTTGTGCGAGATGAAAATGATGGATTTTCCCTGTTCCACCAGAGAGCGCATGATGCCAAACAGCTCTTCCACCTCTTGGGGTGTGAGCACGGCTGTGGGCTCGTCGAGGATTAAGATATCAGCTTTACGGTAGAGTAACTTAATAATTTCGACGCGCTGCTGGACACCCACGGGCAAATCCTTGATGTAGGCTTCAGGGTCCACCGCCAGCCCGTATTGTTCCGAAATAGCGCGCACTCGAGCAGCTGCCTGCTCACGATCCAGGAATCCATCAAAGCGGGTGGATTCCTCCCCCAACATGACATTTTCGGTAACCGTAAAGACCGGGATTAGCATGAAGTGCTGATGAACCATGCCGATCCCCTGGGCAATCGCATCTGCGGGAGAATGAATAATTACCTTCTTCCCGTTAATGAAAATCTCGCCCTCATCGGGTTGGTACAGCCCGTAGAGAATATTCATCAACGTGGTCTTGCCTGCGCCGTTTTCCCCCAGCAGAGCATGAATTTGACCTTTTTCAAGGGTCAAATTAATATGATCGTTAGCTAAGACACCGGGGAAACGCTTGGTAATCCCACGTAGCTCGAGAATAGGGGTCATTGGAACTCCAAGCCAGAAAAGTTGTTACAATTTTACCATAATGTCTGAGAAATGGTCTGGTTTATAGGCTATGGGGTTGTATTAAAATAATAAACAACCTCAGGCTCAAATGCTCGTGGGAGAAAAAAAGGGGCTGAGAGCTCAGCCCCTCACAGACTTGCACTTTATTGGCTTACGGTGTGGTCTTGATCTTGCCGGCAATGATGTCTGCCTTGACCTGATCCAACTCAGCTTTCAGTTGATCGGAGATCACACCAGCAGGGAAGTTCGCAATTCCCACGCCCTCGTTCTCCAACGTGCCTACGTAGACGCCACCCTTGAAGGTGCCATTGAGGACCTGCTCGATGGCGGCAAAAACGGCATTGTCCATGCGCTTCATGATGGAGGTGAGGATGATGGGAGTGTACTGAGAGGCACTGACGGTCCAATCGGTATCCACACCGATGATCCAAGCCTTACCGCGTTCCTGCACCGCAGCCGCCGTTCCAAGCCCAACCGGGCCCGCAACGGGCAGGATGATGTCGGCCCCCTCGTCCATCAACGTCAAGCCCATTTGGCGACCATCATCGGTGCTTTCGAAATTGCCGGTGAAGAGCCCGGTTTGCTTTTCAGGATCCCAGCCCAGCACTTCAACGTTAGTGCCATGTTTCTCATTATAGTAGCGCACGCCCAGCGCGAAACCGTCCATGAATACGGTGACCGGTGGGATCTGAATGCCACCAAAGGTGCCCACCTTGCCGGTCTTGGTCACGCCCGCGGCTGCATAACCCGCGAGGAAAGCAGCCTGATCGGTTGCAAAGGTCAGGCCCAGGACGTTATTCAGCGGCGGGTCATAGGCAAAGTCTACAATGGCGAATTTCTGATCCGGGTTCTTCTCTGCGGCGGTTTTGGTCGCATCACCGAGCAGGAAGCCTACAGTGACAATGAGGTCGCATTTTTCTTCAATGAATGCGTTGATGTTTTTCTCGTAGTCGGTCTGCTGCTGAGATTCGAGGTATTTTCCCTCAACACCCAGTTTGGCAATAGCGTCTTCCACACCTTTCCAGGCAGTGGCGTTGAAGGATTTATCGTCAATTCCGCCGACATCGGTTACTTGGCAAATTTTTGCTTTCTTGGTGGCGGGAGTGGGGGTGGCTGCAGGTTGGCAGGCTGCCAGCACCAGTGCCAGCACAATCAGTGCAGAAAAAATGAGGTACAACTTCTTTTGCATTTGAATTTCTCCTCCTTACCAAATTGGGGATTTTGTATCACGGGGAGACAGGTGAACAATCTTTTTCTCCCCAAGGGCTGTTTCTAGTATATGCTTGATTACAAAAGGTTGCAAGTGATTGATGTCACAGATTTGGCCTTACCTGTTGGTGGGGGTTAGGGAGCATAGCGCCCGAATTCTAATGCAGCTTCCACCATGGCTAGAATGTTCTGAGGAGGTACCTCGTTCGTAATTGAATGTACTGCGGCCAGGAAATAGCCACCCTCTTCACCCAAGATTTCGATGACCCGTTTGACCTCCTGGCGCACATCCTCAGGGGTGCCGATAGAAAGCACCCTTTGGGTATCTATGCCTCCACAAAAGGTCAGTTTCTTTCCATAGCGGCGCTTAAGTTCGGCTAGGTTGCCCATCTGCCCAGCGCTGGTTTGGACGGGGTTGAGGATATCCACCCCGATCTCAACGAAATCATCCAGGAAGGCACTCACATCGCCATCCGAATGGAAGAAAATTTTGGCCGGGCTGTGAGCCTTGGCGAACGCAATGATTTCTGCATGAATGGGTTTGAGAATACGCCGATACAGCCGCGGGGAGATTAGGGGGCCGTTCTGAGCACCTAGATCGTCACCAAGGATAAGGATATCCACATGATCCCCCAAGGCTTTGAGGAAATGCCCTAAGTGGGTCAAGCAGAGCGCTTTGATCTTTTCCAAAAGGGCTTGAGCAAAATCCGGATTTTCCACCAAGTGGATCAGAAAGGTTTGCATGCCTTGCAATTGACAGGCCCGTTCAAGAGGCGCAATGAGCCAGGGTGCAGCCACGATGGCATAGCGGTTTTCACGTGCCAGATGAGCAGCTTGTTGGGGCACATGGGCATAGCGTGTGGGATCATTCATATCTGGCCAGTGGGGGTAGTTTAATAACTCGTCTAGTGTGTGAGCCTGGGCCAAAGGGTGAATACTTGGATAATAGAAGTCGGGAGCGATTTCGGTTTGTCCCACTCCCCAATCATCCCAATAGGGAGTGGCAGGTGGACGGGTTCGATTGCGGTGGTATGTTGCAGCAGGGAAGCGATCTTGAACGCCTCTCACGTCGCTGTGCAGATGTTCTAAAACAGTCTCTTCAATGAGGGGCGCCCCTAGTTCCGGCCAATCATACAGGTATCCCTCGATGTGGGGCTCTAACCCTAGGTAAGTTTTGAGGTTAAGGTAAGCCTGACTCAGAATACCTGTCGTTAGATCGGCCCCAATGAAAATGGGCACCCGGTCAGGCCGTTCATGCGCCAGCACTGCCAGTACGCGTTCACGTGGTGTGAGGGACATGGGGCTACCTTTCAGGGTTGGGAACTCAATCGGCGGGAACCGGTTGAGGGCGATGGGCTTTGGCCTCACCTCGGCGCACTCCCAGCATCATCACCAGGGCGGCCAGCATGAAAAAGGGCGCTACGATCATGATGAGGGCGTAGTTCTCACCGCTTAGCTGGATGATCCAACCGTTGAGATTGGGCCCCACGATTGCTGCTAGGGTGGAGAAAAGATAGTAGAGGCCTGTGTAAGTCCCAATATGCAGGTCGTCGGTCATATCAACCACCATAGGCAGGGAGTTGATATTGATTAGTGCCCAGGCGATTCCCGCTACCATCAAAGAAACACCTGCTATTGGTACTACCCCTAACACCGGCAAACGAAACAGCGTAGTGGTGAGGAGGGGAGCAGGTGTAAAGTAAAGCATCAGCATCACAGCAGTTAACAAGAGAATGCCGCTGAGGATGGTGCGGCGCCGACCCAAGCGGCTGCCCAAAAATCCGGCGGGCAATGCAAAGAGGACAAAGAAGAGCGAAAGTTGTCCTAGCAGACGGGCGCCATCCGCTTCAGAGATACGTAAGTGATTGACAGCATAAAGAGTGAAAAAGGCCTCGATGGCGTTGTAGGCTACGAACCAGAAGAAGATTGCCAGCAGGATACGCAGGGCACTCTTTTCTTTGGCTGTGACGACCTGCCGCAAACTCTGCCACAGACTGGGCGGAGTCTCATCGGTGATCTCGTATTCTTGGGGTTCCCGGATGAAAGCAAAAACCATCAAAGCAGCCAGGATTACCAGCACTGAGCCCAACCAGAATGGATAGGCAGGGTTCATCTCATAGAGAGAAGCGCCAATGAAGAAGGCAATGATTGCCCCTACTCCTCCCATGAAGTTAATGATTCCATTGGCCTGAGAACGGTAGCGAGAGGGGGTGATGTCGGGCATTAACGCTACTACGGGGGTGCGCCAGAAAGCCATGCTCAGGATGAGGGTAATTGTGCAGGCCATGAAGAACGGGAGGAAGGTCTGTAGGGGGATCAACCCAAAGGCTAGGGCTGAAAGGGGCGCGCCCGCGAGAATGAAAGGCAAGCGTCGTCCAATAGGAGTGCGTAAGCGATCTGACCAGGCTCCAACTGGGGGCTGGATAAAAAGCGCGGCGAGGTTATCCAAGGTCATAAAGAAGCCGATGATCCCGGGGGGAATATCAAAGCGGTTGCGCAGAAAAATGGGGACATAGGCGTTATAAACGCTCCAAATCACGCTGACACCAAAGAATCCAAACCCTAACAGAAAGATTTTTCCAATGGAGAAGCGTGGTTTCATGGGGGATGATCCTTTCGTCTTAATCTGAGTTATGGGGATGTTTGGATGAATCGGGCGTTGAAGAAGCGTTTTGTTGTTTGAGGCGTTCTAAAAATTGGCGGTCGGCTTCGCTGAGATGGGCCCTGGTCAGCAGGTCAGGGCGGCGTTGCCAGGTGCGTAGGAGGGCTTGCTCACGTCGCCAGCGTGCAATGGCAGCGTGATTGCCCGAAAGCAAAATATCGGGTACGCGCCAGCCGCGAAATTCTGCTGGACGGGTGTACTGAGGGTACTCTAGCAAGCCACTGGCAAATGAATCGTCAATAGCGCCGTTTGGATCACCCAGTACCCCCGGGATCAAGCGGCTAACGCTGTCAATGATAACCAGAGCCGGCAATTCACCCCCGGTGAGGACGTAATCGCCAATGGAGATCTCATCGGTGACCAGATGCTCGCGCACGCGCTCATCAATGCCTTCATAATGTCCACAGAGGAGCGCCAATCGGGGCTGTTCAGCCAATTCGCGTGCAATCTCCTGGTTATAGGTGCGCCCCTGCGGAGACAGCAGGATCAGTGGGCAGGCGGGGGGAATGCCCAGGACGGCTTCCACGGCGCGGAAAATTGGCTCGGGTTTCATGACCATCCCACCCCCACCCCCAAATGGTGCATCGTCAGCGGTATGGTGTTTATCGGTCGTGTAATCGCGAATGTTGTGAATGTAAACCTCAATCAAGCCACGCTGAATGGCGCGCTTGAGAATGCTTGTTTCCAGATAGGGTTGAATCAGGGTGGGAAAGAGCGTGAACACATCAAAACGCATACTTTGATTTTATATCCTGCTCCAAAGAATGGGCAAGCCTGCTGTAGATGATTCCTCGCGCGTAAAAACTCTTTATCCTTGACGTTAATTTTAGGGCAGGGTAAGATGCTAGCATGTATTTACGTGGTAGTCGCTTTAACTTAAACCGTCGGCGGCGGCGCTCCAATCCAGTGCGAATCGTCGTGCTGGTGGTGTTGATTGGAGCAGCTCTCTACGTGAATCAGTTTGTAGTGCCTCAAACCCCTCCTCTCTTTGTGCCCACACCCACGCCTACGCGTGCTCCTGAATCCTATGCGATTGAAGCGGAACAATTGACCAATCAAGGGAAGTTTCTGCAGGCCATTCAGGTCTATCGCGAAGCCCTTCTAGTGGATCCTAAGAACCCTTCTTATCACCTTGCATTGGCACGCCTGTATCTCTATACCAAACAATATCAGCAAGCCCTGGAGAGTGCGGGAAATGCCTTGCTCCAGAATCCTAACAATGCACAGGCGTTGGCGTTGCGAGGATATGTGTTGGGATTGATGGGGGATTACCTGCAGGCTGAGGCAGTTCTCAATCAGGCTATTGAACTGGATCCCAACAACCCAGTGCCTTATGCCTACCTGGCCGAAGTGTTGGGTTTGAAAGTACAAAGTGGGGAGGGGGACCTCATCACCCTAAACCGCGCTATCGAACTATCGCGCAAGGCCCAGAGTCTAGGACCTGACCTGCTAGAGACTCATCGTGCGCGGGGATTGGTATTGGAACTCACCGCCAATTACGCTGATGCTGTGCGCGAGTTTGAGGCGGCGATCGCCCAAAATAAGTACATTGCTGATCTGTATCTGGCGCTGGGGCGTAACTACCGTGCGATTCCGGATTATCCTAAAGCCATTCAAGCCTTTGGGAATGCGATCCCATTGACCCCTACAGATCCCTTGCCCTACATGTATCTCTCCAAAACCTACCTGGCGACAGGTGAGTTGACTCGAGCATTGCAATATGCCGAACAGGCCTTGAGCCACGCTCCCACAGACCCTTTTCTCTACGGGAATCTAGGAGTGATTTACTACCGTACCCGTGATTACGTGCGTGCCATCCAATATTTGCGTATTGCGGTGCGGGGTGGGACCAGTGAAGATGGGCAGCCGGTTCAGGGCCTGGCGCTGGATTACTATCCCGTTTCCGAGTACTATTACACCTACGGCCTGGCTCTGGCGCGCACGGGCGAGTGTGATGAGGCGGTACAGATTGCCCGTGCCCTTTTGCAGGGCGTGAGTAACGAGGATGTCTCGGTGAGCAATGCTCAAGAGATTCTGAACATTTGCGGTAGCCAAGCGAGTGGTACACTCCCTGCGGCCCAGCCGTCGGCTACTCCTTAACTGTGTGGGATGGCGTTATGGTGCTTAAGATCGAAGAGAGAAAGCCGCTGTTTCGGCGGCAGCGTGCACGTAGCAATCCCTATCGGGTGGTGGTGCTGGTTTTCTTAATTCTGGGAGGGATGTTTTTATTACGTGCTTACGATGCGCGGGCTATTCAGCCCTTGTTTTTGCCCACCCCCACACCAACCCGAGCGGCTAATTCGTATGCTTTAGAGGCCGAAACCCAATTCTTTGCCGGCAATTTGGGGGCAGCCATTGAGGCATACCAAAAGGCCGTTCAGATTGATCCTCAGAATGCACGGTTATATGCTGAGTTGGCGCGGGTGCAAACTTACTCGTCCAGTCTGCTGACGACAGATGCAGAGCGGAAGCAGCGCCTTAGCGAGGCCCTGCAAAACGCCAACCGTGCGGCTGAATTGAATCCAGATGACACGTTGGTTCATGCCATTCGCGCATTTGTGCTGGACTGGAATGCCAATTCAGTGCTGGCAGGAGAGGAAGCCCCGCGTTTTCTGATTGAAGCAGAGCAGGCTGCTCTCCGAGCCCTGCAATTGGACAGTCAGAACGCGCTGGCTTTGGCTTATTACGCTGAGATCCTGGTGGATCAGCAAAAATGGGGGCAAGCCGAGGAGTATATCCAGATTGCATTGCAACGCGACTCTTCCCTGATGGATGTGCATCGAGTGAGTGCCTATGTGCAAGAGTCCCTGGCAAATTATGAGGGGGCGATTCGGGAATATCTCCAGGCCATCAAAATTACGCCCAATTTCACGCCGTTGTATATCTCGATTGGCGCAAACTTACGCCAATTAAAGCGCTATGACGAGGCGCTGGAATATTTTGCCAAGGCAGTTGAAATCAACCGGCGCCTTGGGGTCAAAGACCCCATCCCCTACCTTTCAATTGCAAAAACCTATTCCCAAAAAGGCGAGTTCTTTGCGGCTGCACTCAATGTGCGCGCGGCTCTGGAAATGATCCCGGACAATCCAGATGTCTACGGTCAGCTGGGGATGGTTTACTTCAAATCGCGCAATTATGAGAGTGCCATTCCGGCCTTAAAATGTGCTGTGCGAGGATGCTCTGCCGAGGAGTCTTGTGAGGTGCGACGTTGTAATCCTGAAGCTGATCGCCCTACCGCCATTCAGGGACTACCCTTGAGTGATAACACGGTGGTGTATTACTACACCTACGGGGCAGCCCTCGCCGGTATGCACCGTCCTGCAAACAATTACTGTGCTGAAGCCATGCAGGTGCTGGCTGAAGTGCGCCGTGCGTACGCTCAAGACCCGGTGGTCATGGGAATTGTGGAACCCAGTGAACGTATTTGCGAATCCTTTGGCTATGCTCGTCCTTGAGACTGCCTCGAATATCAGAGTTTTATAAGAATTTTTCGAAACCTCTTGACTTCTCTCTCAAAGATAGGTATGATACAGGGCGATTTAGCACTCTAATTATTAGAGTGCTAAAATGTCGGATCAATCAACCCAATTCTCGAACGGGAGGTATCTATGAGCGTCAATCTCAAGCCACTTGGTAGTCGTGTTGTGGTCGAACCGATTGAGGAAGAAGAAGTGACAGCAGGGGGTATTGTGTTGCCCGAAACAGCCAAAGAGAAACCGCAAAAGGGGAAAGTGCTCTCTGTGGGGCCCGGCGATCGTGATGAATCGGGCAAGCGCATCCCGTTGGATGTTAACGTGGGTGACACGGTCCTGTTTGCCAAATATGCTGGCACCGAAGTGAAGGTTGAGGGCAAGAAACTGCTTATCCTGCGCGAAAGCGATATTTTAGCCATTATTGAGTCCAAATAACCCAATCCATCTCTGAAAGGAGCGAACTATGGGAGCGAAGCAACTGGTTTTCTCGGATGATGCACGCCGTCGTCTGAAAGCAGGTATTGATATTCTGGCAAATGCTGTGGTTACTACGTTAGGTCCGAAAGGGCGCAACGTGGCGCTGGATCGCAAATTCGGTGCGCCGACCATTACCCACGATGGCGTAACAGTGGCGAAGGAACTGGAACTAGAAGATCCCTTTGAGAATATGGGTGTACAGCTGCTGAAAGAGGCAGCGACCAAGACCAACGATATTGCCGGTGATGGTACGACCACTTCTACCCTACTGGCCTACTCCATCGTGACCGAGGGCCTGAAAGCTTTGGCGGCAGGTGTCAACCCGATGCTGCTCAAGCGTGGGATTGAGGCTGCGACCAAAGCCGTATCCGAGGAAATTAAGAAACAGGCAATCCCGATCAACTCTAAAGAGGATATTGCCAATGTGGCAACCATCTCAGCCCAGGATCGCACCATTGGTGAGTTGATTGCTGAAGTTATGGATAAAGTGGGCAAGGATGGGGTCATCACGGTTGAGGAGTCAAAGGGTCTAGAGTTTGAGACCGAGTACGTTGAGGGTATGCAGTTTGACCGCGGCTATATTTCGCCATACTTCATCACCGACCCAGAGCACATGGAAGCGGTGGTGAACGAGCCGTATATCCTCATCCATGATAAGAAGATTTCTGCCGCGGCGGATATTGTTCCGATCCTCGAGAAACTGGTGCAAATTGGCAAACGTGATCTGGTCATCATCGCCGAAGATGTGGATGGCGAGGCCTTGGCGACCCTGGTGCTCAACAAACTGCGTGGCATGCTGAATGTCCTAGCGGTTAAGGCGCCTGGCTTTGGTGATCGCCGCAAGGCCATGCTGCAGGACATTGCAATCCTTACCGGTGCGACAGTGATTTCTGAGGAGACTGGTCGCAAACTGGAGACCGCCACCATTGCCGACTTGGGTCGTGCCGAGAAAGTGGTGGCTGACAAGGATAACACCACGATTGTAGGTGGTAAGGGCGACGAGAAACTGATTAAGGCCCGCATCGAGCAGATCCGAGTGGAGATTGAGAAAACCACCAGTGATTACGATCGCGAGAAACTCCAAGAGCGATTGGCAAAGCTTGCCGGTGGCGTGGCGATCATTCGCGTGGGCGCAGCGACCGAGACCGAGTTGAAAGAAAAGAAGCACCGCGTGGAAGATGCTCTCTCAGCGACCCGCGCGGCTGTTGAGGAAGGCATTGTGCCAGGTGGTGGTGTGGCGCTGATCAATGCAATCCCCGCGCTCGACAATGTCAAGATGGAATACGAAGATGAGCAGATGGGCGTTAACATCGTCCGCAAGGCGCTGGAGATGCCGCTGCGCAAGATCGTTGAGAACGCGGGTAAGGATGGCTCAGTGATCCTGGAAGGTGTCCGCCAGGCCCAGAAAGCGCAGAACAATAAGAACATCGGTTATGATGTGTTGCGCGAGGAATACATTGATATGGTCAAGGGTGGCGTCATTGACCCGGCTAAAGTGACCCGCGGTGCGTTGGAGAACGCGGCTTCGATCGCGGGCATGATCCTGACCACTGAAGCGTTGGTTACGGACGTGCCTGAGAAGGAGAAGCCTGCTACGCCGCCGATGCCGGAGTACTAAACCGACTTCCATGGTGCAAGCCAGGCCGTGGCCCGAATAGAGCCACGGCCTTTTTTGTTCCGCTTCATTTGCGGTTATAATCATTACTATGTTATGGCGTTTGAGATATGTGCTGGTAATGTTGGGAATTCTATGGGGAATGAGCGGTTGTCAAACCAACCACTCTTCGGTCGCATCCCCGTCGTCAAATGGAACTCCTCTGCCAACAATGACGTTCACGCTGGCTGCAACGCCAACTCATACGCCGGAACCTCTCGCGATACAGGTTAACGGCCTTGTAATTACACAACGGGAGTTTGAAGCTGAACGCAGCCGTTTACAGGCTGCTGCTAAATCCTTGGGACAAACGCTGGATGCCCGTGCTGAACGTGAGCGGCTGGTCAATGAGTTGGTGGATGAGTTGTTGCTGGCCCACGCAGCCTTTGCCAATGGTTACAAGGAAGATGATACGATTTTGGAAAGCAAGATAAGGGAGTTGGAGACCGCACTGGGAGGAGAAGCGGCTTGGCAACAATGGTTAGCCAAGCACGGTTATTCAGAGGTTGACTTTCGCCAGGCGCTGAGCCGTTCGTTGGCTGCTGCTTGGCAACGTGACCGAATCATTGAGGCCGTGCCTCAGGCAATGGAACAGGTGCATGCGCGCCAAATTTTGACCCGCGATCAGGCCACAGCCGAGGCCTATTATCGTCAATTACAGACCGGTACCGATTTTGATACGTTGGCTTTTCAGGTTGATCCCCTTACCGGGGGGGATTTGGGGTGGTTTCCGCGTGGGTATGTGACCCGCCCCGAGTTAGAAACGGCGATCTTTGCCCTGGCGCCAGGTCAGCACACCTCGGTCATTCAGACTGACCTGGGCTTTCATATTGTTAAGGTTATCGCCCGTGAGGCTCAGCGCCCCTTGACGGTGGATGCCCGGCGCGTTCTTCAGCATCAGGCCTTGCAGAAATGGCTGAGCGAACAGCGCCAAGCAGCCACTATAAAAATTCTAATTCCTTGAAACTACCTCACTCGTTGGGGAGCAACTGTGGCGCCGATACGTACGCCTGAAGATCCGGATTTACTATGGAATGTGTTGACTTTGTTGGTCTGGCTGGGTATTGGCGGGGTGCTTCTTCTGGTCGGGGTGATCTACGTCAATCCTAACTCGCCTGTGAATCCCTTTCCACCGCGTCCCTTGCCCACATTGCTCAGCCTTCCTACCTTGGGTGAAGTGCCCTCGCCCACACCCTGGTCCACAGAAACGGTTCTAAAAATCCCTCCGACCCCTGCGCCAAGTGCCACGCTAACCCCAGAACCTACACTTATCCTGGCAACCCCTTTACCAGAGCAGTCAAACCCAATTGGTACGCCCACCTCTCCCTATCGGTATGCTTTTGCCGTGCAGGGGAAACCCAATGCCATTTCTGCGGCACTTTACTATCCTGAACGCACGTGTGATTGGACAGGGGTAGCGGGGCGCGTATTTGATATCCAAGGAAGTCCGGCCATCGGGATACGGGTGTCGTTGCAAGGTTACCTGGGGGGTAAAAGTATGAGTCTGCTCAGCCTGACCGGAACAGCCAGTTTGTATGGTCCTTCGGGTTTTGAGTTCACCCTTGCGGATAGGCCGCTAGCCTCCCGAGGCACGCTCTATATACAGTTATTGGATCAGGCCGATTTGCCGCTTTCGCCTCAGATTGCGTTCGACACTTTTGCAGAGTGCGACAAAAACCTGATCTTAATTGATTTCAAGCAAGTGCGCTGAAGTTTCCCAGGTTAATCTTTTCGTCGCGAAACCAAAGAGCCTCACAAAGTGAACTACTGGGCAGCGCCATCACCCCACCGGCAGCAAAGTAGGCGAAGTCGAAGGAGACAGCGTCCCCCGCTTTTTTGCCGGGAATCGGCATCAAGCGGGCGGTAAGGGGCTTACGGAGGCGCGTTGAAAGGAAAGCCAGATCGGCCAGTAGGCCCATGAGTTGGTCGGGAGACGTCTCTCCCGGCAGGGGCACGGTATCCAAACCAGTGCCGCAAACGGCCGAAAACAGGAGCAAATCTTTGAGACTCAAAGTGCCCTCTGCAGCGCGCTGAGCCAGGACAGTATCTTCCAACACAGGCAGCATGAGACCGTTGAACCCACTGCGTGGCCAACGCCCACGGCTCAGTGTCTCGGCTAAGAACGCGGCGGCGCTCAGTGAGCCAAAGGTGCCTAGGCGCGAGGCCCCCAAGCGTTCTAAGGCTGCGCCGATGGAACACGACGGGCTGGGAAAGGGCGCTGGCGAGAAGTCGAATCCTCGGAAGACGATTCCCGAATCGAGAAGAGGTGTAACCACAGAGGTGATTCGATTGGCGAAGGTTTCCAAATGTCCCAGGAGCGCCTGGCGGGTTTCATCCCAGGTTCGCTCTTGCGAAAATACCTCTAAAACCGCATCGGCGCCCTCAATGGCAAAGGCCAAGGCGGGAGGATGACCTGTTGGATGATAAGCGGCCGGAAAGAAGGGGGCGCCTGGAGGGACATTGGCCAAAGCGGCAAACCGTAGGTTGGCGAATCCATCGCTGGTAAGAGAGGCTGCCTGATGAATGATGTTTGCACTTGCACGAATGGCTTGGAGGGAGATGCCGTAATCTGGTTCGGCCATCTGGGCGGCAATAAAAGTGCTAGATGTACTGGCCAAGATCGGGATCACCGCTGCATAAGAGGCCGCATGAGTCAGGAGTGCCGGGCCCACCCCAAGATAATCAAAGCCTAATGTTAATACCTCCTGTTCTAGCTCTTGGACGGTGCGGATCATTTGGCTCTCCGAAGCCAGATTAAGCCACAATGGAAATGGGGTGGTAGCCACCCGGCAGGTTTGAACCTCGATTCCCGTATTTTGAAGTGCGTGTTTGAGGTCCTGACTCAGATGGCTCAGATGATGTAGGGTTTTGGGCATTTCATGAGAGGAGGGATCAAGAAAGCAGGTAATGGCGCGGATTTTCATGGGGTTTGCCTTTGACGGACAACTTCAAAAAGCAGGATGGCAGCGGCGATGGCTGCGTTAAGGGACTCGCTTTCTCCCGGCATGGGAATAGTAATCCACTCGTCAGCATAGCGCTTGGCTTCGGAGCTGGGGCCTTCAGCCTCATTGCCGATCACCAGCAGGAGGGGCTGGCGTAGATTGCACTGCCAGTAGGGTGTCCCCCCTCGGGATTCGGCGAGGAAGATACGCGCTGATTCAGGAGAACGTTGCCTGGCCAGGGTAAGCAGCTTCTCCCAATCGAACTGGTGAATGGGAAGGTGGAAGTGGGCGCCCATGGCGGCACGGACGACCTTAGGGGCGAATAGGTCCGTTGTGCCTGGGGTGGTTACAACGGCATGAACTCCCGCTGCCCAGGCAGTGCGTAAAAGGGTGCCAGCATTACCGGGATCCTTAATCCCATCCAAAACTAGTAGAAAATCCCACTGTTGGGGGAAAGGGATATGATACGTGGGAAGTACACATAGAATTCCCTGAGGGGTTTCAGTGCCGGCCAGGGTTTTCATTAATTCCTGCGCAACCGCAAGGAGGGGGACGCCTAGGGCGCGAAACTGCTCCACTAGTTGCTGTCCGCGTTCACCAAGTTGCTCATGATAGAGGACATATCGGGGTTGCCATCCCGCCTTGAGGATCTCTTCGCATAGCCGTATCCCCTCGGCAACGAATAATCCTTTTTCTTCGCGCTCGCGGCGACGTTCGATCAGGGCTCGCACTTCCCGAAAGCGCGCGTTGTGGCGAGAATGAATGAGCGGCTTATGAAGAGGGTGGTTTGGACTTTCGCCAGGTTTCAAGGGCTTCAAGGAATACCTCAAGGGTTGGAGCATCGTAGAGGGTGATGCGCACCAA
This sequence comes from uncultured Thermanaerothrix sp., assembly GCF_938028735.1. Lineage (GTDB taxonomy): Bacteria > Chloroflexota > Anaerolineae > Anaerolineales > Anaerolineaceae > Thermanaerothrix. Next base: position 117,095 of record NZ_CALIMF010000012.1, read on the forward strand.
CGAGAGCGGAGAATTAGGAGATTGGGTAAAATAATCGGCGATTGTGTGCAAGAAAACCCGCGCAGCCAGGTCTTTGGGCACGCCAAAGATTCCGGTTGAGATCGCCGGAAAAGCCAGAGAACGTATACCCAGCGTTTCGGCTAAGCGCAGGCTTCCCAGAATGGCAGCACTAAGTTTGCACTCCTCGTCTCCCTCACCCCATATCGGACCGACAGCGTGGATAATGTAGCGGAAGGGCAAACGCCCTGCTCGGGTGTAGGCGGGTTTGGCATGGGTGACAGGTCCAAATTGTTGCACCCATGCATCGCTTTCCGCTTGGATCTGCGCTCCCCCCTTGCGCAGGATAGCACCTGCCACTCCGCCCCCATGCTGGAGCATTGTATTGGCTGCATTGACGATAGCCTCTACATCCTCAGCGGTGATATCTCCCTGAGCGATTTCCAGGACCTGCCCACCAGGAAACGGGTACCTGGCTTTAACTTGCGACGCCATTTTGCGCCTCACTGCTTGACTGCAGGGAGATTATAGCACAAGGTGGGGGGAGGGTGAATTAAAAAACGTGGGGCGCGTATTGGCCCCACATTGGCTTACCTGCCTCTTATCTGGATTGAGTGTCACAGAGCGGCCTGGGCTTGGGCCACGACAGCGGCAAACGCTTGAGGATCGCGCACGGCCAAGTCGGCCAGGACCTTGCGATTGAGATGGATGTTGGCTTTCCTCAGCGCATAGATCAACCGACTGTAGGTCGTACCGTTCAGACGGGCGGCGGCGTTGATCCGGGCAATCCATAACTTGCGCAGATCGCGTTTGCGTTGCCGCCGGTCGCGATAAGCGTACCACAGGCTCTTAAGCATTGCCTCGTTGGCCCGCCGGAACAAGCGATGGCGTGTCCCAAACTGACCCTTGGTGAGTTTTAGCACCTTTTTATGTCGTAGATGGCTGTGTGGACCACCTTTTACACGCATGACTCTCTCCTTTGCGAACCCCTGGGCGTCGGTGTTTTAGCACCCGTTGCAAACACCCAGCAGCCGCATCAAGTGATGTGGAATTAATCGGCTTTCTTTAGGTAAGGTGCCAAACGATGAATCCGCTGGATGATCTTTTCACCCTGAACCGGGATCATCTCAGTGAACAGGGCTTTGGTGCGCTTAGAGGTGCGGCGGCGCAGGTGGCTCTTGCCGCCCTTCGTACGTACCAACGTGCCTGATCCGGTTAAGCGGAAGCGCTTGGCAGTTGCCTTATGGGTTTTAAGTTTGAATTTCTTTCCCGGTTTTGCTTTACGAGGCACGGCTCACAACTCCTCTCACAAAAAGATAAGGCAGGTAATAACGCGCGAATGCGCATTATACCAGAAAAATGAGATCTTGGAGGATAAAGAATGTGGCTCAGGTGTTGGCAGTGTCCTTTGTTTCAACCTCGGGGGCGGCACCACCTTCTGTTGTAGCGGCGGTGGTCTTTTTCTTGCCCCCTCTGGCTGGCGCCAGAACCATTGTCATGGCTTTGCCTTCAAGGGTGGGCATCTGCTCAATAACCGACACGTCAGCCAGTTCAGCGGCAATTTCCTTGAGGTCCTCGAGCGCAATCTCGGGGTAGGTGATTTCTCGCCCACGAAAACGAATAGTCACCCGCACTTTCATCCCCTCTTGTAGCCAGCGCCGTGCATCGCGTGTTTTGAAGCCGCGATGATGCTCGTTGGTTTTTGGGCGCAGGCGGATTTCTTTGACCTCAATTTTGGTTTGGGCTTTGCGGGCCTCGCGCTCTTTTTTGGTCTTCTCGTAAAGGAATTTGCCAAAGTCCATCACCCGGCAGACGGGTGGGGCGGCATTTGGGGCGACTTCAACCAGATCTAGTTCGGCTTCGCGGGCTATGCGTAACGCCTTCTCGATAGGAACCACCCCTAGGTTTTCGCCATTCGGGCCGATCAGGCGCACTTCTGGGACGCGAATAGCCTCATTTACGCGATAATTTGTCGTGCTAATGGTTCTCTCCTTTCTCCTCGCTGAGATTCTGGGTAATCAAATCAGTCCGTTTCCACGGACCGATTGCAAATAGATATTACCATACCTGTTTTGAGCATGTCAACTGGAATGAGGAACTTCTTCTCATTTGATGCCTTGTTCATTGTTCAAGCCAGATAGTCACTGGTCCGTCATTCAAAATGTGGACTAACATGTGAGCACCGAAAACTCCCTGCTGTACGGGGATTCCATACGAGCCCAGGTAACGCGCAAAGACCTCAACCAGAGGCCGGGCGACCTCGGGCGGTGCTGCCTGGGTGAACGAAGGCCGATTTCCCTTACGTGTATCGGCGTACAGAGTAAATTGGGAGACCACCAGGACTTCTCCACCCACTTCCTGGATGGAGAGATTCATTTTACCCTCTTCATCCTCGAAAACACGCAGGTACGCGATTTTACGGGCCAGCGCAGCAGCCTTTTCTTCGTTGTCTTCCAGCCCCACGCCAAGCAGGATAGCCAACCCCGGCCCAATCTGGGCAACAACCTGCTTATCCACCTCAACGCTGGCCTCGCGTACACGTTGAAGCAAAGCACGCATTAGGGCAATCCAATCGCTTCGCGGACTTCTTGCATGGTCTGTTCAGCAATTACCCGTGCTCTAGCCGCACCCTGTCGCAGAATCTCCCAAATAGTTTCCGGATTCTGAGCCAATTTTGCCCGGCGCTCGCGGAAGGGGGCCAGATGTTCATTCAGGTTGCGAGCTAACAGTCGCTTGCAATCTACACAGCCGATCCCTGCACGGCGGCATTCGACGTCCACCATGGCAATTTCCTCGGGCTTGGAGAAAACTTTGTGCATGGTAAAAACATTACACACGTCTGGGTTACCTGGATCTGTACGTCGCACCCGTTGCGGGTCGGTGACCATCTGCATGACTCGCTGAAGAGTTTCCTCGGGGGTCGCTGCCAGCTCAATATGATTGTTTAGGCTCTTGCTCATCTTCTGTTGCCCATCAATGCCTAGCACCTTGGGCACCTCAGTAATTTTCATTTCTGGTTCAATAAGCACTTGAGTGTTGTAGCGATAGTTAAAGGATCTCACCACTTCACGCGCAAATTCAATATGGGGGGCCTGATCCAGGCCAACCGGCACTAGGTTGGCCTTGTAGAGCACAATGTCAGCCGTCATGAGTACCGGATACCCTACCAATCCGTAATTCACGTTGTGGGGCTGTTGGCGGGCCTTTTCCTTAAACGTTGGGAGATCAGTCAATTTCCCCAGCGGGGTGACCATCGAGAGGTAGGTATGCAACTCCATGACCTGGGGCACATTGGACTGCACGAAGATGATGCTTTTCTCAGGGTCAATTCCAGCCGCCAGCCAGTCTAACGCCATCTCGTAGGTATTTTGACGCAAGTCGCGTGTGGTTTCAAGCGTAGTTAGGGCATGGACATCTACAATGCAATAGATACACTCGTAATCCTCTTGTAATGCCACATAATTACGCATGGCCCCCAAGTAATTGCCGAGATGCTGTCGGCCTGTAGGGCGGGCGCCGGAGAAAACGCGACCTTTCTTCTGATTCATACACGTCCTTCCTGTAGGTATTTTCTGACCAGGCCCAGGATCTCGCCCGGTTCTGCATGTCGTCCGGTCTGCAGTTTGGAATAGAGTAACTCACCGTTCACAGTTACTTCAAAGCGTCCACCATCTGAGGGAATAACCGTTATGGATTCGATTTCAGATTCAAAATTTTTCAGTAAATCAGCCATCAGACCGATGGCGCGATCGGTATAGTGTCAAACCGCGCAATACTCGATTATGATCTTCAGCAACATAGGCTCTCCTCTTGGGTAATTGTATGTAATAAAAATTATAACCCAAGCCTGGAGTTTGGTAAAATCCAAAGCGTGGGCTGGCAGTTGTTCCCTAGAGGTGTACCTCGGTCAAAACGACTCTTTGACCTGTGCTTGGTGCTTCCGGGTATGATCCTGGCATTTCCATTAATGGGGATCATTGCGCTTGCTATTCTTGTGTTTGAAGGGCCACCGATAATCTTTTGCCAGCCTCGCCCAGGTTATAAGGGGCGCATTTTCAAATTGTATAAATTCCGCACCATGCGAGAGGCCTACGATGCTCACGGTAACTTATTGCCTGATGCGCAACGATTAACACCCTTGGGACGATTTCTGCGGGCTACCTCGCTGGATGAACTCCCTGAACTTCTTAATGTATTGCAGGGCGAGATGAGCTTGGTGGGACCACGTCCCCTCCTGGTGGCTTACCTGGATCGGTATACCCCTGAGCAAATGCGGCGGCATGATGTGCTGCCGGGGATCACCGGCTGGGCGCAGGTTAATGGGCGCAACGCGCTTTCGTGGGAGGATAAATTCCGGCTGGATGTCTGGTATGTGGATCACTGGTCGCTGTGGCTGGATATAAAGATACTTGCTCTGACGATTTGGAAAGTTCTGCGACGCGAAGGAATTAGCCAACCTGGGCAAGCAACCATGGAAGAATTCATGGGATCAACTCCTCCGGCTGATCAGGGGGGTGTCAACGGGTAGATCCACCCCTTTTGAAGATCTTGTAAGACCTGTTCGGCCATGCGCTGCCGTCCGGGAGTCAGCCACTGTGAATTGATGTTTTGGAGTTTCAGAGGGGCGATCACAGTCGTGGATTGTTTTTGTTCGATCGCGGCTTGCCAGGCGGTTTCCAGCCCCTGCTCAAGATCAAAAGTTAGCGTGACCGCCCAGTCAGGGGGCGAATCCTGCGGGGGCTCCGCAGTCAGTATGCCCCAACTACTGGCAGCCAGGTGATCCTGTAGTTCGGGTGTGAGCACTTCTGGGGAGACGAACAGGGTCTCCAGGCGATTCTTGTTTAGCTCGGTCAGGGCACCCTGCCACTCTTCGACGGAGGCGTTGATCGAAAGGTTGGCCATGACGGGGAAGGTTGTAATAGGACCGTATGCCGGAACACAGCGTCCACATAGGTAATAGGCACCATTACGGAAAGCTTGTTGGGTGGTTTCAGAGTTGGGGGGGAACAAGCCGCCAGCGCGAAAATCCGGTGCGATCAAGACCGAGAGATAGCCGGCCAGAAAATATAAACGCTCGGCGGGCAGGATGACTTGGGTCATGTTAGGGGCATCGAGAAGAGGTGCGTTGCCAATGAAAATAAAACGAAGGTCGGGGTGTTGAGCAATTAGATTACTGTAATCTGCCAATGGGGGTAGAAGCATGACGCCCACCACCCCTGTCTCCAGATCGGCGGCCTGTAGGTTGGGCCGAATTTCGATTTGCCAGCCCTGAGCAGTCAGCCGGGTTTGCAGCCAGTTAGTGACTCTTTCCTGCCAGGGGCTGCCTTGACTAATCACTAGCACACGAGGTGGAGTAGGCTGGGTCGGAGAGGATGTGAGCGCAGGGGGCTCGGCCAGAGGGGTTGGAGGGGATGCTGTTGAGGTGGAAACAGGCTGGATGGTGCCAGGCGTGCAGGCTACAAGCCCAATTAGCGTTGCGATGAGGAGAAACCTAAGTCGGCGCATGGGGCTATTTTACCGCAGAAGATGGTTAGAAGGCTCTGTATTATAATAATGGCATGATTGAACTCAATATCCCCGGACGTGGTGTCCTTCGATTAGAACATCTAGTGTGTGATGTTAATGGAACGTTGGCGCTGGATGGACAATTAATAGATGGGGTCTATCGCAGTATCAACGTCCTGCGCGATCGTCTCCATATTCACCTAATCACGGCAGATACTCATGGCCGACAGGCGGCCATTGACCATCATCTGAACCTAACGGCAGTACGCCTTAACCCTGGGGATGAGGCGGCACAAAAGGCTGCTTTTGTCCGTGATCTAGGGGCTGAGCACGTGGTGGCAATTGGTCAAGGCGCTAACGACACGGAGATGTTGCGTGAGGCAGCCCTGGGAATCTGCGTGATGTCGCGAGAGGGAGTGGCAGTTTCTACTTTGATGGCGGCGGATGTGGTGGTGCCGGATATCCTGACGGCTCTAGAATTGCTGGAACGACCTCTGCGTATTGTGGCGACCTTACGGCGATGAATCTGCCTACCAGCGAACCTCTCCCATCCGAACCTGAACGTCCAGCGGCTTCGCCCCCGCCATTGCGTTATTTGCGTTCCTCGTCCAGCGGTGAGGGCAAGGGGAGCGCATTGCAGGGGTTAACTCGCCAGTTGGAAGCGGGTTTCGATTTCTACTTGGCAGCCGTTATTTGTGCTCTTCTGGTTGGGGCGGCTTTGAGCTCTGACGCTCCCATTTTGTATTTTCTTGCTGTATTGATGAGCCCCTTCCTAGGGCCAGTGATAGGTGTGGTTTTAGTAGCCTTTGGGGGGACAGCAACCTTTCTGGTCAATGTCTTGGGAGGGGTGATATTCTTAAGTCTGATCCTACTTGGCGCAGGAGGGGCATCTGGGTGGGTACAACACAGCCTTCATCCCGAGATTACACCAGCATTGCTCCGCTATTATGGGCAATGGAGAGAATTGGAGTGGGTTATTACTGCCATTGGGGCCGGATTAGTGGCTTTTTTGTTGGTGCGTTCACCTCGTCAGCGTCCCCTGGTTGTGAACCTGGTCCTGGCTTATGGACTTGTCTTGCCGTTGGCGATCGCAGGGTATGGCTGGGGGAGCCAACGACCGGATTTGTGGATCGCGGGAATAAGGACTTTTGGGTTGCACTTGTTAACCATTTGGCTGGTAGCCTGGGGGGTTTTGGGGGTGATGAAGTTGCGTCCCCGAATATGGGGTTATGCAGTTGGACCGGCTTTACTGATCGGAATAATGATGCTGTTGCTTGGAAAGCCGAGAGCGCCAATACCCGAAAACTTAGCGGTGATTGGCCCAACCGTTTCTCCCACGGCGTGGTTGCCATCACCTACAGTAACGGCTTTACCCCGCCCCACGGGGACCTCGGCTCAGGTTCCAATGAGCGTAACCCCGTTGCCTACCCTCGCTCCGTCCCCAACTCCTTCGGTGACCGTTACCCCTGAGCCGACACCTGTTTGGGCGAGAGTGTCGGCAAATATAGGAGGAGGGGCTTTTGTACGGGAAGAGCCGGATGGCCGGGTGCTGACTTCACTGCTCAATGATACTCTGGTGCAGGTGATCTCTGACCCTGCTCAAGGACGGGGAGGGGTCTTGTGGGTTAAGGTGCGGACTCAGCAAGGGGTTGAGGGGTGGATGGTACAGGCGTTGTTAGTAACCGCCACCCCAATGCCTGGATGGTAATCAGCAAACACACTTTGACATCTGGAGAGGCAAAGAACGATGACGATACATTTCGGTACTGATGGTTGGCGGGCAGTTATCTCAGACACATTTACGTTCCATAACTTGCGCCTGGTGACTCAGGCTATAGCAGATGCCGTAGCCTCAGATCAGTGGTTGAACGGCCTGGGAGAAGGGATTAAAGTGGATCCGAAAACCATGGTGGTTGGGTTTGATACGCGCTTTCTCTCGGATCGCTTTGCTCAGGAAGTTGCCCGTGTGCTAGCAGCCAATGGATTCACTGTTTACCTTAGTCAGGCCGATGCCCCGACCCCGGCCATTTCTTACGCTGTGCGTCATCTGGGTGCTATTGGGGGAGTAATGATCACGGCTTCTCATAATGCCCCCCGGTACAATGGGGTTAAACTCAAAGCCGCATTTGGCGGATCGGCATCCCCAGAGCAGTGCCGCCGGGTTGAGATTTACTTAAACGATAACGAGGCGCAGGGGCGGGGGCCTAACCTAATGGACTACGAGCAGGCACGCCAACTCAAACTGATACAGCGTTTTAACCCCATTCCTGCTTATGGGGAGCATTTGCGCCGTTTGATTGATTTTGACGTCATTGCTGAGAATCCTCTGCGGATTGTGGTGGATTCGATGTATGGCTCCGGGCGCGGGGTCATTCGCAGTCTGCTTCAGGGAACCGGCTGCGAAGTGTACGAGATTCGGGGTGAGATGAACCCCGGGTTTGGGGGTGTGCATCCGGAACCGATTGCACGGTATTTAGGCGCCCTAGCAGGGGCCATTAGCACCGGGGCAGGCAACTTCGGCTTGGCAACCGATGGGGATGCGGATCGCATCGGAGCGATGGACGAACGAGGCAACTTTGTAGATCCGCATAAGATCATGGCGCTGGCGCTGCGCTATCTTGTGGAAAAACGAGGTTTGCATGGCGCAGTGGTGCGCACCGTTTCCACCACACGTATGGTTGATCGTCTGGCGGCACGTTACGGTTTGCCTCTTTATGAGACGCCAGTGGGCTTCAATCACATTGCCGACTATATGCTACGGGAAGACGTGCTCATTGGAGGCGAGGAGTCGGGCGGTATCTCCTTTAAGGGCCACATTCCCGAAGGTGATGGGATCCTGATGGGACTGTTGATTGTAGAAATGGTGGCTGAGTCAGGGGGTACATTAATGGAGTTGGTGGAAAGCCTGCTCCAGGAGGTAGGCCCGGCCCATTATGAACGCAGGGATATGCGCCTGCGTCACCCAGTCTCTAAGGAGAAGATGACAGCGCGACTTAAGGACGAGGCCCCGGCGCAAATCGGTGGGGAATCAGTTGTCCAGGTCAGCACGCTAGATGGTGTGAAATATATCCTGGCCGATGATTCGTGGTTATTGATTCGTCCTTCCGGAACCGAGCCGGTATTGCGCGTTTATGCTGAGGGCCGCTCACCAGAAATGGTGCGTGCCTTGCTCGCCTTCGGTGAACAAATTGCCGATCAGGTAGCATAGGACCAACCTAAGCCAGGGGTTATGCAAAGGCAGGGGCAAGCAATGGCCCCTACCTTTTTAGGTTAACCGCGGGGGTGCAAAAAGGAGATGGAGGATGCACGCTGAGAGTTAGCGTGTAGCCGAAAAACGCAGGCGGCGGGTGATCATAATCACCAGGATAAGGAAAGCGGCTAAACCCAGCAAGCCTGGTAATCCAACTTCATCCGCAAAGCCGGTAGTCGGCAAGGCCGTGCTGGTTGGAGTGGGGCCCACAGCCTGGGGGGTACCGGTAGCGGCTTTGGCCACCTGGGTCAGAAAAGCAGCCACCGTGGCGGTGCGTGCCATGTTTTCCGGTGAGAGAGTATTTGTGGGTACCGGCGTTGCGGTGGGAACGATGATTACCGGCGTTGCGGCGGTAGTAGGAGTGGGTTGGGCCAGCAGAGTTTGTTGCAAGGCAAATGCCTGCGAGGTTTGGGTGGCTTGCATAGCAATAACGGTGTTCTGAGCGTTGATTTGAGCCGCTTCTTGCTGTAATCGGGCACGATTCTGGTTGGCTGAGACCAGGGCAAAAACGATCAGGGCAATGATCGCCAGTACGAAGATGCCTCCGATGATCCCGGCAGCGATCAAAAAGTTGCGATTGGGCCCTGGGCTACCCGCTTCGGGTTCCGGTTCAATGGGTTCTTCAAAGGGGTTCTCAGCGCCGGTGCTTCCCTGAGGGGAGCCTTGCTCTTCATCATCAAAATTGCTACGGAAGTCCATGGTTCACCTCTCCTTGGTTTAAGACTTATTAGGCGATGATTTCCAAATTAAATAAGGGCACCGTGACCCTTTGGGCATTCTCCAGTTCGATCTCAGCTGCTGGCAGACGTTGCCCGCTACGCTGGAGCCAACTGCTGTGGGGTTGGATCACTTTACCAATACTTCCTGCATAAGGTGGGAGTACCAGACGAACTGTTTGCCCAACGGTGATTTCAACAGCCTCTTCGGGGGCCTTACCCGCGGCGGGTAACGGAATCACAATTTCTGGTTTCTCACTCAACCTTGGATTCCAAAACGCCTGAAGATAGGCTTCGCGTTTTTGATTGGTGGTCAACAATTGAAAAGCCAGATGATTGATCGGAATATGTCCCACACCTTCAAGCAAGATGACGGGTAGGTTGAGACTAGCTACCAGTGGAAGCAGGGGGGCCGAAACACTACCCAGGATGATCCCCCGTACAGGGATCTCCGCAGCCATCTTAAGGGCCTCGGGTTGATGACAAACGCCACCTACGATCACGCTGCCTCGTAAGGTCAGGTCTAAAGCCTCGGGTTTTAGAGGAGCATCAGGTGTTTCGGCCAGCACGGTGAGTACCCCGTTATTACTCTGTTGGTTTCCCCAGGCTCCCTGGATCAGAGCCCCATGGGTTTCTATGATAGCGCCCCGCTCAGGGAAAACCTCGGCAACCCTGCCGGGTAGTCCAGCCAAAAGGCGATGGGGCTGCGAAACAACCTCGAGAAGAATCTGGCCTTTATAGATAGCCACTATCCGTCCAGACGTAGGGGCCCGTAACAGGCGTGAAAAGAGACCGCGGGTTTGAGCCAGGATATCTCCTTTTTCAACTTGTTCTCCTACCCGCCGTTCAATCAGGCGCTCGGCATCGCTGACGCGCTGCACCCCTAAGGCTCTGCGCACGTCCAGCAGTAGGTGTTGGCCTGGGACAGGGGCTTCAGCGATGACATCGGTAGCCTCCACTGTCTGACCAGAACGCACTAGCACACGCCCCTTTTCGGTGAGCATGCGTAGACGGCGCAGATGAGTCAGAGGGAGGATGTGGTGAGCAGGTAACATCATAGGCTTCTCAGGTTATTTTCTAAACCATGCAAGGTTTGTGCCAGTCCTCAACCACCAAGAGTGGCTATCCAGCGTTTGAGCAAATCGCGGCGGCGGGCTGAGTCGGTGGGGAGCGTTATAGGCCGTCCACGCGCGTCAATGACCGCTCCGAGTAGCCCGCCCGTTACTTTGAAACTACGGGCTGTGTCTTTACCGGTGGGGGTCAGACGCAGAGGGCGAAGGGGTTGCAGGTGCAGGCGCGCTCGTTGCCCATTGGGGATCGGCAGTGGCACCAAAGTCCCCTGACGCACTTCCACGCTCGATGTTTCACCACTTTCTAGCTCGTAGCGTACTTTGAGAATAGGTGTACCGTATCGCACCGAGCTAAGTGGGGCGATGACGGTGCCAAGGTTGACCAAAGCATTGCTTTCAAGCACCTGGACAACAAGGGTGGGGTTCAACGGAGCAATGGCGCCCAGGGCAGTCAGCAAGCCGTAAGGGTCGAGGATAAAGGTCGTAACACCAATAGGTTGGAGTCCATCAAGGAGCATGAGCAAGGATTGGGCAGGGGAAGCGGCCTGTGTGAGGGCATAACCACTGACTAGGATGGGTTCGAACCCGTACAACCCTTCGTCAGGCGCCACGCGGTTTGCCACCTGGGCGAGTATCTGACGTAGCATGGCCTGCTCAATGGCCTGGTACTCCAGTGAGGTTGGGACGGCAGTTGGGTACAGTGTTCGATGCCATAAATAGTCCCTCACCGCCTCATTGGGCACGTGCATGGGGAGCCAACGGGTGATGCTTTCCAGTGGACTTTGTTCGAGTGCGGCCGCTAGCCCGAAGCCAGAGCCTATGGGGATCGCCTGCGTTGTAAGAGTTCCACTGCGTGCCATTGCAATCCCGGTTGTAGCTGAGCCCAAATCAATGCCAAGGACTCCTAGGGGAGGGTTTGTAATTTTCTCAAGAAACTGGACCATGCGCCCAAAGGCTCGCAGACTGGGCTGAGGAGTGATGGCACTAATCGTGCTGTAAGATTGCAATCCGCCGATCTGATGCGAGCGGCGCAGGTAGACAATCTCGGAGAGTACCTCCTGAGCCGGCATCAGATTCTCCCGGTCAATGTCGGGACGAAGATTAGGGACTGTGCGTGGACGCACATATGGCTCAAGGCGATCACACACTTGTTTGGTGATGGCCGAGTTACCAGCATAAAGAACTTCTGGGCGGCTTTCAGCAGTCATGAGTTGGAGAGCCAACGTCAGTAAATCTACAATCTTGGCTATTGATCGCGTGGCTCCCTGATCAGTGCCCCCAGCGATCAGGATTAGGTCCGGGCGAGCCCGCAGGATGGCATCAATTTGGGCCTCTGGTTTACGGCGGTCATTGAGGCTGATTTGCTCTACAATCTGACAATAAGTTGATTCCAGAACTTTGCGGGCACTGGCTAGTGAGACTTCCTCTAGCAGCCCCATAGCCACCACGCGCAGGGGCTGACCAGCCGAGAAGGTTAGCACAAAACGGTCCACCCCCGATCCATCTTCTTGTGTGGGGAGGAGCAGATGTGCTTCTTCCATGAGGCGCCGCCCGGTAATCTCTTCCAGGCGGGTGAGAGTCTGAAAGATGCTCTCGCTGATGTCGAAAAAAGGTGCGCCAACTGTGGTGCTGACCTGCGTGGCGGCAATCATACGGTATCGTTCTTCTACCACATCGAAGAGCAATGCGCGTGTGAACACGCTCCCAATATCAACAGCAAGGACCGATTCGGCTTCAATGATAGAGGAACTCATAGGCTAGTGTCTCAAGGTACTAGAGTGTTGATAAATTGGAGCACAAAATCCAACCGCCCAATAAGCACAGTCAGAGAGGCCAAAATGACGCCCGCAAAGAAGGCTCCCAGGGTGATGGCAATGAACCCCTGCCCAATTCTGGCTATCCATTCGACCCAAGCGGGACGAACGATACCTTTGCCGGGTTCGCGGCGACCGGTGAATTGAAAGTAAAGCAATGTCGTGATGGCACCAAAGAGTAGCACCATTCCAGTAATCCAACCGCTGGAGACACTTTGAGGGAATGTAAAGGAGAGACCCGCTGCGCGCACCTGGGTAAATAGAGTGCCAAAGAGAGCTCCGTTGATAATCACCGCTGCTCCCACTCCAACCAGGAAGGCCATAGGCAGACTGCCCAGGAATGACAATCTGGGTGATAGTCGGGTTAGTAAAAGCAGGCTTAGCAGAAGCGGGATTGCCATTACACCTGAAGCGGTGCTGGGATTGACTAGAGGAGTGATCAAACGCGGGAAGATAACCTGATCAATGAGGACCACGGCCAAATAACCAGCCGAAATGCCAACGAATGTATAGAGAGCAATGCGGAAGAGCGGGTTATCCCCAATGGCATAGGAGAGTATGGCCAGGGTGAGGACAAAAGCGATCAGGCTCCACAAAGTATCTGTCATAGCGCCTCAGCGTTTGGGGTGGGCTTTTTGGGCCTGTAGAAGGGCTTGGGTGGCTCCTAGCAGGGCTCCCAACAGAATCAACAAGGTGATCGTGAGACTGCCCCACTGATAAGCGCTCCAAAGCGCCAGGTTTTCACTTCCGACTTTGGGGGTCAGGCGAATATACAAGATGCTTCCTAACAGGCCGGTCAGCACGCCATTTACCTGACCTGACTGCACGTAGGGGATAAGGTAGGGGGCTGCTTGGGCACTGGAAATTATCAAAAAGGGACGTTCGGGGAAAGAGGGGCGCATTTGCTCGATCCACCCGCGGGCGCGTTCTCCGCTATCGGTGATCAGAAGGATAGCATCAAAATCCTGCAGGGAATCAACTCCAATCAGGGGTTGCGTGTCCCATGCGGACTGTCCTTCCAAGGTGGTGGCTATTCCCAGCCGGGGTTGGTACGCGAACGCGGCTAATCCGGCGGTTTCGCCAGCCAGATATCCTAGGTGAACGCTCTGATCAGCAAGCGCGTAATTAGGCACTTGTTGCGCGGCCTCCTGTGCTATGGAAAGCCCTAGGATAGGGGCGCTGGATTGTAGCGGGAGAAACACTAGGCGAGCGTTCTGGCGCATCAGGTCGCTTAGGGCATTGACAGCAGAGATGCGAATTTCGGGCAGAAAACCAGCGTCTATATCCAATCCCACTAGCACACGCGGGTTGGCCTGTTGGGTGGAGAGATTGTTAAGGGTTGTCGTAAAGGCCACCACCTCTGCCGGGAATAATGCTGGGAGATCGCTTAGAGGTGTAGCCGACATCAACCCTGCTATCAGGATGGCGAAGAGTAGCACGGTGATGATGAATCGTAAAATTGGACTGGGGGCTGTAACCAGTTTTTGTGAACGGATGGGAACAGGGGTGCTCTCGGCAGTGACCAGGCTTTCAAGAAGAGCTACATAGGCGCGTTGCTTCTCACTCACACTAAGGCGAACAGCATGAATAGGGGGGCGCGAATAGCGCAGTGCCTCAGGCTCACCTGGTAGTACCCCTGGGAAACCGGCTAATGGTCCACTGGTTTCAATCCGAGTGTCCTCTTCTGGTGTTTGAGGTGGTGCAGGCGCGACGGCTTCAACCGGTCGCATAGCCTCCAACCACTCTGGCAACTGGGTGGTTGGGATGGCGCTCCCCTCGGTCTCCTCAGCAGGGGATCCTTCCTCAGCTAGCCATTCGGGCAATTCACTCTCAATAAATGGGGGGACAATCGTTTCCGGTGAGGGAGCGGTTTCGGTAACACCCTCTTCAATAAAAACAGGAACTTGGTTGGAAAGATCTTCGCCTTCCAGAGTCTCTTCAACCTGGAGGCGATCCAGCCAGGCGGCATAGTCATCTTCGCTGAAGGCAGGGATCGCTTCTGGCACTTCCTCAGGGGTTTCGCTGGTGGTTATAAGATCGGCAAATTGGGCTATTTCTTCTGATGACGAGGGGGATTTAAGAGCACTTGATGATTGATCACCTAGAAGAGAGGACGGGGTTTCTTCGAACCAGGCAGTGATATCCTCGGGGATTTCTGTAAAGGGCGAAATGGTCTCTGGCGATGGAGTGCTTGCTTTATCTGCCTTAACTTCCTGAGCAATGGCCTCAGATACTGGTGGTTCTGCTTCTTTTTCCTCTTCTGAAGGTGTGCGTAAATCGTCGGGCCACTCGGGCAGAATCTCTTCTGTAAAGGGCTCGGATTTAGGGGCAAAAGAGGTAGGAATGGACTCATCCCTCGCTGAAAAGGGCTTCTGGGCTAGAGAGCCTTCTTGCTCTCGGAGTGTTTTTAGCCACTCCGGCAGCTCCTCCTCGCTCAGGCTGGATGAAGACGTGTTTTCAGTAGCATGGGACGTTTCTTCGGTTATCTCCTCGCCCTCGAACCCCCTCGTCCATCCAGAGAGGTCCCCTTGTTCAGGCGGCTCAGGCGGTGTGAAGAGGTCAGCCTGGGCTGCTTCTTCATCTCCCGCGGTGGGTAGCTTTTCTTCTGGATCGGGTGCTAAGAAGGGCTCTTCACTGCTGATAGCTTGAATCTCTTCACGGAGGTCTGCGGTTTTACTTTCCTGACGAAGGGAAAGCAGCCAGTCAGGCAATTCTTCCTCTGGCGATTCGGCTAGTGGTGGGATCAGGGGGCCGGCTTCTTTTAGCCAATCCGGGAGATCTATTTCCGAGTTTGCGGGACTTTCAACCCCAGAGGTTGCCTCAGGGTGAAGAGGCGCATGGCACCACTGGCAGTATTCATTCTCACTGGGATTTGAAGAACCGCATTGGGGACAAACAACGGTGCTCATAGGGCATTTTACTCGCTATATGGACGATCCATGCCAAGCAGAACGCGTAATCCAGTTAGCACGCTTCCCAGGGCAATTCCAAGAAGAATGCCGCGGGCACCTGCTGCCGGCAGGATGTTCAAGGCAGCCAGGACTTCTTTAATTACCTGTGAGGTACCACTGGTCAGGAAAACCCCACTGCCTGCTAGCAGAAACACGATGGTGCTGGCTAGGAAGATTCCGCTCATCCAAGAACGGCGCAGGGCAAACAACCGCACTGCACTGACCACGAAAGTGATGGTAAGTAAGCCTACCAGACTGGCTTCGACCGGGAGTTGTATCGACATGATGAGAGGGCGTACGCGTTCATCGGTTGGGCCAAAGAGCAAACCCAGTGCTGCGGTGAGGATAAAGCCGAGTATGAAGAACAGGCTATAGTAATCGCGTTCCCGGGAGGAACTGATTTTGCGCCAATGGGCTTTGAATAGATTGAGAATAGCAACTAGACCAGCAACGGCTGCCAGGATGATTGACCAGTCTAAAAAGAGCCTACGGATAGGATCAAGCACTGGTAAGGGCAGGAGATAACCCAGCAGGACAATTAATCCAACCCCAATGGCGATAGCGGTTGCTACAGGAGATCTCATAACCACCCAAATACTCCTAGCACAGCACTAAGGACTAGCGCAATAACGGTGCCCCAGCGTAGCAAGTCCTGTACGCGCAGACTGGCCACATGAGCCGGACTGGTTTGCAAGTAGGCCGGAATAGCAAATAGCTCTTCGCCGATCAGGGGCTGTTTTGTGGTAGCGAAAAGCACGGCCTGAGCACTTAGGGAGTCACTAGCCGCCAGTGTGAAGGCATTGTTGCGAACGGCGGCTTCACAGAGCAGACCGATCTCCAGGCCGTAATGCCCAACTATTAGATGGGCTGACACATTTTCGTCATAAGCGATGGGTAGCATCCCCGCTGCATAGGAGAGGGGGGTAACCCCTGTCAATCGTCCGCGTTGAGGGTCATAGAGATCCAGAGCGTTGTTCAGGCGGTAAACTGCCCGCAATGTGCTTTGGCTAAGTAAGGTCAGACTGCCCTCGCCGCTGGTAGCCAATGGTGGCCGGTCACTAACAGAACTAATCGCAGTGATCCGTTCAAGTGCTTGCAATCCGACGAGCGCAGAGGCACTGGTGGGTTGGGTGATACCTGCATGTCCTAAGGTGAGGTGTAAGCGGGTGCCCTCTTCGACGGAAAGACCAAGCACCCGAACTAATTCCGAAAAAGCCGGGATCGGGCGTAAGCCCCAGCGTGAGCGGCGTTTAGGGGGCAAAGCCAAGAAGAAGAGCAGACCTGCACTGATCAAGATGATGACGAGCGCCAAGATGGATAAGAATATACTCATTGGCGGGATTCCTCGAGTAGGAGGTTGATGAACTCACGGTGGGCAGTTTCATCTTCCAGCACGCGCAAGATGGCTTGCCATTGTGAGGAGGTAGATGGGGTGGTAAAGAGGGGAAGACTTCCATAGAGGAACTGGGCGACTAGCCACCGAAACGGCCCCAATGCCTCCAGTAGTACTGCTAATGGCTGTGCCAGCCCCCAGCGCTGGAGATTGTCTGCCCAGGCAACCCAAGGATGGGGCTCATTTACCATGTCATTCAGTATAGCACAAAATATTAGATGACATAGCCTATTCGTTGCTTTTATCTCGGAGCCTAAAGAGGCCTCCAGAGGATTTGCCCTTTACAATTTTGATAGTAATGGCGCAATTCGCGGTTTAGGGCAGCAAAATCGGGCCAGAAGGTGCTCAACTGGGAGCGATAGCAGGCGATGGCCTCGACCCAGGCCTCAAGCGCTTCTGCAGGAAGTTCTAAGGGATAAGGACCGTGAGTGGAAACAGGGCGCATGCTCTCATTACAGTTACGTAGGGCGTAGGGGAAGTCAGCATAGTACCACAGTGCGGGGTGACCCAACCCCTCGGCGGCGGCACGAGTCAGGTGATGGTCAATATGTCCTCCCAGACCCAGAGGACAAACTAGGATAGAGGGGCCCGATAAAGCTGTTGTGAGCCATTCACGCACTGTGGCAACCCAGAGGCGCTCTGATGCAGGGAGGGTGGGCTGAAAAAGATCTTCATCGCTATTTACAATGGGGTGATTGTGCTGGGGATCACGCCGGTAAATGCAATCAGGGAGGGGAAAGTGACGGGGAATAGCACCCACGCGTGCACAGGCTTCTAGGTCCTCCTGACGGCGTGCGGCGATGGCATTGAGGCTGGTTTGCCAGCGCTGATGAAGTTGCTGCGCATAAGCGGAGAGGGGTTCTTCAGGAGGGTCTCCGGCGCAAAGCGTCCAGATCTCCACCTCTGTTCCTTCTCGGGTTTGATACCAAATCCATCCCCCGCATGAGAAGATGGCATCATCAAGATGGGGGGAAAGATAAATCCAGCGCATTGCTGCCTCTAAGCCGCGAAAAATTTTATCATAACCATTTGGGGGCTAGTAGGTATAATATATTGTAAGGAGTGATCATGAGTATTTGGAATCTTCTGTCCCGAAAGCCTTTCCCGCGAGAGCGGCGGTCGGAGGTAGAGCGTCTGATCGAAGAACTGATTCAAATTGGACAGCGCGAGGACTTCCTCTCCGAACGCCCAGGCGGCTCATTCAATGCTCAGTGTAGGCATCGGCGCGCTTGTGAAATTGGTGCTCAATTGCACACCATTGGGGGCATTGCTCTGATGGAGTATGTAGTTAAGCGAGTGCATAAGCGCCTTGGGGCCACGCTAGCCACCCATTTGTCATATGCCTGGACGGATATTGGCGGGTGGGTGCCGTAAGTCTTGACGAATTTGTGAAGCGGATTAAACTAGAAAGACATTGGGGAGTAGCTGCCCAAACTACGGGGCGGGTTATCGTCAGGACGAAGCTTCGGCTTCCGGTAGCCCGCGCAATCAGCGAGACCATCAC
Source organism: uncultured Thermanaerothrix sp. (assembly GCF_938028735.1). Lineage (GTDB taxonomy): Bacteria > Chloroflexota > Anaerolineae > Anaerolineales > Anaerolineaceae > Thermanaerothrix. Next base: position 135,295 of record NZ_CALIMF010000012.1, read on the forward strand.
CAATTGGCGGGATGGTCTTTTTTTGTTTGAATTCGTTTATCATGGGAGAGGATGTATATGGAAGAAAAGCCCTGGTATCAATTGTCGTCTCTTGAGGTTGCCAAGCAGCTAGAAACTGACTTGCGAAACGGTTTGAGCCATGAAGAAGCTCAGCGCCGCCTCGGCGAAGTAGGGCCCAATGAACTGGTGGAGCGGGGATTAAAAAGCCCATGGCGCATCCTGTGGGAGCAACTCACTGGCATCATGGTGGTCATTCTGATTATCTCGGCTATCGTCTCGGCCCTTTTGCACGAATACACCGATGCCCTAGTCATTTTGGTGATTGTTGTGCTCAATGCGCTTTTGGGGTTCTCACAAGAGTATCAAGCCGAGAAGGCCATGGCAGCCCTCAAAAAGATGGCCGTACCAAAGGTTAAAGTGCGCCGTGCGGGGCATCTCATCGAAATCTCGGCACGTGAGTTAGTGCCCGGAGATCTCATTCAATTGGAGGCAGGGGACGCTGTGCCTGCCGATGCCCGACTCATTGAAGCGGTAAATCTACGCGTCCAAGAGGCAGTCCTGACTGGGGAGTCAGAACCGGTGGAAAAGCATGCCGAACCCATTTCTGCCGAGCATCTCCCGGTGGCCGATCAACGGAACATGATCTTTATGGGGACTGTGGTGACCTATGGACGGGGGATGGCCATTGTAGTGAGTACGGGTATGCGCACTGAACTGGGCAAAATTGCGGACATGATCCAGTCGGTAGGGCAGGAACCCACTCCGTTGCAGAAGCGCTTGGAGCAACTAGGACGAGGATTGGCCGTAGCTGCTTTAGGGATTGTGGCTATCGTGTTTGCCTTTGGGGTGCTACGCGGCGAGTCAGTTCGGGTAATGTTTCAGACGGCCATCAGTATGGCAGTAGCGGCTGTACCGGAGGGCTTGCCAGCAGTAGTTACTATTGCGCTGGCGCTAGGGGCTCAGCGAATGCTCAAGCGTAATGCCCTGATCCGCAAATTACCTGCTGTGGAAACACTGGGCTCGGTTACGGTGATTTGTTCAGACAAAACCGGCACCTTGACTGAGAATCGGATGACAGTTACAGTGATTGATGTGGCAGGTCATCGGATTGATTTTCAAGAGGAGGTTAACTATTATCAGCCGCAATCGGACTCAGTTTCGCTGCCACTGGTGACGACTCGCTCTTCGGTAGCTTTGATGTTGATAGGGGGGGCGTTGTGCAACGATGCCACCCTTGAACCGGCTGAAGAAGGCGGGCGGCATGGTTTCGCCGCTGTTGGCGATCCAACCGAGGGGGCGCTGGTAATTGCGGCGGCACAGGCGGGTTTGCTCAAGCAAACTCTGGAAAGCTTCATGCCTCGCGTGCGAGAATGGCCGTTTGACTCCGAGCGGAAGCGCATGAGCACTTTGCATCGGGTGGATTGGCAAAAGGAATGGCCATCAGAACTGAGCGCACTTGAAGAGCCGTTGGCCTCACTTTGGGAAAAACCCGTAGATTACCTTATGCTTACCAAGGGGGCAGTTGATTCTTTGCTTGAGGTATGTGATTGGGTCTGGGTGGATCATCAAGTCAAGCCCCTAGATGCCGGTTGGCGGGAGCGAATTGTCCGCGCCAATGACACGATGGCTCAGAGCGGGATGCGTGTTTTGGGAGTGGCCTTTCGTCCAGTGTGGGAGGAATCTGGAAAAGACCAGGTGAGCGAACTTGAGGAGTCACAGTTGATCTTTGTGGGCATGTTTGGAATGATTGATCCGGCGCGCCCTGAGGTCTTTCAGGCTGTTCAGGTAGCCAAAACAGCTGGAATTCGCCCTGTCATGATTACAGGTGATCACCCCCTTACTGCCTTGCATATCGCACGCGCCTTGCGCATCGCTGAAGATGGGCGCGTGATGACCGGTCAGGAACTAGCGCAGCTTTCTGTGGCCGAACTCGAACAGCAGGTTGAAGAGATACCGGTGTTTGCGCGGGTTTCACCTGAACACAAGCTCAAAATTGTGGAGGCGCTGCAGAATCGTGGGCATATTGTTGCCATGACTGGCGACGGTGTCAATGATGCACCAGCGCTCAAGAAGGCGGATATCGGTGTTGCAATGGGCATTACGGGTACGGATGTCTCTAAAGAAGCTGCGGATATGGTATTGCTTGATGACAATTTTGCTACCATTGTTGCCGCTGTTGAGGAAGGGCGCCGGATCTACGATAACATTCGCAAATTTATCAAATACACACTTACCTCTAACGCAGGTGAAATCTTGGTCATGCTTCTGGGACCGTTTGCGGGGCTCTCTCTGCCCCTCACCCCTCTGCAAATTTTGTGGATTAACCTAGTGACCGATGGGCTACCTGGCCTGGCATTAACCGTCGAACCGGCCGAGCGCGATATTATGCGCCGCAAACCCTTCTCTCCCAAAGAGAATATCTTCGGGCGTGGTCTGGCTTTGAGTGTGCTCTTGGTTGGAATTGAGATGGGTCTTACTTCCTTGCTGGCCGGATTATGGGCGCTCCACACAGGTCGCACCGAATCCTGGCAGACGATGATATTCACCACGTTAACTCTGGCTCAGATGGGAAACGTTCTGGCTATCCGTTCAGACCGTGATCCACTTATGCGTTTGGGACTATTTTCTAACCCACTGCTGCTTGCTTCGGTGGTGTTGACCTTTGCGCTACAAATGGCTGTGATTTATGTGCCATTCCTGCAAGCGATTTTCCGCACGCATCCCTTGCCTCTAGTGGATTTGCTGGTCAGTTTAGCCTTTAGTAGTGTCGTCTTTTTGAGCATTGAAGCGTTAAAATGGGTGCGGTTGTCACGCGAGAAAGCCATCAATCTATCTGCTTGAGGGAGAGGCCCCACATGTTATGGGAATGGTCGCTGCTCCCGCTCACAGCGGAGTGGGGAAGGGAGGGGTTGCAGATAGGGGGGTGTTCGGTGCCTGACTTGGTGAGGGCATACGGCACCCCTCTTTATCTCTACGATGCCGTTACCCTTCGCACCCAGGTGCAAACCCTGGAGGAATTGCTTCGTGAGCATTACCCTGGGGAAGGATTGATCACATATGCCGCCAAGGCGTATTTCTCCCCAGCGCTGGCGCGTAGATTGGTGGCTTTAGGGCTCGGTGTGGACGTGGTTAGTTTAGGTGAGTTTCGTTTGGCCCTACGAGCCGGTTTCCCGCCCACGCATATTCACTTGCATGGTAACAATAAGACGCTGGAGGAGATCGCTTTGGCATTGGAGATGGGAATTCAGGCTATTGTAGTGGATAGCCTGGATGAACTGGAATGGATTGAAACCATTGCGCAGGAGCGGGGCCAGGTGGCGCGTATCTGGTTGCGTATTACGCCCGGCATTGCGACCCATACCCATCCTCACATCCAGACCGCCCATGCACAGAGTAAATTTGGCCTTTACGTAGAGACAGGAGATGCGGCTTTAGCAATCCATAAAGCCCGGCACAGCCCTTGGCTGGATCTGCGGGGTCTCCATACCCATTTGGGTTCTCAGATCCATGATACCGAGCCCTATCAGAGAGCAATTGAGGCCCTGTTTGCTTTAGCCGAGCAGACCGATTATTTGCCCGAAGAGTTTAGCCCAGGGGGTGGGTGGGGAGTGCGTTATCAGCCCGAAGATCCGCCGGACAATCCGTTGCCCTGGGTGCGAGCTATAAGCGAAAGCGTCACTGCAGCCTGCAAGCGCCGCCACTGGCCGTTGCCGCGGTTGGTGATTGAACCAGGGCGCTGGTTAGTTGCTCGGGCAGGTGTGGCCATTTACCAGGTAGGCGCCCAGAAGCGCGCGGCAGATGGGCGGCATATCATAGCAGTGGATGGGGGGATGGCCGACAATCCACGGGTGGCGCTATATGGAGCGCGCTATGTAGCCCTGCCGTTGGGATACGAAAGTTATGAGGGCGATCTTTTACCTAGCCGGGTGGTTGGGCGTTTTTGTGAGTCGGGGGATGTCTTGATCGAAGAAATTGATCTGCCTCCACTTCAGCGTGGAGATCTCTTGGTGATACCCGTTGCTGGTGCCTATCACTTGAGCATGGCGTCAAATTACAATCTAGCCCCTCGCCCAGCGGCACTCTGGTTGGAAGACGGGCGGGCTGAACTTCTGCAGCCCCGTGAGGACCCGCTGGCGTCATTGTGGTGGGGCGATGAGCCGTGATCAGAGTGGTGGGAAGTCTCACCCCCCACCACTCTCAGATCATTTGGGGGTTGGGCTAGCACTCGCTATAGCCGCAGGCGTAGCACTTCCGGCAGCCTTCTTCATTCACTACCGCTGCCTGTCCGCATTCTGGGCACAGGTCTCCAAATTCCAGCAAAGGCTGATGGTTGGACACGAGGGGCTCCGTCTCTGGCGTGGGGGTGGACAAAACAGCGGGCGTGCCACCGCTGGCTTGCGCCCTAAGGCGTTCTTCGCGCTGTTGCAGATATTCATCCAGGATTTGCCCCACGCCATCGGGCAGGGAGCGGACACGATTAGGGCCAAAGCCCAGTGAGCGTCCTCCGCCGATGCCTAATAATTGATCGGCGGCTTCACGCAAGCGCCGTGCCGGCTCAATTGGCGAGGCCAGGCGCAAGATGTAAGAGAGAAGTCGTCCAATCGCCTCGGAGACGGCAGCGGTGTCAGAACCGGCTTTGGCTGTGTTGACGAAGACTTCGAAGGGCTGTGCCTCTCCGTTCTCGTTGATGGTGATAAACGCTTTGCCAAGGGGTGTTTGAATAGAGTAGGTGAAGCCAGGTAGGTAGCGCGGGCGGGGCTTCTTGAGATCGTGCCAGATGGGCAATTGTTGAGGGGGTTCGGCGCGTGGGGCGGCTTCGGCTTGCTTCTTCTTCTCAGCAGTAGCCAGCGTTTCTAGGACAACTTTCTCGCGTGAGCCTGTGACGTAAACGGTCAGGCCTTTGCAACCTAGCTTCCAGGCCAACATATAGGCTGTGGCAACGTCTTCTTCGGTAGCATGCTCAGGAAAGTTGATGGTTTTTGAGATGGAGTTATCCACGAAGGCCTGTAAGGTGGCTTGCATCCGTACGTGCTCCTCCGCCGTAATATCGGAAGCCACAACGAAAACGTTGCGGATATGTTCGGGTACGTCTGGGATATGCTGGCAGGTGCCCTCTTTTAGCACACGTTCAAAGATTTCGCGGCGCTTTTCCTCTGGAATCCCCGCCTTGCGCAGGGCTTCTTCAAAGCGGGGGCTGGCATAAGTCAATTGCAAGTCTTTACCATTATCGTTGACGTGGCGAATGTACGCCAGCGCAAAGACCGGTTCACAGCCGTAACCCTCACAGCCGGCTACAGTGGCAATAGTACCGGTAGGGGCGATGGTGGTTTGGGCCGCATTACGAATGCCATGTTGCCGGATGCCCTCCACCACTTCGTTCCAATCCAGGGGAGGGCGCCCCCAATCGCGTTGGTAAGGCACTAGTGGCTGAGGTGGGGTCCAAGTCAGGTTTTCTGGATCATAAATGCTGCCCTTAATGGCCGGGAAAGGCCCGCGTTGACGTGCCAGTTCAATGCTCGTCTTCATGGCATGGAAGCGGATGAACTCCATGACCTGAGCGGCAAATTCTTGACCCTCTTCTGAGCCATACCGCACGCCAACGTGATACATTAGGTCCGCCAATCCCATAATACCTAGCCCGATGCGGCGTGCGCGGTGGGCGGATTCCTTAAGCTGGGGCACGGCGGGAACATAAGCATTAGCCTCAACCACATCGTCCAGAAAACGCGTGGCGGTGATAACAGATTGGCGCAGGGCCTCCCAATCCACCGAGCCATTGGGACCACAATGCTCGTTCAGATTGACAGAGCCCAGACAGCAGTTTTCATAAGGGCCAAGCCACTGCTCGCCACAGGGATTGGTTGCCTCTAGCGGGTAGAGATGAGGCACCGGATTGGAACGATTGGCAGTATCCAGGAATAACACCCCAGGTTCACCGTTGTGGTGGGCCTGTTTGACCATTTTGTTGAAAAGGTCCCGCGCCCGCACACGGCGGTACGTTACAATCGGAACGCCTGCGGCTTCGAGTTGCTCCAATGTCCCTTTCACCTCGCGGTAGCGTGGAGAACGCACATCGGGGAACCGTAATTCCCATTCTTCATCGTTTTCAACCGCGCGCATAAAGGCATCGGTGATGCCTACGGAGATATTGAAATTGGTAATGGCGTTCTCATCTGTCTTGCAGGTGATGAATTCCTCAATATCTGGGTGATCCACCCGCAATACACCCATGTTGGCGCCCCGACGGGTACCTCCTTGAGCAATCTCGCCAAAGGCATGATCATAGACGCGTAGGAAGCCCACAGGCCCGGTCGCCTGGCCGGCAGAAGATTTCACCAACGCACCTTTGGGGCGTAGCCGTGAGAATGAGAAGCCGTTTCCGCCTCCAGTTTGCTGGATGAGCGCAGCATTACGGAGGGTTTGGAAGATTCCATCGGGTTCACGCCCCATATCATCGCTAATGGGTAGGACAAAACAAGCAGCCAGTTGTCCCAGGGGGGTGCCGGCACCAGTGAAGGTGGGGGAGTTGGGGAAGAACTTCTTTGAAGTCAGCAGAAGGTAGAACTCGCGCGCCGATTGCATGACATCGCCACCCCAATTCTCTTCCACTTTGGCGACATGGTAAGCCACACGCCAAAACATTTCTTCCACGCTCTCGACGGGCTGCCCGTCTTCTCCTCGACGGACATAGCGCCGAATGAGCACCTGACGAGCGTTCTCCGTGAGGTGCACGGGAGGTAAATCAGCGGGCAGGGGTGGGGTGGGTAAGAGACCGTTTTTGGTGGGGGTGTGATTCTTGGTTGCCATGAGAACTCCTTTTATCCTTCTAAAAGTCGGTCAATCTCTTCACGAATGGCTCTCAAGTCGTTAAGGTTAAGATAGACAATAGCATAGCGGATATAAGCGATCTGGTCCAAGTCTTTTAGCCCGGCGATGACCATGTCGCCAATTACGCGGGAGGGTACTTCCGCTCGTCCCATCTGCTGGAGGGACGATTCGATTTCACCAACCAGACGCTCAATCTCGGCTGCTGAAACAGGGCGCTTAGCGCAAGCAATACGGATTCCCCGCATCAGTTTTTCGCGGTCAAATTCTTCCCGTGTGCCATCTTTCTTGACCACCAGGGGAGTGGCCAGGATGGGACGCTCATAAGTGCTAAAACGCTGGTGGCACTTTTCGCACTCGCGGCGGCGGCGAATTCCGCCGCGCTGGTCGTGGGTAGTATCGAGAACCCGGGTGTATTCGTTATGGCAATAGGGACAACGCAAGGATGAATACCTCCGAAAGCATCTTGATGAAAAGGCGCTAGTGAGGCATTAGCCGAGTGCAGACATAAATTGTGCATCCACCAGGTTTTACTCACCACCCTTGAAGACTAGGCCCTGAGTAAACCCAGGCCAGCACTCTAGCAAATGAGACCCCCTATATGTGGGGGTTCTCGATTAACGTTGCCGTACATTTGCTGGTGTAATTTTAGCACATCTTTTGAGGATATGCAATATACTTTGGTCAACGCCAACCTTAAAATTCTGGGTTTCATGATGCACCAGATCTCGGGCGTTTATTTGGCATTAGGTAGATAGAATGCCTTGATCTTGCCCATAGGTGGGGGATGATAGGTTCTGTATAGAGAGGGGTAAAACAGAAGGGCTGCTCGCCGGAGGAACAAGCAGCCCCCAAAACAGAGGAGCGACTAATTGCCACACAGGCGCACTGAGTTGAGGGTCTGGGTAAGACCCCTTCCTCAGGCCATTACCTTAGAGTAGTAGCATGATTTACAGCAAAAGATAATTCAAGCCGGCTTTAGGTTGCCACTCCAGCCAGGCATTACCGCTGAATGCGCTTACGTAGAAACGCGGGCACGTTCAGATCCTCTGTGTTAATAACATGGGGTTGAAACTCCGTTGGCGAGGGTGGGGGTGTGGAAGGTCGAGGTTCAGGTCGGGTAGGGGTAGGGCGGGCGGGCACCTGACCTTCCTCAAGCCGGTTTGGGCGAGGTTCTATCATTGGTGCACGCATTGCAGGGCGGTCAAACCCTGTGGCGATCACCGTAATGCGAATCTCATCACCCATGTTCGGGTCAATGACAGCACCGAAGATGAGATTGCAGTCGGGATGTGCAGTTTCCTTGATGATCGCCGCTGCCTGATTGACCTCGAAAAGGGTGAGGCCTGGACCACCGGTGATGTTGAATAGGATGCCCCGCGCCCCGTCAATGGTAATGTCGAGCAACTGGCTAGAGATTGCCTGCTCGGCAGCCACTCGGGCACGGTCTTCGCCAGAGGCACGCCCTACGGCCATCAGCGCTGCACCACCCTCAGACATGATGGCTTTGACATCGGCAAAGTCTAGGTTGATCAGGCCGGGTACGGTGATAAGTTCGGAGATTCCTTGGATGCCCTGACGCAAAACATCATCCGCAATGCGGAAAGCCTCAATGATGCCGATTTTCTTATCTACAATCTGCAACAGGCGATCGTTAGGGATGACAATCAGCGTGTCGGCGTGCTCTTTGAGTTTAGCAATACCAGCTTCGGCAGCCTGAGCGCGTTTACTACCCTCGAAGGCAAAGGGGCGGGTAACTACACCGATGGTAAGTGCGCCCACCTCTTTAGCAATTTGGGCTACGACTGGCGCAGCGCCGGTACCAGTCCCGCCTCCTAACCCGGCGGTGACAAAGACCATATCGCTGCCCTTAAGGACGTTGTACAGTTCCTCAGCAGACTCCTCCGCAGCTTTGCGGCCCACTTCGGGATTTCCGCCCGCGCCGAGCCCCCGGGTGAGCTTATCACCAATGCGCACCCGAGTGGGGGCTTTAGAAAGCAACAAATCCTGGGCATCCGTGTTAACCGCAACGAACTCGATTCCAGTTAGTCCTTCTTCGATCATCCGGTCAACGGCGTTGCAACCACCGCCGCCAACCCCTATCACCTTGATGCGGGCAAAAGATTCGGGTACGGGATTGTTGATTGTGTCCATGGTTTTTTCCTCCGGTGACTTGATTTTAGCCTGTTAAGCGTAGGTATGTCGCTCCTTGGATCTACAGGTTTCAGGGTAAAAGACGTCGTAAAAAGTTCTTTAAGGTCTCAGAGTTGATGCCACCTCCTCGAAATAGGGTATGTTTGCGTGGGGTTGGGGTTGCTTCACTGAGCAGCAGTGCCCAGTGGAGCAGGCCAACGCTTGTGGAATAGGCGGGGGATTGCAATTGATCGGTCAGGCCCACCAAGTTTTCGGGCTTAGCAACCCGTACCGGCAGGCCCAGCACTGAACTGGCAAGGTTGCGAATGCCCGGTAACAGCGCCGTTCCCCCCGTCAACACCATGCCGGCAGGCAGGAGTCCATCGTAGCCCGAGCGCTTGATCTCCTCCAACACAAAGAGGAAGATCTCTTCCACCCGCGCCTCGATAATGTGAGCCAGTTCGCGTCGGCTGACCTGGACGGGGTACTCCTGCCCAAAAGTGCGCAGTGTCAAAATCTCCTCCTCACTTACCTCATTTTCAACAGCGTGACCGTACTGTTTTTTGACCTCTTCGGCTTGGGGCAGGGGGAGGCGTAAACCATGAGCGATATCTGAGGTGATATGATTGCCTCCTAACGCTAGTACCATGGTGTGCCAGACGTCGCCATCTATGTAAATGGCTAAATCGGTTGTTCCTCCACCGATGTCGCACACCACAACCCCCATTTGTCGCTCGGTTTCCGTAAGCACCACTTCGCCTGAGGCCAGGGGATTAAGGACAAAATGAGACACTTGGACCCCTGCCGCTTCAACACATTGGCGAATGTTCTCTACCGTGGATTCAGCGGCGGTGATGATGTGGGCCTCAACCTCCAAACGGTAACCGTGCATGCCAATGGGGTTGCGAATACCGTCTTGTCCATCCACGACAAAACCCCGTTGGATCACGTGAATGATTTGACGGTTGTGGGGGATGGCAATAGCCTGAGCTGAGTCGAGCGCTCGAGCAATATCTTCTTGGTCAATAACCCCGCCCGATATTCCTACTACTCCCCGGCTGTTGACCGAGGCAACGTGAGAGCCGGCCAGGCTGACCAATGCAGAGGTAATTTCTAGCCCTGAGGTGCGTTGGGCCTTTTCGATTGAGCGGGCAATGGCAGTTGAGGCAGCTCCTAAATCTACCACTGCCCCCTTGCGGATCCCCTGGGATGGCTCAATGCCTACGCCGAGGATGCGTAAATTTCGCTCTCCCTCAACTCTTGCCACGAGGGTACAGACTTTGGTCGTGCCGATGTCAATTCCTACAACAATTGGTTCATCCATAGCCGTGCTCCAAAACCCTTACTTATAGAAGGGGGCCTGCAGATATTCCAGGCTGATTACCTGGGGATGAAGGCCTCGCTGTTGGATTTGCGCGAGGATGATTTGATATAACTGCATTTTGGCCTCCAAGTCATCCAGGGTATTTCCGAGTAATACCTGCCAGCCATTGGGGTCCTGCCAGCCAAAGCCAATTTCACTATCGTAGACTAGGGGGGTCCCGGGTGAAAGACGCTGCCGCAAATTTAAAATAGCCTGTACAAATTGAGCATTTGTGCGTTTTCCCCACGCTTCGGGCGGATTAAGGGATGCGTTTGTACTGTTCAGACCATCGGAATTCATCAGCGGCGGCAGGGCGTTTGCCGTAACCAGGGGGAGTTCTCCCGCTTCTCCGCGCGGGCGTAGGATGACGCCCTCGGGATCGAGCCAGTAAGTATCGCTGCCCACTTGCCAAGCCAGTGCAGGTTGACGCTCAACCGCTGTAAGAATTAGGCGGGCCGGGAAGAGTAAACGAATGCGGATATCTTTTAGTTCAGGGAACGCGGCTTCCAATTCCAACTTAAGTGTCTGGATGTCTAGTGCGACTGCCGGTTTGCCGGTAATTCCCAGCACAGCCTGAAGGTCAGCGGACGTGAGCCGCTGCAGGCCAACAGCCTCGATGCGTTGTACCTGGAATGTAGGGGAGTTGAATAACGTGTAGAGGATTAAGGCCATTAGGACTGCAATCATTCCAGAGAGGAGACGCCAACCCGGGTTGACTAGAGGCATTGCAGGCATGCGCAGCTCAGCACCACTAACTCCTAGAGTAATATAGTATTGTCGGCGCACCTTGGCAGTGGGCAGGGAGCGAGTGGGTGAAGACGCAGACGTAGCCATGCCTCGCGCGATGACCACAGGTCTGCGCTCGCGGCGGGCTACCGATTGCTTGGCACGCTGAACGCGTTTTTGGGTGGTTTGAGCGCGGCGCTGACGTACCAGATCGGCGCGGCTAGGCGTGGTCTTCTCCGTGCCCTTCATCCCTCCCTCCGGTAGACGTATTGTGTCCGATCCCGTTCGGCCTTACGTTCGAGCGCTAACGTGATGAGGCGATCCAGTAGTTGAGAATAGGGCAATCCACTGGCTTCCCACAATTTGGGGTACATGCTGATCTCAGTAAACCCTGGCAATGTGTTGATCTCACTGATGTACACCCTCTGCGTTTGGGGATCGAGTAGAAAGTCCACACGGGCCATGCCGGCGCAATCCACAGCCCGATAGGCTGCCACAGCCAGACGGCGGACTTCTTGGCTGAGGGTCTCTGGTAAGGGAGCGGGGATGAGCAATTGGGTGCCGCTGTTTAGATATTTTGAGGCATAAGAATAGAATTCTTCGTCTGGCACTACTTCCCCTGGGACAGAGGCGATAGGTTGTTCATTCCCCAAAACGCTGACCTCAATCTCGCGAGCCCGGTCAATGCCTCGTTCTATAAGGATGCGACGATCATAGCGCGCTGCTTCTTCTAGCCCTTCCACGAGTTCGGCACGATTGTGACATTTGGTAATCCCTACTGAGGAGCCCAAATTGACCGGCTTGGTGAAAAGTGGATAGGGAGCCAGAGCCTCAGCGGCTTCAATCACGTGGGTTCGATCATTTTCAATCTCAGCCCGAGTAAAGACCAAATATTCAACCACTGGAAGATGGTGAGCCTGCATGATTTGTTTGAAGAGAGCTTTGTCCATGCCCAGCGCTGAGGCGGTTACCCCCGCCCCAACATAGGCTACCCCTGCCAGTTCCAGCAAACCTTGGAGGGTCCCATCTTCGCCAAAGGTGCCATGTAGCACTGGGAAAACGACGTCCAGATCTGTGTAGGGTTTGAGCGCAATATGATCGCCCTGTATCTCGCGCACGTACAAATGCGGGTGACCCGGTTCGGGCAACAAGCATGCACGCTTGAGGTGTTCGGTTTGGTGCCGTTCCAGTGCTTCCAGTACGTTCTCGCCGGTTACCCATTCTCCCTCTAGAGTGATGCCAATTTGGATTACATCGTACTTTTGAGGATCGAGTGCCTGGAGCACCGAGCGTGCTGAGCGCAGGGAAACCTCGTGTTCACCTGATCTGCCACCGAAAATAACGCCAACCCGTTTCTTCATCTCACTTCCTCTATTCATGGGAGGTTGTGCTTTCATCTTCCCAATCTCCAATCCGTTCGATCTCCAATTCCAGATGGAGGCCAAAGGTTTCAAAAACTTTCTGCCGCACCAAGCAAATCAGATGCCAGTAATCACTGGCTGTGGCGCCTTCGTAAGCAATGAAAAAGTTTGCATGGATTGGGCTGACCTCTACGCCACCAACTCGAGTACCTTTCAGCCCAGCCTGTTCGATCAGCCGACCCGCGTAATTACCAGGTGGATTCTTGAAAACTGAACCCATGCTGGCGCCAGGGGGCTGTGTGCGCTTCCGATAGGCGATGAAAGCCTCCATTTGGGCCTGAACGTTCTCGCGTGTGTTTCTGCTTAGCCTCAATAGCCCACTCAAGATTACTGCCTCACCAGGATGCTTCTTTAAGTAACTGGTGCGATAACCGTATTCCAGGCGCTCGCATGGCCAAATGGCTTTTCCATGTTCACGATGCAAGATTTCTGCCAGAATCAAGGTTCCTGCCATGTCCTGCCCATGGGCACCGGCGTTCCCATAGATGGCCCCGCCAACCGTGCCGGGAATTGTGGCAGCCCATTCCAATCCGCTTAACCCGTGGCGGGCGAGGGTGCGGGCGATAAGGCCCAGGCTGGCCCCCGACTCCGCCCACACGGTAGGGGGCTCCTGCTCGGTGTGGATATCAAAGCGCTGAGCCCGGTTGAGGATCACCACTTCGCGGACGCCTCGGTCGCTTATCAGCACATTGGCTCCGCTGCCCAGAATCACAAAGGGTACCTCAAGGTCCCAAAGATGGCGTGCAGAAGTTTCCAGTTCTTCGGCGCTCTGCACGGTCAGCACGAAGTCACCCTTTCCCCCAACGCGGGCAGATGTGTAATTGGCTAGGGGAACATCTTGACGCAGTCGTTCACCGAATAGGCTACGCAGGTCGCGAATTTGTTCTTTGGATAACTGACGTGAGACCGGCATAAGCACCTTGTAGGACTTCATAAGGCTTTGATACAGGCGATCAACCGTTCAAGGATCTCCACTTGAAGGAGCTGTGAGGAGGTCTCTGAAACAGGGGGCGCCGTGTTAGAAAGGCTATTCTGGTGTGGCGTTAGTAACTCTCGCGCCTCGGTGGGGCGGGCAGAGATGGAGGAAGGGGGTTGAGATGAGTTAGAGGGTTGGGTGGACATGGGGATCCTCACTTTCTGAGCGCCATTCTTGCAAGAGGCGATAACCAACCTGGTTGGCATCGCCAGCTGAGAGAATGATGACCACATCGCCGCTCTGAAGGTGGTTTTGTAGATAATGTGTGACCGAGTCCAGGCTTGCGATAAAGCGGGCATTCGCATGGTTCATGGCTTGGACAACTTGAGCGGCAGAAAAACTCTGATCGGTTTCACGGGCAGCGTAAACTTCAGTAACGATCACATTATCTGCTTCTGAAAAGGCATGGGCAAAATCATTGAGCAGGGCTTGGGTGCGGGAATACGTATGCGGCTGCCATACCGCCCAGAGGCGCCGCCGCGGGTAACGAGAGCGGGCAGCGACGAGAGTGGCGCGGATTTCGCTGGGGTGATGCGCATAGTCATCAATCACAACGATGCCTCTTGCTTCACCCAATACCTCAAATCGTCGGGCTGTACCTTTATATTTGCTTAGGGCATCGGCAAATGCTTGGGTATCTATGCCCAGACGATGGGCAACAGCCAGAGCTGCCAGGGCATTGAGTAGGTTGTGTCTCCCTGGCACCTGGAGCGAGACACGGGCCAGCATCTGGGAGTCACCTCTTGAAGGGACAAAGATGGCTTCAAACGTCAGACCACCTTCCGTGTTGAGGCGTTCTGCAACTGCCTGATACTCGGCTGGCTGAGAGCCATATGTCCAGACGGGTAAGCCTTGGGTCTTCATTGCGTTTGCCAGGCGAGCCGTCCCAGTGTTTTCGGCGCAAGCCACCAGGCTTCCCCCTGGGCGCAAGCGCCGGGCAAATGCCTCAAAGGCTGTATAGTAGGTCTCAGGAGAGGGATAGCAATCCGGGTGGTCGTGCTCAATATTGGTAATCACAATCATGTCTGGGTTCAGCCCGAGGAACATATGGTCATACTCATCCGCTTCGATGACAAAATGGGGGCCCTGACCGGCATGCGCATTGGTAAATAGACCGTGAATGACACTCCCCACAATGTATGAAGGGTCGAGTCCCAGTTGCGTTAGTCCCCAGGCAATCATCGCTGTGGTGGTGGTTTTACCATGCGTCCCGGCTACGGCAATGGCGGTATGATTTTCCATTAGGCGCGCTAGAAGCTCTTCACGCTTCAGAATGGGAATACCTTGGCTTTGAGCCGCCTGCACTTCTGGGTTGTCCAGCGGCACGGCGGATGAGCGCACCACAACATCTGCACCTTGGATGTGATCGGGGTGATGACCAATGTGAATGAAGGCTCCGGAATTTGCTAACTGCTCAGTAACCGTAGAGGCCACGCGATCCGAGCCGCTAACGGTATAACCACGTTCCAGCAGGAAACGGGCGATGGCCGAAAGGCCGCTTCCACCAATGCCGATGAAATGCACGTGCTTCATCATCAGATAAACACCACCAACACAAACACAAAGGCTAGAGCAACAGCAATGTAGATGATGGGCGGATTCAGTAATGCCGGAGGCAGGTAGCGGAGCATGCTTAGACTGGCCTGCCCAGTAGCGGTGTTGGGATCGGGGGGTAGAATGATGTTTAATGGGTAGTTTGCCATATGCATGTAATACCAGGCGGTGCCCCAGATTAAGTACCCATTGATAGCGCCGAAGAAGAAACCTAGCAGAATGTCTTGAAGATGTTCGCGGGCAAAACGCCCTGTAGCAGCGACTTTAGGGATATTGGGGGTCTGATACCCGAAAAACACCAGGGCGATTAACAGGCTAACCCGCACCCAGAAGATATTGGCTGGCCCGGAGTTGTTCAGGATATCGCGGACAAAAGGGACAAAATTTTCCAAGACCGTGCTAATGAAAATTGCCAATATCACGCTGAAGGACACGATAAGCTCCCTGGCCCATCCCCGCATTGCACCAATGAGGGCAAAGAGGATCACAAACATATAGAAGAAAACATTTAGACTGATCATTTCGTGTCCTCCCGCTTGGGTATTTTTGCGGATCGGGCGGCTAGACCCCTAATCAGGTCGGCCAGGTGAGCCGCGGCGCCGGGGATGGCCAGAGTGCGCATTGCTTCTCCCATCTGATGCAAGCGTTGGGGGGTATTCAACAGTTCATGCAGGGTGGGCAGTAAGGTTTCTGCAAGGGTGTGGTCTGAGAGGGTTATGGCGGCACCGTGCTTGCTCAAGTAAGCCGCGTTGGTGTTCTGATAGCGCCAGGCGTAGGGATAAGGGACTAAAATGGCGGGTAAGCCAAACAGGGGCAATTCGCCCAGGGTTGAGGCACCAGCGCGGCAAAGAATCAGGTCGGCAGCAGCAAAGGCAGCCCCTATGTCCTCGTGTAGGTAGGGGTGAGCATGGTAGCGTAGTTGGAGGTTGGCGGGTAAAGAGGAAGTGCGTTGCTGAACCTCAGGCCAATCTATTAACCCCGTAAGATGAATCACCTGGGTCACGGTCAGAATGGTTTCCAGATTCATAAGCACAGCACGGTTGATCGAACGGGCCCCCTTGCTTCCTCCCATGACAAGCAAAACGGGATCTTCCATCTTCAACCCCAGCGTTTGCCGCGCTTGCTCACGCTGCCAACCCCGTAGCTCGGCACGGGTGGGATAACCGGTGACCACCACATGTTTCTGGGGCGGGAAGTAGTGGCGTGACTCCGGGGTGGTTACGGCGATGATGTGGGCAAAGCGACTCATAAGTTTAAGTGCTAGTCCAGGTTCGATATCGGGTACATAAACCAGGCTGGGAATGAAGCGGCCGGCAATGGCCACGGGAACCCCAACATAGCCCCCAGTGAAGAGAAGGACATCAGGCTTATAGGTGCGGAGGATGTGGCGCGCTGCCAGGGTTCCACGTGCAAGCGAGACCAGGTTGCCCGGCAAGCGATGCCAGCCAACCCCGTGGACGCCAGCGGCAGGGATGGCCTGGAAGGGGATACGCGTACGCATTACCAAGTCGCGCTCCATGCCCCCCTCGCTCCCAACCCAGAGGATCGCCTCAGGTTCATTGCCCAGTGCCTGAAGGATGGCGAGGGCGGGATACACGCCGCCGCCGGTCCCCCCGGCGCAAACTAACAACCGCACCGTAGATCCTCCTTTCTGAGATTTCCTGCTCACGTGCAGAAACGCGCGCCACGCTCATCAACAGCCCAACACCAGCCAAGGTGGTCACAAGACTGGAACCACCAATGCTAATGAAGGGAAGTACGTTCCCGGTGGCTGGTAAGAGGTTAAGCATGGCAAGGATGTTCATGAGTGCTTCCAGAGTGATCCAGAACGAAATCCCTGCCGCGATGAGGGCGCCGGCCATGTCGGGGGCATGTCGGGCGATCAGCAAACCCCGCCACAAAACGACCAGATAGGCAGTAATAAGGAGAAATGCACCTACCAGGCCGGTTTCTTCCACAATCACGGCAAAGATACTATCATGGTGTGGTAAAGGTAGGCTGGTGAGTTTGGTTGTTCCCTCGCCGATGCCAACCCCGAAAATACCGCCCCGCACAACGGCTTCCTGAGCCCGTTGGATGTGGTAGGATGCAGCTAACGGATCCTGTAAACCGGCGATAAAATCGCGAATACGTGTTTGACCCGTAGATGAGAAAGAAGTCACAACAAAGGCTACTACACCGACAACGAGGATGATCAGAAGGATTTGGCGCAAATCCACTCCAGCCAGGAAGAAGAGCAATCCCCCAATGGCAAGGATGGTAAGAGCCGTGGAGATATCAGGCTCCAGGAGAATTAATCCCGAAACGAGTCCCAGAATAGTGATCAAGGGGAGAAGGCCAAAGGTAATCTTATTGAGTACCTCGCGCTTTGATTGTAACCAGACGGCTAGGTAAAGGATGGTTACCAGTTTCGCCAATTCTGCCGGTTGAATAGAGCCTCCCATTAAGGTGCGCCTGGAGTTGTTTAGGGTCTGCCCAAACAGCAACACCGCCAACAGTAAAATGATTGTCAGTCCCATCATCCAGAGGACAAATGGGTAGAAACGGCGGTAATCAAAGTACATCAGGACTGTTGCAATCACAGAGCCAACAATGGCCCACTTTATCTGATTGGTGAAGAAGTAAGAGACGCTCCGCCCCTGCGTGTGAGCAGCCGAGGGCATCCATGAGGCGGAATAGACCATCAGCAACCCAAAACCCAGTAAGAACACTACAGCCAGGAAAAGTGGAATATCCAGGCTCAAGCGGAGTGGGCGTGGGCGGGCGATTGGTGATGTAGTGGGGTTTACGGTAGTTGCATCACCCATTGGCGGAAAGCCTCCCCTCGTGCTTCAAAATCTCGAAAAGCGTCAAAACTGGTGCAGCCCGGTGAGAGCAAAACTACATCCCCGGGCTCGGCCACACGGGCGGCGGCAAGAACGGCCTCCTCCAGTGTGGGGCAGTGTTCCAGTGTGTAAGGGCGTTGCCCAGATTGTTGCGGTCCCAATACTTGAAGAATCTTGGGGGCTGATTCACCAAAAACGATCACGTGATCCACTCGTTCGTGGATTAAGCGGGCCAGGTCCTCCCAGGGCAGATTTTTATCTCGACCGCCCAGGAGGAGCACCAGGGGCTCACTGAAAGCCCGGATGGCGGCCGCGGTGCGTTCAGGGGCGGTTGCAATGGAGTCGTTGTACCAGGATACCCCGCGCCACACCCGCACAAGTTCTAAACGATGGGGCACACCGGTAAACTCACGGATAACCGCACGTGCTACCTCTAGGGGCCACCCCATTGCCATCACAATTGCCAGAGCCGCCAAGACATTGGCGACATTATGCTCGCCGCGCAGACGAATTTCATGCCGGGAGAGCAGCAGATGGGCTGCTGTTCCATCCCACCAGCATAATTTTTCATCTTCGAGGTAGGTTCCAGTCTCACCCAGCGGCGGGTGATTGAACCCAAAGGTGATCAGGCGGCCGCGCACTTGATCCCGTAGTGCCCAAGCTCCACCATCCTCACGGTTGAGGATGGCTGTATCTGTCTTATGCTGGTGCTGGAGAATATTGGCTTTGGCTGCCTGATAGGCCTCAAATGTACCATGGCGGTCAAGATGGTTAGGAGTGATGTTTAAGATCGCGCCGATATTGGGAGAACGTGTCATCAGTTCCAGTTGAAAGGACGAGAGTTCCATAATGGCTATGTCGTGGGGTTGCATCTCATCCAGATAAGTGATAAGAGGCGTGCCAATGTTGCCTCCCACCCAGGCGCGTTGCGGAGGCTGGAGGGCACGTTCGGCGATGCGACCAACCAATGTGGTGGTCGTGGTCTTACCGGCTGAGCCGGTGATGCCGATTACCGGACATGGCACGTGCTCAAGGAAGATCTGCGAGTCATTTGAGAGAGGAATGCGCCGTCGAATAGCCTCTTTAATGATGGGAAGGGTAAGTGGGACTCCGCCAGAGACACAGACCAGGTCGGTATGGTCAAGCAAGGCGGTAGGATGCCCACCCAAAACCCAGCGGATATCTGGCAAGTCGGCCAGTGCCAGGCGTGCAGTTTCCATTTGCTCCGCCGGGCGCTGGTCGTTAAGCGTGATAAGGGCGCCACGGCTGGCGAGGAAGCGGGCCAGGGCCAGCCCCTGCCG
The DNA here is from genome assembly GCF_938028735.1 of uncultured Thermanaerothrix sp. Lineage (GTDB taxonomy): Bacteria > Chloroflexota > Anaerolineae > Anaerolineales > Anaerolineaceae > Thermanaerothrix. The sequence goes on from NZ_CALIMF010000012.1 coordinate 154,419, forward strand.
CGCAGCTCCAATGATCAAAACGCGTTGACCTTGCCAGCGATTTTCTATCATACGAGAGCCAATGCTACACCAAACATTGCAAAGAGAAGACCAACGAGCCAAAAACGTTGCACGACCTGCGTTTCGCTCCATCCACCCAGTTCAAAGTGGTGATGAAGGGGGGCCATGCGAAATATACGCTTTCCACCTGTGGCTTTGAAGTAAGCCACTTGGATGACCACGCTAAGAGCTTCACTAACCGGGATGATTGCGATGATCGGGAGCAATAGCCACTGTCCGGTCATAAGAGCCACTACGCCAAGTGTGGCGCCCAAGGAGAGGGAGCCAGTATCACCCATGAAAAGTTGAGCAGGGTGCACATTCCACCATAAAAAGCCAAAGAGGGCTCCCACCAAGGTAAAGCAGAAGCGTCCTAAAAAGACCTGTCCCTGAAGCAGGGCTATTCCTCCATAGGCTGCAAAGGCAGTGGCAGCGATTAGGCCGGCCAAGCCATCCAGACCATCCGTGAAGTTTACAGCATTGGAGGCGCCCACAATGATGAAAACAGCCAGAGGAATATACAAATTCCCCAGTGTGAGGGGTTCCTGAACGCCAGGCCAAAAAAGTTCGGGAACCTGGAGGAGGTACTTGAGGGCCAATGCCACGACCAGAGCCAGGCCGACTTGGAGCAAGAACTTGGTCCGGGCGCGCATGCCTAACCCGCGCCGCGGGCCACGAATTCCTTCCCAGTCGTCCACGGCTCCCAAGAGCGCAAAGGAGAGCATGACCAGGAGGGGGAGCAGAACCGAGCGCCCAAGGACGGTAACGCCGATCAGCGAAGCGGCATTTAGAAGTATTGTAACTAGGGCTACCGGCAGAATAATTAGGACACCTCCCATAGTGGGCGTGCCCATTTTGGTGAAGTGGCGGTCCGGTCCTTCCACACGAATTAGTTTGCCGATGCGAAAATGACGCAATACCCGCAGGAGAGGCGGCCCCCAGATGACGGCCAGCATGAAACTCAATCCGCTTAAGGCAAGTGCTAGGGAGGTCTCTCTCATGCAGTTTCCTCCAATGCGGCTACGATGCGATCCATACGTAAACCGTGCGATCCCTTCACCAGGACTACATCACCCTCCTTAAGTAAATGGCGCAGAACTTCTACGGCTTGGGAGACATCTTCCACATGCGTCACCTGTGCTGCAGGTAGCCCGGCCTTCACCGCTGCCTCGGCGATCGTGCGTGCGCGTGTTCCCAGTGTGACCAGATGATCGGCCACCTCTGCTGCGCGGAGGCCAACTAAGCGGTGGCCCTCGCTCTCGTACGGCCCGAGTTCCAGCATATCGCCTAGAACGGCAATTTTGCGCCCCTCGATCTCATTCAGCAGGTTCAGAGCTGCCAGCATTGACTCAGGAGCCGCGTTATAAGAGTCATCCAGCACCAGTGCACCATTGGGTAGCCGTACGGCCACCAGGCGGAGTTGGTTGCGTGCTTGCTGCAATCCTTGGACGATCTCCTGCCATGAAAGGCCACACACCAGACCCGCAGCCGCCGCGCGCAAGGCGGTTTGTACGGCGTGACGCCCCAGCATTGGCACGCGTAGGTGCAGGATTTCGTGACCAAAATGAAGGCGGAATCGCAGTCCCTTCAACCCCTGGCTTTCAATTTCATCAGCCCACAGGTCGGCCTCAGGGTTCAACCCGTAGTAAAAAATGCGGGCATGGGTTTTATTGGCCATCCAGCGCACCCAAGGGTCATCGTAGTTGAGGATGGCAATTCCATTTGGAGCTGGCGGGAGGGCCTGAACCAGCTCGGATTTTCCACGTGCAATGGCTTCTTGTGAACCCGCTCGTTCTGCGTGGACTGTTCCGATATTAGTGATAATTCCAATCTGGGGTTGGGCAAGTTCACAAAGGAAAGCAATCTCCCCTGGCACATAGAAGCCCATCTCCAACACAACACACTCATAACCCGCACCCAGTCGCAGTAGTGTTAAGGGTAAACCAATCTCATTATTGAGGTTTCCTGGGTTCTTTAACGTGCGGTAACGCTGGCTCAGCACCTCTGCAACAACCTCCTTAGTGGTGGATTTTCCCACCGAGCCGGTGATACCAATAACGCGTGGCGAGAACTTGCGCCGCCAGAAGCGTGCAATCTCCTGAAGGGCACGTAGGGTATCGGACACCCGGATCATAAAAGGAGGGGTTGGGAGGGGAGTCTCAAGCTCTATAGATCCTGAGGTCAGGTCGAGGGCAGGACGCGGTACCGCTACTTCACGTTGCACAAATGCCAACAAAGCGCCTCGTTCGAATGCTTGCCCTACAAAGTCATGGCCGTCGGTGCGTTCACCCGGTAGCGCGAAGAACATCCCACCGGGGAGCACCTGACGTGAGTCAATGGCGGCCTCGCTTAGGGTCAGTGTTTCAGCAGAGGCGAGGCGTTTACCAGTGAGGGCTTCCAAAATATCACTCAGGGTGATCATTTGCATTCCTTAAGGTTGCTTCATCTGCTGGCGAACTTCGTCGGGTGGAATACGCAGGATAGTGATCACTTGTTCCGCAACATCATGGAATACCGGCGCGGCGATGACAGAGGCCCAGGGGGAGGCAGCCGGTTTTTCCATCCAGATATAAACGATAAACCGTGGATCATCCACCGGTCCCCATCCAACAAACGAGGCATTGGTGAGCGGAGAAGTGTAGCCCTGAGCTGTAGGGATACTGGCCGTGCCGGTCTTGCCAGCTAGACGGTAGCCGGGCACAACCGCCGGAGAGGCTTCATTGACCAGCGCATTGGCTAGCATCTCGCTAAGTGTTCGGGCAGTCTCGGCCTTGATTGGAGCGGTCATCAATTTGGGCGAGACTTCGATTTGCTGACCGTTGCGGATGTAGGCTTTGACAATATGAGGGGCCATGATCTTGCCTTCATTGGCCACTGCTGAGATGGCTGCAACCATCTGGATGGGTGTCACCGAGACGCCCTGGCCAAAAGAGTTGGTCCCTAGATCCACCTCGTGCCAGTTCGTATCCCCAGGGCGGCGGAGGGGAAAGACGGCTTCGTAAGCCAAGTCTATGCCAGTGCGCCGGCCAATTCCAAAGGCTTCTAGGTATTGGTAAAAGCGTGTGGGACCCATCTGATCGGCTACCCAGGCCAGACACGCGTTGATGGAGTGCTGCATGCAGCCGGTCATGTCTTGCATTCCCCACACTGTGTACTCCCAGTTGTGGAGGGGAATTCCCCCAACAACGTAACTTCCTACATCCAGGAAGGTGGATTCTGGAGTGACAACCCCGCTATCCAACCCACCGGCCATCGTCAATACCTTAAAAACTGAACCGGGTTCATAGACCTGAGATATGGCTCGGTTGAAAGTTGGAATATCGATGATTTCCGGGTAGGTCCAGTAACGGTTGAGGTTATATCGGGGAGTGCTGGTCATTCCCAGAATCTCGCCATTGCGCGGGTTGGCTACGATGATCGTTACGGCCTCTGCGCCGCTGGTTTCACGGGCTTCATCAGCAATTTTCTCTATGGCGTGTTGGATCTCACGGTCAATGGTCAGAATCAGGCTGCTACCGGGAGGAATAGGTGGAAGATTATCAATTTTGCGGGGATCCTTCGGCAAGCGCACTTGAATGGGGGTGCCAGCCAGCAGATTATCGTAGTATTCTTCAACTCCTAGGTGACCACCGCACCAATCCCCGTTTTCTTGACACCCAGCGACGTTTTCCGGGCGTTTGAGAAAGTTAACAAACCCCAGAACATTAGAGGCCAGATCATTTTCAGGGTAATAACGCATGGGATGAGCCGACCAGTATAGCCCGGTCAGATTTAATGGGGTTCTGTTTTCCTTAGCAGTTTTGATCTTGTCCTCGAGCACGCGAATTTTCTGAGCAGGGACAAAGTCAGCGATGGTTACAAATTCAGCCTTACCCTTTTGATAGGGGGTTTCAGCGGCCAACTTGATTTCAGCGTAGCCAGGATTTTCCAAAATCTCCGAAAGGGTGCGGGCAATGCTCTCAGCGCTACGCGCACGCTGGACCTCATCTAGGGCCACGCCGACTTCGTAAACCTCCACATTTCCGGCCAGAAGGTTGCCCCAACGATCAAAGATTTCCCCTCGTTCTGGGTAGAGCGTGCGGGTCTCGTAATTGTAGAGAGCTTCACCGATTTTGGGGAGTTCTTGGGCGCGGGCATCGCTTTGCAAACGGATGATTTGTATCAATGCGGCCACACTTAGGAGTGAAAAGATGATTCCTAGGAGATAAAACCGGGATAAAGAGATAGGAGGAGCTGACGGGGTGGTGTTCATGGTTGAGCCTCCCTGACATTGATGCGGAGTTGCAGGATCTCTTCCAGTATCCAGTCCCATAGGGATTGCTTGTAGGCTGGCTTGATCAAGGGTTCAGGCTTTGAAGTAGGGGGTGGGGCCAGTTGTGCCTCCCTGCGCACCATGGAGGACTCCACTGGCACGTAGAGGGCTTGTGACATGTCTGCCGGTTGAAACCCCAAATCACGGGCGCGCTGAGCCATCACACTGGCCGAGGTCAGGCTAGCAAGTTCTGAGCGCAGACTAGCGATTTCCAGGGTTTGGGCTTCACGTGTGGCTTCCAGGTAAGTAATTTGATACCCCACTTCGGTGGCCTGCGCAGAGATGCTCAAGTAAATTCCAGCTACAAGAGCGATCAGAGCAAAAATTGCCAATCCCAGGCCAATTCTTTTTACCTGGATGCGCCATGGGGATTCACGGTAAGCCTGAAAGAGAGTTCGGTCCATTGTTAGTTTCTGCCCAGTCATCCCGAAAGTTTGATCATTCATTATGCAATACTCATGCCAAGTGCTATTTTTTCGGCTACCCGCAGGCGGGCGCTGCGTGCGCGGGGGTTGCTCCGAATCTCGTCTTCCTGGGGGGTGATAGGGTGACGGGTGATCTCGCGTAGGGTGGCCTGATGCCCACAGGTGCATTGGGGCTGTTGCGGCGGGCAGAGACATTGGGTGCTCTCGCGGCGGAAAAATTGCTTGACAATGCGATCTTCCAAAGAGTGGAAAGCGATCACCGCCAAGCGCCCACCGGGAGCCAAGGCGGTCACCGCCTGGGGAAGTGCTGCTTCCAGGCGTTCCAGTTCACGGTTAACGGCGATGCGTAGCGCCTGAAAGGTACGAGTTGCCGGATGGATCTCGTGGGGATAGCGCCCAACCGCGCGACGGATGACTTCGGCTAATTGACGGGTGGTGGAAAGGGGACGATTTTGGACAATGGCACGCGCGATTCGACGGGCGTATCGTTCTTCTCCGTATCGCCAAATCAAATCGGCCAGGGCGGTTTCTGAGAGCGTGTTGACCAAATCTGCCGCGGTAAGGGGATCGGCCGGATCAAATCGCATATCGAGGGGGCCTTCCTGAAGGAATGAGAAACCTCGCTCAGCCTGTTCCAATTGCATAGAAGAGACACCCAGATCAAATAGAATTCCGTTCACGCTCTCCCATCCTACAATGTGCAGTTGTGTCAGCAACGTATCGTAAGCAGCCTGGATCAAAGTGTAGCGGCCGGAGAAAATCGAAAGGCGCTGGCTTGCGAGTGCCAACGCCTGTGGGTCTCGATCCAGTCCCAGAAGTTGTCCTTCAGGTGAACTGGCTTCTAAAATGCCCCAGGCGTGTCCACCGGCCCCCACGGTTGCATCCACATACTTTCCTGGGCTGCGTGGCATTAAGGCGTTTATGACTTCTTGGTAAAGTACAGGTTGGTGTGGTGGCGAAACTGGCATGCTCATTGGACTGGAGCGGCTATAACGAGAGTTCAAGCGAGGCGAAGCGTTGAGCGTTGGCTTCTGGGTCTTGGAGAAGTTGGCGTTGTTCTTCCCAACGCTCAAAGGGCCAGATTTCGAAATAGTCCCCCATTCCCACTACCATTGCACGGGAGGAAATCTCGGCACTTTTGCGTAGCCACTGAGGGATTAGGATGCGCCCGACGCGATCGATTTCGACTCGTTCGGCGTGGGAGAAGAGGAGACGCTTGAGCAGGCGAGCATTAGGGTCGGTAAGATTCATGGCACGGGCGTGTTCGGAGAGGCGCATGAAGACCTCAGAGGGTAGCACCATCAGATTCTGATCAAAACCCAATGTGATGTAGCCGTTCGACCCCAGCAGTTCCCGAAAACGCGCGGGTACCATGAGGCGACCCTTTTCATCTACGACGTGCTCATGCTGGCCCAAGAACATAAGTTCTACATCCTCTGAATATGGCGAGACGCCGGCTATCCGGCGTCCCACAATTTACCACTTGCCACCACTTTCTCCCACAGTATAGCCGATTTAAAGCAGTTTTGCAAGCAACTTACACTTCTGTAATCTTAAAATTTCCTGAACGCGGCAAGATTGGGCTCATGAGAGGAAGTGAGGAGGTGGTAAGAGCGCTAGCAAGTGAACCGGCGAGGGAAGAATCAGGTCGGCACCTGCCCGACGGAGTTCACGCTCGTTGCCAAAGCCGCATAGGACTCCAACTGTCTGGGCGCCAGCTGCTCTGCCGGCCCGGATGTCCGGGGGTGTATCGCCGACCATCAGACACTGGTGGGGTTCAACTCCTATGGCGTTGGCGGCCCAGATCAGAGGATCAGGGAAAGGCTTAGTGTGGGGCGTGGTTTGCGCGGTAACCACCACGCGGAAAAAGTGGCGTAATGTGTAGCGATCTAAAAAAGCAAGAGTCGTGGATTCGTCCCGTGCGCTGATAATAGCCAATGGGTAGTGATGGTAAAGGTTGTGGAGTAGGATAGGAACACCGGGGATCAGCCGAAAACGGGGAGGCGATAGGGGATGTTTGATCCTCATCCGTTGGCTCATCCAATGCACCCATTGGTCCAAACCAAGACGATCCAGGGCTTCAAACAGCCAGTTTCCTGGGGTTTCACCACTCATGATCAGCCATCGTGCTAACGCGTGGATCTGCCCCGGCGATAGAAAGAAGAGGAAGGGCCTTAGGCGATTTTCCAGCTCCTGGACCCATTCGTCATCGGTATCGCTCAGGGTGCCATCTATATCAAAGCAGATAGCGCGAATGCGCGAAAGATCGAGGGGCATAGTGCTCAGGGCTGAGGGAGGGCTGACTGGAGAATTGCCTGCACACGGCCGACAGCCTCGGTCTCATTTCCAAAAAGCCATATTGTTTGGGCTCGGTCTTGGATGAGAATGCTTTGGCCTCCGGAGGATATCCCCCAGCGCGTCTCAGAAGTTGTCGTCAAGACCGGCGTTCCCCAACGCTTGCGTCCATATTGCTGAAAGGCGTTATAGAACTCTGTGGCCTCTTTCTCAGCATCCCATCGAATGTTGAGAAGCAGGAACAGGTCACCGCTTTGAGCATTGCGCCAAACTTGATAGGTATCTCCGCCCCAACCGGCAGCCGCTTTGGAGGCCACTTCGTCGGGTAAACGAAATTCCCTTAAATCAGCATAAGCCAGAAGGAGGTAGAGGTACCATTCGCCCACTTCTCCTTCATCAAATAGCGTGTATTCCGGTAAGGCGGGGCTCAATTCAGGCAGGTTGACCTCTAGTGGAGCATCGCCAGGGTATTTTTCGGGGTGCAAAATTTGTTCTGTGGAAAGCGGAGGATGCTCAAAGGCCGCATTGACTGCCGCCCAGCGTCCTTTCTGATAAAGGCTGAGCACGAAATCAAGCCCTTGGCGGTAAGGGAAGAGGAAATCTTGCTGCAGAAATTCAGGCGCCGCATCAAAGATGGGGCTCTGATAATTCTCATAAAACTGCTGAATTTGCTGGCGGTCTTCCGGGGTAGCCGCGTTGAGCAACCAGAATTGCTCGGTAAGAGAGGCGTCTCCCTCAATGAGGGCTTGAACGGCAGCGCAATATTCACTTTGCAACTCGCAGGTTTCATCCTTGATACCCAGTCGGTTGCGGAAATCAAAGGTCTGATCCTGTAAGGCGTGAGTATATTCGTGGGCATAGGTGGAGCGTTGCGGGCCTAAAAAGGCTTCATCTTGAATGACGTACATGGTTTTGGCTTCATCGTCGTAGAACCCGGCAATCTGTTCGGTGTAAAGATCACGAAGCAAGGTGTAAAGGTCGTAGTTCTGAGGCAGTAACCCAAAGAGGGAAAGGGTGGTAACATCTTTGGCGACTTCCTGGGGGGTATAGTCTTTTAGAAAGTCATCAATGACTTTCTGGCGAAGTTGAGCCGTGGTAAGAAGTTCGCGATGCACCGGGGAGGTGGGTTGCAACCCGCGAATACGGATCACTTGTTGCTCGATCTGATCCATTTGAGCGGCAATTTCTGGGGGCAAGGAAGTCTGTGCAGCAGATGCGCTTGTTGAAGTGGGTAAAAGGGAAGGGGGGCGCAGCGTGGAAACGCTACGAGTCGGGGTCGGCAACGGTGAGTCGGTTGTCCAAGCAACCGACTGACCCACACTGCGAAGGACCATCCAACCTGTTAGAGTCAGGGCGCCAATTCCAAGACAAGCAATGAGAGCAATCACCAAGAGGGTTGATAAGATATGACGATTGGAGGACATGCTGACTGAGCCTATCTATTCCAGTTGGGTTGGGTTTTAATTCTGCTGTACAAAGCGCAAAGCGTATTCGGCATCCGGATAACCCGGATGGGCCTTAAGGGCTTCTTCAAAAGAGGCAATTGCCTCATTCTTTTTTCCTTGCCGATAAAACCCCCATCCTCGCCAAAGCAGGGCTTCTTCAGAATTGGGGGTACGCTTAAGGGCATATTCGGTCAACGTCATTAGGTCATCAATTCGATGGGTGTGGAAATAGGCGAAAAAGGGACCAAACTGATATCGAAGCATGCGCTGAGGCAACCCAAGCATGCGCGCTTGATCGTAGGCTGCTGCGGCTTCGTTATACCGCTCGAAGTAAACTAGGTTGGTGCCGAGATTGAACCATGCAAAGGCATTCTCAGGCTGCTCTTGCGTTTCGCGCTGGGCAGTTTCGAGGGCGTGGCGGCGGTTTGTCGCTATGTCCCAATCTTCCCCCAAAAGCACCCGAAGCGTTTCCTCGCTTTCGGGGGGAAAGACCAGGAAATAAACACGATTGAAAGCCTGCCAGTTTTGGTCCAGCCCCGCGTAGGGGATTAGGCGATTCGGGCCATAGAAGGAATCTTGAGCAATAAAGTAGCCTTCTCCATCGTCATATCCGGTCAACAGCAGGTAATGTCCGGCCCATCGGTCGTCATTGGGCCAGTAAGATTCTTCCATTAGGTATCCCTCTTCAATGACGACTGGAAACCCCGCTGCTAATATACGCTTGAGCAACGCAAGATCGCCCCCAACCCGAAACTCACTTCGCAACCACCCCACATAATTACGCGTGAAATAAAGAAGTTCCTCGATATTGACGTTGCGGTCCTGCGGAATGGGTTTGATCACCACAGCGATGTCATTCTGATTGCCGTTCCAGCCGTAGAAACGCAGCAGCATGGCTAGAGTGGCTGGGCCACAGTTGTTGATGTCCTGTTTCTCATAGGGTGGAACAGGCAATTCAACTCGCCCTGGCAACGGAGTTGGGGTAGGAGTTGGAGATGGCAAAGAAACCAAAAGCGTAGGGGTTGGGTTAGACTGTGCCGAGGGAGAAGGATAGGGCGTGGGGGTTGTGCTGAGGACACGCACTCTGGGAGTAGGCAGGGGCTTGACTGGATCAACCATGCCACGAAGGTAAGTGGTGATGACCTCATAGCGCCATATCAGCCTTGAGCGCAAGGAAGGTGAAAGAAGGGTGAGGGTCAATAAGGCAGGCACAGCCACCAAGACGCCTAAAAGAAACCGTCCACCCCAGCGCAAAAGATGGGTATCGCTGTGTTTTCTGGTTCTCAGCATGCAGGTGATTCTATCACGATTCCAGGGAGGCCTTCAGATCGTGATATAATACATAAATGGTCTAATTTAGAGCACATCGCGAGAAAGGACTAATCCTTGATATAATCAGGATGTTATGAAGTACTATATCTGGACCGAAGGCTGTCAGATGAATGTTGCCGATTCACAGCGGGTGGCGGTGGCACTGGAACACCTGGGGTATGAGCCTGCCTCTGCCGCTGAGGAAGCGGATGTTATCGTGCTTAATACCTGTGTAGTTCGTCAAAGTGCTGAGGACAAAGCCTACGGACGCTTGAATGCGTTGCGTCCGCTTAAAAAACAGCGGCCTGAGGTGATAATCAACTTGATGGGGTGTTTGGTAGGGGTTAAGGGAAATCCCAAAGTTGCCGAACGCTTTCCATTTGTAGACATCTTTTCACCACCTTCTGATCCACGCCCCCTTCTGGCTTACTTGAGCCAGCGTTTGGGTCACGACATTGAGGTGGAAGAGACTATTCAACGCTTTGCGTGGATGGATGGAGAGTTGCCTTTACCCCAGGAGGAACGCGGGAGGGCCGTTTCTGCTTATATTCCTGTGGTCTATGGGTGCTCCCATGCGTGTACGTTTTGCATCATTCCTTACCGTCGGGGACCTGAGCGGAGTCGGCCACCTGAAGTGATCCTTGCAGAAGCCCGGGCGTTAGTGGCGCAAGGGGTGCGTGAGATTACCTTACTAGGGCAGATTGTGGATCGGTACGGTAAGGATGAGCCAGAATTTCCCACGTTGAGTGGTCTATTGCGTCGTTTGCATCAAATTGAGGGGTTGGAGAGGATACGTTTTCTGACTTCACATCCTAACTGGATGACCGATGAACTGCTTGATACCGTGGCCGAATTGCCTAAGGTGATGCCCCATATTGAAGTACCGGTTCAAGCCGGGGATGATGAGGTATTGGCACGCATGCGTCGAGGGTATACCGCCGAGCAATATCGGCGGCTAGTCGAGCGAATCCGCGCGCGAATTCCGGGGGTGGCCATTGCGACCGATATCATTGTGGGGTTCCCGGGTGAAACGGAGGCCCAGTTCCAGCGTACTTACGATTTGCTGGCTGAGTTGCGTCTCGATGTGGCTCATTTGGCGCGTTACTCCCCGCGTGAGGGCACTGTGGCAGCGCGGAAGATGCCGGATGATGTGCCTGAGGAAGAGAAATGGCGTCGTTTCCGCCTGCTAGAGGCATTGCAGGAACGCATTGCCAGCGAGATCAATCAGCAATATGTGGGCCGAGAGGTACTTGTCCTATTTGAGGAGAAAGTTCGTCAGCGCTGGAAAGGACGCACCGAAACCAACAAACTCGTTTTTGTGGAGAGCGAGGCGGATCTGCGCGGTCTGATTCTGCCTGTGCGTATTACTTGGGCAGGACCATGGTCGATGCTTGGGGAAGTCGTTCAACCTATTAATGCCTCGCGTGTTGCGGTAGAGATTTCCCAGCGCGCCTGAATCTCCATGACTGACGCCCGGCATCCTTTGGTAGGCAAGGTCATCCTAGTAAGTGGGGCTGCACGTGGATTGGGACGTGTCCTAGCGTTGGCGCTGGCTCAAGCAGGGGCTGCTTTGGCTCTGCATGACTTGGCTCCCACCCACTTAGAGGAAACCTGTCAGCAAGTTCAAGCCCTTGGGGCGCCGGTAAAGCTGTATATCGCTGATAGCGGCAAAGGCTTGCCAGCGCGAATGCTGATCACGGAGGTTCTGGAAGACTGGGGGCGTTTGGATGGGCTGATTAATAACCTGCATGTTCATCCTGAAGCCAATCTTCTTAACCTCGACGAATGGGACTGGGAACGCACTCTGGAGATTAACCTGAGCGGCCCCTTCTTGTTGATGCAGAGTGCCATCTCGCCAATGGTGGCCGCTGGGGGCGGTGTAATCCTCAATCTTGTTGCTGAGATCATCCCCTCTGAAACAGGAAGGATAAACGCTGCTTTTGCGGCCAGTCAATTTGGGTTGGCGGGCCTGACTCAGGCGACCGCTTATGAACTTCTATCTTATAATATTTTTAGTTGCGCGCTTGAGGTTGCTCCTCTGGTTGAGATTCTGGACGAAGCCTTCTGGCTTGACGGTGAGGGGCAAAAGCGCATTACCTGGATGGTGCGTTGGATGGCACGTCAGGCAGAGGTGACCGCGGGGAGTTGGATAAGGCGCGTGGCATTTGAGGATTTGGTGAGGGGTGTATGATTGGCTTCCGTGAGGTGCTACGTGGGTTGCGGGCGCTTTCAATCGGGCAACAGCCGGTGATTGTGCACGCCTCACTCTCGGCGTTTGGACCCGTTCACGGTGGAGCAGAGACGGTTGTGGGGGCTTTGCTGGCCACTTTTCCGGGGGTGATGGCGCCTACGCATACCTACAAGACGATGCTCATCCCGGAGGAGGGGCCGCCGAACAACGCGATCACCTATGGTAGCGGGAGAGCCCAGAATGCCATGGCGGAATTCTTTACCTTGGACATGCCTGCTGACCCGTTGATGGGAATGATTCCCGAGACATTACGGCGGCACCCCCGAGCCAAGCGTTCAGGTCACCCCATCCTCTCTTTTGCGGGGGTAGGGGTTGAAGCGGCGCTCAATGCACAGACTCTAGAAGAGCCTCTGGCTCCGATTCGGGTGTTGATGGAAGAAGAGGGATGGGTTTTATTGTTAGGAGTCAATCATACGGTTAACACCAGCCTGCACCTGGCCGAACGTTTGGCCGGGCGTCGCCAATTTTTGCGCTGGGCGTTAACCCCGCAAGGGGTGGTCGCCTGTCCGAGTTTCCCCGGCTGCTCGTTAGGATTTGAGAAAGCCGAACCGTTGCTGCGTGCTCTCACGCGTGAAGTTCAGATTGGTAGTGCCATGGTGCGTGCTTTGCCTCTGGCGCCTATGATTGAGCGGATTACCGCTTACCTCCGTGAAGATCCAATGGCTCTGCTTTGTGATGACCCCTCTTGTGAGCGCTGCACAGCGATCCGGGCTGAACTGGCGGCCGCCTAAAGGCTGGCGCTTATGGCAAGTACTTAAGCCCGCTGCCGGTGTTCAAGAGAAGCACCTGTTCTTCAGGGTGCACAAAGCCAGATTGCCGTAGATAAGGAAGCGCGGCAACAGTTGCGGCTCCCTCTGGAGAGGCAAAAATGCCCTCCAAGGAGGCCAATTTCCGCTGGGCATCGCGTATCTCTGTGTCACTGACGGCAATGGCCAGTCCTTGTGAGTCATAGAGCGCTCTGAGCACGAGGCGATCTCCGAAGGATTTAGGAACACGCAATCCCGAAGCCATGGTTTGAGCGCCTTCCCAGAATTCACAATGATCGGCATGAGCCCGAAAAGCACGTACAAAAGGTGCGCATCCCTGAGCCTGGACAGCCACCAGTCGGGGAGGGGTTGCTTTTTCCAGCCATCCCAGAGTCCTTAGCTCAAGATAGGCTTTCCAGATGCCTACCAAGCCGATCCCCCCTCCGGCCGGATAGATGATGACGTCCGGAAAGCGCCATCCAAAGGACTGAGCAATTTCATAACCCATGGTTTTCTTACCTTCAAGCCGGTAAGGTTCCTTGAAAGTTGATATATCATACCAACCCTGTTCAATCCTAGCGGCGGCTTCCCGTGCCGCATCGCTGATCAGCCCCGTGACCAGAATAACCTCTGCTCCTGTAATGCGAGCTTCTTCTACGTTAGCGCGCGGAGTATCGGAGGGCATCAACACACATGCTTTCAATCCTGCGCGGGCAGCATAAGCGGCCATAGCCCCCCCGGCGTTTCCGGCTGTCGGCACCAGAACCTTTTGTAAGCCCAGTTCACGCACCTTGGAAAGGGCTACAGCCTGTCCTCGGGCCTTAAACGTTCCGGTGGGATTAATGGCCTCGTCCTTGAGATAAAGGTGGGGAAAGCCCATATACTCCCCCAAACGCGGTAGCGCTAGGGTGGGGGTGTCTCCTTCGCCTAGAGTGAATGCCCAACGCAGATCAAAAACCGGGAGGAGTTCCCGCCATCGCCATAGACCTCGCGAGCGGTGGGCAATTTGTTCGCGATCGAGATGGCGCCGTCCTGCCTCAAGATCATAATGAGCCACCAGAGGCGCGCTGCATTGTGGGCAGAAGCGCTGAATCTCATGAGGTGAGAAGGATTGACCACATTCAGAGCAAGCCAAGTGAGTGAGAAGCGATGGGTTCAAGGGAGCTCCAGCCGGCGATGTTTGCCATGGTGGGTTAGTAAAATGTAGCTTTTGGTATTGTAAAGAGTTTGAAATGGGGCAAATCTGGTTTTGTGCTATACTCAAATAAATCCATTTGCATTATAAAGCGTATTTATCCTCTCATGGGAGATAATTTCAACTTATCCCAAGGATATCGCTCGGTGGAGTCGGAGCAAGAGCGAGCTTCGTTTGAATTACTGTTGAGAATCAGCCGCGAGCTGGCATCTAGTCTGGATCTGGGAACCGTGCTGGCACGCGTTCTATTTCTTTCCACGCGTAATGTGGGAGCTGAGCGAGGTAGCCTGATCGCGTTAAGTGAGGAAGGCCAACCGGTTGAGGCGGCCATCGTCATTGAGAGTTCCATTTATCGGCCAACCGTGGCGGAAATGCGCGAGGTCCTGGAGCATGGGTTGGCTGGGTGGGTGGCGGAGCATCGTCAGGCGACGTTGGTCGAGGATACCTCCAGGGATGAACGCTGGGTAAGGCGGGCTGACGACCGTGAAGAAGCCAGCCGGCGCAAATCTGCTATTTGTGTTCCTTTGCTGGCGCAGGATCAACTGGTGGGTGTATTGACCTTGGTGCATGGTAAACCCGGCTTTTTTACTCCAGAACACTTGCGCCTGTTGCAGACCATTGCAGACCTAGCCGGTTTAGCAGTGCGAAATGCGCAACTCTATCATTCCATGCAGATAGCACAACAACGCTACCGCGATTTGTTTGACGATAGCATTGATCCTATTTTGATCACCACTGTGGAAGGTGTGATTGTTGAGGCCAATCGCCAAGCGGTGTTGAGCAGTGGTTACACTTTACCCCAGTTGGTGGGTCAGCCCCTGAGTATTTTTCATCAGGCCAATTGGGAAATGGTTCGAGAGCAGTGGGCAAAGGAAGACTGGTCCCATCCTATCACCTATCAAGGAACCGCCAAGCGTCAAGATGGAAGCGAATTTCCTGTTGAGGTGTATGTGCGTCGGGTAGTTTTGCAGGACAGGCCTTATTTGCAGTGGACGCTACGGGATATCACGGAACGTAAGGCGCTGGATGCCTTGCGCGAAGACTTGGCAGCCATGATCTATCACGATTTGCGCTCTCCCTTGGCCAACATCATTTCCAGCCTGGATATCTTAAACACCTTGTTGCCTTTGGAAAACATGCCGGCTCTGCAACCGGTCTTTCAAATCGCCATGCGCTCGGCAGATCGCTTGCAAAGGCTGATCGGTTCGCTGTTGGACATAAATCGTCTAGAAGCGGGTCAGCCCATCACCAATCGGAAGCCTATTCATCCCCATGCCCTGATTCAAGAAGCGCATGAGGCGATACAACCCCTCCTGGAGAGCAAACAGCAGACCTTGGAATTTGAGCTGTCTTCCTCCTTGCCGGTTGTATGGGTGGATGGAGATATGATTCGGCGGGTTCTGATTAACTTGCTCGAAAATGCTATCAAATATACGCCAGTGGGTGGCATGTTGCGTTTAGGAGGCTCTGCCCAGGCGGACTATGTTCAGTTGTGGGTTCAAGACAACGGTCCCGGAATTGATCCGGCCTATCATGAAGTGATTTTCGAGAAGTTTAGCCGCGTTCAAGGGGAGCGCTACCCGCGTGGTCTGGGCTTGGGTTTGGCCTTTTGCCGGCTAGCCGTGCAAGCACATGGTGGTAAAATTTGGGTGGAAAGCGCGACCGGGAAGGGAAGCCGATTTATCTTTACCCTCCCGGTTTACCGTGAAACCCAATCCACCTGAGGCCAAACAAAGGGCAGGCTATGCAGGAATTATTCCCAAATTTACACATTGAGCAGGGATATCCGGGGGTTGTCCTGGGGGCTATCACCCTCTCCCATGGGCTGGTGCTGATTGATGCCCCCTTTCGTCCCGAGGATATTCGTTCATGGCGGGCAGCCTTGGTCAATTTAGGGGGCGGTGTAGATCGTCTGCTGGTCAATTTGGATGCCCATATGGATC
Source organism: uncultured Thermanaerothrix sp. (assembly GCF_938028735.1). Classification (GTDB taxonomy): domain Bacteria; phylum Chloroflexota; class Anaerolineae; order Anaerolineales; family Anaerolineaceae; genus Thermanaerothrix. The sequence continues at coordinate 170,381 of NZ_CALIMF010000012.1, forward strand.
GCACCTTGGGTAGTCGGGCTATGGATTGTACGGTCATTGCGCATGAGGGAGTGGTCTCGGCACTGCGCAATCGTCCATCCGCCCTCAAGTCCCAAGGTGTAGAAACTGGCGCGGAATGGGAGCTCTATGAAAATCTGGGCAATGTGCGCTGGTCGCCTCCTGAAATAACCTTCACTGAACATATGAAAATCTTCTGGAACGAGGCGCCCTTGGTTTTGGAATACCATCCGGGCCCCTCGAATGGGGCCATCTGGGTCAACGTTTTGGAACATAAAACAGTGTTTGTTGGAGATGCTGTGGTTTACCCCCAACCTCCGTTTCTGGCTCAAGCGAACATTCCCGAATGGTTGCAGACTTTGGAGGTGCTAGCAACATCCGAATATCGAGATTATTTGATCATTGGTGGGCGTACCGGGCTGGTGACCCTGAAAGATGTGGAGCGGCAAGCAGAGTTTTTGCAGAAGGTCCTGAGCCGCCTGGAGAGTCTAGATACGGGGACTGCCCCGCTTGAGACACTTGTGGCGAATCTTGCACGGGAGTTATTGGGGGAGTTTGATGTTCCCCCTGAGCGCGCCATTCAGTATGAAAATCGCTTGAAGTACGGCTTGTGGCGTTACTACGTGCGCCATTACCGTTCTTCTGAAGAAACGCTGGAAGACTGAAGGAGGTCATGGCATGTCTGGATCGCCCTTCGTGCCCTTGGTCGAATTGACCCGAGGGCCCATCGTTGAGTCGGTACATCAAGGGGCTGTAGTTATCGTGAACTCCCACGGTCGTGTATTGGCTAGTCTTGGGGATCCTGCCCTGGTGATGCATCTGCGTTCCACCGCGAAACCTTTTCAATTACTGCCGTTAATCGAGCAAGGGGCTGTTGAGCGATTCGCGCTTACCCCAGAAGAGATTGCGGTGATGTGCGCTTCCCACTCTGGGACGGATGAGCATGTGGCGGTGATCACCCGCCTTCAAGCAAAGATGGGGGTTCATGAAGAAGAACTACAATGTGGGGTGCATCCCCCTTTGCATGAGGCCACCTGGCAGGCGATGATTCGGCGGGGGGAGTCCCCTACCCCTATTCGCCACAACTGTTCGGGCAAGCACACCAATATGCTGGCACAAGCGATTCTGATGGGGGCTGATCGGCAGCACTACCTGGATCCTCAGCATCCAGTGCAGCAGCGCATTCTGCACACTCTGGCTGACATGTGCCGCATATCCCCTGATGAAATTCGCGTTGGTGTGGACGGCTGTTCTGCGCCCGTTTTTGCGCTTCCCCTTTACAATGCTGCGTTGGGTTATGCCCGGCTATGTGACCCAACGGATTTATCCCCCCGGCGAGCCCAGGCCTGCCGTACGATTACTTCGGCTATGGTGACGGTGCCGTTTATGGTGGCTGGCCCGGGGCGTTTTGATACCCTTGTAATGGGCCTGGGCGAAGGCAAAATTATTGCTAAAGCCGGGGCGGAGGGGTATCAAGGCATGGGCATTATGCCGGGAGCCCTAGAGCCAGATAGCCCTGGACTTGGAATTGCTTTCAAGATCGCAGACGGTGATCCAGGTGGGCGGGCGCGGCCAGTGGTGGCCATTGAGATATTGCGCCAACTGGGTCTTCTGAGCGAGGCACAGATAACAACCCACCTTGCCGATTTGGCCGCACGGCCCTTAAAGAATTGGCGCGGGTTGTATGTGGGCGAAATACGTCCGGTCTTTGAAATAAGGCTTTCTTCCTACTCATAAGTTTACAGGCGAGGTAGTAAGGAGTTGTGGAAGGACAATCAGATCCACATCTGGTTGCCAAAGCCAGGCAGGTCTATGAACGGCTGTTACAACGATTCGGTGAGCCGCGCTGGCACAGGCCGCTTTCGGCTCTGGAAGAATTGGTGTCCACCATTCTTTCCCAGAACACCAATGATCGCAATCGCGATGTGGCTTTTGAACGCTTGAGGGCGCGTTTCCCGAGCTGGGAGGCTGTACGTGATGCCGATCCAGAAGCAGTTATTGAGGCCATTCGGCCAGCTGGCTTAGCCAATCAGAAGGGTCCGCGCATTCAGGCCGTGTTGCGTCAGATCACGGCTGAACAGGGATCGCTCGATCTTTCCTTCTTAGAGAAGATGTCTTCAGAAGAGGCGCGAGCCTGGTTGATGCGCTTCAATGGAGTGGGGCCAAAAACGGCTGCCATTGTGTTGCAGTTTGCTTTAGGAAAGCCTTCGTTTCCAGTCGACACCCACATTTATCGGGTTAGCGGACGGTTGGGATTGCGCCCCGCCAAAATGAGCGTTGAGCAAGCCCATGTTCACTTGGCTACTCTCTTCCCCCCGGAAACTTATGGAAGCGCTCACCTCAATCTTATTCGTTTGGGGCGAGAGATTTGCCTGGCGCGGAGTCCGCGTTGCTCCGAGTGCCCTCTAAACGATCTCTGCGATGATTATCAGCGTCGTCTGAGGGATGAAACCTGAGAATTTGGGTGGCCTTGCACCTCGTAGGGAAGGGGGCAAGCTTCAGAATTCACAAAATTGCCAGACAAATCAACCTTGTTTGGCTTGACAAGGGAATTGGCCCATCTATATAATCAATGCAGTTTTTGGTTTAGAGGCTGTTCCCATCTCACCCCGAATACACAGAAAACAAGCACTCTCCCCTGCCCCGCGAGACTCTCTGACTCCTAAGTCATCCGTCCCTTGGACGGGTAGTTAGTTGGTTTGTTTCCCGATCATCCTATTCTGAGGCTCACATTGGATTATTCGCCCCCAATCCCTCTCCTTATAGATACAGATGCCGGTGTAGATGATGCCGGTGCTCTGATGCTTGCCCTGGCCAGTCCTCGGGGACACCCGCTGGCCATCACAACGGTACATGGTAATGTTCCGGTCAGGCAGGCCACGCAGAACGTCAGCCTCGTTCTGGATGTGATGGGACGCGAGGTGCCCGTTTATGGAGGAGCCTCGCGTCCGCTTTTAGGGGCTCCCCTGGACGCTTCTGACATCATGGGGCCGGATGGACTGGGCGGGGTCACCGCCTGGATGCAACCCTCTATGCGTCAAACACGTTCCAGTATAGCGGCAGTTGCGCTGGTGCAGTGGTTAACCCATCAGCCAGAACCCATACGGACCCATTTGGTATCTTTGGGTCCACTGACTAACCTGGCATTGGCGCTCGCTTTGAAGCCTGACTTACCGCGGTATGTAGCGCGTCTGGTCATTATGGGAGGCACCTCTGAAGCGCGGGGGAATGCTTCAGCAGTAGCTGAGTTTAACTTCTTTGCTGATCCTGAAGCGGCGGCACGGGTTCTGGGAGCAGGATTCAAAGAGGTGTGGCTATTACCGTGGGAAACCTCGTTGCGTTATCCCATTGCTTGGGCAGAGTTTGATGCCTTGCTGCAATGTAAGAACCCGCGGACGCAATTTCTGCGAAACATTACTGGTTACCTGCGCGAGCGTCTTCAACGCCTTGGGTTACCCGGGATTGTTTTACCCGATTTTCTGGCAATGCTAGTGGCTCTCTACCCTGAGTGTGTTCAGGAAAGTATCCCCGTGCACGCAAGTGTTGAGACGGAGGGGCGTTTAGGACGAGGCCTACTGGCCATTTCGTGGTTGCCAGGGGGGTCTGATCCGAATCTGTACCTTGTGACCCGGCTGGATTTGCAGATGGGTCTTGAGGTTCTGCGTGATTTGCTTATTGGTGGAAACTGAAAGGAGGTGATCTCGAGGAATAAGAACCCGAAAATTACTCTAAGAATTTAGATCTGGTTCGTTACTCAACTATTTCCAGGAGGTGGAGGTCATGAAGTCAAAGGCTTTGGTCTTAGGATATGTGCTGGTGGTGCTGGCTCTGGTTTTAGCGGCCTGTGCACCCTCTCAGCAGGGTGTCACTCAGGCACCACCAACCGAGAAGAAACTCAAGGTGGTTAACCTGATCAACGGAGTGTTGGGAGATAAATCCTTCTTTGATTCGGCGAATCGTGGCATGGAAATGGCAAAGAAGGATTTTGGCATTGAGGTCAAAACTATTGAAGCGGGAATTGACCCGGCCAAGTGGAAGCCGGCCCTCGAAGACGCAGCCGCCAATGAGGAGTATGACATCTTAATCGTGGGCACTTTCCAGATGTCGGAATTTCTCCAGGAAGTCGCCCCAAAGTATCCGGATAAGAAGTTTATCATTTACGATGTTTCGGTGGATTACAGCAAGTGTGATTGCAAGAATGTTTACTCGGTGACCTACAAACAAAACGAAGGCTCGTATCTGGCGGGACTGTATGCCGGATTGATGTCACAATCCAAGATTGTGGGTGCCATTGGAGGGCAAGATATCCCGGTCATCAATGACTTCATTGTGGGTTACAAACAGGGCGCTAAAGACGCTGGCCTCTCGGAGCAGAATGTGATTGTGCAGTATGCGGGTGGCTGGAATGATCCAGCCAAGGGGAAAGAGATTGCCCTGGCTATGTACCAGCAAGGGGCAGATATTGTCTTCAATATTGCTGGCGGCACGGGGGTTGGCATCTTCCAGGCGGCTCAGGAGGTGAACAAATATGCCATCGGGGTGGATTCGGATCAGGCATTGATTGTGGAAACCACCAACCCCGAGCAAGCCAAGCACATCCTTACCTCGATGATGAAGAATGTTGATAATAGCCTCTACCGCGCCATCAAACTACACTTGGAAGGCAAGTTGCCCTATGGGCAGGCCGAGGCGCTGGGTATCGCAGAAGGCGGCGTAGGTCTGGCTAAGAATAAGTATTATGACCAGTTCACACCTGCCGAGGTAAAGGCCAAAATCGATCAGGCTGAGAAAGACATCCTTGAAGGCAAGATTGTTGTGGATACTGTCTTCAAATAGGAGCGGTTTGACAGGTGGGGACACATGTTCGTGTCCCCACCTGTTATGGAAGGGGCAGTGGAGGTGGCATGGCGGTTCTGGTTGAGATGGATCAAATTATCAAGATTTACCCGAATGGGGTGGTTGCCAACGATGGTGTAACTTTTTCGGTTGAGCGGGGGGAGATTCATGCACTGGTAGGAGAAAATGGGGCAGGGAAAACTACTCTGATGAAAATTCTCTACGGTGAGGAGCGCCCAACCTCTGGGGTTATACGTGTCAATGGTAGGGCAGTGCACTTTCATTCACCCCAGGATGCCATTCAATTGGGCATTGGGATGGTGCACCAGAATTTTATGCAGATTCCATCGCTCACTGTGGCCGAGAACGTGGTGCTGGGGAAAGAACCAACCCGGCGCGGCCTTTTGGATCGCAAGGCGGCAATCCAGATTACGGAAGAGCTTTCACGCCAATATGGCTTGAAGGTGGATCCCGAAGCCACTATTGAGAGCGTTAATGTGGGGATGCGCCAGCGGGTAGAGATTCTCAAAATCCTGTATCGCGGGGCAGAGATTCTCATTTTGGATGAACCCACTGCTGTGCTAACACCTCAAGAAACAATGGAATTATTTAAGTCCATTCGAACTCTAGTTAAGCAAGGTAAGACAGTGATTTTTATCACCCATAAGTTGCGCGAGGTCAAGGAAATCTCAGATCGGGTGACAGTGATGCGAGGGGGCAAGGTAATGGGCACGCTTCCCACCCATGAGGCCACCCGCGAGGGGTTGGCTCGGATGATGGTGGGACGAGATGTCTTCCTGGAAGTTTCCAAGCCTCTGCGGGCACGAGGTGAAAAGGTTCTCGAGGTCCGTGATTTGACTTATGTGTCTGAAACGGGCCGCCAGGTGCTCCGTGGGGTTTCGTTCAGCGTATATGCGGGTGAAATCCTGGGGGTGGCGGGCGTAGAGGGCAATGGACAAACGGAACTGGTTGAGGTGCTAACCGGATTACGGCCTGCCACCGGAGGCGAGGCCAGAGTGCTGGGAACCCCTATTCTGAATCGTAGTCCACGGGCTGTGCGGTTGGCTGGAGTTGCGCATATTCCTGAAGACCGGCTGACCAATGGTCTGGCCTTGACAGCCACGATTAATGAGAACTTGATCGTGGATCGCTACTTCCGCCCTCCGTTTCGGCGAGGGTGGTTTATTGACAATAAAGAAGTCAGGCAGCATGGACAGCAGTTGATTGAGAGGTTCGATATTCGCACGCCCGGGGGCGAGGTGCCTGTGGCTTCGCTTTCAGGGGGAAACATGCAGAAGGTGATCCTGGCACGCGAGTTTTCCAGCCAACCCCAATTACTCATCGCAGCACAACCGACGCGTGGGGTGGATGTGGGAGCAACCGAGTTCATCCGTGAGCAATTGGTTGAACAACGCAACCGTGGCACGGCGGTCTTGCTGGTTTCAGCTGATCTGGCCGAGGTGATGAGTCTATCGGATCGCTTGGTTGTGATGTATGAAGGACAGATTACGGGCGTCTTTCCGGAGGCGGCAAAGGCGACGGAGGAAGAAATTGGTTATTACATGTTGGGGGTAAAACGGCAGTCCCCAGAGGAGATGGAGGCCTATCTATGAAACTATTGCGCAAGCCGGCCTTACGAGAGTTTTTGCGCATTTTGATTGCTGTCTCTGCGGCGTTGCTGCTCGGTTTCTTTATAACCTTGCTGGTTTCTAAACAGCCGCTTGAAGCCTATCGCGCTTTTTTACTCGGTCCGCTTTCCCGGTTTAATCGCTTTGGAGATTGGATTGAGGAGTCGATCACCTTGACTCTGGTGGGGTTAGCCGTTGCACTGGTCTTCAAATCCAAGCAATTTAGCCTGGGGGCTGAAGGCCAGATCTTATTGGGCGCTTTGGTCTCAGGTTCGATTGCTCTGTTCGTTCCCTTACCGGGTTATCTGCGGGTTCCATTAGCGCTTGTAGCCGCGATGGGGGTGGGCTTCCTATGGGGATATCTCCCTGGCTATCTTAAGGCCCATTTGAACGCGAACGAAATCGTGTCCACCCTGATGTTGAACACTATTGCGTTGAAACTCTATGACTATTTTTTGATTTTCCACATCAAACCACCCAATGCAGGTTATAACGCTTCGGCAACTTTTACCAAGGATGGGATTTTGCCTTCGTTCGTCCCGGCTTTACCTTTTTTGGCTGATTTGCGCGCGCGTTTTATGAGCCAGACGAATATTACAGTCATGTTGTATCTGACCATCTTGGCTGTTCTGGTGGCTTACTATCTCATGTATCGTACCCCCTTTGGTTATGAACTGCGCATGATTGGGGCCAACATTAAGTTTGCGCGTTACGGTGGTATTAATGTCAAACAGGCTATTATCCTGGCATTTGCGGTGAGTGGTGTTTTCGCTGGGTTGGCAGGCGCCCATCTCGCCATGGGCATTCACACCAAACTGATTCAAAACATATCGCTTGGGATTGGGTTTGAGGGCATTGTGGTGGCGCTGATGGCACGTAATAACCCGCTTTTCGTCCCACTCTCAGCGTTGGCATATGGGTATTTGCGAGCAGGAGCCGATATTATGGAGCGTAGTTCTGATGTCTCGCGCGAGATGGTCCTGGTCATTCAGGCATTAATCATCTTGTTGGTAACTGCTGAACAAGTGTTACCTGTCATCCAGCAACGCGTGGCGGCACGTCGGGAAGCCCAGCCAGCAACATCTCTGGCAGAGGGAGGCCACTAAGCCATGTGGGAACTTGTTCTCAAGGGAATCTTTAGCGCTTTGTTCGTTGCCAGTGTTTTACGCATCAGCACCCCTCTAATTCTGCCAGCGCTGGGTGGTTTGATTTCAGAGTTAAGTGGAGCCACCAATATTGCGCTAGAAGGCATCATGCTGGTAGCGGCTTTCACGGGAGTGGTTATCTCGGCTTTCACCCAGAACGTCTGGCTAGGGGTTATTGCCGGAATTCTCTCGGGGATGCTGGTGGCGGCTTTTCTGGCTTACTTTCATCTTTACCTTGGAGCCGATCTTATCCTCTCGGGTATTGCGATCAACATTATGGCCACAGGTGGCACAATTTTCTTGTTATATGTGCTGACCGGTGATAAGGGGAGTTCTTCGACACTGGCGAGCAAGGCGGTGCCCGTGATTAATATCCCACTCATCAAGGACATTCCGGTAGTGGGGACGATCCTGAGCGGGCACAACATTTTCACCTACTTGGCGTTCATTCTTACTTGGTTCGTTTCAATTTATCTGTATCGGACTCCCCAGGGAGTGCATTTACGAGCCGTGGGGGAAAATCCTGAAGCAGCGGCTTCGTTAGGGCTTAATGTTCGACGGATCCGGTTGGGGGCATTGTTGATGAGTGGGGTTTTGGCCTCTTTGGGGGGACTGAATCTTTCCATGGCTTACCTGACCCTGTTTCAACGTGAGATGACGGCAGGGCGAGGGTTTATTGCCTTGGCCGCGGTTTTTCTTGGCGGGCGGACCCCCTGGGGGACACTGATCGCCGCTATTTTGTTTGGCTTCTTTGACGCTCTTTCCAACCAGTTGGGGTCACTGGCAATCCCTTCGCAATGGGTGCAAATGATCCCTTATGCGGCGACTGTGCTTGCGTTGGTAGTATATTCCATTCGCCAGCGTGCACAGGCCGTTGAGCGGGCGCGCCGTTTTCAAGAGAAGCACTTGGCCGAGACCCGCGCTTTAGGAGATTGATCATGCTGAACAAAATTTTGGGTGGGCTTTATGGACAGGCGTTGGGAGATGCTTGGGGGATGCCGGCTCTGCTAACTCCAGAGGCCACTTGGGAGTATTTTGGGGGGTGGGTGGAGACTTTCATGCCTGCACCAGAGGATCACCCGGTTCATGCGGGTTTGCCGGCTGGGCGGGTGACGGATGATACCGAACAGGCGTTTGCCCTAGCGCAGGCCATTCTCTCGGAGGGACGGGTTAGTGCGGAGGGGACTGCGCGGGCCTTGATGGCCTGGTATGAGCGAATTGGGGGGGATCGTTCCCCGTATGTGGGACCTTCGACCCGGCGGGCAATTCAAGCCTTAAAGCGGGGGGAGGATCTTTACCAAGTCGGGCGGTTTGGGGATACCAACGGCGCGGCGATGCGCGTTTCTCCGGTAGGGTTGATGCACCCGGGTGACTCCAAAGGAGCAATTGCCGATGCTTACTTATCCTGTATTCCCACCCATCACACGAATGTGGCGGTTTCGGGAGCCGCTGCAGTGGCTGCGGCCATTGCTACGGCGATGCGTTCGGAGGCGCGATTAGAGGACATTGTGGAGGTGGCCAAAGACGCAGCCATGGTGGGATTGAAAATGGGGCATGTCTGGATGGGGGCGTCCGTTGCCCGGCGTATTGACCTGGCGCTGGAGATCGTCCGCGGGCCCGGGGATGAACGAGAGCGTTTACAAGCACTTTATGATGTCGTCGGAGCAGGTTTGGCGATTACCGAAGCGGTGCCGGCGGCATTTGGGGTGTTGGTAATGGCTGAGGGCGACATTCATCGCACAGCCATGTATGGTGCGGCTCTTTCCGGTGATGCCGATACAGTGACCGCTATTGCCTGTGCGATTGCTGGTGCCTGGAGGGGGATTGAAGCCTTTGACCCAAAATGGTTGGAGCAACTGCGATTGGCTAACCCAGAACTGGATTTTGAGGCAGTTGCAGAGGAATTATATCAATTAGTAACTCAATAAAGCGATTATTAGGAGATGCATCATGCAAGCGTTGCTAATTGAGGGTTGTGACATCCTGACCGTCGAGAACGGCGCTGTACATTTCTCGCCTCGGCAGGATATTTTGATTGAGGGAGCCTATATCAAGGCCATTGAGCCAACAGGTTGTTTGCCCATCTCGAATGAAGTCGAGCGGCTTCCTGCTCAAGGGTTGTTGGCCATTCCGGGATTGATCAACACGCACGCCCATGTCCCAATGGTGCTCTTTCGAGGCCTGGCAGAGGATGTTACTATCGAGGCGTGGTTCAATGATTACATTTTTCCCCTTGAGTCCAACTTAACGTCCGAGGATGTTTACTGGGGAACACTGCTGGGACTGGCGGAGATGATCGAGGCCGGCGTTACTTACGTTGCGGATCATTATTTCTTCATGGATGAGGTGGCTCAGGCCGTGAGTGAGGCGGGTCTCCGAGCTAACTTGGTCTGGGCTGTCTTTGGTCACGAAGGAGAGTCAAAACTGGCGCGGACGGTTCAATTTATACAGCGCTGGCAAGGAGCGGCTGAAGGACGAATTACCACTTGGCTGGGGCCACATGCGCCTTATACCACGACGCCAGATTTTCTGCGACTTTGTGCTCACTACGCTCGCGATATGGGGGTAGGAATTCATATTCACGTTTCAGAGACGGCAGCCCAGGTTGCATATAGCCGCCAGCTTTACGGCAAGTCACCCATACGAGTGTTATTGGAAAGCAAAGTTTTGGAAGTCCCCACCCTTTTGGCGCATTGCCTCTATCCTGAGGAGGAGGATTACAAGATCCTGGCCGATCACCCCACTGGCATTGCGCACGCTCCCAAGACATATTTGAAACTGGGGATGGGTACAGCGCCAATATCTCGGTTCCGAAGCGCCGGTATTCCCGTGGGATTGGCCACAGATGGTGTAGTCAGCAATAACACTCTGGATATTTTGGAGCAAATGCGTCTGTTGGCCTTGACCCAAAAGGACGCAGCACGTGATTCAACCGTGATGCCTATTGCCGAGGTTCTGGAGATTGCTTTTGAGGGCGGGGCAAGAGTGGTGCAACAGGCTGGGGCACTGGGTGCCCTCAAGCCGGGTTATTTGGCTGATGTTGCGCTCCTCCGCCAGGATCGTGCGGCCATGTTCCCACGCTACAATCCGGCGGCCAATCTCATCTACAGTGCCTCAGCGCAGGATGTGGACACGGTTATTTGCAACGGGCAAGTGCTCATGCGAGATCGCCGTCTGCTCACGTTGGATAAAACTAAGATCAAGGAAGAGGTTCAGAGACGCCTGGAGCGTCTGAGTCAGCGTGTGCCCGGACGGCGAATTGCTACTTATCCGGTATGAGGAGGGGGGATGATTATTCAGATTTATGCCTTCACCCGCCTGGCGGACGCATTGGCGGCCGTGGATTTAGGGGTCAATCACGTTGGGTTTGTGGCTGGGCGCTATGGCCTGGTGTATGGGGAATTGGACTTTTCTGAAGCCCGCAGCCTGGTTGAGGGGTTGCCTGTGCATGCCGTAAGTGTGGCCCTTACCATGGCGACCGAGGTGGATGAAATTGTGCGCATGGCCTATGCGGTTAAGCCACACATTGTCCATATCTCGACCGATCCACTGGATGTGGACGAAACAGCCATGCGGACATTGAGACAGCGTCTTCCTGAAACAATTCGCCTGATGAAAGCCATTCCAGTGGCAGGGGAGGAGAGCCTGGAATTGGCCCTTCGCTTTGCACCTTATAGTGATTTTCTCCTTTTAGATACCAAGATAAGAGGATTCCCCGGTGTAGGAGCGACGGGACACACCCATGATTGGCAACTAAGTCGTCGAGTCGTTGAAGCAGTAAATGTACCCGTCATTCTGGCGGGCGGCTTAAGTGCGGAAAATGTAGCTCAGGCCATTCAGCAAGTTCGACCCTACGGTGTGGACTCAAACACTCACACGAATCGCCCTGGGTCGCCTGTTGAAAAGGATCTGCAACGCATTGCGGCGTTTGTACAGGCTGTGCGCCGGGCCATCCAGGAGGAGAGAGGGTGAAGCATCCGCGGGTTGCTTTGCTGGGTGATCTCAACATTGATACCTTGTTGACGATTTCCCGTTTTCCGCAACCCGGTTGGGATGGCCTTGCTGAAACGGCATCGGTGCAGATTGGTGGCACAGTGGTCAACACAGCGGTGGTGCTTCGGCGGTTGGGGGTTGATTGTGCATTACTGGGGAGTATTGGGCGGGATTTATGGGGAGATTATTTGTGTCAAGCCTTACAGCCCTTAGAGATCGATCTCCGGGGAGTGGTGAAGCAACCGAGCTGCATGACTGGCTTGACGTTTATCGCAGTGACGCCTGATGGAGAGCGAACCATGTTCTCCTATCGTGGAGCGAATACCGCTTTTGCACCACATCACTTGAATACAGAGGTGCTACGTTCAGCCGATCTCGTGCACCTCTCAGGTTATGCTTTGCTTGCTCCTCCGCAACGAGAAACCGCGTTTGCCGCGTTATCACAGGCAGAAGCGGTTTCTCTCCCCATATGCCTGGATAGCGGGTTACAACCCGTGATGGACGCCCCGGACGTCTTTGAAAGCGTTTTGTCTCGCGTTTCAGTGGGCATCCTGGGCATGGCGGAAGTAGCCTATCTTAGCGGATATCGGCATCCCGAAGAGGCTTTGGATTGGCTTTTGGGTTTAGGAATGACTTGGGCAGCGTTAAAGATGGGGTCTGAGGGGTGCTGGCTGGCTGATCATGAGCATCGCATTTACTTGCCCGCTTTTCCAGTCAATGTTCGGGATACCACAGGAGCGGGCGATTCCTTTACGGCGGGAGTCATTTGCGGATATGTGCATGGGCTGGGGCTTGCTCCGACTGCTGTACTGGCCAATGCCCTCGGGGCCTTGGCTACCCGTGTTTACGGAGCTGGCCTGGCTTTACCTGGTCCTGAGGTTCTATTCCCATACTTACAGGAGATTGCTCCATTAACCGATTGGCTCCCCTATGAGGGGGCCATAACCACTCTGAAACGTTTCCTCGTTTCTCTAGAAGATATCCTTCCAACCTCACAAGAGGGATGGTCATGACATTTCAAGTGGCGTCATTTGGTGATTTGGTAGTGGATATCGTCGCGGGTGTGCCAGCATTACCTGTTGAAGCAGCCCGAGATCAGTTGTTAGATTACGTTCGTATTGAACCGGGAGGAGCGGGCAACTTTCTCATCACCGGCCAGCGTTTGGGCATGCATATGCGAGCAGGCGGTGCCGTGGGAGAGGATGCGTTTGGCAGCATGGTGTTGCAAATTTTGCAGGAAGAAAGGGTGGATGTGTCTGCTGTTCACCGTTTGCCTGGAGGGACGACGACCACCGTAGTGGTTTTGGTGGACCGATTGGGGAACCATGTGTTTTTGGGGCGTAGCGGTGAGGGGCCTGAGGTACTGCTCGGCGCGTGGGTGAATGCTTTTCTCAAAGAGATCCGGGCATTACAAGTTTGGGGTTACACCTTTATGGAGAGACCCCTGGTGGAAAGCATGCTCCAACTGGTTGAGGTGGCTCACCAGCGCCAGATCCCGGTTTTTTTTGACCCGGGTCCCCAGTTACGGGCCTCTGCGGAGCGTTTAGAGCGTTTGCTGCGTTGTACGCGAGTGATTCTCCTGACCGAGGCCGAGATACCCCTGGTGACAGAGGGGCGCGTGGGTATAGAGGGTATTGAGGTGCTTTTGGAGCGTGGTCCTGGCGTGGTAGTGGTCAAGCAAGGAGTAAAAGGGTGTACGGTGTACACACGCACCGACATGGTTGTTGCGCCGGGATTTCCGGTATCTCTCCACGATACAACCGGCGCGGGTGATGCATTTGCCGCTGCCTTTATATACGGCTATCTGCAAGGATGGTCATTGCCCGATGTGGCCACTTTTGCCAATGCGACCGGGGCAGCCAAAGTGCAAAAGATCGGCTCGGGGCGGCAGGTGCCCACAGCGGATGAAATTCGCCAAGTGTTGCGCACTTTTCGAATAGATATTGATTTCTGATACGGAGGCTTTAACGAAATATGCTCAAGAGAGTGCAGGTTGAAACAACCGTACGAGAAGGCTTGATCAATATTACCGAGGCAGTAAGGGAAGTGGTGCGCAAAAGCGGAATAGAGGAAGGCGTCTGCGTGCTTTATGTCCCCCACACTACGGCTGCCATTACGCTTAATTCCTGTCTGGACCCCGCTACACTTCAGGATTTGGTTGAGGAACTTCATCGCCTGGTTCCGACACGGGTAGATTTTCATCATACTTACGATACCCCTGCGGATGCAGCAGGCCATATCAAATCCACCCTCGTGGGACATAGTGTGACACTCTTGATCACGCAAGGCGACGTGGCTTTAGGGGGGTCGCAGAGCATCCTCTTTTTTGAGTTTGATGGGCCGCGTCAGCGTGAAGTGTGGGTGCGGGTGATTCGGGATACCGATTAGGGAGGCTTCCCCATGGCTGAAAAGATCATTATTGATACTGATCCGGGGATTGACGATGCTATGGCTATCTTGTTGGCGCTTCGGTCACCGGAATTAGATGTGATAGGTCTGACCAGCGTTTTTGGCAACGCTACCATCGAAGTGACCACCCAAAACGCTTTGCGGTTGGTTGAATTGGAAGGCCATTATGGTATTCCGGTGGCACGGGGGTGTGATCGCCCGCTGGTAGTCCCCCTTGGAGAGGTGGGCACTTACGTACATGGTGAGGATGGGTTAGGAAACACATTTCCCCCGCCTCCTAAAGGAAAACCCCTTTCCCTCCATGCGGCTCAATTTATTCTTGAGGCATTAAGGCGTTTCCCCGGTGAGGTCACCCTGTTGGCACTCGGGCCGCTGACCAACCTGGCCCTGGCGGTGAGCTTGGATCGCGAAGCAGCTACCCTAGCACGGCGTGTGGTGATCATGGGAGGGGCTGCAGCGACGCGAGGCAATATCTCGCCTGTGGCCGAAGCCAATATTTACAATGATCCTCACGCTGCGGCTATTGTCTTTGGGGCTGGTTGGCCTGTAACCATGGTGGGGTTAGACGTGACCACCCGTGTCGTCATGACACCGGAATACTGGGAGCGTTTGTATCAAGCAGGCAATCGGGTGACAGACTTTCTGCGCGCAATTACGCCTTTTTATCAGCGCTTTCATGATCAATTCTATGGGATGAAGGGGGCTACTCATACCCATGATCCCACGGCAGTAGCCTATCTCCTGGCTCCTGAATGCTTTGAGGCGCCTGAGCTTTCGGTTTATGTCGAGACGCAAGGGCGGTGCATGGGACAAACGGTGGTGGATTGGTATGGTCAGTGGGAGGGTATGCCCCGAGTCAAAGTTTGTCTGGGGGTTGATGCTGAGGCAGTGCTTGACTTAATTTATGACCGGCTGACCAAACCGGCGGAGGATGTTGAAGATGAGACGCCTCTGGATTGATACTGATACCGCTTCAGATGATGCCGTGGCTATACTGATGGCTTTGTGCTGGCCCGATATCCGTGTCGAAGGTATCAGCATTGTCGCAGGTAACGTGCCAGTGCCATTAGGAAGTCGCAATGCCCGTTACACCGTTGAATTGTGTGGCGCAGATACACCGGTCTACGAGGGGGCTACGCGTCCTCTCATGCGAGAGCCTGTCTGGGCCTACTTCTTTCATGGTACAGACGGCATGGGTGAAATGAACTATCCAGAACCCAAGCGCAATCCTGCCTCGCTTCATGGCGTCCTAGCCATAATTGAAACTCTGCGGCAATTTCCAGGGGAGATAACGTTGGTGACACTTGGTCCCCTGACCAATCTGGCGCTGGCGCTGCGCCTGGCGCCCGACATAGTATCACTGGTTGCCCATTGCTATATCATGGGCGGAGCCGCTGCGACTCTGGGAAACATCACCCCTGCTGCCGAGTATAACATCTGGGTAGACCCAGAAGCCGCTAAGATAGTTTTTCATTCTGGGCTGCCTATAACAATGGTGGGGTGGGAACTATGCCGCGGAGAGGCCAATCTGAATGATGAGGACATGGCAGAGATTCGGGATTTGAAAAATCCAAAGGCAGATTTTGTGTTGGACTGCAATCGTCAGGCATTGCGGGCCAATCGCGAGTGGTTGCATGAACTTGGTTTGCCCTTACCCGATCCTGTGGCGATGACGGTAGCCTTAGATCCAGATGTTGTCACCCGCGCCTCCTCGCATTATGTAACGGTAGAAGTTGCCAGTGACCTGACACGTGGGATGACTGTTGTGGATGAGCGAGGAGTGCTCAATCAATCTCCCAACCTGCGGGTCGTATGGGCAATTGATGTGCCGCGTTGGAAGCGGGATTTGTTGGCTGTGCTGCGTAAACAATGACTCAGACATTTGACTATGATGTGTTCTGCCTAGGTGGCGCAGCCGTGGACTGGATATTGCGCGTTCCCCGCCTGCCGCAGCCGGATGAGAAGTTGGTGGCCACCTTTGCAGGTCGGGTTGCAGGGGGATTGGTGGCCAACACCGCTTGCGCAGCTGCGCGATTGGGCTTGCGAGTAGCCTGGAGCGGGTATGTGGGTGATGATGAGGGGGGTGAGATTTTGCGACGCGGTTTCGAGGATTTTGGCGTTGAATTAGTGGGTCTGGAACCCTCTTCGATGACTTTGAGCGATTTTACGGTCATTCTCCTAGAGCCCTCGGGCCGTCGAACCATTCTCGTAGTAAGCCCAGAGCGGCGTCTGCCCCCTTTAACGGACGCAGTGATAAATACCATGGCGAAGGCACGCCTTGTTTATACCGTTCCGTGGACCGCTGATTGGATCAGAGAAGTGGCCCGTATCTGCAAGCGGATTGGGGTTCCATTGGTGCTTGACATGGAGGCGAGTAACTTTGGTAGCCCCCTGGAGGATGAAAACGACCTCCTCTCGGCAGTATGTCTACTTTTTTGCCCCCAAGAATCCATGGAAAATCTTTCCATAGGAGAGGAGACGGCTTGGAATTTCATTCGAGCTGGGGTAGAGCAAGTGGTGATCACTCAGGGGGCAGAGGGGGCTACTGTGCTGACGCGGGATGGGAAATTTTCATCGCCTGCGTTCAAGGTACCGGTTGTAGACACGACCGGCGCGGGAGATTGCTTTCATGCTGCCTATATAGCTGCTTGGTTGTGGGGCTGGTCGCCTTTCCAGGCTGTGCGATTTGCCAGTGCTGCAGCAGCCCTCTCGGTTCAGCATCTGGGGGCACGAGGAGGATTCCCTACTCGGGAGAGAGTATTGGAATTCCTCTCGGAGCAAGGAGCGGCTTTGTGGTAGATTTTGTGGCTTTCAACCTTATTCTGGATGATATTGTCTTCCCGGATGGACGCACTGCCATGGGGGAATTGGGTGGAGGGGGGGCACAGACGGCATTTGGGATGCGGTTGTGGTCTGATTCGGTGGGGCTGGTAGCCAGCGTCGGACCTGATTTTCCCCCGGTTTGGTGGCAGTGGTTAGAGTCTTGGGGCATTGACTTGCAAGGTGTCAGGCGGGCTGAGCAGCCTTCCTTGCGGGCTTGGCAAGTGTTAGAGACCGATGGGCGTCGCACGCAGATCTGGCGCGTTTCGTCGGAGGCCCTGGCCACCCATCTGGGACGCCGTATGGAGTGGCTGCCCGCTACTTATCGCCAGGCACGGGGATTCCACTTGGGAGTTCACCCGCTGGAAGGAGGGGATGAGTTTGTGCAGAGTCTGCACGTGCTTGGAGGTGTTGTCAGCTTGGAGCCTTTCAAACCCGCTGAACACCTACCAACCCCCGAAGTGCTCAGGCATCTTGTCTCACAGGCAACAATTTTTTCGCCGAATCTGGAAGAAGCTATCTCCCTGCTCGGGCCGGCGTCCCCGCCGATCCTTGTGCGTCAACTATTGGAAGCGGGGACTACGGTGGTAGCATTGCGGTTGGGTGAGCACGGAGCTCTGCTTGCCCAGCGGGGACATAATGAATTGGTTCACATTCCTCCGGTCGAAGTAGAGGTGGTAGATCCTGTTGGAGCTGGCAATGCATTCTGTGGGGGTTTTTTAGTGGGTTGGGTGAAGACCGGGGATCTGGTTGAGGCTGGCCTACGGGGGGCGGTCTCTGCCTCGTTTTTAATGACTCAGGTGGGCATGCCGCGACTTCCGATCGCAACGGCTTGTCAGATGGCTGAGGAGCGATTGAAGCAGTTACGAACTCGAGTAATGACCTTGCCGCTCAGGTAAGATTAATCCCTTTCGTGGAGGTTCTCATGAACACAATGTTGGCTCAGATTAAGAGTTTGCCCGCTTTAGTCGGGGAGGTCTTTCCAGTTCTAGATGAGACCGTGCGCAAAGTGTGGGATCATGAATTATGTCTTGCGGTCAAGCGCCTTTTTTTGGTTGGATGTGGGGATTCGCATCATGTGGCACTCAATTCAGAATTTGCTTTTGAGGCGTTGGCTGGTGTCCCTACTGAGCCGATGACGGCCTTGCAATATGCACGCTACGCCGCCGGGTTTATGCCGCCCACCGGGCCGTTGACCAATCTTGTCATTGGGATCTCTGTGTCCGGTGCAGTGGCGCGAACGGCTGAGGCTCTGGCGATGGGACGGCAGTCGGGTGCCGTGACCATCGCTCTCACTGCTACGGCGGGCAGTCGAGTGACTCAGGAAGCCGAGCGTACGTTCCTGGCTGCGGCTCCACCTTTTGATGAGCCGCCGGGCACTGCAACTCCAGGAGTGCGCTCGTTTTTGGTTAACCAACTGGCCTTGTTGCTGAGTGCTGTGCGGTTGGGAGAAGTGCGTGGACGCCTGACACTGGCGGAAGCCGATGCCTGGCGTGCGCGCATTCGTGGTTTGAGCGAAGCTGCGGCTTGGACCTTGGAACGCGCCGAGCCTCAAGCGCGGGAACTAGCAGAAGCCTGGAAGGATGCCAGTGAGTTCGTCTTTGTTGGAGGCGGGCCCAATTACGGAACAGCGCTTTTCTCAGCCGCCAAGATCCTCGAGGCATCCGGCGATTCGGCTGTGGGACAGGATACCGAAGAATGGGGGCACTTGCAGTACTTTGCCCGGGCGATAGAGACGCCCACTTTTTTCATCACCGCAGGAGGACGTGAATACTCACGTACTGTAGAAGCCGCCACGGCGGCAAAGACCATTGGTCGGCGCGTGGTGGCAATTGCACCTGATCAGGCCAGTGCCTTGAGAGAACTAGCTCATCGCCATTTCCCGATTGCCGAAGTGCCGGAGGTACTTTCTCCAGTGGTAGCGGCAATTCCAGGGGAACTGTTCGCTGCTTACCGGGCGGATGTGATCGGTGAACCCTTTTTCCGGGGCTTTGGTGGCGGGCGGAGCATCGAAGGCGGAGGAGGGATCAGCCGCATACGTACCAGTGAGACGTGGGAGACATGGCGGCTATGAGTGACCCTCGGACTCTGGAATTTGGTGCACCGCGTATAATCGCGGCATTGCATTTACCTCCTCATCCCGCCTCGCGCCACCCTGCCGCCCAATCCATAAGCCGGATTGTCGATTATGCGTTGCGCAACGCTGAGCGCGCCGTTAGAGCAGGTATCCCAGCACTCTATATCCAGGATGTGGCCGACACTCCGGTTGCACCCCATGTCCAGCCCCATACTGTTGCCTCTCTGTCTGTCGTGGGTACTGCTCTGCGGCGGGCTTTTCCTGACCTGATTTTGGGCGTTTGTCTGATGAGTCATGGGGCACGGGAGCCGTTAGCTATTGCACAAGCCATTGAGGCTCAGTTTGTGCGCCTGAAGGTCTATGTGGGTGCGATGGTTAAAGCCGAGGGGATTCTTCAGGGGTGCGCTTATGAAGCCATTCAGTACCGTGCTCAGTTAGGAGCAGAACACATTGCAATTCTGGCGGATGTATATGATCGCACTGGGGAACCTTTAGCGCGTCTGCCGTTGGTTGAGGAGGCACGTCAGGCGTCCGTTTTTGGGCGTGCGGATGGGCTGGTGCTGACCGGTTTGTCGTTTACAGAGTCTCTGGAGATGCTGGGCCAAGTGCGGGCGGCTGGCTTGGGCGTGCCCTTGTTTCTGGGAGGTGGTGCTAATGCTAGCAACGTGGCGCAGGCGCTACAGGTGGCGGACGGCGTGATTGTAAGCAGTGCTTTTAAGTCCCGCCAGGGCTGGACTCGGGAAGCTCTTTTAGATGAATGGGCATCTGACCGTATCCAGGTGTTTATGGAGGCGGTTCGGGGTGCTTCACAATCGGTTTGACCCCTAAGGGCCTGAGGAGCATGAGAGCGGTGTTTCTCTCCATCGGCGTTGTTATTCTAGATGATATTGTTCTGCCCGATGGCACAACTCGGATGGGCGTTCTTGGAGGTGGTGCGACCCATGCGGCAATGGGGATGCGCCTGTGGGAGGACCGGGTTGGTTTACTGGTAGCATTAGGCCACGGTTTTCCGCCTGACCTAGAGGCCCGCTTAAGACGCGCTTTTGAGCCTCAAGGTCTGTTGCATCGGCCATATCCTGTGTTACGAGCCTGGCAAGTGTTTGAAGCGGATGGCACGCGTCATGAAGTCTTTCGAGTTGATACTCAGTGGTTAGAACGCAGTGTGCCTGCTCCTGAGGACTGGCCAGCTGCATTTCAGGATGTGCAAGGTGTTCATCTGCATTGTGCCCCTTGGGAGGTGCCCCGCTGGGCGACCTTTCTGCGGGCGCGGGGGGTTTCCACCCTTCTCTGGGAGCCGTGGGATACCTTTTGTATAGCCCAGAATCGAGAACAATTTGCTGACTACTTGAAGTGGGTGGATGTTGTCTCGCCCAATTTAAGCGAGGGACGAATGCTGACCGGTCAACAGACGGCGCAAGAGGTGATGAATGCTCTACTTGAAATGGGGGCAAAAATGGTGGCGCTTCGGATGGGTGCGCAGGGCAGCCTGGTGGGGAAGCAAGGAGAAGCCCCTATTACAATTCCGGCCATTTCCCCACCTCGGATTGTGGACGTTACCGGGGCGGGTAATGCTTACTGTGGGGGGTTCCTGGTCGGGTGGGTGCGACGATGCGACTTGCGTTGGGCGGGTTACTTGGGAGCCGTTTCGGCCTCGATTGCCCTGGAGCAGTTTGGCGCTCTGTACGATTGGGAGGCGGCCCGTCCACGGGCGTTCGAACGTCTGCGGCAATTTGGAGCCCTTGAATAAATAATACGGCGGGCTCAGAAACCCAATCTCGTGGATATTCTAAGCCCGCCATTCTTCAAGGGAACTTCCTCAGGCTTGGGCTTCGTGCAGTGTGATCTTACGGGTGAAATTGACGCACCCGCGCATGGTAGCAATGGCCGAGCAATATTTATTTTCGGAGAGTTCGACAGCCCGTTCAACTGCTGCCGGGTCGAGATTACGCCCGGTCACAACATATTCAATTTCAACATCGGTGAAACGCTTAGGATGTTCAGGAGCGCGCTGGGCCGTCACCTTAACCTCAAAAGCCGTTACCTCCTGGCGCTTTTTCTCTAAGATGGAGATTACATCCATAGCAGTGCAGCCCGCAATGCCAATTGCAACCAATTCCATCGGCCGCAGCCCCGAATTGCTCCCTCCAACGGCAATGTCGCTGTCCAGATCAACTGTAAAACCCGAATTGGCCGAGCCGGTGAAAGCCAATCCGTTCTTCCAGACAACTTTAGCATCCAGTGCCATAAAGAAACCTCCCACGTGGATTTGTTAGGCTGAGTTGACTGCGGCCAGGATGGCCTCGAGAAGATTTTTCTCAGGTACCGCCCCAACTACTTCTTCGAATCCGTTTTTGCCGTTCGGTTTTTGCACGTGAATGACAGTGTGGGGCACACCAGAGACCCCGTATTTATCTGCCAATTGGGGAAACTCCAGGGCTTCCACCATCTCAGCCTCAATAAGCGGGCTCTGGATAGCCATTTGATGGGCCAGGATGACGGCGCGTGGGCAGTATGGGCAGGAAGGTGTTACAAAGACCTGGATGGACACCGGGTCATGCAATTTAGTGAGTTCCTGACGAGTTTCAGGTTTGAGACCTGAATCCTGTCGCGAAACATTGAGAATGTCATTGATAAGTGAGGTAAATTCGTGCCCTGCGGGTATGCCGGCATAACGCACGCCGTAGTCCAGGATTCCATTTCCACTGACGCCCAAAATGACAAACCCCGGCACTCTCTCGATCCGATACGTCCTAGCCAATTCAGGGTTGGCCCTGAAATCGTAGGTTTCTAAATGAATTTTGTCGGGAGCGAGTTCGGCTACTTCACTCAATAACTGGCGAGTATCCTCGCAGTATTCGCAGCTCTCAGCATCATCTCCAAAGAAAACGATCTTGACCGGGTTCTTGAGATCATTGAACACCTCATGTAACTGGGCACGAATGTTTTCATCAAGTAAAGCCATGGATAGCACCTCCGAAAGTTTAGAAAATTATAATTAAGATACCCCGCCGGGGCCCAAAAATCAGCCTATCAGGTGCAGCCACCCCCTTCTACGTAATGGCAGATTGGGCACACCAAGTTGAGCAAACCGTCATAATCCATAATCCCTTGGTGGCATCGGGGGCAGGGCTGACCCGGTTGAGCCGCTTTAGGGGGTATAGCCCCCTTCTCATCCCGGACGAGATGAAACTTCAACCCCTCCTCCGAGGACTCTGTTTGAGAAGGAAAAGATTTTGCGGTCTCCATCTTTGCTTTAGATGCGCGGGGGCGAAAAAAGTGACAGGCCTAAGGGCGTTTTCTCAGATACTCGCTGAGATTGAGACGATGAAAGAGCCGTTCACGCACCTCGCTAGGCATCTCTTCAGATTCGCCGACGGTGCGGTAAAGATCAATTGTCTTGCGCATGGTATTAAGCACCACCCGACAATTTTTGCATGTCTTCAGATGACGCTCAAGCACCTTACATAGCCGAGGATCCAGGCTTCCATCCACATATTCAGAGAGTTGCGAAAGCAAGGCTTGACATTTTTTAGGGGGCATCTTCCTCGGGCCTCATTCCCATGCGTTCATAATAATACTCGGAGAGCAGTTCGCGCAGTCGCAAGCGCGCTCGCAAGAGTCGGGTCTTCACATTGGTCTCGCTCAGTCCTAGTGCCTCGGCGGTCTCTTTAATGGATAACCCTTCCACATCTCTGAGCCAGAACACCAGACGCAAATTCTCCGGTAATTGTGCGATGGCTTGATCCAGAAATTGTCGTGCCTCTTCCGAGAGCAATTCCTCCTCGGGGAGGCAGCACCAGTCCACCAGATAGTTGCTTTCGTTGTCGCTGTTTTCTTCATCCCCGCCGTCGTTTTCGTTAAGTAGGGTTTCGGGTTTACGACGGCGTAGCATCATCAGGGCTTCATTAACGGCGATGCGATATAGCCAGGTTGAAAGACTGGAACGCCCTTCAAATGTAGGTAAGGCCGAGAGGGCCCGGATAAAAGTTTCTTGCAATACATCCTCCGCGTCTTGTGGGTCCCCCAAAATCCTGAGGGCTAAGCGGTAAATAGGTGTTGAGAAAGCATCCACCAGGCGTGCAAATTCCTTGCGGTCTCCGTTGCGCAGAGCCTCTAAGGAGAAGGTGGGGGATGAAACCGATTCATTCATTTAGATGCAGAAGTAGCGGATAAGGTTTCAGATGCTAGAAGTGGCCAAGTGGGTAGAACATCCATCTCCAACCCGTCTCGGTGCCCAGAGAGGTAATGGAAATAGCCTGCGGCAGCAATCATGGCAGCGTTATCAGTGCAAAAAGAGGGTGGGGGGAAGTGAACCAGGAATTCCCGTTGTTCCAAAAAGGCGCGTCGCAAGGCCAGGTTGGCCGAAACACCCCCAGCCACTAAAATTTCACGCGCATGAAAGGTTCGTGCTGCCTGCAATGTCTTGCTTACCAGTGTTTCCACTACTGCGGCCTGGAAACTGGCTGCAAGGTCGGCCAGCGGTAGCCCTCGCCCACTTTTCTGGAGATCCTGAACCGTACGCAATACCGCGGTTTTCAGCCCACTGAAGGAGAAATCCCACGTACCCTCCAAACGGGCGCGGGGAAAATGAAATGCTGTTTCGTTGCCATTGCGAGCCGCCTCTTGAATGGCTGGTCCTCCAGGGTAAGCGAGGCCGAGCAAGCGCCCAACTTTATCAAAGGCCTCACCCGCCGCGTCATCCAAGGTAGCGCCGAGCCGCTGGTAAGCCCGATGATCGGTCATGAGGATAAGCTCAGTGTGCCCTCCTGAGACTAGTAAGGCCAGCAGGGGAAACTGAGGAGGGGAAGGGTTGTTTTGTCCCTGGGACACTAACCAGGCAGAGTAAATATGACCTTCTAAATGATTAATGCCGATGAGCGGCTTGCGTGAGGCCAATGCTAGGCCCTTTGCCATGTTCAGGCCAACAACCAGCGAGCCAGGAAGTCCCGGCCCGCGCGTTACGGCGATGGCATCAATTTCCTCTAGACTAAGATGGGCCTGTTCCAAGGCTTCGTTAACCACAGCGTAGATAGTGCGAATATGTTGGCGAGAGGCTACTTCGGGAAATACCCCGCCATATTGAGCGTGGACGGCTACCTGTGAAGCCACTACATTAGAAAGCGGGTATCGCCCGTTTTCAACTACGGCGGCAGCCGTTTCATCACAGGAAGTTTCAATGCCCAAGATGCGAATTCGAGATGTTTCTGGCACCGAGCTGTTTTTATGCATGCCTTTTTTATACCATGGTTTTAGGCCTCCATGGAGACTTAGCGAGATGGCAGCAGCACCTGTACTTGCTCGTTGGTAATGCGAACAGGCTCATTGGGAATGCTTTGAGCAAGGGTGGTGAAAGTTCTGGCTTGTGGCGTGTTAGATGAGGTAAACTTTTGCATCCAGCGGAAGCCAATTGACTGATAATACAGGGAAGCCTCAACTGTGAGGGGATAGGCGGGCGTGGTGTCGAGGGGTATTCGATAGTGGATGGTGTCACCGCCTGCGGTGAAGTCCGGATCCTGCATGGCCTCTCCGTGAACAGCGATTTCCTGGGGTGCAGTGTTTTTATTGAAGCCGACAGGCAGTAGACGATTGTCCTTGAGATAGCGTTGGGCGCGCAGAAGGGTGGTGGTGACCTGACCATTGGGATCACCAATGATTGGCTCGTAAATCTGTACCTGATCTGGCCGGGTGATTACCTGGTAGTGGGGTTCGTAACGTGTTTCATCCTCATCGTTGTCGTTGCCGATAATGCTCCCATCCGGGCGCCAGGCCCCGGATTCGAAAAGCACCTCTTCACTGGCATCACGTACTATTAGATGCACCCAAGCCCGCCGAGAAGGAAAACTGGTGGGGAATTTGTGACCCGTCAGGGTTTCGATCCGTACGCTAATATCTAAAACTTCCCCTTTCGTCTCGGCGCTGAGTTGAATGCGAGCCGTTTTCGTTTGCAACTGGTCAAGGGTTCGGGAAAGAGTTTGGTCAAACTGAGAGGCTTCTGCTGAGACCTTGAGAGACTCCGTGTGGGTTTTGAGTAATTGTAGCATCCACTGGTTACCTCCCACGAAATAGTGCTGGTGGTAAGGATCGCGTGCAGGACTTCCCGTATTGGCAATCGGGACAGCCTCACCTGCTGTCGGCATATGGCAATCCTGGCAAGATTGAGTGCCTTGATAAGCAGAAACAAGCCACTCAGTATAGGGAGTCTGTTCTGGAAAGAGGGTGGTGCTAAGGGAGCCGTCATCTTCCACATAAGGGGTAAACAAGTTGTGGCAGACTGCACAAAGTTCTGATTGGGTGACATGAGCGCTGGTTTGGGGAACGAATCCGGAGGCGCTTTGCATGACGGTGGTCATGGCTGGTTCGACTTCAAAGCGCCCGAATACGACTCGATTCCCAGTGGGTGTGGTGGAGTCTATGGTAAATCCTCCACTATGGCTCTCGGGTTTGTCTAGTCGATTTGGTTGAATCTGGTGACAGAGTGTGCAAGAAACCCCATCCAGCGCGAGTGGATAGAGCGCATTCTGGGGGTTGAGCAATCCTTCCTCCCCCACGATGGCAACCTCTTGGTGGGTGAAGTTGGCTGAAAAAGAAGCCATTCCGATATGGCAAGTGGCACATTTAGCCTCAATTGTGGCACGATGCTGGGGATGAAGATCTATTTCCTCGGCCACATGAGCGAGGTAATACGGGTCGCGTCCGGCATTGGCCATCAGTGTACTGCGCCAGTCATCCTGAATTGAATAAACACCACCGCTGGCTGACTTAAGAGCGGTATGGCAATAGCCACATTCGCCCGCAGTGGAAAAGAACTCTCCGCGGAAACGGATTAGGGTTCCCACAACGGGTTGGCCGGCAGTTGGTGTGGATGCGGGTTTAGGCATGTCTGGAACGCAAGCAAGTAGCAACCATAACCAGATCCCAAGCAACAAACTCACCCAAGGTTTGGCGCTCCCTGATGTCATCTTTCCCCTCCTTGTTACGTGGGCCTTCGCGTTAGGAATTGTAGTGACTCTAAGGGTCGTTTATTGAAGCCGTACCAGCACCTTAGCCTGGCTCCACAGATCTTCCAAACGGTAATAACTGCGCCGTTCAGGAGAAAAGAGATGAACGACTACATCACCCAAGTCAACAACAACCCATCCGGCACTGGCCAAGCCTTCCAGGCGTGCGCTCAGGCTGAACTGTTGCTTGGCACTTTCGCAGACTGCATCAGCCAGCGCATTCAGCATACGCTCACTGGTTCCAGAGCAGAGGACAAAGTAATCGGCAAAATTGGCTAGTTCGTGAATATCAAGGAGCAAGATGTTCTCCCCTTTTTTCTCTTCCAATGTGTCAACGATGCGGCGAGCGATTTCAAGAGCGTTCAGAGTTCACCTCGCAGTAAAAGATTGATGATGGCGATGGGTGGTGCTTAAATTCTAGCATATTCTTTAAGTGGGCCGCTCATGTGGAAAGCCCATTTTCTCTTTTTCTAGCACCAAGTAGGGGGGTTCTCAGTAATAGGGTATAACGAGCACCATCTGGGAGTAGATCTGAACGGAAGAGACATACTTCTTCCACATATAGTGAAGCGTTGAATCTTTGGGCTAAGTTCCGCAATTGAGTTTCAAGGACGATTTGATCTTGTGAACCGAAGTCTGGGCGCATGCGGCCCAGGGTAATATGAGGGGTGAAAGGGCGATCTTCTGGGGGAATTCCCAGTTGGTGAGCTAGGTTTTCCACCTCGTGCTGCAGGTTGAAAAGGGACTCAGGGGCTTTGACTCCCACCCACAGGACGCGAGGGTGTCGCAGACCCGGAAACACGCCTAGGCCTTGAAGGTGCAAGGTGAAAGGCGAAAAGGCCTGAGCCAGGCTGGGCAAATAGGTGATAAAGCCCTGTAGGGTTTCGGGTTGGATTTCTCCCAGAAACCTGAGAGTGAGGTGGATATTTTCGGGTGGAACCCATCGGATGCCACCTAAACCTGCGGCGCGGAGACTTTGAACCAAGGCATCTAATCGTTGCTGGAGATCTGTGGAAAATTCAATGGCAATGAAAGCACGCACTCGCTTCATTTTTTGAACAAAGATACTTTAGATTGAATTTGAGGCCAGTATACTCGGGCTGAAATATTCCGTCAATCTGAGAAATAGACGATTAGCAGTATAGGCGAATTCTTTCCTTGACAGAAATGCCTCACGAATCTACCCGTTTGAAAAAAATTGTGGTATAAAAAAATTACCCTGCTGTGCACGTGATGCCGCACGACCGGTTTTGAGCCAACACCTATCACGAGGGTTCCGACTCATCCTTGCGAAACGCGATAGGCTACGGCCAAGGCGGATCCAAGGTGGAGGGACCCAAATCCTGCGAGAGCAGGTTCAAAACTACGCAGCACACGGCACGGCGGGGTCTTTTAATCCATTGTTTGCCCCAATCCATTTGACAGGGGGTCTTGCCCTTGCTAAACTGAATTTATCCACTAACGATCGAACGCTGGCGAGGTAGCGCATGAGTACTTCCTTCCAACTCTATATGCGTTCTGGGCCAACTCCTGGTGAGCGATTTTTCCTGGAAAAGCAGGAGGTTTGGTTGGGGCGTGACCCTTCAAATGACATCGTTATTGCCGATCCCGAGGTTTCTCGTCGTCATGCGCGCTTTCTTCAGCGCGGAGGGACATACGCGATTGAAGACATGGGATCAACTAATGGCACTCTGGTGAATGGGGAGATGATCTCTACCCTCAAACCGCTGAGCCATGGGGATGTCATTGAACTTGGGGAACACACCAGCCTAGTTTTTGAAGTGACCCAGACAGGGGTTGATGAGACGGTGGCGGTATTTCGATCCACTGAGGGTGAGGATAAATCTCCTGAGAGAAAGCCAGTTTCTACCGAAATACCCCCCTCTCTCTCCGCTCTAGGTGAGGAAATATCACCAACGCTGGTAGAGATTTCAGACTCGCTGTCCGAGCCCCAAACCGTGCGGCGGCGTTTGCCAACTTGGGTCTGGATAATCATCATTTTGGGTGGGCTGATGGTGGTGTGTGGGGCAATTGCACTGTTCATCATTGATGCCTTAAATTTATATTGTGTGCTTCTGCCAGGAATAACAAACTTTTTCTTTCCCGGCGCGTGTCCATAAGAGTTCCTCCCAAAATTTTATCTCTACGGGCGATCAGAGACGCAAACATCAGTGTCATCTATGCTTTCACCTTCTTCTTCACCACGCTGGAGTAGCACCACTAAACTCGTAGTGGCCTTAACGCTGGTAGCGACCCTGGCGGGTCTGTTAATGCGTTTTCGTCAGGTCATTGGCCCATTGTTGATGGCCTTCCTGATCGCCTATTTGCTTTATCCGGTTGTGCGCTTCTTAAATCAGCGTTTGCACATGCCCTGGCGGTTGGCCAGCACACTACTGTTTGTGCTCATCCTGGTTTTGCTGCTGGGGTTATTAACTTTGGGAGGATTAGCGATTGTTGATCAGGTTCAGAGCCTGATTAACTTTTTGCAGGTCCAAGTACGGGCACTTCCCCAGACTTTAGAGAGTCTCACTGAGCGTCCCTTTGAGATCGGTCCCTTCAATTTTGATTTAAGTACAATGGCGGTGGGGGATTTTGCCAATCAGGTGTTGGGCATTATCCAACCGGTTTTGACCCGTTTGGGTAACCTGGTAGGCGCGCTGGCAGCAGGGGCAGCTACCGCGATTGGTTGGACCTTTTTTGCCTTACTGGTTGCTTACTTTATTCTGGCGGATGCTGAGCAAGCACGGCAGCATCTGATAAATCTTGAAATTCCGGGGTATGCCGAAGACCTGCGGCGGTTGAATACGGAGCTGGGACGCATCTGGAATGCTTTTCTACGCGGACAACTGGTCATTTTCACGTTAACCGTTGTCGTTTATGTGCTCATTTTAGGTTTGCTGGGATTGAAGTTTTATTTTGGTCTGGCACTCTTGGCAGGATTGGCACGGTTTATCCCCTATGTAGGCCCGGCCGTCGCGTGGGTCACTTATGGGCTAGTGGCGTTCTTACAGGGTTCAACCCTCTTTGGATTGCTGCCCGTCTCCTACGCGCTCCTCGTGGTTGGGGTTGCCTGGGTGACGGATGTTATTATGGATAACTTAGTGGTTCCGCGTCTGATGGGGGAGGCGTTGCGGGTTCATCCGGCGGCTGTAATGGTAGCAGCCATCATTTCGGCCAATTTGTTCGGCATCATCGGAGTGGTTCTGGCCGCACCGGTGCTGGCCTCACTTAAGTTGTTACTCACATACGCCCTGCGTAAGTTGTTCGATCTGGACCCCTGGGAGGGGCTGGAAGTGTTGCCACCCCCTCGCCGGCAGCCGCTAAGTTTTTTATCGCGTATCCGAGAATCCTTACAGCAGATGTGGAAGCGGTTGATACAAAGGTTGCAACGCACCTGAAGGAACTTAGGGAATCTGCTCCAGAGCGGCATTTATTTCCATTTGTACTTCGGGTGTTGGTTCATTCTTGTAGGCTTTCTCTAACGCCAATCGAGCAGCATGGGTTTGAATTCGTCCTAATGCCCAGGCTGCGTGACTGCGTATCAGGGGTTCGGGTTCTTCCCGTAAAACCTGTGCAAGTGTGGGGACGGTAGATGGATCGGCAGCGTTCCCCAAAGCAACAGCCAGGTTGCGTAAAAATCCCCGCCGCCGTGCGCGCATCACAGGAGTATCACCATAACGCTCCTTGAACGCCTTAGGGGTAAGTTGTAGTTCGTGCGTCAGATCAGGAAAGGCAATTTCAGGGCGCATTGTAAAGGCTGTGCTACCCTCGGCCCTGGCAAAGCGCAGGTTCCATGGACAGACCATCTGACAGATGTCACACCCGAACACCCAATTGCCCATGTGGGGACGCAGGGCGCGGGGAATTGCCCCCTTGTTCTCGATGGTAAGGTAAGAGATGCATTGCCCTGCATCAATAGTACGGTCGGGGAGAATACACTGGGTTGGGCAGGCTTCAATACAGCGTCGACAAGTGCCACAATAGTCGGTGGAAAAGGCAGGGGTAGAGGGGAGAGAGACTCCTATAAACGCCTCACCCAAAAGGAAGTAAGACCCTTTGCGCGGGTGGATCAGACAGGTGTTTTTACCGATCCATCCCAGGCCCGCTTGTTGGGCAAAATCGCGTTCGAGCACTGGTCCGGTATCGCTGTACAGGCGTGATGGAATGGGATGTCCAAAGAATTCTTCCACTACCTTTAGCAGTTCTTGTAACAGGACGGGAAGGATTAGGTGATAATCTTTGCCCCAAGCATAGGAAGCAATGCGTCCTACCAGACGGGAAGCGGGGGGAGGTAAGGCCTGTGGCGCAGGGTAACGCATGCCTACCACCACTAGAGCACGGGCTTCGGGTAAGATGGCTTGCGGGTGGGTGCGTAAGAAACGATTGCGCTCAGAGGCCATGTAAGCCATCCCGGCGTGACGCCCCTGAGCAATCCAGGCCTCGTAAGTGGGTAGGTGAGGGGGAGTATCTAGGGTCGTGATGCCAAAAAGTTCAAGGCCGAGTTGCTCGGCCTTGAAACGCAGTGCTTCAATCAGGCGATCTGAGTTGGGTAAGGGGCCCATCATACCTGGTTTAAGCCCATCTTCAGGGGGTGGCTGTAGGTTCGGGTGTGTTGGTAATGGTTGGAGCGATGGTATGTGTGGCCGTTACTGTTGCGGTTGCCCCGGTGACTTTGATGGTGACATAGACCGTGTAGAAATTCTGCCCATTCGCATTGGTTAGCACCCACACGCTGGTGTAGTCCCCGGGCGTGGTGGGGGCCTTCATGCTGAGACTCAAATCCACCGTCTCGCCCTTTTTAACTTCTTTGGGAAATTTTATATCTGAGGCTCCCAGACGAAGGGCCTGATTGGCCAGGTAAAAGCGCAATTGGTAAGCCGTAGTCCAGGTTGTATCTCCGATGTTGCGAATCGTCCAGGTCATTGTAAATTCCTGGCCGGGTAGAAAAACAGTGCCATCTGCTGGCGATTGGCTTACCCATTCAGCGCGATCGGGGAGATTGGCGCCTGGACGGGTAGGGCTGGCAGCCGGCGTGGTGGTCTCAGAGATGGCAGGTGGGGTCACTTCCAGCGTAGGTGTGGCCGTTGCGGTGGGGGGCGGGGTGATGGTAGGGGTTGCGGTTGGCATGGCTGCGGCGGTTTGGGTCAACCCTGCTTGCACAGTTTGAGCAACTTCGGTGTAGATTTGGGCCGGGTCGGGAGTGGGGGTGCGTGATGCCGAAGAAGCACACGCTGAGAGAATCACCAACATCAGGCTCAACAGGCTTAAGGCCAGAATTTTTCGAGGGGACATAGTCTTTTTAATTCCTCCAATCTTTCATAAACCAAGAAAATTGATCCCAGAACAGGGATACGCTGCCCTATTTTGTAACCGGAAGCCCGAATTGTCAAGGGCTGGTGGTTTGGGTGTGATGGTGCAATATCTAACGGGAGAGGATTGGTGCATTCGTGGGGAATGACGTGGGAAGAGACGGGGCGGGTGGGTCGATTGAGAATCCCTGACCTTCTCGAAAGGTAAAATATCGTACCATTCCGGCAATGATCTCGGTCTCCAGACGATAGCGTGTGCCTTTGTAGTCGAAGGATACCCGGTATTTCCCCGCGGGCAAATCGCTTAGCACCATATTCTCGCGGTAGTAATCGTCACTATTCACACTGTGCGGCGCATAAGTACGTACCTGCCATACCTGCCCAGACTCAAGAGACTGGACATTTATGTTTAAGCGTTCGATTGGCTGGCCTGTGTTCTTTAACACGCTTCCGGCTAGGACTCCCCAACCCTGGGGCGGTACCAGCCAGAGTTCTGGGTTGCGGGTGACAAAGAACGAGTTTTGTTCAATGCGCACTTCAAAATGGAGGTGAGGGCCGGTGGTAAAACCGGTGCTTCCCACGTATCCCAGAACATCCCCAGGGGCAACTTTCTGACCAGTCGTGACCGTAATCTGGTCCATGTGAGCATAGACGGTGTATAGCTTACGTCCCTGGTAGCCAAAATCGTGCAGGATTACTACGGCCAAGCCATAGGGATCATCAAGGTGATTTCGGCCCGCATAAAGACCATACCCCGACCAAACCACCTTACCGCTCCCTGCCGCAAGGACGGGGGTGCCTTGGGGGGCATCAATATCTATTCCGGTGTGAACAATGTCGGTGCCGGTAAAATAGTCGCCGTAGCGGTATTCAGGCAGTGGCCAGTTGACCTCATCGGCTGCGATGGGGCGTAAAAAAAGGAAATGATCATATGGGTTCAATGCCAACGGAGGGGTGTAAAGGGGGGGCCGCCAGATTGAAACTGGCGGTGGAGCAGGTGTGGGTAAAGCAAAGCGCAGCGGGGGCTCTAAAGGCAGGGGCCACAGGGTGGCAGGGATAGAAACGGGTTGGGCAGAGGGGGTTGGCGTGGGGGGTATTGTAGCAGCCATGCTTGGAGGCGCGGCGGCTTCGACCTCCGAGCCTGCCAGCGCCGGCGCGGTACAGCCGCTCAGGAGGGACATCAGGGGGGAGAGGAAGAGACCAAGGGAGAAGAGGAAATGCTTTGCTCTCATGGGCCACGGGTGTAGGGTGGGGGCGTCCAGGTGGGACGGGGTAACACCAAGGTAGATGGCGTTGCAGTAGAGGTTGGGGAGGGACTCGAGTATGTGCGAGGGGTAAGGGTTGGTGAAGGGGTAACCGTCCAGGTGGGCAAAGGGGTAGGGGGATCGAGGGCTTCTGCAGGGTAAACCTGGCGCATTGCCTCGTCCCATTCCAGGCCATTCCGCCACACATATTGGTTGAAACGGGCTGCCGGGTAGTAACTGCGCCAGTTGGAAAGGGCGGGCAGGCGTTCCCATCCCCAACGCTGTGCTAGTTCGGTGAAATCCACCCAATACCCCTCAGGAGGGGGTTCAATACTTCCGCCCTGCTCGTAGGCTTGGGGGCTACCATTGAAACGCGCTTCTAGATTCCAAATGGGTAGCGTGAGTGGTACTCCTTGCGAACCATCTTGATAACGGGCGCGTAACCAGACACGCCAATAGGTTGCTCCCTGATAATCTTCGCGGGTAAGCACCATCCATCTGGCTTGAAGGAACAATGGATTGAGAGCAAATGCACGTCCAGTGTAAAGCCAGTCATCTACGTGACCTGCGCCACTGGGTTCGCTAATGGGCAAAAAAGCACTTTGCAGATTTCCCATTAGATCCCAGCCTACCTGACGAGCAGTTTCCTGGCGTAAGAGGTTAAATGCGGGCACCACTTCCTCCAGGAGATAGGGGTATGGGGTTTCTACGTCTTCCAGTTGAACCAGATGCGCAGGGGGCGAACTTGAGGTAGTTGAGGCAGGTAGAAGACCGGCGAATTGGCTGGGTCCAGGAAGAAAATAGGACTTCAGGGCCTCTAGAGTATTCGGGGACCCCCAGGTAAGGCCGTACACCTGCCCAGGTAGCGGCTGAGGGGGAATCCAAAGCGTGTGCTCAATGAAATTGTAACCCACCCAGAAAGATTGGTTGGGGGATGAGAATATGCCCAGAATATGCTCTCCTTGCGGTGACCAAACCGGGCTTTCGCCGCTGCTCAGACGTTGGGGGTTCTGGCTAGGGTTTAACCCATCCCATATCCATATGGAACGTTCACCTTCATTACAACCGCTCCAAACCACATACCGCCCATCAGGAGACCAGGCGGGGTCGCGCTCAGCACAACTTGGGGTTTGCGAAAGGTTGACGAAGCGGCCATCAACCAAATCAAGGCGCGCCAGCCAGATATCTTCGTTGCCTGAGCGGGTGGAAACAAAGAGTATCTCTCGCCCGCGGGGAGACCATTGGGGTGAAAAATCCAGGGCTGGATCCTCGGTCAGGCGAATAGGGGGTTGAGATGGGTCAAGGGCCGATTTGACCAGGATCTCGAGATTCCCTTCTACGAGAGTCTCATACGCTAACCATCGATTATCGGGTGACCAGGTCGGATGACCTTTGTATTCGGGGCTATCAGTCATCTGTGTAAGTTTGCCATCTGAAAGGGAGAGCACATAAAGGTTCCAGAAGCCGTTGCGCCGTGACACAAAGGCCAGTTTCTGCCCATCTGGGCTGAGTGCAGGATGAATGTCGTCCCAAGGATTATCTGTCAGACGGGTCAGCGGTAAAGTATAGGGGTGGTAGGCAAAGAGGTGAATGAAGGGACCATCGCTTAATGCAAGAACGATTACCCCGGAAGCCTGCTTGGATAGCGAGAGGGGTGGAGAAGGGGTTAAGGTTGGGGAGAGGGTTGAAACAGTTGTTTCAGGGGTTGAGGAGGAGGAAACAGGGGAATAGAGGTTGTTCCCGCTGGCAGATGCCGGTGCAGGTCCTAAAGTGGCGCGTAATATACCTAGCCCTAAGATTAGGCACAGCAAAAGGCTTGCGCCGAGAAGGCCGTGGCGAAAGGAGGGAAAAGGCGGTTTCATCTCAGCCATGCGGAGGCCGATCCTTGCCACAATTGTAGCATTGCCTGGCACCATCGTAACTTGCAATAATGTAAGGTCATCAGTGCAAGATCTGCGCCAGGTTAGTGAGGGAAAAGGCTGGCTTAGGTTTCTTGAGAAGGGGGCAGAACAAATGTCAGGCTCTGTTCATCTATGGTTCCTAGGTCAGGATAGGTTAATCGAGCAGTCAAGTGGTACTCGGATATCGGAATAGCGCTTCGCAGGTGCAGTGTTATGACCAGACGATAATCTACGTTCTCGATGATGTGGGCCGAAGTGATCTCGTGACCTTCAGAATCGGAGAGGCTAACCTCGATATTGGGGGGCTGCTGGAAGGGAATGATTTCCATTAGGACGCGCACTTTTCGCCCATCTGGCCATGGCTCCACCCTGACGGATTTGAAGCGCACTTGGGCAGGGGGCTGTGCATTAGGGTCGGGTTGTAATGGGTGGTAGCGCAGCATAAGGGCCTCTAGGGATTATGAACCAGTAACAGGAGCCTGTGCCAGGAAGATTTGCTCTTCGGCTTCGGCGACTTGAATGCCTGCGTGCTCGTTTACGCGAGTGAGCAGGAGCATACCGAGTGCAAAGAAGATAATTAACGAAATGATACTGAAACGGCTTCCTCCCATCAACCGACTAACAATCCCAAAGACTAGGGGGCCTACTGTCCCAGCGATTTTCTCGCTCACCCCGAAGAAGGAATAGAACTCGGCGGATTGGCTCTTTGGCACCATGCGCCCAAAAAGCGAGCGGCTCAGTGCCTGACTGCCTCCCTGCACGGTGGCCACTGCAAAACCCAGCAAGAAAAAGTGCAAAGGAGTACGCAGGAAATACCCTCCAATCGCAATGGTAGTATAAATGGCCAGGCTCAATAAGATCGCGGGTTTGGTGCCGATCTTCTTTGCTAACCAGCCAAAGAGGATGGCAAAAGGAATGGCAACGAACTGCACCATTAGCAAGGTGCCAACCGTGGTTTCAATACCAAAGCCCAGTTCAGTGCCGTAGATGGTGGCCATGTAAATGATGGTGCCAATCCCGTTGTTATAGAGCCAAAAAGCGACAATGAACTTCATCAATTCACGGTATTGACGGATGTTACGGAAGGTGTTAGCCAAGCGCGAAAAGCTGGCTTTTATCGGATTGAAGCCTGTCTCGTTGCTAAGAATGCGCCGGGGTGGTTCAGGGACAAAACGCCACAAAGGAATTGTAAAGGTGAACCACCAAACTGCCACCGTGACAAAAGCGAGACGAGTCATCAAAGCGGTCAAAGTGGCTTCATCGAGGGACAAGCCGGGGAGTAAGGAGGGAAGAACTTTGGGCCCGAAAAGGATCATGGCCATATTGGCCGCCAGCAGGATGCCGCCTCCCGCATAACCCATGGCATAACCGCGCGAGGAGACCTGGTCAATCTCATCCGGTGTAGCCACGTGAGGAAGTAGGGAGTCATAAAAGACATTAGCCCCTGAAAACCCAATGCTGCCCAGGATATAAAAAAGTGAAGCCATCAACCAGTCACCGCGCTGAACGAAATAGAGTAAAGCAGTACCAAGAATGCCCATCCACGCAAAGAGGGTCAAAAAGCGCTTTTTAGCGCCACTAAAGTCGGCCATAGCCCCCAAGACAGGGCCCAAAACCGCTACCAGCACCAAGGCAACTGTCGTGGTGAAAGCCCAATTTGAGGTTGCCTCGTTAGGAGGAAGGTCTGCCGCAGCGACGGAGGCGTAATACACGGGCAGGACAGCGGCCATGATGGTGGTGGCAAAGGCTGAATTGGCCCAGTCGTACATCGTCCAGGCCCAAATGGCGCGACGATGGTGTTGTTCTTTTTCCATAGGCTACACCTCTTGAGGGGTAATTATAGGGATATTATACGTTGCAACGATTATCTGCAGGATTAACCCGGGTTAAGAGATATTAAAGTTTTTACAAGTCCGGTGAGAGTCTCCGTAGTAAGAGGCAATAGGATTAGAATTAAAGGTCTGAAACATTTATAAGGCGATTGGCCCTGGTCTGGAAATTAGGTTGAGGTAGCGGTATGACGCAGAACAAAATTCGAGTGGTTGGTGCGCGCGAGCACAACTTGAAAAACATCACAGTCGAGATTCCGCGCGACAAACTAGTGGTAATCACTGGTTTGTCAGGTTCGGGCAAGTCATCGTTGGCGTTTGATACGATTTTTGCCGAGGGCCAGCGACGTTATGTGGAATCACTTTCGGCGTACGCTCGTCAGTTCCTGGGGCAGATGGAGAAACCGGATGTAGATTACATTGACGGGCTTTCCCCGGCGGTCTCCATTGACCAGAAAGCCACTTCTCATAACCCGCGCTCGACAGTTGGAACGGTCACCGAAATCTACGATTATTTGCGTCTGCTCTTCGCGCGGGTTGGGATTCCACACTGTCCTGTGTGTGGTCGGGAAGTTGTACGTCAATCTGCTCAGGAGATTGTGGATGCTTTGCTGGCACTGCCCGAGGGCACGCGTCTGATCTTGTTAGCGCCAGTAGTTCGCGGACGTAAGGGTACGTATCAGGCGGTTTTTGAGGAGATTCGCAAGGCAGGTTTTGTGCGCGCGCGTGTGGATGGCAAAATCTATAGCCTGGATGATGAGATCACCCTGGATCGTTATAAGATCCATAATATTGAGGCTGTGGTGGATCGGTTAGTCATACGGCACGAAAGTGACGAAGAGGAGCAACGTACGTTTCTCTCCCGACTGACCGACTCGGTTGAGACAGCGCTAAAAGTTGGCGAAGGGTACCTGATTGTGCAGAATCTCTCTTTAGATCCTCCTCAGGATGTGTTCTTCTCGGAGCACCTGGCTTGTCCTGAGCATGGGGTTAGCCTTCCCGAGATCGAGCCACGTACTTTCTCCTTCAATACCCCCCATGGGGCCTGCCCAGATTGCCAAGGCCTAGGTAGCCGTCTGGAAATTGATCCTGACTTAATCATACCTGACAAGGAACGTTCGCTTAATGACGGGGCCATTGTTGCTCTGGAATGGAATGGCCCTCGTGAACAAGGGGGATACTACTGGCAAATGATCGAGGCCGTGGCAAAGGCTTATGATATAGATCTGGATGCCCCAGTTTCTAGCATTCCACCTGAGAAATTGAACAAAATTCTCTATGGCACGGGGCGGGAGGAAATCCGGGTGCATCTCCACGGGCGTAACGATCGTCAAGCCAGTTACGTGACGGCTTTTGAAGGGGTGATTCCCAACCTGGAGCGGCGTTACCGGGAAACCAATTCCGAGTATATCCGTGCACGAATTGCTGAATTCATGACCGATCAGCCTTGCCCTACCTGCAAGGGCACGCGCTTGCGCCCTGAGGCGTTGGCGGTCACGGTGGATGGATACAACATTGTTGAGGTCACCGATTGGCCGGTCAACCGGACTCTGGCGTGGGTCGAACGGCTGATGGGTGAGGATTCCCCGTTGAATGAGCGTCAGCGGGCAATTGCAGATCGAGTGCTCAAAGAGATTAGGGCTCGATTAGGCTTTCTAGTGGATGTAGGGCTGGATTATCTTACCTTGCGCCGTTCAGCCAATACCCTCTCGGGAGGCGAGGCCCAGCGCATTCGCCTGGCAACCCAAGTGGGTTCGCGGCTGATGGGAGTTTTATATGTACTTGATGAGCCTTCCATTGGTTTGCACCCGCGTGATAATGCGCGCCTGCTGGCAACCTTGAAGGGCCTGCGGGATCTGGGAAATACTGTTCTGGTGGTAGAGCACGATGAAGAGACCATCCGCTCTGCTGATTGGGTGATTGACCTAGGGCCTGGAGCAGGAGAACATGGGGGGTATGTGATTGCCGAGGGCCCGGTGGAGGTCATTCTCAATCATCCTCAATCGCTCACCGGGGCATATCTCTCCGGACGGATGCAGGTGCCTATGCCAACGCAACGACGCAAGGGCAATGGCAGATGGCTCACCATTGTGGGGGCTCGGGCAAATAACCTCAAGAATCTGACGGTGCGTATTCCGCTGGGACGTTTAGTGTGTATCACAGGTGTTTCCGGTTCGGGCAAATCCACGTTGATGATTGATGTGCTCTATAAAGCCCTGGCAAAGGAACTGCATGGGGCCCGCACCCAACCCGGCGAGTACGACCGAATTGAAGGGATTGAGTATATTGACAAAGTGATCAACATTGATCAATCCCCGATAGGTCGTACCCCGCGTTCGAATCCAGGTACCTACACAGGCCTGTTTGATGAGATACGCAAACTCTTTGCTGAGTTACCCGAAAGCCGTATGCGTGGTTATAAAGCGGGGCGTTTTTCTTTCAACGTGCATGGGGGACGATGTGAAGCGTGCCAGGGGCAAGGGCAGTTGCGCATTGAGATGCAATTCCTGCCAGATGTGTATGTGCCGTGCGATGTATGCCATGGAGCACGTTTTAACCGTGAAACATTGCAGGTGCGTTACAAAGGATTGAATATTGCCGAGGTCCTGGATACCACGGTTAGCGAGGCGATCGAACTATTTGCAGCCTTTCCCGTGATTGTTAACAAACTACGCACCTTGGAAGACGTGGGGCTTGGGTATATTCGCATTGGGCAACCGGCTCCCACGTTATCCGGAGGGGAGGCGCAACGCGTTAAATTGGCGCGTGAACTTTCGCGCCGCGCCACAGGACGCACACTGTATGTGTTAGATGAGCCCTCGGTGGGGCTTCATGCAGCTGATGTTCATAAGTTGATCGAGGTATTACAGCGGCTGGTGGATGCGGGCAATACCGTTTTGATCATCGAGCACAATCTGGATATTATCAAGGTTGCCGATTACATTATCGACTTGGGCCCCGAAGGGGGTGACCGAGGAGGGCGACTGGTAGCCGCGGGCACACCTGAGGAAATCTGCCACGTGCCTGACTCTTACACCGGTCAATACTTAAAGCGTTACTTGGAAGAGCACCGCCTGTTTACTCCCTCTTATTCGGTATGAGGTGCGCTAAAGTATCTCTCGCCATGCAGTGACAAGGGTGGGTAAGTATTCGAGGGCATCCTCAGGAGGGTGGAGGTTTAGAAGGGTGCGCATGCGCTCCACTCGTGGTTCATAACGCACTACTTCGGCGGCACGGGGAGGTTGAAGCACCAGTTGTGAAGTGGAGTTGGTTAATTCTAGGATGCGTCTTGCCAATCTGAGAATGGGCACACCTTTGCCATGACCAATGTTGATGGGGTCGCTCAAATTGGGGATGGAGGTTACTCGAAGTAAGGCCTCGACAACCTGATCCACCCATACTAAATCAATCACCTGTTCACCCCCAAAGACAATGAGGTCCTTGCCGCGGAGGGCATTGCGAATCCAAACCGGGATTACTCTTTCCGTATCGCGAGGGCCATATACGTGAGAAAGACGGAGAACCGCGATGGGCAGGTGATGGGTTTCTTGAAAAACCTGGCAGTATACCTCGGCGGCCACTTTGCTGGCTCCATAGGGGTTTTTACTCTTGAGGGGGTGGGTTTCGTCCACCGGCAAGTGGCGCGGTTCACCGTATACCTCGCCTGAGGAGGTAAAAACAACCTTGGAAATCTCAAGGTGATGGGCGGCCTTAAGTACATTGAAGGTCCCGATTACATTGGTTTCAAAGCAGGTGTCTACCCGTGCCACACTTGCCATGATCCGTGTCTGGGCTGCCAAATGATAGACCAGTTGACAGCCCCGCATGGCATCTAGCA
Source organism: uncultured Thermanaerothrix sp. (assembly GCF_938028735.1). Lineage (GTDB taxonomy): Bacteria > Chloroflexota > Anaerolineae > Anaerolineales > Anaerolineaceae > Thermanaerothrix. Next base: position 210,405 of record NZ_CALIMF010000012.1, read on the forward strand.
CGTCGCCGTAGCGGCGTACGTCGCCATGGACGAAAGAGACGCGCGGATTGTGGCGATGGTGGGCAATGTGTTCCAGCCGTCCCCGTAACAGATTGTCCAGAATGATGATCTCGTATTCGGGGGACTGAACCAGACGATCCACCAAATGGCTGCCGATAAAACCCGCTCCGCCGGTGATGAGAACCTTCATCGCATCTCTTGCTTGTGTTCAAGAAAATTAGGCCCACTGCTATTTAAGTGAGTCGGCAACTAAGATCAGCTGTTGACGATGCCGTTGGTTGCGCGCCCAATGCCAAAATAGGTGAAGCCGAGGCTGCGCAGGTGCTCGGGATCCCACAGGTTGCGCCCATCCATAATCAGTGGGTTGCGCATCAGGCGATAAATGCGTTCAAAATCCAATTGTTTAAATTCGTTCCACTCGGTTGCCAGAACCAAGGCGTCCGCACCCTCGGCAACTTCATAGGGATTGGCACATAAAACGGCTTTGGGCAACAAGGGGCGCGCGTTCTCCATGGCCTGAGGGTCATAGGCGCGGATTAATGCCCCTTCGTTTTCCATCAAGTGGATTAATTCAAGGGCGGGGGCTTCCCGAATATCATCGGTGTTTGGCTTGAAGGAAAGACCTAGCACCCCAATCACTTTTTCGTTAAGGGTACCTAATGCCTTGCGCAAGCGCATAACCACTCGACGGCGCATGTTACGGTTGATCTCCATGACGGCTTGGAGCAGTTGAGGGTTGGATCCGTGCAGCACCGCCATGTGCGCCAAGGCCTTAACATCTTTGGGAAAGCAACTGCCCCCCCAACCCAATCCGGCGTCTAGGAAGGCGGGGCCAATACGTTTATCCAGTCCCATACCAATCGCCACTTGACGCACGTCAGCGCCTAATTCCTCGCAAATGGTAGCAATTTCGTTGATGAATGAGATGCGGGTGGCCAAAAATGCGTTGGAGGCATATTTGATCATCTCAGCAGTGCGTAAGTCGGTGATCAGAATGGGGCAACGTAAGGTGAGATACAACTGGGCTACTTTGGAGGCTGCTTCGCGATCTAGGGAGCCCAAAACAACCCGGTCGGGGTTCATAAAGTCGTGAATGGCCGACCCCTCGCGCAAAAATTCTGGGTTTGAGACAACCGAGAATTGCAACGGGCGCCCTGCCCGACGCTTGCGGATGATATCGGCCACCCAGTCGCCAGTTCCGACTGGGACAGTGGACTTATTGACTACAATGATGGGATGATCTACATGATCCGCAATGGCTTCGGCGACGGCACGCACGTATTGTAAATCTGCTTCGCCATCCACCCCTGAGGGGGTGCCCACGGCAATGAAGGCGAATTCAGCATCTTTGAGGGCCTCAGGGTAACTGGTTGTGAAGGAGAGGCGGCCAGCTCGCACATTCTGCGCGACCAGTTGCTCGAGTCCCGGTTCATAAATAGGCATGATGCCTTGTTTGAGTTTTTCAATGCGATTTTCGTCAATATCCAGGCACACGACCCTGTTCCCTAGATCAGCAAAGCAGGTGCCCGTGACGAGCCCCACATAACCGGTTCCAATGACGCAGATATTGCTCATGGTTGAATGACCTCCTGACAAAATTATAGCCGAAACTGAGCGTATTTTTGTTAGGGAGCCCGGACAGCAGAAATTTGTCATATAAGTTGATGAGAGGTGACGGATGCTTTAACTTGTAAACTGTTGTAAAATGTCAGAGAACTTAAGCGGGGATTTTCAAAACCGAGTTTAAAATACATGCCTTGGCCAAAGAAAGGAGAACGAACCAATGCCTGCGGAAATCATTGATGGGAAAGCCGTAGCGGAACAGATTCGAGCCGAAGTCAAACAGGCGGTTGCGGAACGTGTAGCTGCTGGCAAATCAGTGCCAGGTCTGGCTACCGTTCTGGTAGGGGATAATCCGGCTTCTCAGGTATATGTGCGGAGCAAACGCAAGGCCTGTGAGGAAGTGGGTATTCAGTCGTTTGGGTTCGAACTACCGGCAACGGCAACACAAGACCAAGTGGAGGGGCTGGTTAGGGAATTAAATCAGGATTCTCGCATTCATGGCATCCTAGTGCAATTGCCGTTACCTGATGGATTAGACGAAGAGCGGGTGCTGGGGGCTATCAGTATTCAGAAAGACGTGGACGGTTTTCACCCTCTCAACATCGGCCGGCTAGCACAAAAGGGACGGGATCCGCTTTTTGTCCCCTGTACCCCGGCTGGCTGTCTCTATCTCATCGAACGTGTGGTGCCTTCCCTGCGCGGGTTGAATGCCGTCGTGCTGGGACGCTCAAACATTGTTGGAATGCCGATGGCGTTGCTCTTGGTACGAGCGGATGCCACAGTTACGATATGCCATTCTCGCACGCGCGATTTGCCGGCCGTAACCCGCCAGGCAGATGTGCTGGTTGCAGCCGTTGGCCGTCCTGAGATGGTGCGCGCCGATTGGGTGAAACCCGGCGCTGTAGTGATTGATGTGGGTATCAATCGCATTGAGGATCCGGCTCACCCTAAAGGGCAACGTCTAGTCGGTGATGTGGCGTTTGAAGAGGTGCGTCAAGTTGCAGGTTATATCACCCCAGTACCGGGCGGAGTTGGGCCCATGACCATTGCCATGTTGTTGAAAAACACTTTGCGAGCAGCAGAACTGGCAGAAATGTGACAAAAATCATGTTGTCAGACAATTGACAAATTGGCAACTTTCGGTTAATCTATAAGCGTCCAAGTGATCAACAGGGCAAGCCGTGACCAAACCTCCTTTCTTCCTCCTTCCTGAGTGGTTGGTGTGACCATGTCCACCCTCCTTGTCAAGCACGCCGCGCTTCTTATCACTATGGATGGCCTCCGCCGGGAAATTCCCGGGGGAGGTCTTTTCATTCGTGATGGTTTTATCGAGCAGGTCGGACCAACTGCGGAGTTGCCAACGACAGCAGATGAGGTCCTCGATCTGCGGGGTTACATCGTGCTTCCGGGGTTGATCAACACCCATCATCATTTCTACCAAACGCTTACCCGTGCAGTCCCAGCCGCACAGAATGCCAACTTGTTCAACTGGCTGAAGACGTTGTACCCGATTTGGGCGCGGATGACCCCGGAAGATATTTACATCTCTACGCAGACCGCGCTGGCCGAACTGGCGCTTTCGGGATGCACCACCGCCTCGGATCATCTTTACCTATTCCCTAACGGGTCACGCCTGGATGATGAAATTGCGGCTGCCCAGGAAGTGGGGGTGCGTTTGCATGCCTCACGGGGTTCGATGAGCCTGGGAGAAAGCCAGGGTGGTTTACCACCGGATAGTGTCGTGGACACCGAGGATCACATCCTGCGCGATAGTCAGCGCTTAATTGAGGCTTACCACGATCCTAAACCAGGGGCGATGGTGCAGATTGTGTTGGCGCCGTGCTCACCGTTCAGTGTGACAGGAAACCTAATGCGAGAAAGTGCGCGGCTGGCGCGGCAATACGGGGTTCATCTCCATACCCATTTGGCCGAAACTCAGGATGAAGAGGTCTTTTGTTTGCAAAGGTTTGGCTATCGCCCCGTGGCCTACATGGAACATCTGGAGTGGGTGGGAGATGATGTTTGGTTTGCTCACGCTGTGCACGTTAACGCAGCAGAGATCCAGGTTTTTGCTCGTACCGGGTGTGGAGTGGCACATTGCCCGAGTTCCAATATGCGCCTAGCCTCGGGAATTGCGCCGGTGATGCGTTACCTGGCTCATGGAGTCAAGGTTGGACTGGGTGTGGATGGTTCGGCCAGCAATGACAGTTCGCACCTGTTGGGCGAAGCGCGGCAAGCCATGCTGTTGGCGCGTTTGGGTGCAGCACTGGAAGGGGCCTCGCTCTCCAGTGAAGACGCTCCGCCTCTGATGACTGCTCGCCAAGCGTTAGAACTGGCGACGCGAGGTGGTGCGGCTGTGCTAGGGCGCAGCGATATCGGCTCGCTGGAGCCGGGCAAATGTGCTGATTTTGTGGCCTTTGATCTTAACGCGCTGGATTACACCGGCGCGTTGCATGATCCGGTGGCGGCACTAGTATTCTGCCAACCCCAACGAGCGAGTTACACCGTTGTGCATGGTCGTGTGATCGTCAAAGATGGGGTGTTGCAAACCCTGGACTTGCCGCGTCTGATTGAGCGGCATAATCGTGCTTCCCAACGCTTATTGCAAGGTTAGTTTGCGATCGAGTCTTTTATAGGTTGTTCACTGTGCTCTCGTTAGGGCCCTTTACCAGGAGGAGACTATGTCCAAGTCAATTACCCCTGAAATGACCCGTCGTTTAGTTGATTGTGCTATGGGGCGCCTCCCCGCTGACAAGGTTATTCGGAATGGTCGTTGGGTATCTGTGCAGACGGGAGAGGTTATTCCCGCTACGGATGTGGCAGTCTTGGGTGAGCGTATTGCTTATGTAGGACCGGACGCGAGTCATACCATTGGCGAGAAGACTGAGGTTGTAGATGCACAAGGGGCATACCTTGTGCCTGGTTTGTTGGATGCCCACATGCACGTTGAATCGGGCATGTTAACCGTGACCGAATTCGTTCGTGCCGTGGCGCCACACGGCACGACAGGGATGTTTATTGATCCCCATGAAATTGCTAATGTATTTGGGTTGAAAGGCGTGCGATTAATGGTGGACGAGGCCGCCATGCAGCCCATTCATGTGTTTGTGCAAGTGCCTTCCTGTGTTCCTTCAGCACCGGGCTTGGAAACCCCGGGTGCGAGTATTGGCCCTGAAGAGGTGGCTGAGGCCATGACCTGGCCGGGGATCATCGGCCTAGGTGAAATGATGGATTTTCCGGGGGTTTTCCAGAGCCGTGAGAAACCCCATGCAGAGATGGCCATTGCGCGTAATGCGGGTAAAACTGTCGGAGGGCATTATGCCTCCCCAGATCTGGGGCTGCCTTTCCATGGATATGTGGCGGGTGGGGCTGAGGATGATCATGAGGGGACACGGCTGGAAGATGCAGTAGCCCGGGCGCGCCAGGGAATGCGAGTGATGATGCGCTATGGTTCAGCCTGGCATGATGTGGCAACCCAGGTGCGCGCGGTGACCGAATTGGGACTCGATGCACGCCGATTTTTACTCTGCACCGATGATAGCCATTCAGCAACCTTGGTGCAAGAGGGGCACATGGATCGGGTGGTACGTCATGCTATTGCGCAGGGATTACGGCCTGTCACGGCGATCCAGATGGCAACCATCAATACGGCTGAACATTTCGGCGTTAGCCGTGATTTGGGCATGATTGCTCCAGGGCGTTTTGCCGATATTTTGCTAGTTCCCGATCTGGTTAATTTCCGTCCAACGGCGGTGATGGCAAAGGGACAGTGGATTGCCCGTGAGGGGCAATGGTTGATTGAATTGCCAACAGTGGCATATCCGGATTGGGCATTACATTCTGTGCATCTCAAGCGTCTGCTCACGGCGGAAGATTTTAAATTGGTGGTCCCCGAAGTTCAACAGGGGCAAGTTACGGCGAATGTCATTGGCGTGATCGAGAATCAGGCCCCAACCCGGCATCTGCGCCTGACAGTGGAGGTGACCGATGGTGAAATCAAGCCCGATATACCGCGGGATTTGGCTAAAATCGCATTGGTAGAACGCCATCGGGCAAGTGGAATTGTGCAAGTTGGCTTGGTGCACGGATTTGGTTTTACCGAACGATGCGGCATCGCCACAACTGTAGCGCATGATAGTCATCATCTCATCGTAGTTGGTACTGATGAGGTGTGTATGGCGCAGGCTGTCAACGCCTTGGCAGAGTGTGGGGGCGGCCAGGTTGTCGTGAAAGATGGTGAGATCATCGGTAAGGTTGAGTTGCCCATTGCCGGGTTAATGTCGAATCAACGCGCCGAGGTGGTAGCGGCTCAAGCGGAGAGCGTCCTGGAGGGATTCCGGGCCTGTGGGTGTAGGTTGAATAACCCCAATATGCAATTGAGCCTGTTAGCCTTGGTGGTCATTCCTGAACTACGCATTTCCGATCTGGGCCTGGTGGATGTAACGCAATTCAAATTCATCCCGGTTGTAGAGAGGTGAGATGGAAAATCAACATCCTTACCAGCGTTTGCAGGTTCAGCTGGCCGAATTGATTGCTAATACGCCGCCAGGTCAGCGTTTGCCCTCGGAGCCCCAGTTGGCGAAGGAATTGGGGGTATCACGGGCAACTCTGCGCGAGGCGATGCGTTCCTTTGAAGGACAGGGGCTCATTCGCCGTCGTCAGGGAAAAGGCACATTTGTAGTTCAACATCCTCGGGTCATCGAATCGGGCCTGGAAATTCTGGAGAGCCTTGAGACTCTCGCTCAGCGCATTGGTTTACAAGTGCACATGGGCGAATGTACCATCACGCAGTTACCCGCGGATGCATTCGTAGCGGAAGGTTTGCGCGTTAAGGCAGGAACTCCGGTCGTGCGGGTGGAGCGCGTCATTCACGCCGATAATCGCCCGGTGGCTTTTCTGATTGATATCTTGCCGGATGATGTTCTGACCCCTGAAGAACTCAATGAAGGCTTCACGGGTTCAGTCCTGGATTTCCTTTTGCATCGCGGCATGCCCCAACTTGCTGACTCATTCACCGAAATTCGGGCGGTGGCGGCACCCTCAGATATTGCGCGGCGTTTGGAGATTCAGCGTGGGGATGTACTGCTGATGTTCCAGGCCCAACTCTTCGATGCCAGCGGTCGGGTGGTGGATTTCTCCCAGAGTTACTTCTTGCCCGGCTATTTCCGCTTCCATGTTGTGCGTCGGGTTGGGGTACCCGTTAGACCGCTTGAATTTGAAGCGCAAGAAGGAGGTGCTAAGCCGGTCGGATAAAGGCTCAAATATGTCAAATTGCCGCACGTTGCGGCATGCTCAACAATCCTACAACCCAAACATTAAAACATTCGGAGGTTTAAAACCATGCGTAGTTTTCTTGGACGTGACATTCTTTCTTTGAAGGACTTTGAACGTGAGGAGTTCTTCCGCATTTTTGAAGTGGCCGAGCAGATGGAGCCCATTGCGCGCAGCCGCCGCAACAGCAACTTGCTGGCCCACAAAACGCTGGTCACTGCTTTCTATCAGCCCAGCACCCGCACCCGCCTGGCGCACGAAGCGGCCATGCATCGTTTAGGTGGCCATGTGACCGGTTTTGCGGATGCCAAAATGACCCGCGCGGGCGACTGGTATCAGGAATCCATTAAGGACACTGTCAAAATGCTGGAGTTTTACGGCGATGTGATCGTGATGCGCCATTTCCAGCAGGGCGCCCCACATGAAGCGGCTAAATGGGCCAGTGTGCCGGTTATCAATGCCGGTGATGGCTGGGGGGAACACCCGACTCAAATCCTAACCGACCTTTATACCGTTCTGCGCGAGAAAGGCCGTATTGATGGCTTGAAATGGTTGGCTGTGGGGGATATGCGTATGCGCACCATGCACTCCTTGGCCTATGCGCTGACCCAGTTTGACTGCCCGATTACTTTTGTAGCGCCGCCTGAAATGTCGCTGACCGAGGAGTTCAAGGCTGAACTGCGTCAGTACAGTCTCAACTTCAAGGAAGCCGAGCATGTGGAGCAGGTGATCCACGAGGCCGATGTCATCCTGGTTGAGCCAGTGGTGCAACCTGATTACACCAAGGCCCGCGATGAACGTAAGGGTGATGTGGGACAAACGCCTGCCAATTACAAGATCACCCGCGAGTTGCTTGAGCGCAAAGCCAAGGAAGGTGCCATCCTGCTGCACTCTCTGCCGCGCATGGATGAGATTCCCACCGATGTAGACATTACCCGCTGGTCACGCTACTGGCAGGAGGCTTTCTACGGTGTGGTGATGCGCATGGCCCTCCTGGCGCTCGTTCTGGGTGCGATGGAGTGATTTGAACATCTCGGCTCTGAGAGCCTACCCAGGCTCTCAGAGCCACCATTTTGTGAGAAAGGAGAGGTGCGATGCAGACCTATTTGCGTGGACGTGACCTAATTGGTGATCTGGACTTCTCGAAAGAAGAAGTCGAAACTGTGCTGGATGTGGCTTTTGACCTGAAGCGCAAGCGTGCTTTGGGTGAGCCCACCCCGTATTTGCGGGATAAAGTTTTGGCTATGCTGTTCTTCTTCAGCAGCACCCGCACCCGTGGTTCGTTTGAGGCAGGTATGGCACACCTGGGCGGTCATGCTGCATTTATCGAAAGCCGTACAACCCAGATTGCTCATGGCGATACACCCAAGGAGATTGGTGAGATCTTTGGTCGTTATTTTGATGGTATTGCCATTCGCCATGTGGAGTGGGGGGTTGGGAACAAGTATATTAATGACGTGGCCAAATATTCCCGTGTGCCAGTTCTTAATATGCAGTGCGACATCTATCATCCCTTCCAGTGCCTGGCCGATCTGATGACCATCTTTGAGAAGAAAGGACGCGATCTGCGCCGTAAGAAGATGGTGGTTTCATGGGCCTATGCTGCTTCTTACCAGAAGCCCATTTCGGTACCTCAATCCCTTATCCTGCAGATGCCGCGCTTCGGTTTGGATGTCGTGTTGGCTCATCCACCCGAGTTCCGCCTCATGCCAGAGATCATGGATATGGCACGGGAACAGGCGCGCAAATACGGCACCGGATTTGAGGTGGTGGATGACATGGATGAGGCCTTCAAAGATGCCGATATCATTTATGCCAAATCCTGGGGGGCTCTGGTTCACACCACCGATACCGAAGAGGGCGCGCGGTTGCTTCAGAAGTACTCCAATTGGATCACCGATGAGCGCCGCATGGCGCTTGCCAAGCCGGATGCTATCTACATGCACCCGCTGCCGGCTGACCGTAATATTGAGGTAACGGATGGTGTAATGGATGGTCCGCAGTCGGTGGTCTATGATGAGGCGGAGAATCGCATGCATGCCCAGATGGCCGTCATGGCCTTGACGATGGCCTAAACTAATTACGCGTGAGTGAGGTGAATGAGGTATGGAACGGAAAGGTGTAGCGGTAGTTGCAGTAGGTGGAAACTCACTTATTAAGGATGCTCAGCATCAAACGGTTAAAGATCAGTATGAGGCAGGCGCTGAGTCCATGCACCATATTGCCGGCATGATTGCTGAGGGCTGGGATGTGGTCATTACCCACGGGAATGGCCCGCAGGTGGGCTTTGTGCTGCGCCGGTCCGAATTGGCCCGCCACGAGCTGCACGAGGTGCCGTTGGACGTATGCGGTGCCGACACCCAGGGGGCAATTGGCTATATGTTCACTCAGGCACTTTATAATGAGTTTCTGCGCCGTGGAATGAACAAAAAGGCCGTGGCCGTGGTGACTCAAACCGTGGTAGATCGTAATGACCCGGCCTTCAAGAACCCCACCAAACCGATTGGGTCGTTCATGGATGAGAAGACCGCCAAGGAACGTGCCGAGAAAGAAGGTTGGGTGGTGGTGGAAGATGCCGGGCGAGGTTGGCGGCGTGTGGTGCCTTCACCGATCCCGATTGAAATTGTGGAAGCCCCAGCTATCCGCACCCTGATTGACGCCGGATTCGTGGTGGTCGGTGTGGGTGGCGGTGGTATTCCGGTGGTGCGCACCGAAACCGGCGAACTGGTTGGGGTTGAGGCAGTGATTGATAAGGACTTTGGGTCTTCGCTGCTGGCTACCATGATTAAGGCAGATGTTTTCATCATTAGCACCGCGGTCGAAAAAGTAGCGCTGAATTTTAACAAGCCCAATCAGGTCTGGCTGGATAAGATGACCGTTGCTGAAGCCAAAGCCTATATGGCAGAGGGGCACTTTGCCAAAGGCTCCATGCTACCCAAGATTCAGGCCTGCATCCGCTTCCTTGAGAGCGGTGGTAAGGCAGCTCTGATCACCAACCCGGAGAACTTAACGCGGGCGCTGCATGGTGAAACTGGCACCTGGATTGTGCCTTAATTTGTAGCCTTTCTGGCGGGGGAAGGGTGGGTTTCTCACCCTTCCCTGCGATTGGCGAGTTTATTGGGTTTTATCAATTAAAATACGAGCAATAGGTGGCCTAGGGGCAATGTGAACAGAATCCTAACTTTTTCGGAAAGGAGGTGAGTCCCAGCAAAGAATCACACGGTAAATTTTCAGCCCGACTTAGTGTTTCTCGTCCATTACAGCGTCCATTCCCAAACTCTGATTGCTCAAAGTCTAAGTTAAGGAGGAGGAAGAATCATGAAACGCACGTGGTTTGTCCTAAGTGTCCTGTTGGTACTGGCCGTGTTGCTGGCTGCATGTCAACCCGCCGCAACGCCCGCGCCGACAACGGTACCGACTCAACCCCCCGCAGAGCCCACCAAGCCAGTGGAGTCAACTAAGGCCCCCGAAGCCACTCAACCGGCACAACCGCAGGAGTTTGTGTTTGGGATGTTGCTGGTTGGCCCCTATAACGACCATGGTTGGAGTGAGGCCCACTACAATGCTGGTCTTTACGTTGAGCAGAAGGTGCCCGGCGCGAAGATGATTTACATTGATAAAGTCAACTCAGCCGATCGCCCTGGCACTACACCTGAGCAGTTGGCAGAAGATCTGGTTTCCAAAGGCGCTAAACTGGTGATCTTCAACTCCGATGATATGAAGGATGGCGCCGAAGCATTCGCCAAAGCCCATCCGGAGATCATTGTGATTCACGCCTCGGGTGATGGGGCTTGGAAAGAGGGCAAGAACTACCGCGGTCTTCCCAACCTTGGCAACGTGATGGGGCGCATGGAATACGGCAAAATGATCGCTGGCTGCGCTGCGGCGCTCACCACTAAGACAGGGCAGATTGGCTATTTAGGTCCGCTTATCAATGATGAGACACGCCGCCTGGCCGCTGCGACCTATTTGGGGGCCCGGTACTGCTGGTCAGAGTACCTGGGGAAGGATCCGGCTCAGCTCAAATTCAAAGTAACCTGGATTGGCTTTTGGTTCAACATCCCCGGCGTGACCTCTGACCCGACGCAAGTTGCGGATGATTTCTTCAACAGTGGTTACGATGTGGTCATCTCTGGCATTGATACCACGGAGGCGTTAGCCGAGGCAAAGAAATTCCAAGGTCAGGGTAAAGAGGTGCGGGCGATTCCCTATGATTACATTGGTGCCTGCAAGGAGGGCGAAGAGGTCTGCTTAGGCGTGCCGTACTTCAATTGGGGACCGATGTACGCCAAATACGTTCAGGAGGCCATTGCAGGCACCTGGAAGCCCTCGTGGGATTGGGTCGGTCCAGACTGGAACGACATCAACAATCCAGATACCAGCCATGTGGGCTTTGTAAAGGGTGCGGCGCTCTCGGCGGATGCCTCGGCTCAGTTGGACAAATTCATCTCTGAACTGGCCGGTGGCTTGAATCTGTGGAAAGGCCCGCTTAATTTCCAGGATGGTACTCCCTTCCTGAAAGAGGGTGAGGTTGCTACCGATTTCCAGGTCTGGTACCTGCCGCAGTTGCTGGAAGGCATGGAAGGTCAGAGCGTCAGTCAGTAGGTTCTGAGTATCAGGGGGAAGGCAGGAAAGCCTTCCCCCATTTCCAAACGACCGGGTGAGACATGAACGTTGAGCTGATCAACATCCATAAGTGGTTCGGTCCAGTGCACGCTAACGATGGGATCACGCTGAGAATCCCCAGTGGTGTGATCCAAGGGTTACTCGGTGAAAACGGGGCCGGAAAAAGTACGTTGATGAAAATTCTCTCGGGGTTTTATCAGGCGGATGAGGGTGAGATTCGCCTGGATGGTAAGCCAGTTAAGATCGAATCGCCTGCGGATGCGATTCGTCATGGAGTGGGAATGTTGCATCAGGACCCGTTGGATTTTCCACCGATGCGCGTGGTAGATAATTTGCTCATTGGTCATCGAGGTGGACTGTTCCCTAACCGCGCTGAGGCGATTCGGGCCATGCAAGATTTACAGGCGCGGTTCGGTTTCAATATTGACCCATATGCCTACGTGGACTCTCTAACGGTCGGTGAACGCCAGCAGTTAGAAATCATGCGCTTGTTATGGCTGGGGGCGCGTGTGCTCATTCTGGATGAGCCCACGACAGGGATTAGTGCTAACCAGAAGGAGAAACTCTTTGCTACCCTGCGGGCATTAGCTGAGCAGGGAATGACGGTAATTTTTGTGTCCCACAAGCTCGAAGAAGTAGAAGAGTTATGCCATCGAGTGGCTGTCTTGCGCCAGGGTAAATTGGTGGGAGAGGTTGAACCACCCTACCGAACTGAAGACCTGGTTAAGTTGATGTTTGGCAAAGTGGTGCTGCCAGAGGATAAGACGCATTTCGATTCGAAGGAATCCCTATTCCGTCTGGAAAATTTAAGCATTGAAGACTATCGCTTACAGATTCGCAATGTCAATCTAACTGTGCACAGGGGAGAAGTGATTGGCCTAGCAGGCATGGAGGGATCAGGTCAGCGTCAATTCCTTCAGGCTTGTGCGGGGATTATCCGCCCTGTGGCTGGTGAGATTTATTTAGGTGAAAAGCGTCTGACTGGGCGACCTTATCGCGAATTTCTGGAGGCAGGTATTACTTACGTGCCAGCAGCGCGTTTGGAAGAAGGACTGATCCCAGGGCTAACGCTGACCGAACACTTTGTGTTGGCTGAACCGCAGAACGGGTTTGTGGTTAATCGCCAGAAGGCGGAAGTGCTGACGACCCAACGCATTGCAGACTTCTCGATCAAGGGCGTGCCGAGCAGCACGGTGGAATCACTCTCAGGAGGTAATCAACAACGGGCACTTCTGGCCATGTTGCGACAGCCTCTAAGCGTGATTTTATTAGAACACCCAACACGTGGCCTAGATATCGAGTCAACTATCTGGATCTGGGGAAAGTTAAAAGAACGCTGCCGTCAGGGCACTGCGATTATCTTCACCTCAGCCGATTTGGAAGAAATATTGCACTATAGCGATCGCATTCTGGTTTTCTTCGGTGGCAAAGTCTCACAACCAATTGAAGCCACCAAGACCAGTGTCGAAGAATTGGGCCAGTTAATCGGTGGCAAGGGATTCTAGAGCAAATGGAGCAGCCATGGTAAGAACCTCATCACGGTGGACCAATTTTGTCTTTCAGCTCCTAGCCATTGTGTTGGCACTGGCATTCACCTCCTTAGTAATGGTGCTGGCGAAAGCCAATCCCCTTGAGGCCTATCGTAACATTGTTGTCGGCTCGTTAGGATCAATTAACAAGTTTAGCGATGTTCTGGTGGCCTGGGTGCCGCTTCTACTGGCCACCTCAGGACTTTTGGTTACTTATACAGCAGGGTTGTGGAATATCGGTGTGGAAGGTCAGATCACGTTGGGGGCAATCTTCACCACTTGGGCATTGCGGGTGCTTCAGGATAGCACGCTCTCCCCCGGGCTGATCATCGTAATCGGCTTTTTGAGTGGGGCTCTGGGCGGAATGCTATGGGCAAGCGTTGTGGCATTTCTTAGAATTTATGGCGGCGTTAATGAGATTTTTGGTGGTCTGGGCATGAATTTTGTTGCCACAGCATTGACCATCTGGCTGATTTTCGGCCCCTGGAAGCGCCCCGGGATTGGTTCAATGAGCGGCACCGAGCCCTTTAAAGAGACCCTTTGGTTGCCCACTTTTGCAGGATTGCGCATTAGCCCCTGGTCATTGGTGATAGGGATTATTGGTATTGCGGTAATTTACATCTTGTTGCAGGGCACCTATTTTGGCTTGAAACTGAAGGCTGTGGGACGGAACCGACGGGCTGCGTTTTTGCTGGGTATTCCTACCACCCAATATATGTGGGCGGCATTTCTACTGTGTGGTCTCTTTGCTGGATTAGCCGGAGCGGTACAGGTCTTGGGCGTTTATCATCGCCTGATCCCCTCCATCTCATCGGGGTATGGTTTCCTTGGGATGTTAGTGGCGATGTTGATCAATTATCAGCCGGCTTGGGCTGCACCCGTAGCCATGTTCTTTGCAGCACTCAACATTGGCAGTATCCAGTTGCCAATTGTGATGAAATTAGACTCAACGCTTTCGGGAGTGTTGCAAGGTGCATTGGTATTAGCCGTTTTGCTTATGGACGGCGTCCGTCAACGCTTATTGCGACGGCGATAAGGAGGGCGCATGGATACAGTGTTAGTAATTGGGATTGCGGGCATTTTGGCTTCAGCAGCGCCGATTGTGTTTGCGGCAATTGGTGAAACAATCATCGAACGCGCCGGGGTAATCAACCTCTCTGTCAATGGGGCGATCCTGTTGACGGCAATGGCGGGGTTTGCCGTGGCTGTGACTACCGGGAGTGTTGTGTGGGGACTGCTAGTCGGGGCTCTCATTGGTGCACTGGTTGCCCTAATTGTAGCCTTTGCCAGTATTACCCTGAAACAGTCTCAGGTCGCCGTTGGTTTTGTACTGGCTCTGTTGTGCCGTGATTTGGCCTATTTCCTGGGCAATCCTTATATGGGGCGTTCGGGTCCGCGCTTGCCTCACCTGCCTGTTCCGGGATTGGCTGACATTCCCGTGTTGGGAGCGATTCTCTTCCAGCACGACTTAATGACTTATATGAGTTTTGCATTGATCGTTCTGGCGTATGTGTACATTTTTCGCACGCGCCCGGGATTGGTGTTGCAAGGCATTGGCGAACGACCTGCGGCGGCCTATGTGCGGGGGGCCAACGTTAACCTATTACGCTATGTGTACACCGTTGTTGGCGGGGCTTTGATCGGCTTGGCAGGCCCTATGTATTCGCTCAGTGTAAAAGCGGGCTGGAAAGGAACGATTTCTGGTCTGGATGGTATTGGTTGGATTGCCCTGGCCTTAACTATTTTCGGCGGTTGGAACCCCCTACGGGCAGCGTTGGGAGCCTATTTCTTTGCCCTTCTGCAATGGTTGGGGCTGGTGCTTCAGCCTAGCCTTCCGAACATCCCTTCACAAGTGCTTCAGGTTGCGCCATTCCCGCTGATGATTCTTACCCTGTTATTGGTCAATATTGGCAATGCCGAGTGGGTAGATCGCACTTTGGCGGGGTTGCCCGAAAAGGCGCGCCATGCCGTGGCGCGCGTGTTGCGCGCAATGCGCACTTCACCACCCGCGGCTTTGGGAATGCCGTTTGAGAAAGAATGATTCAATCCTAAGGAGTGATGCTCATGGCAGATTTTGTTGGTTATCGCTGTTCGCTGTGTGGCACCGACTATCGGGTGGATCAGGTGATGTATACCTGTCCAAAAGATGGGGGCAACCTGGATGTGATTCTAGATTACGCCGGGATCAAGAGCCGTTTTCAGATCAATGACATTACAACCCGCAAAGATTATTCCATCTGGCGTTACTTACCCTTGCTACCAGTGCAGGACCCAGGTGGTGAAGGGACGCCTTTGCGGGCAGTAGGTTGGACGCCGGTGTATTCTCCGCAACGTCTGGCTCAGGAGTTGAATTTGAAGACCCTCTGGGTTAAGGACGAAGGGCGTAACCCTACGGCTTCTTTCAAGGATCGTGCTAGCGCAGTCGTAGTAGCACGTGCGCGACAGATTCAAGCCGAGGTGGTGGTAACGGCCTCGACAGGTAATGCCGGGGCTGCACTGGCGGGCATGGCGGCAGCTATTGGTCAAAAGGCCGTGATTTTTGCGCCAAAAACCGCACCCCCCGCCAAGGTGGCGCAATTGCTGGTCTTCGGAGCCCAGGTCATTCTGGTGGATGGTAACTATGATCAGGCATTTGACCTGACTATCCAGGCCAGCCAGGAGTTTGGGTGGTATTGTCGCAACACTGGCTACAATCCCTTTACGGCTGAGGGCAAGAAGACAGCGGCCTTGGAAATCTGGGAACAGGTCATTTTGAATATGCGCCCCGGCTACCGACCGTTATGCGTCTTCGTTTCGGTGGGGGATGGAAATATCATCTCGGGGCTCCATAAAGGCTTCAAGGACCTGGTGGCATTAGGGTGGTTGGAGCAAATGCCACGCATCTTTGGTGTCCAGTCTGAAGGGTCTGCCGCCGTAGCCAATGCCTTCTTCAAAGGCACTGAGGTGATCGAACCTGTGGCAGCCCAGACCATAGCGGATAGTATTTCGGTTGACTTGCCACGTGATGGTGTACGCGCAGTGCGTGCGGCGCGGCAAACCAATGGGGCTTACATTACCGTTCCAGATAGCGAAATTTTGAAGGCCATTGCCGATTTGGGACGGGTGGGCATCTTTGCTGAACCGGCAGGAGCAACCGCCTATGCTGGATTGAAGAAAGCCTTGCAGCAAGGGCTGATTGGCTCCGAGGATCCGGTTCTGGTGCTGAATACGGGTAGCGGGCTAAAAGATGTCCGGGCAGCGATGCAGGCAGTTAAGGAAGCGCCGGTAATTGAACCTACCCTTTCCGCGCTTAAGGCCCACTTGAGTCGTTCAGCGTGAGGATTATGGAAACGCCCACCTTTTCGATTGTGGTGCCGGTTTACAATGAAGAAGGGTGCCTGGAGGAGCTTTATCACCGGGTTACGGCGGTGATGGATAGCACGGGCGAACCCTGGGAGCTTGTGTTTGTAGATGACGGCTCACGAGATCGCTCCACCGAGATCATCAAGCACTTAGCTGAGCAAGACCGACGGGTACGCCCCATCATTTTTGCTCGCAACTTCGGTCATCAGATTGCGGTGACAGCGGGATTGGATTACAGCCGTGGTCAGGCTGTGGTGATCATTGATGCGGATCTGCAAGACCCGCCTGAGGTCATTCTCGACCTCATCAATAAGTGGCGTGAGGGATATGAGGTGGTCTATGCTGTCCGCACCGAACGCGAGGGTGAGACCTGGTTCAAAAAGGCCACCGCAGCGGCTTTCTACCGCCTGATTTACCGCATCACCGATGTCAAGATCCCGGTAGATACGGGCGACTTTCGCCTTATGGATCGCAAGGTGGTAGATGTGTTAAGCCGCATGCGGGAACATCATCGCTTCCTACGTGGTATGTCAGCATGGGTGGGCTTTCGCCAGATTGGAGTGCCATATAAGCGTGCCCCTCGCTTTGCAGGTGAGACCAAATATCCGCTACGCAAGATGCTGCGCCTGGCGCTGAATGCCATTACCAGTTTTTCCTATTTTCCATTGCAATTGGCCACTTATATGGGTTTCATCGCAGCAGGTTTGGCGATCCTGGCTATTCCCTTTGTAATTGCCCTGCGTGCTCTCCAGCCCCAGGCCTTCTTCGGTCAAGCCTCTACCCTGATTGCGGTGTTGTTCCTGGGCGGGGTGCAACTGATCTCCTTGGGTATCCTGGGTGAGTATGTGGGCCGCATTTATGACGAAGTCAAAGGGCGCCCACTTTATGTTGTACGCGAAGCGCCTTCTGATGATCAAACCATAGCGGAAAAACTATAATCCAAAATCAAGAAGAGGAGTGTGTAACGATGGCAAAGATTGATTTAACGGTCATTCCGGAACGGCGTGAACGAACGATCCAACGTGTCCGGGAACGCAATATCATTATTCCCACTTTTGCTCAAATGAAAAATCCCGATTTGATCCCCGCACGGATCAAAGAGGAACTGCGCAACATTGGGTTATGGGATGTTCATCCTCGCAACCTTTTCCGCATCACCTGGAAGAACGAGCCGGTTCCCTTCGGTGGTGGTTTTGGGCCAGTCAATATTCTGGAATTTCCTAGTAGCCTGACCGGCGTACCGGCACGGATTATTGGCCTGGTGGGCAAGTGGTTCCCAACGGGTGCACATAAGGTGGGTGCGGCATTTGGGTGTTTGGTGCCGCGTCTGGTAACCGGACAATTTGATCCGACCACTCAAAAAGCTGTATGGCCCTCAACCGGAAATTATTGCCGTGGTGGGGCTTATGACTCAGCATTACTGGCTTGTGACTCGATCGCCATCTTGCCAGAAGGCATGAGCAAAGAACGTTTTGAATGGCTTTCAAAGATTGCTAGTGAAGTGATTGCGACCCCCGGTAGCGAATCTAACGTGAAAGAGATCTTCGATAAGTGCTGGGAACTGCGTCGCTCCGGGCAGGATCTGATGATCTTCAATCAGTTCGAGGAATTTGGTAACTACCTATGGCACTATGACGTAACCGGCCACGCGATGGAAGAGGTTCTCAAGCGTGTAATGGGCCCCAAGGATGAATTCCGCGGTGTGGCATTGACGACTGGCTCGGCGGGAACTATTGCCTGTGGCGACTACCTGAAGCAGATCTTCCCCAACAGTAAGATTGTGGCGGGTGAAGCCCTGCAGTGCCCGACCCTCTTTGAGAATGGTTTCGGCGCCCATCGTATTGAGGGGATTGGTGACAAACACGTGCCGTGGATTCACAACGTTAAGAATACGGATCTAGTGGCCGCCATTGACGATAATGATGTGGTGGCAGTAATGCGCTTATTCAACGAACCCGCGGGTCGGGAGTACTTAGTGCGCAAAGGTGTGCCTGAGGAGGTGGTTTCGAAATTAGATCTCCTTGGTTTCTCAGGGATTGCTAACTTGCTCTCGGCAATTAAGACGGCGAAATACTATGAGATGGGTGAGAATGACATCATGCTCATTGTGCTGACTGACTCTATGGAGCTTTACGGTAGTCGTATCCAGGAGTATCGTGATCAGTTTGGTGAGTTTACACCCTATCATGCGGCTGAGGCTTATGCACGAAGCCTGCAGGGGCAAAGTGTGGATTACTTGCTTGAACTGCGTTATGCCGATCGTCGGCGTGTCCATAACCTGAAATACTACACCTGGGTGGAGCAGCAAGGTAAGACCTACGAGGAAATCTTGGCTCAGTGGTATGATCGAAACTACTGGACCGAATTACAGAGCCAGGTGGAAGAGATCGACGCGCTTATCACGGAGTTTAATGAACGTGTCGGCTTGATCAAGCAGTATCAGTAGTAATAGTTACAGGTGGCTTGTAACCGCCCCGTCTCTTACTGAGACGGGGCGGTTTCTTGTAGTAAAATAGTGCCTATTGAGACCGCTGACTTTTCAGGGAGGGAGCAGGCCTTATGCAAACATGCTCACGTTGTCAAACTCAATCCCCCGACACCGTCGCGTTCTGTCCGACTTGTGGAGCGGATCTGCGAGAATTTTCAGTGGCTATGGTGGCTCTCAAGAAGATGCAGGCCAACCCACGTGTTAGCATGATTCGTCTAGCAGTGGCTGCCGAGGCGTGTCCGACCTGCCGCAAAATGCAAGGCGCCTATCCAAAAGACCGAGTGCCGCTTTTGCCCATCGAAGGTTGTTCTAACGCTCTGGGATGCCGATGCTTTTACGAGCCAGTACTGACGGAGATTTATCCGTGAATCTGGTGGATCCAATCGAGAAGAGCCTTGGCTAGTTCAACAGGAGCTTCAAGCATGGGGAGGTGGCCTACTCCTGGAAGTTCCACCCAGGTGGCTGTGCTCAGAGGCTCCAACATGGTTCGGATTCGGGTGGGGTCAATCAGCGAGTCTGCTGAACCGGTAACCACTAGGAAGGGCACATGGAGTGCGCGTAGCCATGGATTGGCGTCCTCCCGTTCGGCCATGCCGAGCAGGGCTTGAATAGCCGTCTGAGGTGAGCAGGACTGAATGAAGAGGCGCACTTTCTCTTGAACGGCAGGCGATGATGTGAGTCGTTGCGGCATGTCCTCGAGTAAGGGGAGAATTCCTCGGTTGCGGATTTGGGCAACGGTGTGATACCGCGATTCACGACGTGTGGATGAGTCGGGATCAGCATGCGAGGCCACCAATGCTAGACCGGCTAGGCGTTCTGGATACTGATGTGCGAAGGCCAGCGCAACATATCCTCCCATGGAATGACCAACCAAGGCGGCTTGAGGTAGATTCAAGTGATCCATAAGGTAGCACACATCATCGGCCAGTAGAGACATTGCAAGCACATCGGCGCTGGTGGGCGATTCTCCGAAGCCGCGTAAATCCGGCAGTACCATGCGTGCGTAAGGAGCCACATGGGGGATTAGTGCATCCCAAAGGTGGCGGTTGAAAGGGAACCCATGGAGAAAGATTACAGGTAGGCCCTCCCCATGAATCTCGTAGGCCAATAGAACGGGTTGGGGGCTCATGATTGACCTCCGTTCAGAGCAGATTCCTTCCAGGCGGCTAACAGGTCCTGGGCAAGCCGCAACGCTTCCTCGCGCGTGTTGATTTCGCCGCTGGCCTGGGCTTCTCGGATTGCCTCGAGGAGCCTACCAATCAGGGGGCTTGGTGAAAGTCCCAGCACGGCCATTAGATCATTGCCTCGTAAAAGGGCAGGGGGGTGGATGGTACTGTCCTGCTGGTGCCACCAGGCTTCCATCAGTTGCTGGCAAACGGCTAATTCTTGCTTCCAAATTTCCTGGGGTAGCGTTGTGTGATAGGTGGCTAGCGTATCAGCGAGCGAGAGCAAGCAGATATCTATGCCGGCCATGCCAACATCACGGAAGAAGCGGTAGGTGGCTCGGCGGCTGAGGCCTTCTCGTGCGTTAGCCAAGTGGTGAATACGCATGTGATGCCGAACAACTTTTACGCCGTGCTCAATCTCGTCATTGCTAAGAGCAAGGGCTCGAGCGCGCTCCTCGAAGTAAGTCTGGCTTATACGTTCGTGACCGATAAAACTCAGACGACCGTTGGGATGAGCGCCCGCACTTTCGGGTTTGCCGCTATCGTGATATGCCGCTGCTAAAAACAGCAATGCTCTCAGGCTGCGGTTGGGGTTCAGACGTGTACTATAATGGGATATCAGTTGGGTTCGAAAGCGCCCCAGGTATAAAGTGGTGCTGCCCATTACAAGAGAAGCAGTCTTATCTTCGTTGTAATCGGCTACAAGAAGGGCAAAAAGTCGTTCCAAATAATCGAGTGTGGCAAGGGTATGCTCCCAGACATCGAACACATGGGGGGATGGTTGGGGAACTCCCTTTAGGAGAGGCAGCTCGGGGAGAAGGTAAGGCAGTATCCCCAAGCGATCCATCAGTTGGAAGGCGGTTTTAATGTCCTCGCCCTCTAACATGCGAAAGAGCTCATCTCGCTTTCGCTCGGCAGAAACCCGATCCAGCAATGGCACGGCTTGGCGCAGTTGAGTAACAGTCTCAGGCAGTAAGTGGAACTTCAGGGCATTGGCCAGCCGTATCCCGCGCACTACACGCAACGGGTCATCTACAAAAGCGCTCTCTGAACAGGCTCGCAGGCGTTTTTCGCGCAAGTCATGAGAGCCTTTGAGGGGATCAATCAGCACATTGGGCTGGCTTACATCTACAGCCATAGCGTTGATGGTGAAATCACGGGCACGTAGGTCTTGTTCAATCCTTAATCCCCTCAGACGTGAGAAATCCAGGGTATAGGGTTGCCCGCTCTTGTTTCGCCCAAGGACGCGATAGGTCTCATGCTCCTCGTCCATGATGTAGAGAGCGGCGCCCAACGCATCGGCGACGGTGCGGGCAACAGTATGCACCTCATGGCTGACCGCAAAATCCAGGTCATGACTGGACTTTCCCAACAAAGCATCCCGTAGCGCACCACCTACCAGAAAGATGCGCCGATTGGTATGGCTCAATCGGCGTAACAGGGGGTACAGAGTGGGGATGGGGAATAAATTCTCAAAGACAATTAACATTCGTGTTGCATCCGACTTTGCTGATATTTTTCCTCATTAACGACGCCAATAAAGGGCAAGTTGCGGTAGAGTTCATCCAGGTCCAGCCCGTAGCCGAACACAAATTTGTTGGGGATGGTAAAACCGACGTACCGTAGAGGCACCTCAACTTCGCGTCGTTCGGCTTTATCTAGCAATGTGCAAACGGCTAGGCTGCGGGGGTTGCGGGCTGAGAGCAAGTTAATCACTGAAGCAAGAGTGCGACCGCTATCTATAATATCTTCAACAATCAACACATCGCAGTTTTCAATGCTGGTATTAAGGTCAAGGGTGATGCGCACCTGACCAGTGGATTGACGATTACCAGCACCATAGGAGGAAACCGCCATGAAGTCCACCATGTGGGGGATAGTCACGTGACGAATGAGGTCGGTCAGAAACATGACCCCACCGCGCAAAATACACAACAGAATCAGTTTTTCTGATCCCTTATAATCATGGCTGATTTGAGCCCCCAGTTCGGCTACTCGCTGTTGCAAGGCCTCTTCCGAGATCAGAATTTCTTCCAGAAATTCCTCATAGCCGCGGCACATTGGACATAGCTCCTTGGGGTGTGGGCTTAGTCACGAGGAACAATATGATGTTTTCGACAACGGGCTTCGTATAGCTCAGAGGCGCCTACAATGATGACGGGATCGTTGTAATGCGCGGGTTTACCATTGACCAAGCGTTGCGTGCGGCAGGCGGGTTCGCCGCACACCATACAGATGGCTTGTAGTTTATCTACTCGCTCGGCCTGTGCCATCAGGATAGGCATGCATCCAAAAGGTTCTCCCCGGAAGTCGGTGTCTAATCCGGCCACGATGACCCGAACGCCGCGATTGGCCAGGTCTTGGACTAAACTGACAATGGCCTCATCAAAAAACTGGGCCTCATCAATTCCTACCACGGTTGTTTCAGGATCAAGATATTTGAGAATGTCACTGGCTTTTTCAATAGGGATAGCGTCGAAAGCCGTTCCAGCGTGAGAGGTGACCTGTTCATTGCCGTAGCGCTGGTCTATCGCGGGTTTGAAGACTTGCACTTTTTGGCGGGCAATGGTAGCACGGCGTAGCCGCCTTATTAATTCATCCGTTTTTCCACTAAACATGGAGCCGGTAATGACTTCTACTGAGCCAACCTCATGTTTCATGTACTGCTCCTTGGGCAAGGGGTATGGGCTGAAGTTATTCTGATTTTAACCCAATCCATCAACGTTCTGAGAACAAAGCGGGTAAAAAAATCAGGCAGACGCGATGCTACGTCTGCCTGATTGGCGTCTCGTATCTGAGCCTAAACAGTAATTTCTTCCGCAGCAGAGGGGAGGGTATAACCCAACTGGCGCAGGCGTTTCTTGAGATTTATCAGGGATTGGCGACCAAATCCTTCGATCGCCAATAGCGCTGCTTCCCCCTCGGCCAGTTTCTCAAGCACTTGCCCCACGGTGGTCAGCCCTGCTTTCTCGAGGGCTTCGGTTGGACGAGTTCCAAGGTTAAGGTCCGCAATGGGCCGATTAGGCGAGGTGCGCTCCTGCTCACGGGCCTTTTGAGTTTCGACATACTCCTGGCGGGCTTGCAGGCGTTTATAAAAGCGGTCTACCTGCCCTTCTATATCCAGGATGCGTTGTTGCTGCCCTGTGAAAAACGGGTGACACTTTGAGCAAACCTCAGTGTGAATTTCCTTTTTCGTTGAACCCGTCACCCAAGTGTTGCCACAGGCGCAGATGACTCGGGCGTCGGGGTAGAACGTCGGATGGATGTCTTTTTTCATGTTAGCCTTCCTGTCTCGCAAATTAGGGAGCCGTTAGCTTGAGGCCAAGATTGGCTTCAGGTTTCGGCTACGACCGGGACCACGCTGACGCGCTTGCGCCCTCCCGGTAATGTTTCAAATACCACCACGCCGTCGGCAGTTGCGAAGAGCGTATCATCTTTGCCGATGTCAACATTTAAGCCAGGTTTAATTCGGGTACCACGTTGCCGAACGAGGATATTTCCTGCTAACACATACTGTCCGGCAAAGCGCTTTACGCCCAAGCGCTGGGAATTGCTATCACGACCGTTTCGGCTGGAACCGCCACCTTTCTTGTGTGCCATAGGACTACTCCACCACAATAGAATTCACTAAAAGGCGTGTATACTGCTGGCGATGCCCCGTCTTGACGCGGTAGCGCTTCTTGGGGCGATACTTGAAGACAATGATCTTGGGGCCCTTGAAGTGCTCCTGAATAGTTGCTTCAACTCGGGCACCAGGTACGGTGGGGGTGCCAACCCGCACCCGATTGTCTTCGGCTACCAGCAGGACCTGATCAAGCACAACCTGGTCGCCAACTTCGCCAGAGAGGCGATCAACCTCAAGGGTTGTTCCCTCTGCAACTTTGTACTGCTTACCGCCACTTTCAATAACCGCGTATCTCACCATTCCTCATCTCCAATCTTCACTTCGCCAAACCACACGCGCTTTCCAAAACGCTTGTGTTCGGGGAAGTTGGGGATATTATGACATGCGCAAGCCCCAGCGATCATGCCGGGGCGTCGGCAGGGTAATATTATACCTGAGTGGATCTTAATCTGTCAACGTTTGAACTGCCAGTTTCTCGCCGTGTGGAGTGAGAATGCGCACGTCCTCATTGCGCTGGGTGATGCCAAGCGTATCCAAATGTTCCAAAAATGCCAGGGCAAAGCGTCGAGAGGTTTGAAAATGATCACGAAATTGTGCCACACTAAGGGTGGAATAAGATTTTAGATGGGTTACTACAAATCGCAGCATGGTCTGATAATCCGCCTTACGGAAGACCACTTGATCAGAAACAGCAACGAGGGTGCCGTTTTCGATCAATAGATTATATATCTCATCGCCTACCATTTCGATGCATTCACGAACGGCCGGGGGCGAATAGGGATGCTCAGCGAAACGTTTTAAGAGTGCTTCTACCCGGGCATATTGTTGGGGGGCTAGTTGCACTTGATGTTGGGGATGGGCAATCATTTGCCGAAATTCACGCAAAAGCCCAGTGGTTAACCATCGAGCAAGAAGGGCCTGGAAAAGCGCGGGAGAAAGCTGCAAGCGGCTACGCAGTGCCTCGCGGGGAAGGCCCGGTCGTAAAGGGTACTGGCGGTGATAGTATTGCACTTCATTCAAGGCTTTAGCTTCCAATGTTTCCCATTGCTCCAGAGTGAGCAGGAATGTCTCGTCACTGGCGGGGGTGGTTGGCTCAAGTACGACCAAACGCGTTTTCGCTTCAGGCGCTTGAAGGATAGATTGGACTGTCTCGGCATTAAGGCCAGTACGCTTTATGGCCTCAGATAAGGGCATTGGGCCAGCAGTTTGAAGTGCGTGTAGTAGTAGCTCATCCGGGGTTCCCCGGCTTAGTGCTACAAGACGTTCCAAGACTCGGGGATCAAAACGACGATGACGGTGTTGGGGGTGGGGGTCAAGCACAATGCCTCCCCCGATAGTTTCGCCTGGTGAAGGTCGGCGCAGGATAAAGCGATCCCCGCGTACAGCAACAATTGGAGAGCGCAGTTCCAGTTGGACCCAACCCTCTTCTCCGGGTTGAAGGATTTCGGTGCCCAGCACGCGAACGCGCGCTAACACCTCGCTAGTTCCCAGAAATAACTTAACTTCGGTGTTGTGCTGGAGTGGGGTGTGAGAATCCGGGATTAGACGGCACTGGGCATCTAGGCGTTGGGTTGAGTCAAACGAGCCAGGAAAAGTAAGTACATCACCACGTCGAATCTGTCCCACTTCAACACCAGTAATGTTAACAGCAGTGCGGCTACCTGGAAGTGCCCGCTGGGTCTTCTGTTTGTGGGTTTGCAACCCGCGAATGCGTCCCCTCAGCCCGGCAGGGAGAATTTCAACTTCGTCTCCCACGTTTAGGCTTCCGTCTAGCAATGTTCCTGTAACGATTGTGCCAAATCCCACGATGGAAAAGACCCGATCTATTGGCAAGCGCGGTTTTCCTAGGTTGGGTCGAGGAGGGGTGTCTTCGAGGATATGGCTAAGTGTTTCAACCAGTGCGTCCAAACCGGCACGAGTGCGGGCTGAAACGCGCACCACCGGTGCATCCTGAAGGACTGTGCCCCTGACAGCGTCGCGAACGTCACCCTCAACGAGATCAAGCCACTCGGGGGTGTCTACAAGATCTATCTTAGTCAAAACGATGACGCCACGTTTGATGCCAAGCAAGTCCAGGATGGTCAGATGTTCACGGGTTTGCGGCATCACCCCCTCATCGGCAGCAACAACCAGCAGAGCTGCATCAATGCCGCCTACGCCAGCAAGCATGTTCTCTATGAAATCACGATGGCCGGGTACGTCAATAATACCAACCTGCTCGCCGTTGGGCAGAGTAAGCCAAGCAAAGCCCAAATCAATGGTCATTTCCCGTTCCCGCTCTTCTTTGAGGCGGTCAGGATGGGTGCCCGTCAGAGCCGCTACCAAAGTGGACTTGCCGTGATCTACATGACCAGCGGTACCAATAACGTGCATGGTGGTCGTTAGCCTAAGGAAGTTTCCCTTGCAATTGTTCGTACGTCTCCAGCAATTCGCGGGAGAAAGCCAGCAATTTTTGTAATCGTTTATGGGTCTCTTCTGTGAGCATTGCGATGGAGTCTTGCATGTCCTGGGAGAGGTCTTCAATGGTAATGAGGCGCTCACTTAGTTGGTTGATTTGGCGGCTCAAATCACGGTTTTGTTCCTCCTGCACCAACAGATAGTTGGCCCATCGTTTTTGGTCATCGGCTTTGAAACTTGCCCACTCCTGGCGAAAGCGGTCTTCAACCAAGCGTTGCATTTCGGTGATCTCATTAATGCGCCGTTCAAAACGAGCGGTGATCTCTTCAAAAGCCTCTTGAGCGCGCTTTAATGAGCGGTGAGTGGCTTCCAGAGATTGAATCTGGGCATCTAGGTTAGTGGCTATGGCCTCAATTTCTTCGAAACGAGATTGCCACTCCTTCCAAGTGCGTTCACGTTCAAGGGCCAGCATGTTCTGTTTGTCCATAAAGGCAATTTGACTTTGTTTCCTTTCGTTCTCGGCGGCAAGCAACTCGGCGATGCGTGCTTCTAATTTTCGCTGGGCGTCTCCTATCACATCCATCTTGCCCCGTTGCTCATCCAGGCGCTTGCGCATAGCCGCTACTTCGCCCTGAAGATCAATTATCCGTTTGGTATCTTGACGTTGGTTTTCTTCCAACAACTTCTGCTGGCGCCGGAACTCTTCCTCGGCACGCTGGTACTGCCCAACTTGTTGCTCCAGAGCATCCACTAACCGGCTCAAGCGATTCTCTTCTTCGATGCGCGCCTGAAGGTTTTTACGAAGTTCGGGGATCGCATCCAACCCTCTACGAACCTCTGCAATGGCTTTGTTAAGAGTTTCGAGGTCAGCTAGACGCATACGCTCTACTTCACGGTCGCGTTCGGCCCGCTGTTTTTCCAGATCCTGAATCATACGCGTCAGCTCAACACGCACCTGGGCAATGGCCGTTTCTATTTGATCAAATCGAGTCAGGCTGGCGCCCAGTCGTGCTAGTTCTCCTTCCAGCGTAGTGAGTTGTTGGAGTAAGCGGGGCTGCCCTTCTTCTAAATCTGCTACACGTTCCTGAAGGGTAGCAATTAGTACTTTATCCTTGCGGCGTTCCTCTTCAAGCCAGTCCAGGCGCTTAATGAGTTGCTCAAGATCCATTGGATGGTCCTTTCAGCGCGCAGTGTGATCAAGATTAATAAGTAAGGCTAGCCAATTATAGTCAGATTTTGAGGCTAATTTTTAGGAATCTAGCGAGCTAGATTGAGAAAACTCCGTGCGACTTGCCAAGCCGGTTGGAGAAAAAAGCCAGGGAGCAGACCTAGGCCCAGCAATCCAATTATGGCGATCAAGGTCAACCCGTCAAATGTCTGGGGATTTTCGCTGGGGGAAACAACAGTTTCTTCCGATGGTCGCAGGGCATAACTAAACAGACGGATGCCATTAATCAGAAAGAGGAGATTGCCCAGAAGGGCACCGATCATAGCCGATGATGACTGCTGGGCCAGAGCAAAAAGAATGCCCTGACGCGCTGGAAAGCTGGCCAGTAGGGGCAATCCGCCTAGAGAAGAATAGCCCATCAAGAACCCCAACGAGGTCCAACTCGCTGGTGCAAGCCGTTCAGGGGGGAGCGGTAATATCTTGTTGTGTGAGTGCTGAAGATTAGCGAGGCAGTGGGCGATTAAGAATAACCCCAGAATGCGTGCTGGGAGGGTCTCTAGGAACAAGGTGACCCCCTGGAACGTTCCTAGCGAAAGAGCAATAAGGCCAAAGCCCGAGTCAAAAATGAGGCCCAATCCCCATACTCGCCTAAGGTCAGTGACAAAGAAAGTCCATAGACCCGCTAACAGAACCATGAGCCAGCCAACCAGTTGCAAGCCAGCGCTAACGGGAGCAACAGTTCGGATCCAGGGAAAACTGTTGAAAAAATCTATCACAATCAGGAACGATGAGGTGGAGACCAGGCTGAGAAAAAAGCCGGTAGGAAAGAGTGGGTTATCCTGAGGGAGCATGATTGCCCAAGTATGGAAGGGAAAAACAGCTAGCCACAGGGCAAAGCCTAATCCCACCATTAGAATAGCGGGCAGAACGGTCTCGATTTTCTGAGGTACCCCTTCCACTTGTCCTAATACCCATCCCCCGATGAGAAGAAGCGGAAGGGCCAGGGATTGAAGCGTTAAGAAGCGTAGAGTGGCTCGGGGTGAGGCTTGGTTAGGGGGAAGTAGGGCAGGGATGCTAATTATGATGGCAAGTTCAATAAGGGGCGCGGAATAGATAAAAGGCTCCACCGCCAGTGCTGCGATCATCAAAACCAGTGAAGCGAGTCCATGGGGGATGAAAAAAGAAGAGACGTTGTGCCGTGTTGCGCCCAAGAACCACAGGGCACTGGAGCCGTAGAAAAGCACTAAGAGAGGGCGGTCGGTACCCGCCAGACGTAGTTGCCGCCCCAGAACCGTCAGTACCGGTGACAATTCAAGCGTCCATCCCCCCAGACGTAGTGTGCCGCCTACAGGCAAAATTGCAGCGGCTAAAGCGAGAAGGATGCACAGCCCTATTGACATTCCAGTTGTCAGACGCTGGTGTTGGCGCAGAAACCATAATCCAATTGCACTGATCAGCGGCAGGATGATCCAAAGCCATGCGGTGCTCATATTTGATTCTCCGGCAGGGGATGAAAGAGGATCAGGTAAGCTCCAACGCCCGCAAGGCCCAGCGTTACCAGCGCTAACATGCCGGTCATTAGGACTGAATCTACCAGAAAGGCATATATTAGTTCAAAACCGGATAAGATTTCAAGCAACCCAAGGATACTTATCGAAGGGGAACGTGAGAACCCGTTTAAGAGCAGACCACACCCTGCCAAGATGATACCTGATCGTAGATAGAGTGTCTCTATGGGCAACCAGGGTATTGGAGCCGACGAGAAGGAAAAAGAGAGACCTATAAGCATTCCGCCACTGAGGAGGCGAAAAACTTGTTGCGACCAGGAAAAGGCAGGAAAGCTGACTTTGGGTACGTTCCAAAGAGAAGCACCTAGAAGAGCAACGGCTGTCCATCCTACGATGAGTTTTACCAGAGCCAAACCCAGACTTAGCAAGGTGCTGACTACCCAAAAAAGAACAACGTATTGAACTGCTATGGCGACCAGACGAAGGCGCGGATCAGTTTCTAGTAGGGCAAAAAGGGCGGTCAGAGAGAACAGGATCAAGTGAATCCAGGCTAAGTTCATGGGGCCCCTCCACTCATTTGGAGCATGGAGAGTATCATAGCCAGTAATATCAATGCCCACAGGATTCCGCTCTCACTCTCCAGGGTGGCTTCTAGAAATTGCACAATAGGTTTTGATTGCCTTTGAACAAAAGCGAGCAAGTCGAATAACCAATCGAATGCAAGCACTTGTACAAGGCGATGGTGGGCTTGATCGAGCAGAGTGGTTAGCCATATCGGTGAAGCGGGCAGCCATGCCGGCCGGTAGACCCACCAGATAATGCCAATCAGTGCTAGAAGGGCGGTGAGACTTGCCATTTGCCATCCCTGGGTGACGACACGTGGGTTCAGCGCCCACAGCACCCAGGCGCCAATGGGCAGAATAGAGAGACCCAACTGGTAGACGACAGAAATCCAGCGTTCCGAGGTTACTAAAGGTTGATCAAGGCTTCGTGCGTGGTTAAACCATCCGGTGATCAAGATGGCCAGATTAAGTGACCATATCCAGGTGCCAGTAAGGTTAGAGAGTCCCTGCCATCCTCTTGCCAGCGGGGTGAAAGGGAGCGTTGAAAAGGTTAGTAAAGAGAAATAACCAATCCATTGACGCAAGGGGAAATCGTAAAGCGCAAGTAATGGCATAGCCCCCATAAACACCGTCATGATTGCCCAAGAAGGCAGGGAGGCCTCTGGGGCAAGCGCACAGATGAGAACTAGGCTAGCTTGTGCTGCTATCCAAAAAGGAAGCCCCTGTTGGGCATCGGAACTGCGAATCCACAGGAGGGCACATAACAACCCCCATAATGAAAGAGAAACGGAAAGTCCCGTAGAGTTTATGGAAATGGCTAGCCCTTGGTCGGCTATCTGGGTCAGGAGAGCCATGCCAAGAATAGGCCCTTGAAAGTTTAATGACGTCCAAACGCCACGTCGTTCACGAATGGGGGGTGAGGAGACGGAACCCAACGGGATTAATCCCATGCGTAACCCTAGCGCAAGGAGAAAGAGCAACGCCGTGGATTGTGTCCAGGATTGTGGGGTGAGTTGGGCGTGGGGAGGGGTCTGGCTCAAAGCTACCCAGAGGACAAGAAAGGTGCTGGCCAGACGACTAAGCAGTTGAACCGTATTGGGCCGCGTACCGGTCCCTAGTAAGAGATGAGAGGTGATGAAAGCCGCGCCGTCTAGGGCTGTCCAGGTCAAGGCAATGGCAATTACGTCGTCGGCAGAGAGCGCCAAAATCAACCATCCCATGCTGAATAAATTAACCGCCCAATTTGTCGGGTTGCTTTGTAGGGCAAGGCGGGAAGGTGCGGTCAAAAATACGGCTAGGCCCAGATTCAGGGTTATGAATACGTAAGGCCAGCGATTAGAGTCGAGTGAGAATACAAGCAGGGAAGGCGCAGGCGCAACTTGTGGGAGCCAGGGAATTTTTACCTCGGACAGTGCACCATTCCAGGTATTTACTAGGCTTAGCCCCCAGACGATTAGCGTAGTGAAAAGACTTAACAACCATGCCAGGCCCATGCCATGACGTGATCGGTGAACCAGTCCAATCCCCGTTGCACCGAGAAGGGGGAGACCCACAAGGAATGCCAGGCTCATGAGCGTTATAGAACTTCCGCAAAAGGTTTACGGTACAAGTAACGCCCCATGCCTGGCCGACCTCGCCATTCGCGCCCATCCACAATCAAGTTACCGCGCAAGAACACCTTTTCGGGGAAGCCCGTGAGTTCCCAACCCTCAAATAAATTGTAGTCGGTTCGGTGGTGAGCATAGGCAACACCATATTTCACACGTTTGTCAGGATCCCAGATAACAATGTCTGCATCAGCGCCAGGCATCAGGCTGCCTTTCCGCGGATAGAGACCAAAGATTTTAGCCGGGTTTGTGCTGGTAATGGCCACAAATTGGTTGGGGGTTATCTTGCCTGAAGAGACCGCGGCTGTCCAAAACACAGGCAAGCGATCGCCAACCGCGGGCAACCCATTGGGGATCTTGGTGAAATCATCTTTGCCCAATTCCTTGCCCGGAATCTGGACAGGTTGACCTTCGTAGAGGATAGGCTTAGTACCATCATAAAAGAAGGGGCAGTGATCCGTTGCCAAAACCTGAATGGTGCCATCCACAAGTCCTTCCCAAAGGCGCTGGTTATCTGTAGCCGTGCGCATGGGAGGGGAGCAAATCCATTTGGCACCATCGGGGCGTCTCAGATCTTCAATTGTGAAGAATAGATACTGAGGGCAGGTTTCTCCCATGACCGGTAGTCCTTTGCTCCGCACGTAGGCCAACTGGTCAACTTCGCCGGCTGCATTCATGTGAACAACGTATAGGGGTGCTTCGGCTTGGGCAGCAAGAGCTGCTCCGCGCAGAAATGCCTCAACTGCACCCCAGGCCGGGCGGGTCAACGCGTGCCATTCGGGAGTGGTATGACCAGCAGCCAGAGCCTCCGCAACCAGCACATCAATCACATCCCCGTTCTCTGCGTGTAGCATGGTCAGCATGCCGTGTTTGCCTGCGATACGCATGACCTGGAAAATTTCTCCATCCTGTAGACGCAGGCGGTTGTTGTAAGCCGTAAATACCTTTAGCGTGGTAATCCCTTCATCGATCAAGTGAGGAATTTCAGCGGCCACCTGAGCGTCGAAATGAGAGATGTTCATATGGAAACTGAAATCAATGGCGGCTTTGGGGTCGGCTTTGCTGTGCCAAACCTCCACGTTGGCACGCAGCGAGGGCAGGTCTTGCGGGACAAAGTCAATCACTGTAGTGGTACCGCCAAAGGCTGCGGCTTTGTGGCCAGTGTAGTGGTCATCTGAGGAAACCGTGCCAAACATGGGTAGGTCAAAATGGGTGTGGACATCAATGCCGCCCGGTAGCACCAACTTACCATGAGCATCGAAGATCTGGGTGTTCTCAGATACGGATAAGTCATGGCCGATAAGGGCAATTTTCTCGCCCTCAATCAACAAGTCGGCTTGAATGGTTTCCGAAGCCGTGACCAGCGTACCCGATTTGATCAATATTTGCATATTGCCTCCTCTGGGTGATTGTCATAGGGGGGTAAGAATTAGTGTGTTTTGCTTATTTTACCAGAGCCCTAAGGGGCACTATGCTTGCGGCCTAGGGCACATCTAGAAAACCCAGGAATGCGAGCGTAGCGGGATCTAATTCGCTCAGTCTTAAGGGCAGCGGATTAGTCGCATAAGGTATGGAAAGAGAGGCACGTTCACGTAATGATTGCCAAACGAGCGCGCGTTCTTCGCCATTGAGGGCAAGATCCTGAAGGCGGGTAGCACGGCACAAGAGTTCGCCAGTGGTGTATAGGAAGGTTAGCCGTCGCCATGTATCCGCGAGAATGGCCTGAGGCAAACGTTGGAGCGGCCCAATCTGGATTTTATAGTACTCCTCGTTCGCTCGGGGATGGTTGGGCTCATCACGGAGTAACTCGCGGCGAAGGACTAGTTCGTGTCCATAAACCGGGGCAATGTAGTTGATGCGCCATCGTTCAGCATGACTAAAGGCAGCGGTTTGATAGAAGGCAAGGTAGTCTACGGCTATGACCTTGGGGGCAGATTTTAGTGGAATGCGGTACCAGCCCAGGACACGGGCGATTTCAAGGTCGCGCTGGCAAGGCATAATGGCTACCAGAATCAGCGCGGTTGGAGGCGGATAGGCAGAGAAAGGATTGTTCATGTCCACTGAGTGTGAAATATGCCCTCCCGGTCAAGCCGACGGTAAGTGTGAGCTCCGAAGTAATCACGTTGGGCCTGGATGAGGTTAGCTGGTAAACGGGCGCTCCGATAAGCGTCGTAGTAAGCCAGGGCGGTGCTCATCCCCATCATGGGAACACCAAGTTCTATGCCAATCTTAATCACCTCACGTAAGGCGTGATGGCGTGAAGCAAGGGCTTCGCGGAAGGCCGGAGCCAGCAATAGATTTACCAGGTCTGGTTCATGCTCATATGCCAATGTGATATTGCTGAGTAACCGAGCGCGAATGATGCAGCCGGCCCGCCAAATTGCTGCCAAGCGATCTAGTTTCAGACCATACTCATACTCTTGGGAGGCCTGACGTAGCAGCCCCATGCCTTGAGCATAGGCGATGATTTTGCTGGCATAGAGCGCTTGACGTGCCAGGTGGATCAGATGGGTAGAGTCTCCCTGAAAAGTTCGGATCGGACCGCTAAGGACTCGGCTGGCCTGGAGGCGTTCTTGTTTCAGCGCCGAAAGGATGCGCATATCCACGGCTGCACTGATGGTAGGTACTGCCGCGCCAATATCCAATGCGTTTTGGCTAGTCCACTTTCCAGTCCCTTTCTGTTGGGCTTCATCCAGAATTACATCTACAAGGGGCTGAGCCGTTTCCTCGTCTATTTTACGCAATACCTCGGCAGTAATCTGGATCAAGTAAGATTGCAGTTCTCCCTGGTTCCATTCCGCAAAGATTTCGGCCAATTGGGGGGCAGAAAGCCCCAAGGCGTGTCTAAGCAAATCATAGGTTTCGGCAATTAACTGCATATCGGCATATTCAATGCCGTTGTGCACCATCTTGACATAATGCCCAGCGCCTCGCGGGCCAATGTAATCCACACAAGGTTCTCCATCCTCGGCCTTAGCGGCAATTTTCTGGAGCATTGGCGCCAGAATTTTCCAGGCCTCAACAGAGCCGCCGGGCATCAGGCTGGGGCCCCACAAGGCGCCCTCCTCACCACCCGAGATTCCCATTCCTACATATAGGATCCCGGTATCTTTAAGGGCCTCATGACGACGCTCGGTATCCTGGAAGTAGGAGTTGCCCCCATCAATGAGTACATCTCCTGATTGTAAGAAAGGACGCAGGCTTGTGATCATATCATCAACCGCTTGACCTGCCTGAACCATTAAGAGAATTCGCCGGGGGCGTTCCAAATTGGCGCATAACTCCTCAAGCGAGAAGGTACCAATGAGTCGTCGCTCTGGGCCGGCATCGGCCAGCACCTTACGCGTTTTTTCGGCAGTGCGGTTGTATAGTGCAACCCAGTAGCCGTTCCGTTCAAAGTTGAGAGCCAAGTTATGGCCCATTACACCTAGACCAACTACGCCAATATCTGCTTTTCTCATAAGATAACTCCATTTACGTAAATCTTGAGAAAGGTGGCCGGATATTGGCTAGATTATACTGCGAGTGTTTTGTTAACCAGGAGAGGGAGAATGGGCAAAAAGCCAGAAATGCCGGCTTGCAAAGCCGGCATCAGGAACGGAATGGGGGAGGAGACACTGTAAGGGGCTGTGATTTTGGGCTCCGGCGCAAGAGAGTGTGAAGATGAGCAACCAGGATACTTGCTGAGACGGGCTTGATCAAGTAGTCATCTGCACCGGCATCCAGAGCAGCGGCCACATGCCCGGGTTGGTCGAGCGCTGAAAGGATCAGGATTGGGACATTGCTGAACTGGCGGATCTCTTGACAGACTTTCCATCCATCTATCTCAGGCATAATCAGATCAAGGATAACCACATCAGGCTGCTTTTCCCGAACCTTTTGGATTCCCTCACTACCAGAAACTGCCTGTTCAATGTTGGCAGTTACATTCATACTTTGGAGAATGGCGTTGAGAAGATCTGCGGTTGCGGGATCATCGTCAATGACTAGTAAGTGCATGGTTGCCTCCAGTCCGGGTTACAACCTCTATTATCTTCATTTTGGCGTAAAAAAGACCTTGCAAATGGTTTACAGTTGGTTAGAGGGCCAAATGCAATTGGGGACTTGCCTGGTGTTGTGTTGTGTAAACAAAGTGGAGATTCGTGCGAAAAATCACATGGCTTTGTGGTAAAATTGAAAACTTGATAGGCTTGATCAGCCCCCACCTTAAAGTGTGGGTATAAAAACTGGCATTTTGTTAACATAAGGAGGATGATTGGATTATGAAGAAGTGGGTATATCTCTTCCACGAGCTTGATGAAGTAGAAAAGTATGTGGGTGGAAACTGGGATGATGTTCGAGGGTTGCTGGGCGGTAAGGGGGCTAACTTGGCCGAGATGACCCGTTTAGGAGTACCGGTTCCGCCCGGGTTTACGGTTACCACTGAGGCCTGTAATGCTTACCTCAAGGCTGGTGGCAAGTTCCCCGAAGGCTTGTGGGAACAGATGATGGAGGCCATGGCTCAGGTTGAGAAATTGGCGGGCAAGAAATTTGGCAGCCCCGAGAATCCGCTCCTGGTGTCTTGCCGTTCGGGAGCAAAATTCTCGATGCCCGGAATGATGGATACCGTTCTCAATATTGGCCTGAATGATGAGACGGCGCAGGCAATGATCCGGTTGACCAATAATCCGCGCTTTGTTTATGACGCCTACCGCCGTTTGGTGCAAATGTTTGGCTCAGTGGTGTTGGGGATTCCGGATGAGGCCTTTGAAGAGGTGCTGGACGAATTCAAACGTGAGCGCGGGGCTAAAGCGGATACAGATCTTACCGCCGAGGATCTCAAAGAATTAACCGAAGCCTTTAAGAAAGTGGTTCGTAAGCACAAGGGCTTTGACTTTCCCTCGGATCCATATGAGCAACTGCGCTTGGCAACCGAGGCGGTATTCAAATCCTGGAATGGAAAACGGGCGGTGGATTACCGTCGTGCAACCGGTATCCCAGATGATCTGGGCACAGCTGTCAACATTGTGACCATGGTTTTTGGCAACATGGGTTGGGATTCGGGCACTGGTGTGGCCTTTACCCGCGATCCCTCTACGGGTGAGAAGAAACTCTACGGAGAGTATCTGCTCAATGCCCAGGGCGAGGATGTGGTGGCGGGTATCCGCAACACCGAAAAGATCGAGAATCTGGCCAATCAGCTCCCTGAGGCTTACAAACAGTTCCTTGAGATCTGCGAGAAATTGGAACGGCATTACCGTGATATGCAGGATGTGGAATTCACCATTGAACGAGGGCGCTTGTGGATGTTGCAAACTCGCAATGGCAAGCGCACTGCCCGGGCGGCAGTTAAGATCGCAGTGGATATGGTGAATGAGGGGTTAATCACCAAGGAAGAGGCGGTTTTGCGTGTTTCGCCAGAACAGGTGGATACCCTCTTGCATCCACAGTTTGACCCCAAGGTGATCCAAGAGGCTAAAAAGGAAGGACGGCTTTTTGCAACGGGAGTTAACGCTTCGCCGGGTGCAGCGGTAGGGCAAGTGTACTTTGATGCCGATACAGCGGAGCGGATGGCGAAAGAGTTCAAGCAGGACGTCATCATGGTGCGTCCTTTCACCAAGCCCGATGATGTCCATGGCATGCTAGCAGCCAAGGGCATTTTGACCAGCGAAGGCGGGGCGACCTCGCATGCAGCGGTCGTAGCGCGCCAGTTTGGTGTGCCCTGTGTGGTGGGGGCTTCCTCCATCCAAATAGATCTGGACAAACGGGTCATGAATGCCAACGGCATCGTTGTGCGTGAAGGCGAGTGGCTCTCACTGGATGGTGGTACAGGCGAAGTGTTCCTGGGCAAACTGCCTATGACAGCACCCTCGCTAGAAGAACAGCGCGACCTCATGACTCTGCTGGAATGGGCTGATGAAATTTGTGCCCGTCCTGGTCTCCGCAAGGGGCCAGAGGGGTTCCCGACCACTGGGTTGCAGGTTTGGGCAAATGCTGATTATCCAAAGGATGCACGTCGTGCGCGCGCTTATGGTGCCAAAGGCATTGGTTTGTGCCGCACTGAGCACATGTTCTTTGAACCCGAGCGCTTACCGATTGTGCAGCGCATGATCCTGGCCAAGACGAGCGAAGAGCGCAAACAGGCCCTGGATGAGTTGCTACCCTTCCAGCGGTCAGACTTTGAGGGTCTGTTTGAGGCCATGGACGGTTATCCAGTCATTATCCGTCTGATTGACCCGCCGTTGCATGAGTTCCTGCCCTCGGAGAAGGAGTTACAGGAGCAGATTATTACCAAGCGTTTGCAAAATCTGGCCGACTATGTTTTGGGCAAGGGAGAGGGTAAAGAAATTGCCGATTTGGAGAAGATGCTAGCAGCGGTTGAGGCGATGCATGAATCGAATCCAATGATGGGATTGCGTGGCGTGCGTTTGAGCATTGTGATGCCCGAAATCGTTGAAATGCAGGTACGGGCGATTTTTGAGGCCGCTGCCAATGTAACGCTGCGTGGAGTTAAAGCTAAGCCCGAGGTCATGATTCCGCTGACTGGACACATCAACGAATTGAAGTGGATCCAGCCGCGCCTGGAGGAGATCGCCAAGCAGGTGATGAAGGAGAAGGGGGTTGAGTTCCCCTATAAATTCGGTACCATGATCGAGGTCCCACGGGCTGCCGTGACCGCGGGCGAAATCGCCCAGATCGCCGAGTTCTTTTCCTTTGGAACCAACGATCTTACCCAGATGACCTTCGGTTACAGCCGGGATGATGCCGAGCGTTCCTTCTTGGTCAAGTATGTTGAATTGGGTGTGCTTCCCAAGAATCCCTTCCAAACCTTAGACCGTGAGGGTGTAGGACGGCTGATGAAAATGGCGATTGAAGAAGGGCGCAAAACCCGGCCAGATCTTGAGGTGGGGATCTGCGGTGAGCATGGTGGTGACCCTGCCTCTATTGAGTTCTGCCATCTGGTAGGGAATAACTACGTCTCGTGCTCGCCGTTCCGTGTACCAGTGGCACGCCTGGCAGCAGCGCATGCTGCTCTCAAGCACGCAGCGAAGTAGTTACTGGCTTTAGGAAGTAGAAACGGGCAAGGACTGCCTTGCCCGTTTTCGTTTTTCTTGACAGATCGCCGGGTTGAATTATAATTGGTTTTGCAAAACGATCCTCGCTAGCTCAATCGGCAGAGCGGGCGGCTGTTAACCGCTAGGTTCCAGGTTCGAGTCCTGGGCGAGGAGCCTTCCTCAGGGATGCCATCCCTGTCTCTCGAAAAGCGCTTGATGGATTCCCTGGGTGCGTGGCGTATATTTCAGCAGGAAGACCAGGCATGGTTGCGCTTCCCACCCTAATCCCCCTCTCCGAAGCCGCCCGCAAGTACGGGCTGGAGGAAGACCGCTTGCGCGCCTTGGTGGAGAAAGGTAGAATCAGGGCAGGAATTCTCCCCGGTTCGGATGAGGTGCTCGTGAGCGAGGAGGAGGTCAGAGGCGAAGCGATCCAGGAAAAAGGTCTCCGCAAAGAGGATTTGCCGGAGT
>NZ_CALIMF010000013.1 GCF_938028735.1 uncultured Thermanaerothrix sp.
TCCTCCTTTGCTTTGCAAAGATGTTGTAATTGGTGCACTTTTCTGCAAAAATCATGTAGATCGGCTTTCTATAAGCGAGCGTTTATGGTGGGGCTATCTTGCTTTGGAGGGGTACCACACAGCGTAAAAATTAGCCAATACCGTTGTATTAGGCGGGTGGGGTAAAGGCTTTTGCTTTTAGGGATTCAGGGCTTTCAATAGGTTCTATCCCGGGCTTTTTTCACCAAATCTCCCGCCTGTCAGTTGAGCCTGCTGTTAGCTCGCTTTTGGGGAATGAGTGAATGTTGTAATGTCGAATATATCCCGCCGACATTTTCTAAAACTCTCATTAACCTTGATCTGTTATCCTTTTGTTGAGCCTCTTATGGATGAACTTTATGGAGGGGGAGCTATCTGGCATGGGGGTCGAGATAAGCAGGCGATTGCCTTAACGTTCGATGATTGTTACGACTACGAACTCCTGTGTGGGTTAGAGAATATTTTGGACCAAAACCCTGAGGTCCATATTACATTCTTTCCTACGGGTATTGCATTGTTGAATACGTTTTCAAAATGCCAGCAATTATGGCAAAGATTTCTTGCTAAGGGTCACGAGATTGGCTATCATGGCTATGATCACGCAATGCCAAGCAATCTGGGTTACCAACAGACGGTTGCAGACTTTGACAATTGGAACATGGCGCTTTCAATGGTGATGAGCAGAGAGGTAAGCATACGATTTGCTCGTCCCCCATATGGTGATTTGAGCCAAAACTTCTTGCGCGTATGTCGGGAGAGGAACATCATCCCTGTTATGTGGTCTGCCAATTGGAGTACATCCCATAAGACCAACTACAAGGAAGTAGAGGAAGTCCAAAATGGTGACATTGTGATTTTTCATATTCGCCATCAGGATATTGAGAGCTTTGAGAACATTTTGCCCATACTCCAAAAGAAAGCCATGAGAGCAGTTGGCTTGTCCGAATTATTATTTGGGCAAGATGAAACAGTAACATCGGAAATTCCAAGACCGGCCAGCGAAGCACAGCAAAAATCTCTTTGCGCTTACCCAGGATCCAGGCGAGATGTCTGTATAAAGTAAAACTTCTTGTGGCGACCCTCATAGCACAGAGGCAAAACCGTCTTGTTGCTGGGTGTACATGCGGAGAATTACCAAGGTGGGATCTCGGGCAAGGGGTCTTACACGTCCAGCCGTTTCTGCTAACACCAACTGTTGGGTTGCTCTTTTTGCAACTTTGGTTTTGCGCAATCTTTCAAACCTGAATTTACTACCCTTCCCTTTGCGGGTGGGAACGATCCTTCTTTACCATGTCGCGAATGCGCGGAGGCGATTCCTCTCCTCCGGTTCTGAAAGTGGGTTGACGTAGCGAGTCATCCTCGCAGGCACGCATTTGGTTGGTCCTGCCTAATCCAAAATGCAAATGTGACGGGCGATTGGTGACAATTGTCACTATTGACGACTTGGAAGTAGAAGATAAAATTGGCATTCGATAGTTTGAATATTATGTGAGGGAAGGCTTTCCTTAAAAAGCCACGAGGCCAATTTTTTAGGCCTCTAACCGAAAAATAAATTGGATGTGTTGAGCAGGCGTGGAAACTGCCCATCTAGATCATTGCATTTATTGTGAAGGGTTGAGGCAGTGTGAGCCACATCAGGAATTTTCCAAGTTTCATCTAGGAGGAAAAAATCGCCCTGTGCCCACGAAATGTCGAGCCCACTATGGCAAGTCGAGGTAAAGCCCGCCCGAATGGGGGCGCGCAAGATCTAAACCCCCAATCATGACATCTATCTCTTATGGAGGACCCAATGGCTCAAAACTGGTATCCCATTATCAATGAAGCGTTGTGTGCAAATTGCAACAGTTGCGTGGATTTCTGCCCTAATGGGGTATATGTGGCCGGGGATTTCCACCCCCTGGTGGTAAATCCCGAAAACTGCGTCGAATTCTGTCGGGGCTGTTCGAAGATTTGTCCCAATGATGCCATCACTTATTTTGGCGATAATCACAAACAATAGGAGGTCAACATGGCTCAAAAAGGTTTGTTGATGTGTGTATGTCAGGGCACTTGCCCTTCTTTTCAGAAAATGAATATCTTTGACGTGGCCAATGCGATTCGCCGTGAGAATTTGATTGATTATGTGGCCATTCACCCGCAGTTGTGCTCTACCGATGGGGATAAGTTCCTCACCACCTTGCTCAAGGGCGATATGACCGATAAATTGTACATCGCCGCTTGCGATCCGACCATGCAGGTCAAGATGTTCCGTGATGCGCTGGAGGCTGCCGGTTTCGATAAAAACAATATCCAAGGGGTGGATATTCGCAATATGACCACCGAACAGGCGGTTGCGGCCATCGAAGCGATGATTAAGAGCGAGTAAATCCGGCTAATCCCTTTAGGCAGTGGGGGATTGGCTCCCCCACTGCCGGCACGGGGGAAGCGAGGCGAGATCGCCGTTGGGTGCAGGCTTTAGCAGATTGCTTTTCTGACGTGATGGTGACCGCTGTTTTGATCGTTGGTGAGAAAGTCGTTATCGCGGCTTGAACCGGATCGCGCTGGTATTGCTAAGGGTGCTGAAGGGGCAAGTTGTTTAGATCAGAACATCACGCTGCGAGGGGCCCCCTATGTCCATGACCACTTATGTGATCAGTGCGCTCCTGGTTTTCGTGTTTTCGGGTCTTTTAGGCATGGCCGGTTTGGGGGCTGCCTTTTTGTTCGTCCCCTTGTTTTATTACTTGGGGATACCCCTGGCCGAAGCTACTCCCACCGCTTTGCTGCTCAATGTGGTTAGCCTGGCGTTTGCTGCTGTTAACTACTGGCGTGGTCAGCTGATTAACTGGCGGGTGGGGCTACCGGTGTTACTTATGGCAGTAATCCTCTCGCCTCTGGGGGCGAGGTTGTCGGCTTCGGTCAACAAGAGCCTGTTGTTGGGCATGTTTGCTGCTTTTCTGGTCTTTGCAGGGTTCATGATGCTTTTCTATAAAGCCAGGCCGCGCGGGCAACCCTTAAGTCGCTTGGTTGAGGTGGGCTCTGGGATCGGAGCAGGCAGTGCGGCCGGCTTTCTCGGTGGGCTGCTGGGGGTAGGGGGCGGAAACTTCGTCTTGCCGGTACTCACCTGGTTGGGATTGGATACCAAGGTGGCGGCTGGAACGACCTCTCTGGTGGTGGTTTTCTCTTCGCTGTCTGGATTTCTTGGTCATGCCACTATGACCAGTTTGGACCCGTGGTTTGTGGGGGTCACGGCCATCATGGCAGGCAGCGGTTCTATGGT
The DNA here is from genome assembly GCF_938028735.1 of uncultured Thermanaerothrix sp. Classification (GTDB taxonomy): domain Bacteria; phylum Chloroflexota; class Anaerolineae; order Anaerolineales; family Anaerolineaceae; genus Thermanaerothrix. The sequence continues at coordinate 3,275 of NZ_CALIMF010000013.1, forward strand.
CGGTTCCCAGTTGATGAAAACAAAGATCTCCAGCGCCCAACTGAAAAAGGTCATTGGTGTGCTTCTGTGGGGCATCGCCATTAAGATCGTTTTAGATCTCCTCGGGTAAAAGTCGGAACAAGGACATGATCACCGCCAACGCCGATAGCTGAGGCTTGCCAGCCCGTGGAACGGGTGCAGGCACGCATGCGTCCGTGCGCCTTGATGGGCTCCAATCCAGTCACCTCAGACCCCATTGGCTTGGCTGAATCCACGGGGTTTGTACAACTTTGACAGCTTGGTTTCTCCTTCCTGCCGAATTCGCTTCCAAATTTGTGCCCCAATAGTATTGACTTTTGGCGCATTCTGCCTATAATCAGGCGCAAGAGGTCACGATTGAGAGCATGAGTATCCAATTCGCAGGCGCTGCTTTATTTCTTTTGATGGCCATGGGGATGATGATGGCGATGGTCATGCGCCGCTTTTCCCGGCAGGCAGCGCTTGCGGAGGGAAAAGTGATCTAAATCCTTATCCCTGAAACGCAAGTGGAGTCAACCAACGGGCTGCCTGCCAACGAAGGCAGCCCGTTCTGTTTATCCCTAATCCTCTGGAGGTGATCCCATGGCTCAAGTTTCTATCCCCTCAACCACCCTCTCTACCCTGGAAGATGCCCCCACGGCCTCAGAATGGGGCGAATCCACCTGTGCCATCCATGCTGGGAGCGCGCGCTGTAAGCCCTACCATGCCCTCATTGAGCCCCTGGTGCAAACGGCCACCTACACCTTCCGCAACAGCCAGGAGGTGGTGGCCTATCAAGAAGCGCACACGCGCGGGCTACCCACCGACCGGCTGGAGTATGGACGCTATGGCAATCCCACGGTGGCTGCCTGTGAGGCGCGCGTGGCGGCTCTGGAGCACGCCGATGCCGCCATTCAATTTGCGTCGGGCATGGCGGCGATTACCACCACTCTGCTGGCCCTCTTACAGCAGGGCGACCATCTCATCATGACCGATGACTGTTACCGTCGCACCCGCCAGTTTTGTCTGGAGGTATTGCCACGGCTGGGCATTACCACCACGATCGTGCCTCTCGGGGATTATGCAGCGCTAGAATCTGCTATCCAGCCCAATACCCGCCTCTTGCTTTCTGAAACCCCTACTAACCCTTACCTGCGTGTCCTGGATGTGGAACGCTTTGCTGAGATTGCCCGCCGCCACGGGTTGATCAGCGTCGTAGATAGCACCTTTGCTACTCCCTTCAACTTGCGTCCCTTGGATTGGGGGATAGACCTGGTCATCCACTCCGCCACCAAATATCTGGGTGGGCACAACGATCTACTGGCCGGGTTTGTGGCCGGACGCGCCGAGTGGGTGACCCCAGTGCGCGAATTGCACAATATCCTTGGCGCTACCCCTGATCCGCACAACGCTTACCTGCTGCTGCGCGGCCTCAAGACGCTCAGTCTGCGGGTCATCCGTCACAATGAGAACGGTCAACGTGTGGCGGAGTTCTTAGCGGGGCACCCGGAAGTGGAACAGGTGTGGTACCCGGGTTTGCCCTCCCATCCTGACTACGCCGTGGCCCAAGCACAGATGAAGGGCTTTGGTGGGGTCGTCTCGTTCACCGTGCGCGGCGATCTCTGGCGTACCGCGCGCTTTATTGATCGCCTGCAAATTCCCTATATCTCGCCCTCGTTGGGAGGGACTGAAAGCCTAGTCATCCAGCCAGCGTTGATGTCGTATTACGATGTGCCACCCGAGGAGCGCCGCCGCTTGGGCATCCGGGATAACCTGGTGCGTCTCTCGCTGGGGCTGGAGGACGCCGATGACCTAATAGCGGATCTGCGCCAGGCACTCGATGGTCTTGAATAAGATAAAACCGACAAATTTCATTCGGTTCGCCATAAAAACTTGACAAAGCGCTGCTTTCGTTGATAATCAATGTAAAGTTGGCTCGACCCCACGCGATGGAGGAACGCAGCGATGGCGATTGTCAAGAACTTGCTCGATAACAAAGGCCGGCAGGTCTGGTCGGTGACGCCACAAACCCCCTTGCGCGAGACGTTGAAACTGATGGCCGAGAAAAACATCGGTGCCGTGCTGGTGCTAGAGCAGGGCAAGATTGTGGGCATTTTCTCTGAACGCGATTACGCGCGTTATGCTGCCAGCCGTGAGTCGCTCTTGCTGGATGAACCGGTAGGTAATTTCATGACCCGGTCGGTGTATTATGTCAGCCCCCAGCAAACGGTGGAAGAGTGCATGGCGCTGATGACCGCCAAGCACATCCGTCACCTACCAGTGCTGGAAGACGATCAATTGGTTGGCGTTATCTCCATTGGCGATGTGGTCAAACAGTTGCTGGAAGAAAAAGAGATCACCATCCAGAGTTTGGAGAATTACATTCGCGGCCGCACGCACACCATTTAGGGATAAGGGCCATGGGGATTGTCCGTCAGTTACTTGAAGATAAATCGTGCCAGGTGTGGTATGTAACGCCATCGTCAAGTGTCCTGGAGGCGCTGAAACTGATGGCTGAGAAGCGCATTGGGGCCGTGGTGGTCGTTGAAGGCGGCAAGATTGTGGGCATCTTTTCGGAGCGCGATTTTGCTCGCAAGGCCATCAGCGGGCAGATCACCATGCACACCCCGGTGCGCGAGATCATGGTCTCTCCGGTTTACTATGTTACCCCCGACCAGACGGTGGAAGACTGCATGGTCTTGATGACCCAGCACCGTTTCCGCCATTTACCCGTGCTTGAAGATAATCAATTGGTTGGGATCATCTCAATTGGAGATGTAGTCAAGCGCTTACTGGTGGAAAAGGATGCCGAAATCAAGAGCTTGGAAGACTACATTTGGGTCAACATGATTTAAGGCGCGCTGTTTACGAAGTGGAGCTGCTCTCGCCTGCCTATGGTGGCACCTGCTTGGGGCGGTTACCGGATGGGCGGGCGGTCTTTGTGCCGTTTGGGCTGCCGGGTGAGCGGGTGCGGGTGCGTTTGGTTGAGAGTAAGCGCACCTTTGCCCGCGCTGAATTGCTCGAGGTGTTGCAGCCCGCTTCCCAGCGCATTACGCCACGCTGCCCGCACTTTGGCAAGTGTGGGGGTTGTCATTACCAGCACACCGATTACGCCACGCAGTGCGCGCTCAAAGCGGCCATCTTGTACGAGCAACTTCAGCGCCTAGCGGGTATCCCCGAGCCGCCGCTGCGCCCCCTGGTGCCTTCCCCCTGCACCTGGAATTACCGCAACACGGTGCAGTTTCACCTGGATGAGCAGGGACGCCTAGGTTACCATCGCGCCGATTCGCACCAAGTGGTGGCCATCCAAGAGTGTCATCTACCCGAGCCGGTGCTTAACCAGGTCTGGCCACAGTTGGATTTTGAGCCTCTGCCGGGTCTGGAGCGGGTGGAGTTGCGCGTGGGTAGTGGGGAAGAGGTGCTCTTGATTTTGGAAAGCCACGACCCCCAACCCCCGGAGTTTAGCGTGGACTTCCCCCTTTCGGCGGTGCACCTTAGCCCGGCGGGAACGATTGTGCTGGCCGGCGAGGACTACCTGGTGATGGAGGTGCTGGGGCGTCCCTTTAAGGTTTCGGCGCCCTCGTTCTTCCAGATCAATACCGCTCAAGCGGCGGCCATGGTGCAGCACTTGCTGGAGATCCTGCCCCTAACGTCGCAAACCACCTTGCTGGAGGTCTATTGCGGGGTGGGGCTGTTTACGGCCTTTTTGGCACCGCGGGTGGGGCGCTGCCTAGGGGTGGAGGTTTCACCCAGTGCCTGTGAGGACTTTGCGGTCAATTTGGATGAGTTCGACCACGTGACACTTTACCAGGGCGCAGCGGAAGAGGTGTTGCCCTGGCTAGAGGTACGCCCGGATGTGGTGGTGGTGGACCCTCCCCGCGCCGGCATGGCGCCGGCAGCGCTAGAGGCGCTCATCCGCCTGGAACCCACTTACATTGCTTACGTTTCCTGCGATCCAGCCACCCTAGCACGTGACCTGCGGCGGTTGGTGGAGGCTGGCTATACCTTGCGTCAGGTGACGCCGTTTGATCTTTTTCCCCAGACATACCACATTGAGAGCATTAGCCTGTTGATGCGGGTGGGGTGAGCCTCACCAGGTTTGGGGCAGCCCCGGCAGGCGCAAGCGTTCGATCACGGCAACGCCAAGCCCGCATAGTATCATCAAAATCGTGGACATGGCCAGGGCTTGTCCGTAATTTAACGCCCCTGGCTGGGAAATGAAGCGGTAAATCGCTACCGGCACGGTGGGATACTCTGGGCGCACCAGGAACATGGTGGCGCCGAACTCCCCCAGTGAAGCGGTGAACGCAAACACTGCTGCCACGATAACCGCGCGCAGGACAATTGGAAAATCCACTTCCCACCACACACGCCATGGAGACGCCCCCAAGACGGCAGCGGCCTGGCGCAGATTAACAGGGATGGCAACCAGTGCCGGCTGCAGGGTGCGCACCACAAAGGGCAGTGCCACCAGTGTGTGAGCAATCGGGATCATGAGCGGAAAATCCCGCGCGATCAGCGGCGGGCGGTTGAAGACGACGATGAAGCCCAGTCCCAGGGTTACCGCGGAAGTGCCCAGGGGAAGCATGAGCAGGATATCCAACCAGCGTGGCGGACGGCGCAGGCGCGTCATGGCGGCAGTGGTTAATCCACCCAGACCAAGGGCCAGGCCCATGGTGGCACCCGCGTAAAGTAGCGAATTGCGCGCCGCCTGAATCGGGGGCACGTAGAAGTAGGAACCGCGGCGATTGATGAAAAGTTCACGGTAGTAATCCAGGGTGAACCCCGGCGTGACCGTACCGCGCTCGCCGCGGGCGGCCTCCAAGCGTGCCACTGAGCGCAAGGGCAGGGCGGCCATGGGCAAGAGGAGCAGCACAATCAATACCGTGAGCATGACCCCGACAAAAGTGCGTTCAGCGAAGGTGCGGGGCGGGTGGAGCCCCTCACCGTGAACGCGAGGGGCAATAGGGACGCTGACCTGGGCCGCGATGCGCTGATACAGCCATAGAAAGATTAGTGTGCAGCCCAGTTGCACTACCGAGAGCAGGCCTGCCAGGGGCAGGTTGAGCATTTGCAGGGCCTGGAGATAGATTTCGACTTCCAGAGTGGCGAAGCGCGGCCCTCCCAGAAGCAGGATTACGCCGAAACTGGTGAAGTCGAAGAGGAATACTAGCAGAGTGGCTGCTAGAATGGCTGGGCGGAGCAAGGGCAAGGTGACTTCCCACAGAGCCCGCCAAGGTGAAGCGCCCAGCACGCGCGCCGCCTGTTCCAGGCGCGGATCCAGTTGTGCCCAGGCGCTGCCCACCACGCGCAGGACAATGGTGGTGTTGTAGAAAACATGCGCCAGAAGAATGGCGCCTAGGGAGTGCATCAAGCGGATGGGCGGTTCGCTGAGCCCTAGTCCCTGCATCAACAGGACATTGAACCAGCCGCGTGGTCCGATCAGGGCGTTGAAGCCAGCGGCGACAACCACGGTGGGCAGGATGAAGGGTAGGGTGGTCAGCACGCGTAGAATGCCCTTCCCAGGAAAGGTGAAGCGCCCAAATAGATAGGCCCCTGGCAGGCCAACCAGCAAAGTGAGCAGTGTGGAAAGGCCGGCCTGCCAGAGGGTGAAAGCCAGGGGGCGCTGCAGGCGCCCCCACAGCCCGGGGGAAGGACCCTCGCGGAGCAGGGCTTCTCCGGCCAGGCGCAAGATGCTGAGCAGAGGGGTGAAGTAGAAAATAAGCAGGAAGAGCAGAGGTAGCAGCCACAGCCCGAGGGCGGCCCATCCTCGGGTTGGGCGGGCAGGCTGAGCAACCGCGCGTGGGCTCACCGCAGCACCGTGTCCGTCCAGGCCTGGATCCAGGCTTCGCGCTTCTCGGCGATCAGCGCTGGGTCAAGGGTGGCCGGTTTTTCGGGGATCTGGGCGTATTTCACAAACGCCTCGGGTAATTGGGCTTGGCGGTTGACCGGAAAGACGAACATCTGCAAGGGCATGTCTTCCTGGAAGCGGCGATCAAGCATGTAATCTACCCACTTCTCGGCCAGGGCGCGCTTGGATGTACCTTTGAGGATGCCCACAAACTCAATTTGACGGAAGCAGGTATCGGGAGCGACGATAGAAGCGGTGGGGGCCTCATCCAGCGGCTGCTCGGCAAAAATCACCTCGGCAGGCGGGCTGGAGCCATAAGAGACCACCATTGGCTGCGGGCCTTTGCCCGAAGAACCGCTGAAGTTAGTATAGTAAGCCGTCTCCCAATCGTTGACTACGACCACGCCGTTCTCGCGCAGCCCTTTCCAGAAATCCAGGTAGCCCGGATCCCCAAAATGGGCGATGGTGGCCATCAGGAAGGCCAGGCCAGGCGATGAGGTTGCCGGATTTTCCACCACCAGCAAGCCCTTATACTCGGGTTTGAGCAGGTCTTCCAGCGATTGCGGTACGGGCAGGTTGCGCTCGGCGAAGTAGCGCTTATCGTAGTTGATGCATACGTCCCCGTAATCCACCGGCAGGACGCGGTGCTGCGGATCGAGGATGAACTCTGAGGGGATGTTGGTTAGTAACGGAGATGGGTAGGGCTCAAAGAGGTCTTCTTGCAGGGCGCGGGAGAGGAAAGTGTTGTCCACGCCATAGAGGACATCCGCCAGAGGGGCGCTCTTGGTCAGGATAGCCTGGCTGAGCATGGCACCGGTATCGCCGCTCGGCAGGATGACCAGTTTGACGTTGTATTGGCGTTCAAACTCGGCGATGACCTCCTCGCTGGCGGCAAACGAGTCGTGGGTCATCAGGCGCAATTCAGTAGGAGCGGCGGGGGTAGGTGAAGCCACAGGGGCAGTTGTGGGTTCAACCAGCGCGGTTACCGCCGTTGTCGCCGTTGCCACCGGGGGAGCGGTGGGCGCAGTTGGAGTGGCTGGCGCGCAGGCCGCCAACGTTAGTATCAGCACCATCAGCAGGATGGTTAGACGTGAAAATAGGGTTCTCATCCTACACCTCCGATAAGGGTTTGCGGGGAGCGGTGGGTGTGGATGCAGAGGAGGAGGCCGCTTTCCAACCGAATGTGAGCCTGCGGGGCGATGAGTTCGTTGCTAATGCCACGGGTGCGCTCCGGGTAGAGCGTTTCGCCCCGTAGGGGGTAGCGCAGTCCCTGGGTGGTGATCCCATGTGCCGGGCCCAAGAGGGGGAGCAGCGAGACCGTCTCCCCCGGCTTGCCCTCAATGGTCGCCTGGTCGCGGATGAGGAAAACTTCCTGCACCCCATCGTCCAGGCGCACATCGCAGGCCGCCAGTTCCGGCAGCATCAGCAGGAAGAGGTTACCCAAGGTCTGATCCAGGCGTCCGCCGAGCGCGGCCACCACGCGGATGGTGCGATAGCCGGCCCGCGCCACCCATAAAAGGGCTAATTCCAGATCGGTCTCGTTCTTTTCCGCCGGATGGCGTTCGATGCGCACCCCCCGCACCTGCAACGCGGCCAGTTGCTCCGCCGCAACCGAATCCAGATCGCCGATGAGCAGGTGCGGGTAGCGCCCCAGGCGGCGCACATGCGCCAGACCGCCATCGGCGGCGACTAGGAAATCCTGGGGCTGTAGCCAGGCCGCGACCGCGGTAGGGTTTGGGAGTTCGCCGTTGGCAAAGATCACTGCGCGTGTCATTAGTGGTGCTCCAAAAGCACCCGCCCTCCAAGCAGGGCGGAGGGCGGGAAAATGAGCGGTAGCCTCGTGCTATCGTCCCTCCGCCGGCATTACCCGGATCAGGTTCTGCGGGTCGAGGGCTGGACGGCCCTCCTCTCAGCCCGGCCTCACCGGGCTCCCCGTTGTCTGTGTTTAGTATAGCCGGAATAAGGGGAAAAGTCAAATGGTTGGGGTAGGACATGGGTGATGTTGGCAACCGCTCCAGAGGATTAGGGGACATGCCGAAACCTTGCACCGGGCATTAGGCGACCTTGGGCTACGAATTGACGACATTAGCTTGAACGCTGTGCTGGGGGCTGCCTGCCCCGCCTTTCTTAGGTAAAATAGAATTATTCTGCACGCTCAAACGTTTATGATTCCTGTCCGATTGAGGTTTCCCCATGACTGAAGCCCTCTTTACCCAAACCCGCTGGTCGTTGGAGGATCTGTTCCCCGATCCGCAAAGTCCCGAACTGGAGGCTGCCTTCCAGCGCCTGGAAGAGCACACGGCTGCTCTAGAGGCCCTGCGTCCCACGCTGCGCGAGGACTTGCCCGAAAGTGAGTTTCAGGCCATTCTGGATCGGATTGAACAGCTCCACGACCTGGCCTCTCGTCTCTATGGTTATGCTAACTTGCTTTTCAGCGAAGACACCCGCAACCTGATTGCCCAAACCCTGGTGGCGCGAGTGGAACAATTCCTAGCCGAACTGGCCAATCGTACCCTCTTTTTCGAACTGTGGTGGAAAGGCCTCCCCGATGCGGTTGCGGAGCGCTTGCTTGCGGTTTCAGGGGATCGGCGTTACTGGCTGGAGACCCTGCGGCGTTTTCGTCCCCATACCCTCAGTGAACCCGAGGAGAAAATCATCAACCTTAAAAACGTGACCGGTCAGAGCGCGTTGCAGCGCCTGTATGAATCTATCACCAGCCGCTACGTGTTCAAACTGGTCGTGGATGGGGAAGCAAAGGAACTCACCCGCGATGCGCTGATGACCTATGCTCGCGGAACCAACCCGGACCTGCGCGCCGCTGCCTACCAGGAACTGTATCGCGTCTACGGTGCAGAGGCGCCCATCCTGGCACAAATTTATCAGGCCCTGGTGCGCGATTGGTACAATGAGCAGGTTACCCTGCGCAAGCATCCCAGCCCCATTTCCGCCCGCAATAAGATGAACGACCTACCGGACGAGGTTGTGGATACTTTGCTGGAGGTCTGCCGTGCCAACACTGAGGTCTTTCGTCGCTTCTTTCGCCTTAAAGCCCGTTGGTTGGGCGTGGAGCGCCTGCGCCGTTACGACATCTATGCCCCGGTGACCCGTGCAGATAAATTCTACCCCTTTGAACAGGCTGCCTGGCTGGTGTTGGATTCGTTTGAAACCTTTGAACCGCGCATTGCCCGCTTGGCCCAACGTGTGTTTGAGCAGAGGCACCTCGATTCTGAAGTTCGTCACGGCAAGCGTGCGGGGGCATTCTGCTGGAGTGCGGTGCCCGGCCTGACCCCCTGGGTGCTGACGAACTACAACGGGCGCGCCCACGATGTGGCCACCTTGGCACATGAATTGGGCCATGCCATTCATTCCATGTTGGCCGAGCACCACAGCGTCCTAACCTTTCATGCGACCCTACCCCTGGCCGAAACCGCCTCGACTTTTGGCGAGATGCTGTTGGTGGACCGCCTGCTCAATGAGGAGCAGGACGAAGCTGTGCGCGCTGACCTGCTCTTCCGCCAAATGGACGATGCCTACGGTACCATTCAGCGGCAGGCCTTTTTTGCCCTCTTTGAGCGCCAGGCGCATGAGATGATCCGCCAGGATGCGGCGCTGGATGACCTGGCTGCGGTTTATCTGGAGAATTTGCGTGAGCAGTTTGGAGATGCGGTGGAACTAAGCGAAGAGTTCAAGTGGGAGTGGGTTTCCATCCCCCACTTTTACGAAGCCCCGTTCTACGTCTATGCCTATGCGTTTGGGCAGTTGCTGGTGCTGGCACTTTATCAGCAGTACCGCCGTGAAGGGGCGGCCTTCCGTCCGCGCTATCTGCGCATCCTTGCGGCAGGCGGCGCCAAGGCCCCCATTCAGGTGTTGAACGAAGCCGGGGTGGATATCTCGCACGCCGCTTTCTGGCAGGGTGGGTTTGATGTCCTCAGTAACCTGGTGACGCAATTGGAAGCCCTGCCCCTGCCAGCCTGAGGGATAGAGCCATGGGCGAGAGCGGTTTTGGCTGGGTGTTCCTGGCAATGGGCCTCTATGGTGGGTTGCATTCCGCTCTCGCCTCTCACGCCTTCAAGCGTTTTTTGGCGCGCCGTTGGGGTGCTGAGAGGGTGCAGCGCTACTATCGCCTGATCTACTCGCTGCTGGGTGGGCTGACCCTGCTGCCGGTGCTGGGGTTGATGGCCCTGCTCCCGGATCAGGTATTGTATCGTCTGACCTGGCCCTGGCTGGGTTTCGCGCTGTTCGGGCAGGGGCTGGGGGTGTGGGTGGTCTGGCGTGGTCTGCGGGCGACTGGAGCGCTGGCCTTTCTGGGGGTGTTCCAGGCTCTAGGCCAGAACCCGGCAGCCTCTCCGCGCTTGGTGACCGACGATATCTACGCCTGGATGCGCCATCCCCTTTATACCGGCTCGATGCTGGCCTTATGGTGCATGCCCCTGATGACGTGCAATTTACTGGCGTTCAACCTGGCGGCCACACTCTACTTTCTCCTGGGCGCCCGGCTGGAAGAAGCCAAACTGCGCGCCGAGTTTGGGACGGCCTATGCAGACTATGCTCGTCGTACCCCGATGTTCATCCCTCGTCCCGGCGCGCTGGTGAGGGCGCTGTGCCGCTGTTCTGGCTAGCGCTGGCTTTCCTGAGCGGAATCGGCCTAGCGGCACTTCTGCCATTGCCGTTGGCTGCTTGGGCGGGGGGCGCAGTGGTCGGTGCCATAATGCTCTTATGGAAGCCAGCCCGCCGGCTGCCTCGACCGAGCGGGTTGCCGTTGCCGCCTCTGGCGTTGCTCGTCGCGCTGGGGTTGGGAGGAGCGCGCTACGTCCTTCACACCCCCCCTCTGGGCCCGGCGGCAGCGCTGACCACCTGGCATGAGCAGGGCAAGGTAGCTCTGCAGGGGTGGGTGTGTGCTCCCCCTGATCGGCGCGAGCGCGTGACCCTGCTGACACTGTGCGCCGAGCAAATTGAGGCGCCACCGGGCATGTTACAGAGGGTACAGGGTCGGGTGTTGGTCACACTCCTGCCGTTTCAGACCTGGGAGTACGGTCAGCGCCTGACGCTCTACGGAACCTTGAGGGCTCCGGATGAAGGCGAGGCCTTCTCGTATCGTGCCTACTTGGAACGCCGGGGTATTACGAGTCAGATGACGTATCCGCTGGTGAGCGCTCGGCCGGGTCGGCAGGGTAGCCCGGTACGTGCTGGTTTGGAAGCCCTGCGTCAACGCGCCTACGTCCTGGTCAATCGGTTCTACCCTCAGCCGGAGGCTGCCCTGGTGGCCGGCATTCTGCTGGGCCTGGATGAGGACTTCCCGCCGGATCTGGAACAGGCCTATCAGGCCACTGGCACGGCGCATATCATTGCCATCTCGGGTTTCAATATGACTCTGCTCAGTGGCAGCTTGTTGGCCCTGTTAGGGCGGGTTTTTCCCCTGGAGGCTGCCAGCGGTCTTTCTTTGCTGGGGATGGGGTTGTATGCGTTGCTTGTGGGGGGTGACCCGTCTGTACTGCGGGCGGCCTTAATGAGCGGCCTGGCGCTAGGTGGGCGCCTTATCGGGCGCGCTTCTGCCGGGCTGAATGCGTTGGCGTTCAGCGCGGCTTTGCTGTGCCTCTTTAACCCCACGCTGCCCTGGGAGGTTTCCTTTCAACTTTCGGTGATGGCGACCCTGGGTCTAATCCTCTACGCGGAGCCATTCCAGGCTACTTTTACGCGCGCCTTGATCCATCGCTGGCGCTCGCCACTGGCAGGGCGTCTGGCTGGGTGGGTGGGGGAATATCTGCTGGTCACCTTAGCGGCTCAACTGACCACTCTGCCGGTGTTGCTGGCGCACTTTCGGCGCCTTTCCCTCAGCCTGCTGATTGCCAATCCACTTATCTTGCCGGCGCAACCAGCGTTGATGAGCGTGGGAGGGCTCAGTGTGCTGATAGGTCTGGTGGCGCCGACCCTGGGACAGGGGCTGGCCGGCCTGGCCTGGCCACTCGCAGCCTACTCCAACCGTTTGGTGTTGGCGCTTGGTCAAAGCGGATGGGCCTCGTTACCCGTGCCGCCGTTTGAGATGGGCAGCGTGGGGCTCTATTATGCACTGCTCCTGGGGCTGACCTTGGCCTGGCGGCGAGTGGGTCTGCGCCCCTGGCTGCGCGGGGGCATCATTTTGGGTGGACTGGGCTTGATAAGTGGATTGGTTTGGAATTTGGCCCTCTTTCGCCCAGATGGGCGGTTGCATCTTGTGCTCTTCAACCTGCCCCAAAGCCAGGCGCTTCTGGTTCGCGCGCCGGGTGGACAAACGTTGTTGGTAGATGGGGCGACTTCCGCCAATGCCTTAGATGCCGAACTGGGGCGCTACCAACCCGCCTTGGCGCGGCGGCTGGATGCTATCCTTGTCACCAGTCCGCGTGCGGCTGTGACGGAGGGGTTGATTCTCACCTTGCAACGTTACGAGGTGGGGCGGATTCTCTGGGGGGTGGCTCCCGACACAACCCGCACCCACGCGCGTTTGGCGAATCAGGCGCGCACCTGGGGGGTGGCGCAAGCCCCTCTGCTTGCCGGCCAGGCGATTCTCCTCGCGCCGGAGGTAAGCCTGGAGGTTCTCCCACCAGAAGCAGGTCAGGCACCGTTGTTGGTGAGATACGGCAACCTGCGTGTGCTCATCGCTGGCGAAACTTGGCCGCGCGCCACGTTGGCCGTACTGGCCGCTCAGGGAGTGCAGCCGGATGGGGTAATCTTGCGTGGTGCCGATGCTGTGATCTCCACTACTGACAACCCCGGTATTGGGTTCCTGATGGGACAGCCCAATCAGCCTTTGCCAACCGGTTGGCTGGCTACCGGTCTGCACGGCACGCTGGAACTCACCAGCGATGGGCAGCGCTTAGTTTTGACACACCCCCGGTAAAAAGGCGCGGGGGTTACCCGCGCCTCAAGGCGTCAAGCCGATTGGAGTTGCTCAGCCAAGTATTTAGCCCCTTCTTGCAGCGCCGCCACGTTAAGCGGTAAGAGATTGCGGTGGCGCGAGAGCAAGTGTTCCTCCATGGCCTTAGTGACCGCCTCCAGGCTGAGGACGGGCTGGTTGCTCAGCATGGCGCCCAGCATGACCATGTTGGCCACGCGGCGGTCGCCCAGGTTCTCGGCGATTTCATTTGCAGGCACCAGCACGGTGCGAATATCGCGCCGATCCACGTTGCGATCCACCAGTGAGGCATTGACCACCAGCAACCCACCCGGTTTGACCAGCGGCTCATACTTATCCAGCGAGGGGCGGTTAAGCACCAGCGCCACCTGCGGGTTGCGCACAATCGGGGAGCCAATTTCCTCATCGGCAATGATCACGGTGCAGTTGGCCGTCCCGCCGCGCATTTCCGGGCCGTAGGAGGGAATCCAGGTGACTTCCAGGCCGTTATCCATGGCGGCATAAGCCAGCAGTTGACCCGCAAAGAGCACACCCTGACCGCCAAAACCAGCAATGATGATCTCAGTTTGCATGGCTTGTCTCCCTAAACCTTGATTTCAGCCACTGCGGGGTGGATCTTGTAATCCCCGAGCGGGAAGTAAGGGATCATATGTTCTTCCAGCCATTTCAACGACTGCACTGGCGTCATGCCCCAGTTCGTCGGGCAGATAGAGAGCAATTCAACCAAGGAGAAGCCCAGACCGCGCACCTGCGTCTCCAGCGCCAGGCGAATGGCTTTCTTGGCCAGTCGGATGTTTTTGGGGTCATGCAGGCTGCGGCGCACCACGTAACTGGCGCCTTCCAGGGTGGCGATCAGTTCAGCAGCGCGCACTGGGTAGCCCTGGGTCTCCACATCCCGTCCGCGCGGCGAGGTGGTGGTCTTCTGCCCGGGCAGGGTGGTGGGGGCCATTTGTCCACCGGTCATACCGTAGTTGGCATTGTTGATGAAAAAGACGGTGATGTTCTCACCCCGTGCCGCCGCGTGAACGACTTCCCCCATGCCAATGGAGGCCATATCGCCATCCCCCTGATAGGTGATGACCACACGGTCGGGCAAGACTCGTTTGACCCCGGTCGCCATGGCCGGAGCGCGCCCATGCGGCGCCTGCACCCAGTCAAAATCAAAGTAGTTATAGGCAAATACGGAGCAACCTACCGAGGCTACGCCGATGGTGCGCTCGCGCAGGTTCATCTCGTCAATGACTTCGGCAATGAGGCGGTGGGCTACCCCGTGGGTGCAGCCGGGGCAGTAGTGGGTGGGCATTTCGGTCAAGGAAGCCGGACGTGCGTAAACCAGCGTTTCCATCTCCGCGAGGGTCATGCGTGATTCCTCCTAGGCAGGTTGAAGCATGCGTTGTAGCCACCGTTCACGTGGATGGCCGTCCATAGTGAGCGGGGCGGTGGTCATGCGCTTGATCTCATCCAGAACTTCTTCGGGCAGGGGCATGACGCCGCCGAGGCGGGCGAAGAACTCGACCGGTGCATGTCCTTCTATCGCCCGCAAGACATCTTCGAGCATCTGGCCGGTGTTCATTTCAACCACCAGGAAGCCCTCAACCTGGTCAGCCAGTTGCCGGAGCACCTGGTCGGGGAAGGGGCTGACGGTGATGGGGCGGAACAGACCAACCGGAATGCCCTCGGCGCGCGCCGCCCGCACGGCCGAGAGAGCCACCCGCCCGGCCGTGCCGAATCCCACCACCACGAAGCGGGCGTCCTCCAGGTAGTAACCCTTGTAGCGCACCTCGTTGGCTTCGATTTGCTGCCAGCGGCGCAAAATGCGCAGGTTGGCTTCTTCTTCCAAAGGCGGATCGAGATAGATGGAGGAGAGCACGCGCCGCTCGCGTCCGATGGCGCCGCGCACCGCCCAGTCGGGATAGGTGGTTTTGAGCGGGCGCATTGGGGGCATCTCCGCCGGCTCCATCATCTGCCCCAGACTGCCATCCAGGAGTACCACTGCGATGGCGCGATACGCCTCGGCCAGGTCAAACGCCAGCATGGTCAAGTCAATGGCTTCCTGGATGTTCGAGGGAGCCAGGACGATGGGACGATAGTCCCCGTGCCCGCCGCCGTGGACAATTTGGTTGTAATCACCTTGAGCGGGGGCAATATTACCCAGGCCAGGGCCACCGCGCATGACATCCACCAACACCATCGGCACCTCGGTGCCAGCAATGTAGGAAAGCCCCTCCATCATCAGGCTAATGCCCGGGCTGGAAGAGGAGGTCATCACCCGCACGCCAGTGCAGGCCGCGCCATACACCATGTTGATGGCGCCCAGTTCACTCTCGGCCTGGACGAAGACGCGTCCCAGTTCGGGCATGCGCATGGCCAGATATTCGAGCAATTCCGTTTGGGGGGTGATGGGGTAGCCGAAGTAAGCCTCCAAGCCGGCTCGCACGGCTGCCTCGGCAATGGCGATATTACCTTTCCATAACTCACGCGCCATGCCCACCTCCTAGACGGCCGCCGCTACGCGCGGGCGGACGACTTCGCGGTAAACCGTAATCGCAGCCTCTGGACACACGACGGCACACACTCCGCAACCGGTGCATCCTTCTTTGATCAGTGTGGCCGGGTGGTAGCCCTTGACGGTGAGGCGGCTCATATCTAACCCCATCACTTCCTGCGGGCAGGCCGCTACGCATAACTCGCAACCTTTACAGTATAGATCGTTAACGACAATTCGTCCCTTGGGGGGCATCCGTTCCTCCTGATTTGTGTGGAAGTTAAATACAACAGGGTTGGCTGGGATGCGTTCTACCTTTGATTATGGAACGCCTGTCTGGGCTTTGGGTAGTGTCAAGCGTCACCCGAAAAGGCTACAAGTATCCTGATATTTAACACTAAATTAGTCCTATACGTAGGCACGAGGGGGAGAATCTTGGGCTGAAGCACAAAAATCACCCCTCCAGCAGGTGTTCTGCGGGGCCACTTTTTTGTATAATGATGAAAAGGTATAGTCTTGTCCCTATAACAAGAGGAAGCCCGACAATGGCTCTCGACCGTTTTGGTCGCCGTATTCACTACCTGCGCATTAGCCTGACCGATCATTGCAACTTGCGCTGCGTGTACTGCATGCCTGAAGATATGACCTTCCGCCCCTCGGCAGAAATGCTGCAGGATGAAGAAATCATCTTTCTGGTGCGGCTCTTCGCCAGCCTGGGGTTTGATAAAATCCGTCTGACCGGCGGCGAGCCGACCGTGCGTGCGCACGTGGTGGACCTGGTGCGGGAGATTGCTGCCACGCCGGGGGTGAAATCGTTGAGCATGACCACCAACGGCGTGTTATTGCACAAACTGGCGCGCCCGCTCAAAGCTGCTGGGTTGCAACGCGTCAACATCAGCCTGGATACGCTGGATCCGGTACGCTATCATAAGATCACCCGCTGGGGTAACCTGCAACAGGTATGGGAAGGCATTTTGGCAGCCGAGGAAGCTGGGCTTACCCCGATCAAAATCAACACTGTGGTGGTGCGTGGCTACAACGAAGCGGATGTGGTAGACCTGGCCCGCCTGACCTACGAGCACGATTGGCAAGTGCGTTTCATCGAGATGATGCCCCTGGGTGGGATCAGCGACTTTCAGCGTTCCCAGGTGGTTTCAACTGCCGAGATGTTGACGTATCTGGAGGCTGCATTTGGTTCGGTTGAGCCGATCAACGGGGGCGAACTAGATGGTGAAGCCCGCCTTTACCGCTTGCCGGGAGCGCAGGGTACGCTGGGGTTCATTGCTTCGGTCACTCTACCTTTCTGTGCTTCCTGCACCCGTGCCCGCCTGACGGCGGATGGACGGCTGCGCCTGTGTCTGTTACGCGACAAGGAAGTGGATTTGCTCACCCCCCTGCGCAACGGCGCCACCTGGGAGGAGATGCGTCAGTTAATTGTGGACGGCATCTGGGAAAAGCCCTGGGGGCACGGCCTGGCTGAGGGAGAGATCGCCACCAACCGGGTGATGAGCGAAATTGGTGGGTAAAGCGAGCCATAACGCGACTTTGTGCAAAGACGAACAAAGAAATTGACAATTTGCCCCCGGTGGGGTAAACTAAAGCCGTGACAAGTGCATAGCACGCCTTCGGGGCAGGGTGAGGGAGGTTCGCCTCCCAATTCCCGATCGGTGGTGACAACCCACGAGCGTCTTCGGACGCAGGATCCGGTGGAATTCCGGAGTCGACGGTATAGTCCGGATGGGAGAAGGCGTATACGTAACCCCTGAGCCGGGTGGTATCTGGATGCCCCGAAGACGTTTGTGCCTTCGGGGCTTTTTCGTGACCTGGAGAGGGAGCACGGGATTATGATCACATTGGCAAAACCTTTGCCTTGGATGAAGAAGTTCCGCCCGCGCTGGCTAACGCAGGGGGTGTGGACGGTGCTCTCGCTGCTGCTGGCGGTGGGGGTATGGGAGGGCATTGTGCGTCTGGCCCACTTGCCGCCGTTCATCCTGCCCTCGCCGGGGCAGGTTGGGCGGCGTTTGGGGCTGGCGATAGCGGATGGTTCGCTCGCTCGTCACACCCTGACGACCTTGCAAGAAGTGGGCATCGGGTTGCTAATTGGGGTGGTGTTGGCTACGTTTCTGGGCTATCTGCTGGCCCGCTCACCGCTGCTGGAGCGCTTGATTGGGCCTTATCTGGTGGCCAGTCAGGCCATCCCGACGGTGGCCATCGCGCCCTTGCTGGTGATCTGGTTTGGCCCGGGTATGCTCTCTAAGGTGCTTATCTGCGCCCTCATTGTCTTCTTCCCTGTGCTGGTCAATACGGTGGTGGGGGTGCGAGCGGTGCCGCGCGACCTGCGCGCCCTGATGCACACGCTGCGCGCTACCCGCTGGCAGACTCTGCGCTACCTGGAGATCCCGGCGTCCCTACCCCTCTTTCTAGGCGGATTGCGCATTGGGGCTACGCTCTCGGTGATCGGGGCAGTGGTGGGAGAATTGGTTGGTTCCAACCGCGGCCTGGGCTTTCTGATCAACGTTGGGCGCGGCCAGTACGATACGGCCCTGGTCTTTGTCGCCACGTTCACCCTGATGACCCTCGCCCTCGTCCTGTATGGGTTGGTGCTACTGCTAGAATGGCGGCTGTTGCGCTGGCAAGGTAGCCCGCGCGATCATCACTGATACTTTGGAAGCGGAGAAGATTTTATGGATACCTTCAAGTCTCGTTTACCCTTTTGGCTATTCGGGCTTATTGTTTTGGCATGGGTTAGCCTCGCCCTGGGGGGATGTCGTGTAGGGGTCACCTCCCCCACCGTGACGCCCACCCCAACCGCCATTCGCCTGCCGGTGGGGTACATCCCCAACATTCAGTTTGCCCCCTTGTATGTGGCGATTGAAAAAGGCTATTATCGGGATGAAGGGCTGGAGGTCAGCCTGGATTACAGCATGGAGACGGATAATGTAGCCCTGGTTGGCGCTGGCAACCTGCCCTTTGCCATTGTCTCTGGCGAGCAAGTGCTGTTGGGACGGGCGCAGGGTTTGCCGGTGGTTTACGTTATGGCCTGGTACCGTGATTATCCCGTTGGGGTGGCTGCACCAAGCGATCTGGGCGTGCGTACGCCGGCAGATTTGCGGGGACGACGTATTGGGATTCCCGGCTTGTACGGGGCCAGTTATATTGGATTGCGCGCCCTACTCTCGGCTGGGGGAGTGCCTGAGGAGGCGGTGCATCTAGAATCTATCGGTTATAACCAGGTCGAGGCGCTGATCAGCGGCCAGGTGGATACCGCTGTGGTTTATGTGACCAACGAACCGATCCAGTTGCGCGCCCGTGGCTACGCCGTGGATGTGCTGCGCGTGGCCGATTATATGGCCCTGGTGTCGAATGGCCTAATCACCAACGAGCGCACCCTGCGCGAGAACCCTGACCTGGTGCGGCGCATGATCCGAGCCACCCTGCGCGGCTTGCGTGACGTGGTCAATGACCCTGCGGCGGCCTATGCCATCAGCGAGAAATATGTAGAAAACCTGACCCAGGCTGACCGCGCCGTGCAAATGGAAGTGCTCGAAACCTCAATTGGGTTGTGGCAACAGAGCCCCTGGGGTTACAGTGATCCGCAGGCCTGGGAGAACATGGCGCGAGTCCTGCGCGAGATGGGCTTGATCAACCAGCCCCTAGAGATCACCCAGGCTTATACGAACGCTTACCTGCCACAGGAGCGACCATGAGTGTTGCAACGGCCCCGGCGCTAGACGTCGTTCACCTGAGCGTGAATTTCGAAAACGGCAGCAGTGAATTGCAGGCCTTGGAAGATGTGACCTTTCAGGTCTGGCCGCAGGAATTTGTGTGCTTGCTGGGGCCTTCAGGGAGTGGTAAGAGCACCTTGTTACGCGTCCTGGCGGGGCTGGTGCCGCCCACCCAAGGAGAGATTCGCTTTGCCGGGGGGCAGCCTCCGCGCATTGGCTATGTCTTTCAGCAGGCCAATCTGATGCCCTGGCGCACGGTGCTTGAAAACATTATGCTCCCTCTCGAATTGCAGGGCGTGCCACCAGAAGAGGCGCGCCGCCAGGCGCAGGCCTGGGTGGAACGGGTGGGGCTGAGCGGGTTTGAATCGGCTTGGCCGCGCGATCTTTCGGGCGGGATGGCGCAGCGTGTTGCCATGGCACGGGCCTTGATCCACGATCCTGACCTCTTGTTGCTGGATGAGCCTTTTGGAGCCCTGGATGCGCTTACTCGGGAACGTATGGGATCTGAACTGCTCGCGCTGTGGCAGGCTCAACGCAAGACCGTGCTGATGG
Source organism: uncultured Thermanaerothrix sp. (assembly GCF_938028735.1). Lineage (GTDB taxonomy): Bacteria > Chloroflexota > Anaerolineae > Anaerolineales > Anaerolineaceae > Thermanaerothrix. Next base: position 22,774 of record NZ_CALIMF010000013.1, read on the forward strand.
TCACCCATTCGATCTCCGAAGCCCTGCTTCTGGCAGATCGGGTGCTGGTTTTTAGTCCACGCCCGGGGCGGGTCAGCCTGGATATGCCCGTGCCCTTACCGCGTCCGCGCAGTGACGAGCTGCGTTATACGTTGGATTTCATCCACCTGGCCCGAGAGTTGCGGCAGGCGATTGGTTGATCAGGGGGTGAGTGCCCAGAAGCGCGCCAGCCCTGCTTCGTCAGTGCTGAAGAGTTGCCTGCCATCAGGGCTGAAGCGCAAGCCGTGCACGGGGCGGGTTGGCCCTTCCAGGCGTTGCTGTAACTGCCCGTCACCAAGCGTCCACACGTAAAGCGCTGGATCTTCGCCGCTGGCAGCGAGGCGTTTCCCATCGGGTGCAAAGGTCAGGGCAAAGATCATGCCACTGGGTCCGCGCAAGATGTAGACCGTTTTGCCCTCGCTATCCCACAGCCAGATACCGCCATCCTCGTTGCCACCTGCCAGGAGATCGCCAGCAGGCGAAAATGCCAGGCGCAGGGTGCGCCCGGTTTCCGGGATGCGGCTCAGCATCACCGTACGGGTGCTCAGGTTCCACACCAGGGTGCGGCCATCTTCCAGTGCTGCTGCCAGGCGGTTGCCATCGGGTGAGAAGGCTAGGTCGAACACGCCGCTACCCGTAGGGAGGAGGATGGGGGGCAGGTTGCCCTCGATGCGCCCGAGCACCTGCACCTGGCCGCTCGTTCCGGCCAGGGCTATCTGTTGCCCATCCGGTGAGAAGACCAGCGCGGTCACCGGTGTGTTGCTCAGGGTGCGCACCACCTCGCCGTTGGAGACCTGCCACAGGCGGGTGGCGGCGCCGTTGGTGACCAGCCAGCGTCCGTCTGGCGAGAATGCCAGGCGCGGCGGATTCGCCGGGTTTTCCAAGTAGCGCACCCGCTCGAGGGTGGTGGCATCGTACAGCCCGATCCCAGTCTGTGTGGCCAGCGCAATGAGGTTGACCCGCGGCGACCAATCCATGGCGAAGATTGGCATTCCCAGTTCAATTTGGGTTGGGCCAGCGGTGGGCTTGGGGGTGGGCGTTTCAGGCGGTGGGGTGGGGGTTTCTTCCTCAGGAATGACGGCTGCGGAGAGGGTATCGGTTGGCAATACCTCCTCGGTGGCTACCTGTTCGGTGATGGCCAGGGGTGGGGCAGTCTCGGGAGCGGGAGGGACTTCCAGGGTTGCTGTGGTGGCGGGATACAGCACGGCTATCCAGCCGGGCAGGGGACTGCCCGGCCAGACCCAGGAAACTACCAGCCCAATGCCCACCAGCAGGATCAGGATAAGTCCCAGACGAGGGCGCGAGCGCAAGCGACTGGCGCGCCGCAGTGCTTCCACGTCAGATGCGGCGGGCGTCTCTACAGCGCGCGGAGGTGGTGTGGAGGACACGTTAAGGGGTTCTTTACGGGTGGATGGTGTGGGGCCAGAGGGTGCCGCCAGATGGGGTGGGGAAGGGGGTGGGGGTTGGGCAGCAGGTTCCTGAGGTCGAGGCGGCGACAAGGAGGGGGTGGTCAGCCGTGTGTTGATGATGCTCATGGCTTTGGCGATGGTCACACTGCGCGGAAGGTGTTTTTGAGCCTCACGCAGGACACGCAGACGCGCAGCGTCGTCAGGCTGGGTGTCTGCCAGCCATAGCCAGGCCGCCTCGTTGGTCGGCTCGGCACGGACGATGTCTTCGAGAATCTCACGCGCCGCTGTCTTATGACCGCTGCGGGCTAGATCAATGGCGCGGATCAGGCGTTCAGAGGGCATAGCGCTATTATAGCCCCATTCACTCCTACCCGAGGAGCATGCTTAGCCGCCGATGACCCCAAGGCGTTGGCCGACACGGGCAAAGGCTTCCAAGCCGCGATCAAGGTCCTCTCGGGTGTGCGTCGCCGAGAGCATGACACGGATGCGCGCCTTGCCTTTGGGTACGGTGGGGTAGCCAATGGCCATGGCAAACACCCCTTCGGCGAACAACTCACGGCTGAACTGTTGTGCCAGCGATGCCTCCCCCAGCATGATGGGGGTGATGGGGGTCACGCTTTGGCCAGTATCAAAGCCCAGGCGGCGCATTTCGGCCTTAAAATAGCGCGCGTTCTCCCACAGCCGATCCACCAGTTCAGTTGATTCTTCCAACACATCAATGGCAGCCAAGGTCGCCGCTACATCAGCAGCGGGCACCGCCGAGGAGAAGAGGAAGGGGCGCCCGCGTTGGCGCAGCCATTCCACCACCAGGCTGCTCCCGGCCACGGCCCCGCCAACCACGCCAAAAGCCTTGGAGAAGGTGCCAACCTCAACATCCACCTTGCCGTGCAGGCCGAAGTGATCCACAATCCCGCGTCCTCCTTCACCCAGCACACCCTCACCATGGGCATCATCCACCATCAGCATCAGGTCATACTTGCTACTGATGGCATAAATCTGATCTAACGGAGCCACGTCGCCGTCCATGCTGAAGACCCCATCGGTGACCACCAGGCCGCGACGGTAGGTGCCTTGGGCTTCCAGGATTTTCTGCTCCAGGTCATTGGGATCGCAGTGGGCGTAGCGAATGATGCGCGCGCCGGAGAGGCGACAGCCATCAATGATGCTAGCATGATTGAGTTCATCCGAGAAGATGACATCCTCTTTACCCACCAGCGCGGGGATGGCGGCCAGGTTGGCACAGAAGCCGGATTGAAAGGTCACCGCTGCCTCAACCCGTTTGAAGGCCGCCAAACGGCGCTCCAGTTCCAAGTGCAGGTCGAGCGTACCGGCAATGGAACGCACCGCTGCCGGTCCCACTCCATAGCGCGCCAGAACTTCGCGTGCCGCTGCCACCAGGCGGGGGTGATTAGCCAGTCCTAAGTAATTATTAGAGCAGAAGTTAAGGACGCGCCGACCGTCCACCTCCAGCCACGCGCCTTGTGCCGAGGAGATGGTACGAATGGTGTTGTACAACCCGCTGGCTTTGAGGGCTTCTAGTTCGTCTTGAATCCAGGTCAGGCGTTTGGAGATATAGACCTCATGAGATGTCATAACTCACCTCGGGAAAGTACAAAGGGATAATTTGTACAAAGGCTTTCAAGGTTCAGTGCGTTTGTGATCGTGCCTTGCTAAAACGATTATAGCATGACCAGAATGTGATGATAGCGATGACCTGCTTTCCAGTGGTCTCTGTGTAGAAAAAGGGCATCTTTTCTGGAGTTGCGCCTCAGCTCTTTAGACAAGTGGGTTTTCAGAGATGATGAGACAGGTGACAGATCGTCTCTGCCCCTGTCTCATGAGCGGTATCCCTAAGTGCGTTCAGGGGATTCTGATCCCATTCAACGCGCCACTGACACCAGGGATGCGATATGCCGTACAGGAATCTGGCGCGATCAGATAAAGCCTGCCCTCGGGCGTCTCTGTGGTGATCAGGCTAACGCCTAGAAAACGCCCCATCGTCTCCCAAACTAGACCGTTGATAGCCAATCCTGGTTGATCCAGAATCAATCGGGCCGGGCCTCCCTTCAGCGGCTTGAGGTAGAGGCTGTTATTGTCCCTTCCACGGTAAGCCACCCACTGACCGTCGGGTGAAAGGACCGCCATCGGCGCTTTACGCGAAGCGTTTTCCAGAGCAAAAACATCCGTGCTTGTTCCGCTTTGAACCTCTATGGCTTTGAGCAGAAAATCCTCCGCAGGCCCGGGAATGGCGTAGTAGAGACGTGTTCCATCCGGCGACCATCCTGCAATGCTTTCATAACCCAGGTTAGACAATCGCCGGATCTGTCCATCTGTGAGGTCAAGGACAAATATCCCATATTGCCCCGCTGCATTAACACCGGCAATGCGTTGCGCGTCTGGAGACCAGGACAAACTGCCGCCAAACTGTCCAGGAATCACCCTTATTTCGTGGTTACCAAGGTTTTGAATCACGATTCCTTCCTCGGTCACATAGGCGAGGCTATCGCCCTTCGGACTCAAGGCCGCCCGTGTGCTTCCTGGGGCGATGACGTGCTGTTGGGTGCCATCCAGGCTGGCTTGCACGATTTGGGCCTGGGGGTTGAGGCGAGAAACAATCACCGTCCCTTGCCAACTCGAGGGAACGTAAGGCAGGGTTGCCATTGTCTCGGCATTGAAACACGCCTCTGGGTTAGGAACTTGGGTGCTCAACTGGTGCGCCGTCAGGGGTGACCAAGTCGTGGATAATCTCTGCGTGGCCGCAATAACCCAAAGATGGGAGATGCGGATATTTAGAATGCCCACAGGGCGTTGGGTAAAACTGAGGCTCTTCATGAGCCGACCGGTCTCGCCCCCTCCTCCGCCTCCAACCGCCAAAGCACCTTCAATTTCCACATTCAGGTCATAGAGATTAGAGTCCGTGGTTTCAAAGAGAAAGGTGTAGCCCTCATGCGAATCCGCCGTTACTGACACCAAACGGACATTGAAGCGATCAACGGTTATCTCTCGATTTAGGGTCCAGGTCTGCCCGATCTGGGGCGCAGCACCTACATCCAATGGGATTGTCAGGGGTGAAGGTAACGCCACTTCGGTGATGAGGCGGCACGGAAATTCAAGCGTAATCGGGAATTCGATGTTATTGCCCCTGATTTGCAAAACCCATGGGATCGCAGTCCCAAGATCTGAGGCGGGATCATTGAGGGGTTGAACATCGCTTGGATAAGAATACGGCACTTTGTTCCCCGCGGCGTCGGTGATCACCGGCACGCCAGTGATTTCCAGCCATTGCCCCTCAGGAAGGTCAGAACGCACGGCGCCCAGTAAGATGTACCCATCGGCGGTTTCAATGACCTTTTCCACCATGAGACTAGCTTGGGCTGAAGCGTGACTTTGCGGAGTTGAAGCGGACGATGTGGTTGGCGTATGACCAACGGGTAGCGTTGGTGTGGTGGCATCCATCACAGGCAGGATAGTAAACTCGGGCGGAGCCGGCACGAAACGGAGTGTCAACCGCCAGTTGGAAGGCACACTACCGGGAAGCGTATTGGGTATACACGGCAAGACAAATGTCACTTCGTTCACATCCGGCGGGATGGGCGCTTCTAATGCTTGCGCAGTCCCATCTGGCAGGATCACATAGGGGGTATCGGTACACCCTAAAACTGCTTCCCCTTGAGGGTATGCAGAAAGTGGCACACCGGAAACCCCGTACTTGATCCGCGTTTCTGTGGCGGTGAGCACGGCTTGCTCAACTGCAACGGTCACACCTGCCTGGGTTAGACTGACCGGCTGAGCCAATACCCGCACTGGCGCATGGGTATCTACGAGTCCGAAACCTGGAATGTAGCCAAGAAGATGTTGAACCGCTGCGTAAACCCGTTGTGGCCCCCAAATGAGCATGCCAACCACGGCAGTGACCAAGACAATCAGGGGGATCATTGTCCATACTGCACGATGTCTAAAGACGTGGAAGCCGGGCAATCGCTTTTGACCCCACCGGTTGAGCAATTCGGCTTCCAAATGGTCAATAAATTGACTGCGAACCGGCGGGATGTTGAACGCGCGGCGGATATCTTCTTCGGACTGGGCGGGAAGCTCATGCTCACTCATAGAAAACCTCCATTTGAGCGTGCAAGCGCGCCAGGGTGCGTTGGGCGGCTTTTTTGACCGCCGATTCACTCCGGTGCAAAACTTGGGCAATCTCGGAATAGGTCACTTCACACAGAAAACGCAACCGCAATAATTCACGTTCCTCTTCAGAAAGTTCTGCAATAAATTTGGCCAATGCAGTCACCCGTTCTGAGTGAACGATCTCAGATAAAGGGTCTTGTTTGCCCGAGTCTGCCAAGTTCTCAATCCTTTGGGTGAATCGCCGGCGACGAAAGTAATCCATGACTTTACTGCGCGCAATGGTGAACAACCACGCGGCAAACGAGCCGTTATTTCGAAACCGGGGAAGATTTTCCAAGGCACTTAAGAAGGTTTGAGCTGTCAAGTCCTCCGCTTCGGGCACACTCCCCACGCGGCTGTAGACATAGCGAAAGACACGCTCGACATATCGGCGATACAAGATGCCAAACGAGCCGGGATCGTGTTGTGCGGAACGGATGAGTTGAACTTCATCTGAAGCAGTTATGGCGGTGAGGTTGCTAGAGTCCATGACATCATGATCGTGCATGCGTTGCTCCTTTGATAGCCCCTGGGGAAGTGCCCGAATCATCGTGCGTTCGTAAATTAAGACGGAGTACCTTAGCATTGGGGACATCTTAAGCCCCTTATAGCGGTATAAAAAGCAAATAAGTGGCGTCACCCCCTTTCTGAAGACGCAGGGGCTCTGATCTTGTGCCATCGGCGGGCCGGCCATTAACCCTTTATGCAACCCTAGCAGTATCGGAGGGCGTTTTCCGAGGGTCAACTCTGGGCGGCAACAACCCCGAGTGTCGCGATAGCCAACAGCAAAAAGGTTTGGCCAACAATGTAGTTTGTACTGTAGGGGGGCTTACCCAGAAGGTTGGCCGCAGGTTCCCGCCGACTTGCATCAGCGTTTGTTCGATGGATGTCCTCACCCCTCTAACTTCACCTCGGCCAGGTAGCCCTGCTCGGCCAGAGCGCGGCGCAGGCGTTCCACCTGCCCAGGCCGCACCAGCGCCAGCGTGGGTGAAAGCACTTCGGCCAAGTAGCGGGCAGCCGGCCCGCGCTGCAACTCAGTTAACACCTCTGGACGGTTAACGCGCAGCAAAATCACCCGCTCAATCCGCACCGATGTGCCCTGACTCTCCCAGCGTTGCAGCGCACGGATGAGCATTGGGGGTGGAGGCATCGTCGCGTGTTTCTGGAGCAAGGCCAGCAGGTACGTTATTTTCAGCCCCTGCTGACGAGCGCGCAGTAGCGAGGCTGGGGTAAGGCGATAATGGTACCCCTGGGCGTCAGCCGGTAACCACTCCCCAAAGCGCGCGATTTGATAGCGTAGCCAGCGTGGGGTAAGGGGTGGCAGGGTCAGGGTGGCGTCCCCCTGCACCATAATCTGACCGTTTTCTTCGGCCAGCCCCTGCGGGGGTTCCCCGGCGAGGAGAGCGCTGGCCCAGGCTGAAAAGCGGAATGCGGTAATGGGGGCAGTGGCTTCGGGGGCCGCGGCGGCCAGGTCAAGCACCCCCAACCAGTGCAGCGGTCCGGTGAGGATGAAGCGCACCAGCGCGCCGTCCACTTCTTCCCAATGGGCAAACCCACGCAAAAACTGCTCGCTCCCGGCACGGCGGATGAACCAGGAATCGTAATCCCCTGCCGGGCGCTGAAAATCGGGGTGGTTTTCGCGCACAGCAGCGATAAAGCCCTCCAGCGACCACCAGATGGGCTGGGTAGCAAGGGGGCTGAGCAAAGATAGAAGGGCTACCCGCGCTTGCAAGGGGTTGTTTTCCCACTGACCCTCAAACGCTAGGTGGGGCAATAAGCGCAATTCGTTGAAGGTGCGGCTTTCACGCCACGCTTGAAAAAGGAAACACAGCGCTTCACCACGCGGGGCCTGCAGGAAACGCTGGACACTTTCAGGCAGGGGTTGACCATGCTCATCCAGCAACCCGGCGCTCTGCAACAGGGTCTGCAAAACGGGGGTGGGGATCTCGCCGAGCAATTCGGGCAGGGGCCGGCCGCTACGCCAGGCGGCCAGCGCGGTGCAGACGTGATCCAGAATCGCATCATTAGCCGGGCGGGGGTGAGCCGCTTCGGTGGGGGTGGCCGGGCGCACGCTCAGGGCGGGTGCGGGGGTGGGAGTGGTCTGCAGCCAGGCCAGCCACTCATCGGGGATGTAGGCATATTCCTGCGGTTCGACAGGGGGCAAGTCCAAGAAAGCGCGTCCGATCAAGGCGCGATACCACAGCATTTCGGCCGGCGATACCGGGTGGAGGTCGGGGCGCTCGCGTTCGCGTCGCGCCGCGCCTATTGGACGAATATCTCCATAGCGTCGACTGAAAATCGCCCAAGGCAGGCGGCCGCCACGTTGGGCCAGGTCATCCAGCGCCTGGCGGGCGGTAGCGGGCAGGCTTTCAACCATCTCCCAGAAGAGCGCTTGATCCTGTAACGCAACGATCAGATGTTGGAGGGCTCTGCGCTCGTCCTGTTCTCCTAGGTCTATTCCCCACAGGCCGGCCACCCGATGCAAGAAGTCCAGGTCGCGATCTTTTAACGTTTGAAGCAGGTCGGGCATAGCGGATGACTAGCGGGCGTGAATGAAACGAATGGCCCCAGGGACAGATTCTACACTGAGGCGGTGAATCGTAGAATCGAAACCGGCGTAAATTTCGCCATCAGTGTGGATGTAGAGGGGACGGTTGGCTTCCAAAATCAGATGGCGGAATGCGCCATGGCGCGTGTAAGGCAGATGGGCGTGCCTGCCGCGAATGAAAAAGGGTAGGGTGTAAAGCATTTTGGGGCGCGAGATGGTACGCACCCCAACGTAATCTATCTGCCCATCGGTAGGACTGCCTTGGGGCGCCATCCAAAACATCCCGCCCTGGCGCCGGCCGTTGCACAGAGTGAGCATCAGCAGATCGTCTTCCCAGGTCTGCCCATCTTCTTCTACCCGCAGGTGATAGGGGTGATGATTGAGCAAGATGGTTTGCAATGCGGCCACTAGGTACACCCCCAATCCGCGCAGGAAGCCGCGCACCTGACGGGTCCGGATATTGACCACGGCGTCAAAGCCGATGCCAAGGGTATTGGTCCAATATTCGCTGTGACCGCGGTCATCGTAAATGCGGGCCACATCGGTGGGGCGAGGTGTGCCTTCCAGCGCCTGGCGCAGGGCCTCGGCGGGCCGCGGGCTGATCCCCAGACTGGCGGCAAAGTCATTGCCCGAACCCACCGGCACGATTCCCACCGCAGGACGCTCTTCGGGCGGAAACGCCATCAGACCATTGACTACCTCGTGCACCGTACCATCCCCGCCCATGGCAATCAGGCGCTCAATACCTTCGGCAGCGGCTTGCTGTGCCAGTTCAATGGCGTGTTGATAATAGGCTGTCTCATACCATTCGGCGCCGTAGTGGTTGGTGGCAAGCGGGCGCAGTTGAGCGGCCAGGTGAGCGGCGCGCCCAAAATTGGCGTGAGGGTTGCAGATAACGCGCACGGCAGACATGTTGGGAAGCACCTCTGTGGAAGGCAAGTTCAAAATATTATAACCCCGGGCCAGCGGTGTGTATGCGCTCTACTCGCCCGGCCAGGGCCGGCCACGAAGGCAGGCCAAGCAGGCATTGGCCGACTCAGTTCACGCATGTTTGCCCCATAGCAATTTCCTAGCCGAAAGAAACAACTCATGCCCAAACGAAAAACGCTTGACGCCGTCCAATCTTTTGGAGAGGAAACCCATTTGGGTAGGGGGCTTTCCTTACTCAGGGAGAAAACGGGAAACCGGCGGCTCCGCGGCGAATGGCACAGGGGGATCTAAAGGCTTGGCTGTGGGCCTGGGCGACTGGAGCGCGTGGCTTAGCGCTAACCCGCCTCGATGAAGGGAGGGTACTCTTTATTATTCACATCCGGACTCTAGTAAGAAGCCACGTGGTAAGGGCAGGTCGTCTTCATAGCAACTGCGTGGCCTAACAACGCAGGAGGCTTCGGTGCTTTATGAACCTTTGACCCGGATCACCTGAGCCTGGGCGACGCGCTGCAGGTCGGCAGGGGCAATAGGGAAGATGGCGTTGGGCGTGCCGGCCGCAGCCCACACGGTTGGATATTGCAATAAATCTTCATCCATGTAGGTAGCCATGGGGGTAACGTGCCCCAAAGGTGGTACGCCGCCGATGGCAAACCCCGTAACCTCACGCACGAAATCGGCCGTGGCTTTTTCCAGCGGCTCGCCAATTTGGGCGGCGGCCAGGGGCAAGTCCACGCGGTTGGCGCCGCTGGTGAGGATGAGCACGGCCTGTCCACTACGCTGCCCGCGAAACACCAGCGATTTGACAATCTGGCCAACGCTACAACCCACCGCTTGGGCGGCTTCCTGGGCGGTGCGGGTGGAGACCATGAGTTCCCGAACCTGAATATCCAATCCATGCGCGCTCAGGGCGGCCTGAACGCGCTGCGCAGCGGGGCTGAGGGGAGTGAGCAAGGGGTCAGTCATCGGGCACTTCGTGAGATCAGAAGGGGGAAGGACTTGAGTGCGCTTGACGGGCCAGCAGGCACAGGTATAGGGCGATGGAACCGGCCGCCGCGGCATTCAGGGACTCCACCTGGCCGCGCATGGGCAGGCGCAGCAGAAAATCGCACTGACGGCGCACCAGAGGGCGCATTCCTTCGCCTTCGCTCCCCACCACCAGCGCCAGCGGGGCATCCAACGGCAGAGCCTGCGGAGGTTGGGCTTCAGGGGCCATATCCAGTCCTACAACCCACACCCCGCTACTTTTCAAGCGCTCCAGCGCCTGGGCTAGGTTGAGACGGGCGATCCGCAGATGCTCGCTTGCGCCGGCGGAGGCATGCACCACGGCTGGCGTCACCCCGACGCTGCGTGCCAGGGGCAGAATCACGCCGTGGGCGCCCACGGCTTCGGCAGTACGCAGCAGGATGCCCAGGTTTTGGGGGTTCTGGATCAGATCGAGCACGAGCAGGAGCGGGGGCTCACTACGGCGATGAGCCTCCGCAAGAAGAGTGGGCAAGTCGCTGTAGGGATAGTCTCCCACTTGGAGTGCCACACCCTGGGGGTTTTCCCCTAACGAGTCCACCTGCGAGCGTGGCGTGGTTTCCACTGGGATGCCCCCGGCGTTGGCCAGACGCACGATCTCAGCCAAACGACCCTTGACCTCGGCGCCCTGGGCCAGGCGCAGCCGGTAGATCGGGCGGCGGCGCGCGCGCAGGACTTCGTAGACGGGGTTACGCCCGGTGATCCATTCGCGCATAGTGGCGGATCGGCAATCAGGAGGACTTCCAGCGCCAGGTGGTGCCCTCGCGCGCATCTTCGAGGATCACGCCCAGTTCAGCCAGGCGGTCGCGGATGCGGTCGGAGAGCGCCCAGAGTTTCTGTTTGCGCAGTTCGTTACGCACCTCAACCAGCAGGTCAATGAAAGGTTCGGCGGCGCTGGGGGCGGCGGGGGGTTCGGCCAGCGTCAATCCTAGGACGCCGGTAAGTTCGCGCAAGGCGGCCTGGGCGGGAGCGAGTTGCTCGTCGGTCGCTCCCTCGCTGCGTGCCTGGTTGATGGCACGTACCAGTTCAAAGAGCGCGGCTAGTGCGCCGGCGGTGTTAAAATCATCGTCCATGGCCTCGATGAAGCCCTGGCGGGTGGCCTCGATTTGAGCCTGGAGGGCCTCCAGCGTGGCTGCGGGGGCCCCGCTAGCCCCCGGCAGGGCCGGGCGCAGAGCGGAGCGCAGGCGCTCCAAGGCGCGTTCACTCTGCTGCACCACCTCATCGGTGTACACCAACGGGCTGCGGTAGTTGGAGTTGAGCACCATCATGCGCAGCACATCCGCCGGGTGCTTGGCGAGAAATTCTTCGATAGTAATCAGGTTACCCAGCGATTTGGACATCTTCTCGCCGCCGAGTTGCACCATGCCGTTGTGCACCCAGTAGCGCACAAAGGGCTTGCCGGTCAGGCTTTCGCTTTGGGCAATTTCGTTCTCGTGGTGGGGGAAGATGAGGTCGTTGCCGCCGCCGTGGATGTCAATCTGCTCGCCGAGGTGGTGCAGGTTCATCGCTGAGCATTCGATGTGCCAGCCGGGGCGTCCCATCCCCCAGGGGCTGGGCCAGGCCGGCTCGCCGGGTTTGGCGGCCTTCCATAGGGCGAAGTCCATGGGGTGCTCTTTGCGTTCGTCCACTTCAATCCGCGCCCCAGCCTGCATCTCCTCCAGCCGCCGCCCGGAGAGTTTGCCGTAATCGGGGTCGCTGGTCACGCGAAAGTACACATCCCCATCCACCACGTAGGCGTGTCCCTTCTCGATCAAGCCCTGAATCATGGCAATAATCGGTTCGATCTCCTGGGTGGCGCGCGGGTTGACCGTGGCGGGCTTGACGTTGAGGGCTTCCAAGTTACGCCGATAGTCCTCAATGTAGCGCTCCGCCAGGCGGAAAGGGTCTTCCCCCAGTTCCTGGGCACGGCGGATGATTTTATCATCCACGTCGGTATAGTTCATGACGAATTTCACGGCGTAGCCGCGGTACTCGAGGTAACGGCGGATGATATCAAACACCAGCGCCGACATGGCGTGCCCGATGTGGGCCTTATCGTAAACTGTGGGCCCGCACACGTACATGCGCACGTTGCCTGGCTCCAGGGTCTCGAAATCTTCTTTCTTGCGGGTGAGGGTGTTGTAGATGCGTAGGGCCATGGCGATCTCCTGCACGAAATGGGGTTACTCCAGGCGTGCGAAAATCATCCGTCCAGCCGAGGTCTGGAGGACTTTGGTGACCACAATCGTCACCTGTTGGTTGATATAGTCTTTTCCGTTTTCAACAACGACCATCGTTCCATCGTCCAAGTACCCCACGCCCTGGCCAGGCTCTTTGCCCTCTTGGATGAGACGGATGGAGAGCGTTTCGCCAGGTAGCAAGGCGGATTTGACGGCATTGGCCAGTTCGTTGACATTGAGAACGCGCACTCCCTGCAGTTCGGCCACCCGATTGAGGTTGTAGTCGTTGGTTAGGATGGGGCAGCGCAACTGTCGCGCCAGGATGACCAGTTTGTCATCCACCTCGCGCACCCCCTCGACATCAATGTCGGTGATGCGCACTGGTACGCCGCCAGGTTCCTTTTGCAGTTGGGCCAGCACTTCCAGGCCCCGCCGCCCGCGTTGCCGGCGCAGGCTATCGGAAGAGTCGGCAATGTATTGCAACTCGTTGAGCACAAAGCGCGGGATGAGCAGGGTACCGGGGATGAAACCGGTGCGGGCAATATCGGCGATGCGCCCGTCAATGATCACACTGGTATCCAGCAGGATGTTGCGGTTTTCGTACCAGGATTTTGGCGATTCGGCCTCGCGGGCCCCGCCCTTGCTAAAACCTGTGAAGAGGTTGAACAGATCATGCTGACGCATGACGAAGACGGTGACGCCCAGGTAACCGCAGACCACAACACCGATAAAAGGAAGAATTTCACCCAGAGGCGCGGGCAGGCGCGAGAGCGGGAAAGCCAGTAATGCGGCAATGATCAAGCCGGCGATAAGTCCAAAAAGCGCGGCAAAGAGGGTTTGCGCCGAGATACGGGTCAGGGTTGAGCGGATCGCGCGCATGGGGCGCGTGGTGATATAGGGGGTGAGAATGAGTCCGACCAGGGCACCGACCAGCCCAATGGTGAGGGCATACTGCTCTACCGTGAAGGTGGCAGGGGTGGGATTGAGGTTGGCCAGTTGGCCGAGTTGGGTGCCCAGGATGACACCCAGGATACAAAAGACAACCATGCCAATGAGACGAGCGATGAAATCGGCGCTCATGATAACTCCTTTCTAGATGAATTCGATTGTTAAGGTGCGGGATGAACGATCACGTGAAGAATAAACGAGGATAAGTCCGTGTGGCATTTGAATCATAGCATGCTCACCCATCAAAGTCAATGCGATGTAGCGGATGAAAGCGCGCCCGCGGCGAGGGTGCGGGCCATGCGAGCGGAAGGGATAAAGTGGGTATTGAGAGGGATGGGTTAGGTTGAGGGGGGATTAATTTAAGCTTGTTCGGCTTGACAAACGCCTCCATTTAGGCTAAATTAACAGTAAATTTACGCCATTTTTACGCGTTCTTTATGAGCGCAGGGGGAAGTAGAAAACACAACGTGGTCGCGAAGTCTACAGCCTCTCTAAATCCCAAGCCTCAGTCGCTGGCCTGCCTCGCAAGGGGGTGAGGAGGTTTTTTTGGTTTTCCCCGCAATGGCGTAATGCGATCACTCTTGGTTCCAATTTCACTCAAAGGGGAGGTTTCAGATGAAAGGAGCGTTTCTCAGTCGTTGCATAAGTTGGGTGGTTTTGATGGCCCTGTTGGTGCTGGGGGTGAGCTCAAAACCTAGGGTTCTAGCCGATTCTGGAGCAACATGGACGGTTTGCGCTTCGGGATGCGATTACATCTCTATTCAAGCGGCCATTAACGCGGCGAACGCGGGGGATACAATCCAGGTCCAAGCGGGAACCTACAATGAATACCTAAGCATCACAAAATCTATTATTCTTGAGGGAATAGGCACCAATCAAGTCACGCTAAACGCTACCGTGACCAATGGTTACGGCGTTTATATCAAAGCAGATAGCGTTACGGTTAAGGGATTGACCATTATTGGCAACTCGTCTACCTACTATGGGATTAAGGCGGAAGGGTCATTGAACTTAACCCTGAAAGATTTAGTGGTGAAACAGTATGGCCGTTCAGGGATAGACCTCAACGGCTGTACTAATTCTTTGATAGATACAGTTACCGCGCAAGCCAATGGCGGCGCCGGCATTGCCATAACCAACTCCACCGCTATCACCATGCAGTACCTGACCACCAGCGATAATTCTTGGGGTGGGGTAGCGTTGTTTACGGCCCCAGGACCTTACACGCCTGGCTTAAGCAATATCACCCTTACGGGCACCAACTCTTTTGGAGAAGTCAACCCGCTTTATGTCCAACTCGCTGATGCTTCACATTCTTTCACGGGGTTCTCTCAAAACGAGTTTGCTTATATCGTGCGCAACACGGCAGCCCCGTTGTTCACCTGGTATCAAAAGGATACGAGCTCAGTGCTTAGTTTCATCAATGATGCGAACTCAGTAAGCCCTGGGTTTAGAAACACTGCTGCCATTCAGCGTCTGAGCGACGGGACTTTCCACGTGTTAAGCGACACGCTGAAGATCCAACCGGCCATTGATCTTGCCGCCCCCGGCGGGACAGTGTATGTGTACCCGGGAACTTACACCGAGAATGTTCGCATCACTAAGAACATTTCTCTCCTGTCCACCGCAGGTCGAGAAAATACTACGATTCAAGGCATCTCGGGTCAAGGCGCATTGGGAACCCTTTGGATTTCCAACGCCACCACTGGCGTGAAAATAGGGGATGATAACCACGGATTTAAGATTGTTGGCATTGATAACGGTAATCCCGCTGTCGAAAACGCCGCTATCTACTTCCAGGGCAGCCACAGCAATGCAGTGATCAAAGGGAATGAGATTGTAGCAAATGGTGATTTTGGCCTTCTCACCGAGGCGGAACAAACGATTACCGGCTTTGTCATCGATAGCAACATCTTCTCCGGCAAGACATTTCAAGGTGACACGCCTGCAGGTGATGGATTTGGACAACAATTTGAATTATCCAATGTGCCGCGTCAGCTGGTGGTGATTAATGGCCCGAATGCCTCTTCTGTGACCTTCACAAACAATCAAGTGACGGGAACAGCCGGTGGCTTCAACGCCGATGGTAACCCTCAAGGGAATACCTTGGTTACTATTGATGCGCAGAATAGCACCATTGAAGGTAACACATTTGAAGGTACAACCTCGCGCTATGCGACAAGCCTGCGAGCACGTAAGGCAGGTACGACGATTCGGGGTAATGTTTTCAAGAGCACGGGGTTGCTTTCACTCGGTACGGGGCATCTTTACCTTGAGAACAACGCGATCGATAGCACCCTGATTACAAACAATACCTTTGACAAAGGGGTTTATATTGAGAACCCCAACCGTGGCACGGTTGGGATCAGTGTACAAGTCTTTGCGGCCAACGCGCCATCAAATTCTGTGATCCACATCCTGCCCGGCACCTACGAAGAACAGGTGGTGGTGACCAGCAAAACCCTCACCCTGCAGGGTGAAGGCACTAATCAGTCCGATGTGGTGATTAAATCGCCAACCACGTTGACCGCCAAATTCACCACCTCGGTGGATAACAAGCCGGTGGTGCTGGTGCAAAATGGTGCTAACGTCACCCTCCAGAACCTCACCGTAGATGGCGCCGGGCGCGGCAATACCAATTATGGTTTCATCGGCATCGGGTTCTATAATGCCGGCGGCACGGTCGAAAATGTCACCATTACGGGTGTGCGCGAAACTCCCTTTTCGGGAGCACAGCACGGCACAGGCATTTACGCTTATAACGGGGATGGCAGCTCCCGTGTCTTGACCGTGCGCAACACCACCGTGAGTGACTTCCAGAAGAACGGCATCACCGTGGTCCGTAGTGGCTTGACCGCAACCATCGAGAGTAACACCATCACCGGTGCTGGTGCCACCTCAACCATTGCCCAAAACGGCATTCAGGTTTCTTACGGCGCGGCGGCAACGGTCAAAGACAATACCATCGAGGACATTGCCTACTCCGGTTCAGGATGGGTGTCCACCGGCATCCTGGTCTATAAGGCGGGCTCCACGACGGTGGAAGGCAACGCCCTCACCAATAGTCAGGCCAGCATCTACGTGATCGAATCCAGCGCCACCGTGCGCCAGAACCGCATTAGCGCTCCGGCCTGTGTGGGCGAGGGCTGTTACGGGATCATCGCCAGCGACCCGCTGAGCGCGCGGCCCAGCCCGCTCGAAGAGGCGCTAGCACCGACGGCACCGACCCAGCCCAACCGCAGTGGTGGCTTCACCCTGCTGGGTGGCACCAACCCGCTGGATACGGTGACCGTCACTGCCAATGAGATCAGCGGCGCCCTCTACGCCAACGGGGAGAGCATTGGCCTGGGCGTTTATGAGGGGTACGCCGACCGTGATGTGGCCTTCAGCGCCAGCCAGAACGTCATTTCGGGGTGGTCTTACGGCGTTTACGTCGGGCGGTGTGAAGGCACCTGTTCCTCCGGCCGTCTGCGCACGTTTGCGCTCAACGACAATGCGATCACCAACAATAGTACGGGCATGCAATCGGACATCC
>NZ_CALIMF010000014.1 GCF_938028735.1 uncultured Thermanaerothrix sp.
AATAATGGGACGAATGGTTTTGGGGTGCAAAACCTTAGCCCCAAAGTAGGCCAGTTCAGCAACTTCACGATAAGTCAATCGAGGAATGGTTTGGGCTTCCGGAATGAGGCGCGGATCCGCCGTCATCACTCCATCCACATCAGTCCAGATCCACACTTCATCAGCATGTAAGGCAGCTGCCAAGACTGCTGCCGAGTAATCACTTCCACCTCGCCCTAGAGTGGTGGGAATACCCTCAGGAGTCGCTCCAATAAAACCGGTCACCACCGGAACCACACCACTTGCCAATAATGGGCGTAAATGTGCTTCCACCTTTGCCTGCGTGGCTTCCATATCCGGATGAGCCGATTGGAATTGCGCATCCGTCACAATCAAATGGGTAGCATCTACGGCTTGCGCCGGGACTCCTGACGCTTGGAAGATAGCAGACAAAACGCGCACACTCATCCGTTCTCCCATCCCCGCCACAGCATCCAAAGCCCGTGGGGTGGCTTCCCCCAATACAGCAATGGCCTGCCACAAAGAGGCCAGCCGCTGTAACAAATCCTCAATGGATTGCAGGGCTTCTTGCCGCTTCTCTTCCGCGATCTCAAAGGCATTTAGTAACGCTTGATGCCGCTCACGCAGATTTTGGATGGTAGCCTCAATTTCACGTTCATCCCCGTGTGCCACTTTATAAGCCTGAGAAAGCAGGGTTTCGGTCACTCCAGCCAGCGCCGAGGCAACCACCACAAGAGATGCCCAGGTTGAGCGCGCCTCACGCACGATTTCCACCACATGCTGGACCGCTAACGCGTCGCCGACAGAAGTACCGCCGAACTTCATCACCAATAGATTGTGGGAATGCGGACCTGCTGCCATTGCTGCTCCTGCTTACTTATAAAGGATACGAATTGTAAGCCTCTTAAATTGTGGGCTATTATACGCATTTCCTCGCTTTTTGGGTATAGTTCTAGGAAAATTTCCTTACGTTCCCTTTAGCGAATAAAAGCAGGTATACACGGGGAAAGCTCAAAAAAGTTTCTTGACAGCAAGGGATGTTAAGGCTATATTTGAGACATATTTGAGAAACCAGAAATGGACGAGTTGGCTGCTCTCGACTCCGATTACCATAGTTACACTTCGCTCCTGCATGGCATAAGCGGTTGAAGCCGGGCGAGGCGCTTTTCCATTAACCACCTCACGCCCCGCACTTCAACCCGTGCGGGGCGATTGTTTTGGGAGGTGGCATGGCAACCCTTCGCGATCTGCTACTGCCTAAACCGCGCGAAGAACGCCTCTTTACTTTGGGGGATGTTTTAGTTCTGATCCTTATCGCTGTCCTACTATATGCCGGCGTATCTCTCGCAGTTAATGCGCCCCCTAGCGTTAAGGGCCCCACCATCTCATTAGCACCAACCGCTCTCCCTTGGTATACCCTGCTTTCAGTAGGGCGAATGGCAGCTGCTTACGCCCTTTCCCTGCTTTTCACATTGCTTTATGGTCGCGCCGCTGCCTACAACAAACGGGCAGAACGCCTGTTGATGCCACTACTGGACGTTCTGCAAAGTGTTCCTATCTTGTCCTTTCTCCCAGTCGTCTTATTGAGTTTGAGCGCGATCCTGCCCGAGACGGTAGCCGCCGAACTTGCCTCCATCGTGTTGATCTTTACCAGCCAGGCATGGAATATGACATTTGGTTGGTATCAATCCCTAACCACCATTCCTAAAGAACTTAATGAAGCCAGCAACATCTTCCGCCTCAACACTTGGCTACGTTTCCGTTACTTAGAACTCCCTTTTGCGATGATTACCCTGATCTGGAACAGTATGATGAGCTGGGCAGGAGGATGGTTCTTCCTAATGGCTGCCGAAATTTTCACCGTTGGTGAACGCGATTTTCGCCTCCCAGGCCTAGGCTCCTACTTACAAGAAGCAGCCAATCAAGGCAATCTTCAAGCAATTTTATGGGGGTTGTTCACCCTAATCCTAACAATTGTGGCCCTGGATCAACTCATTTGGCGCCCGCTCCTTGCTTGGTCGGACCGTTTCAAACTGGAGATGGTAGAAAGTGACAACCCACCTACCTCGTGGTTCTTTGACCTACTCAACGGTTCCCGACTGATCAATTGGCTACGCGAATATGTGTTGTCTCCCCTTACAGAGCGCATCGATTTGTGGGCAGTGCATCGTTACCCTATGCGTGAGAAGGGGGTAGCCACTCCTCAACCAACCTGGTACACCATTGGGGTCGGCACCCTCCTAGCAGGGGGACTGCTTTATGGGGGGGTTCGAGCTGCTCAAATGCTTTTGAGCCTTCCGCTCCATCAATGGCTAGCCATCGGGCTGGGGGTGAGCGTAACCCTAGTGCGTGTCCTGGTTGCTCTCTTGTTCGCCCTAGCCTGGACCCTCCCTGTAGGCGTGGCTATCGGAACTCAACCTCGTCTGGCGGCTTTGTTCCAGCCCATTGTCCAAATCGCCGCATCCATACCCGCTACGGCCATCTTCCCGGTGATCTTGCTTTTCTTTCTCACCTTTCCTGGCGGACTTAACCTGGCGGCTGTCCTCCTCATGCTTATGGGAACACAGTGGTATCTGCTTTTCAACATCATTGCTGGCGCCTCGGCCATTCCCCAAGATCTCAAATTCACCTCCGCCCTCTTGCGCCTATCTAACTGGCAGCGCTGGCGCACACTTATTCTCCCGGCACTTTTCCCCTACCTAGTGACAGGAGCAATTACCGCCAGCGGTGGGGCTTGGAATGCCAGTATCGTTGCCGAATATGTTACCTTCGGCGGAAAGACTTATTCAACTCTGGGCATTGGAGCGCTAATTGCTCAGGCAACGACCAGCGGGGATTACGCCTTGTTGCTAGCAGCTACCTTAAGCATGGTGCTTACTGTCGTCTTGATCAACCGCTTATGGTGGCGACGTTTGTACCTCATTGCCGAAGAAAAATACCGTATGGAGTGAGATCATGACCGACCAAAAACCATTACTCCAGCTCATTCACATTCAACAGCTCTACACAAGCGGCCGACGTCGCTTCGTGGCGGTTCAGGATGTCAATCTAACGGTTAATGAGGGAGAATTTGTAGCCTTGCTGGGGCCTTCGGGGTGCGGCAAGAGTACTCTCCTGCGAATTATCACAGGGCTTCAAAGGCCCTCTGAGGGACAGGTGCTTTATCGGGGCATACCTCTGGAAGGTGTAAACCCATATGCCACCATTGTCTTTCAAACCTTTGCTCTCTTTCCATGGCTGACCGTACAAGAAAACGTTGAATTGGCTCTACTTGCCCGTGGGGTACCCGCCGAAGAGCGTAAAACCCGCGCAATAGATCTGATTGATCGGGTGGGTTTAGACGGTTTTGAAACGGCTTATCCGCGTGAACTCTCGGGAGGTATGCGCCAGAAAGTTGGCTTTGCTCGGGCCATGGCGGTAGAACCGGAATTGCTTTGCTTGGACGAACCATTCTCTGCCTTGGACGTGCTGAGTGCCGAGAGCCTGCGCGGCGAATTACTGGAACTCTGGATTAGTGGGAACATTCCTACCCGCACCATCCTGATGGTGACCCATAACATTGAAGAGGCTATCTTCATGGCCGACCGATTGATCATTATGGACAAGGACCCCGGACGTATCGTGGCTGAAATGCCGATCAACCTGCCCCACCCACGGCAACGCAAGGCCCCCGAATTCCAAAGTCTAGTAGATCAAGTATATGCGCTCTTGGCAGGCCAGACCCAACCCGAGCCCATTGAATTGGGTGCAGCCCCTGGCGAACCGGGCAAAACGCGTACTCTACCTCAGATAACCATCAACGACCTGGCCGGTTTTTTAGAATACCTGAACGAACAGCCAGACTATCGAGCCGATATCTTCCACCTTCCTGAAGATCTCGGCGTCGACTCTGACCACATTCTGCGATTAACTGAGGCCGCCGAGTTGCTCGGTTTTGCAACGGTTGAAAAGGGCGATATTCAACTGACTCCACTGGGTGAAACCTTTGCTCAGGCTAGTATTTTGGCGCGCAAAGAAATTTTTGCTACCCGTATCCGGCGGTTGCCTTTGATGCGATGGTTACTGAATTTGCTGCGACGCGCTGAACAAAATACGCTCGAATGGGAAGTAGTACGCTCTGCCCTGGAACTTGAGTTCCCTCCTGATGAAGCCGAGCGCCAACTAGACATTCTGATTGATTGGGGACGCTACGCCGAGTTGCTTGCTTATGACGATAATCAGGGCCTGCTCACCTTAGAGCCCGTATCGGCACCTGAACGAGCAGCTTAAAAGAGCCGCGTGTGCTGTCAAAAACTATGTTTTAAGCATTCCTCAAAAATTGCCGGGTATAATGCCTTTATCCTATTCCTAAGAGGAGGAATGCAGCTTGATATCCTTGCACCCCAGAGCCAGGTTCCAACTTATAGGGATCATTCCCCTTGCCCTACTCATTTTTCTAATACGGCTTTCCCAGCCAACCGTGACCCTGGCTCAGAGCCCGCCACCGGTTTACCTCCCTATCATCCTGAAACCCGATCCCTCAGGTGTTAGTTACCCACCCACCCCTGAATGGCTACAATATCTCAATCAATATCGGGCCCAAGCACTTTTGCCCTCACTTAAAGAAGAACCCACCTGGAGTGAGGGAGCTTGGAAACACGCTCGTTACATGGTTAAGAACGATCTCATCACCCACACGGAAGATCCAAAAAATCAGTGGTATTCCCCAGAAGGCGAGACTGCAGGCCGCAACGGCAATGTGATGATCAGTACTTCGTTCTCCTACACAGAGGCCCAAGCAATTGACTTGTGGTTGCAAGGGCCTTTTCACGCGCTGGGCATCCTGCACCCTCGCCTTGAATGGACGGGCTTTGGCATTTATCACGAAGATATTGGTACTTACAAAACAGGAGCTGTCATGGACGTGCTGCGTGGGCGCACAACATACCCCTTAGATGCAATCGGTTACCCCATTTTCTGGCCTGGCAATAGACAGATCACATGGCTCAACCGCTACGTCGGTGGGGAATATCCTGATCCCCTTGCCCCATGCGGCTATCACGCACCCAGCGGTCTGCCGATCATAATTCAACTGGGAAATGGGAATTTATCCCCCCAAATCAAGCACAGCGATTTGCATGGGCAGGGCAATTCCCTTCCTCACTGCATTTACACCGAAAACACCTACACCAACCCTGATTCCTCCCAGCAGAACCTGGCCCGCTCCATCCTAAACGCTCAGGATGCCGTTGTGCTCATCCCCCAAGCCCCATTGAAAGACGGTAGTTATACGGTCTTGCTAACCATTGCCGTTGCACCTAACGGTCCGGATACAACCTATATTTGGACATTTGAAGTGACAACAACTGTTACGTCGCAATATTTACCAGAAACCTTGGGCGATCGCTCACAGACCCAATAAGGGTTGTAACAACTTATGCAACACTAATTGGCACAGGTATCCTCTGGCGCCTCAACCTGACCCGGGCTTGTCACCTGCAAAGCACGATAAGCATTGAGGCGGGCAACTTGAGAATTAGCAACGAGCGGTAAGTACAACCGCCACGGGCTCTCTCCAATGGCTAGCGATCCTGCACTATAAGTATAACGTAGCGCCCACCAGACCTCGGTGTTTCTCCAGCCCGGATTCTGACTCCAAAGCAGCCCTGCAACTCCTGCCACGTGAGGGGCTGCCATGGAGGTACCGCTAGAGAGCATATACCCTGAATTAATCACAGTACTATAAATATCAACCCCTGGCGCTAGTAAGTCCAGCGTCTCGTCACGTTGGGAGAACTGTGCCTCAACATCATACTGATCCACCGCACCCACGGACACCACACGCGGCGAACGCGCAGGGTAGGACATTGAGATCTTGGATCCATTATTTCCGCTCGCAGCAATGATTAATACCCCTCGATTAAAGGCCCCGTTGATCGCCTGCGCCAAGGTTTCAGAACAGTTGGGGCCCCCCAAGCTGAGGTTGACAATTCGTGCGCCTTGTTCAACGGCATACTCTATCCCCTGCGCTACGGTTGTGGCATTGCCGGTTCCCTGGCTATCAAGTACTTTGATGGGCAAAATCTGACACTGCGGACACACACCCGCGACTCCCACCTCGTTGTTGGTGGCCGCGGCGGCAATTCCGGCCACATGGGTACCATGACCTTGATCATCCATAGCGTCAGAGTCGTCATTATTATTGACGAAGTTGCGGCCTCCATGCAAGACCTTGTCCTTTAGGTCGGGATGCCTGTAGTCCACCCCTGTATCCAGAACCGCAATCACCCGGTCAGACTGCCCCTGAGAAATCTCCCAGGCTTGGGGCAGTTGGATCTTTGGCAAAGCCCATTGATCCCGCCAAAATGGGTCATTGGGGATAAAGTCAAGCGCACGGTACACATGATTGGGCTCAGCATATTCAATAAAATTTTGCTGGCGGAACAACTGCAGTGCTGCTTCCAGATCACTCCCCGGAGGCAACTTAACCACAAACACGCGTTCCAGCCCACTAGATCCTCGCCGCGCAGTCATGTATCCAAATTCTGGCCCAAGCAAGGGCTGTATGCTACGTACTCGAAGTCTTCGGTTTATGAGATCCAGTTCGCTTATTCCCGTAGCAGTGGCAGATAACGCACTGAGACGCAGGTAAGGCATATACCCCGGTTGGATCGCCACCAGCAACTCGTCGGGGACTACATCCTGATCTGCTGTGACCTCGTGCACTTTTCCACGCTCGGCACCTACCGGCACGTGCATTGAGAGCAAGGCAAGCACCCAACCGATAATAATCATCCCAACAAAGCATCGGCGCAACATAAATTTATTTTACCCTCAAAAGAGTGGTTCGTAGACCGCTTTCAAGGGGTGCAAGAAGTGGGCCAGGGGTTATTCAAGTCCTAATTCGTGCCGCACAATATGCGCGCCTGCAACCATGGCCCTGAGTTTTGCTCTGGCTGCCCAACGCGCCGTCTGGCTAAAGCCGCAATCCGGAACAATCACCAAACGCTCCGGCGCAATAAATGTCAAAAGGCTACGAATGCGCTCGGCGATCTCTTCAGGAGTCTCTATGTAGTAATTCTTAACATCCACCACACCCGCTGCCAGTGTTTTTCCAGCGGCTGCTACCTCCCGGGCTATTTCCACCTCGGCCATTTCCCGGTTCGCAAATTCCAGCGCCAATTCATCTACTTCCGCATCCAGAATGTTGGGAAAAATTAACCTGTAGCGCCGACGTGCAACCGGACGCCCCATAAAATTACCGAAACAAAGATGAAGTCCTTTACGTACCCCGACCCCATTCAGGGTTCGCGAGAGAAGATCCAGAAACACTTTTGGATCTCCGCCGTGAACTGCCATGCTGGGTTCATCAAGCTGGACAAAATCCGCACCTGCTTGGATGACAGCACGCAATTCCGCATTGATAATATCTGCGAGCGCGTACGCCACTTCTATCCGATCACGGTATATCTTTCCTGGCAGAATCCGTCCGGCCAACGTAAAGGGACCTGGACAAGTTACCTTGAGGGGTTGCTGGGTACGCTGGCGCGCATAAACATATTCGTGCACCACTCCCAAACCCTCGGGAGCCGCAAGTGGCTCCACGGCCTCGTACCTTTCCCGCTGATCATGACCCGGAATGCCCAAGCGGCGCTCCGGCGCCAATTCGTGCAGCCCCTTCAGGCGTCCGTAGAAACCCGCGGTAAAAAAGCCCAGGCGCCGCATTTCCCCGTCACTCAGGATATCTACCCCCGCTTCTTCCTGCTCGCGTAATGCCCAGTCCACCGCATCATTGAGCGTTTCCTCTACATCCCGAGGGCCAAACTCACCTCGGCGAATCGCCTCCACTGCCCAAACATACCACGCAGGCCAGGCATAACTGCCAATCACACTCGTGGTTAATGGCTTTATATTTACCATTTATTTCCCCTCCTATCCAATCTCATCAGATACCCAATCACCTTGGGGAATCCCAAACCACAACTTGATTCTTGCCCCTTTGTTTGGCCTGGTTAAGAGCCCGATCCGCATATTCCACAAGTTGTTCTAGAGAAGTGTATTCCTTCTCACTGGCAGCTACACCCTGGCTGATGGAAATAGACACTATATTTCCATTAGTTGAAAGAGGAATTGCCTCAACAGCCCCTCTCAGGCGTTCAGCGATTTGTAGTGCCTGTTCACGCGAGGCCTCGGGAAGCAAAACAATGAATTCATCGCCCCCGTATCGCCCCACCACATCCATTTGCCGCAACAAACGCAAACAAACTTGTGCAACCTTCTGTAACACCGTATCCCCGACCGGATGGCCATACGTGTCGTTGATGGGTTTCAGGTTATCTATATCCAGAAGGATAACCGCAATGGGACGTTGATAACGCCGACTTCGCTCAAATTCCAACCGCGCAACCTCAAAAAAATGGCGGCGGGTATAAAGACCGGTAAGCGCATCGCGGGTCGCCAAGCGCTGAGCCTGCTCAAAACGTCGCACATTCTGTATGGCCACGCCGGTTTGCCGTCCCACAATTTCAGCTAGAATGCGATCTCTCTCCTGAAAAGCGCGCTGCGGTGAGAGTTTGAACAGATTAATGACACCCAGCACTTCCTCTCCCGCAATGAGCGGTACTCCCAAATAGGCGTGCACCCCCATTTGCACCCACTCCGCCAACGCTTGAGGATGTTCGGCGTACTCGCGTAACATCAATGAAGATTTCTTCAACAGAACCTCCCAAGCCACCCCCTGCCCCTTGATAAGCCGCGTCTGAAATAGAGGGCGCGGTGTATTAAAGGAGTTGGCTACAATTAGCACCTCATCTTCGGAATTATACAGGCCCAATGTGCCCATATCGGCGGATACCAGTTGAGTGGTTAACTTCAACACAGATTGCAACATATTTCCCAAATCTGAAGTACTACTGATCAGCCGGGAGATTTCGTTTAACCGTTGTTCACTAACCAAGGCCTGAGCCACTCCCTCAAATAATCGCGCATTCTGTAACGCACGCCCCGCAGCCTGAGCGTAGGCAAATGCCCATCCTAAGTGCTCCTCGGTATATGCTAACGGATCATTACACCCCAACGAAAGAAAGCCAACAATTTGATTCTCAAACCGAATGGGGATCCCCATCCACGATCGTATTCGGGGATTGGACTCCGGTGAAATCCATTCTGCATGGGCAGCGGTGTCTCGGACTAGAAGTGGCTTCCCGTCTTTTAGAATAGGATAGAAGAACTCAGTCTTTTCAATTGAGAATACTGGCAAGGGAGGGTTGCGCAAAATTCGTCCGGCTCCTTTACTCGTTTCCCACACTCGTACTATTGTCGGATAATCCCCTTCTACTAAAATGATGCTGCCCACATCAAATGGAACAATCTCACGCAACAGGTACAGGACTCGATCCAGCGTTACATCCCAATCCATAATGGAACCAAGGCTTAGAGAGGCTTCAAATAAAGTCGCAGCCCTCTTGCGAGCCTCCACTTCATTTTGTAGCAAAGCGGAAATGATTTCACTCGCCTCTTGGCGCAAGAGCACAGCGCCTAAGAGCCCCGCAATCCCTCGCACAAAGTAAATGTCCTCCTCCGACCAGAAACGTTCCTGCTGGCAAACATCCACCTGTAGTATTCCCCACCAGGCCCCGCGTACGAAGACCGGTGCTACCAGCAATGAGCGAATACCCAAAGCGCATAGAATCGCACTTTGTCGGGCTGGAAGATCACGTACGTGAGCATGCGAAATTTCACCCTCTTTGAGTGATTCTTCCCATAAATCCAACCCGTAAGCCACCAACGACCCGGTTTTCCCCCACCCTCCCCAATCACGCTCTACATTGATTTCTTGAGTTTGCCAACCATATTGGCGACGCATCAACAAATGCCCCTCTCGAGAGAACAGCGAAAAGAGAGACACGCGGTCGGCCCCTAGGTCCTCTCCCAGTTGGCTTAGCAAAAGGCAGATGCTTTCCTGTGGAGAATCCAATAAGGCCGGATACAAGTCAACTGAGCGCCCTACTCGTGCAACGAAGGGATAGGTCGTCTGTGGGGCTTCTAATTCCTGCGCACGCCGAATTTCTAGCAATTGACTAGGAGTTCCTTGCCAAGATAGACTCTGAGAACGAATCTCATATGGCATTTCACTTGGGTTTAGACTACATACACTTGCTGGCTGCTCAACCCCGCTGCGGCTTAGGATCCGCAAATGCTTTCCTAGGACACGCCTTGAAGGCCGGAGATATTGCTCTACCCAGGGTGTAACAAAGACAATTTGCCAATCTGGCTTTACTATTAATACTGGTTTAGACCAACATCCTCCTTGGCTGTATAGCCATGCTTCTAAATAACTCTGCTCTAAATCCTGAATGACTGTTTTCAGTGGGGTAAGATCTACCGACATTGTCCCCCCCCAATCAAGGCATAAACTGTCTCCCCGCTGATCATTCTTCACCTGGCTGCGAGAACCAGTACCCTACTCCCCATTTGTTGCGTATATATTGTGGACGACCGGGATCATCTTCGATTTTCTCGCGTAAGTAGCGAATGTAGAGAGAAAGAGTGGGTATTGCATCCACATACCCTTCCCCCCAGACTTTACGCAATAGCTCCTCATGAGTCAATACCTTTCCGCGTTCCCGCACCAGACAGGCCAATAAACGAAACTCTGTAGGCGTTAACCGAACGGGTTGTCCACCACGATAAACAACCTGCGTATTCAAATCGATTCGCAAATGTCCATCATCAAAAACCTCGGTGAGTTGTGAGCGTTCTTTGCGCCCGCTCCGCTTAAGCAAAGCCCGAACCCGAGCTTCTAACTCACGCAGGCTAAAAGGCTTACGCATGTAATCATCAGCCCCTGCATCAAACCCGCGCAAAACATCCGTATCCCGACTCTTGGCGGTCAAGAATAAAATCGGCACATCTGTTAAGGATCGGAGGCGCCGACAAACCTCATATCCGTCAACCCGGGGCATCATAATATCTAGGATAACAAGGTCGGGGTGAATCTCGTATGCCAGACGCAGGGCTTCTTCCCCATCCTTGGCACAGTAAACAGAAAACCCTTTCCGCTCCAAGTTAAGTTGTACTAATTCGTTGAGGGTTGGATCATCATCAACCACAAGTATCTTAGGGCTCAAGGTTCATCTCCTCGGCAATTGGAAGGGTAAAAGCAAAACAACTTCCTTTGCCAGGCTCGCTCTCTACCCATATTTTACCTCGCATCGCTTCGACAAGCATCTTGGCCACATATAAACCCACTCCATGGCCGTAAACCGTTTGGGCATCTCCCCCATTAACTCGGTAAAACCGATCAAATAAATAGGGTTGGTACTCCGCCGCGATTCCCGGGCCTTGATCTATGACACAAATTTGTGCCAACTTTGTGTCTATACGCTTGAGCACAACTCGGATTGGGGTTCCTTCCGGGGTGTACTTAATCGCATTTTCTAAAAGATTATTCAAAACCGAGTAAAAGGCTTGCTCGTCTGCCAGTGCCCAAACGGGTGCCGAATCACCTTCTATGGAAAATTCCCGCTCCGGTGTGATCAGCCGCCAATGAGTAACAATCTCCGAGATAAGATACTCTACGGGGATAGGGCGTAACTCGACCTTGTACCCTTGGGCTTCCATAGCATACACATCTAAAATGTAGTCTAAAAAGTCGGCAAGGCGATCACTTTCAGAGATCAGAAGACTTAGATATTTTTCATAACCCCCAAAACCGTTTTCAGCCTGCACACTCGAAAGGATGAGTTCTGCAACCGATCGAATCTTTGTTAACGGGGTGCGCATTTCGTGGGAGAGCGCAGAAATGAGATCATTTTGCAATCGGGTCAACATTTCACGCTCAGTAATATCCCGCATTAATAGAACCACGATGCGTTCCTCAGCCTGGATTAACGGTGCCAGACTCAAGGAGACTACTCGCCGCCCACCACTCTGGTGGCGCAATGGTACATTTTCCAAAAATATAGGATGGCGCTCGGTCAAGACATGCTGAAGCGCATTCGAAACACGTCTTTCAAAGTCTTCGCCATCAACGATCGTGTAGATAGATTGCCCCACAAGAGCAGTTGACTCCCATCCGGTCTGAGCACTAGCAGCTGGATTTACTGATAAAATACCTCCATGTTCATCCACTGTAATTAACCCTTCTGTCATCCCATTAACAATTAGGCTCAAGCGGTGTTTCTCCTTTTCGATAGTCCGGAACAGTTGTGCATTTTCCAAAGAAGTCGCAGCGTGATCGGCAAGAAGCAATACCACCCATCGGGCAGTTTGATCGAAGGGCTTCTCATCATCTGATTCAAGCACGATAATTCCCCAGAAAGTCTTCCCCCTGCGAATCGGAATCACTAACTGAGCCTTAGAACTGGGGAAGAAATATAGAGGTTGAGACGATTTTGCCTGCTGCCTGGTTTGACGATGGAGAGAATACATCGCACGAACCCGCCTCAAACGCTCAGTTTCCCCCAATGATCGACGAGATTCTTCCAATTGAGAAAAAACGTCCCCATCCTCAAGCAGAATAAGCCCAGCTTTGGCCTGACTCAATGTCATTGCTATCTCAAGTGTAATATCCACAATAGCCTGAGGATCCAGAAGCTCGTTTAACTGCTGCGAGGCTTTCTGGATGATCCCAAGTTGGCGCACCCGTTGCTCCAACGCTTGGTCGGTAATGGTATGCCAACCGGCCTGTTCTAAGGCTTGCTCTCCTAAGTCGATCAAAGCTTGCAGACGAATAATATCCCTCTGATCAAAATAGCCTTGCTCCTTGTTTAGCATAATCAAAAACCCCAATAACTCGCCATCGGAGCGCGTTAGCGGAATGCTCAATATGGAATTAATGTTAAGGATTTCCTCTTCTGCAATTTCCAGGAACCCCTGCAAACCGCCTAAATTGTTCAAGTAAACTGGGTGTGGTCGCTCCAGTAACCACTCCGCTAAAGAATTGGGATACAGAGTCAACGATAACGGTTCACGTTTCCAGTAGCCGCTTTCAGGGAAGCCCATAATTTCCCATTCCTGGCTTACCGGATTTCGGATTAGAAATCCTCCTCCAGCAACAGGAACCTGTCGCCGAGCATATTGAAAAATTAAAATTAACACATCTTGCAAGTTTAGCGTCCGCCCCATCAGTCTCATGCTGGCTTCAAGAGTTGTTTGCAATTCACCGCGCCCTCGAAGCCCTTCCGCCAAATCACCCACTACAAGCGCCAAAATCGTCATGGCAAGAGTGACACCTGTCAATTCCACAGCCGGTATTAGGCTAGGCGCCATTTGATAGCGTACAAGGGGACGCACCACAAAGGCGGTATCAAAGAAGAGGGCTATAAACAGAGCCGGTAAGGTGCCATAAAAGAAAGCCGCCATGATCACCGGCAAGAGAGCCAAATAAAGCAAAGCGCTTTGATTGGCACTACCCAGAACCACCTCCCCACGAATCAGCATCACCATCACAACACAAATCAACAGCAGGGTAATCCCTTTCCCCCAATGCCCCTGTATTGAATCTAGTCTCAACGGATCCCAGGAAATAATCTTGCGTTTCAAGCCAACAACACCCACCCTGCCAATAGACTAAATCCGAGATTAGAGGCCATCCCAAAGATTAAGGACTGGTCACGCAAACGTACATAGGCATTCAAAAAGGCCAAAACCATGCGATATCCTAGGAACACAGCCGCGACAGGCCCAGACCAAAGCACTAATGCAAGAGGAAGCCAGACAAAAAGACTCAGACCGACACTAAAAACTAAACTGTTCCTTTCCGATAAACTTAATCCATTTTTGAGCAATATGATACCTCGGCCTCTTAGGGCAAGTTCTTCAATCGGCGCCAAAAGGGTCCCCGCTACACTGCTCCACCATACGAGCCGCCACAGACTCAAACGGTCTGGTTCTAAAAAACCACCCACAGGAAGGAATCCAAGCACATAAATCAAATGTGCCCCAAGTGCCAGCCCCATCAACCCTCCTTCAACAACATAAACAAGCCACAAGCGCCTTTGGAATCCTAATGCGCGAAGGTTCAAAGGTGCCCCCCACCCCGCACGAATAAGTAACA
Organism: uncultured Thermanaerothrix sp.; assembly: GCF_938028735.1. GTDB lineage: Bacteria > Chloroflexota > Anaerolineae > Anaerolineales > Anaerolineaceae > Thermanaerothrix. The sequence goes on from NZ_CALIMF010000014.1 coordinate 14,039, forward strand.
CCACCAGGATTATAGGCATAAGCCCAATCCCCAGGAAACGCCAATCTGGTGAAATCGGGGAGTCCCATCGAGGAAAACTAAACCCCGCCGCAACAGTCAAAAGCATAGCAATCAAGAACACCAGCGCAGAAAGCAATTGCGCATTAGAATTTTCTTCCCCAATCAAATCTTCTAGTCCAAAAAATAAAAGATAAGGGGAAAAGATCAGAACTCCCCCCACAATCTTCCATTGCAGTTCTATATTTATTACCCACAGAAAAAGCCCCAGGAAAGCTGTTAGTCCAATAGCCCCCAGTAAGGCGCGCAATTTCCGCCAGGCGACCCGACGTTGTAACTCACGCGCTTCCTCCCACTTTGGGTTGACCTTTAAGAATAGTGCGTTGATCACTAAAAAACCTACACTTTCCCCTCACCAGCGATCCCATCTACGATAACCAGACGTTTAAGGTGGAATTTGATCGTTTACTAATTCTATTTCCATCAATGAAATTATACCCCAGAGTGAGAATATAAAACGACTTTGCACTTTGGCATAGACGGAATAGAATATAAACGTGTTATCAGTTATTAGTGGGCTCAGGGAGACAAAGGAGTCTCCCTAAATATCTAATTTTGAGCGAGCTCATCATGGCACTCTCCAACCCCAATCTAGAGGCAATTCTACAAGTTCTGCCAGTGGCCGCCTCTGTCGAGGATCAAAATGGGAATATTTTGGCATGGAATGCAGATGCAGCCAAACTATTTGGGTGGTCAGCCCAAGAAGTTCTACATCGGCCAGGACCTTATTGGCCGGATGAGGCATGGACTTTCCGTCAGAATCTGTGGAAAAAAACAACCGCATCCCCACATGAGTTCGAGATTGATCTGAAAAACTGTAACGGTGACATAGTACACACTCGCCTACGCGCCGCGTTACTGACCCTATCTGCCCAAGAACAGGTGCTTTTATTAACATTTCGCAGTGGTCCAGAAAGCCCCGCACTAACTGAAACCCTCGTGAAAAGCCAGGCCACTTTGAGCACCCTTTTAGCCAACCTGCCAGGCGCTGCTTATCGTTGCCGCAACGATCCTCAGTGGAAGATGGAATTCATCAGCCAGGGGTGCTACACGCTTACTGGCTATCCACCAGAAGACTTTATCAACAATCGCAAGCGCTCATTTGCCGACATTATCCTGCCCGAAGATCGCCAGCAAGTTTGGGAACAAGTCCAGGAAGCGGTTGAAGAACATCGTCCCTATCAATTGGTTTACCGTATCCGAAACGCTGACGGGCGCGTGCGGTGGGTATGGGAACAGGGAAGAGGTATTTTTGACGCCAGTGGGCGTCTCCAGGCCCTTGAGGGTTATATCAGTGATATTACCGATCTTAAGCAACGAGAAGAGGAACTTGAGGTCATTACCAACCTAAGCCATGCCTTGCGCAGTGCTCGGTCTCGTCACGAGGTTTATCCAATCATACTGGCTCGTCTAAATCGTCACTTGAATGCCGAAGGGGTTATTCTAGTGAGTTATGACCCAGCCAATAAAGAAATAATCTACGAAAAGGGCCTGGGATGCTTTGAGGACCTTGCCGGGAAACACACCTCTTCCGAACGCGGAATTCTTGGCTGGGTTATTGCGAATGCACAAGTTCATCTGGTGGACCAAGTAACCCCTGATCTTGATCCCGATCTGGTGTTTTCTCCAACTGTTCAATCTTTGCTTGCCGTTCCTCTTATTGATCACGAACAAACACTCGGAGCATTAGCAGTAGCACGAAGTCACTCGTTTTCTCTCAATGAAGTTCGCTTAGTCACTGCCATTGCAGATATTGCTGCGGTGACACTAAGACGGGTCATTCTCGCCGAACAGACGGAAAAACGCCTTAATCAGATGACTGCTCTTCGTACCATCGAAACGGCCATTAACGCCAACCTCGATCTACGATTCACTCTGAACATTCTATTGGACCAAGTCATTCATCGGCTCAACGTGGATGCCGTTGATATCTGGATATATCATGAACAGAGTGGTCGACTGAGCTACAGCGGGGGCTACGGCTTTCGTGGACTTAACATTCGCACCACACCCCTTCAGTTAGAGTACTCTCTACCAGGGATAGTAGCCCGAAGAGGTACCCCTCTCTTTATCCCCGATTTGCGCGAAAGTGAGACCCCCACTCATCATTCAGTCCCTCTTGAAGAAGAGGGTTTTATTGCTTATTACGGGCTCCCACTCATCTCTCGTGGTCGCCTGCATGGCGTCCTGGAATTATTCCACCGCAAGCCCTTATCTCTCGACAGCGACCAGAAAGAGTTTCTTGAATCATTGGTATCCACTACTGCAATTGCAATTGACAATGCCCGCTTAATCGAGGATCTAAAACGGAGTAATATAGAACTCATCCAAGCCTATGACGAAACCATATTGGGCTGGTCTCTAGCCCTCGAAATGCGTGATTCTAGCACCGAGAATCACACTCGACGGGTCGCAGAAATGACTGTGCGTTTGGCTCAAGCCATGGGAATTTCAGGGGAGGATTTGGTGCAAATCCGTCGTGGAGCCATTCTACATGATATTGGAAAAATGGCAATTCCTGATCATATTCTACGCAAAACGGGTTCGCTTACCGAAGAGGAAGCGGCTATCATGCGCCTGCATCCCCTATTTGCTCGCCAAATGCTCGAATCCATCGCCTTCCTGCGTCCTGCCTTGGCCATCCCCACTTACCATCACGAGCGTTGGGACGGAACCGGATACCCCTTTGGTCTTAAGGGTGAAGAAATCCCTCTTCCCGCACGCATTTTCGCAATTGTGGATGTGTGGGACGCTCTGCGCCATGACCGCCCCTACCGAGCCGCTTGGCCAGAGGAAAAAGTACGCGCTTACCTACAAGAAGAATCAGGCGGGCACTTTGATCCACAAGTGGTCGAACACTTCCTTCGCTTGCTAGATAGCTTGGAAGGCGAGGAGATTTAATTTTTGTTGGACTTAAGTCCCTCTGCCAACTCTGGCAGGAATAAAGCCCCCGGAAGGCTAGCCAGCATGTAGAGTAACCGCATGAGGGCTGCCAAAACCATCCCTGCCTGGGGCTCTACTCCCCCAAAGTGAGTGTACAGATACGCAATTGAAAACTCTTGAACACCTAAGCCATTTATAGAAATCGGGATCAATGTAATAAAATAGGCAAGGCTCCATAAAGCCCCTACTTGGAGCAACGAGATGGACTGCCCCATGCTGGTTAGGAGTACCCAGGCCGCCAGAAAGGTACACCCCATATGTCCATATGTAGCCAGAAGGGCCAGAGCAATTCCTCGCGGGTGCTTCAGCCAGACCCCAATGGTATCAAACACCCCCTTTAGCAATCGAAAACCGCGATGGAAGACTTCTGAAAAAGAGGTGAGCAACATACCCCCTAACCATTGAGCGGATAATAAATGCGCCATCCCAGACCATATCATGGGAATTCCCCAAGGCAATAACGTTGCCATCCCAACTGAACCAACAACTCGATCCATTACCAACGAAGCCACCCCTGCGCTGGCGCTTAACTCATGCCGTAGCACGCCTACCAATCGCACGGCGTCTCCTCCTACGGTGGTAGGTAAAAAATTGGAAGCAAACAATCCCATAAAAACGAGGCGCAACGCCCGCCTTAAACCCATCCTAACACCTGCCGAACGGAGAAGGGCTAACCAACGAAGGGTCACCATGAATCGTGAAAGCAAAGTAAGCCCAAAAGCCAGTGCAAAAACGGCAAATGGCACTGTTTGAAGGGTTTGAATAAATTCATCCACCCCGTAAGAGAAAAGCAGATAAACGGTTAACCCCAGCCCAAGCAGAGTGCCCGCTACTCGCCAAGGTGAAAACCGTTTGGTAGAGCTTTTTTTAGAAAAACCCGGTTCTATCATGGGCGACTGAATTTTATGCGCAAATTTTTCTCCTGACCAGAGACCAAAATAGCGCCAGGCCTTTCTTCCCTATTTCATCTCATCCCCGCCCACCCCACCCCACACCTACCCCAACCAACTCAACCGGAGTATAATCCGTGCGTGCACCAGCGCCCATGCTGGCAATTGTTGCGAATCGGAGGCCAATGCGCATGGAACAACGTCACGTCAATTTGATCCTCATTGCAATTCTCCTGATTGCTGCAGTTTGGATTGATCTCCCCCAGAACCCTGGTATCAAAATCGGGAATTTTGAAAAACGTTTCGAGACCGTTCTAGGACTTGACCTACGTGGCGGCATGCAGGTAATTTTGAGTGTTCCCCCTGAGATCTCAGTAACCCAGCAGAATCTTCAGGATGCAGCGATTATTCTGGAAAACCGCAGTAACGCCTTAGGGGTCAGCGAAGTAGTCTTCCAGACTGCTGGCGAACGCATCATTGTAGGTGAGTTTCCAGGCGCCACAAACGCCGAGGAGGTGATCAACAAAATCCGTCAGGTGGGGCAGCTAGAATTTGTGGATTTTGGCGATACCCCCCTTCCAGAAGGCACCCTCATTGAAACCGACTTTGGTCTGACCGAGAATTCAGCCCCAGAAAGCACCCCAACGGCAGCATCCACTGAAACCCCAACCCCTGAAACAACCCCAGAGGCCTCTCCCACCCCTGTGCCAACCCGCTACCACACAGTGCTCACGGGGCGCGATTTAAAGTCAGTGGGAGTAAGCCGCGACACTCTAGGGCGCTATGTAGTGGATATTGAATTCACGGATGAAGGGGCCCGTATTTTCAAGGAGTGGACTACCCAGAATGTTGGTAAGTACCTGGGCATTGTGTTAGATAAGCGCGTTATTTCCTCTCCGGTAATCCGCGAACCCATTACTGAAGGGCGTGGACAAATCGAAGGTAATTTCACCAGTGAGAGCGCCAATGCTTTGGCTGTGCAACTTCGCTATGGCGCACTGCCCATCCCCCTCAACATTGAACAGATTCGCGTTGTTGGACCAACACTGGGACAAGACTCCTTGCAGAAAAGTCTACTGGCTGGTGTGATTGGCTTCATCATTGTCATGCTCTTTATGGGAATTTACTACCGTCTGCCTGGCGTGGTCGCCAATCTGGCGCTCCTTACTTATGCTGCAATCACTTTCGCCATCTTCAAGACCATTCCTGTAACCCTCACGTTGCCGGGTATTGCTGGTTTTCTGCTCAGCACCGGCAGTGCTCTGGACGCCAATATCCTGATCTTTGAGCGTCTCAAAGAGGAACTCCGCAACGGTCGCAACCTGCGTCAAGCCCTCGATTTGGGTTGGAAGCGCGCATGGTCGTCCATTCGTGACTCCAATATCTCTGCGCTGATTACCAGCGCAATTCTATTCTGGTTCGGCTCCACCTTTGGAGCCAGTTTCGTCAAAGGTTTTGCTCTAACCCTGGCACTCGGTGTAATGGTTAGCCTTTTTACAGCCTTGGTCGTCACTCGTGCACTCCTTGAAACCGCTGTGTTTGATCTCTTTAAGGATGCAGATAAAAAACCCGGTTGGTTCGGTCTCTAGAAGGAGCACCCATGTTAGACATCCTTGGAAAACGCTATCTATTCTTCGCTATCTCGCTCTTGGTTATTATTCCAGGATTGCTAATCCTGGCTATTAACGGCCTTCCTCTGGCAATCGATTTCAAAGGCGGTTCAATTCTTGAACTGCGCTTCCCAAGTGGTAACTTGCCCGATACCGAATCAGTGGTCAACCTCTACACCGAGTTGGGCTTCAAGGAAGTTCAAGTTCAAACTGCCATCAGCGCAAACGGCCAACGTGACCTGCTGGTTATCCGCTCTCCCTTTATTGACGACGAAACCAAAATCAAAATTGTTCAAACCATGCAGAAGCGCTTCAATGCGCCTGATATCGTTGTAAATCGCTTTGATAGTGTGGGACCGGTAATTGCGCAACAGGTCACCGAACGAGCGGCCCTTGCCGTGGCTGTAGCTGCACTGGCAGTAGTTTTGTACATCACCTATGCGTTCCGTGGCATCCCCCATGCATTCCGGTATGGGGTGTGTGCCATCATTGCGATGATCCATGATATTCTGGTAGTGTTCAGCCTTGTTGGCATTGGCAGCGTCTTCTTCGGCTGGCAAATGGATTCCCTCTTTCTAACTGCCTTGCTAACTGTAGTGGGCTTCTCGACTCAGGACAAAATTGTGGTCTTTGACCGCATTCGTGAAAATAGCACCATTTACCGTAAACTACCCTTTGAGAAACTGGCCAATCATTCCATTGTTCAGACTCTTCAGCGATCAATCAACACCCAATTGATGACTGTGGAGTTCATGCTGCTTGCCCTGGCTCTCTTCGGGGGTGTCACGTTGCGTGAATTTGCGGTCATTCTGTTAGTAGGACTGTTTAGTGGTACTTACTCTTCTATCTTTGTCGCTGCCCCAATCCTAGTTGTCTGGGAAAATCAGGAATGGAAGACTTGGTTTAAGCGCCAGGCTACTGCCTAAAGAGAACAATACATAGTGCAACAAAACCGGTTGCCAGAAAGTCTGGTAACCGGTTTTTATTGAAATTGTGTCAATCTTCTACCAAATTCAAGAAATCTGACGAATGACGCAAACGGTGAACACGACTACAATAGTAGTGCTGCAGTTTGAATTCTATTTGTCTAATCAAAATACCTAAGAGGAGAAGATTTTCCATGCGTAAAGAAGTGGTGTTGATCACCGGAGCCAATGGTGAAATGGGCCATGGCTTAATCCAACACCTGGGTCAGCAAGGTTACTATGACATCATTGCCCTGGATGTTCAACCTTTGGATGAACATCTCAAACCCTACTGCTTGCGCGCCATTCAGGGGGATATCCTAGACACCATGCTTTTAGGCCGTTTGGTGGCAGAGTTCGAAATTCGCACCATCTATCATTTAGCTTCTATTCTCTCCACAAAAGCCGAGTACAATCCCGAAGCCGCCCATCGCGTCAACGTTGAGGGGACGCTAAATCTGCTACGATTAGCTGTTGAACAATCCCAATGGCAGGGTAAACCGGTCAAATTTCTCTATCCCAGTTCCATCGCCGTGTATGGACTGCCCGACCTGGAAACCAAACGCTGCGCCGGGAAGGTCAAAGAGTATAACTGGCTCGAGCCCACAACTATGTACGGGTGCAATAAACTCTACTGTGAGCATTTGGGGCGTTATTATGCACGCTATTATCGGCAACTGGCCGCAGATTATGGGCAAAGCAGTGTGGATTTTCGCAGTATTCGTTTTCCTGGCCTAATCAGTGCTGTTACGGTCCCCACAGGCGGAACCAGCGATTATGGTCCCGAAATGCTACACCATGCTGCTCAAGGGTTACCTTACAAGTGCTTTGTACGCCCCGACACACGCCTGCCCTTCATGGCTATGCCCGATGCAATTAAGGCATTGTTGATGTTGGAATCCGCTCCCCGTGATGCTCTCAGCCAATTAGTTTATAATGTCACCAGTTTCAGCATCAGTGCGGAAGAATTTTATCAAATCGTCAAAAACGCGTTTCCTGAGGCAGAAATCACCTTTGAGCCTCACTCACACCGGCAGAAAATTGTAGACTCCTGGCCAGAGGATGTGGACGACTCAGCCGCGCGTCAGGATTGGGGCTGGCAACCCGACTATAATCTCGAACGCGCCTTCTCGGAGTACCTAATCCCTGCCATTCGCCAGCGTTATGCTCTGGCTAGTCAAACTGGTTAGATGAGTTCTCAGAAATACGAGATTTAACCATTGTCCATCTTAACCCAACACCGACCGGAGGTGTAGCAATGGTTGAATCAATGTCTGATACCCCACCCAAGACTCGGACGCTGAGCTTTAAGGCCGAGACCCAACAACTGCTTAATATTCTAATTCACTCTCTTTACACCGAGCGTGAAGTCTTCTTGCGTGAATTGATCTCGAATGCGGCAGATGCACTTACCCGTATGCATTTTATCCTCCTCACCGACCGTGACGTTCTGGATCCAGAGGTTGAACTAACCATCACCATCATCCCCGAGCCCGAAAAGCGGATCTTGCGTATTATTGACACGGGCGTGGGTATGACGGCAGATGAAATGATCAAGAATCTGGGAACCATTGCCCATTCGGGAGCACGCGCTTTTATTCAGACGCTTAAAGAGAGCAATGCCAATCCGAATGACATTATCGGACAATTTGGAGTGGGTTTCTATTCAGCTTTCATGGTAGCCGAGCGGGTTGAAGTCATCTCTCGCTCTTACAAACCCCAAGCCAGTTCTGCGCGCTGGATCTCCACAGGCCACGAAACATTCAGTATCGAGCCCTGCGAAAAGATCAATCGTGGCACTGAGGTCATTCTTTATCTCAAAGAAGACGCAGTCGAATTTACGCAAGAGATGCGTCTGCGTCAGATCATCAAAAAACATTCAGAATACATCCCCTATCCAATCTATTTAGGAGAGGATAAAGAGCCGATTAACCGTCAAAGCGCCCTCTGGCGGCAGTCCCCTCAGCAGGTCAAACGTGAGGACTATGAAGCCTTCTACAAGCAATTTACTCTTGACTTCCATTCCCCACTCTTTCACTTGCACCTGATCATTGACGCTCCGGTTCAAGTTTACGCCCTGTTATACATTCCGGCTTCGCCCGAGCGCGGCCCCCTCAGCGCACGCAATGAAGAGGGATTGAAGTTATACGCGCGCAAGGTTCTCATTCAAGAATTTAACCGCGACCTACTCCCGTCCTTCTTCCGCTTTGTAGATGGAGTTGTAGATTCCGAAGATCTTCCTCTTAATGTTTCCCGCGAGTCTGTCCAAGCCACACGTATTCTGGCCCAGTTAAAACGCGTTCTGACAAACAAACTCATCGAAGCCCTGAAAAACTGGGCCAAGGAAAAGCCGGATCAATATGCCATTTTCTGGCAGCGCTTTGGACGTTTCATTCGCGAGGGGATTGCCAGCGACGAGGAATATGGGCAATTACTTGCTCCTTTGTTGCGTTTTCCCACTCTTTTCAAGCCCGATCAATGGCTCGCCCTTGAAGATTACATCCTTACCATGCCAGCCCGTCAGAAGAAAATTTACTATCTGCTCAGCGATTCACTGAGCAGTGCCCTGAATAGTCCTCATCTTGAGATTTACCGTCGCCATCGCTACGACGTACTTCTAATGACAGACCCGTTGGATCCCTTTATGATGCTTCGCCTCAAAAAATACCAGAATTTTGAATTGGCTAATGCAGCCTCAGAGGAACTTCCACCCCTTGACACCCCTTCAGAGGAGCAGGATAGAGACCTCTCTCTTCTCTCGGAAGAGGAACAAAATCGGTTAATTGCTCGTTTTAAGTCCATCTTGGCTGAAAAAGTCGCTGATGTACGCCTAACTCAACGTTTGAGTGAGTCTCCGGCGCGTCTAGCCTTACCTCAGGATAGTCCGTCTCAAGAGATTCAACGCGTCTACCGCCTGCTCCAATCTGACTTCTCATTTCCCAAGCCGATATTGGAAATCAACCCGCATCATCCACTTATCCGTAACTTGAGTACTTTGCCAGATGAGGACCCCCTGTTGCGTCTAGGAATCGAACAAATCTTTGAGAGCGCTCTGTTACTCGAGGGGCTATTGGCTAATCCCGGTGAAATGGTCAAGCGCACTGAAGAAATCCTTTTGTACGCCCTACGATCTAAAAGCGCGCAGGAGTGATCTGCAATGCCCACACCCTTTGTGTTCATCACTCGACAGATTGCCTCTGAAGCCATCGAACGTTTACGCGAAAAAGCCGAGGTGGAGGTATGGCTACAAGAAAGCCCTCCCCCTAAAACTGTGTTATTAGAAAAGATCGCTTACACAGATGGGATCCTGACAATGCTCACCGATCCCATTGATTCTGAGGTGATCCAAGCAGCTTCTTCCTCTCTCAAGGTTATCAGCCAAATGGCGGTCGGTTTTGATAATATTGATATAGCAGCCGCCACGCGACGACGAATTCCCGTAGGGCACACGCCTGGTGTACTCACCGAGACCACAGCAGATTTTGCGTGGGCGCTCATTCTGGCAGCAGCACGCCGTATCGTGGAGGCTGATCGCCAAGTGCGCCAGGGTATTTGGAAGCCCTGGGGACCAGATGTACTAACCGGGCTGGATGTATACGGCGCCACGCTTGGAATTATCGGTTTTGGCCGGATTGGGCAGGCCGTGGCACAGCGGGCAAAATGTTTCAATATGCACATTCTCTACTATAGCCGGCAACGCAAACCCGAGGCCGAACGGGCTCTGGGGGCAACTTATGTGGATCTGGAGGAAATCTTTCGTCGTTCAGATATCCTCAGCCTGCATCTAAACTACACTCCTGCCGCCCACCACTTGGTCAATCGAGAACGCCTGGCCTTGATGAAACCCACCGCTATTTTGATTAACACAGCACGAGGTGCCGTTGTGGATTCAGAAGCCTTGGTCTGGGCACTGCAAAATAGTGTCATTGCCGGCGCTGCCCTAGATGTTTTTGACCCGGAACCCATTCCTCATGAGCATCCCCTACTCCAAATGGAAAATGTAATCCTCACCCCTCATATCGCCAGTGCTAGCCGCGAAACACGGCGCCGCATGGCCTTGATGGCGGTTGAAAACGTGTTGGCTGGTCTTGAAGATCGACCGTTGCCATATTGTGCAAACCCCGAGGTATATTCATAACAACCCATATATTGTGATTAATGACCCCCCAAAACGGTACATTTGTTCAGACCAAATGCAGTTAAAATCCAGTATGTTAATGACACCAGAAATGGGAGGATACCGTGGACCAAGATGCTTTGAATAGGTTACTGCGCCCAAGCAGCGTGGCCGTTATTGGCGCGTCAACTCAGCCCGGAAAAATCGGCTACACCGTAGTAAAAAACCTTATAGAAGGAGGATACACGGGGCGCATTTATCCTGTTAATCCCAATGCAACCGAATTACTGGGCCTCAAAGTCTATCCCAATGTCTCTGCCATCCCCGACACCGTGGATGCCGCTATTATTACCATCCCCGCAAAAGCAGTGCTCCCTGCCGTCGAAGAATGCGGACAGAAGGGTGTCAAGGGGTTGATCGTCATCACCTCAGGTTTTAGCGAGGTGGGTCAAAAAGACCTTGAGCAGTCCCTAGTAGCGACCGCTCATCGTTATGGAATGCGCATCCTTGGCCCCAATATTGTGGGTGTGCTCAACAATACAGACCGCTTCAACGGCTCATTTGCCCCCTTCCTCCCCTTGCCCGGCAAAGCCTCATTAGTTTCCCAAAGCGGTGCCCTTCTGATTGCCATTGACGCAGCAACCTTTATTCGGCGTGTGGGCTTTGATAAACTCATTTCCATTGGCAACATGTCGGATGTTGATTTCGCTGATCTAATCACTTGGCTAGATCAGGATGAAAACACTTCTTGTATCTCTCTTTATATCGAGGGTTTCAAGGAAGGCCGCCGCTTTATTGAAGCCGCACGCAACGCGCGTAAACCCATTATCGCCCTCAAAGCCGGGATCTCTGCCCACGGAGCAGCGGCAGCGGCTTCGCACACAGGATCCTTGGCTGGTGCTGCACGGGTTTATGGGGCTGCTTTCCAGCAGGCCGGGGTGGTACAAGCCAGCGATCTCGATAACCTTTTTGACCGCACTTTGGCTCTCTCACTACAACCGCCAATGCGTGGGGATCATTTACTGATCATCACAAACGGAGGCGGTGTAGGCGTATTAGCCACCGATGCGGCTGAAAAATATGGCTTGCCGCTTCAGTTTGCTCCAGCCGACCTCCAAAATGAGTTACGCCAATACATGCCAGAATTTGGCTCTCCCAAGAATCCGGTAGATCTAACCGGCATGGCGGGATCAGATTGGTATTTCGACGCCATTCGCCACGCACTTCCGCACGACTGGGTAGATGGTTTAGCAGTCTTATATTGTGAAACAGCGATGACTAATCCTCAAGAGATTGCCGAGAGCATCAAGCGCGCCATTGACGAAAGCGGTGTCACCGATAAGCCTGTGACAGTATCTTTTGTGGGTGGTGAGCGTTGTGAAGAGGCAATGCGCTGGCTAGTTGAACATGGGCTCCCGGCTTATGGTGCGCCCGATGTTGCGGTCAATGCCTTGGCCGCCTTGCGTGAATTCGCCCGCAACAAGGAAACCCTGAGCGAAAACTTTACCATGTGCGAGCCTAACGACCCTGAACATGCTCGCCGAATTATTGCCCATGCGCGCGCAGAAGGGCGCGATGTACTCACCGAAATCGAAGCCAAAGAAGTTTTTGCCGCCTACAATCTACCGGTTGCTGAAACGCGCTTGGCAACCAGTGAGCAGGAAGCAATTCGTCTAGCCCACGAGATTGGCTTTCCGGTGGTTATGAAAATTGTCTCCCCCGATATTATCCACAAATCGGACGCGGGCGGGGTTAAGGTCAACATCAAAGATGATGCAGGGGTTCGCGAAGCCTATCGAACCATCATTAATAACGCCAAATCTTACAAGCCCGATGCTCGCATCCATGGCATTGCCGTGCAGGAGATGGCTCCCTGGGGAACCGAAGTAATTTTGGGTTCCATCAATGATCCTACCTTTGGTCCCACGGTAATGTTTGGGCTGGGTGGTATCTTTGTTGAGGTGCTCAAGGATGTGACTTTCCGTGTAGCCCCTGTTTCAACGGCTCAGGCGCAACAGATGCTCGATGAGATCCGAGGAGCTCCCGTCTTGGCAGGGGTTCGTGGCGAGGGGCCTCGCGATCGTCAGGCATTGGCGGACGCGATCTGCCGCTACGCAACCATGATCCTTGACCTTGCTGATGAAATCAACGAATCAGATGCCAATCCTGTATTGGTCTACGAGGTCGGCAAAGGTGTCAAGGTGGTTGATGCGCGCATCATCTTGAAGAAGAAACCCTTGAAGTAAAAACCACTTTCATGCGCTTTTAGGGCCGGCTAAATGCCGGCCTTTTCATCTTTCCGGGCTCGCTCAATTTCCATGCGCACCAATTCACGCCGCAGGACTTTGCCCACACCAGTACGGGGTAAAGCCTGTACAAATTCGATGACCTCAGGTACCTTGTAACGAATCATATGTCCTAGGCACCAACGCTTCAAATCCTCAACCTCCAGCCTGATCCCAGGATCCGGAACAACCCAGGCTTTGACAACCTCGCCTTTTTGAGGATGAGGTATCCCCGCCACCGCAACCTCTTTTACTCCTGGGTAGGCTGCAAGGATCTCTTCTACTTCCCTTGGCCAGACCTGAAAACCTCCCACTTTAATCAGATCTTTTTTGCGATCCACCAGGTGGAAGTAGCCTTCTGCGTCCATATAGGCAATATCTCCTGTGTAAAGCCAACCCGATTGCAGAGCCTGTGCAGTTTCCTCAGGACGCCGATAATAACCTGCCATCACTTGAGGTCCACGAATGATCATCTCTCCAGCCTCACCTATATTACAGGGAGTTATACCATCTTCTAAACTGACAATGCGGCAATCCACATCGGGGAGAGGCAAACCAATTGAGCCAATCCGATTTTCACCGAACATGGGATTACAATGAGTAGCGGTTGGCGCTTCTGAAAGACCATATCCTTCCATTACCTTCCCACCCGTCAGTCGCTCGAACTCCTGCTTGGTTTCACGCAATAGAGGGGCTGATCCCGAAATACATGCTTTGACAGAAGAAAGATCAACTGCTCTCGCCAAAACGCTGGGATGACGGTTAATTGCCTGATACAACCAAGGGACACCCGGAAAAAGCGTAGCCCGGTATGCCTGAATATGATGGATCACCTGATCGGTGTCCCTTGCATCAGGAATTAGCACTAGACTGGCCCCCAACGCTATTCCCACACTCATGGCAATAACCATTCCATAAACATGGAAAAGGGGGATGGCCGCTAAGACCACCTCATTGCCTTCTTGCATTCCTACCAACCAATGGCGAAATTGCAGGGTATTGGCCACCAGATTCCGGTGCAATCCGATCGCTGCTTTGGGAGTCCCCGTTGTGCCCCCGCTGTACTGAAAAACGGCTACATCATCAGGGCCCAATATAGGCAAAGCAGGCAGTCCTTCGAATCCCGCGTGCAATAATTCAGATAAAGCCATTTCACGCTCACTGCGTAACAAGGCCCTTCCCTTTTCGGGAGGCTCTGACCAAATCTCAAGCCCTCTCAAATCCTCATCATCGGTGAGAATCCAACGCTCCAAAGGAGTATATTCAGAAAGAGAGACCAGTGTCTCTCTCAGCGCGCGAACCCCTATAAGGGTCTGGATCCCTGCGTCGGCGATCTGGTAGGCCAACTCACGTTCTCTATAGGCTGGATTTAGTGCTACTACAATGCCACCTGCCTTTAGAACGGCAAAAAAAGCGATCACAAACTGAGGCGAGTTAGGTAATGCTAGCCCAATACGCTCCCCTCTATGTACTCCCAACTCTCGCAGCCACCGTGCTAGGTGCGTGCTTATGGCTTCAACTTGAGCATACGAAAGCCTCTGATCGCGATAGATGGTACAGGGTCGAAGAGGATAGCGCTGAGAGGCTTGCTTTAGAAACCAGGGGAGTGCTACCTCAGGGTAGTTAATTGTATACGGAACACCCCGATCATAATGCCTTAACCAGGGTCTTTCCATCGGCCTTGCTCCTGTTTCTCAGATACCTGGGATTGGATCTTTCTTTCATCTTCTCCACAATAAATCTGCCAGGCTCGCTCATCCTCTATCAGAGCCAGAACACGTTTCACCGTCCATTCATCCACTTCGAGCCAGTGAATACGAGGATCATCTTCACGAAACCACGTCGCCTGACGGCGTACAAAGTCCCGAGTGCGCCGCTTGATTAGGGTTACAGCCTCATCCAGCGAAATTTTCCCCTCTAAATATTGAATAATTTCACGATATCCAATCGCCGTCAAGGGGGGCAAATCGGGGGAATACCCCTTAGCCAGCAACGCCTGTACTTCGCCTACCAACCCTTGATTCAGCATTTGCTCAATTCGTTGATCAATACGTCTGTAAAGTTCCGGCCGTGGGCGTTTTAAGCCGATGATCAAAAACGAATAATGAACTCCCCCGCGCCGCCGTTGGGCCGAAAAGCGCTTTCCCGTTCTAAAAATTACCTCCAATGCCCGGATGGTTCGCCGAACGTTACGGGGATCAATAGATTGCGCCGCGACAGGATCTAATAGTTCTAATTTCTGATGCAGGGCATTAGCACCAACTTCTTGCGCCCACCGTTCTAGTACGTGCCGTAATCGGGTATCTGGTGCTTGGGGAGGAATCTCCCACCCCTCAATTATCGCCCGTATATATTGCCCCGTTCCTCCCACGAGAAGGGGCAATTTTCCCCGCCGATGAATATCAGCGATAACGCGCACGACCTCGCGCTGGTAAAGCGCCAGATTCCATATCTCGTCAGGTTCCGCCACATCAATTAGATGATGGGGAACGTGCTGGCGCTCTTCCACCGAAGGCTTGGCCGTTCCGATGTCCATACCACGGTAAAAAAGCCGCGAATCCGCAGACACAATCTCAGCATCCAAATGCTGAGCGACTTGGATGGCTACCTCAGTTTTACCCACCGCAGTCGGGCCAACAATGACAACCACTGGGTAGGGAATCTCACGCCAAGACATCTTCAATCCATATCACTTCTGGAGAGGTATCACCCGTCAGCCGACGGATAGCGATCACATCAATCCGCCAATCTCCCTCAAATTCTGGATGCTGTTCTAGATAATACAGAGCCGCTTTCAAAAGACGCTCACGCTTCCTGGGGGTAAGGGCTGTCTCAGGCCATCCAAATGTGTCTGAAGCACGCGTCTTAACCTCTACAAAAACAACCTCGTCGGCTTGCCTAATCACTAAATCAAGTTCTCCATAAGGAGTGTAAATGTTTCGTCCCAGAACTTCAAAACCACGTTCGGTCAGAAATGTGGCAGCCAAGCGCTCACCCCAAGCGCCTAGTGAACGATTGTGGGATTTCATAGCGGTTCTCAACCTTGATTTTAACCTACCTTTACCATATTCTCAAAATTGGTCTTCGGTTTGGAAATTTCTCCCTTCTGTGCTAAACTCTGGATATATCTCTGAAGCGAAATGATTTTGTTTCAACCTAGTTTCTTGCTATTGACAGTTTTCCTCCTACTCGCGCTAGCAGGGTGTACCCAGGCAACCTATCCTTGTCCTGATCCCGCGGGTTGCTTCGTGATTCAGTCACAGGAAACTATTCAATTTGGTGTCATCGCTCCTCTCAGTGGTGACCGATCCTGCCCTGAAACAAGAAACATCCTTGAAAACCTAAATCGGGTGATTAGCAATAAAAAGATTAAGGGGCATTCTCTTGCATTGAGCATTTGGGACACCTACAGTACAGATGAGTCTATGGAAAGCGCCCTGGTGGAATTTTTCTCGCAACCGACGCTTATAGCTGTCCTAGTGCTTCAATGCCAGAACAAGGCGCGAGAGGAGCCTTCAAACCCATGGATAAAAAACGTTTACCCACTCCTCACTGAGCCGTCACATCTTATAGAAGGCATTGCACATTTGGACTCACTCGCTGTACTCGAAGGGAACGATCTCATCATCCCCCGCGGTGCTTGGAGGATGAGTATAATCGGAGATCAAGTATTGAATGGAGACGAGTAATTATTATGGCGACAGGAGAGGTAATTGCCATTGGGACAGAGTTACTCCTTGGAGAAATCCAGGACACCAACATTCGCTTCATTGCGCGTGTCTTTCGCGACTTGGGCATCGACATGTATCGAGCAAACCTAGTGGGGGACAATGCAGCACGCATTGCACAACTTGTTCAAGAGGCACTTCAGCGGGCTGAGGTGGTTATTACCAGCGGGGGGCTGGGTCCTACAGTGGATGATCCCACCCGCGAAGCCATTGCCATGGCCTTTGGGGTGCCATTGGAATTTCGCCCAGAACTTTGGCAACAAATTACAGAACGCTACCAACGCTTTGGCCGTTCCCCTGGAGAAAACGCACGTCGCCAAGCCTATATTCCAAAAGGTGCGGTGCCCATTGAAAACCCAGTAGGTACGGCACCAGCGTTTTATTTCGAAACAGGTGAGCGCGTGGTGATTAGCTTACCCGGTGTCCCCCGTGAACTTGAATTTCTAATGGAAAAAACCGTCATTCCCTACCTTCGCCAACGCTTTGGCCTACAGGGGATCATCAAAACACGCGTACTGCGAACTGCCGGTGTTCCTGAGTCTCAAATAGATGAATGGTTGGCAGACTACGAACGTTTTAGTAATCCAACGGTAGGGCTCTCGGCACATCCCGGCATGGTCGATATCCGTATCACTGCCAAAGCCGCCTCAGAGGCTGAAGCCGATCAAATGATTGAAACCCTTGCTAGCGAGATTCGCCCTCTCTTAGGTCAAGCCCTTTATGGTGAAGACAATGAAACCCTTGCCAGCGTAGTGGCGAAACTGCTACGCACACTGAATTGGTCACTCAACCTACTTGAGTGCGGTTTAAATGGCGCTCTCACCCAAACCATTGAGCATGCTCTTGATAAATTCAATGCTGAAATTAGACAGGCCCCTTGCCCAGAAGAGAGACCCTCTGTAGAGGGGGAAAGCGCGCTATTTGAAGAACCAGCTGACGTTTTCCTGATTGCAAGTCTAAAAGGTGATCCCGATAAAGCTGAGCTTGACTTATATCTTAGAACGCCAGGAGTACAGAAGTCTGAAAAACGCTATTTTGGCGGTCCCCCGTTGAACCGCCCTATTTGGGCTACCAATGTGACCTTGGACTTTTTGCGCCGCACCTTAATCCAGTATCTACCATAGAATTTGATCTCATTTTAGGAGTTTTTCACTTATGCAAACCGCTGATCTGATCCTGAAAAACGCCATTGTTCTAACCATGGACGACGCTTTCCGCACATATGAGCCTGGCGCATTAGCCATCCGAGGAGACACTATCCTGGCCGTGGGTCCAGAGAACGAGATCCTTACCCAGTATACCTCCCTCCAAGCCATTGATTGTCAGGGCAAGGTTCTTTTGCCCGGATTAATCAACGCTCACACCCACGTACCCATGACCCTGCTTCGCGGCCTGGCAGACGACCTCCGGTTAGATGTTTGGCTCTTGGGTTATATGATGCCAGTAGAACGAGAATTCGTCTCTCCTGATTTTGTCCGCCTAGGTACCCAAATCGCTTGTGCGGAGATGATCCGAAGCGGTATAACTGCCTTTGCCGACATGTACTACTTTGAAGATGAGATTGCACGAACCACCGCTGATATTGGTATGCGCGCTGTGTGTGCAGAGACGGTGCTTAAGTTTCCCACTCCTGATGCCCAATCATTTGAAGAGGCTCTTGCCTATACCCGTGAATTCATCCAGCACTGGAAAGGACATCCCCTGATCATCCCCGCCATTGGTCCACACGCCCCTTATACCTGTACAGCAGAAATGCTGCAAGCAGCTGCTGAACTGGCAATGGAGTTTGATGTTCCCCTCCACATTCACGTTTCCGAGACTCAGCAAGAAGTGGAGACCATGCGACTTGAACAGGGAATGCCGGTGGTTCCCTATATCAAGAAACAAAACGTGCTTCAGGCAAAAGTCATTGCAGCCCACTGTGTTCACATCGATGAAGGCGAAATTCGCACCTTAGTTCATCACAATACAGGGGTTGCTCACAACCCATCTTCGAATTTAAAGTTAGCCTCCGGCATTGCACCGGTAAAGCGCATGCTGGAACTAGGAGTTAACGTTGGTATTGGCACCGATGGCCCAGCGTCTAATAACGATCTGGACTTATTTGAGGAAATGCGCTTGGCTTCATTCCTCGCCAAGGGTGCTAGCGGTGACCCAACCGCGCTGCCCGCGCGCCAGGCCCTAGCCATGGCAACCCGCCTCGGCGCTAAAGCCCTTCACATAGGTCACCTTGTTGGCTCACTTGAGCCCGGCAAGCGTGCCGACTTGATCTTAGTAGACTTACGAGCACTGCATAATTCACCCCGCTTTCATCGCGACCCTCAAGGCATATACGCCCAACTCGTTTACGCCGCCAAATCAACGGACGTGACTGACGTGATGGTCAATGGGCGTTGGCTAATGCGCGATCGCGAGCTTCTTCGCCTCAACGAGGCGGATCTCATTCGTGCTAGTCTTGATTATGCCCGGCGCATTGATGCCTTCTTGATCCAGCGTGAACAATCTCTGCTCTCTAAATTACTCGCCTTGGGTGAAGAAACTGCGGAAGAGGAATCCTTTGAAGTACAGGCTAAGGTCCTGGTTGAGGACCCACTGGCAATTCGTCAAACCATTGAAAGTCATCCGGAAATTGAAATTCTTCGCCGCCGCCATTACCAGGAATATGATACCTACTTCCTCTTTAGCCCACCCGAGAATAGTCGGCTGCGCTTTCGTGAGGATCACTTTGTTGAAGAAGACGGGCGTGTTTCTCGCGTACGTACCCGGTTAACTCTGATTGGCCCTAGTCGTGAAGGTCAATTTCCAAAACAGGTTTTGCTCTCCCGTAGTCGTTATCTGGCTACAGCTACCCATAGTCTTCGCTTCTACCGTGAGTACTTCAAGCCCCAGCAGATTGTTGAAATTGAAAAAGAGCGCTATCGTTACCTGGTGCGCTTTCAAGGAACAGAGTTTTTCGTCAATGTAGATAGTGTGAAGCACCCACCGCTGGGCACTTTCCTGGAGGTAAAGAGCCGCACCTGGAGCCGCAAGGATGCGGAGCAGAAATCCCAGCGCATGATAGACTTAATCCAGCAATTGGGAGCTTCTCCTGAAAACGCCACTTCTCAGGATTATATTGAAATGATTCTGGAGAGCAACCTCTCGCTTCAATCGTGACCGAGGTCTTGATGGAATCTGTGCCCTCCTCATCCCCCCTGCATGTGCTCTTTTTGGCTGCTGAAGCCACTCCTCTAATTAAAGTCGGGGGCCTGGCAGATGTAGCCGGCTCTCTACCCCGCGCCTTACGCCGCCTTGATCCACCCTTATGTGATGCACGCCTGGTACTCCCTATGCACGCAGGCCTCGCCGATAGGGTGGAGACACGCCACCTCTTCACCGAAGTGAATATTGAAACGCTCACGGGCGAGATTCTCCCGGCTTCTATCTACCAGGCAGACTATCAAGGCCTCCCGCTCTACCTGATCAGTGGCCCACCCATCCCCCCTGATGCGCCGGTTTACTCTGGTGGCGAAGCGGACGGCGACAAATTCGTCTTCTTTTCATTGGCTGCTCTTGCTCTGACCGAGCAACTGGCTACCACTTGGGGAAACATGATCCTTCACGCGAACGACTGGCACACTGCACTGACGATCTATATGTTGCGCATGCGCCAAATCGAACATCCAGCTCTCAAACATGTACGTACCTTGCTCACCATCCATAACTTACCTTTTATGGGACAGGAAGCCCGCCCCGCTTTACAGCGCTTCCAAATCCCCCCTGCCCACCTAACAGCATTACCTGAATGGGCCCAAAGCCTGCCCCTCCCGATGGGACTATGGGCAGCCGACCACATTAATACAGTTTCTCCAACCTACGCTGAAGAAATCCTGACCCCTGAGTACGGTTGTGGGTTGGAAACGTTTCTGCAGGGGCGCAAGGAACACCTAAGTGGTATTTTGAACGGCCTGGACGAACAAGAGTGGGATCCAGCCAAGGATCCTGCATTGGTCAACCGATACACCTGGCAAACACTTCACCAACGCCAGATCAACAAGCAAGCACTGCTACACGAAATGCAACTGGATCGCCAAATGCAGACTCCGCTCCTGATCATTATCAGCCGCCTGGACCAACAAAAAGGAATTGACATTGCTCTAGACGGCTTAATGCAGCTGCACAATCAGGCTTGGAACCTAATTATCCTTGGTCGCGGTGACCCAGTTTTGGAAAACAAGTGTCATGAATTTGCCCGAACTTACCCTGAGCGGGCTCGTTTCATTCAGCGGATCGATATAGAACTAGCTCGGCGCCTTTATGCCAGTGGCGACATCCTGCTGATGCCCTCGCGATACGAACCCTGCGGACTGGCCCAAATGATCGCAATGCGCTATGGGTGTATTCCTTTAGCACGCGCCACAGGGGGATTGAAAGACACCATCGATGATGATCCTACGCTCCAGCGTTCTACAGGCTTCCTTTTCAAAGAAGCCACCCCCGAGGCTTTTGCTCAGAAACTCCATGAGGCTCTGGATTGCTTTCACAATCCCACACTTTGGCAGGAGATTCAAAAGCGGGCCATGCAAAAGGATTTCTCCTGGAAGCGCTCAGCCCGCACTTACTTTGAACTCTACAAAAAGTTACTTAACTTATAACGAATTTCAGCACTCCTGGAGGACCCTGCATGAAATTTACACGCGCATCCGGCATCATTTTACACCCCACCAGCCTGCCCGGCCCAGACGGAATTGGCGACCTGGGACCCGAGGCCTATCACTGGATTGATTTCCTAGCCGACTCGCAATGTTCTTTATGGCAAGTGCTTCCCCTTGGTCCAACCGGCTATGGGGACTCTCCTTATCAATGCTTTTCCGCCTTTGCCGGAAACCCTTATCTGATCAGCCCCCTTTTGCTTTATGAAGAAGGATTGCTACAAAAGGAAGATTTAGATCGGCGTCCTACCTTTTCTGACGACTTCGTCTCCTTTGGAGAGGTCATTCCCTGGAAACTTTATCTGCTAGAGCGAGCGTTCCATCATTTCAGACACAACCCCACTCCATGGGCTGAGGACTTTGAGGCTTTTAGACATGCTCAAGCCTTTTGGTTAGAGGACTTTTCCATCTTCATGGCGCTCAAAGAAACACACGGAGGGGCTCCCTGGAACCAATGGGAGGCACCGCTACGCCAACGGCATCCTCAGGCCTTAGAAGAATTCAAAAAGCAGCATAGTGAATGCATCGAGCGCCACCAATTTTCTCAGTTCCTGTTCTTTCGCCAATGGGAAGCTTTGCGCGCCTATGCTCATAGTAAAGGAATTAGCATTATAGGTGACATTCCCATATTCGTTGCCTACGACAGCAGCGACGTTTGGGCCAATCCTGAGCTTTTCTACCTCGATTCGGCAGGCAACCCAACTGTTGTAGCCGGTGTGCCCCCGGATTATTTTTCACCCACCGGTCAGTTATGGGGCAATCCGCTTTACCGCTGGGATTACCATGCTCGCCATAATTATGCGTGGTGGATTGAACGTATTCGTGCCACCTTGCAAGTCGTGGACATCATTCGTCTGGATCATTTTCGAGGCTTTGCTGCCTACTGGGAAGTACCTGCCGGCGAGCCCACCGCAGAGAAGGGGCAATGGGTACCCGGCCCTGGGATCCCTTTCTTTGAAGCAATTCAGGATGCCTTGGGAGATCTGCCATTTATTGCCGAGGATCTGGGCGTGATTACCCCAGATGTGGTCGCAATACGAGAGCACTTTGGCTTCCCGGGGATGAAAATCCTGCAATTCGGTTTTGAGGGTGGTCCTGAGGACCCCTTCCTACCTCATAACTATGAAAAGAATTGTGTGGCCTATACTGGCACCCATGATAATGACACTGCACGAGGGTGGTACGAGCGCGTGGACGAGAAATCCCGGGATTATGCCCGCCGCTACCTAGCCTGTAAGGAGCAAGACATTGCCTGGTACATGATTCGAGCAATCTGGGGATCGGTCGCCATCATGGCCCTGACCCCCATGCAAGACGTTCTCGGCCTTGGGAATGAAGCACGCATGAATTACCCCGGACGACCTTATGGGAACTGGGCGTGGCGTATGAAAGCCACCGACCTGACCCCTGGCCTGGCCGAGCGCTTGGCTGAGATTAACTTCTTATTCCGCCGCAACCCTACCCCAACCGCTTCTGAAGAAATCTAACTAGGAGGATTAGCCCGGGAGGCGAGGTAAATACCCAGCAGAATGACCCCGCCTCCCAAAACTTCACTCCAGGTGGGCATCTCCATAAGAAACAGGGAGGCCAGAATTATCGTCCCCACTGGTTCGCCCAAGAGTCCCAAAGTTACAAAAGAGGCGGGCAGGAAGCGAAGGGCCCAATTAAACGCTGAATGTCCCACGATTTGAGGAATAACTGCTAGAGCCATTAAGTACATCAAAGCATGAGGCGAGTAAGGCCATAGAGACTGGCGGGTTATAACTGCAAACCCCAAAAGCACAATCGCAGCCACACCATATACAACTGTAATGTAAGGAAGTAAAGATAACTTAGGACGGACCCGCCGTCCTGCAATCATATAACCCGAGGCAAAAAATGCCCCCGAGAGAGCCAGCAAGTTTCCGAGCCAGATGGTACTTTTCTGATCCGGGTTCACCCACCCACAAATTAATCTCAGTCCCTCTATCCTACAACTCTGGTGAAGCCCAATCCAAATTCCCCCAATCATTGCCAAGACCAACCCCAGCCAGACCTCTTGGCGGTTTTTTTCACGCAATAGCAAGGGAGAGAAAAGCGCCACCCACAAAGGTGTAGTGGTCACCAAAACGACAGAACTGGCCACGGTGGTGTACTCAAGGGAAGTGATCCAAGCAGCAAAGTGACAGGCTAAAAAAAGCCCACTTGCTAGAACCCATAAGCGTTCACGGGCGGAAAGAGGGGCAAACTCTTTCTGCCGCCAGCCCACTGGCAACAAAAGGAGGGTAGCAATCCCAAGACGGTATGCCGCAATAACCAGCGAGGGGACTTCGCGTTGGGCAAAGCGAATTAGGATGGAAGCCGTCGAAATAGCGAGAATTCCTAATAGAAGGACAAGATAAGGAACAACAGACGAAAAGCGCCCTTTCACAGTGTCTTTTATCCTGGGGATTCTCACCCTGCATCGGTTGATACAAAAATCGCTCCCAAGGGGAGACAACAACCCTTAGGAGCAAAACAACTAACCAAACCTTCCTTCACAGATCAGCAGTAAGCACATCCTGAATGTGAGGCATGGCCCAGTCAATAATTTCCTGGGTGATGATCAAAGGAGGCGCAAATCGAATAACATGTTCATGCGTTTCTTTGACCAGGATACCTCGCTCGCGCAATGCCTCGCAATACCGTCGCACATTACCCAACTCGTGCTTCATCTCTACCCCGATCAAGAGGCCCTTTCCCCGCACCTCCTGGATATATCGGGGAGGGATCTCGGTCAAACGTTCCAGGAAGTACTCTCCCATTCGGGCTGCATTTTCAATCAACCCTTCTTCAGTGATCACACGCAGAGCTGCCCGCGCAATCGCCGCCGCTAGAGGATTGCCCCCAAAGGTAGAACCATGCTCACCCGGTTGGATTAACCCCAAAACCTCGCGATCTGCAAGCACAGCCGAAACAGGATAGAAACCGCCTGAAAGGGCTTTTCCAATGACCATAATATCCGGGCGTACCCCTTCGTGATCACAGGCAAATAACTTACCTGTTCGTCCCAACCCGGTTTGGATCTCATCGGCAATAAAGAGCACATGATGGCGACGACAAATCTCACTAACCTGTTTTAAGTAACCCTCGGGTGGGACTCTGACCCCCCCTTCTCCCTGGATGGGTTCCAGCAGTACAGCAGCCGTGTTCGGGGTAATTGCTTGTTCGAGGGCAGAAGCATCTCCATAAGGAACGGTCACGAAACCAGGAGTGAAAGGTCCAAAATCGTCTTTATACAAAGGTTCAGAAGAAAAAGAAATCACCGTAATTGTGCGCCCATGAAAATTCCCCTCCGCCACAACGATCTCGGCATCATAACGAGGGATTCCTTTAACCTGATAAGCCCACTTCCGGGCTACTTTGATCGCGGTCTCTACAGCCTCTGCCCCGCTATTCATGGGCAACACCATTTCATACCCAGTGAGATCAGTGATTTCCTTGTAAAAAAGGGGCAATTGGTCATTCCGGAATGCGCGCGAGGTCAGGGTAATTCTCTTCGCCTGTTCAATCATGGCCTCCAGGATACGCGGGTGAACATGCCCCTGGTTGAGAGCAGAGTAAGCGCTCAAACAATCGAGATAGCGCTTCCCTTCAACATCATAAACCCACACTCCTTCACCCCGTGTAAGTACCACATCCAGGGGATGATAATTGTGCGCGCCATAGAGCTCTTCCAGTTCAACTAATTCGTGTGTTTTTGTCACCATATCTTTTCACCCTTGACCGTTTCAGCTCGCCAGTAACTTAACCAGAATAGCCTTTTGGGCATGCAAGCGGTTATGAGCCTGCGGAAAGATGCGCGAATGCGGTCCATCTGCAACTTCATCCGTCAATTCCTGACCGCGGTGAGCCGGCAAGCAGTGCATGACAATCACATCCGGACGTGCTTCAGAAACTAACGTCGCATTCACCTGGTAAGGTGGGAAAACCGCCTCACGTTTTTTAGCCTCAGCTTCCTGTCCCATACTGGTCCAGGTATCCGTATAGATCACATGCGCATCGCGCACGGCCTCATGAGGATCGCGCAGGAAACGCAAGCGACTGCCGCTGGTAGATGCAAAAAATTGGGCCAGTTCAACGGCTTGCGAAGGTAAGTCATAACCCTCCGGACAGGCAATCGTGAAGTTTGCCCCCAACTTTGCGCAGATATGCATCAAGGAAACGGCTACGTTGTTACCATCACCCACAAAAGTGACATTTAACCCCTTTAGACTGCCAAATTCTTCCTGGATTGTTAAGGCATCGGCCATCGCCTGACAGGGATGGTTATAATCACTCAACCCATTAATAACCGGCACGCTGGCCCATCTTGCCAATTCCAAAACATGTTCGTGGGCAAATACCCGTGCCATGATTGCATCCACATAACCCGAGAGCACACGCGCCACATCGGCGATAGATTCACGTTGACCCAGACCAATCTCATTAGGTGAGAGATAAAGGGCATCGCCCCCCAGATGACGCATGGCCATATCAAAACTCACCCGAGTACGTAGGCTGGGTTTTTGAAAGATCATTCCCAGCACTTTGCCCTTCAGCAGAGGCGGGTTCCCTCCAGCCTGCCATTCTTTCTTGAGCTGGATGGCCAGATCCAACATGGCTTGTAACTCAACAGGAGAATAATCTGAGACATGAATAAAATCGCGCTTCATGGCTTGCTCCAGTCCTCTCTGGGAATAATTTACATGCAAAGTATATCATGAGCAAAACCAATTTTCCCATACAGGCGGGCAATGCTTCAAAAACCTCTAGGGACATTGGATAATTCCCTGGGCCCAAAAACACCCTCCACAGGTTGGAAACGGATTGCGCAAACAATCCTCCTCATTCGATTCTGAGAGATCACACCCCCCACAAAAGGTACAGGGTGAAAAACTAAAGGCCTGGACCCGCTCCCGAAAAGCAACATAATCGGGTGCCATCCATATCTCCTGGAGAGATTGCTTGCCAAGCGTCCCCACTGAATAGGCTCGCACTTGCCGGGGTTTTCCATGCAAATATGTGGTATGAGAGCGCAAGAGCACAATGCATGGACTGATCCGTCCGTCCCAGCCGATCACCACGCTACCTCGTTCAACAAAAGGGCAATGATCGCAGGTCTGGCTCAAGTTGATGCCACCAAATTCAAGGTTCCAAAGACCACTCCAAGCCAGATGCAGTGCTTTTTGCACCGCCTCTGAAGCCTCTAAATCCATTTTGGGGAAACGCAACGTGGGCAACCAAGGTGACTTAAAGTAGGTAATGCTCTTCGGTGAATAAACATACAATCGCTCTCTATCCATTTCCTCTGTATAGGGATAGACATTGCTGACAATAAAATGCACCGCCCCCAGTTTTTGTCCCAATTCAATCACCTGGGGAAGTTCATGCAAATTGCTTTGCATTGCCACAAACACAATTCCAATTTGGGGCGTAGGCTTATGGCTAGGGGGACGTAGAGCCCTGAAGGTTTGAAGGTTCTCAATCACATGCTCCAAAACGGCCCCTTGCCGGATAGCCTGATATTGAATGGGATCCGCCGCATCCAGTGAAAGCCACAGCACATCTAATCCCGCCTCAATCAGCCCTTTAGAGCGTTCACGGGAAAGCAGGGTTCCATTCGTAATAATCTCGACACTTGCCCCTGTTTGTTTCAATCGCCATACCCATTCTACAATTTTGGGATGAAAAAGAGGTTCTCCTAACCCACTGAGACATACCGAAGGCTTGGGTTCCAGATCCCAGAGATCCGATTCCAAGCGTTGAAAAACCTCCTCGCCCATGAAGCCCATTGGCTCATGCCAGGTGCGACGGATACACATGGCACAAGAAAGGTTGCATTGATTTGTCACCTCCAAGTAAATCCGGTTCAATTGAAGCGGAGAACGGTTCAATCGAAGCGCATTTTGATCTTCTGAGACCACAAACCTTGCCCCTGGTCTCACACCATACATCTTGGCCAGAGGATCGGGAATGACCAAGCGCCCATCTTCATCCACATAACCCCATAGAGTCATCGCAATCCATCCCTTACATCAAAAACCATCGGCCGGCAAGACAACTTACCGTCTCACATGCTTCATGTTAATAGCACCCAGCTCGATCCAATAAGTGTCGAACATCATGCCTAATCCTGCTGACCTTCCGCATCACTTTTGTTCAATTCGTGTTATCCTTAATTCCATCCACAGGAGGATCTATGGAACGTAGGGCGAAAATCGTTGGCACAATTGGTCCAGCCTCGGAAAGTGAGGAGACGCTTCGTCATCTGATTGAAGCAGGGCTTGATGTCGCACGCCTCAATTTCTCCCATGGCACACATGAAGAACATGCAGCTCGTATTACCGCCATTCGCAAAATCTCTCGAGAACTTGACAAACCCATTGCCATCTTGCAAGATTTGCAAGGCCCCAAAATGCGCGTGGGCGATTTACCCAAAGAGGGGATTCCCCTAAACGTTGGAGAGAAAATCTTATTAGCCCCCAGTGAACAACTGCGTGACTCTGCCCACCATTTTAGTGAGCACACCCTTATTCCTATGGAAGTTCCAAACTTGGCCCGTGCTGTACAAAAGGGCAATCGAATCCTGCTCGACGATGGTCACCTGGAGTTGGAAGTCCTTGACGTCAAAGATGGCATCATCGAAGCCCAAGTCATACTAGGGGGCATCTTATACCCGCATAAAGGCGTCAATCTACCGGGAGTTTCGCTGGGGATCCCCTGTTTTACCGAAAAAGATCGCGCTGACCTGGAATTTGGTCTGCGGGCCGGGGTGGACGTGGTAGCTATCAGCTTTGTGCACACAGCAGAAGACGTAGAAACGGTACGCAATGCCATCCGCCAGATGGCCCCAGAGAAAGCCGACACCCCCATCATCGCCAAATTAGAGCGTCCCCAAGCCATTGAGAACCTCCATGAGATCATCCATGTAGCCGACGGGGTCATGGTAGCCCGAGGTGACCTGGGAGTAGAAACCTCCCCCTCTACTGTGCCGATTATTCAAAAGCGCATTATTGATATGGCCAACCGCCACGCTAAATACGTCATTACCGCAACCCAAATGCTCGACTCAATGATTTCCAACCCCCGCCCCACCCGAGCCGAAGCCTCGGACGTTGCTAATGCTATTTTCGATGGCACAGATGCTGTGATGCTCTCGGGCGAAACCGCAAGCGGTAAATACCCGATAGAAAGCGTCAGAATGATGGATAGCATCATTCGGGAAGCAGAAGCCAACGCCAAAACCTGGGGGCACTACGCCACCAGTCCCGTTGATGCCAGCGAAGAGAATGCTTTTGCCATTACCCGCGCTGCGCGAGAACTTGCTCACGATCGCCAGGCCGCCGGGATTGCCGTTTTTACCCAAACCGGAAAAACTGCTCTACTGATGTCGAAATCCCGCCCAGAAGTACCCATTCTCGCCTTCACGCCCGAAGAACGTACATACCGGCGGCTGGGAATGTACTGGGGTGTAACCCCGTTCCTGGTGCCATTCTCCTCAACGGTTGAAAGCTTGATCCTGAGCCTAGAGGCTGCCATCCGTTCGGCCACGACGATCAAACCGGGACAACAGATCGTTGTGATCACTGGCTTTCCAGTCGGGTTACGGCGGCCACCTAACTTTGCCCTGCTCTACACTATAGGAGAATGGGATGCCATTCGCTCCCATCCTCGGGTATAATATTTTTACTCTGGTTTTCTAAAAGGACTCATTCGATGGTTATTATAGTAGCAGATACAACCTCCACGATTCCCACTGAGGAAGCCAAGCGCTTAGGCATCCCATACATTCCCCAAATTATTGTAATTGGGGATGAGACGTATCGGGATGATTACGAAATGGACTCAAAAACATTCCTGCAGCGCTTGAAAACCTCGCCAGTACTGCCCAAAACAGCGGCGCCTCCTCCCGCCCTCTACTACCCAATCTATCAGGAATATGCCAAACCCGGCAACACAGTTATTGTTCTTGCCCCTTCTGCAGAGGTTAGTGGCACCTACCGAAGCGCAGAGGTGGCTGCTAAGGACTTTCCCGGAGCAGATATTCGGATCGTAGATACACGTACCATTGGAGCCGGCCTTGGCACCCTTGTACGCCTAGCTCATCAATGGGCCCAAGCAGGCGAGAATGCCGATACCATCATTCAGCGGGTAAAAGAATGGGCCGTCCGTGAGCGGGTTTACTTCGTTGTGGATACACTAGAGTATTTACATAAGGGCGGTCGGATCGGCGGTGCTCAAATGCTAGTGGGTAGCCTCCTCCAAATTAAGCCCATTCTACAGTTCAAAAATGGCCGCACCGAGCCTGTGGAATCCCAGCGCACAAAACGCCGTGCTTTAGAGCGGTTGAAGGAACTTGTGTATAGTGAGTGCCCTCGCAACGATAATGCGTTCCTTACCGTCATGCACGGCGATGCGCAAGAAGAAGCCCAACGACTATCCGAAGAGTTTAAGACTACTCTTGGCCTGTCTAACGTTCCTATCTGTGATCTGCCTCCTGCCATTTTGGTCCATGCCGGTCCGGGTGTGCTAGGAGTGAGTTACTTTACCGCCGCCTAGTATGCTACAGCGCTTCTTCGAGGATTGCTGCCAATTCCTCGGCGGTAAGGACAATGGGGTTACCTTTCATACTGCTGGCACGCAAGCCCCTTTCTACAACGGTGGGGATATGTTGCCGGGTCATCCCATACGCTGCTAAACCGGGGATGCCCAGCGTACTCACCATTTCTTCTAACCAGGTCACCCCGTCTTCTGGCTGTGCTTCCTCACGTCGGACCAACCACCTTGCAATCTCACGGTAACGATCTAGAACCGAGTTTTCAGGCTGACGGCTACGCAAGGCTTGCAGATTGACACGCGTAACCAATGGCAATAATCGCGCACAGATTGCCCCGTGGGGGGCCTTAAACATGCCGCCAATGGGGGCTGCCAAACCATGCACAGCCCCCAAGCCTGCATTCGCCAGAGCAAGCCCTCCCAACAAACTCACCCAAGCCATGGCTGTTCGCGCTTCTCTGTCACTGCCATCCCTAAAAGCGGCCAAGAGGGCCCAACCAGCTCGCTGCAGCCCTTCCCGGCAAAACAAATCGGTCATTGGATTAGCACGCACAGAAACATACGGCTCCAGGACTTGGGTTAATGCGTCCATGCCGGTGTAAGCCGTAATTTGAGAAGGCAGAGAACACGTTAATGCGGGATCCACCAACGCCACGGTGGGTAGCATCAAAGGGCTTCTCAGACTGACCTTAATCTCTGCCTCCGGCACACTTAGAACGGCATTCCGAGTTACCTCCGAGCCAGTGCCGGCGGTGGTTGGTATGGCCAAGCATGGCGCGGCCGGCACTGTAAGCGCCCGTCCTGAACCTACCACCTCGAGATAATCTTCTAAACGTCCGGGGTTAGTCAACAGTGCCGAAACTGCCTTGGCGGTATCTAGAACACTTCCTCCCCCAAAACCGATAACCCAATCACACCCTGTTGCCCGCGCTTGGTCCACGGCTTGCCTGACCAGATCTACAGATGGCTCTTCCGTGACCACAAATTCCTCAACACCAACCTGACTTTGAGCCAATAGCTCTTTTAGGCGTGGTAAATCAGGGTGCATCTTACCCCGTACCAGGAATGCCCGATTTCCCAAGGTCCTGGCAATATCCCCACATTCCTCCAAAACTCCCCACCCGAAACGAATTCGCTGCGCCGTAGCAAATTCAAAAGGCTTCATTTCCACGCCTCATCACTAGGGAACAGGTTGATATAACGGATACCTTGACGCGGTTCCGCCATCATTTCTGCAACCGTGTCTCGCCATTTTTGGTAATGAGCGGTCTCTCGATGCTTTGCCTGGTCTTCGGGCTGGCGGTAAATTTCCACTAGGACAAATCGAGTTGGGTCCTCTACCTGTTGCAATACGTCGAAGCGCACAATCCCCGGTTCTTCGATACTATGGCGAGCGTTTTCCAACGTGGCCACCTTAAAAGCATCAAGTGCCTCTTCCTTCACATGGACGTGAACGAGAACAATGTGCATAATCAGCCTCCCTTCGAGCCCGTTTGGAATTCATGATAATTTTATCGCAGGCTCACCTGAGGATTTGATACAATTGCCAAGAAGAAGGTTACTACTCCTATGAACCTACCAATAGAAATTCTTTTCGAAGATGAACACCTTCTAGCCGTTAACAAACCCGCTGGGATCTTGACAATTCAAGATGGGTACGATGCGGCGAAACCGTTTCTTAGTCACTTGCTGAGTGAGCATTTCGGCCGCCTATGGGTTGTCCACCGGCTGGATCGCGACACCAGTGGGGTTTTGCTCTTTGCGCGCAATGCACAGGTCCATCGGTCTCTCAGCCTTCAATTTGAACGTCGTCAGGTTCAAAAGATTTATCATCTAATCACCTACGGACATCTGGCTCAGGAAGAGATTGAAGTTACCCACCCCCTAAGGGTTGACGCTGACCGCCGTCACCGTACAGTGGTAGATCCCTTTCGAGGCAAGCCGGCTTGTACGATTTTTCGCATTTTAAAACGTCTTGAGAACGACTTTCTGCTCCTCGAGGCCCAACCCTTAAGTGGCTACACGCATCAAATTCGAGCTCACTTGAGTGCTTTAGGCTTACAAATTCTTGGCGATAAACTTTATAAGCCCCACCCTGTGCCTCCGAATCGGCCTATATACCCCTTGGCTCCCGATTCACCTGCCACTCAGCGTGTCGCGCTTCATGCTTTTGCACTGTCTTTCCGCCATCCTCAATCGCCGAGGAAGAGAATAACCCTGATGGCCCCCTACCCATCCGATTTCACTTCCCTGCTCGAAATTCTCATACCTGCTTAAAGCAAGAGCATCCCGGGGGTACCGGGACACTCTTACCACTGGCCTCTCAAAGTGCCATTACTCTAGCTCGGGCACAGGGCGTTTGCTCTGGTAAATTGCCCAGACCATACCCACAAAGAGAATCGCAATGGCTACCCAGATCACGGGGTCGCCCAAACGAGCCCGTACAATGAGTGGTGCAGCTAACAGGCTAACTAGGTTAACCACTTTGATCATTGGGTTAAGGGCAGGACCAGCCGTATCTTTGAGCGGATCGCCCACGGTATCACCAACAACTCCGGCTTTATGCCGTTCGGACCCTTTGCCAGTATTTTGCTCTAGGTTGCGCGGTTCATCCTCAATAGCTTTCTTGGCATTGTCCCAGGCCCCACCAGCGTTTGCCATAAAGACGGCCAATAACTGCCCACTCAAGATCACACCCGCTAGGTAGCCGCCCAAGGATTCCACCTGCAAGATCAAACCGACCAGTAGTGGCATGGCAATCGCAATAATTGCTAGTGGAATGAGTTCCTTCTGGGCAGAACGCGTGGAAATCGAGACTACGCGAGCGTAATCGGGCTTGCGTGTTCCCTCCATAATGCCTGGGATCTTAAACTGATTTCGTACTTCTTCCACAATTTGGCTTGCTGCTCGTGAAACAGCACGGATAGAAAGTGAACTGAAAAGCCAGGGAAGTGCACCGCCCAGTAAAAAGCCAATAAAGACTGTGGTATCCGAAACCCGAATGGCTTCCAATGCTCCCGGCATGACACGATTGACATCTGTGATATAGGAGGCGAACAAACTTACGGCAGCAATAACCGCTGAGGCAATGGCAATGCCTTTTGTAATCGCCTTAGTGGTATTTCCAACCGCATCTAGATCCGCCATAATCTGACGGGCCTTGAGCGTGACCTCATCCGTCAAATCATGCCATGCCATTTCGGCAATGCCATTAGCATTATCCGAAATCGGTCCATACGAGTCCATCGCCACATTGTTACCGGTATGACTGAGCATACCGATGCCAATCATTGAAACTGCATACAGAACAAACTGAGGCCCATCTGCCTGATAAATGAGCAAAGCACCCACAAAGGAAATCGCAATCACAACTAGGGCCCACACACTCGATTCCATGCCCACCGCCAGGCCCGAAAGAATGGTGGTCGCGGGGCCTGTTTTGGTGGCCTTGACAATTTCCTGGACGGGCGCGCGTTTTGTGGAGGTGAAATACGAGGTAAGGGGGTTAAATGCCACTGCCAATCCTACCCCCAGCGTAGTCAGTAGCCCCAGGCGCCAGTCATGGGCGTAAAAAACAGCCAGCAAGAATGAGAAAAGAATGGTGTTAACACTGGAAACCTCATACGAGCGGAACATGGCTTCTTCCGCATCGTGAGCACGGAGGAGCTTAAGTGGGAAACGCTCCCAAATTGGTACCGTGAAAGTACCGATAATGGAACTTATCACGCCAATGGCCCGAATGAGGAGGGGATAGACAATCCATTTAATTTCCCCGGTGCTTTCAAACAGCGCCAAACCCAAAATGAGTGCCGAAACAATGGTCACCTCATAAGATTCAAAGATATCGGCCGCCATCCCAGCGCAGTCACCCACATTATCCCCTACCAGATCCGCCACAACGGCGGCATTACGCGGATCATCTTCTGGAATGTCCTTCTCCACTTTTCCTACCAGGTCGGCGCCAACATCAGCGGCCTTGGTATAAATTCCACCTCCTACACGCATGAAAAGGGCCAGTAAAGTTCCACCGAAACCAAAGCCAAGCAAGGCATCTGGCGCCGCACGACCAAAAACGATGAAAATGAGCGTCCCTCCCATTAGCCCCAGGCCATCGGTGAGCATTCCAGTAATCGTACCGGCATAGTAAGCCACGGTGAGAGCCTCGTTAAAACTACGCCGGGCTGCTGAGGCTGCCCGCACACTAGCCTGAATTGCCATGCGCATGCCCAACTGCCCAACCAGAAGCGAGAAGGTTGCTCCCATGATAAACGCAATGGTACGCCCAAACGCAACAATGAGCACCACATTACGTTCACCCAAGTACCCAAACTCACGCTGAGCCTCTGGGGTAGGCTCTACGATGGCTACGCTTAGGAATAAAGCGATGGTCAAAAGGGCAATTGCAGGTAAGATGGTACGCAACTGCCGATTGAGATATCCCTCTGCCCCCTGACGAATGGCTTCCCATACTTCCTGCATTTGAGGCGTTCCTTTGTCATAACGCACGACCTTGGAACGCAAGAACCAAGCATAAAGCAAACTGATGACGGCGACAACCAACACTCCAAGCACGCCCAGTTGCTCAAACGGTGTTGTCAAACCGTGCCTGGAAAGACCCAGTATATCCATACTAGCCTCCAAGAAGATGTGTGGGGTTTGGCCTTAAGCAAAAATCAGATGGAATAACATTACCTCCGATTTTTGCCCTATACCAGAGTTTATTGTATTCACTCAACCCTCTCTGTCAATTCTCACACCCTCAGTTCTTTTACGAAATAGGTCCCTCGGCTACAACTGGGTTGGTCAGTACGCCAATCCCATCAATAGTAATACTCACAACATCTCCCGGATGAATAGGAGAAACGCCCGCAGGGGTGCCAGTAAGAATGACATCGCCGGGTTCCAAGGTCATTATGGAAGAGATAAAGGCAATCAATTGAGCCACCGAAAAGACCATCTCACGCGTGGACCCCAATTGACGAACTTCACCATTCACACGACAGATGATAGGCAAATCTCCAATATCCAGATCTGTCTCTATCCACGGTCCCAGAGGACAGAATGTATCAAATCCCTTTGCCCGCGTCCATTGCCCATCTCTACGTTGCAAATCTCGCGCTGTTACATCGTTCCCAATCGTGTATCCCAATACATATTGCTCAGCCTCTTCCGCACGAATCCACCGGCCACGTCGCCCCACCACCACGGCCAATTCAGCCTCATGTTCGACTTGTTGGGATTGAGGTGGTAACACAATCGGCTCGTCCGGCCCAATGACAGAAGAGGGAGGTTTAAGGAATAGCAGAGGCACCTCCGGAACCTCAGCCCCATGTTCGTGAGCATGTTCAATATAATTTCGTCCCACACAGACTATCTTGGTGGGTTGAACAGGAGCCAATAACTTGACCGAGGAGAGGGGTAAACGAGCTTCCTGGCGCCGAAATTCGTAGAAGGGATTTCCTTCAATGGGACCAATGAACTCTCCATACACCCAACCAAAGTGAATGTCCCCCTCATGAAGAAAACGCACTAGCCGCATCCATGACCTCCACGAGTGCAGATTGCCAGACTTGACAATGTATTATATAATATAAATGCCATGGGGATGAACGGCTTCGACGGAAGAGGCTGATCCCGAACGGCGAGCCGAGAGGCGCCGACCTCGTAAAATCAGCGCAAAAAATAAGTGCCAACCGCACGAATTACGCTGCTCTCCCCTTGGCTGCGTAAGCCAATAGGGACGAGCACCCTGGTCTCCCGAGTGTGAGACCACGTCTGCCTACCCCGCTGCCTGGCCGGTGGTAGAGCGGGCGTGAGAAAGCCAGGCTGCCGTACAGCACGCTGCGGGCTGTGCGAAAGACTTAGCAGCTAGCGTGGCTCCCGTTCTGTTGGTCGTCGGGAGTAGCGCGAAAACCAAAGACCAACTACGCTCGTAGATGTTCGAGGGTCGAATCTTTCGGACGCGGGTTCGATTCCCGCCATCTCCACCTCTCAAGAGCGAGCTTAACAACAATTGACTCGCTCTTGATTTTATATATCCACCACCAATCCTTTCAAGTAGAGTCCTTCTGGAAAGCTTAAAGCAACCGGGTGATCCGGCGCCTGAAACAAGCGCCTGGAAATACGCCCTTCAACTCTGGCGTCTAATGCAGCATCAGCAACGATTTTTTGGAACAACTCAGGGGTAATTCCACCCGAGCAGGAAAAGGTGACCAGGATCCCACCCGGCCGAAGCAATTTGAATGCCAACCAATTGATGTCCTTATAACCTCGCGCGGCACGGGCAACTTGTGCGGCTGTTGGAGCGAATTTGGGGGGATCAAGAATGATCAAATCAAATTTTCGCCCCAGATCACGAAATCGGCGCAGCACCTGAAACACATCTCCCTCGATCCATTCCTGATGATCTGGGTTAAAGCCATTCAGAGCTACATTCTCGCGAGCCAGCGCAAGGGCTTCACCCGATGAATCAATTGAACATACTGATTTCGCCCCACCAGCCAACGCGTATACAGAGAAGGCTCCAGTGTAACAAAAGGCATTCAACACCTCCCGCCCTGCAGCCAAATTACTGGTTATGCGTCGATTCTCACGCTGATCAAGATAAAAACCGGTCTTCTGCCCGCGTAGAATATCCACCCAGAAGCAATGACCATGCTCCCGAATTTTTACCCGCTCTGGGGGTACCCCTCCATTCACAGCTCCTGTGCGAGGGCGCAATCCCTCCAGTTCGCGTACATCTACGTCCGAACGCTCGTAAA
Organism: uncultured Thermanaerothrix sp.; assembly: GCF_938028735.1. Lineage (GTDB taxonomy): Bacteria > Chloroflexota > Anaerolineae > Anaerolineales > Anaerolineaceae > Thermanaerothrix. The sequence continues at coordinate 50,642 of NZ_CALIMF010000014.1, forward strand.
TATGCGTCAGGCCAGTCAATCGGCGTAAAGTAGAAAAAATCTCAGTGCGCCAGAACTCCATACCTGCAGTCAGAATCTGCACCACCAACCAATTGGCATAACGATCCACGATCAGGCCTGGCAATCCGTCCGATTCCGCGTGGACGAGACGGTAGGCTGTAATTGCATCATCATTATTTTGCAACCACCAACGACGCGCCATGGCCTGAGCGATTCGGCGCTCAAAAAAGGCGGGGCCAACATCATCCTCAGTGTCCCAACTCCAGATCCGCGCTCGAATCGAGGAATGAGGACTATACCCAGCCCAAGCCAGCCACTGGCCCTCTGCGGAATACACGGCAACCGTTTCTCCCATTCCGGGTTTGCCCTCAACCCTGGCAATAGCGCCTGAGTAAATCCACGGATGCCTCTGTAAAACTGAGCGTTCGCGACCGGGCCTTAAGATTAGGCGCTTCTCAATAGATGACCTGACAACGTTCACGCCCTTTCCTCATCCTCTACAGGAGAACGCTCAACCATGGCTATCAAGTCTTGCTCCGAGATAATTGGTATACCGAGCGTCCGCGCCCGCTCTAACTTCGACCCTGGATTCTCACCTACCACCAAATAATGGGTATTTCGGGAAACGCTCTCACTCACCTTACCACCATAAGATTGGATATATTCTTTAACTTCTTCACGTGAAAAGCGTTTAAGCGTACCCGTGACTACAAAAGTAAGCCCTGCTAAGGGCAAGGGACGTTTCGGCATAACTTCTTGTCGCTCTACCGGCCAAACCCCAGCTGCCTTGAGCTTCTCAAGCACTTTGCGATTAGTAGGCCGAGCAAACCAGTCCACAATACTCTGGGCAATGTTAGGACCAATTCCTTCAATTTGTTGCAACTCTTCCGCTGTTGCCCGAGATAGCGCCTCTAAATCCGGATATACGCTTGCCAAGGTGGCCGCCATCACCTCGCCCACCCCATGAATCCCAAGCGCATTGATCAAGCGTGCCAGTGGACGATGCTTTGAGGCCTCGATAGCACGCAGAATGTTTTCGGCCTTCTTATCTGCAAAGCCCTCCAGGGTTAGCAAGTCATCCTTTTTTAGATAATAGAGATCTGCAACATCATGAACAAAGCCTTTGTTCACAAGTTGCTCAACGATCTTAATCCCCAACCCAGTAATATCCATGGCCGAACGTGAAACAAAATGCTCCACGTTGCGAATAATTTGAGCCGGACAGGCCGCGTTAACACAGTACCAAGCAACCTCCCCCTCATAGTGCTGAACGGGTTGACCACAGGCCGGACAGATTCGCGGCGGCTCAAAAATGCGCTCCTGGCCCGTGCGCGCTTCGACAATGGGACCAACCACATAAGGAATCACGTCCCCGGCTCGCTTAACCAGTACGCGATCTCCAATGCGAATATCCTTTTCCGCAATGTAGTCAAAATTGTGCAAAGTGGCCTGCTTAACCACCACTCCCCCAATTTCGACAGGTTCCAAAACTGCTGTAGGGGTAAGCACACCGGTGCGACCAACACTTACCTCAATGTCGCGCAAGATCGTACTCACCTCACGGGCCGGGAACTTAAACGCCAGCATTCCCCGAGGATCCTTGCCCACAACCCCCAACGCCTCTTGCAAACGCAAATCGTTGATTTTGATGACCACTCCGTCCGCCTCATAGGGTAGAGTATCACGCCTTTCCAACCAGCGCGAGCACCCCTCAAGCACAGCCTCCAAATTAGCACAATATTCAGCATCCCTTGTCACCGGGAAGCCCAACTCTCTTAAGAATTGCAGGGTCTCCCACTGGGTATTAGGAACCTCACCACTAGCTTCTACAATGGCATAGGTCAACAGAGTAAGCGGTCGCGAGGCAGTAAGAGAAGGATCCAATTGACGCAGTGATCCTGCAGCCGTGTTGCGTGGATTGAGGTAGGGCTTTTCTCCCGCCGCAATCAACCGCCGATTGAGCTCCTCGAAATCTCGGATTGTAATGAAAGCCTCTCCACGCACCACCAATCGCTCGGGAGGATGAAGAGCCTCTGTTTCGACGGGAATCCGCAACGGCAACGCCCGTACGGTGCGCAAGTTAGCAGTAATATCCTCACCTACTTCGCCGTCACCACGTGTGGCCCCTAACACAAATTGCCCCTGATGATAGTGAAGCACGACCGTTAATCCATCAATTTTTGGTTCCAGCACAAAATCTGCTTGACGAACTCGCTCATCCAGACGCACTAAGCGCTCATACCAGGCACGTACATCCTCCAGAGTAAAAGCATTTGCCAAGCTAAGAATGGGTCGTGGATGGCGAACCTTATTAAAGCGTTCCAGGGGTGGTCCTCCAGAACGCTGACTGGGTGAATCAGAAGTTACCCATTCGGGATGGGCTGCCTCGATCTCTCGCAGGCGCGCCATCATCTGATCGAATTCATAATCACTGATTAGGGGGGAGTCGAGAACATGATACCGGTAGTTATGGAAGTTAATCTCGCGTTTCAGACGTTCATATTCTTCACGCAAGGCATCTAGCGATAGAGTCTCCATTGACCGCTCACCTCCGTTTCAAAATTATAGCATCCCCCGCGTAGGCTCTACTCGCAAAACCCACCTAAGGGCAGATTAGCAACTTTTCGAGGCGATATATAGTTTTTCACATTGCCACCCCAAGAGAAGCGTGCTACACTACTTTAAAGTTCACTGCTTGGGAGGGGCAAACAATGAGCGCAGGTAAAATCATTGCTTATATTGTAGCCGCAATCCTAATTTTTTTCGGGGTTCTGTTTGTCTGGGGTGCTACTGGCGACCAGGGCGATTTAATGTGGATTCCCATTGGACTGATTACCATTGCTCTGGGGCTAGTGTTAATTTTCTGGGCAGCTCGACGTCCCAAGCAGGAAACGCCCCCCCAGGTCACTCTCAAGGTCGACTTGCCCGCTAATATTAACCTAGACACACTAAAATGCAAATCGTGCGGTGGAACCTTAAAAGCCGAGAATATCAAAATAGTAGCGGGAGCGCCTGTCGTGACCTGCCCCTATTGTGGCACCAGTTATCAACTCACCGAAGAACCCAAATGGTAAACCAGCCGGGTAAGGGAACTACTATGAGGCAATGGCTTAATTTGCTGCTCACCTTACTTCTGAGCGCGGCCTTACTCAACTACGTACAACCAGTAACTGCTCAGAATTACGCATTTGAAGTCCTGCGCCAAGAAGTTGATCTTTATGTCAATCCTGATGGGACGATTACCCTCTACTATGAGATTGAATTCCATAACCAGCCCGGCGCCAGCCCGATTGACTTTGTAGATATTGGTCTTCCAAATGACAACTACAGCCTTTCAAACATCAAAGCGGATATTGATGGCTATCCCCTTAGTGATATCGAGCCCTCGCCTTATGTGCAGCCTGGAATTGCCATTGGCTTGGGCGCCCGGACAATTGCACCGGGGCGATCAGGTACTCTTCATATCACTATTGAGGGAATTGAAGGTGCAATTGGAGAATCAACCCTCCAACTGACCGAGCCCTACGCTAGCATCGTTTTTAGCCCCTCCTGGTTTGATAAGGCTTTTGTCAAAGGGAAGACCGATTATTCAGTTACCATTATCCTCCCACCCGGATTGACAGCCGAAGAACCTCGTTACCACAAACCCAGCCATAACTGGCCAGGTAGTGATGAGCCATATTTCAACTTTGACGCCCAAGGGCGGGTGTACTATACCTGGCGATCTACAGAAGCAAATGCTTATACCCAGTATATATTTGGTGCCAGTTTTCCAGCCCGTCTGGTGCCGGCGGCAGCTATTGTTGCAACTCCAAGCCCCAACCCGCGTTCGTTCCAGATCAACGAAGACCTGATAGGTCTTCTCTGCTGTGTGGGATTCGTGGGTATCCTCGTTGCCGTGGTCTACGCAGGGTATCGTTCCAATCAGAAACGACGTATGCAGTATTTGCCGCCCAAGATTGCTATTGAAGGGCATGGCATCAAAAGAGGGTTAACCGCCGTGGAAGCCGCTATTTTGATGGAACAACCGGTAGACAAAATCCTCACTATGATCCTCTTCTCGGTCCTCAAAAAAGGTGCCGCCACTGTCAACCAACAGCAACCTCTCAAAATTGAGGTCATTTCTCCACTGCCGGAAGGGCTCCAACCCTACGAAGTCGAGTTTCTCGACGCCATGCGTCTAGAGAATCCGGGAAAACGGCAGAGGAAGTTACAGGAAATGATGGTTAATCTTATCAATGCTGTTTCAGAGAAAATGCGCGGTTTCAGCCGCAAGGAAACCATTGCTTATTATGAGGGTATTGTCAAAAAAGCCTGGGAGCAGGTCAAAGCCGCCGAAACCCCAGAGGTCCGTGCCTTGACCTACGATGAAGTCATGGACTGGACCATGCTGGATCGTCGTTGGGAAGATCAGACCCGCGAAATCTTTACCTCGGGACCTGTTTTCGTGCCCACCTGGTGGGGGCGCTATGATCCAGATTTCCGCCGCGCCGCACCTGCTCCCCCAATTTCCTCTGCTCCAGCACCAAGTGGTGGTTCAAAAACCACCATTAATCTCCCCAAGTTGCCTGGTTCCGACTTTGCCGCCTCTATGGTGCGTGGAGTAGAGACTTTCTCTGCCAGTGTCATTGGTAATCTAACTGACTTCACAGGCAAAATTACAGCCCGCACCAACCCTCCGCCACCCCCTACCAGCACTTCTGCATCGCGAAGAGGGGGCGGAGGTGGTTCATGCGCTTGTGCATGCGCCTGCGCTTGCGCAGGATGTGCATGTGCCTGCGCAGGCGGAGGACGTTGAAGGCTGGAGGGTGTCATGGGGCTCTGGAATAACTTGTTTTCTTCGCCGAAAGCCATCTCCCCTCTGCCCTCACCAGGAGTTTATCACTTTCTACGCGAATCCCCCCAGGGTAAGGCACGTATTCACTTGCGAATTGAGCCAGAGGGACACGGAAGCCTATTAGTCAACGCCAGCCGCATCTATCACCTGAATCCCACCGCCACCTTGATGGGCTATCTTGTCCTCGCCGGGCAGCCCGAGCCGAACATCATTAGAACGATCACGGCTCACTTCCGGGCAAATCCAGCCCAAGTGACGAGAGATTTTCAAGCCTTTCTCCCCCGCTTCAAGGCGCTAATTGAGCCAGGAGACAGTTGCCCTATATGTGACCTTGACCTGGAAACCCTGCCCCCCTTCTCCACCCGTTCCAATGCGCCTTACCGCATGGATTTAGCCCTCACCTACCGTTGCAACAACGATTGTGCCCATTGTTATAACGCCAGGCCCCGATCATATCCAGAACTGGATACCCCGACCTGGCAAGCCATTCTCGACCGGCTCTGGGAACTGGGTATTCCTCACATAGTTTTTACCGGGGGTGAACCCACCGTGCGTAAGGATCTGCCCCAATTAATTGCGTATGCCGAACACTTAGGACAAATAACCGGGCTGAACACTAATGGACGACGGTTGAGCGATCTCAATTACCTCACATCTTTATGCACAGCCGGATTGGATCATGTTCAAATCACTTTAGAATCACACGATCCTGCCATTCACGACCGTATGGTAGGTCGCCCTGGTGCCTGGCAGCAAACCGTTCAAGGGATTCGCAACGCCTTAAGAACCCGCCTTTTTGTAATGACCAACACCACCTTGTTAACCGTGAACGCCCCTTATCTTGCGCAAACCTTGGATTTCCTGGCTGAACTAGGCGTACCCACTGTTGGTCTTAACGGGCTGATCCATTCTGGTGGGGGTGCCACGATAGATACAGGGGTTCCTGAAGCCCAGCTCACTGATCTTTTGGCCATTGCCCGAGAGAAGACCTCTCAGAATGGGCAACGTTTGGTCTGGTATACCCCTACGCGCTACTGTCACTTTGACCCAGTGCTCAATGGGCTGGGGTTGAAAGGCTGCACCGCCGCCTGGTATAACATGTGCATTGAACCTGACGGTTACGTTTTACCTTGTCAGTCCTACTATCAACCTTTGGGGCACATCCTGGAAGATGCCTGGGAAAAGATCTGGAATCACGAGCTGGCTTTGGCATTGCGCGAACGGCGTTATGTTCCAGATGCCTGTCATGATTGCGCTTTGCTCCAGGAGTGCGGGGGAGGATGCCCTCTAACTTATTCAACCCTAGTTGGCTTTCCTTTAGATCCAAGCACTATATGAGCCGCTCACGGAGGCGAGAATGAGGCAAAGATTCCGCGAATGGGTCGAGAAACTATTTCTTGCCCCAAACAAGCCGCTATCACCGGGCATGTTTCACTGGCAAACCCCTCCCGATGCACCCCAACCCCATCGTTTACATTTGCGGATAGAACCCGATGGGCAGGGTTTACTGATCTTGGATGCTTCCACAGTCTTGCACTTAAACCAAACGGCCACCGAATACGCTTATCATCGAATCCTTGGTACACCCGCTGAGGAAGTAGCCCAACAAATTGCCAAACGTTACCGTGTGTCCAAGTCTCAAGCCCTTGCGGACTACCATGCATTCCTAGAACGTTTAGAGAGTCTTTTGAACACCCCTGACCTTGATCCTGAGATCTATCTGGGCTTGGAACGATATACACCTTATCAGGAACTCCTTAGCGCCCCTCTACGTCTTGACTGTGCTCTGACCTACCGCACCGAAGATGAGTCCATCCGCCATGTAGCACCCGTCGATCGTGTCCGGCGAGAACTAGTTTTTGAGGAATGGCAACAGTGCTTACAGAAGGCCTGGGATGCAGGCATCCCCCACGTCATTTTTACCGGGGGTGAGCCAACTTTGCGACCAGATTTGATTGACTTGATCGCTTTTGTGGAGTCATTGGGAATGGTCAGCGGCCTGCTCACCAGTGGATTAAGATTAGTTGAGAAGGACTATCTCACTCGCATTTTAGCTAGTGGCCTGGATCATGTCATGATTGTGCTTGACCCGCTTAATGAAATTTCGTGGGAAGCCATTCGTGATACTCTGGCCGCCGACCTGGCCATAACTGTCCATTTGACCATCACCCCGGATAATCAAAACGCTCTGATGGGTTTGATCGAACGCCTATCGCGCATGGGGGTCTCCAGAATCAGCCTCTCGGCAACTCATCCGCAGCTCCATTCAGCTCTGCAAAGCACCCGGGAATACGTTGCTCGCTCGGGCATGCACTTGGTATGGGACCTACCCGTTCCGTACTCGCATCTCAATCCGGTGGCCTTAGAACTGAGCCAAGCTCTAGAGTCCCCCCCACAAGGGGCTGGGATAGCTTGGCTTTATGTAGAACCGGATGGTGATGTACTCCCTTACCAAGGGGCTTCAAAAGTTTTGGGAAATTTATTGACTGACTCCTGGGACGTCATTTGGAAACGTGCAAAACCACACTGAAACCCTCTGGCATCAAAGATTTGTAATTCAAGCCCGCTGGAGCGCTCAAGTTCGCCAGCACCTTCTCAATGAACTTGCCCCATTGCCCATCCGTCGCATCCTTGAAGTGGGATGTGGCACAGGCGCCATTCTTTCAGAGCCCATTTGGTCAAGATATACACGCATTGGCCTTGATATTCACTGGGCTTATCTGAAATACGCCCAGGCTACAATCCCCGCGGCTAGCCTTTGCCAGGGAGATGCCCACGTCCTCCCGTTTGCGAGGGCGTCCTTTGATCTCTGCTATACCCATTATTTACTTCTATGGGTCAACGCAGGGAGGGTTCTGAGGGAATGTGTCCGTGTAACACGCCCAGGGGGATTTGTGGCTGCCCTGGCCGAACCCGATTATGGTGGGCGCATTGATTATCCACCCGAATTCTGCCCTCTAGGAGATTATCAAATTCGTGCCATTCAAAAGGCAGGGGGGAATCCCTTCATTGGGCGCAAACTGGCTGAGCTTTTTACTCAGGCGGGATTGATCCACTTGCGAGTTGGGATTCTCGGGGCCTACTGGCAATATCCCCCTAATCCCCAGGAGATCACCAGCGGGTGGTCGCTTCTCAAGATGGATTTGCAAGAAGAGATTCCCCTAGAATCCCTCGAACGCTGGGAGAGGCGCGACCGCATAGCTTGGGAGCAAGGAAAACGCATCCTTTTCGTACCAACATTTTTTGCCTGGGGCCAAGTTCCTCAAAATTCACGAGAAAATTACCCTTAATGACCCTTGACAACCCACAAAAATCTCTGTAAGATTGCGCCATTATTTTAGAGAGTACCTAAAAATTGAATAACAGAGAAATAGCGACTGAGCCTCCCAGCCCAAGGCTGAGAGGTGACGAGGTGGAGGTTCCTCTCTGCGAAGAGAGTGCTAACCCTGAGGGGGGATGCAATCAGGGGAAAATCGGAACGATCAGCGGATGCCTCTGAAGCCCGACCACAGGCTTCTTTCTCCCTTCGAAACAAGGGTTTGGGTTCAAAAGCGGTTGGCGACAACCGACCAAAGCCTACCCGGTGGTAGTCCGGCAGAAAATCTGTGCCGGCTAGATCTGTATGAAGGGGCACCCATTCATCGCCAAAGTGGGCATGCCGAGCATGTCCATAAACTTTTTAAGCCAAGGAGGCTGTGTGTTATGGATACCAAAGATGTGCTTGCCAGAGTCAGGGAAGACAATGTGAAGTTTATTTCCCTCCAATTTGCGGATGTAGTGGGAATGGTAAAAAGCGTCGATATACCCGTAGACCAACTAGAGGGCGCTCTCGAAAATGGTGTCTGGTTCGATGGCTCCTCCGTCGAGGGGTTTGCCCGCATTCAGGAAAGTGACATGCATCTCCATATAGACCCCGACACTTATGCGGTTCTGCCTTGGTCCCCTCCAGATATGCGGCGAGCCCGCCTTTTCTGCGATATTTACCAACCTGATGGCACCCCTTTTCCCGGCGATCCACGCGGTACCCTTAAGCGCACGCTTGCCAAACTCCGCGAACAGCGGGGGTGGGTGTACAACGTGGGGCCAGAACCCGAGTTCTTTCTCTTTCGTCGTAATGGAACCGAGACAATCCGCCCGGTGCCTCACGACGTCGTGGGTTATTTTGATTTTTCTTCAGACGATGAAGCCGTTCGAGTGCGCACTGAGTTGATGGCAGCACTGAAAAGCATGGGATTGGAAATCGAAGTTGGACATCACGAAGTCGCTGTAGGACAACATGAAATTGATTTCCGCTTTGCAGATGCTTTGCGCACCGCTGATAATGTCCTTACGCTCAAGTACACCGTCAAAGCCATCGCTGCTCAGCATGGGTTGATCGCCTCCTTCATGCCCAAACCAGTGTTTGGGATCAACGGCTCAGGAATGCACTGCCACCAATCTTTATTTGACCTACAAGGGAACAATCTGTTTTTTGACTCTCAGGATGAATTTCATCTCTCTTCGCTGGCCTATGGATTCATTGCCGGCCAGTTGGCGCATGCCCGTGCACTGGCGGCCATTGTTGCTCCCACGGTCAATTCCTACAAACGTTTAGTTCCTGGCTATGAAGCCCCGGTCTACATCTGCTGGGCGCAGATCAACCGATCGGCTCTCATTCGCATCCCGCGTTATACGCCTGGGCAACACAAAGCCACCCGCGCTGAATTGCGCTTCCCTGACCCCTCGGCTAACCCTTACTTGGCCTTTACCGCAATGCTCGTGGCAGGTCTGGACGGAATTGATCGCCAGCTCGCTTGCCCGGCTCCTCTTAATAACGTCAACGTCTATGAACTCTCGCCTGAAGAGCGGGAAGAAATGGGAGTTAAAGAACTGCCTGGCTCACTCTACGAGGCCATCCAGGAATTGGATAAAGATGAGGTCGTCAAGGGCGCCTTTGATCCAAGCCTCTACTACGCTTATCGCCGCGCCAAACTAGCCGAGTGGGAGGAGTTTCACATCCAAGTCACCGATTGGGAGTTAGAGCGCTTCCTGGAGACAGCCTGATCTTTCAGCATAAAACTGAGGGTGCAAATTGCTCTGCACCCTCAGTTTGGTTTGTTTAGTTACGCGCAGACTCGGCTGGCTCTTGCTGCAAAACAGCTTCACCCACTTCCTCGGCTCGACGAAAGGTCGGCCTAGTATCGCCTTCCTGATAGTCCACCACGATTTTATCGCCCACCCGGAATTGCCCCGAAAGAATGCTGACCGATAGCGGGCTTTCAATGTACTTCTGAATCGCTCGCCGCAAAGGTCGCGCTCCAAAACTGGGGTCATATCCAATTTCCGCCAACCAACGCCGTGCCGCTGGGCTCAACACCACATCCAGCCCATGCTCTAACAGCCGCTGGCGCACTTCTTTCATTTGAAGATCCACAATCTTATACATGTGCTCCTGGGTCAGTGGTGAGAACATGATAATCTCATCAATGCGGTTGAGAAACTCTGGGCGGAAGGTACTCTTGAGAGCCTTCTGGATCTTTTCTTGGTTAATGCGATCCTCATCATTCTGGTTATCCGGCAGGAAGCCCAGCGTCCCTCCACGACGTACGAACTCAGTACCAAGGTTGCTGGTCATGATGAGCACGGTGTTGCGGAAATCCACCACATGGCCCTGTCCATCTGTCAGACGCCCCTCGTCCAAAATTTGAAGCAAGGCATTCCAGACTTCCGGATGGGCTTTTTCGATTTCATCAAAGAGAATGACCCGATAGGGCCGTCGCCGTACGGCTTCGGTCAGTTGGCCGCCTTCCTCGTATCCGACATAACCAGGAGGCGCTCCAAAGAGCCGTGAGACCGTGTGTTGTTCACGATACTCGCTCATATCCAGACGCACCAATGCGTCTTCATCGCCAAACAGGAATTCGGCCAGGGCCTTTGCCAGCTCCGTCTTACCTACTCCCGAAGGGCCAATGAAAATAAATGATCCAATTGGCCGGCGTGGGTCCTTGAGACCTGCTCGTGCCCGGCGGATGGCATCAGCTATGGCGCGGATTGCCTCTTCTTGCCCAATGACGCGTTCAGCCAACCGTTCTTCCATGTGTACCAGACGCTCAGCCTCCGACTCCATCATCTGGCTGACCGGAATCCCCGTCCACTGAGCAACCACCTCAGCAATGTCATTCACATCCACCACTTCATCCAGTTTGTGCTCAGACTCCCACTGGTCACGTAATTTCTCAAATTCCTCTTGGAGGCGTAAGCGTTCAGCTTTTTTGCGCGCTGCCCGCTCATAATCCCGCTCTAACCCCGCCTGTTCCTCTTCGGCTTGCAAACGATCAATTTCCGATTTCATTTTCTTCAGTTCAGGCGGAAGTGAATACAGTGCAACACGCAGTTTTGCCGCCGCCTCATCAATTAAGTCAATTGCCTTATCCGGTAGATGACGTTCAGTGACATACTGAGCCGAAAGCCGCGCCGCCGCTACCAATGCCTCATCCGAAAAGCGCACTTTGTGGTGAGCTTCATAGCGGTCCCGCAAACCACGTAACATCTCAATGGTTTCCTCTACTGAGGGTTCATCCACGTAAACAGGGGCAAAACGACGTTCCAAGGCGGCATCTTTCTCAATGTACTTATGATACTCGTCCAGAGTTGTCGCCCCAATACACTGTAACTCGCCGCGCGCCAACGCAGGCTTAAGCATGTTGGAAGCGTCCATGGCTCCTTGAGCCGCTCCTGCACCCACCACGGTGTGGAGTTCATCAATGAATAAGATAATCTCACCCTCGGAACGCTGCACTTCCTCAATGGCGGCCTTCAAGCGCTCCTCGAATTCCCCACGGAAGCGACTCCCGGCAATCATTGCGCCCAAGTCCAGCTGAACAACCCGCTTACCCATCAGAATTTCCGGCACGTCATTGGCCGCAATCTTTTGAGCAAGCCCTTCTACAATGGCCGTCTTCCCTACGCCGGCTTCACCGATCAGCACTGGATTATTCTTGGTTCGGCGCGAGAGAATCTGCATGACTCGCAAGATCTCTTGATCGCGCCCAATGACTGGATCGAGTTTGCCCTCACGTGCTAATGCGGTCAGGTCTCGCGAATACTTCTCCAGGGTTCGATAGCGGGTTTCAGCCTGAGGATCGGTCACACGCTGACCACCCCGTATTTGCATGATTGCATCCAACACCCGCTCCCGCGTAATCCCCGCACCCTCGAGCAAACGGGCGGCTGGCGTGTTGCGCTCGCTCAGGATAGCCAGAAAGATATGCTCCGTAGAGATATACTCATCTTTGAGGCGGTTTGCCTCTTCGTTTGCCTGATCAATAATTCGCTTGACCCGCGGTGTTATGAAAATCTGCCCTGCTCCTCCGCCAAAAATGCTGGCTTTAGGACTGGTGCGCAAGATGTAATCCAAGCGGTCTGCCAGCATGCTGGCATCTACCTTAAGGATCTCAAGAATCTGAGGAATCACACCCTGCGGCTGCTCAATCAGCGCTAGCAGGATGTGCTCGGTGTCAATCTGGTTATGACCATAGCGCTGAATAATCTCAGCCGCGCGCTGAGCCGCTTCTTGTGCTCGTTCGGTAAATCGGTCAAATCGCATCATAAGCGTAACATCCCTTTATATTATAGGAAACTAACAATCTGTCCAAAGGAATTATAGCACCTTCAGATTAACAAAATAGAAGCCTTGCATAAGAATTTTGTATGCGTCTGGTCAAACAAAATACTGAGTTCGAACGGATAGGGTAAAATACCTTGGTATGGAAAAAGTTGTCACTCAAGAAAAAGTCCCTATTCGCCCCCTTCACCTTCCTCAGGACATCCTAGCAGTTGCCGACTTAATCGAGGTCTGCTTTGCCAATACCATGGACCCCGATGGTTGGGAATATCTGAGACGTATGCGCACCTGGGGCCTTCAATATCACAATGGTTTTTCCGCTTCACCGGCTTCACCACCTCCAATGAACGGATTTGTGTGGGAAGAAGAGGGCCGAATTGTGGGTAATCTGAACATTGTTATGCCTAGGGTTAAGTCGCAGCACCCTCTTATTGTGAATGTGGCAGTACACCCCGATTACCGCCGTCGCGGGATCGCCAAACGATTAACCGAAAAAGCCATTCATTACCTCAAATCCTGGGATTATCCTTCGGTCTGGCTCCAAGTTAGAGAAGACAACCTAGCTGCGCTTCGCCTCTACGAGGGTTTGGGTTTTCGGGAGCGCGCTCGACGCACAACTTGGACGGCAACGCCTTCGAACAAAACACACCCTCGCCCTTTATCTGCTCATATTCGGCCACGCCAACCAGCAGAGTGGCCACTGCAAGCCGCTTGGCTGGAACGAATCTATCCTGAACAAGTAGTCTGGAATTTACCGCTGGATTTACAACGCTTCCGGCCAGGATTCTTAAACTGCCTGCGAAACCTGGTCAGCGAGACTCCTCGGCTCCACTTCACAGCATTAGAAAGGGGAGAACCGTTGGGTTTTTGCACATGGGAAGCCACCCTCTACTATGCAGACTGGTTATGGGTTGCCCCGTGTCCAAGTTGGACTTCTCAAGCCCTACAGACCTTGCTCCCGACTATGCGCCAGCGATTTGGGAAACAACGTCCTCTTTCGGTCAACTATCCAGCCGGTGAAGATAACGAGGCGTTCCTGACCTGTGGATTTAGCCCCCAGCAAACCCTTATCTGGATGGAACTACCCTTATAATGTGTACAAACATGTGCCCAAACGGAGGAGAAATAAATGAAACGCTTTCTAATTCGCCTGTTCGTAACGGCGCTGGCTTTTTATGTCGCCGTGGCTTTGCTAAGTCCCCAATACATTCAACCTTCATCAAGTAATTGGTTGAGCTTTATCTGGCTAGCATTAATTTTTGGAGTGATTAATGCCATTGTTCGCCCCATCTTGATCATCCTGGGATGCCCTTTCATCATCCTGACCCTAGGCTTGGGAATTCTCGTGATCAATACCGCCCTGTTCGCCCTGGCTGGATGGATTGGCAATCAGTTTGGGGTTGGGTTCACAGTAAGTGGTTTCTGGGGCGCGTTCCTCGGCTCACTGGTGGTAAGCATCATCCTTTTCATCAGCCAATTCTTTATCGAGGATATGCGCAAGAAATAAACACACTTGCCCAAACCCTCGCACATGAGCGTTATTCATCCCAGAAATCTGCCGGGCAAACCACTTTGAAAGCCTCAACCGCTTCCCTCAAGTGTCCGTTGCTTGAGGGGAGCAAGTCTTCTGCTTCCCATTTCCATGTGTAGAGATCTGAGATAGCACGATAGGCTGTCAAATCAAGCTGTAAAGGGGTAATGGAGACAAAACCTTCTGCCAACGCCCCCACATCGCTCCCATTTTCAGGAATCCCTGTGGGTACATCACCGCTAATCCAGTAGTATGTTTTTCCCCGTGGATCAATGCGTTCATCCAGACGATTATGATACACTCGTAAGCCCTGGCGGGTAATACGAAATCCGCGTATCTTTCCCTCTGGCAGAGCAGGAATGTTGACATTAAGCAGAATACCCTTCGGAATCCCGTTCTTAAGCACCTGTCCAACGATCTTTTGAGCTAACTGTGCAGCAAGTTGATAATCCACCCCTTTATCCAAACCGTTTTCGCTAATTTCCAGTGAGAATGCCACGGCTGGGATTCCGGCAATTACGGCCTCCATTGCTGCGGTGACCGTACCCGAATAGGTAACATCATACCCCAAATTAGCACCCTGGTTGATTCCCGATACAACCAGATCGATTGGCCGCTTAAAGAACCCCAACACGGCCAAAGAGACACAATCCGAGGGAGCGCCATCACTGGCAAAGGCCAAAGTGCCGTCAGATAGCCGATACTCTCGTACCCGCAAAGGACGATCCAATGTTTTCACATGTCCTCCACCTGACCAGTTGCGTTCGGGGGCAAGAATGCTTACCTCCCCCCATGCTCGCATGGCCTGTGCCAATGCCAACAATCCCGGTGAGAGCACACCATCATCATTCGTTACTAGGATATGAGGATAACTGTGAATTCTGCTTGCCATTACAATAGCCCTCCGTTACTGTAAGCATACCCTAAAAGGCTTAACACCCCGTTGAAGGGGTGTTAAGAAGGGATAAACGCTTGATAAATGTTTCTTGAGGGGAATAAAGGGGTATTTACGCTAAGGTAACACGAAGCGCAATATGACCTGATTACCTGCGTCACTAACCCAAACGCGACCCTTTTCATCAACAGCCAAACCCGAAGGCAAACCGAAGCCATCTGTGCTTGTACTATAATCCCCCCAACCGCGCACGAAATTGCCTTGCGGATCAAACTCAAGGATGCGGTAGCCTTCGGGGTCAGTCACGAGGACATGGCCCGAAGGAGCCACTGCGATAAACGGTTTGTTATCCAGTGACTGGCCATACCACCCAGAGATCTCCCACTCCTGCACAGGCAAAAAGAGATTGTTGATGAAGTCAGGACGCAACACCTGAACCCGTTGATTCCAGGTATCAGCAATGTAAATGTTTCCTTTCATATCTAGGGCAATGCCTACCGGCTCGTCAAACTTACCGGCCTCTACTCCAGCCCCACCAAACTGGGCAATATATTGCCCATCGGCCGAGAAAATTACCACCCGCTTGTTACCTGTATCTGTCACATACACGCGGCCCTGCGCATCTACGGCTACTCCACGTGGCCCCCAGAAAGCCTCAGGGCGCTCAGCCTGACCAAAATATCCCCACATAGTGATAAATTGTCCCTCAGGGGTAAATTTCTGAATCCGGTGATTCCATGTATCGGCCACGTAAACGCTTCCATCTGGCCCTACTGCTACTCCCCAGGGCTCATTAAATGTGCCTCCCAGCGCCTGGCCGGTTGTCAGATCAGCAAAACTGCCCCACACACTTAACACTTCGCCTTGAGCAGAGAGATGCTGAATGCGGTGATTACGCGAATCAGCCACGTATATTGAACCATCTGGAGCCACGGCCACCCCACGCGGATTCTGAAATTGTCCGGGTAGATTGCCCGCTACTCCCACCTGCCCCACTACCAAATCCGGTGTCAGTTGAGTCATTCCCTTTTGATACGGATCCGTTACGATGGTGGGAACCTGCTCAGGTAAAACGCCGTAATTCCACATTTGAGCCACTATGTCCTTGCGAACGTAAAAGCGGAGTTTTGCACTCGGCTCCCACGTTTCCAGGGTCAGATTTTGATTGCCAGTTAGTTGAGCATAAGCCGAATAATCACGGTTAAACCAGATTTGGAAGACGGCTGCCCGCATCTTGGGATCGCGTAAAGCTCCCCATATTCGATCCCAGGTCAGGTTGTAATAATCCTGCATCGGCCACCACAAACGCATATATTCAAACTGAACAAATTCCCCCTTGGTAATAGCGTCCAGTTTACTCCAATTCGCACTGTTGCCAGCAATGATCACAGGCACATCCCGTAAATCGCGAGTGGGGTTTTCAGCAAAGTATCGTTTGTTGGGGTAATCGCGAAGATACCACCAATAAGGATATAAGGCATCGTTGTCATAAGCCACCTGGATATCCAAACCTCGCGTTGTACGGCGCGAGATCTCCTCCACTTGTGCCAGGATTTCTTTAGGACCACTGGCCGCGTGTGCGTAGACCAAAAACTCTTTAGCAGTGTCGTAATTGATATAGGCCGCCGTCGCCGCTGTACGGAGAGTGATGAGTCCTAGAAAGGCGAAGAGATAGAGGAGCAACAACTTAACCACATCCAACCGTCGCCACCCCCTGAAAACGTAAATGATCATCGCACCACTAAGTAACGCCACTGTGATCGCAAACACGAACGTGGTAGTCACCTGAAGGTGCTCGAGGGTGTAACCACTGAAGGGTAGGATGGGGCCCATCCATGCCATTATGGCGCCAGTTACCGCGCTAAGGAATACGGGAATTAGCAGTAACCCTAGCCATGCTCGTCCCTGGCGGATGGCGGTCCAAGGTGTCCTATCTACCAACACTCCTAGCCCCCAACCAGCACACAACAACAAGGGCATGGCAATGTGGACGGTTAACCAGGGCATCTTCTCACCCGCTAGAGAGTAAGCCCCTAAACTCGTCACCGCCCAAAAGACCAGCAAACTAAGCACCGGAAGTGCTTCTACCTTCTCAGCAGGTGATTCCGAGTTGTCATCCTGGTCCGGGGTTTGAACAACAGTTCCTTCTGAGACGGATAAGACATTTTCGTTGGGTAATGCTGTCGCCCTCTCCACTGGTGATTCCCCTGAGATCTGGCTGAAGCGACGGTAACGCCAACCCAGGCAAATCGCTAACAACGTACCTAAGGCCGCCAAATACTCATACACTGGAATCTGTAAAAGAGCATAGTAATACCATGGCTGGGTGCCCCGGTTGACCCCCTGTTGCTCCAACCAGTATCCTAGTGATCCCACAATGCCGGTAAAGAAACCAAACCCGTTGGTAAATACCGTTGTATAAAGCACCACGTAAATCCCATAGAAAAGGGCAAAATTGGTCAGCCAAAAGCGAGGTTTCCACAGGAACCCAACCCCCGCCGCAACGAGCATCAACATTACCAACACAATACCACTGCGCAGAATTCCTTGGGGTGAGTAATCTAACGGGTTCCAGTTTTGTCCCAGTAGAACGCCAATGATCTTAACCGGAAATGCCGTCAATTGAGGTAACACCATTGTGCCTACTAAAAGCAACATATCCAGACTGCGTTCCTGTCTTAAATAGGGCCATCCCACTTCACGCAACAAGAGAATAGCCGCCACCACACCCAGTCCCAATCCAATCAGCGCCAATCCAACCTCGATTACTTGAGCCGGATTGATGCCACCTGTTTCCGATGCGGTAACCCCGCGATTGGCGATGGCATTCCACCCTGCCAATACAACGGCTAGCACAAGGGCCAACAATGCTCCGGACAGAACAAGGTTAAACAGGAAATGTTTACGGGCTTCCGGCCATGGGAAATGGACACTCCGCGCCATAAACAGAAGCGCCAGGAAAAGCAACAACTGAGCTGTGTAAATGAAGGCAGTTTCTTTGGTCGCAAACTGAAGCGCTGTAACTGCCGTCAGGATATAAAGCCAGCGTTTCTCACCTTGTTCGAGGTATCTTAAGACCGCCAATAGGGTAACAACACCCCAAAAAGCCACAAAGGCCTCGTTGCGGGTATAACGACCGTAAAAGAGCATATAGGGTGAAATCAGAAACAATACACCCGCGATTAAAGCGCCACTTCGTCCCAAATAACGCCGATAACCCAGGAGCACGACAGCAATTGTTGCTACACTGAAAAGTGCCGCTGGAATGCGAGAGGTAAAATCGCTGTCCCCAAACAAAAAATAGGCGAGGGCAACCACGTGAAACTGGAATGGGCCGTGAGTGATTGGGTCATGCCGATAGCCCCTTCCCATGTAAAGCTCCCACGAAGGAACGACGTGGTTAACTTCATCATGGCTCATCACCCGATCCCCCAAATGATACAGACGGGTAAACAGGGCGAGGCCAAGGATCACTAGCACCAGAAATGTTTCCAGACGCAACGGAGTTCCAACGCTCCAGAGGGGACGGTCTAACCAGTGAGGTGAATTATCCAGAGTCGGGCGCATCATCTTGGCAGTCCTTGAAGAAGTTCGATTGATGTAAAATCATCAAGCACGCACAAACAGAAAACCAACGAAATTATACTCTCATCTCAAAGCGAGGTTCTGTTATATATGAATTCAAGTTATCCTTCAGATTGGTTACCCGATTCCTACTGGGTGGTACCGGGAAAACTTCTGGCTGGCGAGTACCCAGGAGGTCATGATCCCGAGCACACCCGGCAACGCCTGCGTGCCCTGCTAGACCTGGGAGTGCGTGTGTTTATTGATCTCACCTGGGAAGGAGAAGGAGAACCTTACCAAGAATTACTCCGCCAGGAAGCCACCGAGCGTGGCATAGAGGTGGAACACATTCGCTTTCCCATTGCTGACCTTGGGATACCCAGTCGCACTACCATGCGGGCAATCTTAGACTCTATTGACCAGTCGCTTGCAGCTAACTTGGGCACTTACATACATTGCTGGTTTGGGCTAGGCCGTACTGGGACCGTGGTAGGATGCTATCTGGTGCGCCATGGCGCCAGTGGTCCAGAGGCATTAGAGCGTTTACAATATTTGCGCAGAGAAACCGCTAAATGGTGGCGCTCTTCCCCCGAAACTGCTGAGCAGTGTGCCATGATTACCTCGTGGCATGTCGGAGAATAAATCCCTTTTGGAGGGCATCTTTCCATGATCTCAATTCTCCCTTTTCGCCCCGAAGATTACGAAGAGGCTATGGCGCTGTGGAAAAACAGCCCAGGCATAGGACTTAGCCGCGCAGATTCTCCCGAGGCCATTGCCGTGTTTCTAGAGCGCAATCCCGGATTAAATTGGATAGCCAGACAGCATGAGCGCCTTGTAGGCACTCTGTTATGCGGATATGATGGGCGACGTGCATATCTTTACCACTTGGCCGTCCATCCTGATTATCGGCGCCAGGGAATTGGCCGCGCCCTGGTTGAGCGATGCTTGGATCAGCTCAAAGCCATGAAGGTCGAAAAGGCTCATCTTTTCGTTTATGCGGATAACCAGGACGCCATTGCTTTCTGGCAAGCCACAGGCTGGTACTCACGGCCTGAACTGATCATCATGTCGTTCAACGTATCTTGAGGGTTAGCATTCTCGGTCTCATGCCAATGAGTCACACCCCTGAAAATCCTCCATGGGATCTCTCAATATACACCTTTTATAAACACCCTCACCTCAATAGCACAAATGGATGAGAAATAAAAAGCAAAGGCCTCTTTTGCCTTTGCATAAACCTACCTAGTCGGGGCGCCCGGATTTGAACCGGGGACCTCTGCGACCCGAACGCAGCGCTCTAGCCGGGCTGAGCCACGCCCCGTCAACTGCCCATGATTATAGTCGTAAACCTCAAAAAGCGCAATCTCCTAAAGCAAGATTTTGCGGAATTTTCTTGCTTCCCAAAATTACCCCAACAACAAAACTCGTTATGTAAAAACCAAAGTTAGGAATCATCTGTATTGTCTGCCTGTAATTCGAACATAAGTGCTATAATAAAGGGGCCCTTTGAAATCCGGAGCACCGTTATAATAATAACATCCGCAAGTGAGAGGAGATCAAAAATATGCCACGCAAACCCGTTCCCCCGGCTCAGCCGCTTCCCAGCCACCCCGATCGCAACCCAGGCATGGATGATGCTAAGCGGGCTGTTCTGGATAAGGCTCTCAGCGAGATCATTAAGCGCTATGGAGATGGCGCAATTATGCGTATGGGCGAAGCCCAACACTTAACAGTGGAAGTTATTCCAACGGGTTCCCTTTCACTGGATATCGCACTGGGTGTGGGAGGCATCCCCCGCGGACGCATTACCGAGATCTTTGGCCCTGAGGCATCAGGTAAAACCACTCTGTGCTTGCATCTGGTCGCCGAAACACAGCGCATGGGTGGAACGGCTGCATACATAGATATGGAACATGCTCTTGATCCTAGTTATGCCGCCCGCGTTGGTGTCAACATTGAAGATTTGCTCATTTCGCAGCCCGATACCGGCGAGCAAGCGCTAGAAATCGCAGAGACGCTTGTACGGTCAGGGGCAGTGGATCTAGTAGTGATTGACTCAGTCGCTGCATTGGTGCCGCGCTCAGAAATCGAAGGGGACATGGGAGACGCAACAATGGGTATGCAAGCGCGTCTGATGTCTCAGGCCCTACGCAAACTCTCTGGTGCGATCAACCAAACTAAGACAGCGGTAGTCTTCACTAATCAATTACGTCAAAAAATTGGGGTCATGTTTGGCAACCCTGAAACCACACCTGGCGGCCTGGCCCTGAAATTCTATGCTTCTGTCCGCCTGGACATTCGGAGAATTCAATCCATCAAAGTGGGGGCTGAAGTCATCGGCAATCGTGTTCGCGCCCGGGTAGTCAAAAATAAAGTAGCTCCGCCCTTCCGCACTGCTGAGTTTGACATTATGTACAACGAAGGCATTTCCAAATACGGTGATATCCTTGATTTGGCCACCGAGTATGGCATCATCCAAAAGCGGGGAGCTTTCTATTCCTACGGTGACATGCGTATAGGTCAGGGACGCGAAAATGCTAAAGAGTTTCTGCGCCAGAACGGCGAACTGTGCAACGAAATCGAGGTGGCGATTCGTCAGCGGGCTTTGAGTGGAGAAATCCCTCTCTCCCTAGCCGGAGGCGCAGCAGAAGAAGCCGATCTTGAAGAGTTGTAAAAAACGCTTCCTCTCCCAGTAGCGCCATGAAACGCCTCCGCCGAACTCGGTCACCCTTTTCCTGGCTGCCCAGGTTCGGCTATATTGGATTAATGGTATTGGGTGGGTTACTGGTGGGGTGCTCGGGATTTGCCCCCCAGCGGTCTGTTCTGGACTACACCCTTTCTCCACCGTTTATTCCACCCTCTGCCCCACCCCCTCTGCCTCAGGCAGAAACCACCCCTGCGCATGTCCCTTCTCCCACCAGCATGTGCCAAAACAACCTGTCCTTTGTTAGTGATCTCACCATCCCTGATGGAAGTTCTGTCCCCACTGGGGCAATCCTAGACAAACGGTGGGAGGTCATCAATAGCGGAAACTGTGACTGGGACGAACGATATCGCTTACGCCTCATTGCCGGTTCGCTCTTGGGTGCCAACAGTCCTGAACAAGCCCTCTACCCAGCCCGCAGTGGTACCCACGCTATTTTGCGCATCCTTTTTCAGGCTCCTGCCGAGGAGGGCCGCTATCGGAGCGCCTGGCAGGCATTTGATCCGAATGATTTTCCCTTTGGTGACCCGGTCTTTATTGAAATTGAGGTGATTTCACCAACCTCAACCCCATAAAACATCTGCACCTGATCTGGTATCAGGTGCAGATACTAAAAACTTCCAGCGCCCAAGGCTTAAGTGCCTTCTTCCCATGAATTCAAGTAAGCCAGTTGCTGAGGGGTAAGGGTATCAATCTCAACCCCCATGGCTGCCAGTTTCAAGCGAGCAATCTCTCGATCAATTTCCTCAGGCACGCTATAAACCTTGCGCTCCATCTTATCTGCTTGTTTAACGAGGTACTCTAGGCTTAATGCCTGATTAGCAAAGGACATATCCATCACGCTAGCAGGATGGCCTTCCGCCGCCGCCAGGTTGATTAAACGCCCTTCACCTAAAAGAAAGATGGATCGGCCATCCTTCAGTTCATACTGCTCCACAAATGGGCGCACCAAGCGCTTACTGACTGCCATTTCTTCCAGCGCAGGAATGTTGATTTCAACATTGAAGTGGCCTGAATTTGCCAAAATAGCCCCGTCCTTCATCACTTCCAAATGATGGCGGTCAATCACGTTGATATCCCCAGTAACCGTACAGAAGATATCCCCGATCCTGGCGGCTTCAAGCATCGGCATCACGCGATATCCGTCCATTACCGCCTCAAGCGCTTTGAGCGGATCCACTTCAGTTACAATAACATTGGCCCCCATCCCACGCGCTCGCATCGCCAGACCACGGCCGCACCAACCATAGCCTGCCACCACAAAGTTCTTACCGGCCAAAAGCACATTAGTGGCACGGATGATTCCGTCAATGGTAGATTGCCCCGTACCATAGCGATTATCGAATAAGTGCTTGGTCATTGCATCGTTGACCGCAATAATCGGGTAAGCCAAAGCCCCATCTGCAGCCATCGCCCTTAAACGGATAACCCCTGTTGTCGTCTCTTCTGTTCCACCGATGATATTTTCTAGCAGATCACGCCGCTCTTTGTGAAGGGTGCTGACTAGATCTGCCCCATCGTCCATTGTCAAGTGGGGCTTATGGTCCAACGCCGCATGAATATGTTTGTAATAAACAACATTGTCCTCACCCTTGATTGCAAAAACTGGGATTTCATAATGAGTGACCAGACAAGCAGCTACATCATCTTGGGTTGAGAGGGGATTCGAGGCGGTAAGCACAACATCTGCTCCCCCAGCCTGAAGGGTGTGCATCAGGTTGGCCGTCTCGGTTGTCACGTGCAGGCAGGCTGAAATGCGCAATCCCTTGAAGGGTTGCTCTTTAGCAAATCTTTCACGGATCAATCCCAGCACTGGCATTTCACGCGCCGCCCACTCAATACGACGGCGACCTCCTTCAGCCAGTTTCAAGTCTTTGACATCGTACTTGATCATTTAATCCTCCGAGAAGATGTTGATAGAATCCTCAAGCAATATACTCAGCGCTCCACAATCACCAAAATTCTGGTGATAGCGCTGCACAAATTCCTCGCGAGTGAAGACATGACTCTGAGGACCCTTCTGTTCCAGGCAATAGGCAGCCGCTAAGGCTCCCATTTGACCACATGTTACCCAGTCTAACCCTAATTGTAGTCCGCGGATAAAACCAGCGCGAAAAGCATCTCCAACACCGGTTGGATCCGCAATGTGCCGAGGGCTTACTGCCCGAATACGGAGCTCCTGACCCTCAGTGTAGATAATTGCTCCTTTTGCCCCCAACGTCACCACCACCAAAGGAACTTGATTACAAATGGACGCTGCACTCAAACCGGTATGTTTCTGAAGCAATTCAAATTCATATTCATTGACAAAAAGGCCAAAGGCCCCCTCCACACCCCGGCGCAGTTCCTCTCCACTAACGCGCACAACTTGCTGGCTCGGATCGTAAATATAGCGCCATCCCATGGCTTTGCATTCTGCCACATACCGATCCATTGCTACCGGGTCATTAGGAGAAATGATCACTAGTTCCGGCTGATCATCCCTCAGTTCATTAAGGCTTAAATCACGCGCAAAAGTCATGGCGCCAGGATAGAATGAACAAATCTGATTGTTATCTAGATCAGTGTTGGCGAAGAAAGAGGCAGTGAAAACCCCAGGTACAACCCGAATGTAACGCGTATCCACCCCAACTGATTCTAAAAATTGACGATACTCCCCAAAGTCCTCACCCACAGTACCAAAAACAATTGGCCGCGCGCCCAAAAGTGCCATTGTGTAAGCAATATTCGTGGCTACCCCTCCGCGCTGACGCACCATCGAATCAACGAGGAAGGAAAGGCTAAGGGACTCCAGATGCTCAGGTACTATATGCTCACGAAAGTGACCGGGAAAGGTCATCAAATAGTCATACGCAATAGAGCCGGTACAAATGGTTTTCATCGCAATGATTGATTACCCTTAGCGTAGAATTGCCCACCATATGAGGCGTGCCAATTATACCATCGAGACCAGTTGTTCAATTGTGTGTTTTTCGCTCGCCCGGCTCCATCCTACAGGACTTGCGCAGATACATAGAAGGGGTAAAATCCAGACACTTGAAAAACTTACCATTAGGGAGAGAGACTATGATCACCATCTATCGCAGCCGAGAAGGGGTTCTTGAGACAGTTCCAGAGATTATAAGCGGATGTTGGATCAATGTCGTAGATCCAACCTCAGATGAAATTGAGCGGCTGATCTGTGAGGGGATTCCGCAGGATTTTTTAACTTACCCTCTCGACCTGGACGAGCGCTCCCGTACCGAACGTGAAGACGATGGTAAAATGCTTATCCTTTTACGTATCCCTTACTTTCAGAGTCAAATGGTAGACGTGCCCTATATCACAATTCCATTGGGCATCATTCTTACCGATCAGTTTATTGTCACCGTGTGCCGTTACCCCAATGAAGTTATCAATGAATTTACTTCAGGGCGCGTTCGCCATCTCTCGACTGCTAAACGCATTCGTTTTGTCCTTCGCATCCTTCTCAGTACGGCCAATCTCTATCTGTCTTACCTTCGTGAGATTAATCGTACTGTAGAATCCGTCGAGGACCAACTCCAACTCTCTATGCAAAACCGCGAAGTCATGGAACTCCTAAAGTATCAGAAGAGCCTCGTCTACTTTACCACCGCCCTAAGATCCAATGAACTCCTCCTTGAACGGCTCCAACGCGCCCAACTATTTCGTATGTACCCCGACGATGAGGATCTCCTTGAGGATGTAATCACCGAAAACCAGCAAGCCATTGAAATGGCAAATATTTCAAGCACCATTCTTACCAATATGATGGATGCTTTTGCCTCTATCATCTCCAACAACCTCAATGTGGTAATGAAATTCCTTACTTCAGTGACCATCTTGCTCAATGTCCCCGTCATTATTACAGGCTTTTATGGCATGAACGTTGATTTACCGCTTCAAGAGTTATCTTTTGCTTGGCAAATCATTCTGCTCATCTGCATCAGCCTAGTGGCGGTCACCGCGATTTATTTCACCCGCCGACGATGGTTCTAAACTGTTGCTTTCTACACCTTCAACCTAATGCCATATGATGATAACAGTTGGGTTGAAATTTCGTTTGGGAAAACCCTACTCTTTCGTTTGTTCATTGGTCTATTCATGCCTAGCAGATCTTCCAAATCGCGGAAGGCCCTCTCGCAACTCATACAGGCCAGATTATTAGTACGCTGGTCCGCCTTGGTCTCCAGAACAAGAAAAAATAATGACCGCCATATGTGGGATTCTGGCGGCCAAGCAACCGGATAACCCGTGCCTGTGGGCGGAACGGGACTCGAACCCACGACCTCCTCCTTGTAAGGGAGGCGCTCTAACCTACTGAGCTATCCGCCCGTGTAATCTTTATTATAACTTAACCTGCGCGAATTGTGACGCTAACCATCACTTAGATCGGCAATGTAGTCACCCACTAATGCCTCAAAATAATCTTGCAAAGGGCGCAGATAATTGACTTCCCACCAACCTATCATGGCCTTTGCGCTCTCTACTTTTACGCCGTGATGCCAAACTCGAAACAAACTTCCGGTACAGGTGGGCTCAATTCGGATTTCGATACTCGAATCAGCCGACACCGGTTCATCCTGAACCTGCCAGCTCTGTGTAATGTGGTTATAAGGAACGATACGATGTAATCTTCCCCAAACCCTCCCATCCAGTGCCCAAAATGATCCCCCTTCTTTAGCCTCAATCCGGGCGGGTTTATGGGTGAATTGAGCGTGTTCAAAGCTATCCAGCCACGCCCGGTAGATCCTCTCTGGATAAACCGGGATTTCTATATCAATCTCAATTGTGCCAAACATCACTTCACCATCCTTTTGTGACCTCTAAAGATATAACCCCGCTAAGGTGCACTTGCTACTGCTGAGTGGCAACCGGGAGTGAGAAAAAAAACGTGCTTCCACGATTAATCTCACTTTCCGCCCAAATCCGCCCACCGTGAGCCTCAACCGTGTGACGCGCGATCGAGAGCCCCAGCCCCGTTCCACCCCCTGACCGTGACTGGTCTGCCTTGTAAAAACGCTCAAAAATCCGCGGTAAGGCCTCAGAACTGATACCGACCCCAGTATCCTTCACGCTAAAAATCACCTCGCTTTCACCCATTTGAGCCGCCAGATCAATACGCCCACCTGGCGGTGTGAATTTAATAGCATTATGCAGCAAATTTATCAGCACTTGCTCAATCCGTTCGCGATCAGCCAGTACCATGGGCAATGTAGAATCTGCATGCACGTCCAACGTCAAACCAACCCGCTCGGCTTGCAAGCGCATTCGCGAAGCAGCACTTTCGAGCAGACTGAGAGGTGAAACTGGCTGGCGATTAAGCGGAACTTTACCCGACTCAATGCGTGAAAGTTCCAACAACTCACGCACCAGTTGGGTCATGTTGTCAATTTCTTTGTCCATCTGTTCCAAAAATCGCCGCGCCATGAGCGGGTCTTCCAAGGCTCCCTCTTGCAATGTCTCCGTAAGCGCCTTTAAGGTAGCCAAAGGGGTGCGTAATTCATGAGAAACATTGCTAATAAAATCACGACGCACCGTTTCCAACCGTCTAACTCGTGTTAAGTCCTGAATCACCAGCAAGACATTTCCCTTGAGCGCTCCTCCCAGAGGCGTAGCAATTGCCTGTACAAACAGACGATTAGGGGTCATCTCCAGTGTGGTAGTGTACTGACGGTTGTTGCTTAGGGCTTTGCGCCAGAGTTCAACCAACTGGTGGTGACGCACCACCTCAATCAACGATTTTGCCTCACCGCCTTCAGGCGGAGTGCCAAACAGACGTTCGGCCGCCGGATTGGTCAAATGCACCTTTCCCTCAGCGTCAACAATGATCACACCATCGGTCATGTATTCTAGCACTGCATCAAACTGCACTCGCTCTGCTGCTAAAGCCTCGATTTGAGAGCGCAATTCACCAGCCATGTCCGAAAATGCTCGAGCCAGATGACCTATCTCATCCTCGCGAGACTGGATCAGTGCTAGAGAAGTCCCATTATGTGACAGTTGAGTAATGCTTTCTGTTAGTTGTCGCAAAGGAAGAACAACCAACCGAGAAACCAGCAAGGCCATGCTCCCTGCGAGTAGAACCGCCGCTAGGCCGACAAGGATCAGGTGGAAGGTCAATTGGTTCAGGATTTGGTCCGAAATGGTTGTTAATATGGCTACACGAAGAATGCCATAGATTTGTCCATTATCCTGGCTTATCAAAGGAAGCGTTACCATCATCAAGCGTTCTGACGCATCGCGCACGAAAGAGAACTCAGCAGAATGGAGCACACCCTCAGGTAAGGCAACCGAGCGCGCCAATTTAAGTCTTTGCAAATGCCACATCGCCCCCCAACCCTCGGCCTCCAACTCGCCCTGAGGAGTATAGATCGCCGCCCAGGCATTCGCAGCGCGGGCAAACGCCAGCAACTCCTCGCGAATCTCAGCCATCTGGTTTGTCTGACGCAAGGACTCCAGATGATTTCCAAGAATTTGCGCCTCTGCTAATAAATGACTTTTCTGTTGCTCCAGATACTGATGTTCAAAAGAAATCCGCATAATAATCAGTACACCGGTCACCACCAGAATAGACCAGCACACAAAAGGCCACGCAATGCGCCAAGTCAAAGAAGCGCGCATGCATCTATCCCTCAAAACGGTAACCCGCCCCACGCACAGTCACGATTCGTCGCGGCTTGGCCGGTTCAGGTTCGATTTTCTCCCGCAGCCAGCGAATATGAACATCCACTGTGCGCGAATCACCAATATACTCCCAACCCCAAACCCGCTCCAGAATCTGCTCACGAGTGAGCACTTGTCCTCGATGTTGTGCTAAATAAAGCAAAAGTTCATACTCTTTAGGTTTCAGAGGAAGAGGATTACCATTCAACAAAACCTCACGCCGCCCAATATTAATCAATAGATTACCATATTGGAGGCTCGGCGGTTGGCTCTCGCTTCGGGTATGACCACCTCCCACTTCCTCGCGCACCATACGCACCCGGCGTAATAGGGCCTTGACACGTGCCAGTAACTCGCGCATTGAAAAGGGTTTAGTCAGGTAATCATCTGCACCCACTTCAAGTCCTACCACGCGATCTATTTCATCATCGCGTGCTGTGAGCATCAGCACTGGGGTTGTCATCTCCTGGCGCAAAATACGGCAGACCTCAAATCCATCCATCCCCGGTAGCATAATATCTAAGATGATCAAATCTGGTCGCGAGCGCCGCGCCACATTCAAAGCAGCAGGGCCATCACTGGCCACTTCTACCTCATACCCTTGGCGCCGCAGATTATAAGCCAGCGCCTCCTGCAAAGTGGTTTCATCCTCAACGATCAAGATTTTTTCACCCATGCCCTGTCACCTCCTCGAAAATGCTCATCATACGCCATGCCATTTGATCACGCCGAAAATTGACTTCTATACATTTACGTCCCGCTGCTCCCATGCGCCAAGCTAGGTCTTTGTTTTCTACCAGTCGCAGAACTGCATCCGCCAAAGCCCGAGGATTGCCCGGGGGAACCACTATACCTGCCCCCGCTTCCTCTACGACTTGCCGAATAACCCCGTCAATAGCAAGGATCACAGGCCGCCCTGCTGCCATATAATCGAACACTTTGTTAGGATAAGTTGTCTTGTAGGCTTCTAGAGGCTTCAAAATCGCAATACAGGCGTCAGCCGCAGCCAGAACCCGAGGCATCTCACGTTTCGAGAACGGGGGTAAGAAGATTAAGTTTTCCAATCCCCGGGTCTGTGCATCACGCACCAGCCCGGGTTTTTCCTTCCCATCCCCTACCAGCACAAAACGGATTGAGGGATAGCCCTTAAGCAACTCAGCGGCATCTAACACAACCCCCAAATCGTTGGAAAGACCATGGGCCCCCGCGTAGAGAACCACAAAGGCGTCTTGCAACCCATACCGCTTGCGGAAGTCGTCGCCCCGGGAGTGCGGATCGAACATCCGAGGATCGGCCCCATTGGGAACCAATTCGACCCACCTAGCCCCACGAGTTCGCACATGATCAATGAACCCTGGCGAATTGACAATCACTCGTTTAGCGCGACGGTAGAGGAATCGCTCCAATCTCTCAGAGGCCCAAATTAGGAGAGGCTGACGCAAAACCCCCACGGCTATCGCAAATTCTGGCCACAGATCACGCACCTCAAACACAAATGGCACCCGCCTAAGAAACGCTAGTAACCACGCAGTCAGGGCTTGAAATATTGGGGGAGAGGTTCCCCATATTACGTCAACCTTAGGTACCCCCAAGCCAACCCAGAATGAGGAAAGCATGAAGCTTATAAACGCAAGCGTCCGATGGAAGAAGCTGCGATGAAACGCCGGATAAGTGTAACATCGCAAGATCGTCAGACCAGGTTCAATGACCTTACAACTGACCCATTTCTTCGCCTCAGAATTAGGCTTACCACTTAAATAATTGAGCGAACTAGCAACAACGGTTACCCGATGCCCGTGGGCAACCAAATATCGGGCCATCTCTTCATGGCGGGTACCGCCAGCTTCATCCAGAGAAGCATAGGCTTGATGGATTAACAAGATATGCATCAGCCTAATTTTAACCAATCCCCCCTATCCTTGCATCCCCACCTCAATATCTGTCACAAGTTTTAATGGTGCGCATCCGCGCCATGAAAGCAGGAATGAAAGGGCAGGCACTCGGACGAGATAAGTGGGCGAGTACCACCCCAGGAGATCAAACTTTCCCTCAGGACCAGCCACCACACTGCCCTGGCAAACCAGCCGTTGAGCAAACGCCTGAATCCGACCTTCGTCGGCTTCCCACGTCACCCTCAAGTGCACTTGCTTCTTTAACTCCGGGTACACTACCCACAACCTTGGACCATCCCATTGCCACTCCCCCATGCGAATCAACCAATGCAGGTCAAAACAATGCACTTGATCGCCTTTTTTATTAACGGGGATTACCTCATCAATAACCTGCCAGTGCTTGCCTCCCAGCCAGGAGAGCGTTCGTCGGTGAATAAGCCCAAGTGCGCGATAACCGTCATGTTCCGCCACCCATCTCTGATCTGGCTTACAACGCTCAGGTAGGAAGCGAACTGTTGCTTTGTTGTCCCACAGAAACCGTCCCAGACGCTCTAATTGATCTCGTTCATCTACTCTAAGGGTATTATGCACTAAAGTCTTCGCTAGACCATTATCCCAAGGCGAGGAAAGATTGTAAGCATACGTCCCAGGATCGAGAAGGAGATTTGTTCCCTCATCCCATAGATCCACATGAAGATAATCTGCATGAGCCACCCGCCCCTGGCACATTCCCCCGTACAATAAGGCCCATGTCGCCTCACCCCGGGGCTTCAAAATTCCTGGGAAAAAGCATTTGTGAGAGATAAGGTTTGTGCCCCGGGATTGCGCTCCTAACCAAAGACCCAATTCGTCCCACATTCCCACTGGAAGATACCGACTACGCAAAAAGACCTCCCCTGCTGCCTGCAACGTAGGGCGATAGTCCAAAATATCGTGGCTACCAAAGGGCAATACATTACTTCCGTCGTTGTGCCCGTAATTCGGAACCGTCCCCGAAACCTCATCCATCCGCGCCCATAACCAACAAACCGCCTTAGCCAATCGCTCCAGGGTTGGTGGTGGTAAATCGCGCCTTTCAATTCTGGCTGCCCGAGCGAATAAGAGTGCCAAGTGAAGCATCAGGCGGTGGTAATTCAGGCTATTTTGAGCATAACATCCCTCCGCTGAAATTTGATGCTGGAAGCCTCGGTTTAACCAATACCATCCCATCTCCCGCCATTTGGGGGCTTCAGGCCATTTGGGCAGCATAACCCCCGCCAAATACAAGCCCAGAGCCTCACTGAGCAGGTGATTATTGTCCTGAGCCTGTGCATAAATCAGAGTGGGTGGGATTCGGCGTGCATGCTCAAGGATGGCGAGCGTCAATTGGTGTTGGAACTCCACCTTAAAAAAAACGGAGGTCTTAAAAACCTGCAACGCAAATAACAGTGCGGGAATGCGCAAAGCAACTTCCTGACCGGAAGCCCAGTTAGGGCCAAAGCCAACGGGATTAGCGCCTAAAAAGTGATCAAGATAACGCTGGCAGGCCTGAGCATAATTTTCGTCCTCACTCAAAATGTAGGCGCGCCCCAGGATAAAGACCCATCCCAGACGAGCAGCTTCCCAGTATTCTTTGATATCTTTGCCCCCTACAGTACTTCCATACCGATCCCACGGTTCTAATGGCTGCGGAGGATCTAAGATCAACGGTGCAGGTGTACCCCCAAAAGGACGATACTTCCCCTGTACAATTTCATCGGCTAGTGCTATTGCCTGAGCCGATTCATCCGGCCCCAAAATTGCTCTTAGATGCTGAGGAGTTGGAACCTCAAACAAAGTTCCTTGCACGGATGGCACCTCAGCCAAATCCACACTTCGAGAGTGTGTTGCCCGCCGCCACCACCCCATTGCCAACCCGATCCGATAGGCTGTATAAAGTGTCACCCGGGTTGGTCCAAGGGTTTTGAGAATCTTCGAGGCTTTTGTCAACCAGGTCACGGGGTAAGCGCGGCTTTTCTTTATAAAATCTCAATCGGGCGTTGGGTTCTCAGGGCTTCCCGAGCAGCCAAACTTGCTTTGGCTACCCCGATAATTTGCTCGTATGGAATAGGGGGAGCGCCTATCGTTGTAATAGCGTTGATAAACGCTTCCAACAAGCGACGATGTCCCTTATCCTGACGTAACCAGTGACGGAAAGTTCGACGATGGCCGTTTGCAACCAGGTGGAGTTCCCGAAAATCCTCCAATACAGCCACTTTCCCTTCGCCAAAGACCTCCACACGCTCTTTGGGATAACTTTTATCCCCATTCGCCAAATAAGAAACAATCCCCATCGAGCCATCTGGGAACTCCAAGACCAGGGTCGCATTGTCTTCACAATATATACCACGGTCGGGCAAAGCCTTGCCCGATACCCTTATCGGCACCGCCCCGACTAGGTACACCAAGAAATCTATAAAATGACACCCCTCACCCACAATGCGTCCACCCCCTTGTAGAGGGTCATGTAACCAGTGAGTTAATGGCAAATAACCGGCATTGACTTGGTAATAAACATACAGGGGCTGAGCGCGGTGCTCAAAGAAGGCCTTTAGCCGCTGGGCCAAGGGAGCAAAACGACGGTTGAAACCTACTGTCAACAAAGGTAGTTCTTCATTTTGGAGCAACGCTTCTATCCGCTCAATTTCATCCCAGTGAATTGCCAGCGGTTTTTCACAAAACACGTGTTTTCTTGATGTTAGAGCGCTCTCAACCTGTCGAGCGTGATGTTGATGACGAGTCAGGATTGCCACAGCGTTGATAGTGGCATCGTTCCAGATCTCGCCCTCATCCGAACCCGCATAAGCGAAACCGAACTTTTCGGCCGCGTGCCGTGCGTGCAGGCCATTTGCCGAAACAATTCCGACTTTTTCTACCCCCGTCAAAGACTTCAAATTCGGCAGAAACATGGCGGTAGCGTAATTGCCGGCCCCTAAAACCCCCAACCGTACTTTTGCTCCGGACGATGGAACCATAGTTGACCGGGGGAGGGCAACCCGTCTGCTAGGTGATCGAACCTCCGTTTGGGGATAAGTGATCAATACGCCCAGGCTTGGAGGGGCTTTCTTAGCCGCAATCAATGCGTAGGCTTGTTCGGCTGCTTCGATAGGAAATCGGTGGGTAATGAGCGGCTTTACTGTAATGCGCCCTTCGCCAATCAATTGAGCCACTGCCTCCATGTTGCGCCCCTCGGTCCAACGCACATACCCATATGGATAATCCCATCCTTTTTCCTCATAGTTAGGATCATATCGTCCCGGCCCATAAGAGCGCGAGACGATAAAAGAGAGTTCCTTTTCATAGTAAAGTTTGCGCGGTAATTCCAGCCCCACTGCCCCTATGACTACCACACGTCCTCGATCACGCGCCAGCCTCCCCGCCAAAACAACCGGATCATTCGCAGGAGTATCGGCGCATATGATCACTGCATCACACCCTCGCCCTTGGGTAAACGCATTCGTGAAAGACTCGGCTTCTGAGCGCAAGGTTGCCTGAACCCCCAGAGAGCTAGCTTTTTCGACCCGCCAGGGATCAATATCAATACCGACCGCCTCACAACCACTCGCCTTGGCTAATTGCAGTGTTAGAAGGCCCAAGACCCCTAGTCCAATAACAGCCACATATTCCCCAATCTGCGGTTTAGCCAGACGGAAACCGTGGAGTGCGATTGCACCAAGGGTAACAAAGGCCCCGCTTTCAAAATCCACACTCTTAGGGAGAGGGGTTACCAACAAACGCGGCACGACCACGTACTCGGCATGAACGGCATAGCCTCCTCCAGCGCACGCTACCGGATCACCCGGGTGGAGATCTTTGACTCCTTCACCCACCTGTTCAACAATCCCGGCTGAAGAATAACCAAGAGCAATGGGCTGATTCAGCCGGTTAAGCGCTGCTTCTATTGCCGTGAGCACTCCTTCGCGACGTGCCTTTTCCCACACTTGACGCACCAGGTCCGGGCGAGATTGTGCCTTGCCCAAAAGGCTCTTCTCGGCAAACGAAACGACCATCCGCTCGGTACCCACCGAAACCAGGGAAGCCACATTACGTACCAGAACCGTGCCAGGTCCCGGAACAGGCACTGGAGCATCCACCACCAGCGTGCGTCCACTACGTAGATCTTTGAGTACCTGCTTCATAGCACTATTTGGCGTAATCTACCGCGCGGGTCTCGCGAATGACAGTGACCTTAATCTGCCCCGGATACTGCATAGTCTCTTCGATCTTCTTAGCAACGTCACGCGCCAGTCGGAGTGCAGCCAAGTCATCTATTTCCTCCGGACGCACAATTATGCGAATCTCGCGTCCCGCTTGAATGGCATAACTCTGGCTCACTCCCTTGAACGAGTTGGCAATTTCCTCCAAGGCGCGTAGGCGCTTGATATACTGCTCCAGATCTTCACGACGCGCCCCAGGTCGAGCTCCCGAAATCGCATCCGCCGCTTCCACAATCACCGCTTCGAGGCTTTCTTGTTCCACCTCATGATGGTGAGAGGCAATGATGTTAACAACTTTTGACGGTACACCATACCGACGAGCAAATTCTGCGCCAATCATAGCGTGGGTGCCATCGGTGTTGTGATCCATTGCTTTGCCCAAATCATGCAAAAGCCCTCCCATGCGGGCTGCTTCCACATCGGCTCCAAGTTCAGCCGCCAGAACAGCCGCCAGCTTCGCCACTTCCACAGCGTGGGCAAGTTGGTTTTGCCCATAAGATGTGCGGTATTTTAACCGCCCCAGCACCCTAATAATCTCCGGATGCAACCCTGTCACTCCGGCATCATAAGCCGCCTGTTCTCCCGCTTCCACAATCGCCTTCTCAACCTCCCGCTGCTCCTCGTTTAGAATCTTTTCAATCTGGGCAGGATGGATGCGACCATCACTGATGAGACGCTCCAACGAACGCCGCGCAATCTCGCGTCGGATGGGATCAAAACATGAGATGGTGACTGTTTCCGGCGTATCATCCACGATGACATCCACGCCTGCAGCCTGCTCAAATGCACGGATATTCCGCCCGTTACGGCCCACAATACGGCCTTTCATCTCCTCATTGGGCAGCGAAATAACAGAGGTTGTGACACTTGCCACATGATCTGAAGCCACGCGCTGAATGGCTTCGGCAATTAACTCGCGTGCACGTTTCTCCCCTTCGGCACGTGCCTCGGCTTCAATTTGTCGAATCACACGCGCCATATCAGCACGAGCCTCCTTTTCGACCTCCGCCAAGAGCAAGCTACGCGCTTCCTCAACGCTCATTTGGGCAATACGCTGTAACTCGGCTATTTGTTGCTCATAGAGCCGCTCAATTTCGTTGGCGCGTTTATCGAGAGAGGACTGCCGCTTATTGAGCGCCTGTTCACGTTGTTCCAAACGCTCAATGCGATTATCCAATTCCAAGCGGCGTTTTTGCAGGCGGTCCTCTTCACGGGCAATCTCCGAACGCCGACGGTTGACCTCAGCCTCGGTCTCCTGCAGAATCTTAAGGGCTTTGTCACGGGCTTCAATCTCAATCAGCTTGGCCTGTTCGGTAGCATTGGTTATCAGACTGTCTGCAATCTCCTTCTGCTCCCGCTGCAAACGAGCGATCAATGAACGCCTCACAAAGTAAATGACCACCCCTACCAGGATGATATCCCCTATTAAAAGTAACAGCGTCATTAGTAGAAAATTTCCATTTGCACCCATTTCTAACCTCATTATTCCATTTTAGTATCGCGGGTAGCCTGAATCTCTTCCCAAACTCGCCGCACAGTTGCCACAACAGTTCCATAGGCAAAACCACGGCGTTGCAAAAAACCCACCATTCGCCTATAAAACGTGGTGTAATCCAGGCCCTCAAGCCGACGTGCATAGCGCAAACCCGCCTGGTACGCTAATTCATTATCCTCAAGATTGGCTACCGCTTGTTGGATATTTTCCTCTGATATCCCCTTACGCCGGAGTTCCAGGGTAATCAAACGCCGACTACGCGGACGAGAGGCACTCCGACTTTCTACCCAGGCACGGGCAAAGCGATCATCGCGCACCCAACCCTCTTCAATCAGGCGCTGTAGGGTTGCTTCAACAGCCGACGGCTCAAATCCTTTGCTCTCCAATTTGCTTCGCAGTTCGGCTTCAGAGCGCGGACGATGGCTTAAGAATCTTAAAGCAGATTGATAGGCTGCTTCCCGCGTTTCCTCGGCTTGCAAGGCTGCAATCTTTTCATCACTGAGCATTTGACCCACTCGCAGCCAAGCAGCGACAATGCGTGACAGCCCAAAAGCAAAGGTTCCGTCCAGATAAACGTTAACCCGGTTAGGGTTGCGTTTTTGTACGCGCAGCGCCGTGATCTTGTGCTCCATTTTGTCAAATATCAGCGCGCTGCTTCGCCCGTCTTATCGGCTCGTTCGCATATTGCCGGTGGGATGACCAGATTCAGTTATCTGAATGGGTAAAAACCATGCACTCGGGCCAAAGATCAGCTTCTCCATTACATGCCCAGCCCGCGGCGTAGTAAGATGTCAAATAATTGAAAGACCCTTCCTACCGTATTCACACCCTGTTACCCATCCAGTTCCGTTTCTGGTCGGTGAACCCATTCCCTTTTTGTCGTTATTCGAAACCCTAAAACTCCAACTGTGTGACCCTTTAGGGCCCACAGAGCCATCTTGACTAGGCACAGCAGCAAAGAGAATATCAGAATTTGTTAATCAATTATACACGATTTCTTAACATGACAAGTCAAATTTATTATCCGATTAGAGGAATGTTATCAAAAATTTAGGAGCGCCAAGACATCCTGAAGAGCAACGTCAAAGAGTTCCTCCAGGATAGCATCATCCACCTGATAGGCTCCCCCAAACACACCATCCCCAAACGTAGTCCGTGTTTCCTCCGCACTGAGTAAGCCCTGATAACCCTCAACACGCTTCTCCCCTGAAGGAAGTTCAGTTACCCGAGTAAACGGAAACGCCTCCGCCCATCCGGCGTGGTAAATCTTAAGTCCATAACGAGCCGCTACCTCTTCAACACTGTGCGACTGCCACCATGCATACCAAGCGACGCGCATGCCCGCGTGACGGTTGGCTATCTCGGTTAGGACATTCTGGGCCGCGATATTTCCTCCGTGACCATTTAAGACCACAAAGCGACGAAAACCTTGATGATAAAGACTTTGGACAATATCTTCGACCACTCTGACGAATGTCTCAGTGCGTAACGAAATCGTTCCTGGATAAGTCAGGAAATAAGGAGAAATCCCGAAATTAAGGGGCGGCGCAACCAGAACCCCACTTTGACGACTAGCCGCGTCTGCAAGCGCCATCGAGATCCTCACATCTGTTAGAAGACTCAGGTAACCATGCTGCTCACAGGCCCCTAAAACTAGAATCACCCGATCGTCTCGCCGTAGATATTCCTCAACATCCATCCAGTTGAGATCTTCCAAACGCATGCCTATCTCCTTACAAAGAAAAATGTGCTGCTCAATAGGATTGAGCAGCACTCGAATACCACCCCATTACACCACAATGCTGACCAAACGTCGTGGCACGTAAATGACTTGCCGTGGGGCTTTGCCTCCTAGATGGCGCTGAACGGCTTCACTCTGAAGTGCAAGGGTCTTGATCTCATCCTCACCGATTTCAGCATTCACAATTAGACGATCTCGGACTTTCCCATTAACCTGTACCACGATTGTGATCATCTCCTCTTTAGCAGCCTCTTCATCGACCTGAGGCCAGGACTGGGTATGTACAGAATAGGGCTTACCCAGCAAGGCCCACATCTCTTCACTAACGTGTGGACACACCGGAGCCAGCATCCGCAAGTAGATATCTACCGCCTCTTCCCACGCCGGAGTACCCCAAGCGCCACTTTGTTTGGCTTTACTCATCTCATTGAGCAGTTCCATAAGCGAGGAGATAATCGTATTGAATTCAAACTCCCGAAAATCACGCGTGACTGAACGCAACGTCTGATGAACCTTTCGCCGCAACTGGCGCAAGGTTGTCTCATCTGCCTTACCTGACTCAGGAGTCGGTTCTAGGATAACCGACCACACCCGTTTGAGCCACCGATGCACTCCTTCAATACCACCACTGTTCCACGGTCCACCCTGATCCCAGCGTGCAAAGAACATTAGATAAGCCCGCACGGTATCCGCCCCATAACGGGTTACTAGATCGTCCGGAGCGATCACGTTCCCCCGGCTCTTCGACATTTTTTCCGAATCCTCACCCAGCACCATCCCTTGATTGCGGAGTTGTAGCATAGGTTCGT
Source organism: uncultured Thermanaerothrix sp. (assembly GCF_938028735.1). GTDB lineage: Bacteria > Chloroflexota > Anaerolineae > Anaerolineales > Anaerolineaceae > Thermanaerothrix. The sequence goes on from NZ_CALIMF010000014.1 coordinate 88,614, forward strand.
TGCCTTTGGTAATCCCAATATCTCGGCAGGCCTTATGGAAAAAGCGAGTGTAAATCAAGTGCATGGTAGCATGTTCAATACCCCCCGTGTAAGTATCCACTGGCATCCAATAATCATACTCGCGGGGGTCAAAGGGCCCCTGATCATAGTGGGGACTCAAATAACGCAAATGATACCAAGAAGAACACATAAAGGTATCCATGGTATCCGTTTCCCGCTCCGCCGGCCCACCGCAGGATGGGCAAGTGGTAAAGCGCCAAGTCGGATGCAGTTTTAAGGGGCTCTCACCCGTCGGCCGCCATTCCACATCCTCCGGAAGTAACACGGGAAGCTGATCCTCTGGAATGGGCACCGTACCACAGTGCGGGCAATAGACGATTGGAATAGGGGCACCCCAATAGCGCTGACGCGAAATCAACCAGTCCCGCAACTTATAGGAAACCTCAGCCCGCCCCATGCCGTGCGCCTCCAGGTAGGCAATGACCTTTCGAATACCTGGATCATCATGCCCTTTGCCATTAATATAGGTGCCGTTGAGTGGCCCACTGTTAATCATATAGCCAGGCCCCGTATAAGCCGCCTCCATGGTCTCGCCATCAAAGACAACCCCCTCCGGTTGAATGACTGGGACGATGCGCAGACCATACTTACGCGCAAAAGCAAAATCACGTTCATCATGGGCGGGAACAGCCATGATCGCACCTGTGCCATAACTCATTAGCACATAATCAGCGATCCAAATGGGAATGCGTTCTCCGTTGACCGGGTTAATCGCGTATCCACCTGTAAACACCCCTGTTTTCTCACGATCAGCGGCCTCACGCTGAATATCCGATTGCCGCAAAGCCTGGTAAACATACGCCTCAACCACGGGTTTCTGTTCAGGCGTTGTGATTTTCTCTACCAGCGGGTGCTCCGGTGCCAGCACCATAAAAGTAGCTCCCCACAGGGTATCCGGACGGGTGGTAAAGACTTCAATCGGATCTCCCTGCTCAGTCCGGAACGTCACCGCTGCCCCTTCAGAGCGACCAATCCAATTGATTTGCAGGGTGCGCACTCGTTCAGGCCAATCAATACCTTCAAATGATAATAACTCCTCTGCGTATTTGGTCAACCGAAAGAACCACTGCTCCAGGTTCTTCTTAATCACTGGTGTCCCGCATCGCTCACAGACGCGCTCTTCCCCTACAACCTGTTCACGCGCCAGGGTAGTGTTGCAGGAAGGGCACCAGTCAACCATTCCACCTTTGCGGTAAGCTAGACCGTGCTTATAGAATTGCAGGAAAAACCATTGCGTCCAGCGATAATACTCAGGATCTGAACTTATGGCTTCGCGCCGCCAATCAAACATGGCCCCCATGCTCTTGAGTTGCCTGCGCATGCGCTCAATATTGCGGTAGGTCCATTCCTTGGGGTGAATGTTATGCTTGATGGCGGCATTTTCCGCGGGTAGTCCGAAGGCATCAAATCCCATCGGGAAAAGTACGTTATAGCCCTGCATACGCATAAAACGCGCTCGAGCATCGGAAGGTGTCATTGCATACCAATGACCAATGTGTAAATCGCCCGAGGGATACGGCAGCATGGTTAGTGCATAGTGCTTGGGACGGCTATAATCAATATCCGCATGATACAGCCCATCCGTTTCCCACTTTTCTTGCCACTTACGCTCTATTTCAGTTGGGTTATACGTTGGAATGGAGAAATTCATCCTTGATCACTCCTAGCAAGACAATCTTTTCAAAATAAAACAACCTTCGCCACCACACAGGGACGAAGGTTGCTCTCCGCGGTACCACCCCAATTGCCCGGGTAAATCCACACCCCGGACCACTCTTTGATGCGCTAACGGGCATCACCCGTCCCTGGCTACTGATCTTCACCCGGGCGACCTGCCCCGAGTTTCGAGGCGGCAGGCGAGTTCGATCTTGACTGGCCTTCCGCAGAGGCCCCGCTAGGCTTCCACCTTCCCTAGCTCGCTGACGGATGATCTACTACTCCTGCCCTGGTCTTACAAAGTGAGCCGGGAGATGGCTCCTGGCTCACATCTCGTGTGGACCCAGGGGGATTCGAACCCCCGACCTTCTCAATGCCATTGAGACGCGCTCCCAACTGCGCTATGGGCCCTTACTAAATTTTTAAGGTGCGCTTTCCTTCCGGCCTGCACCAAGTGGACCTGAGGGGATTCGAACCCCTGACCTCTTCAGTGCGATTGAAGCGCGCTCCCAACTGCGCTACAGGCCCTTATCAAGGGTAATCAAATTCTAATCGGAAGGACCTAGACTGTCAAGTCAAGCGCACACCGATCCTGCGCATATCTCGCAGTTATGGAGAAAAGGCCTGGACCTTTGACGTAACTGGCACACTTCTTGCATTAGAGAAGATAACCCTACTTTGCTACCCGACCCATTACTATGAGACGCGCTGAATACTCCAAATCCACAACCTCTTCACAGAATGTCTCGGTCAATCGCCTGGGGTTTCACTATTACCCTGACGCGCTACATTACACGACCCGTGACCTCCAAACCTGGCTGCCGCTCCTCTCACATCTCAACGTGGGTTGGTTGGTGCTGGAGTCTCCGGTCACGCGGGCCATCCCCGAAGGATTCATCCGCAATCTGCTCAGACAGGGCATTTCCCCCCTCATTCAATTTCCCTTTTCTCCCGCTACCCCGCCCGAACTAAGAGAAGTAGCACCTATCATTGAGGCTTATATCAAATGGGGGGCCCTTCACATCCAAGTGTTTGACCGGCCTAACCTTCGAGTAACTTGGGGAGCCGCCTTCTGGATGCATCCCGATTTAGCCGAGGCATTTGTAGATGCCTTCCTGCCTTGGGCCCAGTGGATTATTTACTGCGGGGGGTATCCCGTCTTTCCCCCCTTATCCCCGGGAGGGGATTACTGGGACACCGCCTTCCTCCAGAATGTGCTCGCCATTCTTGAACGGCGCCAACAAACTAGGGTCATTGAAAATTTGCACCTTTCTGCCTATGCTTGGACTCATGATCATCCCCTTGAATGGGGACAAGGGGGTCCACTGGCATGGCCTGAAGCGCGCCCTTATCATGAATCTTTAGATACACAAGATCAACGCGGCTTCCGCATCTTTGAGTGGTATGAAGCAATTGCTCAATCTCTAATTGAGCGTCCCCTTCCTATTCATCTCTACCATGCAGGTTTGCCCAATGATCCTCAAACTCTTCTTGGTCGCCCTAACGCTCCCCATCCGGCCGAGATGCCCACTATTCAGGTTCTCTATAGCACACTGGATCCTAAAAACATTACTGCCTCGACTCCCCCAGCGGATTACTCTCCCTCACTGCTCTCCTGCAACTTTTGGCTACTCTCCGCCTCTATTGACAGCCCTTTTATAGCCCATGCTTGGTTTCGGGATGGAAAACCCGCTAACGATGCCGTATCCAAATTAGCAGAAGTAGCAGTGAGGCCAACCAATACTCCATCTGATTTCAAGGATGCATCTCTGGTCGAACGCTTGGGTCGTCCCATTGGCCATTACATTCTCTTGCCCCCCGATTGGGCTGCTCATCCCGAGCTGGTCCTCAAGGTGCTCTCACAAGCGCCTGCAGGGGATACCCCTACCCTAGGCACCTCACTCTCTGAAGCCGTTCTTGCTCAACGTGTCACCTTGGTAGAACCAGAAAAGTTTGCTCCCGAGGTTCTGAGTCAATTAAAAGCCAGTGGCTGTGTAGTCCACACCCTTACTTCGGATCTTGATTCCCATCCCTTGTAATCAGACGAGGTGAACTATGAATCTCCGATTTCTCGAGACCACTTCTAAAACTACCGAGCTCAGCGCTCCCAAACCTATTCTTAAGGTCATCGGCCTAGGTGGTGCAGGTTGTAACGCCGTCAATCGCATGATTGAGTTGGGTATCAGTGGGGTGGAGTTCATTGCTGCCAATACAGATGCCCAAATCCTGCAGCAATCCCTGGCCCCCGTCAAGATCCAACTGGGCCCTCGCCTTACCCGAGGCCTGGGAGCAGGTGGGAATCCCAGTGTTGGCGAGGCCGCTGCCGAAGAAAGTTACCGCGAGCTCAGCGCCGCCCTGAGTGGAGCTGACATGGTCTTCCTCACTGCCGGTATGGGGGGTGGTACTGGCACAGGCGCAATCCCCATCGCCGCAAGAGTTGCTCGCTCGCTGGGAGCAGTCACGGTAGCCGTGGTCACTCTGCCTTTTGTGTGGGAAGTTGGGCGTCGCCAGGTTAATGCCTCTGAGGGCCTGGCGCGTCTTCGCCCTTACACTGACACTTTGATCACTATTCCCAACGACCGGTTGTTAGCCATTGCACCAGAGAATCTTCCCTTGGAACTGGCCTTCCGCCTGGCCGATGATGTGCTACGCCAAGGGATTCAAGGCATTTCCGAGTTAATTACTGAACCCGGCCTGATCAACATTGACTTCGCCCACATTCGCCAGGTCATGCAGTCGGGTGGCGGCTCGGTGCTCTCCATCGGTTTTGGACAGGGCGAACATAAGGCCCAAAAAGCTATTGAACAGGCATTACATCACCCGTTATTGGATTCAATTAACTTGGAAAATGCTTCTGCTCTTATTGTTAATTTTACCGCTGGCCCGGATCTGACCTTCATGGAAGTGGTGGAAGCCCTGAATGATCTACAATCGCGTACCAACAATCAGATCGAAATTATTCCCGGTGTCGTGACCAATGCCGTTATGGAGGATCGCGTGCAGGTCATCCTAGTCATTACAGGCCTGGGTGCAACCCCCGTGGAAATGCCCCAAGCCGCGCGTTCCCGCTGGTCACGCTCAGCAGAGGTCACCCCAACACTACAACCTGCAATAACGCCCCCTTCTACCAATCCAGAAGGCGAGATCCCAACTGCCAATAACCTGGATGTTCCGGCTTTCTTGCGTCGCCGCACCCGCTAAAGGACTGCTTATGGACGCCCAAGTATTGCAGAAAGTTTGTCGTCAAATTTATACGCGTTTTCCCCAGATCCGGGGGCAGAAGCCCAAAGTCAAGCCCCAGACCGAGGAAATCTACCTTTTAGTTTTCGAAGGCCGAGCCACGACTGAAGATGGCAAAACCCTACACCACATCGTCCGAGCCACTGTAACAAAAACCGGAAAAATCCTCAAAACCACTATCTCCCGTTAGGCGGCAAACAAAGGAGGTTTTCATGCTTACCCCTCTCTTGCGACATATCGAGATGTTTTGGTGGGACCTTGTTATTCAAACCTTGAGCCGCTTTACCCTTCTCCAACACATATTGCGTGTGATCTATCGTCACTGGCCGCGCTCGCTTCGAGCCAAAGACGTAAAAATATTGTTGATTACGGCAATCAGTGGATTTGTGGCTGGGATGCTCCTAGCAGAACTTTCCTGGCATTGATGGATAACTTATGAAGCGTTGGCTCCATCTAGCTTGGATCCTCACCCTTGGGTTGGGGATTCTGATCACCCAGCCTAGCCATGCTGCCCCGGGCGTTCCGGGTTCGCCTGATCTAGCTCTCGGAGTAACCTTTTATCCAGAGGGGCACTTCTCAGAAGTAGCCCTCCAGAGTCTTGCGATACTTAAGCCTCACTGGGTTAGCGTTCCCCTTGCATGGCAGCGTTTTCAACCTAGTCCCGAAACCACACCCGATTTAAGTTTCCTGGATCCTCTTATGCAAATAGCGGCCAGAGAGGGACTTGCCGTCATGATCAGTCTGACCCAACCCCCCGCTTGGGCGCTAGTTGCTTCCGGTCCCGACGCAACCCTCACGACTCAGCTCATCCTCACCCTAACCCAACGCTACCCGGGCGTCGTGCAGGCCGTGGAATTGTTCCCTGGGGCCAATACACCGGAAGGATGGGGAAGTTTGCCCAACCCATCCCATTACGCCCACTTGTACCTTGAGGTTCAGAAAGCACTTCAGGATCAGATACCTTCTGTCCACCTGGTTGCCGCTGGCCTGCAACCCCCAACGCCCTCCCAAATTGCCAACGGCGCGATGGATGACCTCCAATTCCTGGAGGGGCTATATCAGAATGGGCTGGTTTCTCGTATGCCGATTTTGAGCCTCCAACTCCCTCTGTTGAGCGGTGATCCCCTCAAGCCCGCCAGTGCCTCAACCCCTTGGGTGTTGCGACACTATGAGCAAGTACGCCAGGTCATGCTCTCCCATCACCACGCAGAGGGTATGCTCTGGATTACCCGCTTGGCCGCTCCCGATGGTAAAATAAACCCAGAGGATCGAACCTATCTGGCAACCGAATACGAGATGAAATGGTGGCGCCAGGCGCTGGTGCAAATCCGTTCGCAGTTGTATATTGGGACCGTCTTTGTGTATGATCTGAACCCAGCACCCGCAGATCCCACACCGACGAGAAGCCTTATCCTGGGAACCAATGAAAGACATCCCCTTTACCCGTGGATCAGGTGGCTTCTCCAGCAAAATTGCAATGGCGATTCACACTTAGGTCGCCCTAAAGACCAGGCCCTCACCAAGAGCCGCGACCGACCTTGAAAAATGGGAAAAAGACTCCGCATCCTGCTCCCTGTTCTCTTCTTAACCTGCCTGATTTTAGGATATCTAACAAATCGCTATTTCCTTCAAATCTCCTCTTCAGGGGTTGCTCGTGCCACCATAACCCCACTCCCAACGTTGCCGAATCAGCGTAACTTTTTGGTAATAATTGTCGACGACCTCAGTGATTCCCACCCAGAGATCCAGGCCCTCTGGGCGTTGATCCTTTATTACCCTCAGCATAAGCTTATTTTCCAGCCCCTCTCTACAGTAACACTTCCCGAAAAAAATTTACCTGATTATGTCAACATTCGTGCAGGGAACCATAAAATTTCTTCCGACTTTCTTCAGCAGGCCTCTCTGGCTTACCACATTCCTTGGCAGGACTATCTGGTCCTAGACACCACAGCCTTAACCTTCTTAAGCCATTGGGCACAACAAGTGGCAAATCCCAGCAATACCGGCGCATTAGAAATCTCTGCTGGGAAAGTTTTTATCCATATCTGCAACCGCCTGCAAGGCTCCACAGAAGCGCTCATTGATCTAATGGGACAGCAAACCCAGATCCCTGAACACTTTCACTCCAGCCTAACCCTTGAAACTGCTCTTGAAATCCGGCGCAGACTGGAGATTCCCCCCAATTCGTCTCTCGAGTGTCAGGTCCTCGAGCCATAGTTGAGGATTAGCCTCTTCTAAATGAGTTTTTAATACTCTTTTTATACACTCGTGCTATAGTACATCACAGTTTGATTGGGGCACAATGCTCCAAATAAGGCTAACAAAGGACATAAAACCAGCACCTTAAACCCATGTTACATGGAGGCAAGAACCGATGAAACGCCTTGGCTCTATCCTTTTTCTTGCTTTCGTGTCAGTATTGATCACCACCCTTGCTCTGGTGATCCCTGCTAATGCGCAGGATATTACCCCTGAAAGCAATTCTCCTAATTTGACCCTCTACACGACCTATCCAAGCCTCGTCGTCGGACCTGGTGAAACTGTCTCTGTAGATGTGCATGTTCGAGTCGCTTCACAAGCCGAAGTAGTGCGTCTTCAGATCAGTGAGGTACCTGAAGGATGGACAGCAACCTTACGGGGAGGCGGTAAAACCGTTCAGGCTGTATATGTCCAGGCAGATAGCGAAGCCAATCTAGAATTGCGCCTAGACCAGCCCAAAACCATTCAGGCAGGTACCTATCGGGTGGTGGTAACCGCACGCACTCCCAATGCAAGCGCTCAACTCCCCATTGAAATCACAATAAAAGAGAAACAGCCTTCTCGACTCTCGTTTGATGTGGACCTTCCAGTATTGCGGGGCTCTCCTAGCACTACCTTCCGTTACAGCGTGACCCTCAAAAATGAGGGGGATGACGAGATTACAGTCAATCTAAGCGCCAATGCGCCGCGTGGTTTCCAGGTGAATTTCCGGTATGGTGGCCAAGACGTCACTTCCCTCCCGCTGGGGGCAAAAGAGAGCAAATCTATTACTGTGGAAGCCCAACCACTGGTAGATATCACCGCTGGTAGTTACCCCATCACCATTATAGCCCAGGGGAATGATACCCAAGCATCACTTGACTTGACCGCTGAGGTTACTGGACAGCCCTCCTTGAGCATCACCACCCCAGATGGTCGTCTTTCCGGGCAGGTCTATACAGGGCGCGAAACCTCGCTCAAGTTGATCGTCCAGAACACGGGCAGCGCTCCTGCTAAAGGGGTGAAACTCTCAGCCAGCGCTCCCAGTGGTTGGACGGCGACTTTTGATCCAGAGGTGGTGGATGAAATCGCTACCAATGCCCAGAGCGAGGTAACGCTTAAAATCAAACCGGCGGATAACGCCATTGCGGGGGACTACATGCTAACCCTGCGGGCAACCCCCACCCAGGGAGCTTCCAAGTCCGTGGATTTTCGCATCACGGTGTTGACCTCCACCTTGTGGGGCATTACCGGAGTTGTTCTGATTGCCATTGCAGTTGGGGTCGTGATGCTAGCGGTGATTCGCTTTGGTCGTCGGTGATCCCGGGAGGCTCAAATATGAGCGAGGTCATCGTAACCAAAGACCTAACTAAAAAATATGGGGACTTTGTTGCCGTTGACCATCTTAATCTGACCGTTCATAAAGGTGAGGTCTTCGGTCTTCTCGGCCCGAATGGCGCCGGGAAGACCACCACCATCCTTATGATCCTAGGGCTTACTGAGCCCACTTCCGGAAGTATCCGTGTCTTAGGCTTTGATCCAACCCGACAACCCCTGACGGTCAAAGCACATGTAGGGTACCTGCCCGATCAAGTTGGGTTCTACGACGAGCTCACCGCCTACGAAAATTTAATCTACATTGCTAAATTGAATGGTCTCCCGCGCGAAGAAGCCGATCGGCGCATTGAGGCCGCTCTGCAAAAGGTCAACCTGAGTGAGATGCGCGATAAAGCGGTATCCACCTTTTCACGCGGGATGCGCCAGCGTTTAGGGGTGGCCGAAATCCTCATCAAACAGCCACAAATCATCATCATGGATGAACCAACCCAAGGTTTGGACCCTGAAGGGGCGAGGGAATTCTTAGATATCATCCGCACTTTGCGCGCTGAGGGGATTACCATTCTGCTTTCTTCGCACCTCTTGCATCAGGTGCAAGCCGTTTGCGACCGGGTGGGCCTCTTCCACCGTGGGAAAATGATGCTGGAGGGCACTGTTGATGAGTTGGGACGCAAGATACTGGGCAAGGCTTTTCGCATTTATGTAGAAACCCCCGACACAACCCCCGAAATCGTCGAAGCCTTGAAGCAGGTTCCAGGCGCTGTTAACGCTCGCGTCCTCAATAACATGACAACCATCGAGGTTGAAGCCACCTCTGATATTCGCCATGAAATTGCCAGGTCACTCATCGCTGCGGGTGGGCAGCTCCGCGGTCTAAGCATGGAAGCCCAAAGCCTAGATGAAATCTATGCCCAATACTTCCAGGAGGTGGAACATGTCCGCGCTTGAACGAGCTGAGGTCAAACGTCTACGCGAGGGATCACCCTGGACAGGCTTGTGGGCAGTTGTAGCCAAGGAAATGGCCGATCATCTAACCAGCGCGCGCATGCGCATCCTGGAACTGCTGATCTTACTCACTGCAGGCGGGACTGTCTACGTGGCTATGCAGCAAATTCGCGCCTCTATTGGCAGTGACCGCTTTATCTATTTGAAACTATTCACCCTGTCCCAAGATCCATTACCCTCCTTAATTGGTTTTCTGGGGTTTCTGGTGCCATTGATCGCCATCGCCTTGGGATTTGACGCTGTCAACGGGGAATTTAACCGTAAGACCCTCTCGCGCATTCTGGCTCAACCCATTTACCGCGATGCGCTCTTGCTAGGTAAATTTTTGGCAGGGCTCTTCACACTGGCACTGGTCTTTTCAGCAATTTGGTTGCTCATTTTTGGCATGGGATTGATTGGATTGGGGGTAGCGCCCAATACTGAAGAAGTGGGACGTTTGCTCTGGTTCTTGCTAGCAACGATTTTCTACGGTGGTATCTGGCTGGTGCTTGCCCAGATGTTTTCGGTGGTGTTTCGACAACCGGCTACTGCCGCCTTAGCAGCTATTGCAACTTGGTTATTCTTCACTGTGTTCTGGAACATCCTGGCCAGCCTCCTTGCCCAATCCCTGCGCCCTATCCAATATGGTTTCCTTGAGGAAGCGTTGGCTCAAGCAGAACTTGAACTTGCTCTGACTCGTATCTCGCCCAATACACTCTACGCCGAAATCGCTATTGCTCTGCTCAACCCAACAGTGCGCTCACTAGGGTTTGTTCTTCCGTTCCAGCTGGAGGGGGCTATCTTGGGGACACCTCTGCCGCTGCACCAGAGTGTCCTTTTGATCTGGCCGCATTTGACCGGCCTGATTGCGGCCACCATCTTGCTGTTTGCTCTGGCCTACATACTCTTCCAGCGGCAGGAAATCCGAGCATAATATTTAGAACACACCGGGAGGGACTTATGTTCCCTCCCGGTAATCAGCTATTTCTTAAAGGCTTGCCCAGCGCTCCCCTATTGCAGTAGAATTATTTTTGGTGAAGATTACTTTCCACGCCCCTGTAGCTCAAAGGATAGAGCAGCGGACTTCTAATCCGTTGGTTGTGCGTTCGAGTCGCACCAGGGGCACTGGATTGCTGGAGAAACAACTGCGTTCGCTTTTCTTATTTAGAGGTGCGTTATGAACAAACAAGCGTGGCCTGAAAGAAAGGGACTGCTTCAACTGGCCGGGCAGGATGCTACGATTGTTGGGGCAGATATCCAGATAGGAGATGAGGCACCAGAATTCACTGCCCAAACCCAGGATTGGCAACCCATCCCTGTCCTGGCTTCGACCAAGGGCAAGGTACGCATTATTGCGGCCGTTCCGTCATTGGAGACCACCACATGTGATCGTGAAACTCGCCGCTTCAATCAAGAAGCCGCTGCACTCAGTGAAGATATTGTGGTCATTGTCATCAGCACTGATCTTCCATATACTCAGAAGCGCTGGTGCGGTGCAGCAGGAATTGATCGCGTTCTTGTGGTTTCTGATCACATGGATGCTGAATTCGGTCAAAAATATGGTTGTTTGATCAAAGAAAGGCGTATTCTTCGCCGAGCAGTCTTTGTGATTGATCGAAATGACCAAGTGGCATATGCCGACTATATGCCCGTACTAAGTCAGGAACCCGACTATGAGGCTGTTCTCCAAGCTGCCAGGAACGCTCTGGCGTCCTCATAAGGTCTTTGGCGGAAAGGAAAATTACCATGATTCCGATTGTCTTTCGCTCAAACCCGCACAAACCTTCAACCGGGAGTGAAACCCTTTTGCTGATCGCTCGTGGTGTATCCTATCACTTTACCATTCACTCCCATGCGTGGCGCCCACCCACAGATATCTACGAAACCGAAGATAAGATCGTGGTGCTTATTGAAGTTGCTGGGATGCACGAGAAGGATTTTGTGGTCTCGCTCGACCGCAACCGATTGAGTGTGTCTGGAGTCCGTTCTCAACCTCTAGATGAGCGCCGGGCCGTTCACCAAATGGAAATCCCATTTGGTGAGTTTGCCACTGAAGTAGAAATCCTGACCCCAATTGATTGGGACAAAGTCACGGCAACTTATGAGAATGGCTTTCTGCGTATTGAGTTGCCCAAACGTCAACCCAAATCCATCGAGATTACGACCGAGGGGTAAAACCAACTATGGGAGCCTACCGTTGGCCTGTTCTTAGACCTTGGGAAGAATATACAAACGATTTTGGCTCGGAAGAGAATCTCCAGGAAATTCTTCTGCCCTCTGATAACCTCAACACTTCCAGTGAGTCGCCCACGCATTCCACTTCCGACCCCCAGGCACAAAATAGCGCGGAGGGCATGCTCAAACTTCCCGAAGTCCTCCCCATCCTACCGCTACGGGGGCTGGTGGTTTACCCCCAAACCATGGTGCCGCTCACCATTGGTCAGCCTCGCAGTATCCGTTTGGTCGATGATGTCGTAGCCGGTGAACGCCTCTTTGGGCTAGTGGCTTCTAGGGTCTTTGACATTGAAACCCCAGGGCCAGAACATCTGTTCCGGGTAGGAACAGCCGCTATCATTCACCGCATGTTCCGAGCCCCTGATGGTACTATCCGCCTCCTTGTTCAAGGATTAATTCGCTTCCGTATCATTGAGTTCACGGCCACTGAGCCATACTTGATGGCCAGGGTTGAAGTCCTTCCCGAAATCCTAGAAACTGGCCTTCAAGTTGAAGCGTTAGAACGCAACGTTCGCGAGCAGTTTATGCGCATGGCCGAACTGATCCCCTCCATGCCACGCGAACTGGTCGCCACCATTGCGGCCATCCCCGATCCACTTCAATTGGTCTATAACATTGCGAATATTCAGCGCATGGACATCAACGACGCCCAAGAGATTCTGGAACTTAACCGCATTAGCGAAAAGCTCCAGAAACTGGTGACCATCCTGACACGCGAAATTGAAGTTCTAGAATTAAGTCAGAAAATCCAGAAAGAAGCCCGTTCGGAAATCGACAAAGTACAGCGCGAATACTTCCTGCGGGAGCAGCTGAAAGCCATCCAACGCGAACTGGGTGAGGGAGACGAACAGGCTGCTGAAATTGAGGAATTTCGCAAGCGCATCGAAGCAGCCAAAATGCCTGAAGAGGCCGAAAAACAGGCTCGCCGCGAATTAGATCGCCTGGCCAAACTTCCCACCGCCGCTGCCGAATACGGTGTCATCCGCACTTATCTGGATTGGCTGGTTTCTCTACCTTGGTCAATTACCACACCCGATAATCTGGATATCCAGAATGCGCGTCGGGTATTAGATGAAGACCATTATGGACTAGAAGATATTAAGGAGCGCATCTTAGAGTTTTTGGCGGTGCGCAAGTTGCGCCAAGAGCGACGTGAGGCCTTACAGGCCGAGAGTTCTACCAACCACATTCGCCGCGAGCGTGAGGGGGTAATTCTATGCTTCGTGGGACCGCCCGGGGTTGGAAAAACATCGCTTGGACAGTCCATTGCCCGCGCCCTCGGACGCAAGTTTGTGCGCATTTCATTGGGTGGGATGCGGGATGAGGCGGAAATTCGTGGTCACCGCAGAACGTATATTGGTGCAATGCCTGGGCGCATTATTCAGGCTCTGCGCCGGGTAGAATCGCGTAATCCCGTTTTCATGCTAGATGAAATTGATAAGCTCGGGGTTGATTTCCGCGGCGACCCGGCTTCTGCCTTGCTGGAAGTGCTTGACCCCGAACAAAATGCCGAGTTCCGGGATAACTATATCGAGGTTGCTTTCGATCTCTCCCAAGTCATGTTCATCACGACCGCCAATACCTTGGAAACAATCCCGGCTCCATTGCTTGACCGCATGGAAGTTATTCAGCTCTCGGGATACACCGAGAATGAAAAGCTAAACATCGCGCGTTACTACCTCATCCCGCGCCAAATTCGCGAAAACGGCCTTAAAGCGGAAGAAATCGAATTTACAGATGAGGCTATTTTGAACATCATCCGCCACTATACCCGTGAAGCCGGGGTACGCAATTTGGAGCGCGAGATCGGTGGCGTCTGCCGGAAAGTAGCTGTCCTAATAACCGAGGGCAAGACCACTCAGGTGCGCGTGGAACCCGCACAAGTACGCGAGTTCTTGGGTCGCCCCAAATATCTCGCTACACAGGAAATTATTCGTCGGACGGAGATCCCTGGCGTTGCCATCGGTTTGGCCTGGACACCGGTAGGAGGTGAAATTCTCTTTGTGGAAGCCACGCGGATGCCGGGCAATAAGGGTTTCATTACCACCGGTTCGGTAGGGAAAGTGATGCAAGAATCGGCTCAGGCTGCTCTCTCTTATGTCCGTGCACATGCCGTAGAACTGGGCATTGATCCGGATATTTTTGAGAAATCCGATATTCACCTCCATGTGCCGGCCGGCGCGCAGCCAAAGGATGGGCCCTCAGCGGGGGTGACCATCGCTACGGCGTTGGTCTCCCTTCTCACAGGCCGCTTGGTACGTCATGATGTGGGTATGACGGGAGAAATTACTTTGCGCGGCCAAGTTTTGCCAGTCGGTGGTATTAAGGAAAAAGTGCTGGCTGCTCATCGTGCCGGGCTTAAGACCGTTATCCTGCCTAAAGACAACGAAGGGGATCTTGAGGACCTAAGCGAAGAAATTCGCCAGGCGATAAACTTTGTGCTGGTCGAAACCGTAGACGAGGTACTCCAGCATGCTCTTGAACAGCCCGTCACTGAGCCCGCTCCCTCCCCTGCTCCTTAGAGGCCCTATGATAAAAATTCTTCTCATCGAAGATCACACCCACACACGCCAGTTGTTGCGCACATTGCTTGAAATGGAAGGCTACCGCGTCCTCACGCCATCTACTCCAGAACCGCAGAGTGTTATGAGCGTTGTTCAGCAGGAACACCCAGCGATCATGATCCTCGATGCTCACCTGCGTGAGTTTAGTGGATTTGATATTCTGGCTGCGCTGCGGCCGCTGGATCCTGAGCAGCGCCCCAAGATTATCTTGACCTCTGGTGAGGACTTAGGCCTAGAAGCGGATCAAGCAGGCGCAAATGCTTTTCTACTAAAGCCCTTTGCACCCCAACAGTTACTTCGCCTTATTGAGAACCTAAACGCGCGAGATGCCTTATGACTAGCCAAGTACCTCGAGTAGCCATTCTCACCATCTCCGATCGCTCCTACCGCGGAGAACGCCCCGATACCTCGGGGCCCCAGTTAGAACAATTGATGAGCAATCAGGGCTGGCAGATCACAGCAACTGCAATCGTCCCAGATGATATAGAAAGGATTCGCCAAGTACTCCTACAGTGGTGTGATGACGACGTAGCCGACCTAATCCTGACCACTGGGGGAACTGGGGTAGGTCCCAGGGACGTTACCCCTGAAGCCACTCAAAGCGTTATTGAGCGGCCCTTGCCTGGGATAGCTGAAGCCATGCGTGCAGCCAGCCTCCAAATCACGCCTCATGCCATGCTCTCGCGCTCGGTAGCCGGTATTCGGAAGCGAACGCTAATTATCAATCTGCCTGGTAGCCCAAAAGGGGCTATTGAGAATTTGGAGACGGTGCTTCCGGCCCTTCCCCATGCAATTGCCCTCATCCGAGAGAACCCAGAGGCCGAAAAAGGCCATCACATCCCTTCCTAAATGTGTTTCTGCAAGGAGGTTTCTGTCCTATGGCTGAACACACCACCGAGAATCGAGCTGGTCACCTACGTACGACGGTGCACTTAGAGCCTGGGGAGGTGGTTGCCCTCTGTCGTTGTTTCAAATCCAAGCAATTTCCCTTCTGCGATGGAACACATAAAACTTTAGAGAGCGAAGTTGGCCCGGTTGTTGTTCATGCGCCGAAGGAATCCTCCCCAACAACTACATAGAGTCACCGAAAAGAGGTGCAATTAGTTCCATAACCTTAAGGTCTTAACCCCTTGCACGGGAGACTCAAGCGCAGCCCGCAGATCATCATTTTTGCGGAGCACAAAGATTGGCACACCCAAAGCCTGAATCCGCTCACGGAGGGGAGCCACATCGCCATGTCCCCCAAAGGATGCACGATCCACGACGATTAGGACGGGGTTAAGATCGCGCCGAAGCAGTTCCTCAACTGTCAGGGCAACATCCCAATCGTTGGCAGCCGTAATGACTACCACCGTTGTGCCCCGCACCAGGAAATTCGCCTGGGTTTGCACCAAGCCCAATATCGGCAAATGACCATTGGGTTGGACGAATGCCAGCACCTCCAGTAATTTATCTAACTGACGCTCACCACGTTCGGCAGGTAACACACTTAACGTTTGGCTTGCACAGGCTAGCCCCACCGCACGCCCATGTCGCAAGTAATACCGGGCCACAGACGCTGTTGCGGCTACTGCGTATTCGAACGTGCTCGGGGGGAGGACCGTTTCTAAGCGCTGCATCCAAATCCAGAAAGGTTGCCCGCGCAGAGAAATGGTATCCTCTTGGGAAATGTGAGCACTTATATAAGCATCTAAGAAGAGCCAAACATCTGCATAGGGGTCCTGCTCAAATTCTTTGACCATTAACCGCTCATGTCTAGCAGTACTTCGCCAGTGAATACGATTGAGAGGATCTCCCGGTAAGTATTCACGCACTCCTGCTGCATAAGGGGTCACCTCTGCACTACGCCGCCGAAGCGCCCGCCCACCCGGTAATCTCCCTAGGGGAGCAGGAAAGGCATTGATTTCCGTCATATATGGAAGAACAAGTAGCGTCTTTAGCGCCGGGTACTCGCGTCGTACTGCAAAGAAGCCAAAGGGATCTCCCGAGATCAACATAGTGGGACCTAACGGGAAAGCTCCCCGGCGGCGCAGGACAGTTCGTGTCACAAAAAAGCGCTCCTCACCGCTCCCAATTTCCGAAAGTACGCGTGAAAAATTTTTGCCTGGCAGCGGTGAAAGGTCGCGCACTTCTAGCCAGATAATTCTTAACCGACCTCGGTTACGAATCTCGAAACGCTCTTCAAAGGTTTGCCCCACCTGATATCGGAGACCTCGTACATACCGATTGACCTCAACCTGTCGCAAAGCCCTTGAAGTCCAAATCCAGGAAAAAACCAAAAGGAGGCCAATCCCATAAGCTAAGCGCAGGTAAATGCGCGCTGTGGCACCTCCACCCACAAGAAATGCAACAAGTACAACGGCTAACAATCCCAAAAAGAACAAGGCAGTCCGGCGGACAATCATTCGCTTTGTAGCCTCTGTACTACACTCCCACCCGGCACCGGCAGGGTCATCAAAATTTCCCGCAGAATCTGTTCAGCGGTTAGATCCTTGAGCTTGGCCGCTGGCTGGATGATCATGCGATGCGCCAGGACATGCTCAGCTAGAACCTTGATATCGTCTGGTAGAACATAATCACGTCCTTTAATGGCGGCCCGCGCCTGACCCGCACGGTACAGTCCCAAACTACCCCGCGGGCTGGCACCAAGATAAACATCGCTATGTTCGCGTGTTGCACGTACCAACTCCACAATATACCGCGCAACCGCTGGAGAGACATAAATGGTCTTAACGGCCTCTTGGGCCTCCAGTACTTCTTCTATGCTGGTCACTGGTTTTAAGTCCATCACTGGATGACGAAGTTGCTGCAATTCCAAAATCCGGATTTCATCTATGAGCGCCGGGTAGCCAATCCGAATCCGCATCAGAAAGCGATCCAATTGAGCCTCAGGTAGCGGGAATGTGCCCTCATATTCAATGGGGTTCTGAGTCCCCAAAACAATGAAAGGTTGCGGTAAAGGATGGGTGACACCATCTACGGTAATCTGACGCTCTTCCATGGCTTCCAGCAAGGCAGATTGGGTTTTTGGGGTAGCCCGGTTGATTTCATCTGCCAGCACCACTTGAGCCACAATCGGGCCTGGACGAAATTCAAACTGGCGTGTCACCTGATTGAAGATTGAAACCCCTGTTACATCGCTGGGCAACATATCGGGGGTAAACTGAATGCGACTGAATGCACAACCAAGGGATTTTGCCAAACTCCGTGCCAAAATAGTTTTACCTACTCCCGGCACGTCGTCAATGAGCAAGTGCCCC
Organism: uncultured Thermanaerothrix sp.; assembly: GCF_938028735.1. Classification (GTDB taxonomy): domain Bacteria; phylum Chloroflexota; class Anaerolineae; order Anaerolineales; family Anaerolineaceae; genus Thermanaerothrix. Next base: position 106,189 of record NZ_CALIMF010000014.1, read on the forward strand.
TGACACAATAACCCAATAACCACCAGTTCGAGTGTCTGGCGCTTGCCCACAATCACTTTTTCCAGATTTGCCAGTAGTCTATCAGCAAACCGCTGAACTTTTTCGACAGCCGTTTCCATGAACCTGATCCCTTCTCTAGGACTTGGATCTTAGGGTCAACAGGCCCAGAATTATCCACGCCACCCAGGCCAGCAGACTTCCCCATGCACCCACCTTAAAGGATAGTGGGTCATACACGAACTGCACAGTGTGTTTGCCCGGCATAAGCATTATAGCCTGTAAGCATCCATCAACTTGCAAAGGCTTTTGGGAAACCCCGTCTACAATGGCTTTCCATCCAGGATACCACTGATCAGCCAACCTTAGCCACCCTGGTCCAAAAGTTTCAACTTCAAGGTCCACTAAGTTCGGTTTATAGGCAACCATAACAACCTTTGCTTTGGAAGCGGGTAGTGTTACTTCCTGGACCTTCTGAGTCCCTGTAATGATCAAACAACGCGAATCCGAGTTTATCACACCCCTCAGTGCCGTCAACGTTGTGGAGAGGGTTGATTCGCTCTTCACACAGGTAAACCATTGCCACCATCCTTTGCCTTCCAGTTGTCGAAAAGAAACTCCCCACAATCCATGATCATTTTGCTCCTCCACAACTGTAACATTTAGGTCTTGCAACCAGGTTGTCTTGAGGGGCTCAGTTTGGGACTCAATTTCATTCATCAACGCAACATAACACCCTGGCAGTAAAGGATCAAAATTGTTCAGACTCGAGATACGCTCTAATAGATTCAAATTAGGTAAGAGGGAATAGCGCAATTCCCGCCAACTCTCCTCAACTTCATACCGATCAAAGCGGAAGAAGCGCTTGAATTTCAGCGCATACTCATCTTGTGCGGAAAGATAAAGACGTCCCCTTCCAACCTGAGCACGTAAGTAAGAAAGGTTGTCCAGAGGCTCATAAATTTTCATTGGCACGGTGGGAAGCAATCCTCTAGCAGCCATGAGGATATCTATAGTCACCCCAGCAAGGAACAACCACTCCCACCCCAACCGCCACCCCGATCTCACCGACTCCCCAGGCGTAAGAAGCAGAATAATCATTGCCCCCAGAGCCACTAGACCAAACTGAAAAGTGGCAGTTGCAAATGAAGGCTTGAGATCTGAAAGCACCACTTGAGCCAACCGCGCTGACAACATGATGGCAAAAGCGGCCATAATGCTTAGGCGCAATCCATAAAGCATGCGTCCCTCGGGCTTCCGCCAACTTTCTACGCCAATGCCGCTTAGCACCGCAAGTCCAAAAATCGTCCCAATCAACCAACGTGAGGGCGCCTGGAACATATCAAACGTGGGCACATAGTGATACAAAAACGAGTAAACCGGTGTATTTTTACCAAGAGCCAAAATGACGCTGAGCAGGATAATCCCCCAGGCAACCCTCACAATGTGATGATTAAATTTTAGATCGTCCCTTTTCGGAATCCGAAACCGAAATACATCTTTCAGAGTAGTCAATGCCATCAGGAAGGGCAAGAAACCAATGTAAACCGCATCCTCCCAATAATTAGCATATCCCCAATAACCATCTGTCCCAGGATTTCCAAACAAGCGGGGCACTACCAACCCGGTCAAACGCCACGGCCACAACGAATACGTCATAGCCTGTTCATAATCCACTTGGGTAGATCGTTGAGACATGAGCAAATATTCAGCCGTGGGCAGTAGCTGGATCAGACTCAATCCAACCGCCCAAATTAACGCCAGGCTCCCATACAAGACAAACGTGCCCCATTGCTTTTCAAGGATCTGACGCCCCCGAACAATTCCCCATACCCCTGCAAATAACCAGGTGTACCAGGTTAACTGAGCATGACCAGCCAGAAGTTGCATGGTCAAAACTAAAGTCAGGGAGAGGAGGCGCAATCTCAAAGCGCTCCTCGAAGGGGCGCTTATTAAGTTTTCCACACCAAACACCACCCAAGGTAGCCAAGCACCTGTCCAGAGCATACTGAAGAAATTAATCCGGGCCAAAAAATACTGACCAAAGCCAAAAGCTAGCCCAGCCACCACCTGGGCTAGTTCCCCACTTCCAAGACATTTCAACAGGCGCGCCATCCCCCATCCCGCCCATCCCAGATGAAAAGCAGCCAGCAATGTAAACCCCCACGCCAACCAGGGTGCACCTCCCAAGCCATAAAAGAGACCCAATATCCAAGACGGCGGATAGAACCATGCCAATTGATAATTAGCCAGTAAGGGAGCCCCTAAACCATTGAACGGATTCCAGAGTGGCCATATTCCCTCCTTCAGCATCTCGTAAGCCAACACGCGCCAGGGGACAAATTGCAAAATAGGTAATCCCCAATAAAGCACCTTGCCCCGAAGTAATGCCCCCCCTAACAAGAACAATGGCATGAGAAGAAATATGATGTAATACGGAATTTTCCAAGGACTTGATAGTATTGTATTGACTACACGAAATTTTATACAGAGAGAGATCTTCATTTTTCAGCCCGCTGTTTCTTAGGTCGATGATTTACGCCGATGGAAAGAAGGCTTATCCCCCACCCCAGTATCGCAAGGCCTATTCCCATTTCATAGGCACGCGGTCTAAATCTTATAACAACGACATGCTCACCTTCCGGAATGGCTACCGCTCTAAAAAGCCCTCCCAACGAGCCCACTTTCCAAGGTTGACCATCCAGAGTGGCTTCCCACCCCGGATAGCTCACTTCTGCTAGAATGAGCCAGCCTGGCCCACGTGCCCGCAAATGCCACTGATTAGGGGTCCGATCTATTATTCGCGCTTCTCCATCCACCCGAGGCGGCCAATTCAGATGGGATTGGACCCATACACGCGGGAAGGCCAACCGATTCACATAAACCAGAGAATCATCTATCTTATCTATCAATTCCAATCCTTCGGCCTCAAGCGGGAAGGCAGAGACAACATATTTGACATTCCACCAACCCAAAAGATCGGGACGGGGTACGAAGAAGCGGTTATCTTTCTCAGGATCTCCGTGGACAAACGGCGGCAAAGTAACCGAGTATCCTGTTGGCGCCACTCCGGTGGCTTCTTGCATAAACTCCACGTAGGCCTTTGTCTGGAGAGGGTGAACCCCATCCGCCAGTTCCAAACCGTACCGAGCCGCCACATACTGAGGTAAAGAGAAAGAAGGAGAATAAACACGAAATATCCCTGGTTGCTCAACCAAAAAACTGACCAAACCGGAGGTTCCTCTCCATACTTCCGAATCCGATCGGAACGTGATCCATGTTCTCCCGGCAACAACAAGATCCACCAAGGAGATTAAAGCCAAGATCACCCAACCCATCTCCTTTTTCAGCCGCTGACGTTCCCACAATGCAATAGCAAGAATGACGAGCCCCAACAGTAAAGCCCCAAATGTTAGCAGCCATGGAAACTCCCTAAAAAGGAGTCTCCATCCTATAGCCAGGAAAACCACGAACCCCCAGATGGCACTCAACCAGAAAACCACATCCGGATGCATGATGCGAGGAGAAGTCATCAACCAGTCCACGCCTGCCGCTGTACAAAGCGCCGCAACCAATCCTACCCCAAACCAGAGTCGCGCAGGAACTCGCAGCAGAGCCAGACCGGGTAGTTGCATTGCCTCTTCAAAGCCGGGCAAGTTAGAACCGAGCGAACCAATGAGCGCTAAAATCCCCAGGATCAACCACCCTCGCAAGGAACGGCGCAGAGAAGGAACCGCGATTACTAGTACTACCATACATACCGGCACGACTCCTAGATAAGTGACCCATTCGTGAAAACGCCCAAACCCCGGAAACACGATCCCCAACAGACTATAAGGGGGTAACGAGTAAACCATCGCCTCCTCGGGGCGCAATCCACTCCGCGTGGTCCGAGGCAACCATTCCAGAAAGGGTAGAAGTAGCGGGGCCGAAAGCATTAGCCCAACAATAGGTTGTAGAAGCAACCTACCTGCCTGATACACTAAGGACTCTTTGCGCCCACCTTGCCACTCCCCAAAGATAGCATACCCCAACCATATACCCGTTAAAATAGCCCCCCAGCGCAAATCTGCCAGCCAGGCCAATCCTAAAACCATGCCCGGCAAAAGTAACGTTCGGATTGAGCCTTCAGAGCACCCCCGACGCATTCTCTCTGCAACCAACACCCAAGGAGTCCACGCAAAAGCGTAGAGCATGGTAAAATGACCGGCTCCCCAATGGGCTATAACCTTTGGAAATAGCATAAGTACCCAACTACCTAACAAGGCTGCCCGCTGATCATATCCTTCCAACCTCAACCAGCGAAACATCCCCGCGCCAAGCATGAGAAGGTGTCCCATTAGGGTTAAGTTAAAACCCCAGGCTGAGGGCCAAATTAGACTCAGCCAGCCGAAGGGGTACCACAATCCATTCAACGGATCCGCAATTAGCGGGAATCCCCCTAAATAGGTATCCGACCACAATGGAATTTCACCAAAACGCCGCCACGCATCCGCGATCAACCAAGCATTTGTGAAATGAGCAATTAGCCCATCAGTAAATGATGAACCGGGAGGAAACGCCCACTTGCCCATTTCAGGTAGCCAGGGGAGGAGCGGAATCATCAATAACCAGGCTATTGTGGGGGGGTGACGAATTGATCTCATGGTATCAACGGAATGGCGTAAAGAGCAGTATCTCCCGCTTGAACCAATACTGGCAGAAAATCCAATTGTTTAACTTGTGCCGCGCTTTGCTCGCGAGGGCCCCAGAAGACAAAATCCACTCCCCTTTCCCTTAACCGCTGGGTCAAGTCCTTTGGTGCCCTAGCGTAAAGAAGTGAGTCGGTCACCCAACGCGATTGTTCCTCAGCGTTCACGGTTTCGAAGGGATGCCCATAAATTACGCGCCTTCCGGTATGAGCAGGAATAAACAAACCTGTCTCAGGAGCAGCGAACACCAATGCCTCTGGCGGGGTATGCTCGGAGATCCATTCCAACACCTCATACTCATCGGCTCTCAGGGTTAGTAGCGGATGTTGCGCACGAACCCCAGCTAGACCCATAAGGATTATCAAAAAACCTGTGGGAAGGGCAAGAATCAATGCCAATTGTTCGATAAACCCTCCTACCCTTCCCAGCCAGTGCCGGAGCAAACTTCCTCCTCGCACGGCAAGGATTACTACAGGGATGTAAAAACCTACCAGAAGACGCCGCTGAAGCCCCCACGGACTGTAGGCCATCACCCACCCCGCGATAAACCAGATGATCAAAAACGGGAGACTTAATGAAATGCCCTGTTTAGATTGGGTCAGTCCCAGGAAGGCCAGAATTAGCGCTGGAGAAAAGGCCACCAGATAATCCCACAGCGGTGGGGATGGGGTCAGATTCTGGGCATTCCACCCCCGCAGCCATATATCTTGCAAAATCGCCGTATATTGAAGAATTAACACGCTTCCCCCTCCCAACGCAAAGCCAAACATCCAACTCAATGGGACTTTCTGACGCTTATACCATAACCATATGCAATATCCTCCCCCTACCAGGCTACCAACCACTACCCCAAACGGTAAAACAATGGCTAGGGTTACACCAAGCACAATCGACAGTACAATCACCCATGGGCAAGAAAATGGCTTCAAGAGATTGGAGAAGAAAAGCAAGAGTAACCCTGTCCCTAGAGGAAAGTGAGGATTGGCAAACATGGAAAGCAGTGGATAAGCTTCTGCCAGCCAAAAATCCGCCGTAAATCCACCGGTCAGGCTGAATAACCACCCCAGACCAGATCCAAGCAAAGCCCAGTAATACATCCGGACAATTCCTTGACCCGAATCCTCCATAAGGACATTGAGAAAACGCCACAGTGCCAACATGAAAATCAAATCCGCCAGCAAACGCGCCAGATGAAACATAACAATCAGGGGTAGATGAAAAAGTCGCGCCAAATGCCCTAGAAAGATATAAAAAGTGAAAAGATAGACTGAGTAAGACGCCTCGGCAGTATAAGGCAAGCGAAATCGCCATTCCCCTAGAAAGCCCTCATACATTTTGGCTAGGTAAGAATTTCCATCTAGAGGGTTAAATAAGAAACCTCCAAAAACGTATCCTTCTGGAGTGACAAGAGCCGCAAAAATATATGGTAACCCCACCACCCCAAGAATCATTAGACTGCCAATCCATGGGAACCGCTGCTTTGCCATGTTAAAAAGTATACTAAAACCAACCATCACCTACCAACACGGATCGAGGATGGTTAGCTTGAGAGTCGGTTATGTGTGGTTGGCTGATAGCGGTCCCATGGACCTTTTCGGTAACAACATCCGCATGGTTGGAGAAACCACGATAATTGCAGGCAGAAACACTTTAAGGTCGGTTGCGCCAACTGGTGCACTTGCGGACCAGACAAGTTCGGGACGCGGTCTTAAATTATCACAGACAATCAGAGCGCCCGCATAAACCACTCTGTACAGGACCTTGTGGCGCAAATCATAGAAGCCCTGAGGACAAGGTGCTTGCCGATGGGTTTTCCAAACGATTACCCCTTTGTGAATGTCTGCCGGGTTTTGCAGAACCACCCTACGTCCAGCATTTTTAGCGTCATCGAATGCGAGAAGATTGCGCGACTAGAACGCCCGGCAAGTGACATCTCTGAATCGTGCTTGTAAACTGCCATTTACTAACTAAGCCAAGAGAAAAAAAACCGTTGCCCAATCTCGCAATATGCAGCATAGCGGGCAAAAATATGTCTGAGTTTTTGCAGACTAATGTCAATGCAGACGCCATCGGATGACTCCAGCGTAAAAGAGAGAAGTCTGACCTAGGCATCCAACTTCATGCTACAATTTTAGCGTTGGACTGGCTAAATATTAAACCCCTTCTCCAACAACTTCAAAGCAACTATCTCCAGCATGCATTCTATAATGAAAGCTCTTTGGAACGAATGACCAACATGTACTCCCAAATTCCCTCCCCTGGAAGTTGATCCTATGAGTCAGGCCTTTCATCTCCTACAGCTCCAGAAAATTGATTCACAACTTGACCAGATCGAAACCCGCTCCCAAGAGATCAGCTCCTTGCTGTCAGATCATTCTCAATTAGAAGAAGCCCAACGTCACCTTCAGCAAGCCGAGATGACGCTCAGAGAAAAACAACTTGCGCTCAAACGCATAGAACAAGATGTCCAGGCCAAGCGGATCAAACTGGAGCAAAGCGAAGAAAACCTTTACTCAGGACGAGTGAAAATCCCCAAGGAACTGCGCGATCTAGAAAATGAAGTTCAAGCGCTAAAACGTACGCTGGCTACTCTTGAAGATCGTCAATTAGAAGCCATGATAGAACTTGAACAGGCCGAGACGGAGTATCGCCAAGCGGAGGCTCAAGTGCAACAAGCGCAAGCCAAAGAAGCCGAGCGGCACGCCAGCCTACGAGGCGAACTCGACTCTCTCTCACGTAGCCGGGAGCGCCTGCTGCGCGAACGCGAAGTTATCCTCAACCAAATTGAGCCCCAGAATCAGGCCATCTATCAGCAATTACGCTTGCGCAAACGCGGAATTGCTGTAGCCACAGTGATAGATGAAACCTGCTCGGCGTGTGGCTCTACATTAACTCCCGCAGAACGTCAAGCGGCTCGTTTCCCCCATCAGTTAGTCTTTTGTTCCTCATGTGGACGAATCCTTTACGCGGGGTAGATCATGCAGAATTTCTTTGGCTTGCAACTTGATCGCCTTTCTTTCTGGATCGGATTTCTGACCGGAACACTATTCTGGTTTGTTTTATCACGCCTGAGCAAGGAATGGCCGGCAATTCGTGAGGGCCTGAAGCAATGGTTTAAGCATCTCAGACAACGCCAGTTGGCTGGAACAGAGTTTGCGATTCGGCAGGACGCTCTAAGGCGCGCCCAGCGTAGTCACCTTTCGGCTGCTTTGTTTTCGCTGGATGAGATTGTGATTCCCCCTCGCTTGCTCGCGCCGCCTCCGCTCCCATTGGAGGAGGCCGATTCGCGATTGCCCTATGTTTATGAGCAAATTTTCCCACCCTTACCAGAATGGCCCGAGTTTGCCTCTCGCTATGGTGCCCCCAGGCTTACCCCTCTCCAAGCCCTGGCTCAGCAAGCACGCGTTGCCATCCTCGGCAAACCAGGGAGCGGCAAGACGGTCACCCTAGCTTTCCTGGCCTCTCTCCTTGCACGCCGCGAAACTGACCTGGAATATGCTAACAATCTTACCCCCGTTTTCTTACATTACCTGGATATCGAGCCTTTTCTGCCCGATACCAAGGACCCGCTGGAGCCTATTTACAAGGCACTCAGTCGCATTTTGCCTCTTTCCGCCCAACCCCGTCTATGGAGCTTCCTTAAGAGTGCTTTTGGCGATGGCAACATAGCACTATTGTTAGACGGGGTTGATGAAATTCCTCCTGAAATGCTGGGAACCGCCACCTCCTACCTTAGGTCCCTGCTTGAGCGCTATCCCCACGTCCGCTTAATGCTGGCGGCTTCTGACCAATACTTGGACGGATTGTTAGGTTTAGGCATTGAGCCCCTTTTCCTGGCCGCCTGGACGCGGGATCAAACCGCAGAATTCATTGCGCGATGGAGTCGGCTGTGGAACCAACAGATTGGCTCCCAAATTTCCCAGAAAACCGGGCTCGTCCCTCTCGATGATCTGCTGGTTCGAGGATGGGTTGATCCCACACCGGTTTACTCGCCTCTGGAATGGACGCTTTACCTGTGGGCCCTTTTAGCAGGAGACTTGTCCAATACCATTCCACGCGCAATAGATGCTTACGTGAATCGCCTCTGCGGGCCTAAGATTCCCACCGCCTCACTGATCACCCTGGCGCGCACTTTTATAGAAAGCCGCAAGCCTGCTCTCACTATCCGCGAAATTGAACAAAGCGTCACTGAACTCCAGAGTCTCGCCCTAACCTCTCCGGAGGAGGAACCAAGCATCGACGAAAAGCCCCTAGCCGCGTCAACATCGAAAACGATGCGCCCCGCTAATCGCATTCTCCTGGCACTCTTGGATACGGGGCTTTTGAGCGAATATAGCGGCGAACGCCTGGCCTTTAACCACGTATACGTGATGGCCTATCTAGCTGCCCAGCAGTCCACCGCTCCCCCCATAGAACCCAGTCGTCCCCTTTGGAGCGCCGAAGACGCTCTTTGTTACCATTTTATTACCACCCACACGGGGACAAACTGGTTAGAAAGCTGGGTTGACACAGCTTCATCCTCATCTAAAACGTTTTTCCTTCATGCGTTTTACTGGGTGCGATTGGCTCCGCGCAATAGTGCAGCGCGTTCATTTTTGATGAAGCGTTTGCTTCCCATCTTGCAGGGCGAATCAGAAGATCCCGAGTCCCCAATGGAGGGCCTTGCGGCCTGTGTCACTGCCAACGATCCCTCATTAAGCTTGCTCTTCCGCCAATGGCTTAAAGCCACGCGGGCTGATCTTCGTCTCTATGGGACAGTGGGATGTGGTTTCCTCCAGGACCCCGCTGCTCTGAAGGAGCTCATCGCCCTCTTGAATGATCCTGAAGAAAAGGTTCGGGTGGGCGCTTGCTTTGGGCTGGCACAATACCGCGACCCAATGGCCGAGGAGGCCATTCTCCGCGCCCTGATGTTTGGCGATGAGATGTTGCGCCTAGCCGCTGCAGAGGTTTTAGCCAACGTGATACCCGGAGGAGAAGAGCATCTCAAAGAGGCCCTGACGCTGGAGGACTTACTCACCCGACGTGCAGCGGTTTTGGGCATCGCTCACCTCGATGCACCTTGGGTGATTGGCGAACTGGAACGTATGGCCGTGGAGGATGGGCAATGGGTAGTGCGTAACGCTGCCGCCCAGGCACTGGAAAGCCGCCGTCATGCTGATGCCCGTTTTCCCCACAAATCCATGCCACCCCATGAGACACCTTGGCTGATCGCTTTTGCAGCCAAAAGAGGGCAAGGTATTTCACCTGGTCAACCCGTAGATGCACTCTTGCAACAAGCGCTTGTTCAAGGGGACGACCAAGAAAAATTAGCCGCCATGCTCATGGTCCGTTCCCAGCCACACCCTGCTTACACACAAGCGCTTAAGACTCTTCTGCACCACGAGAATCCTGAGGTACGTCATATGGCCCGCTATACCCTTCGGGTTCTCTCCCTGTACTCTGCAGAAACATCCTTGGGTTAGGCAGTCTTTGATGCTTTTCTCAGCGCCTGATCCACTATCTCGGGAGACGGACCAATGACAGCGACTAGTTTTTGAGCCGATTCTTCACCGGCCACAATTTCGAGTTGAGATCGCTTGACTCCTAGAACTTTCTCTAACAAGGCCAAAAGAGCCCCATTGATCTGCTCAGGCTTGTCTTCAGTGGCGGGCAGACCAACAATCACCACCCCGTCCTCGGTAATGCATTCAATACAGCCTTGGGGTGCCCCCGACCTAACCAAGATGGAAAGCGCCGCACCACCCTTAGATTGGGTAAACCGAGGTTTAGTTGCTCGTCCCATGCTCTCACCTGAATTGGCTGAGAATGGTAATGAGTACCCACTCAATTGCCTGTATGAGAATAATTAGAATAAGGGGGCTGAAGTCTATCATCTGGACAGGCGGAACGACCCGACGTATCGGGGTCAACAAAGGTTCAACCACACGATCTAACGCCACTCGCACAGGGTGGAAGGGAGAAAGGAAATACGAGAGGACAACATCTACAATGATCACAATGACCAGCAGGGTGGAGAGGGCCTGAATCAATTGGATAAGAAACCAGACCATGGATCAATCCCTTTCTTAGCGTAGTTTAAGGACGGGGTCCCAGGATAGCCTGACCGACCCGTACAATGGTAGCCCCTTCCTCAATGGCCAGCGGAAAATCCGCACTAGTGCCCATTGAAAGTTCATCCCAGGAAGCGTTCGGAAAAGCCTGCGCCAGAAAATCACGCAAATGCCGCGAATGAACAAAGTACTGACGCGCCTGATGCGGATCTGCGGCGAGAGGTGGCATAGTCATGATTCCACGTACATCCAGATGCGGGCACGTACTCAGAATCAATTCAATCTCTGGCAAAAAGGCTGACCAGATTTCAGGAGTTTCTGCTCGCCAGCCCGATTTGCTTTCTTCGCCCCCCACGTTGAATTCGAGCAACACTGGCAGGCGCCGCTCTTGCTCGGCCAGCGCGCGTTCCAATTTCTGGGCCAAACGCAGGCTATCCAGCGCTTCAAACCAGTCAAAGAACTGGGCTACCAGTCTGGCTTTGCGGCTTTGCAAATGCCCGATCATATGCCATTCAACCGGATAGCCCCGCAAGACCTCCATTTTGGGAAGCGCTTCCTCAGGATAATTTTCGCCCAGGAACTTAGCGCCAGCCTGCACCACAGCCTGAATTGCCTCGACGGGCTGGCCCTTCGTCACCACGACGAGGCGAATCTGTGACGGATCGCGCCCGCTCCGCTGGGCTGCTTGATGAATTTGCTCCAGTACCCTGAGGTAGTTCTGGCGGATAGTAAGAGCGTCCAAGACCATTTACAACGCCTCCGTTTCAGGACCGCAATGCTATAAGGGCACCGAAGCGCCCAGTCCGCCCGGCTTCACCCCGATGGGAATACCAGTGCTTTAAGTCGCATGCCGTGCATAAACCGGCTACCTCCACCTGAGTCACACCTGCCTGATTTAGCCACAAGCGGTTGGCCTCCCATAAATTGAAATGGGTACGCCCGTCTCGCTGGATGAGGACCTCGCTGCTTTGCTCTCCAAAAGCACGCTCAACCAATTGTACTACTTCAGGCCCAACCCCATAGTGATCTGGGCCGATGGAGGGACCTATGGCAGCCTGAATATCTTCCGGTCGGCAACCGTATTCCTCTTGCATTGCCGTAATAGTTTTACGGACAATAGCCAGCACCGTGCCCTTCCATCCAGCATGTACCAACCCCACAACCCTGCGGTTAGGATCATAGAGTAAGATTGGCACACAGTCAGCAAAACGCATGAACAAAGTCACTTCAGGACAATTGGTCAGGATGGCATCTGCCTTCGTGTGAGGTGCATCCAGTGGACGCGGGCGATCAGTACTGATCACAATGTCACTATGAACCTGCCAGACATCGAAGATCGTCTCTACCTCGCGATTAACCGTCTCAAAGATACGACGGCGATTTTCGATAACGTTCTCCCGTAGATCACCCAGGTTTCCCCCCAAATTAAGACTGTCCCAAGGGACTGGACTGACCCCTCCCAAGCGCGTAAACACACCATGTACCACGGCCTCGGTTGGAAAAAGATCAAATTGATAGAAGACCAACCCATTCTGCTGCACAAATCCCATTACGACTACTCACCTAAATCCGAAACTTATCGACGCTGTCTTATTTGGCTAACAATTGCCCACTTACGTTGCAGGCTAATCCGTGTCTCTCGCATGTTTTCTTCAATAATAGGATAAAGGTACCACATTGTTGTCCAACCAAACAACACACCCGTGACTGTGCGTAATAATGGCGTACTCTCACGCACCCATACCCACTGGGAGAGAAAAGGAATCAAACCCGGCAACTGAGAAACTCCATCAAGCGCTATGGGGACTAAGCCTACCGCTCCCCATAGGTACCAGGGAAGAGATTTCCAACGCCGACCCGTAAGCGCGAAAACCAAGCCAAATGCCAGCATGGCCCCATAAATGGCTACATCCCGCTGACAAAGCGCAACCTTAAAACCTAGTGCCCCCGCACCATATCCGATAGCCTCGCCACCGGTGAGCGCGCGTGCGCGCGCCAGATCCAGACCGCTGAGTCCCGTCACTGCCTCAAAAGGGGCAACGCCATCCAGATGGGCCACCTCGCGTGGGTAATAGGGTTGCAAACCGAAGAGAAACCAGGAACGAAAGGCCAATTGATGACACAATGGGCTATATACCTTATAAATAGCGTTAGCCAGGCCTGTCCAGCCGGCTCGCAAGGATAATGGAGCCAGAAAGGGTAGACCAACGTAGAGAAGCAAGAAAAGATTAAACAAAGCCAGATAATGACGACTCAGCCACAAAGAAAGTGCATCAGCAGCACTCCAATGCTCTTGCTTGTAAATCTGGCTCTGGTATGCCGTTTGGTCTACACGCTGCATTTGCGCCTGCCGATCACGCGCTGCGCCTAATGCAACCTCGAGAGTTTGGCGTGAAAAAGGAGGGTGCAAACGGTAAGGTCCTACCTCCACAATCGGAAGGGTTTCCTCCCCCATAGGTGAAGGACCATTTCCCTCAATATCGACAACGGCGATCTGAAGATCATAAATAGGTTGTAACTCCCGCAAATAGTTCATGACCTCGTCACACAAGGCACAGTTGGCAGAACGATACACCGTCACAATGATCACGGCACAACTCCTAACACCCTTAAATAATCCGAGAGCATTTCTGGCGTCAATTGCCCTAAATGATAGGCAATAAGCACCCCATTCTGATTGACAAATAGGGTTAGTGGATAGCCCGGCACCTGGTAAAGATCATTAACCTTTCCATCCTCGTCCAACAAAATGGGAAAGGAAATACCAAGACTCTGGACAAAGTCCAACACTCTAGAACGCGCCTCGGCATAGTTGATACCCACAACGTTAATCTCATCCACGTGGGTCTCGTAAAGGCGCTGTAATAAAGGCATCTCATCACGACACGGAGCGCACCAGGAAGCCCAGAAATTCAACACCAATGGATGACCTTCAAAATCGGCTTTGCTTTTTATCTGACCGTCTAATGCAACTAACCTAAAATCCGGAATGGGGTGCCCCACTTCGACCCCAACCGAAGGGGACACTGCAGAACCCAAAAGAATACGAACTCCCAATAGCAAGCCCAGAAGAAGGGCTACTCCTGCAATCATAACCAAGGGGTAATACAAGACTCGCTTCACAGGCCTAAATCCACGAAGAAACCAAATTGAGCCAGCTGGTTAAAAATGCCCAGGAAAAGCAGAATCCCTACCCCTATCATAATCACACCCATAGCGATCTCCGCATAATGCATTACCTTACGATAACGACGCAAGAGGGTAACTACCCACCCAATGCCCAGTGCCGCGGCAAGAAATGGAATAGCCAAACCCAGTGAATACATTCCCAGTAAAAACAACCCATTAGAAATTGAACCCTGGTTTATCGCCAAGGTAAGGATCATGCCCAACACGGGCCCAATGCAGGGTGACCACCCGGCTGAGAAAGAAACTCCCAGAAGAGCCGAGGAAAGCAAGCTCCGCCGCCGATCCAGTTCTGTACGCGGGCGCAGATCATATTCCAACCATTGGATACGCAGCAACCCGGTCATGTGCAATCCCAGAAGCACCACAATAATGCCACCAAGACGCGCAATCCAGATCCGCAAATCATACAAAAGACTGCCTACTGCTGAAAGGGCCAAACCTAATGTGAGAAAAACCAGGCTGAACCCCAACACAAATGCTACGCCGTGGAGAAACGTCTCCAGACGATTGGGAATACCTTCTTGCTGCAAACGAGCAATAGACCGACCGCTTAAGTACCCCACGTACGCTGGGATCAACCCAAACACACACGGCGAGAGAAACGAAGCCAATCCTGCTAAAAACGCCAAGCCCGCACTGACATTTGCCACATGAGCCTCCTCAAAACAACACGCATGAATGATAAACCCTATGCCTCAACGACCTGAACTATCGTTCCGCCCGGCATGCTTACCGTGACATCTCCCGGGTCATAGGGAACAATGGGGCGGGTCCAGCGAAAGATAAATTTTGCATCCTCTGGGGCGCAATTGACACATCCGTGCGAACGCGGAGTACCAAAGTCGTTATGCCAGAACGTCGAATGAATAGCCACCCCTTCGCCAGTAAAGAGCGTCGTCCAGGCAACCCCCGGTAAATCATAACCGGTGCCCGTTTGTCCACCGCTCATATGAATAGAAATGGCTTTGCGCCAGATTGGATGCGGTCCAATCGGCGTCCCCCATTTTTCCACCAGGTTACCCGCTGCATCCCACTTTGCACCCGAAGAAATCTGGCAGGCGTAAACCTCGGTCTTACCCTCATAACAATAGAGCATTTGACGTGTAGGAGTAACATCCACGACTACGCGCTTATCCTCAACCTCCGGACTAATGGGTGCTATTTCCTCAGGTGTCAGAGGGCGGAAGGCCTCCGCTGCTGCCCAAAAAATATCCCCCGGTCCGTACCGCTCATTAATGCGATAAAGTACCTGCCCTTGCGAATTGGTGGTAATACCGTCCACCCACAAGATCTGACTATAGTATAGACGTGGGATTAAACCATGTTCCACAACATACTTGAGCCAAGGGGAGATGGGGCTTCGGTTCTCAAGAAATATCTGCACATGCGGTACGGTGACCTCAACCCACATCCCCTTGCCAAGACTGGTAACTGGCAAATCTTTGACCGGTTCATTCGGTAGATTGCGTACTGGTTGAACACTTGGAGCATAGATATAGCCATCCGGTGTCTCTACCCATCGGCGGCTCTGCCGTCCCGCTGGCACTTCACCCACTACTTCACGCAACCATACCACCACAGCGTCCTCGTATAGGATCCCCACAGAGGGGCTATCTACCGACGGGCGAGCACGTATATCCACCTTGCCCACACAAATTCGGCCCAGACGCTCTGCATCCGGCCAATTATCCGCCAGTTGCTTCCACTCCACCCATGGCCGCAAGGCGACAGCCCCTAGGGATAAAAACCCCAGTTTCAAAAACTCCCGTCGTGTGATTGGGCGGTACCAGAAATTCATGCCCATAAAGATACCCTGGCCTGGGGGTTTTGTCAAATCCTCGGGATTAAGGACGGATTAGAAATCGGGATGAAATTGGACTAAATTTGCGCAAAACGTCCTTCCTGGACCATCGCCCGCACCGTTTCAATCTCAGGACCCCACCAAGCATCTCCAGCTTGATAAGGCACACGTTCGCGCAAGAGCCTGTAAGCCTCATAGGTGCCTCGGCCCAAACGGGCTTCCGGATATTGACGTAGTCGCAAGTCAAGCGCCCGGCCGGCCGTATAGAGCTCGATCGCGATCACATGTGCTGTGTTGAGAACAATCTGCCGAGCATGGCGAGCCGCCGTCATTGCATTAGCGTTGTGGTCCTCTTGTTCGCCAGAGGTAGGAAGTGAATGCACACTATCGGGATGCGCCAGAGTTTGATTTTCGAGCACTAATGAGGCAGCCGTATATTGGGGCATCATCAACCCCGAATTTAACCCTGCTGCATCCGGATAGTCCACCAACATTGGTGGAAGTCCACCGTTAAGTTTGCCGTCGGTGAGACGAAAGATGCGGCGTTCCGCAATGGCAGCCACTTCTGCCACCGCAATGCCCAGAAAGTCCATCGCCATGCCGATAGGTTCGCCATGAAAATTTCCTCCCGATAAAACCACCCCATCCTCAAATAAGAGAGGGTTATCCGTTGCGGCATTAATTTCTCGCTCAATAACTTGAATAACAAACGCAAGGGTATCCCATGCTGCTCCTTGCACCTGGGGGGCGCACCGCAGCGAGTAGGCATCTTGAACGCGCTGAGCACGCCCTAGAAGGGTAGAGCCCTGAGTCAGCCCGCGTACATGCTCAGCGACTCGCGCCTGGCCAGGATGTCCCCGCGCCGCCTGAATGCGAGCATCAAACGCTTCAATGCACCCCATAATGGCTTCCAGGGTCATTGCCAAAGCAACCTCTGCCGTGCGCAAGAGAATCTCAGTATCATGGATGGCCAGCGCTGCAATAGCAGCAGAAAAAGTAGCTCCGTTGTTGATGGCCAATCCCTCTTTGGCCCCTAAAATCAGGCGCTCAATACCCGCCGCTTGCATGGCATCTTTGCCTTGCATGATTTGCCCCTTATAAGAGGCCCAACCCGAGTCTTCGCGGCGATCTTCAGCATCAGTGGAAAAAACCAGGGCTAAATGAGAGAGCAGGGCTAAATCACCTGAGGAACCTAGCGAGCCCTGCTCCGGGACAATGGGCGTTACACCGCGGTTGAGCATATCCAGCAATGTCTGGACTACCTCAACACGCACCCCAGAGTGTCCCCGAGTGAGGGTATTGGCCCGAATCAACATTGCCGCACGCACAACATCCTCCGGAAGCGGCGAGCCGGTAGCCACTGCGTGACTAAGAATCAAGTTGCGGCTAAGACGATCTCTAGCCTCAGCCTTAATGCGACGTTCTGCAAAGATTCCGAATCCCGTGTTGATCCCATAGACCGGTCGGTCATCTTGTAGAATACGTTCCAACCATTGACGAGACCGTCGGATCGACTCCACCCCTTCTGCAGACAGAGAAACTGGTTCCTTATAGCGGGCCACAGCGACAATATCGGCAATGCTTAGATGATGTCCATCAATTTCGAGCATGCAGAACCTCAGCTCAGTAGAAAATGGCCTGCCAAGATGGCTACAGCAGGCACAGTAAGATTATCGAGATCGGGCAAGGGTAGCGACTCTACCAGAGCCGCCAAAGCAGCCACTGCAAAAAGCGGGCCCATTAATGTAGAAAGCGGGGCCTTGATCACGCCCATCAGGATAAAGATTCCCAACACCAGCGCAGCCATGCCCCATCCCCCCAGTAGCATAGCCAGCGAGCCAACTACAGTCTTTGTCTTTGACCAAGGCAATGCAGGACTTGGAATACGCCTACCCAGCACATCGGCCAACCCATCTCCCCCACACAGTAACATCAGAGCAGCCAAACCAATTGGCGAATCGTACCAATACAAAAGCGTGAGAAGGACAAACACAACCCCATAAAAAAGCGGACCACGCAATATCTCGCGTGCCTGCCCATGACGTGTCATAGCCGCTACCGCAGGCTCGTCCCTGATGACTCCCAACCCAATTAGCAAAAATTGCAAGGTTATACCCAATGGAACCAAAGCTGCCCAAAAGCGAGCCGAAGGTGTATCCTGGAACAACAACCAACACAATACGAAGATTGGTCCGGTGCCGATATGAATGATTTTTCGGCTCAGTTGACCACTAATCCATCCACGGGCGGCCACCCAATCATTTAGGCGTAGCCACGCCCATGCCAGTCCCAATGTTACCAGGAAAGCCAGGGAATTGCTGGGCAACATGACTAAGGATAAAAGCACAGGTTAAAATCGGTAACGGCGGCTTTCCTCACGGGATATCTCACGCTCTTCATCTCGCTTGGCAATCTCGTGGCGCTTGTCATATAACTTTTTGCCTTTGGCAATTGCAATCTCTACTTTTGCCAGCCCGTTTTTCAAATACATCTGGACCGGCACAATCGTAACCCCCTTTTGACGCACTGCGTTCCAAAGTTCCAGAATCTCGCGACGATGTAAAAGCAAGCGCCGTGGCCGTTTGGGATCGTGATTAAAACGACTGGCTTTGTCATAAGGGGCAATATGGGCATTCACCAACCACGCTTCGCGCCCATCCACCTGAACGTAGGAATCTGTTAAGCTGACCTGCCCAGCCCGTACTGATTTTATTTCACTGCCTTGCAGAGCGATACCGGCCTCATAGCGGTCTAGCAAAAAATATTCAAACTTTGCCTTGCGGTTGGTTGCCACAACTTTGATGCTCATATCTGCATTTTAACACATCTAACCCCAACGAATAATGATCCACCCCATCAGAAAGCGCGCCCCAGCCAGGATGAAAAGCGCTAACGACAAGCCTAACCACTGCCCAATCAAAGGGCCCATCAGCGATCCCAGAAGAACACCAGCGTTTGCCACCACATTGAACCAGGCCAAAGATGGCCCACGTGCATCCTCAGGTACCTGCTCGAGTAGATAGTTGAACAAAGCCCCTCCTGCCAGAGACCAGGCCGTTCCTCCCAGCAAATTGGCCA
Organism: uncultured Thermanaerothrix sp.; assembly: GCF_938028735.1. GTDB lineage: Bacteria > Chloroflexota > Anaerolineae > Anaerolineales > Anaerolineaceae > Thermanaerothrix. The sequence continues at coordinate 124,995 of NZ_CALIMF010000014.1, forward strand.
GTAAATAAATCGCTGGAGAATGCGCAACGCTCAACAAAGCCGGAAAGGCGCTAAGCAAAACCAATCCCAGACCAGTGGCATTACGATTACCCAGCCGACGAGTGATGCGTACCAACTGCGTCGAGCCCATGAATACCGCCAAGAAAAAGAGAGCATTTCCCCAACTAATGTATTGATCAGAAATACCCAATACATTGACGGTGTAAACCGGGAAGAGGGGAACAGGAAGATACTGAGTCAAGTGAAATCCTAGCATGATTAACAGTACGTATCCAAAGGGTGAGGACAAGAGTTCAAAGTGGAAAACCCGACGGTAGTCTGAAATGATCCCCAATAGAGCAGTTGCTAAAGATTGGGAGGCTCTTTCAGGCATATATTCTCTTAGAGGAGGGCGGATCAGATACAAGTGTACGGTGCTCATCGCCGCGCCAATGAACCCGATCAGGAATACGCCCACGTAACCGGTTGGGAATGGCATTGCGTTCAAAATGTAGCCGCACAGAAGGGAGGTAAGAATAGTGGCTACAGCAAACGCTGCATTGCGCATTCCAGTAACCCAAGCACGCCAATCCGCGGGTACCACCTCTGCAAATAGGGCGTTAAAACTCACCGAAAGCGCCGCGCCAGGGATGTAAAAAAGAAAAATGGCTACAATCAACACCTTCACCTGGATAGACGTCGGTCCCCATAAAGGCAACAACGCAAGTGCCAGGAAAAACAGGCGGTGCAAGATTGCCGTGCGAATGAGCATTGAATGCACTGGGCGTTTCTCCAGCAGTGCGCCTGTAGGCAAAGAAAAAAGCAACGTCATGAGGGCAGGGGCCGCATTGATCCAACCAATCTGTTCTGGCGTAGCCCCAGCCCGAGCGGCGTAGATGGTGAGAAATGAGAGGGAACTCCCATTTAGCGCACCATACCAAGCAATGTCGGCCACCAAATGGATAAAGTTATGGCGGTTTTCTGAAGGTAGTGCCCCGGGTGCAAACCACCGAGAAAAGAGTGATCGAATCGCCATTGAATTACCTGTCTATCAGAATCAACCCCTCTATTCTAATCGTTATCTGCATTTTCCTTATCATTGGTTCTAATTTCTCTTTCCCAAGGCCTTTGATACTCGGATTATAATCAGACTAGTATAGGAGAAACCCTTCTACAACACTGGGAGGAGCAAGCATGACAGAAGTCGCATTGGCTTTAGGGGGCGGTGGAGTAAAGGGGATCGCCCATCTAGGAGTTATCCAACGTCTTGAAAAAGAAGGGATCAAGATCAAAGCAATTGCCGGCACTAGTGCGGGGGGCGTCGTAGGTGCTTTATATGCGGCAGGCTACTCCGTGTCTCAACTTTCTGAAACACTCGAGGCACTCAATCGCATCAACTATTTTGCCCGACGCCCCCAAGATGGCCCATCTCTTCTGGGTTTCGGGCAGGTTGTGCCTTTTCTAGAGCAATTTTTAGCCGGTCTGACCTTCGATCGCCTACTAATCCCCTTTGCCTGCACCGCAGTAGATCTCCACACCAAGCAGGAATACGTATTGAGCCGGGGATCCGTAATGGATGCCGTTCTAGCTACAATTGCTATTCCGGGTATTTTCCCTTCCCAAAAGATCGGTCAAGCCGAACTGGTTGATGGTGGTGTGCTTGACCCTGTACCTGTTGCGGTAGCTCGCTGGTTGGCTCCTAAGCTGCCTGTTATTGCCGTTTGCCTTTCTCCTGTTCCAGAAAAATGGCAGGAATTACCCGATTTCAACCCTGTTCCTGCACCTCCCATTCTTCCCCCGCTTCTGAGTCAGATCTCCAACCTGCGCATCAGCCAGGCATTTCGGATTTATATTCAGGCCATTGATATCACCTCACGTATGCTGGCAGAACTGCGCATGCAGGTTGAGAAGCCTGATGTCATTCTGCGCCCTGAAGTTAATCAATATGGCATTCTGGACAAAGTAAACCCTCAAGTTCTCATTGAGGCTGGCGAACAAGCGGTTGAGCAGGCTCTGGAAAGCATCCACCACACCTTCTCATGGCCGCAAGGTTTGCTGCGCCGCTTTCAAAGCCCGCCGCCCCCTGAGAACATTCACCCCTTGGAAGAGTGATACGCCCCCATGCGTGACCTGCGCCAATACGCCCGCCAAACCACCTTCCGATTGATCCTTGGCAGCCTGATCATTCTCTTTGTGATTGGTCTAGGGCTGATTGCTTGGCAGTATGGGTTACCTGCAGCGGGTTTTGGTTTGCTGTGCTTATTAAGCGCTTTATTGCCGGTTGGGTTAATCCTTCTCACTTTGGCTCTCTGGGATTGGATTGTCAAACATGGTCGCTCTTGAAAACGCCCAGACATTTGTCTTTGATAATCGTCCCATAACTGTCATTCGCCCCACCTCTGAAGACCCACAAGCACCTCCCCTCGTGGCCCTACACGGGTGGACCGGTAATGAACATTCCATGGATATCTTCATCCGTCGCATGCCCTCTAACCGCTGGATTCTAGTCCCGCGGGCTCCTTATCCTGCCGAACCAGATGGATACGCTTGGGTTCCACCTACTCCCGAGCGCCCCGCGCCCTGGGAAACATTCGCCCAATCCGCAATGAGGCTAAAAGAAGAAATGGACAACTGGTTGGCACATTTTTCCCTGCCCACGGTTCCTGTGGACCTCATGGGCTTCAGTCAAGGTGCAGCTATGGCGCTAACCTATGCCATTTTGTTTCCCGAGCGTGTCAATCGGTTGATAGTGCTCTCAGGCTTTTTACCCCGAGGAGGAACAAAAGCGCTACGCCCCGGTTCCCTTTCGGGAAAGGCGTGGTTTCTGGCTCACGGTTATCATGACGAAATTGTGCCGATTGAACGAGCCTGGGAATGCATTGAAGGGCTCAAATTAACCGGGGCTACCGTCAACTCTTGCCTAGATAATGTGGGGCACCGCGTCAGTGCCAAATGCCTGCATGCAATGCTGGAGTTTCTGAGCCCCCAATAGCTCAACAGCCTGACCACTTTTGCCCTAGCGCCCTTGCAGGAAGGCAAAGACCCCAACCAAGATTCCTACTGAGAGCAGAACAATGATCACCAGTCCCATTGGTACCCCGGCAGCCCCACCGGAGGCCCCTGCATCGGCAAAAGTGGGAACTACCAGCGAGGGAGCCGGCGTAAAGGTCGGTAAACGCGTCGGCTGAGGAGTAAAAACAAACTGCGCCGCGAACGTAGGATCAATGGTAGGAGTAGTTTGGGGTGTTACAGTAGGGGGAGGTTCCACAATGGGCAGTTCGGCTCCAGGAGTCACATCCACACGGGCTGCATAAACCCAGCCCACACCACCCGGTACCCCCGGATATTCAATCATAATCCATTCCCCTCCGGGAGAGCGCCCTTTAGCCGGTACTTTTTGCCCTAGAAGCAAGATGCCTATTCGCGGGTAAACACCACCCGGCCCCGACCGTACATTGACAAAGTCCTCACCCAATCCAGCCTTGACCGTGACCATAGGACCGCTGGGAGTGCTAGTCACTGTGGGAATATCCACCGTGGGGATTTGAGCCCGTGCGGTTGAATCCGAAAAGAGAGGTTGAACTACCAGCAAGAGACCTGTCATTACCAACAGGGTTACTAACACCCAGAAACGTTTCAAAACCATTATGTTCCTCTCTAAAATCGTGACTGAAATGATCTGCTCCCGATTATAATCAATTCGCCCTGGGTTAACGCGCGAGCTAAAGGCCAATTATTCCAGAAGCCCTTGCCAATATACTGAAAGCGCGATTCAACTTAAAAAACTTCAGTAGACATGAGTTTGCAAAGCGCACCCAAAGGTCTTATCGTGTAAAAATTATAGATCTGGAACCCTTATCTCTAGACCAGATTGCGCCAAGCGCGGCCATCCTGTCGGATGAAATCATCCGCCCCGGGCGGTCCCCATGTCCCTGACTCATAGACGGGCAGATTGCGCACCGGATATTCCTGCCACGCTTTTAGAATTTCTGACGTGAATGACCATTGTGCAAGCACCTCATCCGATCGAGTAAACAATGTGGCATCCCCTAACAAGGCATCCAAGAGAAGCCGCTCATACGCCTCAGGCGGTTGCACACCGAAAGTTTCCTGGTAACTAAACTCCAGTTTAACCGGTGTGATCTGGTTAACTGGCCCCGGTGCCTTAGCGCCGAATTCAAGCGCAATTCCCTCATTGGGCTGCAAACGCAAAACCAGTGCATTGGGGGCTTCTCCTGCCACATTATGCCAGTTAAAAAGTGAAAGGGGCATTTGGCGAAATTGGATGACAACTTCGGTACAGCGCACCGGCAAGCGCTTGCCCGAACGTAGATAAAAAGGCACGCCTGCCCAGCGCCAATTGTCCACAAAGAGACGCACCGCTAGAAAAGTTTCAGTAACCGAATCGGCCGGAACTCCTGGCTCATCCTTGTACCCAGGAACGCGCTGTCCCTCAATGAAACCTGAAACGTACTGAGCCCGAAACGTGTTCGCCAAGGCTTCTCTGCCACGCAATGGACGCAAAGCTTTCAATACTTTAACTTTCTCATCGCGAACCGCATCTGCATTGAATGCCCAGGGGGCTTCCATGGCAGTTAAGGCCAGCAACTGAAGCAGATGATTCTGAAACATGTCTCGGATGACGCCCGCGCGGTCGTAGTAACCGGCTCGCGTGCCGATGCCATCAGTTTCAGCAACGGTGATTTGCACGTGATCCACATACTTGTGGTTCCACAAAGGCTCAAAGATAGCATTGGCAAAACGCAGAACCAGAATGTTCTGGACGGTTTCCTTGCCAAGATAATGATCAATACGATACACCTGTTTCTCCGAAAAAACACTATGTACTTCAGCCTCTAGAGCCTGGGCCGACTCTAGATTGTTGCCATAGGGTTTTTCGATCACGATTCGCGTCCAGCCATTTCCTCGCTTATTTAGACGCACTTCCCCAATGCGTTGCACAATAGTCACATACTCTTCAGGAGGGGTCGCCAGATAGTACAGCACGTGTTCCACACGTAAAGACTTGAGCATCGTTGCCAGGCGCTGGTAACCCTCCAAATCCTCAAAAGCCGAGCGAATATAATAAGCATTTGCCAACAAGCGCTCCAAAGTTGGCATGCTAATGGGTTTAGTGCGGGCGTGTTCCAGAACGGCTTGGCGCAGGGTCTCGCGTAAGACCTCATCGCTCCAATCCCGTCGAGCAAACCCAAGGATGTATAAGGGCTGAGGCAAACGCCCACTAATCGCTAACTCGTAAAGTGCAGGGATCAATTTCCGCCGGGTGAGGTCACCCGTCACACCGAAGATGACAAAGGCAATAACTCCATTACCTGTCTCCTCGCTTCGCACCGGTCTCATGTTGTACCTCCAAACAAGGTTACTTTGTTACTCAGGATGGTTTCTGGACTGTTATAATGGATTGTGAGTTATAACCCCAAATTATAGTGCAAAGAACGACAATGACGGGTAAATTTCACCACTCCATTACTGATGTCCCTGGCATTCTGGTGGGTCATGCTCACCATGCAGAGGCCCTAACCGGCTGTACGGTTGTCCTATGCCCCCAAGGAGCTGTTGCGGGCATAGATCAACGCGGAGGCGCACCTGGCACGCGCGAAACAGATCTCTTGCACCCTGTTCATCTGGTTGAAAAAGTTCACGCCATCGTTCTGGCTGGAGGTTCGGCATTTGGCCTGGATGCTGCAAGTGGGGTCATGCGCTTTCTCGAAGAGCGTAAGATCGGCTTCTATGTTGGGGTTGCTCATGTTCCTATAGTTCCTGCTGCTATTCTTTTTGACCTAGATATCGGGGATCCTAGAATTCGCCCGGATGCTACCATGGGATATCAAGCCTGTCTGAATGCCACCTCTCCTAATACCGCGCAAGGTAACGTGGGCGCAGGCATGGGAGCGACAGTGGGTAAGATTCTAGGGATCAAGCAGGCTATGAAGTCCGGGCTGGGAACCGCCAGCATCAAGATCGGTAATGGGGTGGTTGTTGGTGCTCTCGTGGCAGTCAATGCCTTAGGAGATGTGGTGGACCCTCAAAACGGGCAGATTATAGCCGGTGTACGTCCGCTGCAAATGGGGCCTAAACGTATTGGCGAAACCGAAAGATTTGCCAACACAATGTACGTGATGCGCAGCCTAGTCGGACGTTCAGTCTTGCGTTTCGCCACCCGCCAAAATACGGTCATCGGTGTTGTAGCCACGAACGCGCGGCTAAACAAGGAGCAAATTACTCGCGTTGCCCAAATGGCTCAAGACGGCCTGGCCCAAACAATTCGACCCGCTCATACCATGTTGGATGGGGATACTGTTTTTGCACTTGCCACAGGTGAGCGAAATGCAGATGTGAACATCGTCGGAGCCTTCGCTGCGCAGGTCATGGCAGAAGCCATTTTGAATGCAGTTCGCTACGCTGAACCAGTAGCAGGATTACCCACAGCAGCCACTTGGTAAATACACGACGAGGGTAAGCGCATGGAAACTCTTCAACCTCATCCCGATCTTCATCCTTTGATCGCCCAACGGCGCTCATCTCGATTGATGGAACCTCAGCGCCCTGTAGAGCCGTGGAAAATCCAACTCCTACTGGAAGCCGCCCGTTCCGCTCCTTCGAGTAACAACTTGCAACCTTGGCGCTATCTTATATTTGATGAACGCAATCCCGAAGCCCTACAAAAGGCTCGCGAATGCCTGACCCCGGGCAACCAGAAATGGGCTAATTGCGCTCCTGTGCTCATCCTGGCTGTGGCCGAAGAAATCCGCCCTGACGGGCGTCACAACCCCAAAGCATTCCATGATCTTGGCACGGCGAATGAAAACCTTATTCTACAAGCCATTGCATTAGGGCTAAATGTGCGTCCCATGGGCGGCTTCGACGCAGAGAAAGCGTGCCGCATGTTTAACATTCCCTCTGGATATACCCCGGTGATTATGCTGGCTATTGGCTATCCTGCCAAGAACCTAGAGGGGATTTCTGAGGACATTTTGGAAAAAGAACGCTCTCCACGCCTGCGTTTACCTCTTTCGTCCATCGCCTTTCTTGGAATATGGGAGCAACCCCTCCCACAATCAGAAATGGCTCCCTCGTCACTTCGCGACTCTCCTACTCCCCCCGCACCCTAGGAGTAATCAGATGGCCTATACCACGCTTATCTCCCCCCATGAGTTGAGCCTTCACCTCCACCGTTCCGATTGGGTGATTGTAGATTGTCGGTTTGATCTGATACAGCCCGATTGGGGTTTCCGCTCTTATCAAGAGGGCCATATCCCTGGTGCAGTCTACGCAGATCTGGATTGCGATCTCTCTGCTCCTCGCACACCCCAAACTGGGCGTCACCCCCTGCCTACTCCTGCAGAATTTCTAGAACGGTTGCAAAAATGGGGCATTGATCCAACCAAACAAGTAGTGGTGTACGATACGGTAGGGGGAGCCTTTGCAGCTCGTTTGTGGTGGATGCTACGACTCTACGGCCATGAAGTCGTGGCTGTGCTAGATGGTGGCTTTGATCATTGGGTACGCCTGGGTTATCCTATTGAAAGCGGCATCCACAACAATTCTCCGGTCGCAGAATTTAACGCCCAACCGAATTTTGATGCAGTGGCCACTACCGCAGAAATTGAGCAGCACCTTAAACATCCACGCTTTCTTTTGATTGATGCCCGTGCCCCTGAACGCTATCGGGGAGATGTTGAGCCCATTGACCCCATTGCTGGTCACATTCCAGGTGCTGTTAATCGCTTCCATCAAAACAATCTCAATCCAGATGGCACATTTAAATCCCCCGAGCAACTTCGGGAGGAATTTATCGCCTTGCTCCAGGGCACCCCACCTGAGAATGTGGTTGTATACTGTGGTTCTGGAGTAACTTCCTGTCATCATTTGTTAGCGATGGAAATCGCGGGGCTCAGGGGTGCTCGCCTATACGTGGGATCTTGGAGCGAATGGATCCGCGATTCATCGCATCCTATTGCCACTGGAAATGAATAAGCCCCGGCAAGTGCCGGGGCTTTTTTTCTAAACGGGCTAACGGATCAGTCTAAGCACCAAAGATTTGATTGAGATGTTCTAACGACTCACGCGGTGGACGCAAACGGTCTTCTGTCAGCCGGTTAAGCGGCTCAGCAGGGAGATCATAGGCATCGAAAATTGTTGGGGCCTGCGGGTTTACGTAAATGATCCCGGTGATCAGCCAGTTATTTTGCTTAGCCTCCTCGAGCACCCGAAGCGCTTCAAAAAGATTGGTAGGATCATAATCGTGATCCAGTTTCTTCAACATAATCACTGAGCCATCATGAAGTTCAACCTCACGCACCGTTCCTTCTTCAAAGTCTTCGATGTAAATCTCTTCGCGTGGCGGCACGAACGTGATGTCATGCAGAGGCATTTCATGATCCTTACCCCAGGCGTAGGAGTGAAGCGAGTTCTCCTGGTTGTGAAAGGTCACACAGGGACTGATAATGTCAATTACCGCAATGCCACGATGGCTGAAAGCCGCCTTGAGTATTTCCTTAACTTGCTTGGGGTCCCCAGCAAACGAACGAGCTACAAAGGTCGCATTAGCAACCAGGGCTTCCAGGCAGATATCAATCGGCATATAAGGATTGATACCCTGGCGCTTGAGGCTTAAGCCCTTTTCGGCTGTGGCAGAAAACTGTCCCTTGGTCAATCCATAAACACCATTGTTCTCCACAATATACATCATCGGAAGATTGCGACGCACCAAATGCTTAAACTGCCCCATTCCAATGCTAGCCGTATCGCCATCTCCACTAACCCCAATCCCTTTCAGACTCATATCGGCGAAGAGCGCCCCAAGAGCCAATGAGGGCATACGCCCATGCAAACCATTAAACCCAAAAGAACGGCTGAGGAAGTAGGTGGGACTTTTACTAGAGCAGCCAATGCCACTAAACTTAACCACCTTCTCCGGTACAACATCTAGCTCATACATAGCGCTGATAATTTGATTGGCAATGGCATTGTGTCCACACCCTTGACACAACGTACTGGGCAAGCCCCGATAATCCGAACGCGTTAAACCAACGCGGTTGGCCTGCACTCTTGGCGAAGAAGTCTCTTGGGTAATCATCATCTTAAGCCCTCCATTGCCGCAATTCGCTCCACAACCCAACGTGCCGTTAATGGTAGTCCATCCACATGTGCCACCGAACGCAAACGAGTGGCATATTCCGGATAAGCCATGGTCAGCAACTGGTGCATTTGGCCATCGCGATTGAGTTCTACAACGTAAACGTGTGCATGACCACGCAGAAACTCTGCAACCTCTTCCGTAAACGGCAATGCGCGCAACCGCAGGAAATCTATCGCCATACCCTTCTCCAGCAGGAGATCGCGGGCTTCCTGAATAGCAGGATCGGTTGACCCATAGGCGATAATCCCAATCTGAGCCCCGGGATGCGTTTGAAGCACCGGTTTGGGGACCAGAGTGCGCGCGTTTTCCATCTTACGTGCAATTCGTTTCAGATTGCGTTCCCAGATTTCGGGTTCTTCGCTATAACGTGCAAATTCGTCATGGCCGGTACCTCGCGCAAAATAAGCGCTTCGCGGGTGGGTGTTTCCCGGTAGTGTGCGATAGGGGATTCCATCCCCATCCACATCAAGGTACCGTCCCCATTGCCCCTGATGCTCGGCCAGGAAACGCTCAAGATCCTCTTCCCACAACACTTTGCCACGATCCATAGGGGTATCGGGATACTCAAAAGGCTCACCAATATGCATGTTCATACCCAGATCAAGGTCCGAGAGTACTAGAACCGGGGTCTGCAATCGTTCTGCAATATCAAAAGCACGCCACCCCATCTCAAAGCACTCGTTGACATTACCCGGCAGCAGAATGACATATTGGGTATCCCCGTGACCAAGGAAATATGCAAAGGTCAGGTCTCCCTGCGCCGTCCGGGTGGGCAAGCCTGTGCTTGGGCCCACGCGTTGAATGTCCCAGATCACAACTGGTACCTCAGCAAAATATGCGAGACCGAGATACTCTGCCATTAGACTAAAACCAGGCCCTGAGGTTGACGCCATGGCGCGTAAACCAGCCCAACCCGCCCCAATGGCCATCCCTGCCGCCGCCAGTTCATCCTCAGCCTGAATAATCGCAAAAGTGTGTTTACCAGTGATGGGGTCCTTGCGCAACTCGGGAGCGTACTCCCCGAGTGCCTCGGCAAACGATGAGGCCGGAGTAATCGGATACCACGCTGCAAGCTGAAACCCACCATAAACAGCCCCCAGTGCACCAGCTGTATTCCCATCAATTAAGATGCGATTAGCCGGTGCTGGCATAGGCTCCACACGATATGGATCGCGTTTCTCAAGGTTGGCTGCCGCCCAGTCTGCCGCGGCTTTGATGATTGCCCAGTTGGAATCAATGGCTTTCTGTTTACCCTTGAAATGCACAGCAAGTGCCCGCTGAACGGCTTGCAAATCAATGTTCAGCATTTGGGCCACTACCCCCACGTAAACCATGTTGGCCACATAATCTCGCAGATTCGCTGGCACATCTGCTTGGCGAACTATCTGCTTAACTGGCATTGGGTAGGTCACTATGTCTTCACGTGGAATGTTTACCTTGATGCTGTCATCGTAAAAAAGAACCCCGCCAGGTACTAGATAATTCAAATCTTGTAAAAACGTGGCGGGGTTCATCGCAACTATAATGTCATCCGTCTCAATCCTGCCTAAGTAACCCTTACGGCTGAGACGGATGGAGTACCAAGTTGGCAACCCCTGAATATTGGAAGGGAAGATATTTTTCCCAGAAACGGGAATTCCCATCGTGAAAAGAGCTCGCAGCAGAATACCATTCGACGTAGCGCTACCCGACCCATTCACTGTGGCCACCGTGATGCAAAAGTCATTAATAATAGGCGAACGCGCTTCTTGCTCTTTCAAGGGAGAGGAAATCTGTGGAGTTATCATAGGTTACCTCTTCTAGAGAAACCTCACTCAAAACGTTGGAATGGCATGGGCTTGCTACGTTGATGGATCAAGCCCATATGTTCGATCAGCGCCTCATAGCCAGCCTGGTAGTTACGCTGGCATATGCTCTCCACCATCTTGCGATGATAGTTCCAGACACGCTCAAGATAAGCCAGGTCGGCATACAGATCTAAACCCGAAGCCTCATAAAGTTCCCAATAAGCCTCCAAAAGCCCCTCCACAAAGGGATTATTGAGCCGCCGATAAATGGTCAGGTGTAGTTCACGATGCTCCGGATGAGGAATTTGGATGGGTCGGCTTTGTAGTTTTTGAAAAGCACGGTCGATTAGCCGCGATAACTCTTTGCAGTCTTCTTCGCTCAGTTGGCTGCAAGCCTCAAACCAATAAGCCGCCTCGATGTGATTGCGCAGATCGGAAAAAGCACTGAAGTAGTCAGGGTTGAGCGCAATCGCATAGGCTAGACTCTGGACAACAGTCGGTCCAAAGGAGTATGGCATTCGCCGGATGCCCGTGCGCGGACGGACTTCTACCAGGCCCAGCGCGCGTGCTACTTCTAGCTGTTCTCGCAAGACCGAGATGCTAATTCCCAAACGCGTGCTCAACTCCGAAAGCGAAGGTAAGCGTTCTTCATCCTGACAGACTTCCGATGCCAGGTACCGCAGAAATTCTGAAAGGTGATGATTGGTCAAACGCTCTAGTAGCATCATACACCCCAGCAGCTCAATCTGTCATATTAATCAGATTATTCATCATAATCAGTATAGCACGCGTAAAAGCCCCGCGTCAAGTCGGCAATAGGGTGATTTCCTTGACAACTCGCTCTGAACCTTTATACTTACCCCAATGTAATCCTACCCGAGGAGAACAACTATGAAGTACGATTACCGCGAAACTTCTCGAGACTTGCTCACACGGATTGATATCCATACCCGCTATGGAAGTCGGGATATTGATCAATGGATGCTTGAAGTGTTACCTCTCAAACAAGGGGATCGCATCCTAGATGTGGGGTGCGGAGCAGGTAAGCAATGCTTTGTCTTTTTCAATCACCTGCAAGGCCAGGCCGAGATTATCGGCGGGGATGTCAATGAGGAGCTGCTTAGCCAAGCACGTCAAGAAGGCCAGAAACGTGCAGCCCCCATACAATTTACCTACTTAGATTTCAATCGCCCTTTTCCCTACCCTAAGAACCACTTTGACGTAGTCTCATGTTGTTTTGCCATCTACTACGCTGAGGATATCCCCTTCACGATTTCAGAAATCCACCGTGTACTTAAGTCGGGAGGGCATCTCTTCACCACAGGTCCTATGCCCAATAACAAACAGATTTTCTACGAGATTATCCATGAAGCCACTCAGAAACCTATACCCCCTATGCCGGGGAGCTCGCGTTATGCCAGTGAAATTTACGCCACCATTCAAAGACAATTCTCGAAGGTGGAACTCCACATTTTTGAAAACCCATTGACCTTTGAGTCGGTGGAGCCTTTCCTGGAATATACCCGGGCGTCGCTCTCCGAAGACCGCCGATTATGGAAGGGCTTGTTCGAGGGCAAAGAGGATTTTGAACGGGTCATGCATCAAATTGCCCAGGTTGCAACTCGCCGCCTGAAGGAAGAGGGAAAACTGGTCATGACCAAAGTTGTGGGTGGAATCCTAGCCACAAAGTAGCGCCTATGGGACAAGACATGTATTTTTACGGACGTCGGGTATGTTTCATCGGCGCACACCCCGACGACATTGAACTCGGATGTGGGGCTTTAATTGCCCACATCGTGCGCCAGACCGAGATATTGTGCGTTACCCTCTCAGACAACCAGAAAAACCCGGAACTCAAGAATCTGGTAGAAGAACATTACCGAAGCATGGCAGTGCTTGGTGTGCCCAAGGATCGTGTTATTCTAGGGCAATTCGAAACGCGGCGCTTTCCCCATTTTCGACAGGAAATTCTAGAATATCTGATCCATATCAATCGCACATTTCAACCCGATCTCGTCTTTGTCCACACCAAAGCAGACATCCATCAGGATCACGTCACAGCCACCGAGGAAGCCTTGCGAGCCTTTCGGGGTACTACTGTGCTTGGGTTTGATGTGATTCGCTCCAGTTACGGCTTCTTTCCCAGTTTTTTAGTAGAGGTAACCGAAGAGGATGTGGAAAAGAAAATCGCCGCCCTGGCAGAGTACAAAACCTATCAGAATCGCTATTACTTCGATCCGAAGATCACCCGTGCTACCCTAATCCGCAATGGGGCTATTTGTGAGCGACCCTATGCAGAAGGATTCGATATCTTGCGAATTGTAGGCGCCTTTAGTTGCATTAACAGATAAACTGAACCGCTCTATGGTCTCATAGTCATCCATTGTCACCCATTAAGGATCTCCCTGGGAGCCCCTTGCAGAACGGTGCCCGTGGGAAATTGATGGGCAGGAACAGGAATCTTGCAACCGTGTCCCACCGCTAAGCGGTGAAAGGGCCAATGCCTTGCCCGCGAGCCCCACCTAGAGACCTTCACTTGGTAATAAACAAAAGTGGGGACTGTTGTCCACTGCACTCTCTACAACAAAAAGCGGCTGCCTTTTTGGGCAGTCGCCTCTTTTATCCGCATGCTTTCTTTCAGGCCCGCTTTATCCCTATATAGACTTCGTTCCCCTCAACACGAACAGGGTAAACCGGAATGTCTACCACCGCCGGCAAGGTCAGGGCTTTGCCGGTTTGAATATCAAAACGTGCCCCATGGCGTGGACAAACGATTTGATAACCCTCAATTTCTCCATCACCAAGGGGTCCCTCATCGTGGGTACATACATCACCAATCGCAAAGAGCGTTCCCCCTAGATTGAGCACTACAATAGGTTCGTTGTTGATTTCCAGAAAGAGCCTCTCTCCCACGGGTATCTCATCTAGGGTGGCTATTTTCAAAAACACATAATCCCCTGCCATAGGCTTGTCTACAACTCCTCGCCCAACGTTTCAAATTCATGATGCCCCAGTCCATATACTCCGGCCTTTAAGACTTTGAGCGGAAGCAACGCGCACTTGATGCGCACCGGTCCAAGTTCTTCGAAGCCCAGCAGCTCTAGAATATCTTGACGCCCCAGCGCCTTAACCTCATCTAGGTGTTTGCCGAGGATTGACTCCATCAACAAATCAGCAGCGGCTTGAGAGATAGCACACCCATGCCCACTAAATGCTGCTTCAGTGATCGTGCCGTCTTCGGCCACACGCAAATCAACGCGGATGTGGTCCCCGCACAACGGATTTTCATCCTCATACGAGATATCATGGGGCTCCAAAACACCCCTATGATGGGGCATCTTATATCGTTCAATAATTAATTCACGGTAGAGGTCATCCATAGTTTCAGTTATTATCTTCCTTGGTCTATATTATTCAAAAATGGCCCGCACCTTGTGCAAGGCTTCAACCAAACGGTCTACTTCTTCGTAGGTATTATATAGATAGAACGAAGCACGTGTTGTGGCTGTTAAGCCCAGTTTTTCATGTAGCGGCATGGCGCAGTGATGCCCAGCGCGGACGGCAATCCCCTCGCGATCCAAAAGCTGAGCCACATCATGGGGATGGACACCTTCCATAGAAAACGAAACAACGCCACCTCTATGATCGGCCACGGGTCCATAGATTTTCAAGCCCGGCACCGTAGCAAGGCGTTCTAAGGCATAAGCGATGAGCCCGCGCTCATGGGCTTCAATGGCCTCCATTCCTACTTCTTCCAGATAAGCCACCGCCGCCTCCAGACCTACTGCTTCTGCAATCGCTGGGGTACCGGCTTCGAACTTATACGGAATATCATTCGGGGTAAACGTCCTGAGCATAACTTTCTTGATCATATCGCCACCCCCTAAGAAAGGTGGCATTTGCTCCAAGAGGTCCTCACGGGCATAAAGTGCCCCGATCCCGGTTGGTCCTAGCATCTTATGGGCCGAAAAGGCTAGGAAATCCACCCCCAGGGCCTGCACATCCACGCGCAAATGGGGTACCGACTGAGCACCATCCACCAGCACCAGCGCACCAGCTCGATGGGCCTTTTCCGCCATTTCACGTACTGGATTAATCGTCCCCAGTACATTTGACATGTGAGTAAACGCAACCAGGCGAGGGGACTGGTCTAACAAATGTTCATATGTTTCCAAATCCAAGTAACCCGCTTCGGTCACTGGAACAAACTCTAAGCGTATGTTCTTCTCGGCTGCCAAGATCTGCCAAGGCACCAAATTGGAATGATGTTCCATCTCAGTCAGAACAATAAGATCACCCGTCCTCAACTGACTACGTCCCCAGGCGTAGGCTACCAAGTTAATGGCCTCCGTAGTATTACGGGTGAATACAATCTCACGCGCCTTACGAGCACGGATAAATCTGGCTACACGCTGCCTAGCTGCCTCGTACAGCGCTGTGGCTTCCTCACCCAAAGTATGCACCCCACGATGAATGTTGGCATTGGACCAACGGTAATAACGATCCATGGCTTCGATCACAGCCAGTGGCTTTTGAGCCGTGGCCGTGGAGTCCAGGTAGATCAATCTCACACCAGGGCGGATTTCACGTTGCAAAATTGGGAAATCCGCACGGATTCTTGCGACGTCCAGTATATAGGTTTCGGTTGCCATCCGAATAAAACTCTCCGCTCACCAACACTAGAGTTGCGATGCTTTAGAACCCACTGGCTCCGTACGTGAAGAACGCTTTTGAGGCACACGAATATGCGGCGAGTGGATTGGGAACCACAGAATGTGGTCAGGTACCATCCAACCATCTGTTAGATAGACATTGGTGCGGAATTGCACTGCAACCATCTTCGAATCTACCTGTACCACAATTCCCTTCACCCAACCACGCACGCGCTGGCCGTTTTTCTCATGATCGCAGTAGACTTCAACGACATCGCCAACATCAAAGCCATGTTCTGGCTCAGGTGGACGCATATATGGTACACCTGCCATATCCACCTCCTGCAAAGATTTGTTTTGACGTCATACTATTTTAGCACATTCAAAATAATGTGATCAGACATTGTTAGTCTGACCTTGGTATATTTTTGGCAAAGCCACTTGGCCGCTCTAGCCCTCTCGTATCCGAACGACCAGAAAATATAGGCCATCCTGAAAACTCGTGCTCTGGCTTATCCTTTAAGGTTCTGCATCTTACGCTGAATTGCCTCTTGAAAGCGTGCACGTACACCCTCAAACGGAATTCGCTGCATGATAGGATCGAAGAACCCCTCAACAATCAACCGTTTGGCTTCTACCTCGGGTATACCGCGGGCACGTAGGTAAAAGATTTGCTCGGGGTCAATCTTACCCACAGTAGCGCCATGGGTACAGCGCACATCATCGGCTAAAATCTCCAAACCTGGGATAGAGTCGGCGCGCGCCTGGCGGCTAAGCACCAAATTGCGATTAGCCTGATACCCATCCGTCTTAAATGCTCCTGGGGCAACGTAGATCATCCCTTGCCAAACCACTCGACTACGATCAAGTAGTGCACCCTTGAATAACAAATCACTGGTAGTGTGAGGCGCTAGGTGATTCTGTTGCGAGTCATAATCAAGATGCTGATCGCCATCGGTGAAATAGAAGCCCGACATACGTCCGCTGCTTCCTTCTCCCACCAAGTCTAGTTCGGCAAAATTTTTGGTCACATGCCCGCCCATGGCTCCAAAGACCCAGTCCACGCTCCCCTGACGCGCGACGCGTACCCGCTCGTGAGTGAAATTCCAAACATGTTCGCCCCACGATTGGAGCTCAACAAAGCGCAGACTGGCGCCCTCGCCAACATATACCTCAACCAGACCAACATGCAAAGTCTGTCCGCCCTCTTCAGTAGGCGAGGCATACTCATGCACATAGGTGACTGAAGCCCCCTCTTCTAACCAAATCACCAGATGCGAGATGTGAGCCAACCCCACCCCGGGACCCCACAGCAGGCTGTGCAGAGGTTGCTCAATAGTTACGCCGCGTGGGACATAGAGAAATACCCCCGTATGGGCCAACGCAGCTGCCATTGCAGCAAATTTACCTTCATTCGGGCGTACTATCTTGCCCAAACGGGCTTCCAGCAAACCAGCATGATCGCGTTCCGCGGTGCGGAGATCGGTGAAAACCACACCTTGTGCCCGCAAAGATACATCCAGGTCAGTACGGACCCCGCCGGGAAGCAAAATGACCTGGCCAGCATGAGCTTCGCCTGCCAGAGGGCTGAGCAGATTCTCATCCAGGGGAGCCAAATCGAGATGAGCATCCGGTTCAGGCAACCGGAATGTTTCGGCCTGTAGGCCACTAATGTCGGTGCGTCGCCAAGCCTCGTCTTTGGGGTCAGGCATGGGCAGGCTTTCAAAAAGATCCCAAGCCTGCTCGCGAAAAGCCCGGAGGCCTTGGCTCAAGCCTGCCATCCGCACCATAGCGCGCTGGAACGTAAAGGTCTTCACTAAGGCCCGAGATTCGCGCCGTCGGCCACGTACGACAATTTCAGGAGTCTCTTTCGTCATCGTGTTCGCATCCTCATCAATTCAAGTCTTCGATGTAGTTAACCAATTGAGCCTTCCATCTGTAACTGGATCAACCGATTCATCTCAACGGCATATTCCATTGGCAACTCTTTGACCAAAGGCTCAATAAACCCT
Source organism: uncultured Thermanaerothrix sp. (assembly GCF_938028735.1). GTDB lineage: Bacteria > Chloroflexota > Anaerolineae > Anaerolineales > Anaerolineaceae > Thermanaerothrix. The sequence goes on from NZ_CALIMF010000014.1 coordinate 142,588, forward strand.
GAAACAACCATGGTAGTGGCTTCTTCCTCGCTCAAACCGCGGCTCATCAGGTAGAAGAGCTGCTCTTCACCTACCTTCGAGACTGAGGCTTCATGACCAATGGTCACATCCTCCTCGTCAATCTCGATGTAGGGATATGTATCAGAACGAGATTTTGGATCCAACAGCAAAGCATCACATACCACGTTAGAACGCGAGTCGTAAGCACCTTCGTGCACCTTCAGCAAGCCGCGGTATGAAGCCCGTCCCCCCCCTTTGCTAATGGATTTAGAAGTGATCTTGCTGCTGGTGTGCGGGGCAAAGTGGATCACCTTGCCCCCGGCATCTTGCCACTGACCGGGGCCCGCAAATGCCATGGAAAGAATTTCTCCATGCGCCCCAGGCCCCATCAAGTAGCAGGAGGGGTATTTCATGGTAATTTTGGACCCCAAGTTGCAGTCCACCCATTCCATCGTACCCCCTTCTTCCACAATGGCCCGCTGGGTAACCAGGTTGTAGACGTTGGTGGACCAGTTCTGGATGGTGGTATACCGCACCCGAGCTCCCTTTTTCACAATGATCTCGATGACGCCGCTATGGAACGAATCCGTCGAATAGATCGGCGCCGTACAGCCTTCCACGTAATGAACATGAGCCTCTTCATCTGCAATGATAAGAGTGCGTTCAAATTGACCAATGTTAGCTACATTCAGGCGGAAGTAAGCCTGCAAAGGCAGATCCACCTTAACCCCCTTGGGCACGTAAACAAATGAGCCGCCTGACCAGACTGCGCTATTAAGGGCCGCAAACTTATTGTCCTCAATCGGGACAACCTTGCCAAAATACTCCCGAAAAAGGTCCGGGTAGTGACGCAGACCATCCTCAATGCTTACAAAGATAACTCCCTGTTTGGCAAGATGTTCCTGGATACTGTGGTAGACCATCTCAGATTCATATTGCGCCCCCAACCCGGCCAGAAAACGGCGTTCTGCTTCCGGAACGCCTAAGCGTTCAAATGTTTCCTTGATAGGATCCGGAATATCATCCCACGAGCGTCCTTCCTTATCGGTAGGCTTAACGTAGTAATAGATATCATCCAAATTAAGTCCTGAAAGATCTGCTCCCCAAGTGGGCATCGGGCGTTTACGGAAATGCTCTAACGCCCGCAGGCGAAACTCCAGCATCCACTGTGGCTCGCCTTTCATCCAGGATATTTGTTTCACAACCTCTTCATCCAGCCCCTTGCGGGCCTTGAAGACCGAGACATCTGGAGCCGCAAAGCCATAGCGATATTCCCCTAACTGCTCCAGGAATTCTTCCTGCTGAGGTTTCGCAACCATCGTATCCTCCATTGAGACATGCCAATAAGGTTTATGCCAGAACCGAATCGCCTTCCAATTTTTCACGCACCCAGGAGTAGCCCTTCTCCTCCAGATGCAGTGCCAGATCTGGGCCGCCACTTTCTACAATGCGTCCATCCATCATCACATGAACCACATCGGGTTGAATGTAGTTCAAAATACGCTGGTAGTGGGTGATAACAAGTACCCCCAGATTGGGACCCCGTAAGGCGTTTACACCCTGCGCAACAATCCGCAGAGCGTCAATATCCAAACCCGAATCGGTTTCATCTAAGATGGCGATCTCAGGCTGCAATACAGCCATTTGCAAGATCTCAGCGCGTTTCTTCTCGCCACCCGAAAAGCCGTCATTCAAATACCGTCCCCCAAAAGAGGGATCCATATTGAGTAATGCCATCTTTTCTTTAAGCAACTTACGAAACTCTGCAATCGGGATCCCTTTATCTTCGGGATCGCGCGCTCGCCGTTGAGCGTTCAAGGCCGTGCGCAAGAAATTAGCGATGGTTACCCCTGGGATAGCCACCGGGTACTGAAAAGCCAAAAAGATTCCCAAGTGTGCCCGTTCATCCGGTTCTAGCTCTAAAATATTTTGCCCCTTGAACCACACCTCGCCTTCTACCACCTCATAACTCGGATGCCCCATCAGGGTGTATGCTAACGTGGATTTGCCCGTACCATTCGGTCCCATAATGGCATGAACCTCACCCTTGGGCAAAGTCAGATTCACTCCCTTTAGTATTTCTTTCCCTTCTATGCGCACCCTCAGATTACGAATTACCAATGCGTCGGTCATGAACTTATTACCTCCTTGAAATTTGCCGCTTGCCGATCAAGTTGAGCGCATTATAGCATGTTTCTGTTATCAAGTCAATATTTATGATAATATTCTAATATATTGACAATTTGCCCGATCTTTGCTATACTGGCGTTAGCAAAATATAGGCTATTTGTTTGGAATATTAGGTTGTCAGGATAACGATGAACTTAAAAAGCACGCGTGAACGCATTTTGCAAACCCTGCTCAACAGCCCTCGCCGCACCATTAATGAGTTGGCCCAGGCCGCAGGGATCAGCCCTATCTCGGTACGCCACCACTTGAACGCCTTACTTGCTGAGGGTCTGGTCACAAGTGAAGAGGAACGCCATGGGGTTGGGCGTCCGCGGCTGGTCTATTACTTGACTGAGGCGGGCTTAGAGCGCTTTCCAACCCGCTACGTGCGCTTGACAACGCGCTTGCTGGATCAACTCAAAGGCACCCTCTCTCCCGAGACAATTAGCGAAATCTTTGCCCAAATTGGCGAGGAGATCGCTACTAACTACCACGACGTTGTTGCAAAAATGAGTACTGAGGAGCGCCTGGAATTTTTACGTGAGGTTCTCGCCGAAGAAGGCTTCCTGGTGGAATGGGAAAAAGAGGGCGATACTTACCGTATTCGCGAGATAAACTGCCCTTATTATTATCTAAGTCAGCAATATCCCGAAGTATGCTCGGTGGACCAACGACTAATTTCAACCCTGCTAGCCTATCCAGCAGATAAAGTCACCTGCGTAGTCCAAAAGGATCAACGCTGCGTCTATATCATCAGGATGGAGAACGAACATGGAAAACCCACCCCAACCCGGCACGAATCGCCCCGCATGGGACGCTGAAGCCACACACCCCGAAGCATGTGCAAAATTGCGCGAAGCTCTGCGTGAAATTATTGATCCCGAGATTGGGTTAAATGTCATCCAACTGGGCTTAATCCGCAATGTAAGGATCGAGCCCGATCAAGTAATGATTCGCATGATTCTGACCACACCTTTTTGCCCCTACGGGCCAGCGCTGATCGAGATGACTCGCCAGAAAGCCGAACAGACTCTAGGTCTTCCTACCTTCATCGAACTAGGTATGGAAATGTGGGACTTCTCGATGATGGAGGAGGGCATCGATCTGGGATGGGGATTGTATTAATCCCGACCGCTCTGCTGTTTGAGATAGTCCATTCCCTTCGCAAAGAGGGTGGGGAGTTTCATTGCCAACGCACTATTGCCCTTGAAATCAAGTCGCCCCATCATATAGGCGCTTAGAGGATTCAACTTGCCTTGCAGCATATCTAAAAGGTCACGCGCTTCAGCCGTGAAGGTAAGGTCAGCATTTTCTGCCACGCCCTCCACCACTACGCATTGCCCATTGCGGATCCGTATAACCCAGTCGCCGGGTTCCTCACCTGTTACGTGTAATTGAATAACCGCTTGAACATCCCGTGCATTTTCTGGAGAAAAGGCACGGACTAAGTTCTGCATCACGTATCGAACAGTAATGTCGCTCATATTTCCTCGTCATTTATTTTACAACAATGATGCGCAGCATAGCTCCATGTTTGTACACTTCGGGATGATATCCTCTGGCCCTAATCCAAGCCGCGAGCTCCTCAGGATATCGGAAGCGACTTCGCATACCAATACTACGTTCAAGTAGGGCCACTATCTTGACAGCCCAATGGTGATAATTAGGCTCTTCAATGACCAAGACACCCTCTGATGCTAGCACGCGCATTAGCTCATCCAGTACAGCCCCTTGATCCTGCACATGGTGAAAGGCATCCACCATTAGCACCCGAGCAAACATGCCGTCCTGAAAGGGCAAACACTCAGCCGTCCCCTGCACCGGAGAAAGCCCTGGCTTTAACCGCGCTTGGCGCAACATTCCCATTGAAGGATCCAGCACTACGATCCCATCCACACTGTTGATCAAACCTGCTACCACCCTGCCCGTCCCACCCCCTACATCCAACAACCAGCCCACAACAGGTAACTTCAGCCATCGCTTGATCTCATCACTGGGGGGGAATCCAAAGATGCTTTCATACCAGGGCGCCAACCAGTCAAAATGGGAATTGCCTTTGCTTATGCTCATGCGTTTATTGTACTCAAAATAACTCCGCTATGGCGCTTGACGAAATAGAACATATATTCTATAATATAAGCAATCCATAGAAAGCGCCCTCTTCCCTCTACCGGATAAGAAGGAGGTGACAGATCATGACCCTTCTAACCCATTCGATCAATACCTGGTTCGAAAACCTTCCGGTGACGCTTCACCGACACCGTGGGATTTTCTTTGGGATTTTATTGTTGCTTGCGCTAGCTGGGTTTGAGATCTTCAACTACAGCACCACCTATGTAGCTCTTCATGACCTACTGGGTGACCTCGCTTTCGGCCCGCTGGAATGGGCAACCGTTCTTGCCATTGCATTTTGCAGCATTGATTTTGCTGGGATTGCTCGCCTGTTCCTTCCTGACGAGGAGATTGCCCAGAATCAGGGGATTTGGCTCCTTTTCGGCGCCTGGCTCTTGGCTGCCACCATGAACGCCGTTCTGACCTGGTGGAGCGTTTCGCTGGCTCTGGTCGAGCACACGCCGCGCGCCAGCGCATTCATCAATCCAGAATTGCTAATCCAGGTTGTCCCGTTGTTTATTGCCATTCTGGTTTGGGTGACCCGTATCTTGCTCATTGGCACATTAACCCTGGCCGGTCAGCGTGTGTTCGCCAATGCCCCGGCAGCACCTGCGCGCCCTCAGCCTCAACCCATGCAGCGCCCTCGTGAACTTCGATCCGCAATAACACCACAGCGCGATTCGCCTGTCGCCAGCCCTATGCCACTGCGCACCGCCCCATCGCGATCCACTGGCCTTCAGCGCGAGCCAACTTACGTGGATGAAGACTCCCAACTCGAATCACGCCCAACCACAGGGGCACGTTTTCTGTGATCTCGCCGTGCCAGAACAACCTCAAGCGCCTGGTTGATAGTCGTAAAGACCTGAGCGCCAAGTTCCTCTAAGGCTCGCCTCTTGGTGGGCTGATGCGAGATTCCCCAGGCATTAAGGTTTACTTGGCAACCTAGTCCAAGCAAATACTCCGTAGCCTTTTGACAAGCCCGAATGCCAACCGGAGAATCTTCAAAAATGTGCACACTCAAACGAGACGGTAAAAGGCACGAACGCAGGGAGTGCTTATCTATTAGGCCGTTCAGATGAGCATTATCCCCCCATTCTGGCCTTCCATACATCTGATAAGCCCACAACAAACCTTTTAGGGCATCCCCCGTGAGAGCCGCCATGATGGCAGCCAAAGCCTGAAAGGGTGATGGCTTAAGCAGGCACTCGGCATGAATCCCCAAGTACTCTGCCACAAATATGAGAGCCCCGTGGCCAATCACTGGAAGATCAGGGGCGCCAAGCAGTTCAACAGCAATTTCAGCCTCAGGACTATAGCCTACCCGAATGTGGGGTGGAGACAGGGGGGGGCGTGAAGGTCGTGCGGTCATCACGGCTCCTCCGCCCTCTCCATTTTGAAGCACTTCTGCCAAAATGCTTTTTTCCACCAAAACACGATCCCACACTTCAAGATAAGAGGCCGAATCAAAGGGAGCTTTCACGCGGTAAGTTTCTTCAAAGAGATGACTACCCAACACCCGCACTTGGAAATCCCGGTTGGGTAGATGGTGAAAGATATCCCGAGTTGAGGAGAACATCACCTCTAGCAATGGATGATGAGATAAGCGCGGGAACCGTTCCTGCAACCACGAGGAATCTCTTTGCATGAGTAAACCCTCGACTAGCGGATATCCGGCCATACGCTTGTCCCCCAATCCATCATACGCCTTCCCAAAAGCCGGACGCGCAACCGAATGAGAAGTTGTCTGACGGATAACATTGAGGGCTTGGTTCAAATCCGCCGGCAGAGTTATCCCCGGATGTAAATTCCACCAAGCCTCAATAATCAAGGCAAGCGAAAAAGGAATCATATCCCATTCACTAGTCACACCTTGTGCTTCAAGAACAGCAATCTCATCCTCGTTGGGAGCAAAAGTGGGGTTCAACCCCATCCTGGCCGCCCAATCATTGAGAGTGTCTTTGAGCGCTTGCCGGTAACCGCCCGGTTGAATCAGTACACCATCCAGATCAAACAAATAGATTGAACAAGACTCTTTACCCATAGAATTTCCTGCTCCAATGACAATCCTGGACTATAATTTAGCCGGATATTGTTTGGGAGGGTTATCAACCCATGGTGGATATTGTAACCGACAGTTGCGCAGATTTGAGCTCTGAACTGATCCATCAATTTAATGTTCGTGTTTTACCCTTACAGGTTTTCATTGATAATCGAACAATCTCTGATGGCTCTATATCCCCCAAGGAACTATTCAGCCTAGTGGCCAAAACCGGTGAACTTCCCAAAACATCTGCCCCTTCGATAAAGGAGTTTCTCGAATTTTTTGAGCCCTCAGATGAGATCATATACATCGGAATATCGGCGAAGCTGTCAGCCACACTTTCAAATAGCTTACTCGCCGCACAACAATTACCCCATAAGAAAATCTACATTATAGACTCCAAGAACCTTTCTACCGGTATTGGATTGCTGGTCCTCAAGGCTGCTGAGTTGCGCGATCAAGGATGGACAGCCGAGGAAATCGTCCGTGAAATTCGGGCCATGGTTCCACGGGTTCACACTTCGTTCGTCATCGAAACGATGGAGTATCTTTATAAAGGAGGACGCTGCACTGCCTTGCAGGCAATCGTGGGAAGTGTGCTAAGAATTCGGCCTATTATTGAGGTCCGTCCCGATGGCATGCTGGGAGTCAAAGCCAAAATCCGGGGCACGCGGGTTAAAGCCCTGGATGCCATGCTTGAAGACCTTCGTTTGCACTTGCCCTACTTGGATCTGCATCGTGTATTTGTTACCCACACGGGTTGCGACGAAGATGCAGCCTACCTGGTTGAATCCATAAAGTCAATGGCCCCCGTTGAAGAGATTTGTGTTACTCAGGCCGGGGCTACTATTTCCAGCCACTGCGGCCCAGATACAATTGGTATTCTCTTTATTGCTGATGCACATTCCAATACTGAGGCGTAGTTTTCTTCCTACGCCTCAGTATGCATGGCTTAGACCCCGCACCCGGGTTTCAGATGAGCCCTACCATTTTCCCAACCTTGTAGAAAATATCCAAAACGCGCTCCAATTGCTCATCGGTATGTGTTGCCATATAACTGGTACGCAATAATTGCATCCCAGGCGGGACTGCAGGGCTAATCACCGGATTGACGAAGACCCCATTCTCAAACAACAAGCGCCAAGTCAGGAATGTTTTCTCATCATCGCCTATGATGATCGGAACGATGGGAGATTGAGAGTTACCAATATTGAAGCCCATCTCTTGGAACGCCTTGCGCATATGCTCGCCGATCTTGTTAACGCGTTCAATCCGCTCAGGCTCTTCGCGCATAATGCGCAAGGCTGTCAACGCAGCCACAGCATTTGAAGCCGGAATACTAGCGCTAAAAATCAATGCGCGGGCATGATGCTTCACATAATGAATGACCTGCTCGTCTCCGGCCACAAAGCCCCCTAGTGAAGCAAAGGACTTGCTAAAAGTAGACATGATTAAGTCCACCTCATCGGTAACCCCAAAATGAGCCGCTGTGCCGCGGCCTCCTCCTAACACCCCCATGCCGTGAGCATCATCCACCATGATCCGTGCACCGTACTTCCGTGCCACGGTCACAATGTCGGGAAGAGGAGCCAGGTCTCCCCCCATGCTAAAGAGACCGTCAACTACGATTAACTTGCCGCTCTCGTCGGGAATGGAACGCAAAACCCGTTCTAGGTGCTCAACGTCATTGTGCCGAAAGCGCTCAATTTTACCAAACCCTAATCGAGCCCCGTCTACAATACTGGCATGATCGTCCTTGTCCAAAATAACCACGTCATTCCGGCCCACTAGCGCGCTGATCGTACCTAAGTTGGTTTGCATTCCAGTCGAGAATACCAGCGCAGCCTCCTTCCCAACCCACTCGGCTAATTCGTGCTCGAGTTGCTCATGTAACGCGAGTGTACCGTTAAGAAAACGGGAGCCGGTACAACTGGTGCCATAACGCTCAATGGCTTCACAGGCGGCTTTTTTCACCCTTGGGTCCGTCGTGAGACCTAGGTAGTTGTTTGAACCGCACATAATTAGGCGTTTGCCTTCAAAAACAACTTCGGTCCCCTCGTTTTCTGCCATGGGAATGAAATAAGGATAAATCCCCTGCTCGATAGCCTGCTTGGCAATTGTAAATTCATGACATTTGGCAAAGATATCCATGGATCCCTCACATCTTTCGTTGTGGTTTATGATAAGATTGCTGAGAAAGCCCTACCCTGAAAGGTCAATTCAATGCTCTTACCCCTGGCTGGACAAGAGCTTTCCGCTATTATAACCAATAGTAAAAGCCTTTTGGGACTTTTACCGCTCAACCCATTCTGATGATCTTGGCTTCAACCTGCAATGAGGTGACTTATGACATTCTTTGGTGGAATCGAAGCCGGCGGAACCAAGTTTATTTGCGCCATCGGTAATGGGCCGAATGAACTGGTAGCCCAGATACGTTTCCCGACCACCACACCAGAAGAAACCCTTAATCAAGCAACTGAATTCTTTATCCGTTTTATGGAGAAAACCCAAACTCAACTGGCGGGGATCGGTATTGCCAGTTTTGGCCCCTTAGATTTGATTGTAGGATCACCCACCTACGGTTACATCACCTCAACCCCCAAACCGGGGTGGGCCAATGTTCCGATTCGAGACGTGCTCCAGACCCGCACTGGCTGTCCGGTTGTCATTGATACCGATGTCAACGGCGCTGCTTTAGGTGAAGGCAAATGGGGAGCAGCGCAAGGATTGCGTGATTACGTTTACCTCACCATTGGTACAGGGGTTGGCGGCGGGCTAATTGTCCAGAACCATCCTTTTCACGGTATGCTCCACCCCGAGATGGGGCACATTCGCCTACCCCGCGATCCAGAAAAAGATCCCTTCCCTGGAAACTGTCCTTTCCATGGCGATTGCTTTGAGGGTCTGACCAGTGGCCCAGCCTTAATGGCACGAACGGGGCAAAAACCGGAATTCCTCCCGCCCGATCACCCCATCTGGGAATTGGAAGCCGAGTACATTGCCCTGGCCCTACAATCTATCATTTGTATTGCCTCCCCTCAACGCATCATCCTGGGGGGCGGCGTCATGCAACAAAGCCATCTCTTCCCCCGCATCCGCACCTTGACCCGCCGTCTATTGAATGAATACATCCAGACCAGGGAAATCCTAGAGGAGATCGAGACTTACATCGTACCCCCTACTCTTGGGGATATGGCCGGTGTGTTGGGTGCCATTGCCCTTGCCCAACAAATCGAATCGGCTTAACGCTTCCGGCACTTTATACGTCCTCAAATTCTCTATTATTCGAGGCCGCAATGGATAAACCTATACTCACCTTCTTTTGCGAACTTGAAACTGAGCCACTGACAACCCTCTTTGCATCTCCCGACCTCCTTACTCAGATCAAAAACCTGGGAGCTAGGGTCAGCTTAGGGATTCTGGATCTCAGTCCCGAACGTGCAGCCATAGTACAACGCCTAAATAGCGAGGGGATCCCTGTTCATGCCTGGTTGCTACTTCCCAAAGAACAAGGATATTGGTTCAATCTGGATAATATTACCCAAGCATATGAGCGATACGAGAAATTCAAAACCTGGAGCCACGAGCATAACCTGCGGTGGGATGCCATTGGCCTGGATATCGAACCTGATATCCGAGTTGTTGAATATCTACGCCACAGCCATTGGCAAGGTTACTGGTATCTGGCCCGTCAGGCCTTCAATCGTGACCGAGGTGAAAGCGGGCGCCAGGCATACCAGTTGCTCGTCAATCGCATTCGCCGGGATGGTTACTTCACCGAGTCTTATCAAATTCCGCTGATCGTGGACGAGCGCCGTACAGGATCCTCGTTGCTGCAACGCTTGCTAGGCATCGTTGATCTAGATGTCGATCGCGAGGTACTCATGCTCTACTCCAGTTTTGTACGCCCGATAGGGGATGGGTATCTATGGAGCTATGCCTTCGATGCCCAGGCCATTGGAGTTGGTAGCACTGGGGGTGGCGTGAATTTAGAGGGCGTGGCTAACACCCGTCCACTTAGCTGGGCAGAATTGCAACGTGATCTTCTGTTAGCCTTTCAGCACACTGATTTCATCTACATTTTCAGCCTGGAAGGGTGCGTCGAGCAGGGTTTCTTACCCCTGATCCGTGAACTGGATTGGCAGCAGAAGCCCTATATTCCTATACAGGCCACCAAGCAGGTTGATCGCTGGCGCCGATGGGGTCGGTTGGGATTGTGGGTATTGGCACGCCCATGGGTGCCGGCGCTTGCACTTCTTATGTTACTAACGATGCTCTTCCGCAATCGTCGGAAATGATCAACGGATCCCCGACTTCCACTGCCCACCCCAGACAGGTGGGCAGTGGGGGTTAGAAATCCAACAACTCCTCAAGGGAGATGTCCTTGAGATGCAGATAAAGAATGCGGCGCCCCCGTGCTCTTAACGCCTCAAAATCTCCCAAGGCTTGGGCGCGTTCGAGAATACCAAATCGAATCCCCTGCCCTGGGATCTCAAAATCAACTTTGGGCTCATAGGTGATTTGGAGAAACACGCCGCGATTGGGTCCACCTTTGTGCAACTGCCCGGTTGAATGCAGAAAACGCGGCCCGAAGCCTAAAGTAGTGGCACACCCGGTAACCTCAAGAATTTTCTTGCGCAGCGCTTGTAGAATTCTCATCGTCCATTCATTGCGCGGGAGGTACGCATTAATCGCTACGTAGTCACCCGGCACTGCCAGCCTGATAAATGACCTCAGTAGGTCCACTAGGGATGGCGTGTCTCCGCTAATTTGCAGGGAAGTGAAAGCGCCCACTTTTCCATTTTCCCACTGGGGCGATTCTACAGATAGGACGCCATGAGACTGAAAACCTGCCAGCAATGCACGAGTGCGGCTTTTGCTGTCTTCCACATCCGGTTGATCAAAGGCATTGACCCGCAAATACGCACACGCAATAGCGACCGCCACTTCCCACCGGTACATTTCTGCGCCCAGATCATACACATCTCTAAATCTGAACGTCAACACAGGATGCTCGGCGGCCAGCAGGGCCTGAGCACGTGCTTCTTGTGCACCGCCAAGACGAAAATAGATAAACAGCCGGTCCTGTCCATAACCGTCTACGGCAACCTCGGGTTCTTGATCCACCGGGATGATACCACGTCCATCTTTACCACTCGATTCGGCAACCAGTTGCTCCAGCCATGCACCCAGAGGAAATAGCTCCGGATCGGCTAGGAAGGTCAATTTGTCACGCCCTTGCACCGCAGCCAGCCCCAGCAAAACACCCAAGACTAAACCCGGGTTACGTCCTGCGGGTTGGTTCGGCAGACACTGCTCCATCATGTTTTCTGCCCGCCCCAATAGTTGGGCAACATTCATCCCCAACAATGCACCGGGCACCAAACCAAATGCAGTCAGGGCCGAGTATCGTCCACCCACTAGGGGATCCCCATAGATAATCTCCCGGAACGCGCGCTCATATGCCAATTTGGCAAGTGGGGTTTCCGGGTCAGTAATGGCAATGAAGTGGCGCCCGGGTGTTGTATCGCCGTGGGATTTCACCCACTCCCAGAAATACTCCATCAAGGCGTGGACCTCAACCGTCGTCCCCGACTTGCTTGATACAATGAACAAGGTTTCGCCCCACTTAATACGACTCACAACCTCTGCAATTTGTTCGGGGTCTGTGGTATCAAGCACTGTCAAACGCAACCCCGGTTGGTTGCCGACCTGCCCCACCCCAAAAATCAGAGCAAATACCTCCGGCGCCAGGGATGAGCCTCCCATCCCCAACAATACGGCCTCCCGATATCCCTCTTTGACCAACTGGAGTGCCAATGCACTCAGAGAAGGCAAAAGAGTGCGACTCTTTTGTGGGGCAATCAACCACCCTAGGCGCCGTCTCACTTCCGCTTGACCCTCTGGGTCGTCTGTCCACAGGCTCGCATCTGCCTCGAAAAGCCGCTGAATATAGTGCTCATGAGCAACGCGCGCAACCTGGGCTGCCAAAACGGTACTGAAAGGTCCCAGTTCTGCCACGGCGGCCTGCCGGCGTTCTTCAATCGTTTTCAAGAGGGCTTCGAAGGCACTCGCAAAGGCCCTCACACCTTCATCTTCAAGTTCTTGTGTCACCTGCGCCATAGAGATCCCCAGCTGTTCGAGAGCAGCGATGATCTTTTTCTCTTCATCCACCTTTGCGCTTAAGGTCACTTGCGCTATCCCATGATCGGCGAAAGCCGCCAGAGTTTGAGGGGGCACAGTGTTAACAGTCTGGGGGCCAATGAGCTCTTCTACGTAAAGTACGTCCCGATAGGCCGGGTTTTTCGTGCTCGTTGAAGCCCATAAGGGTCGCTGCACTTTGGCTCCGTGGCGCGCAAGTGCTTTAAAACGCTCATTTCCAAATGCCTCCAAGAATTGGGCATAGGCTAGACGAGCATTGGCAATGGCTGCTTTGCCCATGAGAGCGCGAGCCTGTTCTGCCTCAGGCCCTTCGCGGCGCAGGATCTCCTCTAAACGCTTATCCACTTTGGTATCTACACGGGAGATAAAAAAGGAAGCCACTGAGGCGATCCGATCAACCGGTAGGCCTGCCGCTAGCCGGTCCTCTAGTCCACTCAGATAGGCCTCAATCACCTGAGCATAACGTTCTAGTGAAAAAATCAAGGTTACATTAACATTGATCCCTTCATAAATGGCGCGACGAATAGCCGGCAACCCTGGTAACGTGGCGGGAATCTTAATCATTAAGTTCGGCCGCGCAACCAAGTTCCACAAGCGCTTTGCTTCCGCCACAGTCCCTTCGGTATCATATGCTAAGGTTGGGGCCACTTCCAGGCTGACATAACCATCCTCACCCTGACTGGCTTCGTACAACGACAGAAACAAGTCTGCCGCCTTCTGAATATCTTCAATGGTCAACTGATCATAGATTTGGCGCGCTGACCACCCTGCCCAGGCCATGGATTGAATCGCAACATCATAATCGTTAGAATGAGCAATGGCCTGATGAAAGATTGTTGGATTAGAGGTAACACCACGGATAATCCCCTCAGTGACCATTTGGGCCAGTTCACCATCCTCCAGGAGACGCCGTTGAATATTGTCATACCACAGCGACTGCCCTAATGCATGGAGTTTCTGAATTGCTTCTGCGCTCATGGTCTTCACTCCCATCCGAATCGCTTAGTTCCTTTGACTATGAACGTTGAGCCTCATTTTCTAAAGCCCGCACCTTTTCAAAACGACGCCGGTAACGATCCTCACCCAGAAACTTGGCCATCAAAAAGGCACGCACAATTTCTTTAGCCAGTTCAGGGCCAATGATCCGCCCACCCAAGCAAAGCGTATTCATATTGTCGTGCTCAACTCCCTGGTGGGCCGAATAGGTATCATGACACACACCCGCATAAACGCCCTGCATCTTGTTTGCAGCAATGTTGACTCCGATCCCAGAAGCACAAATCAAAATAGCGCGCTCAACCTCACCGCGTTGGAGCGCCCGACCTGCCTTTTCTGCAAAATCGGGGTAATCGACCCGTTCCTCGCTATCTACACCAAAATCCACTACCTCATGACCCAATGAGCGTACGGCTTCAACGACTGAAGCCTTGAGGGGGAATCCCCCATGGTCACATGCAATGGCTACACGCATTTTTGTGCCTCCTTTATGCCTCTACGCCCAGCAATCCGCGGGCTTCACGAAGAATATCGGCAACGGTCAGACCGAATTTTTCATAAATAACTTTATACGGAGCCGAAGCACCAAAGCGGTGGATGCCCAGAACCCGCCCTTTGTTACCAACCCAGCGCTCCCAGCCCAGAGGGCGTGCCGCTTCTATCGCTAAGCGACGTTCGATGGTGGGCGGCAAGACCTCATCTTGATACCCACGATCCTGCACCTCAAACAATTCCCAACTTGGGAAGGAAACCAGACGTACATTGTAACCTTCTGCGGCCAGCGCATAGCCTGCTTCAACAATCAGGCTCACCTCCGAACCGGTTGCCATCAGGATGATCTGCGGACGACCGCCTCCCAAATCAGCCAGCACATAGGCCCCGCGCCGCAATCCCTCGGCCGGCGCCAGTACTGAGCGATCCATCACCGGGATTGCTTGCCGACTCAGCACCAGCGCCGTTGGCCCATCGCGACGCTCAATAGCCACCTTCCATGCCTCACGCACTTCATTTGCATCCGCCGGACGAATGACCACTAAATGGGGAATCGCCCGTAGCGCAGGTAAATGCTCTATGGGTTGGTGGGTGGGGCCATCCTCTCCTAAACCAATGGAGTCGTGGGTGAAAATCCATATGCTCCCAATGTGAGACAGCGCCGAAAGTCGCACCGCCGGACGCATGTAGTCTGAAAAGACCAGAAAAGTGGCCCCAAAGGGAATGATCCCTTTGTACAATGCCATACCGTTTACAATTGCTCCCATGCCATGCTCGCGTACCCCGAAATGGAGATAGCGCCCAATGGGGTTTTCGGCCTGGAACGCCGTCGTACAACTCATCCAGGTGTTATTCGAAGGCGTTAAGTCTGCTGAGCCTCCCATGAGTTCGGGCAGACGTACGGCGAGAGCATTTAATACCTTCCCCGAAGCCGCGCGCGTGGCAATGCCCTTCGGGTCGGGATCAAACACAGGCAAGTCCTGATCCCATCCCTCCGGCAACTGGCCCTGTATACGCCGCTCAAACTCGGCAGCCAATTCCGGGTAGGCCCGGCGGTAAGCCTCAAACTGCCGCTGCCAGGCCGCCTCTGCTGCCGCTCCGTCCCCAACGGCCTGGCGGTAGAAAGCCAGCACATCATCCGGAATGTAAAACATGGGCTCCAGCGGCCATCCCAAGCGCTCCTTGGCACCACGCAACTCGTCCTCCCCTGGCGGCTCTCCATGCGCCTTAGCCGTCCCCTGGCGCGTGGGTAATCCATAGCCAATCTGGGTACGGCAGATGATCAAAGAGGGACGCGGGTCTGCTTTGGCCGCACGGATGGCCGCATCAATGGCCGCCACATTATTTCCGTCCGCTACGTGTAACACTTGCCATCCATAGGCCTCAAAACGGCGAGCACGATCCTCAGTAAAGGTCAAATCGGTTGAGCCATCAATGGAAATGCGATTATCATCGTAAAGGTAAATTAACCGGCCTAATCGCAAGTGTCCTGCTAGTGAAGCGGCCTCAGAGGCTACCCCCTCCATCAAGTCCCCATCCGTGACCAGAGCATATATGTGGTGATCCACGATATCAAAGCCCGGACGGTTGAACTCTGCCGCCAGGTGGGCAGCCGCAATCGCCATTCCAACCCCGTTGGCGAACCCTTGCCCCAACGGGCCGGTGGTAGTTTCAACTCCTGGCGTCAGTCCATACTCTGGATGCCCCGGCGTTTTACTTCCCCACTGACGAAACCGTTTGAGTTCTTCTAGAGAGAGATCATAGCCAGTCAGATGCAATAAGGCGTAAAGAAGAGCACATCCATGCCCACCCGAGAGGATGAAGCGATCACGGTTGGGCCAGTTAGGATTGTGGGGGTTGTGCTTGAGATGACGGGTCCATACTGTATAGGCGATTGCCGCCGCCCCCATCGGCAACCCCGGATGACCCGAATTGGCATTTTGCACGGCGTCCGCAGAGAGGAATCGCAAGGTATTGATGGCTCGCAATTCAAACTCAGGATCAGTAACCATGACGAGGCTCCTTAGAGAAAAGATCAGAGTATAAAAGCGCAGGAATCGAATTGTCAAAATTCTACCATCAAACTATGCAGCCTTTCCGATAAAACAAAAGGGCTCGCACAGCTGTGCAAGCCCTTTTGTTGGATTCTCCTCATTAATCCAATCGCACGCGCTGTAGACGCAGGCTATTGGTCACCACGAAAACGCTACTAAAGGCCATAGCCAGTGCTGCCAGAATTGGATTTAAATATCCCAACGCTGCCGCGGGAATGAGAAGCACATTGTAAAAGAAAGCCCAGAAAAGGTTCTGCCGGATGGTACGTGAGGTCTTGCGCGAAAGCAAAATGGCTTTTGCTACGCCTCGCAAGTCCCCTCCAACGAGTGTAACCGGCGCGGTAGCCATGGCAATGTCGGTACCCGTTCCAATGGCAATGCCCACATCGGCCTGCGCCAGCGCAGGCGCATCGTTGATACCATCCCCTACCATTGCTACCACATTGCCACCCTCCTGCAAAGCCTTTATGGTCTCAGCCTTGTGTTGAGGCAAAACCTCGGCAATGACCTCTTCAATTTCAACTTGAGCAGCGATGGCTAGGGCCGTTGGTCGCTGATCCCCTGTGAGCATAATAACTCGCAGTCCTAGATCCTTTAACGCGCGCACACCTTCACGAGCGCCCTCCTGCAGGGTATCCGCGATCCCAATCACGCCATAAAGTACGCCATCCACAGCCACAAGCACCGGAGTTCGGGCTTCAGTTCGGATCTTTTCCACCACGGGGGCTAACCCATTAAGCGCCAAGCCTCGCCTCTGAAACATACCCAGGCTTCCCACAGTCACTCGATGGCCTTGAACCTCCGCCTCAACTCCTTGCCCAATTTCAACACTAAACCCAGATGGCGTTTCTAGGGAAAGCCCACGAGCAATTGCCTCAGCCACAATTGCTTCTCCCAACGGGTGACCACTGACCTGTTCCACGCTGGCAGCCAGCTGAAGCAAGTAGTTTTCATCCCGCCCAGCGCGCCACTCTGGGGCAACAAAAAAGTGCGTGACCCGCGGCTGCCCACGGGTCAAGGTACCTGTCTTGTCCAGCACCACTACATTCACTTGCCCAGCCCGCTCCAGCGCCTCACTGCTGCGAAAAAGAATCCCCAATTCTGCGCCCTTGCCAGTGCCTACCATAACCGCCGTTGGAGTAGCCAAGCCCAGAGCACATGGACAAGCAATAACCAGTACCGCCACCATATGGATTAAGGCACGAGCAAAAGTCGCATTGATATCCCCGGGTATGGGAACCAGAAAATACCAGACCCCAAACGTTATCAGGGCAATCAAAAGGACTAGAGGAACAAAAACTGCTGAAATACGGTCCGCCAGGCGCTGGATCGGGGCTTTACTGGCCTGAGCCTCCTGCACCAATCGTACAATTTGCGCCAACAGGGTATCCTTGCCAATACGGGTGGCCTCAAATCGCAAATAACCCTGCTTATTCAAAGTGCCCCCAATAACAGAGTCCCCAGGTTTCTTTTCCACCGGTAATGACTCACCGGTTAACATTGATTCATCCACCGTTGAATGGCCTTCTATCACCACACCATCCACCGGAATGCGCTCACCCGGTCGCACCAGTACCATATCACCCCGCTGAACTTCCTCAACAGGTACTTCAAGTTCTTGGCCCTCACGCACCACGCGAGCCGTTTTCGATTGTAGCCCCATCAACTTGCGAATGGCCTCGCTGGTCATTCCACGCGCGCGGGCCTCCAGAAACTTTCCCAACCGCACCAAGGTGATGATAACCGCAGAGGTTTCAAAATAAACGTGGCCCTTAAGCCATCCCAAAACCACGGCTACGGAGTACAAATAAGCCACTGAGGAGCCCATGGCGATTAGGACATCCATGTTAGCAGCCCCGTTACGTACCGCATTGTACCCATTCCGATAATACTGCCAACCCACGTAGAATTGGACGGGTGTCGCTAGCAGCCACAAAAGGACATCAAACCAGCGAGCGTGAGCCAAAGCCATAGGTAACCACCCTAGGTCACGCCCCATTGCCAGTAAGAAAAGTGGCAGGGTAAACATTAATCCTACAATGAGCAGGTGCCTTTGCTGAGCCATCTCTCGATGCCGGGCTTCAGCTTCCGCATCTTGAAAATCAACCTGACCCTCAACTACCTCAAAGCCCACGCGACGTACGACCCGCCGCAGGTCCTGCTGACTAACCAGGGTAGGAATATACCGCACGAAGATTTGATTGGTCGGATACACAACCTGGACTTCTCGTACTCCTTCCAGTTGAGTCAGTGCTCGTTCTAGGCGACGAGCATCATTAACATCGCTCAACCCCTGCACCAACCAGCGCACTTCACCCGTAGCAACGCCGTACCCAGCACGTTCCACTCGAGCAACCAAGTCTTGCAGACGGGTCAAGGTGGGATCAAAAATCACCGTAGCGCGCTCTGAAGCCAGGTTAACGGCAACATGCGCCACTCCCTTTTCTTTCTTAATGCTGCGCTCAATGGTAGCAACACAGTTGGCACATGTCATTCCAGTAATAGGCAGCACTACTTGCTGCGTTTTTTCCATAGCTACCTCCTGCAATGACCTCGGGACGGGAAAACACCCTGAGGTCAAACAAACACCCACTAGACCCTTTGGGGAGGGTAATTGATCTCTACCAGCAATCTCTCAATACCTTCTAGAGTCGCTGGGGCCTCAAACTGAACTCTGACCTTTTTGCTGGAAAGATCGGCTTCCACAGAGCGTACTCCGTTCAGTTCCTGTAATTCCATTTTGATTGTGTGGATGCAATGGGCGCAGTGGATGGCCGGTACATAGAATTCAACTTCTGACATGGCGCCTACCTCCGTTGGGAAAAATTTGTGGCATTGAAGACTTCAACAATCTCTTTGAGGACACGCTCGCGCTCCTGAGGATCCTCTCCGCGCAGGGCTGTAATAACACATGAGTGGAGATGATCGTCAAGGATCATAGCACTGATTTTATCCAGCGCAGCCTGAACAGCCCGGATCTGGCGAATCACGTCAATGCAATAGGCATCCTCTTCAACCATACGCCGGATCCCGCGCAAATGCCCCTCGGTAGTCCTTAAGCGCGCCAACACCTCTGGATTAGCCATTACTGTTCCATTCTAGCCCCTCCCCATAGGGAGGGGTAGATATATTATACCTTCTTTCTCCAATTTGGCAAGATTTTCGATCGCTTCTCCCCGATCACCCGAATCGGGTGTGCCTTTCTAAAACAATGTCAAAAGTCACGCCTTGACATGCCTTCATTTTACGAATAGCATACCCTTATGCTGGAGTTTCTTCATTATCATTGGCGCCTGATTAAAGTCACCCTCCTGACCCTGGGGCTAGGGTGGATTGGGCTCTCCGCCCTCTGGTTCCCGCCCCGCTCCGATCTTTCCCCGGCGCCGAGGCCTGGATTCCCTGCCCCCTCTCTCACCCTGGACACTCTATATGAAGGCTCCCTCAACCTTGAACAGATTCATGCTCGGGTGATTATATTAAATTTCTGGGCCTCCTGGTGCCCGCCTTGTCGTGCTGAAATGCCAGTGTTTGAAAAACTGAGCCGTGAGTTCAATCCTGCCGAGGTGCGCTTCATCGGCATCAACGCCACCTATCAGGATAACATTTCCCTTGTTTCCCAGTTCATTCACGAAAATCGCCTAACCTTTACCATTGCGCTCGATCGTGAAGGCCAGGGTAGCCATGCTTATCAGATTCAGGCCTTCCCCACTACTTTCCTGTTGGACGAACATAAGACAATTCGGTCTATGTTCTTAGGGGGACCCGTTCCAGAAGCCTGGCTACGGGCTGAAATCCATCGCCTTCTAAAGACATCAAGGTAAACGGAAATGTTCCCAGTCATCCAAATCGGCCCACTTTCCTTACAAACACACGGCGTGATTTTCTTACTAGGGCTGTGGTTAGCCCTCTGGGTAACAGAGAGATTTGACTCATCTCGTTCTCATTCGTTTGGGATCTATTATGACCTAGCACTGGTAGCCCTGGGCGCAGGCATCTTAGGGGCGCGGCTAGGTTATGCCGCCAAAAACGTAACCGTGTTTCTTAAGACCCCACTTGCCCTGATCACCCCTACCCCACAGATGCTTGATCTCTCCACTGGTATCATTTTTGCTTCTTTAGCCGCCCTTATATACGGTGGCCGCCGTGGTTTGAAGCTCTGGCCTACCTTGGATCAATTGACTCTAAGCGCTTCCGTCTTTGCAGTGGCCCTCCATCTTGCAGATCTAGCTTCTGGTAACGCCTATGGCTCTCCTGCTGCGGTCCCCTGGTGCATCCCTTTGTGGGGTGACTGCCGTCATCCCACCCAACTCTACGCTCTCCTCTTAGCCCTTGGCATAACCAGTACCATTCTGCGTAGCACGCGAGAAAGATGGCCAACAGGGCTGAGGTTTTGGACCTTCCTTGCCCTGACCGCCTTAGCCCGTCTGATTATCGAGCCTTTCCGAGGGGATTCCACTGCTTGGCTCTTTTTCCGCCAGCCCCAGATTATTGCCTGGATTCTGCTCGCCATCAGCCTACACCAGATGGGTCAACACCTCCACTCAATTTCCAAGGAGCAAGAACATGCATCTTCAGGGTAAAACATTTCTTGTTACTGGTGCAGCTCGCCGTTTGGGCCGTGTATTTGCTTTAGCCATCGCCCGAGAAGGGGGAAACGTTATCATTCATCACGGTCATTCCCCTAATGAGGCACAAGAAGTTGTCAACCTTGCTATGGGTATGGGGGTCAAGGCATGGATCCTCGAAGGTGATCTTTCGGAGCCCGCTACTGTGGAGGCTTTGTTCGACCATGCCTGGGAGATAGCCCCCTTGGATGGTCTCATCAATAACGCAGCAATTTTTGAGGATCGCGATCTCTGGCAAACGGACTTAGATACCTGGCAACGCCACTTGAATATTAACCTTACCGCTCCGTTTCTCTTAAGCCGTTGTTATGGGATGCGTCTCCCCGCATCAAAAACAGGACGCATCCTCAACATTCTCGACTGGCGAGCCTTGCGCCCAGGTAGTGATCACTTTGCATACACCATCAGTAAGGCGGCTTTAGCTGCCCTTACCCGCAGCCTGGCCCTAGCGCTGGCACCCCGCATTGTCGTGAATGGCATTGCGTTAGGGGCCATCTTGCCCCCCAGTGATGGCAGCACTGCCCTTAACCTCTTGAAAGACGTTCCGGCCCGGCGCTGGGCCACCCTGGAAGAGGTGGAACAGACTCTGCTTTTCTTCCTCAGCGCCCCCACCTACATCACCGGCGAAATTGTGCACCTCGACGGAGGGCGACATTTGGTCTGATTTCAGCGATTGGAGGAACTCACAATGGATGTTACCTTTATTCACGATTTACTGATTCGGGGTGTCATTGGAATTAGCGAGCGCGAACGTGCGCAGCCCCAGGACATCCTGGTTAATCTGGCTTTGTACGGGGATGTGACCAAAGCCGCCCAAAGCGATCGTATTGAGGATTGCATCAATTACCGAACCATTGCTAAAAAGGTCATCGCCTACGTAGAGCACACCGAACGCTTTACCGTTGAAGCCTTGGCTAGCGATATCGCTCGCTTGTGCCTGGAAGAACCCGGTGTCGTAGGCGTACGGGTTCGCATTGAAAAGCCAGGCGCTGTGCGTTTTGCCCGCTCGGTTGGCGTGGAAATTGAACGTTTCCGCAGGGTAGATAGCAACCCTGTCATGCACCAGGCTTACGTGTTGCTAGGAAGCAACATCGCTCCTGAAACCAATATTGCGGCTGCGATCCAGCGTCTCAGGGAGGTTTGCACGGTTAATGCCCTCTCCAACATCTGGGAAACTGAAGCGGTCGGTTCGCCCGGACCACGCTTTCTTAACACCGTAGCCTGGATCTCGACTCCGCTTGATTTGACCGCTTTCAAAGCTGAGGTGCTCTCACGTATTGAACAGGACCTTGGGCGTGTCCGAACGACCAACAAGAACGCTCCCCGTACAATTGATTTGGATGTTGTTGTTTTCGATGAGCAAGTGCTGGATGATAATCTGTGGCAACGCGATTTTATCGCGCTGCCACTAGCCGAGTTGCGACCCGACCTGAGTCGCTCCGCCAACGATGAAAGTCTAGCCGAGATCGCCCGACGTCTGCGTGCAACCTCTTCTGCTTTTGTCCGTACTGACTTGAGCCACTTAACTCGACTGCGCTAAATGTGCAGTGGCTCAGCACTGCGCGAAATGTTATCCAGAAACTCCATCCGGGTGGCCATGCTGGTGCGAAAGGCGCCTAGCATAGTAGACGTGGTCATGCGCGAGTTGTGCTTCTTGACCCCTCGAATCATCGCACACATATGAATAGCTTCAACAACAACCGCAACACCTAAGGGATGCAGAACCTCATTTAAGAAGTCCGCAATTTGACGGGTCATGCGTTCCTGAACCTGCAATCGCCGCGCAAACATATCCACAACCCGTGGAATTTTGGAAAGACCAATCACTTTGCCTTTGGGAATGTAAGCCACATGCGCCCGACCAATGAATGGGAGCATGTGGTGCTCACACAGACTATAGAATTCAATATCCCGAACCACCACCATTTCATCGTAGTTGACATCGAAAATAGCCTCGTTGATTAACTCAACTGGATCCACCCGATACCCTGCAAGCAATTCCTCATACATACTGGCTACACGCTCAGGCGTACGTACCAGCCCTTGGCGCTCCGGGTTCTCTCCGAAAGCAATTAACATCCTGCGCACGCTTTCCTGAATGGCCTGGACGTCAATCCCGTCTCCATCCAGCAGCTCAGCAGCTGCGAGCACATTTGCATCAATTATTGACGACATAGATCTACCTCCCAATTAAGTCCGACTTTTTATACTATTTCTGGCGACTCAACATGGCGTAGGTTAATTCCCTCAGCGCCTGCATCGCCTCATTATCTAATCCCGACCGCTCGAGCCATTCCATAGCCTCGCGTGTTAGACGATCCGCCTCGGCTTGGGTTTGGTGCTGGACCCCCTCTTCAATCAACCACTGTGCCAGGATTGGCGCTTCCTGGGGTTCAATATTGCCCTCTCGCCAGCGTCGGGCAAAACGCCCATTTTGAGCCAGTCCCAATATCACTGGAAGCGTTTTCTTTCCGCTAACCAAATCGCTCTCTGTTGACTTTCCTGTTAAGGCAACGCTTCCCCATATTCCCAGCCAATCATCCACCACCTGAAAGCACAACCCCAACGCATAACCAAATTGTGAGAAAACCTGTTGGAGCGTTCCATCCGCCCCGCCAATCAACGCACCCAGGTGGGCACAAGTTTGGATCAAGGCCGCGGTTTTACCCGCGATCATTGTCCAGTAAAGATCAGCCGGAATTTCTCGCTCCTGTTCAAACGCGATATCCAGATGTTGTCCCCCTGTTAGACGCAGGCAGGTCTCAGCCAAGAGCGTTTGCGCCTGAAGAACTGCTTCGGTTCTTAAGCGATTGCGCAACTCCGCAAGTGCGATAAACGCAGTTGCAAACATGGCATCACCCGCATTGATGGCCTGGGCTTTTCCCCACTTCGCCCAAACCGTGGGCCGCCCCCGACGCAAAGGGCTGCGATCTTCGATATCATCATGAATCAATGAAAAGTTGTGTAAAAGTTCAACAGCAGCCGCGGCCGGTAGCGCCTTTTTCCAATCTCCTCCCACAGCCTCAGTGATCAGCAACAACAATATGGGGCGTAAGCGCTTCCCTTGGGCCTCTTCTCCCGCCCCTTCTCCTTCCCAACCCATGTGATAGCGTAACATACTTACCATATTGGGATATTGGTTCAAAACCGGATGATTGAGGGTTGCCTGCAAAGTAGACTCTAACTTTGGACGGTAGCGCGATAAGAACGAAGCCAACGAATTCATGATCTCACCACCTTTTGCAACGGAGTCGTGCGCAGCGCGGAGATGGAACCCGCACCCACCGAGAACATAGCAATGCGAAGCGCCAATAATACCTCTTCGACCAAACTCGTCACCTCTTCAACGGACTTTGCAGCAGCCTTCAGAAAGGGTCCCGCCATTCCCACTAGCGAAGCCCCCAAGGCAATGCACTTGGCAACTTCTAACCCGTTACGAATCCCTCCTGAGGCGATTAGGGGAAGCGCAGGGACAGCTTTATGCACAGCTCCTAAAGCCTGAGCCGTGGGGATTCCCCAAGTTCTGAACAAGGCGGCCACACGGGCGCGCCGTTCGTCTTGCATGCGATACATCTCCACCTGGGACCATGAGGTTCCTCCCGCCCCTGCCACATCAATGGCAGCCACGCCCGCATCCGCTAGGCGCCGAGCCACTGAGGCCGAGATCCCCCACCCCACCTCTTTTACCACAACCGGAACACCGATCGTCTGACAGACTTGCTCGATCTTTCTGAGCAGCCCACCAAAGCGCGTATTGCCCTCCGGCTGAAGCGCCTCTTGAAGGGGATTGAGGTGTAAGATCAAGGCATCGGCCTCAATCATCTCAACAACACGCCGACAGTCTTCGACCGTAATGCCGTAATTCAGTTGAACCGCCCCCAAATTGGCAAAGAGCAAAATATCTGGAGCGCATTGCCGAACCTTGAAGGTGTCAATACTCTCTGGATGCTGGAGGGCAGCCCGTTGCGAACCCACCCCCATTGCTAATCCATACTGTTGGGCCACTGTAGCCAGACGCCAATTAATCGCCCCTGCTTCTGAAGTCCCCCCCGTCATCGAGGAGATTAAGAGCGGAGCACCAAGGGCTTTTCCAAAGAATTCACATCGCAGGCTGATGGTTTCAAAATCGAGTTCGGGCAGGGCCACATGCTCAAATGTATAATCCTCCAGCCCATTGGTCAGCCCCGATTGCACGTCTCTTTCGAGATTAATCCTAATGTGGTCATTTTTACGTAACTGAAGATCTGGATCATGCCCTTCCATGCACACCTACTCAACCATTTATGGGTTAGAGTATACCAGAACCAATCACAAAACCTCGGGCTCGCCTTTGGCAAAGATTGTACAACGAAATTCAATATGGCACCTCCTTTTTACCCTCCTCCCTAGCAAACCGCTTGTGATTATCTTGACACCCTCTAATCCCGCATTACAATTACAACAACCTTAGAGACCCAGGAGGTTACAATGAGCAACACATTTGACGAGGTCAAAGCGGTAATTGCGGATGTTTTGAAGATTGACCCCAGCGAAATCACCCCCGAGACGCGTATTATCGAGGACCTCAAAGCCGATTCGATGGACCAATTCTTCCTGATCGATGGTCTCAGCCAAAAGTTTGACCTGGCAATCTCCGACGAGGACGCTCGCCAGATCAAAACGGTTGCCGATGCAGTGCGCTATATTGAAACCCACAAGAAAGCCTGAGAAAAGGGCGCGGAAGAACAGCCCGCTTCCGCGCTTTGATCAGTGCTCTTAATTTCGAACGGGGCCTATTTTCCCAAGTAAGGTTCAACTAAATCAGCCACCTGCTCTGGATGCTCGGCAATCCGTACCCCCGCTGCTTCAAGCGCATTAATTTTGTGCTCCGCTGTGCCGGCGCCCCCCTCAATAATGGCCCCTGCATGTCCCATGCGCTTGCCAGGAGGTGCTGAGCGACCAGCAATAAAGCCTACCACCGGCTTTGTGACATGGCGGGTAATATACTCCGCTGCCCGTTCCTCATTATTGCCCCCAATCTCCCCGATCAGGACAATCGCTTCAGTGTGGGGATCAGCCTCAAAAAGGGAGAGCACGTCAATGAAATCCATGCCCTGGATGGGGTCACCCCCAATGCCCACACACGTGCTAACACCAATGCCCTTTAGTTTTAAGGCATACAGGACTTCATAAGTCAATGTACCCGAACGTGAGACTACACCCACGTTTCCTGGCAGGGCAATATTCCCAGGGATAATTCCCACCTTGCACTCACCCGGCGTGAGAGCACCAGGGCAGTTTGGCCCTACCAGGCGAACCTGTTTTTGATCCAGATAGCGCTTAACCCGCATCATATCCTGGACGGGTATGCCCTCGGTAATACAAAAGATCAATGAAATGCCCGCATCAGCCGCCTCAAAGATCGCATCAGGTGCAAAGCGTGCCGGGACAAAGATAACGCTAACGTCAGCCCCCGTGGCCTCAACCGCAATCTTGACGGAGTCAAAAACTGGGATTTTACCATCGAGAACCCACTCCCCGCCCTTACCCGGGGTTACTCCAGCCACAATATTCGTACCATAAGCGTACATTTGCTGGGTATGAAAGGAACCCTCGTGACCCGTAATGCCTTGCACTAACACGCGTGATTTTCGATTAATCAAGATGCTCATACACCAAATCTCCTTTGCTAATGGCTACAGCTTTTTGAGCCGCCTCAACCAGGGTTTCCGCAGTTATCATGTGAGCATCTGCAAGCATTCTACGACCTTCCTCGGCATTTGTTCCCACTAAGCGCACCACCATAGGGACACGAGGTCTGACTTCTGATAAAGCCCCAAGAATACCGCGCGCCACTTCATCACACCGGGTAATACCGCCAAAGATATTGATTAGCACCACTTTCACCTTCGGATCAGAGAGGATAATGCGCAGAGCTGCCGCCACTTTATCTGCGCCGGCGCCACCGCCAATATCGAGAAAGTTAGCCGGTTCACCCCCATGCAACTTGATGATATCCATTGTTGCCATTGCTAGCCCTGCCCCATTGACCATGCACCCGATCTCACCCTCCAACTTTATATAAGAAAGTCCATATTTACGGGCTTCTACTTCAGCAGGCGCTTCTACATCCAGGTCGCGCATTTCAACCAAATCGGGATGGCGAAAAAGCGCGTTATCATCCACGCTCATTTTCCCATCCAACGCTAACATGCGCTTATCGGCGGTAATAACCAGTGGGTTAATTTCCACCAAAGTTGCATCATGAGCGGTATAAACCCGCCACAATCCCTCAGCAATATTCATAAAAGTTTTCCAATACTCCCGAGGTAAGTCAATCGCCACCGCGATATCTCGAGACTGATAGTCTCGCAAACCGATCAGAGGATCAATATAGACCTTGATAATCTTTTCTGGAGAACGACGCGCAATCTCTTCAATATCTACGCCGCCTTCGGCTGAAGCCATCATGACCGGACAACGCGCATTGCGATCATTTGCGATACCCAGATAGAGCTCACGCTCAATATTTACAGCCTCATCCACCAATATCTTCCGCACTGGCAAACCCCTAATCTCCATACCAAGGATTAAGGTAGCCAGTTCCTCTGCTTCCTCAGGTGAACGCGCAAGGCGGATTCCCCCTGCTTTACCCCGCCCACCCACCAACACTTGGGACTTGATAACTACCCTCCCCCCCAACTCCTCGGCAATGTGCTTGGCTTCCGTCGAATTGAGAGCCACTTTTCCCCGCGGAATAGGGATACCAAAACGAGCAAAAATCTGCTTAGACTGATATTCATGGAGGTTCATAACACATCTGGCCCCTCATTGAATTTAAATGGCGTACGAATTATAACATGGGGGATTTAAGGCGAGGTTAACACCGTCCAGCCCGGCGAAGCGTGCACCGGGCTGGTTTTCCAAGCAATCTCGGGTATCAACCCTTGAGAAAATCCTCAAGCGCCCCCCGACTGATACGGTAGGCGTTTCCGATTTTCTTGGCTTTTAACTCACCCGATTGAATGGCAGCTAGGACATCCTCTTCTGAAACGCGCAAGATTGCTGCAGCTTCCGCGGGGGTCATGACCTCCGGAATACCGGCGGCAGATTTGCCTGTCTCTTCACCACCCTTCCCGCCTCCTTGCAGAGACTGAGAAATCACATTGCCCAGACCAATTCCTGCGCCAATGCCAGCCGTCAACCCCGCACCACCACTTGGGTTCTGGGCCGCATCTCGCAATGCATCCGCCGCCTGCAATTGGGTGTAGGTAGGCAAGTCCAACATCCCCATTGCCCGCAGCTCCTCAACCGATTTCTCAGAAGGTTTCAGATTCGCAATATAGAACGACTTGAGAGTCAACCCTAGGGCGGCAAAATCATCTTGGGCCTTCGCCCGGATACCCGCTCCAATCTCTTCGGTTAGCCCGATCAACTCCGTCACGGAGCGCTTGGCCGCGGTCTCTCCCAGCAGATCTTGCAATTTAGAAAGCAGAACAGCGCGCAATCGGTCTTCAATATCTGCCATGCGATAGATTTTTTGCGCCCCGACGACCTGAGTCACAAATTGCTGGGCATCTCTTACCTGGAATGAGTAAGTGCCAAAGCCCTGCAACAACGCTACCCCCAAGCCCATTCCCGGGTTACGTACCAGGATCGGCTGCGGTGTGCCCCATTTTCGATCCACGAATTCACGCATCGACACAAAATACACCTCTGCCGTGAAGGGGGTGCGATTATTAAAGGCTTTTCCTAGGAGATCAATTAGCAACGGGATATTGGCGGTGGTAATAGTATGGCGGCCCGGGCCAAAGGAATCCAGGGCACGACCATCCCGGAAAAACACAGCCCGCTGAGATTCGCGCACAATTACCTGCGACCCTATGCGTAAATCGGCCACCCCCTCTTCAGGAAAGCGATGTACAATCTCATCCACCATCTCACTAGGATACTCAACAACATCAAAAATTCTTGCCATCTCGAAACACTCCTTCCCATCGCGAATTGGCTTTAGATAGGCACCTTACACCTGTTCATTCGACGGATCACTCTGAAGCCCTATCCCCATCAAGACTTCAGCCCGCTTCTCGAGGGCATCCAAGCACTTCTTCGTCACAGCAATGAGGTTACGCACAGCCGTTCCTAAACCCTCGCCGCCAATAGCAGCCTCCACCTGATCGAGAGCGCGGGCAATCTCATCTTCTAGGTTCACGAGCGCCAGATCATATGCATAGACTCGCGCCAAATCCTCTGGACGAACGCGAACGGCATCAAAGAATCCCGTATAACCATAGGCTGCTGTTCTTAGGCGATCCACAAACTGGCGGAGTTTTAAGGAGGCTTCCTCTATGTCACCTACCAGTTCCAATTCTCCTTCTCCCAGTAGGGCACGTTGGACAGCAGATACACGTTGCCACAACCCTTCGAAGCGGTTAGCCAGGGTTTCACGCAAGATCTTGTCAGCCATCCTACGTTGAGCACGTTCCACATATCCCGCAAACCCAGGAATTCGGCTCAACAACTGGTTAAAAATATTCTGATCACTGGTGACACGATCATAGATATCGCCCATCTCGCCTCCTAAGGCTCTACGTTTTCAAGGGATACATTTACTTTCTTTGATTATAGGCCCAAAAATGAGAACACAATCTGTTTTTCCAGGAACTAATCAAGAAATCTATGATTAAGGTCCCACACGTACTTCTAAACTTTACTCCTCGTTCTGATCCTCCCTGGCCCCGTTGTCAGCAACAGACTCAGCCAGATCATGATCAATCATGAGCGCTAACCTATCTCAGTTTGCAATCCAATCCAAAGATACTGCCAAAGATACTGAATGAAGCCTCACTCGAGTGGGCTTATTTTGGCAGGTTTGCTGATAGGGGATATTTTTCAGCAATAGTTTCTGTAAGTCATCTGTAAGGCCCTCACCATTGCTTTTAGATCTGAGTGTTGTATAATGAATGCAAGATTACTCTGAAAGAGAAAGGAGGTGAATTGCGATGCTGTTTGCACCTAAGGAGAAGGGCCAGGGTTTGGTCGAATATGCGTTGATCCTTGTTCTGGTAGCAGTCGTTGTTATCGTTGTCCTCGCCCTCCTCGGCCCCGCCATCGGCAACGTGTTCAGCCGGATTATGCAGAGCATCTAGGCAACAAAATCGCCCATCGCGCAAGTGCGAAATAGGCCCTGCTAAGCAGGGTCTATTTCGTGAATCTCCAAGCTAACAATTTTGAAGAGA
Source organism: uncultured Thermanaerothrix sp. (assembly GCF_938028735.1). Taxonomy (GTDB): domain Bacteria; phylum Chloroflexota; class Anaerolineae; order Anaerolineales; family Anaerolineaceae; genus Thermanaerothrix. The sequence continues at coordinate 172,457 of NZ_CALIMF010000014.1, forward strand.
GACCCCATTGACAAATTGCCTTATAATAATGTTATCTACACACCGGAGTGGCAAACCAGCAAATCATCTATACGACGGGAGGTTATAGAAGATGGCCGGTCGAACCAGGCGAGGCGGACTCTTAATCATCATAGTAGCACTTATCCTCCTTTTGCTTGTAGGAGCTGCCTACTTATGGCTTCAAATGCAAGGAGGATTGCCAGGACAGGCCCAACCCCTGCCCACTCAGCCCCCACAAGATATGGTGGATATTGTCATCACTACTCAATTCATCGCACGCGGCTCAGAAATTGTTGAAGGAGCGGTAACCACTATCCCTTACCCTCGCGATAAACTCGTTGCTGGCACGTTTATTACGGATCTCCAATCCGTCTACGGGAAGCGAGCGAAATACGATTTGGAGCGTGGCATTCCCTTGACCTCAGGAGCACTCCTAGAACCCGGCGCCGGCTCTGTGGTCTCATTCGACATTCCCAAGGAATATGTGGCCCTGTCGGTTCCGATCTCCAGTCTGACTTCTGTTTCTTACGCCCTTCAGCCAGGAGATCATGTCATGGTGATTGGGTGTATGCTGTTGGTGGATGTAGACCAACAGTTCCAGTCGAAGCTCCCCAACAAACTCCCCCAAGTGATCAAACCGGGATTGGTTAACGAACCCGAATCGCTCACTCCTGGTTTTTTGGACACGGCCACATTGACTGATCAGGGACGAGCCGAGTTCGATCCCACCCTCAACCAACCCCTTTACGCTGTGCCCTCTGAGCCTCAACGTCCTCGCCTGGTCTGTCAAACTATCATTCAAGATGCCGTTGTGCTTCGCATGGGAGAGGTTGCTCAGGCCCAAGTCAGCACCGCTCAACAACCAGCCCCTACACCTCAACCGGGTGAGGCGCCTCCTGTCTCAGCCACCATGCCCAGCGCTGTGACGCTTGTAGTCAGCCCCGAAGATGCCGTCATTCTAAACTTCATGATGCTGGAAGGAATCAAGATCAACCTGGCACTGCGCAATCCAACCGATACTAAGCCCATCGTTACCGATGCAGTGACCCTCCAGTATCTGATGGATCAAAAGAACATCCCCCTGCCGGCCAAACTACCCTATGCCATTGAGCCGCGGGTGGACAAATTAGAATTTCCTAAATTGCAGAGCGAAATAACTCCAACCCCAATGCCCTAACCCTCACTGGGATGTCCAATCAGGAGCCTGCATGGCAAATACTGAGAAGATTACGGTTGCTATCGTTGACGACATTTTAGAGACCCGAGAAACCATTCGGCGTGCTCTCCAACTGGAGCCTAACATTGAGGTTGTAGGGGTAGCCAGAAACGGTCAGGAGGCTATCGAACTGGTTTTCGAGAGTCGTCCTGATGTGGTTATCATGGATATTAACATGCCAGACATGGACGGCATCACGGCCACAGAAGCCATTCGCCGGAAGGTACCCTACACACAGGTTGTTATCCTCTCCGTACAAAACGACCCCGGGTACATGCGTCGTGCGATGCTTGCTGGAGCACGTGATTTTCTCTCAAAGCCACCGGATATTGATGAACTGCTAGCCGCAGTCAGACGCGCCGGTGCAATGGCATTAGAAGAGAAACGAAGCACCTCAATTTTGGTTGAGAACGTAGCACCTAGTGGCACGCCTAGTCCGGCTCAAAAAGGCAAAATTATTGCTGTCTATGGGCCTAAAGGTGGTACAGGCAAGACCCTCCTGGCCACTAACCTTGCCATTGCCCTGCAGGTTCAGAACCAGCGCACCATCCTGGTGGATGGTGACTTGCAGTTTGGTGACGTGGCTGTTATCCTTAACGAACGGGGAAAAAACAGCGTCATCGATTTGGCCATTCGAGCCGAAGAACTTGACGCCGAGGTGGTTGAGGGTGTAGTTGTCGCCCACCGGGAGACTAAGCTCTCTATCCTAGTCGCTCCGCCTACACCTGAGATGGCGCTTCAGGTAAGCGGAGAGCAATTTGCTAAATTCCTTCAGTTCCTAAGCACCTTGTATCGTTTTGTGATTGTGGATACCTCCTCCTATCTGAGCGATACTACACAATCCACCCTTGAAACAGCCGACCTCATTGTCCTGATCACAACCCAGGAGCTACCGACTCTCAAAAATGTTAGTCTGTTCCTGACGCTGGCAGATAAGTCTAACATCCCGCGAGATCGCCTCATCCTTGTGCTGAATCGGTACGACAAGCGTATCAATCTCGATGCAGAGAGGATTTACAACAGCCTCAAGCATCCCATAGAGGTTGTGATTCCCTTGGATGAGCGTGCAGCTATTCAATCTATCCTGAAAGGACGTCCCTTTGTTCTGGAAGATCGCTCAAGCGCGATTACCAAAGGGGTTCTCAATCTCGCTGAGCTTATTCAGCAGAAAATCTCGCAACTTGAAGCGCCTCCTGAGCGCGAAACGGTTGGTAAGAAACGGGGAGTATAAACGATGTCACTATTAAAACGCTTATCCGGTGAAACCTCAACACCCAATAATCACCAAGACTCAAGTGCGGGCCTCCTGCGCAATCCCTCCACCCCTGTCAAACGGGTTCCCACCCCGATTCAGCCCACGGGCACAGATACCTACCAGGACCTCAAAAATCGGGTTCAGGCCAAGCTTCTCTCGACGCTTGACCCTTCCATGGACGTAACCAAAGTAGCTGAGGTTCGGCGTACCATTCAGGAACTATTTGAACAAATCCTAAATGAAGAGAACATCGTACTCTCGCGCCCCGAGCGCGCCAGAATGTATGAGCAAATCGTGGCTGAGATCCTGGGATTTGGCCCGCTCCAACCTCTCCTCGAGGACGATACCATCACCGAAATCATGGTTAACGGGGCTCGTAACATTTACGTTGAGCGCCGTGGAAAAATACAACGTGTTCCGTTATCCTTTGAGGACAACGAGCACGTCATGCGGATTATCGAGCGTATTGTTGCACCTCTAGGACGGCGTGTGGACGAATCCTCTCCTTACGTAGATGCCCGCCTCCCAGATGGCTCGCGTGTCAATATTGTGATTCCACCAATCTCCCTTGTGGGCCCAGTGATTACCATTCGTAAGTTTGCCCGTAACCCCATTACCGTTGATCAACTCATTCAATTTGGCTCGATCACGCCAGAGGCCATTCAATTCCTTGATGCCTGTGTAAAAGCACGTATTAACATCGTAATCTCGGGTGGCACTGGTTCTGGTAAAACTACCCTGCTAAACGTGCTCTCCGGCTTTATCCCGCCAGATGAACGTATCATTACTATTGAAAATGCCGCTGAATTGCAACTACGTCAGGAACACGTTGTGACGCTGGAGTCTCGCCCCCCTAATATTGAGGGACGCGGTGAAATTACCATTCGTCAACTGGTTATCAATGCTCTGCGTATGCGTCCTGACCGCATCATTGTGGGCGAGATTCGTGATGAAGCAGCTCTGGACATGCTCCAAGCCATGAACACCGGCCATGACGGTTCCATGACCACCTGCCACTCCAACAGCCCGCGCGACACTTTGGCCCGCATCGAAACCATGACCATGATGGCTGGCATGGATCTGCCCAGCCGGGCTATTCGTGAACAAATCGCTTCAGCCATTGATCTAGTTGTTCATCAGGAACGTATGCGCGATGGAACACGCAAAGTGGTAAGCATCTCTGAGATTACTGGTATGGAAGGTGAGGTGATTACCATGACCGATCTCTTTGTCTTTGAGCAAACTGGCTACGAAAACGGAAAGGTGATTGGTCGGCTGCGTCCAACAGGCTTGCGTCCTAAATTCATGGAGAAAATCGAATCTGCGGGTATACATCTACCTCCTTCGATCTTCGGAATGATGGAACGACGCCGTTAACCATATGTACATTTAGACAGGACAGGGAGTCATGGTTGAGCCACTCTTAATACTAATGATAGGCGGAGGATTGGCACTTCTGCTTCTGCTCATTGGGATTGTGGTCTCGATAACTAGCGAACGAGCCCTGGTTGAGCAACGCCTGGGTCGTTACGTAGAGCTCCAACGCGCACAGCCCCTCACCGAGAAAGAGAGAGCCCGTCCTTTGGTAGACTGGCTTAATCGCCAGGTCGAACGCACTTCTTACGGCGACCGTATCTCACGTGAGTTGGCACGCGCTGATCTTAAGCTCAAGTCCGGGGAATACCTCTTGATTATCTTATTGAGCACCGCCATAACCGGGCTGGTTTTCTGGAACATCGGCGATCGTTCCGTTGTTATGGCTATCCTTGGAGCAATCGTTGGCAGCCAGATTCCCCGTTTTTACGTCAGAATGCAGCAGCGAAAGCGTCTGATCAAATTCAACGAGCAGCTCCCAGATATGCTAAATCTGATGGTCAATGGCCTCCGAGCGGGTTTCTCCACCCTACAGGCCATGGAGTCGGTTAGCCGAGAAATGCCCAGCCCAATCGCCGACGAGTTCCGGCGTGTGGTTCAAGAAATTCAGCTGGGTGTTCCCATGGATCGCGCGCTTGACAATCTCCTCCAACGCATCCCTAGCGATGACCTAGACCTAGTTATCACCGCCATGAACGTTCAACGAGAGGTCGGCGGTAACTTGGCTGAAATCCTGGATTCGATTTCGTTTACCATTCGCGAGCGTGTCCGAATCAAAGGTGAAATCCGAGTTTTGACCACTCAAGTTATGTATTCGGGGCGCTTCCTATCGTTGTTGCCCATCATTCTGATCGCCGTTCTTTACATGATCAATCGCCCCTACGTTATGGAATTTTTCAAAGCTGAGAACTTCCCATGCGGCTACATTGCACTGGGTATTGCGCTTTTCTTGATCATAACGGGTTATCTGGTGATGAACAAACTGGGAAACATCGAGGTATAAGGACCTCAGGAGGCGCCAAATGGCTATGTTAATTGGCTTGCTTGTCTTTGTCCTGGTCGGAGTGATCACCCTGACTATCATTGGCCTACGCAATCCCGAGATGGCCAATGAGCGCGCTCTCCAGGCACGCCTCGAAGAGTTCAGCCGCGCAGGCGAACCCGTAGACCTGCGAAGGCTGGAACTCTCCCAGCCTTTTACCGAGCGAGTTCTCTTCCCACTTGCTCGTAAGTTGGGCGAATTTGCCTCGCGCTTTACGCCTGCCAACTTAATTCAGAGCTACAATAAGCAGTTAGAATTGGCCGGGGCCACTAGCTTTTGGGACGGAGGACTGGTTCTCGTCTCGCAGGGTGTACTTGCCGTTATCTTTGGCGGGCTAATATTCCTTCTTTTTACACTGGGGCCTAACCGCCAGCCCCCGGCAACCACCCTGCTCCTGACTTTTGTTTTTGCATTATTGGGGTTTGTCTTTCCAATGATGTGGCTCTCGAGCCGCATCTCGCGACGACAACGCGAGATCCGCAAAGCCCTGCCCGACGCTCTTGACTTGCTGACCATCTGTGTAGAAGCTGGGCTAGGGTTCGATGCAGCCATGCAGAAGGTCAGCGAAAAGTGGCAAAGCGAGCTTTCCCTTGCCTTCGCCAGAGCCATCCAGGAGATTCAATTGGGGAAAACGCGCCGCGAGGCTTTACGCTCCATGGCAGAACGCATTGGCATTCCTGAAATGACCTCCTTCGTTGCCGCGGTGATCCAAAGCGAAATGCTAGGCGTTAGCCTTGCCAAAGTATTGCGCATTCAATCAGAGCAAATGCGAGTACGGCGGCGTCAGCGAGCCGAGGAAGAAGCCCATAAAGCCCCCTTAAAAATGCTCATTCCTATGGCATTACTGATCTTCCCCTCGCTCATGATCGTGCTACTAACACCCGCTGCCTTACGCTTGATGCATTCTGCGCTGGGCGCCATGTTCCGATAAACCATCCCATATGTCAATGAGGACAGCCTCACCCCCCTCCTGGTCCTCCTACCTCTACCATAGCTTCTGGAGGGCCATGGACTGGATCTTCCCTCCCAGTTGCGCGGGATGCGGGGCCACAGGCCTTCGTTTCTGTCCTAGCTGTGCGGCTCAAGTGATGCGTATCAACCAGGACCAGGTCTGCCGCTTTTGTGGCACACCCCTCTCTACCCCAGCAGAAGATGCTTGTTCCCAGTGTCAAAATACTCCTCTAGTACTTCACGGGGTGCGATCCTGGGCGCTTTACCAGGAGCCACTCCGTAAAGCCATTCAAAGTCTAAAATATCACCGCAACTTAGCACTTGGGGATTACTTTGCCCCAGACCTTCTTCACGTCTTATTGTCTCAACATTGGAGCATAGACCTGGTCATTCCGGTCCCCCTAAGCCCTGCTCGCCAACGACAGCGCGGCTACAACCAGGCAAGTGTGCTGGCAAGGCCTATAGCCCTAGCCCTGCAAAAACCGCTGGTGTCCCGTGGACTCAAAAAGTGTCGCGAGACCCCTAGCCAGGTGGGGCGTTCAGCGAGTGAGCGCTGGGAGAATGTGCAAGGCGCATTCGAGGCTGACCCACAGTATGTTACCGGACGTAGCGTTCTGCTGATAGACGATGTGTTCACCACCGGAGCCACCCTCAATGCCTGTGCCGAGGCCTTGCTCGCTGCAGGCGCCAGTGCCACCTACGGCCTAACTCTGGCACGGGCAATCTCTCACGCAGATGATCAACTTTAAGTTATACTTTAGACAAGCCCCTACTCCAATGCAACAAAACGGGTGCGAACTTTTGTGGAGGACAACCTATGACCATGAATATCGAGATTTTTGCACGCAACCTCGACCTAAATGACCGCATTAGAGAATACGTGCACAAGAAGGTTTCCAAACTTGATCGGCTGATTAATGATGTAGAAGAAACCCGTGTTGACCTGGCCTATGTCAAATCGGCCCGCAATGCTGCTGACCGTCAGGTAGCGCAGATCACTTTGCGTGGGCGCGGATTCATTCTGCGCGTAGAGGAGCGCTCTGATGACCTCTTTGCCGCCATTGACGAGGCGGTTGATAAAATGCAACGCCAAATCTCTCGCTACAAGGGAAAGCACTACCGTGGTCGAGGTGACGGCACTCCAGCTTCCGCCGTGGCAGCGGTGATAGCGCCTCCTGAAGAAGAGGCTGAAGAAGAAGAGATGCCCATCATTGCTCGCCGTAAGACCTTTACGCTAGCACCCATGGACGAAATGGAAGCCATCGAGCAGATGAAACTCTTAGGCCACGAGAATTTCTTTGTTTTTTATAACGCGAACACAAACGCCATTAATGTGCTCTATCGGCGACGGGATGGCACCTACGGTCTAATCGAGCCAAAAATTGGGTAAGTTGATAACCCTGTTTCTCCCCCTCGGCTTCCCGAGGGGGAATTTTTTGCCCCCACCATGGCTCCGACTTGTCAAGCCTTATTCCATGCGCTATAATCCGCTCCGAAAAGTTAGCCACCAGATACAAAGGGAGTTCTCATCATGATTGACGTAAGTGATCTTCGCAAAGGTGTTACATTCGAACTCGACGGTAATCTTTATAAAGTACTAGAATACCATCACCACAAGCCAGGGCGCGGGAACGCTATCATTCGCATTAAAGCCCGTAATCTCCGTTCAGGTGCCACCATTGAGAAAACGTTCGTCTCAGGGGAGCGCGTGCAAGATATTCGCCTGGATTATCATACGGCGCAATATCTCTACAACGATGGGGACACTTACTACTTTATGGATACGGAAACCTTTGAGCAGTACCCCATTCGAGCTGAAATCCTCGGCGAATCCGCGGGTTTCCTGAAGGAGAATCTGGAAGTGAAACTCACCTTCTACAACAACGAGCCGCTGGATATTGAACTCCCTACTACGGTAGATCTTGAAGTCACTCAGGCAGAGATAGCTGTGAAAGGCGATACAGCAACAGGTGTGACGAAAACGGTCACAGTTGAAACTGGCATGCAAATCCAGGTTCCAGCGTTTGTGGAAGTGGGTGATGTCATCCGTGTAGATACCCGTACTGGGGAATATGTGACGCGTGTCCAATCTTGAAAAGCCTTCCAAGGCATTATGACTCTGTAACCCCTATGCGTACCCCAGCCGGGACCGAGTGTCCCTTTTTCTACGGAAATTATTACCGCGGTCGTACCCAGGAAGAATGTCGTCTGATCGGCCCAGCCGCACCCCCCGATAACTGGACACCTGCTTTATGCCGCACGTGTCCGGTGCCCCGCATCACCCAGGCCAACGCTTGTGAACATCTGGTCATCCATGCCAGAGTAGAACGCCACTGGCTGGGGTTGCGCAAACGGGTGCACGTAAGTGCCTTCTGTCAGAAAGTTCGCCAGGAGGTTGACCATCCTGAGGTTGGCTGTGGCGAGTGCCATCCAATACCCTTATCCTTTCTGAACATTACCAATGACACTGACCCTTCTGATTGATCTTGATGACACTCTCTTAATCAACAATGCCGAGTTATTTCAGCAAGCCTATCTTAAGGCTCTAGCTGAGCATCTCAAGCGTTATGTTCCGCCCAAGAAGCTAATAGAACAACTCCTGACAGCCACGCATGCTTTGTATCGGAAGAAGTCGCCTCGGGGAACACTGAAATCCACCTTTGACGCGCATTTTTACCCCGCCTTGGGTGTATCCCAAGCCTTGCTTGAACAACCAATCCACGACTTTTACGCCAATGTCTTTCCTTCCCTGCGCACTTATACCCAACCACGTCCAGAAGCGGTTGAACTCGTGGAAAGGGCTATGGCCAGAGGTCACCGAGTGGTCGTAGCCACCAACCCACTCTTTCCACGTGTAGCCATTCTAGAACGCCTACGGTGGGCCCTGCTTCCACCTGAAATTTACCTTTTCACCCTGATACCCGATTATGAGACCTTCCACTTTTGCAAACCCAATCCAGCCTTCCTGGCTGAGATCCTAGCCACCCTGCAGTGGCCTGAGGGGAGCGTAGTCATGATTGGAAACAGCGCTGAGGAGGATATCCTCCCGGCTGAGGCACTTGGACTGCCAACCTATTGGGTGAATACATCTTCTCATCCTAGTTCGATACAAAAACACCCCTTGAGTTGCCAAGGTCCCCTTTCTGGGGTTATGGATTGGCTGAATGAGATAGAAAAAGCGGTCAGGAGCCCGGAGATCAAGTCCCCCTCGGCTATTATGGCAGCGCTGGCAGCCACTCCAGCCGCCATCGAGAACCTGACTCGTACTCTAATCCCACCCCTCTGGACAAAGCGCCCCGCCCCCCAAGAATGGGCAATCAACGAAATTATTTGCCACTTAAGAGATGTTGACGCTGAAGTCAACTTACAGCGGTTAGATCTTCTGTTAAGCGATGAAAATCCTTTCGTTCCTGGGGTGAACACCGATAGCTGGGCCGAGGTGCGAAACTATCACGCTCAGAACGGCCTCCAAGCCCTAGAAGATTTCATGGCAGTGCGCACAATGATGCTTGAGCGCCTTGAAACTCTCTCTCCCGCCGATTGGCAACGCTCGGCCCGCCACGCCATCTTTGGTCCCACCACCCTCCAGGAAATTATGGAATTTGTGGTGACCCACGACCGCACACACATTCGCCAAATCGGCAACACCATAGACCAGGTAATGCGACATTACTCCTCTTAACTCCGTTCCGCCTCGCCCCCGGTGCTGACCCCCGAGGTTTGGACTGGGGTTTCCACACGGAAGACATCCAGAATACGGCGTACGATCTCGTAAACCACATTTTGCTTAAAACCGGAGATCCATGCCAACACATAAATAACAAAAGCGGAGCGAATATTAAACCCAGGCTCAATCCCTGCAGTCAAAGAGAAGAAACCTGCTTGAATAACAAGAAAGACAAACCCTCCTAACATAACCCCCAAAACAGGATTGGTGAGATACCACATAGTATACTGAGGATCAAAATCCTGCTCTTTGGCTACGTGCTTCCACAACGCATAAAGCGCTCCCACCACCCCACCCAGTCCGCCCCAAATCAGACTGCTTAGCAAGTGAACCAGGTTAACCTCTGCGATGGGACTGGCATTCCGAATAACCTCGTAGGTTGGCGCTAGATTGATCTGAAGCACTCCCCAGGCTAACACGCTAAACCAAAAGATCTCGTAAAGAAACAGTGGAAATCCAACCCTCTGCGAAGCCCTTCTCACCCTTTCCATAAAAGCAAGGTAGTATTCCACTTCACTTAATAGGCGCTCAGCCTCTTCATAGTACTCACTACCCTGACCAAACAGGTTCTGAGCCTTTTCCAGAAGATCAAGAAAAGTCACCGCCTTTTGCGGGTTGTTGACGGTGGATCGGATACTATCCCGGACTCCATCCACACGATCTATAAAGTTTCGCTCAAATAATTCATGCCATTCACTTACCTTGTCCGTTGCTCTGGAAACTTCGCGAAGAGTTACCGGCCATTCACTGCCAGGGGAGTCGGGGTTAGCTAATTCGCTGGTTAAGTTTCCTGAAGAAACATCCGGCTGGACAACATCTGGTGAATTTTCCACCCCAACACCCCGCGACCCAACATTCTCCTCAAGCATCTTTTTCTCCTCCTCTGGGTATCTTGAGTATATCCAAACGCATCCGGCTTGTCAAAGTCTATATGATAGCCTAAACGAACTTTATAAATCCTGGTATCTTGGTGTCGAGATTGGTATAATTCCACCAGAAAATCATCTTATGCATATAAACCTTACAGGTTTAAGAACTGACGGAGGTCAGTGTGAATTCACGAAACCAATCCTACATCATTTACCTGCTACTGTTTGTAGCCATCATTGTCATGGTGGTCTACAACTTCAGTCAGCGGGGAAGCACCTCTGAAGTTTCTATCAATCAGTTAGCCGAGGACATTAAGCAGGGCCGCGTTAGCAAGATTGAGGAGAACGAGAATCGCTTGCGCGTCGTATACAAGGACCTGACAGAAGCCATCTCGACCAAGGAGGCAAACGCCACACTGGTTGAGCAATTGCTCAACCTGGGCGTAACCCAGGAACAACTGCATCCCAACAACATCAGCATCATCATCAAGCCTCCAAGCCCATGGTTGGGAGTTGTTACAGCATTAGGGTACATCCTTCCCTTCATCCTCCTGATTGGGGCTTTCTTCTTCATCTTTCGACAAGCTCAGGGCACCAACAATGCTGCCATGTCTTTTGGCAAGTCACGCGCACGTATGTTTACGGGCGATCACCCTACCGTAACATTTGCAGATGTAGCGGGCGTAGATGAGGCAAAAGAAGAGTTGAAAGAGGTGGTTGAGTTTCTACGTGAACCGCAGAAGTTTATCGCCTTGGGTGCTCGAATTCCTAAGGGCGTGCTTCTGGTGGGCCCTCCTGGTACTGGGAAGACCCTTTTAGCCAAAGCCGTTTCCGGTGAAGCAGGTGTACCCTTCTTCTCAATCTCCGGTTCCGAATTTGTAGAGATGTTCGTCGGTGTGGGCGCGAGCCGAGTGCGCGATCTATTTGACCAGGCTAAGCGACATTCCCCATGTATCGTGTTTGTGGATGAAATCGACGCAGTAGGACGTCAACGCGGCGCAGGGCTTGGTGGCAGCCACGATGAGCGCGAGCAGACGCTTAACCAGTTGTTAGTTGAGATGGATGGTTTCGATACCGACACCAATATCATCATTATGGCCGCCACGAATCGCCCTGACATCCTTGATCCTGCACTCCTTCGTCCTGGGCGCTTTGACCGTCGTGTGGTCCTTGATCGCCCAGACGTGCGTGGGCGAGAGGCCATATTGCGGGTTCATGTCAAAGGGAAGCCCCTGGATAGTGATGTAGATCTTTCCATCCTGGCACGTGCCACGCCCGGCTTCGTGGGCGCTGATTTGGAAAACCTGGTCAATGAGGCTGCTATTCTGGCAGCGCGCCGCAATCGTAAAAGCATTTCTATGGCCGAATTTGAAGAGGCCATTGAACGCGTAATCGCTGGTCCAGAACGTAAGAGCCGTCTGATTAGCCAAGAAGAAAAACGTATCATCGCTTACCATGAGGCGGGCCATGCCGTCGTCATGAACGCCTTGCCTGAAGCCGACCCAGTGCAGAAAGTGTCTATTATTGCGCGTGGAATGGCCGCTGGCTATACACTTTCGCTACCGCAAGAAGATCGCACTCTGATGCCGCGGAAAAAACTGATTGCCGAGATGGTAGGGCTATTGGGCGGACGAGCGGCAGAGGAACTGGTGTTTGACGACATCACCTCCGGTGCTGGCAATGATCTGGAACGGGTGACCCAACTGGCACGGATGATGGTAACGCGTCTGGGCATGAGCGAGGAGCTTGGGCCCATGGTATATGGACAGAAAGAGGAGTTAATCTTCCTGGGTCGTGAAATTGCCGAGCAGCGCGATTACTCAGAAGCCGTAGCCGAGCAAATTGATCGTGAAGTGCGTCGTCTGGTCAATGAAGCCTATCAAAAGGCACGCCAGTTGCTTATTCAGTATCGCGACAAACTGGATGCAGTTGCCCAGCGCTTGTTAGAAGTTGAGACGCTTTCACGGGAAGAATTCGAAGCCATCTTCCCTCCGCCGGTGCCCAAACACAGCGGTATTCCCAGCATGGTCTCCAACTATTAGTTCACTTGACGAGCATCATGCAGAGTGCTTGCTCGAGCAAGCACTCTTTTTATTCATCTCATATTCATCTCAGAAGAGGTCGAGGCTTTGACTGCAGCTTTTCCCAGGCTCCTCTCCAGGGTTCCCCTAAACGATGACGCACAGGGATCTGGACATGACCGACCCTAGAAGCCACTTCGCCAACCAAAGGCACAATCCCCTCCCAGTCCTCTTCGGCGAGTGCCTGTCGTAAACGACGACTCACAACCTGGGTCCACTCCCAATCCAATCGAAAACGATCGGCCTTAAGCCAATAGCCGCGCTTCTCCCAAGCTTTGACCGTCTCATCAATATTTTGGGCAATCTCTTCCATTGCTAGCACCAGGAAAGCCACTAAATCCCGTGTCTGTGCATTAATTGTCCCTTGGCGCATTAGTTCACGTACCGCCAATGCCAGTGCTCTCACCAGAGTTTGACGCTGTTTGCCCACACTGTCCGTCTGAATAACTCGACTCAATGATCCTCCAAAGGCTCGCTACTGGATTGTCAATTGGCTCAGATTATAGCCTTTATTTTCCAAAAGAAAAGACATGTGATCAAGCCGACTTATGGTGACTTCAAAATCACACGCGCAGTCCGCTCTAACGAACGGGTCATTGACGCAAAGGTTAGTTCTGCTTATAATTTCGTCAGTCAGGGGAAGTGCTGGAACTGGCAGACAGGCGTGACTTAGGATCACGTGCCGCAAGGCGTGCGGGTTCGAGTCCCGCCTTCCCCACCAAAGCGAAAAGACTATGCAATGCGAAAGGATGACAAATAGGTGGTAAACATCATCGAAAAAACACAACGTGATGACCATCAGGTCTACATTGTGGCTGAGTTTGAGCCTGAGGTTTGGGAGGACTATAAGCGTAAAGCAACCAGGAAATTGGGCGAAAGGGTACGTATTCCTGGCTTCCGCCCAGGCAAAGCCCCTCTAGAGATGGTACGTCGAACTGTGGGGAACGAAGCCATCGAGGAACTGGCCATCGAAATGCTCATTGACGACAAATACGGGGATATGCTGAAGACCGCCGAAGTCAACCCAGGTGCGCCGGGGCGCTTGGAAAATATTCTAAGCCGCGAACCCCTGCGCCTGGCTTTTGTGGTGCCATTAGAGCCCGTTGTAGAATTGGGCGATTATCATAAGATCCGCGTCGAATCCGAAACAGCGGTAGTTTCTGAGGAAGAGGTAGAGGAATACATTCAAAATATTCTGCTTGCTAACGCAGTGGCAGAGCCGGTGGATCGACCAGCCCAAGACGGGGATGTCGTATACGTTAAATACCAGTGGGCTGTCCTGGAAGGTGAAGAAACACCCTCGAACTTTTCTGAACCTGAAGCAGCAGAGTACCTTATTGGAAGGAAGCCCGAAACGGAACGCCCTTTCCCAGGTTTCTCAGCCCATTTGGTTGGCCTAACCGCAGAGCAGGAAACCTCCTTTGTCCATGAGTTTCCACAAGACTGGGAGCAGGAGAACCTGCGAGGCAAAAAGGTCGTGTACCGAGTTGTAGTGCAAAGCGTCAAACAGTTAAGTGTTCCCGAACTCACAGATGAATTTGTCCAATCGGTGTTTCCAGAGTTAAACTCTGTGGATGATCTTCGCAAACGTGTGCGCACGTCTCTGGAGGCCAGCCATCGGGCTGAGGCCGATAGTGAACTGGCTGAAAAAATGCTGAATCGCATCCGTGAACAAGCCACTCTCAAGTACCCCCCACAACTCGTCGAAGAAGAAATCTCACGCCAACTCACGCGTTGGGAAGCGGAACTCCGCAATTACGGACTTAATCTCGAATCTTATCTGCGCATCACAAACAAGGATCCCCAGACTTTCATCAACGAAACCATCCGCCCCGCTGCAATTCAAGCATTAGAACGCCGCCTCCTGGTGGATAAACTCATTCAACAGGAGAATATTCAGCTATCCCAAGAAGCCTACCAGCGGGCCGTTGAAAGCCTGGTTGGAGACATCTCGCGTCTTCCCAAACGCGAGCAAAAACGGTTGGGCAATCGTGTTTCTGTGGAATTAGAGCGCCGCCTCAGCAATGAACTGGTCAGCGAGTTGATTGAGCGCCTCAAAGCCATTGCCAGTGGGCAGATTGAGAAGATGGACGTTCGGGTCTCTGATGAGAACACGTCCATGTCTGAATCCACTGGTGAAACTCCAACAAACAACCCGCCCATTCCCCAGGCCGAGGCTGTTACAGAGACTGCCAAACTAGAAGCAGATAGGGTAGAATCTAATGTAGATACGAAAAAGTCAGAATCTTGAAGAAGAAAGAGTAGGGAGCCTTATGAGTTTGAACAATTTTGACCTCATCATCCCAATGGTGATTGAATCTTCGGCCCGGGGTGAACGTGCTTACGATATTTATTCGCTTCTGCTCAAAGAGCGAATCATCTTCGTCGGTACGCCTATTGACGATCAGGTAGCCAACCTGATTGTTGCCCAATTACTCTACCTGAGCCGCGAAGATCCCGAAAAGGGCATTCAGATGTACATCAATTCTCCAGGAGGGCAAATTTACGCCGGTTTGGCCATTTATGACACTATGAAGATGATCCCCAACAAGATCAGCACCGTGGCGGTTGGTGTCACGGCTTCTTTCGGCACCGTGTTGCTGGCTGCAGGTACCAAGGGGCAACGCTATGCACTACCGCATGCCACTATCCACATGCACCAGCCTCTAGGTGGTGCGCAGGGCCAAGCTTCCGACATTGAAATCCAGGCTCGCGAGATTCTACGCCTCAAATCGCAGCTCAATCAGATTCTGGCAGAGTGCACCGGCCAGCCCCTCGAAGTCATTGAGCGTGATACAGAGCGGGATTTCTATCTCGATGCCTACCAAGCAGTGGAATATGGGATTGTGGATCAGGTGTTGACCCCCCCCGAAAAATAAGGATAGGCAACACCACCGCGGTTTCTCTTTCTCGATGATGTCACCTCGCGAGCCGGATAGCTGTTGCTGTCCGGCTTGCTCTGTCGGAGAACACCTATGATTAAAACACTTCATCCCCCTGTGCAAGCCTTGATCCTCGACATGGATGGCGTCCTCTGGCGAGGCAATCAGCCAATTGGCGATCTGCCACGTATTTTCGAGACCCTCAAGGCTCAGGGGCTACGAGTGGCTTTAGCCACTAACAACGCCACGCGCACCGCCGAGCAGTATTGCCAAAAGCTCATGGGTTTTGGAGTTGCTTTTACCGCAGAAATGGTTGTCACCTCAGCCGAGGCCACGGCATATTTTCTCCACCAGCAATTTCCTCGGGGAGGACCCGTTTTTTTGGTAGGTGAAGAGGGTCTGCGCCACGCCTTGGCCCAGTATGGGTTCTATCCAGTTGAGGATGGTCAGGTCATTGCGGTTGTGGCCGGTCTGGACCGGCAACTCACTTATAACAAATTGCGCAAAGCCACACTGCTGATTCGGCAAGGCGTGCCTTTTATTGGTACTAACCCTGATCGCACTTACCCCAGCCCGGAAGGATTGATTCCTGGTGCCGGCACTGTGCTGGCTGCGCTTGAAGCCGCCAGTGATGTCAAACCAGTTATTGTGGGGAAACCTTTCCCCACCCTCTTTCGTGTGGCGTTGGAACGGCTTAATGCCACTCCAGCCGAAACCTTAGTAGTGGGTGATCGCCTGGATACCGACATACTCGGTGGTCAACAAGCAGGAATGCGCACCGCCCTGGTTTTGAGTGGAGTCAGCACTGCTGAAGAAGCTGAGCATTGGTCACCCCCGCCTGACCTGATCGCCCCTACGTTGGCACATCTAATTGGGCTAGAAAAAGAGTGATGACACAAACAATAACTTCTCCTCAAAAAGTGTTTATCCTCGATCTCTCATTGCCTGAATTAGAGAAAATTGTCCAGGCATGGGGTGAACCGACCTATCGTGCCGAACAAATCTGGCGGGGCTTGTATCAACAATTGTGGAACGCTTCCTCCCAGTTTAGCCCTTTGCCTAAAGCCCTGCGCCAGAGGCTCGAGGAGGAATTCACGTTCAGCCACCTTATACCGGTAACCTCATTGCACTCAAGCGATGGTAATACGACCAAGACCCTTTTTCAGTTGCCCGATGGCTTGGCTATCGAAGCGGTTCTCATGCGCTATGAACGTCGCAACACCCTTTGTATCTCCACGCAAGTCGGTTGTGCCATGGGGTGTGTCTTCTGCGCCACCGGACAAATGGGCTTCAAGCGTCACCTCTCTCCCGGCGAAATCACAGAGCAGGTGTTATATTATGCCCGCCTGTTGCGCCAGGAAGGCGAAGAGGTGACTAATATTGTAATCATGGGCATGGGGGAACCTTTCCACAATTACGAGGCTACCATGAAAGCCATTGACAACCTCAACCACCCCCTGGGCATGAATCTTGGGGCCAGGCGTTTTACCATCTCAACAGTTGGACTGGTGCCAGCCATCCGACGCTTCGCAACTGAGAAACGCCAGGTCAATCTTGCTATCAGTCTGCATGCTACGCGAGATGAAGTGCGCAATAGCCTGCTTCCCATCAACCGCAAATATCCCATTCAGGAGGTGTTGGCAGCGTGTCGAGATTATGTTGCCCAGACCGGACGCCGCATCACATTTGAGTGGGCACTGATCCAAGACGTGAACGATTCGGTAGAAACGGCTCGTGAACTGGCAGCGCTGCTCAAGGGCCTCCTCTGTCACGTGAATGTGATCCCCCTCAACCCCACACGGCGTTATTCTGGCACGGGGAGCACACGTGAACGCGCCAATGCGTTCAAAGCCGAACTGGAGCGCCACGGTATTCCTTGCACCGTGCGCATCCGACGAGGGATAGACATACAAGCGGGCTGCGGGCAACTTGCTACCTTGCATAATTCCCTATCTCAGTAATGATATAATCTACGCGCTATGGTTGACTTTATAAATAAATGGAAACAAGGACTGGAACGCACCCGTAGGGCCACATTTGGTCGCCTAGCCGTTCTTTTAGGCGTTAGTGAAATTGATGCCAACACATGGGACGACCTGGAAGCCCTACTCCTGCAGGCGGATATGGGAGTGGAAACTAGCCAGGAGATTATAGTAGCCTTACGCCAGCGTGTACACCAGCAAGGGCTAACCCGAACGAGTGAACTGCAGCAGGCTTTGAAAGAGGAATTACTCAAACGCTTGGACGAACCCCCGCCCATAAATCTTGATTCATATCAACCTGCAGTCATTCTCATCGTTGGGGTCAACGGTTCTGGGAAAACCACAACCATCGCCAAACTGGCCCGCTGGTTCAAACAACACAACAAAAAGGTCCTTTTGGTGGCCGCAGATACTTTCCGGGCAGCGGCAATTGACCAACTTCAGGTGTGGGCAGAGCGCTTGGAACTTCCCATCGTAGCGGGTCAACCTAATGCAGACCCCGGGGCAGTGGCTTATGACGGTATCCAGGCCGCCCTTGCGCGCAAAGTGGATATTGTTCTGATAGATACCGCGGGGCGATTGCACACCCGCTACAACCTTATGGAAGAACTTAAGAAGGTGTATCGCGTGGTTGGCAAAGCCCTCCCCGGCGCTCCCCACGCCGTTTGGCTGGTGCTTGATGCGACCACCGGGCAAAATGCCCTTCAACAGGCTCGTGCCTTTAAGGATGCAGTCAGCGTTAACGGGATTATCCTCGCTAAGCTGGATTCTTCTGCTCGCGGTGGTATGGCCTTCGCTATCCAACGCACGCTTGGTATCCCAATACTTTTTGTGGGTCTGGGCGAGAAACCCGAAGATCTCGACAGATTTGACCCCGAAGCATTTGTTCAAGGTATTCTAGAAGGTTAACTATAGGAGGCGAACATGCAGGATTTGATTGAACGATTAGAAGAAATCAAGCGTCGAATCCATGACCTGCAGGTGCATCTTTGACCTGGACAAGAAACGAGTTGATCTAGAAAACCTACAAAAAATCAGCGAGGATCCTACCCTATGGGATGATCTAACTCGCGCTCAACGCACGATGAAACAATTGACTGAAGTCAAAGAGGAGATCGAATCATGGGACCGGCTAAGCGCACGCGTCCAGGACCTGCTCGATCTGGCTCAATTAGAGGATGAATCGCTGCGTCCCGAAATTGAACAAGAGGTTGAAGATCTGGAACGAGACCTTGAGCAGCGTGAATTGAATACTCTCCTTTCAGGGCCCTATGACCGCGGCAATGCTATTCTGGCGATCCATGCGGGCGCCGGAGGGGTTGATGCCCAGGATTGGGCCGCCATGCTTCAACGCATGTACCTGCGCTGGGCTGAACGTCACGGGTACGACGTAGAGATCCTTGACTACTCTGAAGGCGAAGAGGCCGGCATTAAGAGCGTGACCATGGCAATCAGTGGAAGGAATGCCTACGGCTACCTGAAAGCCGAAAAAGGTGTCCATCGCCTAGTACGCCTCTCGCCCTTCGATGCTGCACATCGCCGTCATACCTCATTTGCTCAGGTAGAAGTGCTTCCCGAAATTGCCTCAGATAGCGAGGATGTCGTCATCAACCCCAATGATTTGCGCATTGACATCTATCGTTCGTCCAGTGCGGGTGGACAGAACGTCCAGAAAAATGCCACAGCGGTGCGGATCACCCACCTGCCGACTGGAATTGTTGTAAGTTGCCAAAATGAGCGCTCCCAATTGCAGAATCGTGAAAACGCGATGCGGGTACTTCGCGCTCGGCTGGCTGCCCTCAAGCAAGAAGAGCAGGAACGTAAACTGGCTGAATTACGTGGCGAATACAAAAAGGCCGAATGGGGCAATCAGATCCGCTCTTACGTCTTGCATCCCTACCAAATGGTCAAAGACCACCGTACCAATTACGAAGTGGGCAATACTCAAGCGGTCCTAGATGGGGAAATTGATGGCTTCATTGAAGCCTATTTGCGTCAAAATGTCCGCCCTCATCACATCCCCACCCCATCGTCATAATAAGAACGGGCGCCTGAATCGGCGCCCGTATCGTTAATCCAACACCTTCGCCAGTTCGAATAGCCGCAAATCCAGAGGCTTCTTGGTATTGACAACCTGTTCCAATGGCGTTGTGGTCACTTCCCCCTGGACCAGCCCAACTAGTACGCCTGTCTCACCCCGTTCAATCGTCTCAGTGGCGCCCGCACCTAGCCGACTGGCCAAAATGCGATCATAAGCGCTGGGGTTTCCCCCGCGCTGCACATGCCCCAGGATCGTGACTCTTAAGTCAAACCCCAACCGTTCGTGATGTTGTTTGAAATATTCGGCCAGCCCCTCGGCATTATAGCGGGCACCTTCTGCAACGACCACGAGCGCGTGAGCTTTGCCCCGTTCATACGCACGGATTAACCGCTGAGCAATTTCCTCCGGGTCTACCTCCACTTCAGGGATCACGACAGCCTCTGCCCCCCCTGCAATGGCGGACATAAGCGCCAGATAACCACAATCACGTCCCATAACTTCAACTAAGAAAGCCCGCTGATGGGAAGAAGCCGTGGTCTTGAGCCGATCAATGGCCTCCAAAGCAATGTTCAGAGCAGTATCCACGCCAATTGTGATATCCGAACCGTAAAGATCATTATCAATGGTGGAAGCCACACCCACCACTGGAAACCCCAGGCTATGAAGAGCATAGGAACCAGTTTGGGAACCGTTTCCACCGATCACTACCAGGGCATCAATCCCATGCTGATTGAGTGTGCGAATCGCCTTAAGTTGGCCAGCCTTGGTCTTGAATTCCAAGGACCGGGCACTGCCTAGAATTGTCCCACCCCGCTGAATAATGCCCCCCACATCTCGGGCTGAAAGGGGAACGACTTTGCCGTCAATGAGGCCTTGGTAGCCCAGTTGGACCCCATACACTTCCCACCCACGATAAATGCTGGTGCGTACCACTGCCCGGATGGCCGCATTCATCCCGGGAGCATCCCCCCCACTTGTCAGAACTGCAATCCGCTTCATGAATCCCTCCGAATTATTGCAGCGAAAATAAGATGCATAACGATGCTGATTTTAACATAAGAGTGCCGGCCTCACTATAGAACAAACTGATCCAGTCTGAACATCCTGTGACATATAATGACCCGAGGTTTTTACGCTCTTGCTTTTCGCTACGTAGAGGGAGTATACTATCACCCAGATCAGACGGCATTTCGCAGGTATCCACTTTATCAGAAACAGGCGCTTAAAGGTATGATTGGCCGAACTATTGGCGCGGACGAGTTGGACATGAAAATTGAATCGCTTATGGAACGCCTGCCACAGAGTTACACGTTGGTAGAACGTGAACTCATCCTGCGGGCGTATCGCTTCGCAGAAGAAGCCCACCGTGGTCAAAAACGTGCTTCAGGTGAGCCATATATCACGCACTGCGTAGAGGTCGCTGCCATTCTGGCCGAGCTTCAGGTACCGCCAGTCATGATAATGGCCGCTTTACTTCATGATACCGTTGAGGACACCCATGTAACCCTAGATGACCTACGAAGAGAGTTTGGCGATGAAGTCGCTCATCTGGTGGACGGAGTGACTAAACTATCTAATCTGCCCCGCATCTCGGCAGATGAAAAGCCCACCCGTGAAGGTGAAAGTTCCGCAGAAATCAGCACCTACCCCCGCTCCAGGCGCACCGATTTGACAAACGAGACGCTGCGAAAAGTCTTCCTAGCGATGGGAGATGATATTCGCATCGTCCTGATTAAGTTAGCCGACCGGTTGCATAACATGCGCACCCTGGGGTATCTTCCAGAGGAAGAACGTCGGCGCATTGCCCAGCAGACGCTGGATATCTTTGCGCCGCTGGCCAACCGTCTGGGAATTTGGCAAATCAAGTGGGAACTGGAAGACCTGGCGTTCCGCTACGTCAATCCTGAAAAGTACCGCGAAATCGCCGAAAAACTGGCGGAACGACGCGAAGACCGTGAGCGCGAGATCCAGCAAATCATCGCCCGCCTAAAAAAAGTGCTGGAAGAAAACGGAATTAAAGCCGAGGTCACCGGGCGTCCCAAACACATCTATTCCATTTACCGCAAAATGGTAGATCGCGGTAAAACTTTTGATATGGTACGTGATCTTCGGGGTGTTCGTCTGCTGGTTGAAGATAAGGCCACCTGCTACGCTGCTCTCGGCGTCATTCATGGGCATTGGCGTCCCATCCCTCAGGAATTTGATGATTACATTGCAGCCCCTAAGGATAACTTCTATCAATCCCTTCATACGGCCGTCATTTATGATGATGGTAAGCCGCTTGAAGTTCAAATTCGCACCTACGAAATGCACCAAAACGCAGAATATGGTATTGCCGCTCACTGGCGCTACAAGGAACGCAGCCCACGCGATGAACTTTATGAACAACGAATCAACTGGTTGCGCAAAACACTTAGTGAATGGCGCCAAGAGGTCATGGATGCCCAAGAGTTTGTAGATGGGCTAAAAAGTGATATTTTTCAGGATCGAGTGTACGTTTTCACCCCACGTGGGGATATCGTGGATCTGCCGGCTGGTTCTACACCGATCGATTTTGCTTACTACATTCACACTGAAATCGGCCATCGTTGCCGGGGCGCCAAAGTCAACGGCAAATTGGTTTCGCTTGATTACACACTCAAGACAGGGGATCAAGTCGAGATTTTGACTGCCAAACAGGGAGGCCCCAGTCGCGATTGGCTCAACCCTGCGTTAGGCTTAGTCAAGACCCAGCGTGCCATTTCAAAGATCCGCGCCTGGTTCAAACACCAGGATCGCGAGCAAAATATCCACCAAGGTCGGGCAATGCTCGAAAAAGAGCTCACTCGCCTGGGCATCAAAGATGTGGATGTGGAGAAGCTGGCACAATCCTTTGAATTTCGCAGCGCCGATGACCTTTACGTAGCCATCGGATGCGGAGACATTCCCTTAGGGCGAGTGATTAACCGCATTAGTGATATCTCACCCAAGAAGGATCCTCTGCTGGTCCAGGCGCCCACCCGCGAGCCCAAACCCCCAGAAGGTGGCGCCGAAATTTCGGTGTTGGGAGTCAAGGGCTTGCTAATCAATTTTGCGCGTTGCTGCAAGCCCTTGCCTGGGGACGAAATTATGGGTTATATTACGCGTGGGCGTGGTGTAACCATTCACCGCCGCGACTGTCCGAATTTCTTGCGCATTCAAGAAAGAGAACGAATCGTAAAAGTTACCTGGGGTGAAACCCAGCGCACTTACCCAGTAACCATCGAAATCAAGGCCTATGATCGTCAGGGCCTGTTAAGCGACATCTCCAAAATCTTTGGGGACGAAAAAGCCAACGTGCTCAACCTCAGCACGCGTGTTACCCATAACTTGGCCTCGATTCGAGCCATTATTGAGATCAAGGATATCGTACACCTCAGCCGGGTACTTAACCGCATCGAAAATCTGCCAAATATTATGGAAGCCCGACGTTTGATCGAGTAGCCCCTCAGCGGAGGTAAATCGCCGTGGCAGTTTTGTTATCGGTGGAAGAAGTTATCGAACGCATCCTTGATCAACTTAAGCCACTTCCTCCTGAAACAATCCCCCTTGACCAAGCGCTAGGGCGGGTGCTAGCCAGGCCCATTGTGGCGCCCCTCGATTTGCCTCCCTTTGCCAACAGCAGTGTGGATGGTTTTGCAGTTAGGGCCGCGGATGTGAGTACGGCTTCACCCGAACACCCCGTCGAATTAACCGTCATTGCCGATATACCGGCTGGCGTTTTCCCCCACATCCCCCTTTCGGCAGGATGCGCCGCCCAGATTATGACCGGTGCACCCTTGCCCGATGGCGCTGACGCCGTTGTGCCGGTGGAACATACCAACCTTTCTTTCCAAAAGGTTGCTCATCAACCCCCATCCATCGTTCGCATCTTCACCCCGGTAAGACCAGGCGACAACATACGTCCCAAGGGCCAAGATCTTACTCAAGGTCAGCTCGTTTTTGCTGCTGGTCATCGTTTACGCCCTCAGGATCTTGGATTGCTGGCCGCTTTAGGGATGTCCAAGGTTGAGGTGCATGGCCGGCCGCGGATTGCTCTGTTTTCTTCAGGGGACGAACTCCTTCCTCCTGGCTCTCCGCTAACTCCAGGCAAAATCTACGATTCTAACCGCCTCATGTTAAGGGTTCTAATTGAGCAAACCGGAGGCGAAGCGGTGGATCTGGGCATAGTAGCCGATACACTAGACGCCGTCCATATTGTGCTGAATACAGCAGTGGAAAAGAGAGCCAATCTGCTCCTTTCTTCGGGGGGTGTTAGCGTAGGGACTTACGATCACGTACGAGGGCTCATGGAACGGGAAGGAGAGGTGCACCTTTGGCGTGTTAACATACGACCGGGGAAACCACTCCTTTTTGGAAAGTACCGCGGAGTACCTGTCTTGAGCTTACCAGGTAATCCTGTCTCTGCCTTTGTGGGGTTTCTGGTGTTTGTCCGCCCGGCCATTTATCGCATGGCAGGTCTTCCATCCGCGCCAGTGCCGGTGCTCAAGGCCACTCTTGAGCACGCTGTTGAGTCGGATGGACGCAAGAGCTATTTACGGGCCATTGTGCGCCATGAAAGGGGGGAACGCTTAGTGCGTCTGGCTGGACATCAGGGATCTGGAAATCTCTATGGGCTGGTTCAAGCAAATGCCATACTGATTGTCCCCGCGGGGGTAAAATCCATCGCCGCAGGAAGCGAGGTAGAGATATGGCCCTTAGAAAACTTCCTCGGACAATGAGGCACTCTTGAAACGCTTACGGCTATCCATCCTCATCCTTGGCCTGATCGGCTTGATAGACTCGCTCTATCTAACCTGGATTAAGATTAGCCACACTGAAGCTCTCTGCCTGCCTGGTTTCGGTAACTGTGATATTGTCAATAACAGCCGCTATTCCGAAATCATGGGTATACCCATTGCCTTGCTAGGGGCATTGGCTTATCTGACCATCCTGGGACTGCTTTTCGTTGAGCAACGAATGCCCCACTGGCAGGAAAACACGAGTTTGATCCTTTTTGGCGTAACCTTAGCCGGGACAGGTTATTCAGCCTACTTGACTTACCTGGAATTTGCGATTATAAAAGCGATTTGCCCGTTCTGCCTGCTTTCGGCGATTGTCATGGGGCTTTTATTCGTAATTGCCATCGTTCGACTGGCAAAGGCATGAGGGCAACATCAAAGAGGAGGAAAAATACATGCCCAAAATTCGTTGCCATTACATTGATTGTGCATTCCTGGATGAAGGGTATTGTAGCGCAGCGCTCATTGAACTTGACCCCGACTCAGGATGCCTGACTTACTCTCCCACCGCCGAAACCCCGGCTGAGGAGGAATGGGAAGAGGAGGAAGAACTCGAAGAATGGGAGGATCTGGAAGAGTTGGAAGAAGAAGAGGAAGAAGAGTGGCTGGATGACGAAGAAGAATTCTGAGCCGCTCCGGGAAACTCCCAAGTAAATAAACCTTCCCATCCAAGACCCCGGGAGAAACGCCGGGGTTTTTGGTGTATAACCTTAAATGAGTGACCATGGACGCTGAAATCCGAAGGCATTTTCGCTTTAATTTTTGGGTCAACTTGCTGGACGGGGGCTTTTTTGGCTTTGCTTTTGGCTTTGCCTCTCTTTCCACAGTTCTCCCCCTCTTCATTGCCACTATGAGCGACTCAGCAGTATTGGTTGGCCTAGTCCCCGCCATTCATGTTGTGGGGTGGCAACTACCTCAACTCTTTACTGCCCAAAGAGTCCAAGCACTGAACCGCTTCAAACCATGGGTGCTTTTCATGACCATCCATGAGCGTATTCCTTTTGTATTTCTCAGCCTGGTCGCTTGGCTTAGCCCCACGCTGGGAAAAACTACTACCCTCTGGCTCTCTTTCTTTTTGCTAACCTGGCAGGGCTTGGGAGGAGGCCTGACCGCTAACGCGTGGCAGAACATGATCGGAAAGATCATTCCCTCCGAGTACCGCGCCACCTTTTTTGGATTGCAATCAGCAGCGGCAAATTTGTTAGGCAGTGCCGGGGCGGCTTTGGCTGGCTTGATTCTGGAACGCCTGGTTTTTCCGGGCAATTTTGCCCTATGCTTCCTTTTGGCCTCGCTGATGATGGGGCTCTCTTATTTCTTCATCAGCCTGACTCGCGAACCCGAACATTACGTTGAGACCAATCCAAGAGATACAAAAGCCTTCTGGGCAGAGGTACGCAAAATTCTTACTTGCGATAAATCTTTCACTTGGTACTTGGTTGGAAGAATTCTTTTTCAGTTCTCCATGATGGCATTTGCCTTCTATATGGTATATGCGGTCCAGGAGCGCGGAATGGGCAAATTCGAAGCCGGTATCATGACTAGCGTCCTGTTCATTACCCAGGTGATTGCCAATCCCCTCTTGGGCTGGCTGGCAGACCGTTGGAAACGTCAACCAGTGCTTGAGCTGGGCGCCCTTGCGGTCGTTTTGAGCGCACTACTGGCATGGTTTGCCCCTGCCCTGAGCTGGTTTTACCTAGTTATGATCCTAACCGGCATTGCCAACACCGTTTTTTGGGCCATCGGTCTAGCCATCACCCTAGAGTTTGGGCAGGAGTCTCAGCGTCCTACCTACGTGGGCTTAGCCAACACACTAATTGCCCCAGCAGCAGCTTTATCTCCTTTGGTAGGCGGATGGTTGGCCGATCAGTGGGGCTATCCGGCCACATTTGCAGCGTCTACGTGTCTCGGTCTAATTGCCTTGGCAGTACTTCACTTCTTCGTCCAATCTCCAGAACGCGGTCAGTCCATTACTGCAAATTCCACCTCAGGGTAGCCATTCCGGAAAGGCTCCATCAACCGCCACTACTTGGTTCTGCAGCCTATCACGCCACCAGATCACGATCTGGGGAACCGCATCCGAGGAAGTGAGATCATAACGCTGATATGCCAATCCACGCCCGGCCGGCTCCCACCGGTAAGCGGCCGTGCTGAAAATCGCCTCTGTGGTAATAGGAATAGCACCCTCCCCGGTATCTAGGGATTCCATCGGTATCAGCCAAAGTTGTTTACCCACCGGACCATTGAGAACCCGTTTGCCGACAACGACCCATTGACCATCAGGGGATTCGGCAGGCGTGCTCACATCCCAGATCTCTTGAGTTGCAGAAAAAAGGTGACGCGTGGTCTGTATCGTCAGATCAGCCAGATAAGCCGAACGATATGGCAAAAGGGTATCCCCCTGCTCTATCACAAAAAACAGGCGTTGACTGTCCCACAACCAGTGTGGTGATTGGCTAACATTAGTCGGGATCACGGCAACTGTCCGATCCTCTCTGCCAATGACGCGAATCCCCAGGGCTCCCTTATCATAAATTGCCAAGTAGTTCCCGTCAGGCGACCAAGTGGGCAGGGTTGGGACTAAACCCGGCGCACTTACCAATTGGATCGCCCGCCCTTTAGCAAAATCGTAACCCCATAGCGCGGAACTTTGTTGCCCTTTTTGGTCAGCTCCAAAACGCACAAAGGTGATCCACTTACCGTCCGGTGTCCAGGCCGGCTCATGGCAGCGATCCTGACCACAAGCCACCAGGATACGCTGGTTTTGGCCCTGGCGATTAACTACCCCTAGATCAATACCTCCCTGATCATTACGAACGCTAAACACAATAGACTCCCCATCAGGTGAGGCAGCAAATTCCACCACCCGTCCAGAGGTGTTGGTCAGGCGTTGGGTTACTTGTCCATCCAGGGTAACGCTAGAAACCTCGGGGGATTCGTTTGGATTTCCCAAATAGAGAAGAAGCGGCTCCCGCACCCTGAATGTAAACCGCAACGCCTGAGTAACGCGGATACCATCTGCGTAACTCCACCCCGCTCTCAATTCCAGAGAATAGGTTTGGCCGGGTTCAAAACTGGTAACTGGCCAGAACCATAGCTGCCTTTCCCGCCATTCGAAATACCCCTGAGTGGCGGGCTCCAAATGCCAGGCTGATTCCACACTTGGTTCACTAACTTTGCCGGGAAATTCCAATACGATGGGTCCCCTTTGCCCGATTTCTCCCCCTGCGACTGAGCGAAGTTGTGGCATCGCCTCGGAGCGAGATACACCTGCCAAAAACCAGACCACTCCCCCGGTTATTATTAATGAAACAGCCAGAACCACCCTATCTCGACGGTTGAAGAAGATCATATTAGCCCTTTTGGGAACACCCTGTCAGGTCAAATCAATACATGCACTATATCAATTTTCACGATCCATCCTGCCCCTCTACAGGAAAACAGGAGGCTCATATTCCCGGCTCTTAGCCCAGAAAATGCCCCACCTATTCCAATAAGGTCATGGACTGGGAGTAACCGTTGGAGTAAGGGTAGGGAATATGGTTCCCGCGGGTGTGCTGGTAGGGGCACGGGTGGGTGTCGGGGTTACAATGTTGACTGGAATTATGAGCTTTTGCCCCACAAATATCTTGTTCTTATCCTCAATCTTGTTCTCCCGCATGATAGCGTCCACCGTGCTGTTGAATCGCGCGGCAATCAGATCGAGCGTGTCATTGGCAACCACATAATACTCAATACGAGTACCCCGCGGCAGATTAGTTGGCAAGGGTGTTGCTGTAGGAAGGGTCTGACCGGGGACTGGAATCAGAATCTTGTCCCCCACCCGAATCGGGCACTGATCTAAAGGAAAGTTATTGATCGCCAAAAGAACCAGCAAATCAACGTTGTACTTGATTGCCAAATCGTAACACGTATCTCTCTCTTGCACCGTGTATTCGAACGGGGCGCTGGGCGTAGGGGTCTCAGTGGGAAGCGGCGTTTCGGTAATGGTTGGAGTGTTGGAGGGCGTAGGAGTGGGCTGAGTAGGAGTTGGCGTTAAGGTTGCTGTGGCAGAAGGGGTCGGTGAAGCAAAAAGGGCCAGCAGACCGCTGCGGTTAGGTCCCGTTAACGAGACAATCAGAATGATCACCCCAACAACGACCAGCACGATAGCCAACCCCCAAATGATAAAAGGCATCATCTGCTGACGCCGGCGATATGCCTCGATAACGTTTTGGGGAGATTGCTTTCCAGCCATGGTTGTGTCCTTTTCTCTACATAAAGAGTCAGTTGCCTATTTACAGGCCAAAGCAAATTACCTTATCGCTGTCAAGTGCTAAAGTAATTCTACCAAAAAATACGCAGGTACAATTTGTCCCCTTTTCCTTGGTGTCGCACAGTCACCCTAGCATCAAATGGCTCATGATATAATCTTTTGAAGCAACTCACCTAGATATGTATTATGTGGAGGCTTTCAATCATGGAAATCGAACATACCGCCTATAAGCGTTGCGATCTCATTAAGGTGAAAGGGCGATTAGACAGCGCTAGTGCACCCGATTTTGAGGAGAAACTTAAGCAAATCACCAATTCGGGGCGTTACCGCATTGTGCTCGACATGGAAGATCTGCAATTCATCTCAAGCGCAGGGCTAAGAGCGCTGATCAGCACCCAGAAGATCTGCCGCCGTTACAATCGCGGAGAAGTCGTGTTGGCCAACGTTCCCGAGAATATCAAGGCTGCTCTTGATCTTGCGGGCTTTACCACGTTGTTCAAGCTTTATCCCGACGTGGTCTCAGCCGTGGCGAATGTTTGAACCGCATGTTGATGCACTAATGCCTAAGTTTACATTTCCAGGGCGATATGAAAGCCTGGCCCAAATTGCCGCTTTAGTCCGCCAAGCCACGCAGGAACTGGGACTTAGTTCTCTAGACGCTTACACGGTTGAAATGGCCGTTGATGAAGCCTGCAGTAATATCATTGAGCATGCTTACGGCGGGGAAGGGCGAGGTGAGATTGAATTAGAATACATGATTGAGGCCAACTCGCTGATCATCAGGCTGCGTGACCACGGTAAACCCTTTGACCCCAAGAAAGTCCGTCCCCCTCGGCGAGATGCTCCCCTTAAGAAGCGCCGTAACCATGGATTGGGACTTTATTTCATTTACCAATGGATGGACGAAGTTCACTTCGACTTCAGCGAAGGCACCAACACACTAACTATGATAAAACGCAAGAAATAGGAATGCATGCCCTTCCATGGTTGAACCCAAGATTCTCCCAAGCTTTGATGAGGTTTTTCGCCTTGGGGAACATCTTCTGGGACTTCCCGATACCCGCTCCCAAATGGTGCTTATTGAACAGCGCCTTCGGGAGTGGTTGGATGTTAAGGCCTCGCTTTGGTTCTCTGAGCCTCAATACCCACTACCGGGAGAACCCGAAGTTCCACTTCTCAGTGACCCGATTGGCCCCGCCCTCGCCAAACGCTGTGCCCAACAGCGCACGATTCTCTCTGATCCAGATACCCCCCTCATAAATCCTTCTGCCCCCTCACCCACCGTTGCTTTTCCCCTTATCTTACGGGATCTGTTGCTGGGGGTCCTCGTGATCAGCCGTCCTCGGGGCCCCGCGCTGAGTCACCAGGAAATCCGTTTCCTTGAAACTCTAGCTTACCATTTAGTTTTGGCTCTTCAAGCCTTCCGACAAGAGCGCATTAAAATCTGGCGCACTGAACAACTAACGTTGGTACGTACGATTACCTCACAAATCACACGCTTCACAGATGTACGTGCGCTTTGCCATCAAATCGCTCTCCAGATTCAGGAAACCTTCGATTTTTACTATGTGGGCCTTTTTGAGATGGACGAGACCGATGGCGTGCTACGCTTCTGTGCCGGTGCCGGAAAGAGCACCCCGGCTTATCACCAAGATTTTGATGCCATCCATTTGGGGCAGGGCATCATTGGTAGTGTCGCCCAAAGCGGTCAAGAAATCATCGCCCGCAATGTCCAGCAGGAGCCACGCTATCGCTTTAGCTCAGTATTGCCCGAAACCCTTTCAGAAGCCGCTTTTCCCATTAAACATGGCGAACGTCTCTTAGGGGTCTTAGACTTACAAAGTGAACGCCCAAATGCCTTTCACGAGTACGACTTGATCCTGTTCCGCTCGCTGGCCGACGCTATTGCAATAGCCTTTGAAAGCATTAAGCTCTATCAAATCCTAACCCATCGTGCTGATCGCATTTCTGCATTACTCGAGATCAACCATACGCTAACCTCCATTTTAGATTTGGATCGTCTTTTAGATGAAGTAGTCAAGGCCATTCAGCGTTGGTTCGGTTACCCATATGTGCACTTATTCAGTGTTCACCAAGGACGGCGGAAAATTTTTTACGAAGCCGGCAGTGGTGCCCGCAGCAAAGCCTTTGAGGAGCATCAAATTAGCTATGATCTGGATGACCCCACCGGCATTATCCCCTGGGTTGCGCGTGAGGGCAAGGTTTACCTGGCTAACGATGTAGAATCCGACTCCCTCTATCGCCCCTCGCCCCTACCGCCCGAAACAACTCGATCTGAATTGGCCATTCCTCTGGCCTATGGGGGCGAAGTGCTGGGAGTGCTTGATTTGCAGTCGGATCATCCGAATGCCTTTGATCCTGAGGATTTAGCCTATCTTGAGGCCTTGGGTGCCAGCATCGCCATTGCTATGCGCAATGCTATGCTCTACCGTACCGAATCCTGGCGCCGGCAAGTAGCCGATTCATTTCGCGATATCGCTGGGCTGATCTCCGAGAACGTCAATCTAGAAGACTTGCTCGAACGTATCCTGGCCGAACTCGAGCACAACTTGCCTTGCGAGGCCGCTGCTATCTGGCTTCTTGAAGAACCGTATCGGCCCGAAACCAAGCAACCTCCCAACCTCCGCCTGGCCGCTGTTCACGGCATCGCTTCAACACGACTTGAACAGATTGCCGCCGAAGAGAACGAAGCGCGCCAATGGCTCGAACACGCTCTGCAACAAACCGAACCGTCTATCCGAAAACCCATTGACCCCTACGACCCACTAGGGCGAGCGCTTGGCTTCCCAGCCGACTATTCTGCCATCCTTGCCCCCTTAAAGGCTGGGGGGCAGGTACTAGGTTTGCTACTTTTTGCGCACCACACAGGGGGGCGCTACGGCAGCGAGGCGCTTCTTATTGCAGCAACGCTGGCCAGTTACGCTGCTGTGGCAATTCAAAACAATCGCCTCTTCGCCTCTGCCCAGGAGCAGGCCTGGATTTCTACTATCTTACTTCAGGTTGCTGAAACCAATCAGACGCTTCGTTCAGTAGAAGAACTGGCTGAAACCTTAACTCGCCTGATTCCTTTGCTGGTCGGCATTAAGGAGTGTGCTTTTTTCATATGGGATGATGCCCGGCAGGCCTTTTTCATGCTGGCTGAGCATGGATTGCCCACTCTCCTATCCCCCCACCTGCCTTTTGATAGCCGTATTCCGGCTGTCGCACGCTTGTTAGAAACCCGAGAGCCGGTCTTTATCCAGGACCCGGCTAAGGAGATATCCTTCCTGGACATTGATTTACGTGCCAGTGATGGCACTTATCTGGTGCTCCCCCTCATAAGTCGCAATGAGATTCTCGGAGCATTGTTGATTGGATACCACCCTGAGCATACGCACACGGGTTACCGCTTTGACCCCCAGCTCCTGGCTATTCTGCAGGGAATTGCCCAGCAAGCCGCCATGGCTCTGGAGAACATCCGCCTGCTAGACGCGCGTCAGGAAGAGGCGTACGTTACCGCAGCCTTGCTACAGGTAGCCCAAGCCATTGTGAGTCAAACCACTCTGGACGACATGTTAGACACCACCGTCCATCTTATCCCCATCCTGGTAGGAGCAGAGGCGTGCGCAATTTACCTATGGGATGCCGAGAAAGAGGAATACCGTCTGGTGAAGGCCTTTGACCAGGATCACCATCATCAAACCGACCTCGAGGGGACAGCATATCCTTGCGGCCATGCCCCTTTATTAGATTTCATTCACCAGTACGATACCTTGATTACATGCCCGCTTCAACATGACAATCTACCAATCGCGGAATGGGCTCACCACTCTCTAGTCACCGATGAAGAAGTGGAAACCAAGGCCTCATACCGCCTTTTAGGCATCCCTCTTTCCGTCAAAGGGGAACGCTACGGAGCCCTTTTAGTCCGCGATGCTCTCTATCCTAGCGCCTCCCAAGAACGCCGCCTGGAAATTATTACCGGAATTGCGCAACAGATTGCCTTGGCCATTCAGAACGAACACCTGAACCGTGAGATGCTCAAACGAGAGCGGTTGGAACGTGAAGTTCAGGTAGCCCGACAGATTCAAAAGACGTTTCTACCCACCCGCTTCCCCGAACACCCTCATTGGGAAATTGGCGTCTACTGGGAACCCGCCCGTCAGGTTGGCGGCGATTTTTATGACATCATCCGACTCCCACAAAACCGATGGGGCGTTGTGGTTGGAGATGTCTCAGACAAAGGAGTACCCGCTGCCTTGTACATGACTGTCTCGCGGACTTTGATTCGGGCTTTCGGAATCTCTGGGCAACCTTCCCCTGCGCGCATCTTACAAAGGGCCAACCGTTCTTTGGTGTTTGACTCACCGGACGGACTGTTTGTGACCGCTATTTACGCCATCCTCCACCTCGATGACGGACGCATTCTCTATGCCAACGCCGGTCATAACTGGCCTCTCATCTTTCGCGCCGACGGGAAAATTGAGGCTTTACCTTCAAAAGGTATGGCACTAGGTATTGTGCCCCAGATTCGCTTACAGGATCAGACCACTTACCTCGCCCCAGGCGACTTTCTATTACTTTACACCGACGGGTTGACTGAAATGTTCTCAGAAACCGGGGATACCTTTGGTGAGGAAAACCTTATTCGGGTCATAAAGGAAGCCCCCCATACAAGTGCAACCGCGCTTGCAGAGTATATTAAGGCGGCTTTGGATGAGTTTAGAGGGCTCGCCTCTGCCTCCGATGATCTAACCCTTCTGGTCTTATATCGAAAGAGAGAATCCGCCTAATCCAGCTAACGATCCAGCTAACGCCCGAAGAACAGTGCCCACCAGACTTGCCAGGGCTGTACGGGTTCAACAGCGGGGGTTGGGGTGCTCATCAAGGGGGGTTGAGGTGTATGCACTGGTACCAGAATGATCGGGTTTTCACCAGGCTTTACCATATTCGCCTGGTTACGGGCATACGCCTCAACTGCGCTCTCCGAGGTGGCATAGGCTTTTTGCGTACCAAGCGCATCGATCGTACGTTGCAAACCCGCAACCTCGGTTTGCATTTGATCACGCTTTTGACTCAAACGATTCAATTGCACTAAGCGTTGATTCAAGTCTAACAAGAATAAAAAAAGAAGGATCAGAATACCCAAAAAAAGTATTTGGCGGGGTTTCCAAGGAGAAGATTCCATGTTTATATCTTACTCCAAGGCGTGGGGGATAACAAGGCAAAACAGCCCACCTCTCGGGTTGGGCTGTTTCGTGTGCCGAAGGAGGGATTTGAACCCTCACGGGCGCATTGCCCACTACGCCCTGAACGTAGCGCGTCTGCCAGTTCCGCCACTTCGGCTTGGTTCCTGATCTGATCAAAATTTTAAGTCAGCCCCCTGAATTTGTCAACCCGACCCAAACGCGAAAATCGCATCCTACAGCCCATATGTGGGCTCTATGACCCGAGAAGCCCATAGTAAAATAAATTATAGAGATTCTCAGGCACAATTATTGCACCTCACTACTTACCTACTCTCCTGAAAGAGCATTTCCAAAACTATTAGTCTATGACACCGATTGAACAGTTATTATCCTCAGTCGTATCACCGCCAGGAAATCTGCTTTTCCATCTGGTGCTTGCCTTCTCTGTGCTCTTCGCCTTACAGAATGTCATACTCTGGCCTCTTGATCCATCCCCCTCCATACGGCGCACCCTTTACCTAGGACTGACCATAGCCCTGGCAGGGCAACTCTTTCTGTTCATTAGCGCAGGCCTGACATGGCAAAATCTGCTGGTTCCTTCATTCTTTATCCCGGCACTAGAGCGTATGGTCTTGAGCCTCACGCTTTTCTGGGTGGGGCGGCTCTGGCTCTTTCCAGCCCCCAACGCACGCATTGACCGCCTTAGCCTGGTGTTCACTTTATTAATCCCTTTGCTCTTCCTGGTTGAACTCCTTTACACTCCGACTACCGGGATCGATCTTGGGTACAATGCAACCCTTTTTGATCAACTCTGGACGGTGATAATCATTGCGTTTTCCTCCATGGCGTTGGTCATAGCGCTCACCCGTTCGTCTCCTATTGCAGGGGAAGGTTTCGGCATAATGGGCTTCATATTGGCAGGGGGATTGCTTCACTATGCTCTCGATGCCCCACAATCCAACATCTCGGCTACTCTGCGCCTGGCTCAGTTATGTGCCTATCCACTTTTGCCAGCCATGGTGCAACACGTCTTACGTCTCAATACCACGATACCCGTCTCGGTTACCCCGGAGCCCTTCGCACTTGCCACCCAGCCCACAACCACACCCTTGATTCAAGCCATCTTTGCCTGGAGTGATGTGGCGGGTGAGATCGGCAAAGTTAACCTCCTGCAAACTTTGACCCGGGCCATTGCTCACACTTTTCGAGCGGACCTCTGCCTTATCTTGCAGCAGAACAAAACCGATATTGAAACATTCACAGTAGAGGCTGGCTACGACCTGGTTCGAGATGAGCCCATTGCGCCAAGCCATATCCGCACTTTACGCTTTCGGAAACTCCTAAATGCAATTCGTCATCAAAAGTCCCTTCTTTTCGAGGAAGAAAATACTTTGGGAGAAGAAGGTCAAGCCCTGGCTAGCGCGCTTGGACTAGAGCACACTGGCTCTCTGATCGCGACCCCTATTGAATTCCCGACCTCTCGATTCGGATTGGTGGTCTTACTGACACCCTATTCCAACCGTGCCTGGACGCCCGAGGAATTGACACGACTGCAAGCACTCAATCAAAAAATTGCAACACTTTTGAAACAAGACGAAGCATTTCATCACCTTCAATCCCAGGTTTCTCAACTGGAACAAGCGCTTCAGTCACTTGAAGCAGACCTCGAAAAGATGCAGACCGAGAATCGTTCCCTTCGACAAGTTATTGAGGCCCCAAAACCAACTTCGCCTTCCACACCCTCAGATGACTTGGAAGCCCTCCTCGCCCTTCAACACGAGGCTCAGGATATGATTGAGGCTCTCCAGGCCGAAAATCGGGCTTTGAGAGAGATGCTGGCCGAGAGTCAAGAAAAATCCACCTCTAGCCCAGAAGTCGAACATCTCGAGAATGAGCTACGCTCCACACTTGAGGAAATTGCGCGTCTGCAAAACGCACTGGCAGAAGCCAACATCCAAATCCTTAAGTTGCAGCAAAGTGCCAGGCAGCCTTCTAGTTTACCACCTACCCAGCAGGAAGTGCTCATTTCCCTTATCCAAGAGATGCGTCAGCCCCTTTCCTCCATCCTGGGATATGTAGATTTGCTCATGGGGGAAACGGTGGGCATCTTGAGCACCCTCCAACGTAAGTTTCTTGAGCGCACACGCGTAGCCACTGTGAAAACACGCGATTTGCTTGAACAATTGTTAGATGAAATTTCAACACTCGCTGCGCAGTCCCCCGAAGATGTAAGTGTTATTGCTGAAATTGGGCCTATCATTGATCAAGCCCTCAATGACCTTGCCCCTCAGATTCAACAGCGCGAGATCAATGTACATCTTGACCTTCCCGCAGATGTGCCCAAGGTGCGCCTCAACTCTGATAATCTCTATCAGATTCTAGTGCATCTTCTCCAGCAATTGGTAACCAGCGCTACTAGCGAAAGCGACCTCACTTTACGCATCTTGAGGGAGACGACTTTATCTTCGCCGCCTTTTCTTCTACTTCAAATCTCTAACACCCCTTGGGAAAAAATGGAAACCACCCCGCGCCAACTCCTGCGTGAAACCATCCTTGAGGAATCTTTGCTCCAGGAACTAGATAAAGAAAGACTTAATCTGGGGTTGATCAAAGCGCTCATCGAAACGAATGGCGGAAGAATCTACGTAGACAGCGACTCTTCCCACGCTATAACCGTGAGTTTGCTCCTACCCATTGAGGCGTTGGGAACGGTGGGCACAATTCTATGAAAGCATGGAAGGTCATTTTGCCAGGAATTGGATGGGGAGTTCTTTCAACCCTGCTAGTAATAGGATCGCTCCTGACTGCAGGGAATGAGCTTCTCGCCAGTACCCCCACTTTCTCTCTTTTGTTGCCAACACCCAACCTCACCCCCATCACCCTTCCCAATAACACTTCCTCAACCCCTACCGCTGCAGCCTCTGGCAGCGAGATTGCCTGCCCAATACCGTCGGGATGGCAACCTCACATCGTGCAACACGGTGAAACGATCGATAATTTAGCCGCCCAACTCGGGATATCTGCCAACCAGATTATGACCGCCAATTGTCTGGTTGGGCCTGGGCTTTTACCGGAGACCATCCTTTACCTACCTGCCCTGACACCCTCCTTACAAGTTGCTAACTCAACCAGCCCAACCTCCCCAACGGGTTGTGCCCCGCCTCCAGGCTGGATCCTCTACCGGGTTCAACGCGGCGACACTTTGACCCGAATTGGTGGTCTGTATGGGGTCACGGTTTGGCTACTCAAGCGAGCTAATTGCCTAGAAAACGACATGATTATCGCGGGTCAATATCTCTGGGTGCCCAATGTTGCAACCCGCACGTTCACCCCCACCTCCACCCCGCAGCCCGAGGTCCCTCGACCCACAGATACCCCGCCTCCCTCACCCACCCCCATTCCCCCTTCTCCGACCTTCACACCGCTACCATCTCCCACCTCTACCCCGTCCCCAACTGAAACCTCTATACCAACCCCAACAGAAACCCCCACTGGCACTCCTCCCACTACGTAACCGAAACTTTTCGTGCCTCATAATCGTCTTATAATTGAATGACAATCCTGAATACAGTGCAAAGATGATGAAAAAACATGTAATCCTACTAGGCTTGCTTGTTCTGCTTATCCTTATATCCATCGCCTGCAATTTGCCGGCCCAGATTGGTAGTCAAGGTAGTTCAGTATCGCTGACCCAACATTGGGTAACGGTAGCCCCCAATGCAACCGCAACGCCAACACCTTTTCTACCTGTAGCAACCGAGACCCCACTCCCCAATCTTGCTCCCACTACGGAACCCACACCGGAGAACACCCCCACACCTCTGTGGGATATCATTCCCGCCGAGGGCCAGGTTAATATCCTGGTTTTAGGTTCGGATTGGCGCCCAGGGGCAGGATACCGCACCGACGTTATTCTGCTGGTCTCGCTTAACCCTAAGCTGGGCACAGCCAGCCTGGTTTCGTTCCCTCGCGACTTATATGTAGACATCCCCGGGCGCGGCAAAAACCGCATTAATACCGCTCACCCGGCTGGAGGGTTCCCTCTTACCGTCGCCACATTCCAGCAAAACTTCGGGATCACCATAGATTATTACGTACTTACCAACTTCCAAGGCTTTGTGAGCATTGTGGACAGTTTGGGTGGCATTGATGTTTACGCTGCCAGAAACCTGACAGACGTTTGTAAATTGCCCCAGGCCCAAAATGGATATTGTTCTGTTGGGCCGGGTTTGGTCCACATGGACGGGCAAACTGCATTGTGGTATGTGCGCTCCCGGTACAGTACTAGCGACTTCGATCGTACCCGGCGCGAACAAGAGGTCCTAATTGCGTTATTCAACAAACTAATGAGCCTTAACGCCCTAGCCCGCGCCCCCGAACTCTACCAGTATTACCGCTCTAGCGTTGAGACCAACCTTCCTTTAGATGTAGCGGTCTCTTTAGCGCCTTTGGCACCTCAACTGCTGGCCGATCCCTCACGCATTCGGCGCTATACCATTGGTCCTGCCCAGGTCACTCCCACGAGAACCGAAAGTGGCGCCAGTGTCCTCATCCCCAACATCGAAGCCATTCGCGAAATCTTGCGTCAGGCCTTAAACGCCCGCTAACCCTCTGGGCACCGCATCGTTCAAATCCCTCTCAATAGCGAAGGGAACATGGGCGTTTTAAGCAATTTGGCCTATAATTATTTATACCTACACGAAAATTCAGAGGCTACCCATGAGTGATTATTCCAAGATCCCCTCTCATGTTAACGCACAGACCCCCCTTGCCCCAATAATCCGCGCCTGGGAAATCTATCTCTGGGACCAAGGAAAATCCCCATATACCATCAAATCATTCCTCAGTGATCTCTCGCTTCTAGCGGCCTACCTCCCGCCCGACCGCGCTGTTGGAGAAATCACAACCCGTGAACTAAACAATTTCCTGGCATGGTTACAGCATGGACGCGGTGTACCCTGTAGCCCCAAGAGCCTGGCCCGGCGCATCACGGCCATAAAGGCGTTCTTCCGCTGGCTCCACCAAAACGGGCGCATCGCAGCCGACCCTGCCGAGAAGGTTATTCAATATTCTGTTATCAGCCCCTTACCTCAGGTCCTGACCCCTGAGGAAGAGCAAAAGGTTTTGGAAGTCGCCGAATCACACCGCCACGCCCGTAAACCCGATGCCCGCCCCTACATCCTTTTAAGCCTACTTTTATACACAGGTATCAAAAAAGGCGAGTGCCTCAACATTCATCGTAACCACATTGACACCTCCAACCCTGAGGCTCCTTTTCTGTTCATCCGCTACAGTAACCCCCGTAACCGCTATAAAGAACGTAAGCTGCCGCTCACACCAGCCTGGATAGAAGCCTATCACGAATACCTCGAACAATACCAGCCCCGTGACACAGTATTTCCGTGGTCAGCCCGTCGTCTGGAGTACTTGCTTGAAGATATCGGCGAAGAGGCAGGACTTACCAAACATCTTTCTTTTGACATGTGCCGCTGGACATGTGCTCTTCGAGACTGGCAATCGGGTATGGAGCAAGAACAGATCCGTCAAAAACTGGGCATTTCTAAAATTCAGTGGCGTGAAATTAGCATGAAATTGCAGCGCCTCGCCGACAGTATAACCCCATCACCAATACCCGTAGACAGTTAGGCTGAGCGGTAAAGTTTCAGCACCACAACCTCTTGTGTAGATGGAGTCACCCGGCAAGGGTGAGCAATGCGCAACCCTGGCACCCACACAAGCACATCATCTGAAAAGAGGAGTGGCCAACGATCTCTGACCCATCGTGGCAAGCGCACATTGACCAGAAAATCCGAGAGACGCATTGGGCCCTCCATCCCGTAAGGCCAAAAGCGATCTCCTGGTCGCCGGGTTCTTAATACCAGCGGTATCCGAACAACAGCGGCGTCTAGGTAGGCAATAAAGGGATCGCGTTTGACCGATGCAAACATCTCCTGAGATGAAGATAAAAAGGTTTCTAAAATCCAACCTTCCCCTAGTGCAAGTTGGTCAGGAACCTCAATCCGGAGTGTCGTTTGAGGCGAAATAAGCGGCCAAAGGGGTTTGACCGGCCATTCGCCACGCGGAAAGACATAGATGTGAGCGCTATCGAGGACAACTTGAACTCCCCCTTCCATTTCAACCTGCCCTGGGTAGCCGCTTTGAATAAATTTAACCACACGCTCCGTTGAAGCGAAATTGCTTCCACGCTGCTCACGCGTGAAACGTTCCACAGCCAGTCTGATAAGCCGGGCACGGATCCCTCCAATCTCAGCGCAATATTCAGCTCGTTTTAGCGTCACATAATTGGGCGACTCCTCATCCAAACAACGTAACCAGGCAACTTGTACTTCACGCTCAACAATCTCATAATCGGCCTGCAGGCTATAGGCCATTTGCCACAAGTGGCGTCGAATTTGGGGATTATAAGTCTCCAGAGTCGGGATAAGTCGATGCCGCACACGATTGCGCAAAAATCGCAAATCGCGATTAGTCATATCCTGACGGTAAGAAATCTCCCTCTCCGCCAAATAGCGTTCAATGTCCTTGCGCCAAATTCCCAAGATAGGTCGCACAAGCGGGATGGTAGTCGAGTATTCTTCAAGAAAAGTACGATAACGCATTCCACCTAGTCCTCTCAACCCGCTTCCGCGCAACAAATGCAAGAGTACTGTCTCCACCTGGTCATCCGCCGTATGTCCAACCGCCACCGCCTGACAGGCATAAGCTTGCGCAGATTCAAATAAAAAACGATAGCGCATGCGACGTGCAGCATCCTCAAGAGAAAGCCCCTCTTTCTCAGCAACAGTCTCTACCTCAGCCTGCCCTAGCACGAAGCGGCAATTCAAACGATGCGCTTGCTCACTCACCCACATGGCATCTGCTGCCGAATCAGGACGTAAGCCGTGGTCGAAATGGGCTACCACCACCACGAAGCCCAGTTCAAGCAACCGTAACCATAAATAGACACTATCTGGCCCTCCCGACACTCCAACTAGGATTGGATAATGTTTTTCCAACCCACAAGTCTCGTGGAGTAATGATTCGTCCAATAGCCTCATACAGAACACCTCCATCAGATTATACATTTCCCTTCCTGGATCACCAATACGCCAATTCCTTCCTTCCACCCGAAAGATCCAGAAAACGCTTCTAGACCGTTTAGGCTTGTATCAGCCTGAAGAATGTGCTAGACTGCTAAAGAGCCTTGAACAAGGAGTACAAGCAAGGATGGCCGAAAAGATCCTGGTCGTGGACGATGATCTGGAGACATTGCGCCTGGTTGGCCTGATGCTTCAAAAGCAGGGCTATCATGTAATAACCGCCGCTTCTGGGGAAGAGGGGCTTCAGGTTGCCGTGCGTGAACGACCTGACCTGATCCTTCTGGATATTATGATGCCGGGTCTGGATGGGTTTGAGGTGACCCGCAAACTGCGCCAAAATCCCGAGACCAGTTCGATCCCAATACTAATCTTTACCGCCAAATCCCAAGTGGAAGACAAGATAGAGGGATATGAAGCGGGCGCCGATGATTATCTCACCAAACCCATCCACCCAGCAGAGTTAATCGCCCACATCAAAGCCTTACTGGGACGAAGCCGCGCCCGTCGCGAAGCCTCCCTGCCTCGAGGATATGTTTTAGGGCTGATAGCAGCCAAAGGCGGCATAGGGCTCTCAACACTGGCTCTGAATCTTGGGCTGGCCTGTTACCAACGCAGTAAGAGTGAGGTAATCCTGGCTGAACTTCGCCTTGGAGAGGGTACCTGGGCAGAGGCTCTCAGCCTGCACGACGATCAAGGTTTGAAAAACCTGCTGAGCCTTTCCTCTTCAGAAGTAACTCGCTCGGCGGTTGAAAATAACCTGCTACGCACCACATTCGGCGTGCGCTTGCTTCTTGCCCCTCGAGGTATCGAGAGTTACAACCCGCTGTTTTCGGGCATGGCCGAAAAACTGATCAACATCACCCGCCATCTGGCGACCCTTGCTACCCTGGTCATTTTGGACATTGGTACGCCCTTTCTCCCCGGATATCTGGATCTTCTTAATCAATGCGATGAGGTCATGGTCGTTGCCGAATCCCAACCCTTCACTCTCAAGTTGACCCGCCGCTTGCTGACAGATCTGGAAGGGCATGGCTTCGGCAAATCTAAACTGCTCACGGTGGTGTTGAATAATCGTATGCGCGCTGATTTGCAGTACACTATCACCCAGGTCCAGGACACTTTAGAACATTCGGTCAGCATCACCATTCCACCTGTCCCAGAACTGGCTTACCATGCAGCAATGCGTTCGGTTCCCCTCCTTCACATTCAACCCGAAGGACTTTATGCCCAGCAGGTAATGCAACTGGCCTCTCAATTTGTCGAGCGGACTCGCGTTTGAAACCCAATGCAAGAAACCAACCAGGAAAAGAACATCCAGATAGTAGCTGAGTGGATCCAAGCCGCACGCCATGCTGTAGCGCTCACCGGCGCAGGAATCTCGACCCCTTCCGGCATCCCTGATTTTCGCTCTCCTGGTACCGGCCTTTGGGAGCGTAACAATCCGCTAGAAGTGGCTTCATGGCGGGCATTCCGCCACCACCCCCAACGCTTCTTTGATTGGTTGCGACCACTGGTTGCAAAATCCTGGCACGCGACTCCCAATCCCGCCCATTTCGCCCTGGCTGACCTCCAAAAGGCTGGTTACCTTCAAGCCATCATTACGCAGAACATTGATAATCTGCACCAGCGTGCTGGTGCCACCCGGGTCATCGAATTACATGGTTCACTTCGCACCCTAACCTGCCTAAACTGTCAGCGTCAATACCAGATAGAGGTTTTCATTGAACCCTTCATAAGGGGAGTCCCACCACGCTGCCCCAACTGCCGGGCTTTCTTAAAACCCGATATCGTGCTTTTTGAGGAAATGCTCCCAATCGAAGCCTGGGAGGAGGCACTCGCCCATTGTGAGAAGGCCGACCTGTTGTTGGTGATCGGGAGTTCCCTTGAAGTAATGCCCGCTGCCCAGCTCCCTCTATACACCTTAGAGCACGGCGGGCGGATCGTTATTAACACTTTATCCCCGACTTACCTAGACCGCGATGCAGCCCTTGTCCTCCGCCAGAATGTGCTGGAAGTGATCCCTCACGTTGCTGCGCGCGTCCTAGGCCAAAGAAGCGCCTAAGCCAGGTCCTCAAATATATCCATTGGCGCCACCCCGACGCCCACAATTCCCTCCCCACCATGTGCTCCTAATACCGGGCCAATGGTAGCTGGAGGCAAAAAACAACACTCAAACATGGTCTTGAGGCGCTCCATTAAGAGAGTCGCGCCTTCAAGATTGCGGCTATGAGCGACCTGAACTCTAAGGCGCGTTCCTGGTGCAAAGCGCTTGGCGATGTAATCGGCCTGGGCTAGGATAGCTCGTCGTAGCGAAAACTCTTTACCTATTTCAATGATGGTGCCAAGTCCAAGATCAAATCCCATAATGGGCTTGATGTTCATAAGGGTACCCATTAAGCCTCTTAAGTGCCCAACCCTCCCCCCGGCAATGATATACTTCAGCGTGGGTAACATAAAGATGCCGAGCATCTTTTCCCGAATTTGCTCCAGTAGCTGGAGAATGCGTTGCAACGGCCACCCAGCGCGAACAGCCCTAGCCGCCATCTCAGCACACCACCCAACAATAACCGAAACACCCCCGCTATCGAAAAAAGTGATCTTGGCCTCTGGAACCATAGTGGCAGCCATCCTGGCAGCACTGAGCGTGCCACTTAGCGCCGAAGAAAGATGAATAGAAAGGATCTCCGCGTCCCGTGCTGCCAGCGTACGATAAACGGAAACAAACTCGCCCACCGAGGGCTGAGAAGTCCTTGGCATGTCACCTGACCTCAACCGATCGTAAAAGGTTTCATAGTCGATGTCCACTCCGCTACGATAGGTGGTTTCGCCAAACATCACATACAGAGGCACCACGTGAATATCCAGCCCTTCAATTTGCCCCGGGGCAAAATCGGCTGCACTATCTGTTACTACTAACATATATCTCTCACTCTCCTAATTTAAGT
Source organism: uncultured Thermanaerothrix sp. (assembly GCF_938028735.1). Lineage (GTDB taxonomy): Bacteria > Chloroflexota > Anaerolineae > Anaerolineales > Anaerolineaceae > Thermanaerothrix. Next base: position 216,162 of record NZ_CALIMF010000014.1, read on the forward strand.
CAGCGACTACCGCGTCGCCCAAACTGACGCTCCAGCACATCGGCTGCAAGATGAATCATCGTAGGGCGCCCGTGTGGACAGGTACGCGGGGAATCACACGCCTCTAAATCGCGCAACAGGGCCTCTTGCTCCTCACGAGAAAGAACTTGCCCTCCTTTAACAGCAGCGCGTTTACAGATTCGGGCTATCAAACGCGCTTCCACTTCTTTTTCCAATAATGATTCGTCCTCCTCAAACGCATCCACCAAGGCTTGCAAAACTGCCACCGGATCACTCCCACTTAAAATGGCGGGGAAAGTCCGTACCAAGAAAGTGTCCTGCCCAAACGGTTCGACCTCAAATCCCCATTGACGTAACAAGACCACATATTCCTGGAACTCCTCCACCTTGGCCAAGGGTATGCGGAAGGGCTGTGGGTTCAGCAAGGATTGCACTATCAACCCGCGCTCCCGTTCCCGCATTAGGCGCTCAAATAGGACCCGCTCATGGGCTGCATGTTGATCAATCAGATAAAGCCCATCGGGCCCCTCAGCAACGAGATAGGTGGCCCTCACCTGTCCAACCAAGCGCAGCAGGGGCAAATAGTGACCCGGCAATGAGGCCTGTTGAGGTTGAGCCGCACCCGAGCTCAACGTGGTGTCCTCCAATGGCGCAGATAGTTCTGTGCTCTCTCCGCTCTCTGCATCGACCTTGAGGCCAGATGCCATTTGCCAAGCGGGATCTAGGGTCTGCCGCGGAAGACTCGTGGTCCCGCTCAACAACTCGACCGCTGCTACCGAGGATTGGGCTAGTAACGCCCGACGCACGGCGCGTTGCACTGCTGAGAACACACGTTCCGGTTGGCGAAATCGCACCTCGGCCTTGGTCGGGTGCACATTAACATCCACTGCCTCGGGGACAATGTTAATGAATAAAACGGCCATTGGGTAACGCCCCACCATTAACAGCGTGTGATACGCCTGAAGAAGTGCCGAGGTTAACGCCACATCTTGGATCCAGCGCCCATTGACAAAAAAGGTGATCTCTTTACGATTGGCTCGCGTCTGCGAGATAGGGCTGATGAAACCGCAAACCCTGAGATCGGGTTCCTCCAGTAAAATCTCAAGCATCTGTCGTGCCACTTCCAGCCCATAATACGCCGCCAGGATTTCCCTCGGTTCACCTCGCCCATAAGTTTGTAGGAATACCTTGCCATCGTGGATCAAGCGAAAACGCACATTAGGGTAAGCCATGGCGTAGCGGCTTACCAGAGCGTTGATCAAGTTACGCTCAGTGGTATCCTGTTTCAGAAATTTAAGTCGAGCCGGTACGTTGTAAAAGAGATCTTCAACCCGAACAACCGTTCCGGGGGGCAAACCAACAAACTCATGGGTCTCAATCTTTCCCCCATGCACCACAATCTTCCCTCCTCGTTCTGCCTCCGGCGGGCGAGAAAACAGGGTCATTCGCGAAACGGCAGCGATAGAGGCCAAAGCCTCACCCCGAAAACCCAGGGTACGAATATTAAATAAATCCTCTGCTGTGCTCAACTTACTCGTAGCAAAACGGGCAATTGCCAGAGGCAGTTCCTCGTACAGAATACCGCTCCCATTATCTGCCACTTCTATCAGGCGCTTTCCCGCCTCGCGGGTTTCAATGGTAATCTCCGTCGCTCCTGCGTCCAGTGCATTTTCAATCAATTCCTTGACAACCGAAACCGGACGCTCAACCACCTCACCCGCGGCAATTTTCGCAGCAACTTCTTCCCTTAGAATCTGAATGGGCATTGCTCACCTGAGAGCCAATAATCATTGAATTGCTCTAATTATATCCACTCTCGCTATTTCAACACTACGCCGACACCTCAACCTTAAAAATCAATGGGTTGACCTCTTCTCATCTCCTTATAAAATCGTTATACTGCAAAGGATGCAGCCCAAAATTCTGATCTTTGATCTTGATGATACCCTTTACCCGGCCTCCTCGGGCGTTTGGGAAGCTATCGGCAAGCGGATTGACCTATTTATTCATCAGAAGCTAGGTCTCCCTCTTGAGGCAGTTGAGGCTTTCCGTAAAAATCTGTTTCATTCCTACGGGACCACGCTCCGCGGTCTCTACTTACAATACCACATTGACCCGGCCGAGTACCTTGCCTTTGTACACGACATTCCCTTGGAGAACTACCTTCAACCCAACCCCGAATTACGTACTTTGCTGAAGGTACTTCCATACCCCAAGGTCATTTTTACCAACGCCGATAAGAATCACGCCCATCGGGTCTTGGCACGATTGAACCTTGAGGGGTGTTTTGGACAGATTATTGACATTTGGGATATGTTGCCGTCTTGCAAGCCATTCCCGGAAGCATTTCACAAAATGCTACAAAGGCTTCAATGCCCTGATACCAGCCATTGCCTGCTCATTGACGATTTGCCCGCCAATCTACGCACCGCCCGGCAATTGGGGTTCTGGACTGTTCAAGTCAGCGAGAACGGTCGTAACCGTGAAGGGCACTTTCATATCCGCAGAGTCGAAGAACTTCCCCGGGTATTGGCCCAGGGCAGTCTGTTTGACAATGAGGTAGGGTAGAAACCATGCACGCCGAATCGCCTGGGGCCTGGGTGTTCATTCTCCTGCTCTGCGCTTTTATGCTCGTGATTAACCTTACTTTGGTCTCCTTATGGCGCCATCGCCATCAGCCGCCTCCACATCACAAACCAGAGCTTGATTTTACCTCGTGGCAAAGAGAACTGCGTTGGAACGAAGAAGCTGAATGGGAACGTTTGGCCAAGGCTGTGCACCAATTACCACTACCAGAACCACCTCATGAGCCTCGGAATGATAGAGAATGAAACCGACGGGCTCTAAAAACCTCTTTTTAGTGGAGCATTTTATGAATTCAAAGTCTGTGCGCATCGCATTATTCATCGCCCTCATCCTGGGAATTGCCATTAGCTGTTTTGCCACTGGTGTGGTAGTCGCCATACGAGCCCCTGCTACAACTTCCTCAGCCATTAATCAATTTATTAGCCGACTTACATTCCTACCCACGCCGGTTTCTACTTCTACCTCATCATCGGTCGAAACCCTCTTTAAACCTTTCTGGCAAGCGTGGGACCTGGTTCACGAACAGTACGTAGATCAACCGGTTAACGATGAGATTCTAATGCGCGGGGCTATTCGAGGAATGCTGGAAGCCCTTAATGACCCGCATACTGGCTACATGGATCCCTTCGAGTACCAGCAAGCCAACGCCCCACTTGAGGGTGAGTACGAGGGTATTGGGGCATGGGTAGACACCAGTGGTGAGTTCTTGACCATTATCAGTCCAATGCCCAATTCGCCAGCGGAGAAAGCCGGTCTTAAGGCTGGCGACAGAATTATTGCTGTAGATGGGGAGGATATGACCGGCGTGGACCCAAGCCTGGTCTTACGACGGGTGCTGGGACCGGCGGGTACCTCTGTCACTCTGACTATCCAGCGTGAAGGCGAACCCACCCCCTTTGACGTTAATATTGTCCGCCAGAGAATTACCATTCCCTCGGTAGAAGGCAAAATGTTGGACCAGAATATCGCTTATGTGCGTCTGTTCACATTTGGCGAGAAGACAGCATCTGACCTTAGAAGCACACTTGCCCGTCTATTAGAGCAGAAACCAGTGGGGGTCATTCTGGATCTACGCAACAATGGCGGTGGATACTTAAATGCAGCGATTGACGTCAGTTCAGAATTTATCAAACAGGGGGTAATCATGTATGAAGTCTATGGCGACGGGCGCAAGATCACCTACGAAGCCAAAGGGCGAGGCATCGCTACCACCATCCCGTTGGTGGTATTGGTTAATGAGGGAACGGCTTCTGCCTCAGAGATTACTGCGGGTGCTATCCAGGACCATCAGCGTGGGAAATTGGTAGGCACGAAGACCTTTGGTAAGGGATCTGTTCAATCCTGGACTCCCCTAGTCAACAACCAAGGGGCTGTGCGCATCACCATTGCGCGCTGGTTAACCCCTAAAGAACGACAAATAAACGGCGTGGGATTAACACCTGACCTTGAAGTCCCTCTGACCGAGGACGATCTTAAAGCTGGGAAAGACCCGCAGCTAGAGGCCGCTATTCAAATATTGCTTCAGGAGTAGAAAGCCGTGAAACGCCCTATCCTTCTTTTAGCCCTCTTGGGTGTGCTGGTTGCGGCCACCTTGTGTGGAGCATTAGGGGGTGGTCTGGTTGCTTACTACTTTTTCCAAAACCAGAGGACTATAACTGCTCCCGTCACCGCCCTGCCTGAACCCTCATCTCAATCCAGCCCCACGCCGGCCGCTCATCTCTTTGTTCAAACTACACAGATCGAGACCACTATTACCCAAGTGGTAGAAAAGGTTAGTCCGGCGGTTGTTACCGTGGTAGCCAAAATGCCCGATCAAATGGGGTTCTTCGGGGTGATACCCGGAGGAACTTCGAGTGGTAGTGGCTTTATTATTTCCCGAGAAGGCTATGTTATTACTAATAACCACGTGGTAGATGGCGCTGAGTCGGTCCGTATTGTCCTTCTTTCAGGCGAGGATCGTCCAGCCCAAGTGGTCGGGCAAGATCGCTTCTCCGATCTGGCTGTCCTAAAAATCGAGGGGGAAGTCCCGGCAGTAGTTACCTTGGGCGACTCTGATGCACTTCGCCCCGGTGAAACCGTGATTGCGATTGGTTCTCCCTTGGGAGACTTTAAAAACTCGGTAACCGTTGGAGTGATCAGCGCAACAGGGCGCACGATTGATACGGGCGAAGGCTATTACCTCGAGGGATTGCTGCAAACTGATGCCGCCATCAATCAGGGGAATTCGGGCGGGCCATTAGTTAACCTGGCCGGCGAAGTTGTTGGGGTAAATACCCTCATCGTCCGTACATCCAGCAGTGGTGTCACTGTCGAAGGCTTAGGATTTGCCATCCCCTCCAACACTGTCCAGGCAGTAGCTACCCAGATCATCGAAAAGGGATACGTCTCCCGTCCCTTCCTTGGCGTCCGCTGGCAACCCATCAACCCCACGCTGGCGAAGCAATATAATCTGCCCGTTGAATGGGGGATTTATGTCTCTGAGGTGATCCAAGGTAGCCCGGCTGAGGCTGCCGGTATCCGGCCCGGCGATATTATTACTCGGATCGGCGACCTCGCCATTGACGCCAATCACCCCTTTATCAACGTCCTTTTCAACTTTAAGCCTGGGGATGAAGTAATTATTGAACTGGTACGACGCTCACGCACCCTTCGGGTCAACCTAACCCTAGGGGAGTCACGCTGAGTTCCAAACATCCACTTTGGCCTTTGTGCTAAGTTTCACCCGCACACAGTTTGACAGTTGATATCAGCGGGGGTATAATCCCTGTTCGCTGACTGAGATTGCAAACGGGAGTGTGGCTTATGGAAAATATGGTGGCCGTGGAAGCCAACAAGATAGAGATCAAACCTAAGATGAAATTTACCGGCAGGGTTATGAAACTTAACCTGGCAGGGGCTGTGATTGATCTTGGAGTAGCAAAAGGTGTTTTGCATATCTCACAGATCCCATCCCCCACGCCGGGACAGCCTATTAAGCACATTAAAGAAGTGCTGCAAGAAGGACAAACACTGGATGTTTGGGTACGTCGGGTTAAGGGGGATCGCATTGAACTCACCATGAAGAAGCCTCTCGACCTCGAGTGGAAAGACATCAAACCTGAGATGGTCGTTAGGGGCAAAGTTGTCCGCATCGAGCCCTTTGGCGCCTTTGTGGATATTGGGGCTGAACGACCGGGGTTGATCCACATTAGCGAACTTTCTCATGGATATGTGAAAACCCCTACCGAGGTTGTTCAGGAAGGCGATGAAGTTGAGGTTAAGATCATTGAAGTCATTCGTAAAAAGAAGCAGATTAAACTCAGTCTAAAAGCCCTGCAACCCGAACCTGTTCAGGAAACACACCCCAAACCAGCGGAAGAAAAGAAGCGCACTCCCGTAGAAAAGAAAGAAGTCCAGGTTTACGATCAGACAGTCAGCAAAGAAAAAACGCGCGAAAAAGAGCGCGAGAAGCGGCGCAAGCGCACACGGAGCAAATCTGATGAAAGCACGCTCAATCTAGACGAGCTGATCAGTTCCATGGAGGAAGTCCAACCCTCTGAATCTGAACCCACAGCGATGGAACTGGCGCTCCGCGAGGCGATGGAACGGGCTAAGCAGCGTAAGGAAGAGTCTAAAGCGAAAAAAGCCAAAACGCTCTCAGCAGAACAAGAAGCCATTCTAAGCCGCACTCTCGAACATCGTTCTAACATTAGTCAATCGTAAGCAGAATATAGTGTCTATAAGGAGGCGGGATAATATCCCGCCTCTTCGCGTGTATTTTGGTCATCGCAAACAAAAAATCAGACGTTCGATTTGAGAATATGGTAAACTTGAAAACAATGAAGGCTTTAGATCGCCTATACAGGATCGTCTGGTCTCCCAAGCACATGACCACACCTAGACAAGAAGTCCTCGTCCACACAGAGGGAGGCGTCGGATCACCGACCCTCCCTCTCTCTATGCCAGCGATTCCCCAACAGTAATCTAGTTTGCAGGAGGTAGTAATCTGTGACGACTAAGTACATCTTTTTTACCGGAGGTGTGGTTTCCTCCGTAGGGAAAGGAGTGACCGCAGCCGCCATCGGACGCACCCTAAAAGAGCGCGGCTTCTCCGTGACTGCGCAAAAACTTGACCCCTATCTTAACGTTGATCCTGGCACCATGAGCCCCTACCAGCACGGAGAGGTTTACGTGCTGGACGATGGGGCAGAAACTGATTTGGACCTTGGCCATTATGAGCGTTTTATGGATGTTCGTCTTAATCGTGTTTGCAACACGACCACTGGGCAAATTTACGCCGAAATCATTAGCAAGGAGCGACGAGGAGATTTCCTTGGTGGTACCATTCAAGTGATTCCTCACATTACCAACGAGATCAAGCGCCGCATCACCCTGGTTGCCAAGACTACCAACGCTGAAATCGTGCTGGTCGAAGTTGGAGGAACTGTCGGCGATATCGAAAGCCAACCTTTTTTAGAGTCTTTACGTCAGTTAAGGCGGGAATTGGGGCGTGAAAATACCATGTACATTCACGTGACCTGGCTGCCCTACATTGGCGCTACTGGCGAGCTCAAGACCAAACCCACTCAGCATTCGGTCAGCGAACTTCGCTCCATCGGCATTAATCCTGACATGATCATCGCTCGTTCTGACTACCCAGTAGATCGTAGCCTTCTGGACAAAATCTCCCTTTACTGCGACGTGGATCGTCGTGCTGTCGTCCCCATGACCACAACCCCCATTTTATATGAAGTCCCACTGTTGCTGGAAGAGGCAGGAGTGGCGGACTTTATTTTGGAGCGGCTGGGTTTAGAAACCCGTCACCAACCCGATTGGAATCTTTGGCGGCGATTGGTTGCGCAGGTTCGCCGCGAAAAGCCCAAGGTAAAGATTGCATTGGTTGGCAAATACGTTGAATTGCACGATGCCTATATGAGCGTGCGTGAGGCACTAAAACATGCAGCTCTTCACCTAGGCGTAGAGGTCGAGATCTTATGGGTTCACGCCACGGATTTGGAACGCGGGCGAGCCTTGGAAATGCTCGAAGAGGCCCACGGCATTTTGGTACCAGGGGGCTTTGGCTCACGCGGAATTGAGGGCAAAATCCTGGCAGCTCGCTATGCGCGCACTTACAAAGTCCCCTATCTTGGCTTGTGCCTGGGAATGCAAATGATGGTTGTGGAATTTGCCCGCCATATCTTTAACGATGAACGGGCAAATTCAACTGAATTTGACCGAACCACTCCCTACCCAGTGATTGATTTGCTCCCTGAGCAGCAACAAATAACTGAGCTGGGCGGTACGATGCGGCTAGGACTGTACCCCTGCCAGCTCAAGCCTGGCACCAAGGCAGCTCAAGCCTACCAGGAAAACCTAGTTCAGGAGCGCCACCGCCACCGTTTTGAATTTAACAACACCTACCGTCAAGTGTTTGAGGAAGCCGGGATGGTATTCTCTGGGCTTTCCCCAGATGGACGTCTTGTAGAAATTGCTGAATTGGCGGATCATCCCTTTATGCTAGGCACCCAGTTTCACCCCGAATTCCTCTCACGTCCTACGCGACCTCACCCGCTCTTCAAAGCCTTTGTAAGAGCTGCCTGTGAGTTCGCCGGGGTATCTGTTCAGCCTTTCGAAATGGAAACTGTCTAAACTCGTGATAAATATCACAACATTACCCAGGACATTTGGAGTATACTAGTCATTCAGATGCCAAGGTCTTACCCTAGACTCAAGTACCATCTCAAATAATTTCTCTGAGGAGGACATTATGGATACGACAATTGAATCCATTACCGCGCTAGAAATCCTGGATTCTCGCGGCAATCCCACTGTAGAGGTGGAAGTCGTGCTGGCTGATGGAAGTTGGGGACGGGCCGCAGTTCCTTCAGGCGCCTCTACTGGCGTGCACGAGGCGCTGGAATTGCGTGATGGAGATAAAGCCCGCTATCTCGGCAAAGGTGTACGCAAAGCAGTGGATAATGTCAATAACGAAATCGCCGAAGCCTTGGTGGGCTGGGATGCGGTGGAGCAAAAGGCGATTGATCAGTTGCTCATCGAATTGGATGGCACTCCCAACAAATCCAGGCTTGGCGCCAATGCCATTCTGGGTGTGAGCCTGGCCGTCGCCAAGGCTGCGGCCAATGCCCTAGGGCTGCCACTATATCGTTACATCGGCGGTGTATATGCCCATGTCTTGCCCGTTCCGCTAATGAACATCCTTAATGGGGGCGTCCATACCGGCTGGCAATCCACTGACGCACAGGAATTCATGATTGCCCCCTTAGGGGCACCAAGTTTTGCTGAGGCACTGCGCTGGGGTGCTGAGGTTTACCATGCGCTGAAGGGTGTCCTTAAGGCAAAGGGCTATGCCACCTTGGTTGGCGATGAAGGGGGTTACGCGCCTGCGCTCAAAGCCAATGCTGAAGCAGTTGAGGTGATTTTGGAAGCCATTGAAAAGGCAGGCTATAAGCCGGGTGAGCAGATTGCCATCGCCCTTGATCCGGCTGCCTCTGAGCTCTATGACCCTGAAACTCGGCGCTACAATATGCGCCGCGAAGGCAGGCAAATGACGAGCGAAGAACTGATTGCTTTCTGGAAATCCTGGATTGATCAATATCCCATTGTGTCTCTTGAGGATGGTTTAGCCGAAGACGATTGGGAGGGATGGAAATTGCTCACCGCTGAACTTGGGCAGCGTATCCAGATCGTTGGAGACGACTTACTGGTGACTAATCCAGAACGCGTACGCCGCGCCATCCAGGAAAAGTCGTGCAATGCCCTGTTGGTCAAACTCAATCAAATTGGCACCCTAACAGAAACCATTGAGGCGGTTGAATTGTGCCATCGAGCAGGTTGGCGTGCCGTTACTTCGCATCGCTCAGGCGAGACCGAAGACACGACTATTGCTGATCTGGTTGTTGCCTTGAACATGGGACAGATCAAAACCGGCGCACCTGCGCGCACCGACCGCGTCGCAAAGTATAACCAATTACTGCGCATTGAGGCTGAACTCGGCGATACCGCCGTCTACGCCGGTTGGAACGCTCTCAAACGCGCCTGATCTTTAATGTTCATCTTTGATCACTACCGCTCTGGCTATCCACAGACCAGAGCGGTCTTTTTTAGAAAGACTCTCTCCACGACCTATTAGGTTTCTAAGTGTTTCTAGGTTAAAACCCAAATTGCGGAGAACCTTGCTAATTATGGCAAATCCAAGTAACCCGAATAATTTGCCTGATAAGCCTCCCACATTTTTGCGGCTATAACTTCGGGAGCAACCGCATTAGAAGGCATCTTGAAAGGCACCTTCTTCCATAAGGGGGTATTAACTGCTGCAGGTCTCACCACCACAACGCTTCGCTTTAATTCTTTACGCGTTACATCTGCAAATGCCTCTAAGCCGGCTTTGGCTGCGGCGTAAGCGGAAAGCCCAGGCAAACGAATTCGCTCATTAACAGCCCCCAGGAAGTAAATGGAGGCTTCGGGATTAAGTAGCTCAACGCTACAATGCAGGGCCCAATAAGCACCGCTCAGATTAGCGCTAAGAATTCGCTGCCACTGTTCAAAATCCATCTTGGTCACCGGTGCAACCATAATGTCACCAGCCGCATAAACCCACCAATCAACTTGGAAACCTTCTTGGATCATTTGTGCTGTGATAGATTGCAATGAGCCTGGATAGCTGAAATCTGCCTCGTAAACATGAGGGGTAAATGATGTAAGGCTTTCCGTTTTACGGGCCACGGCAATAACTTGCCAATCTTTGGTGGTCAGTAGTTTTACCAGCGCCAAACCTATCCCACCGCTTGCTCCCCAAATCAATGCTGTTTTTGCCATGATATCAAATCTCCCTATTCATCAAGCGAATCTAGAGCGGCTAAAATCTGATCATTGGTTGGAATATCGGCCATAGTCTTGGCATAATGCACATACCGTATTTTGCCCTCTTTATCCACTACGAATACCGCAGGCATGCGCCCCAACTTGAGCAAGTTAACTTCTTGCTGGTAGCGCTGACTCACCCCAGAACCCACATCAGAAAGACCAACGAACGGCATTGCTTGCTCCTCCCAGAAACGCTTAAAAGCGCGCGGTCCATCTGGGCCAATGATAAGAACAGCCACATTTCGTTTTGCAAACGCTTCATAATCCCGACGCAACTGCGCCATATGCTTCACACAATACGGTCAGGCAAACCCACGGTTGAAGACAAGGACCACGGGTTGCCCACGTAAGTCTGATAACCTGACTGAATTACCTTGTGTATCCTTTAGCTCAAAATCAGGAGCCTCGTCTCCCACATTCAAACGTCTGCTCATCCTTGCACCTCCACGGGTTCCTTGCCATGATCAAGACTCATCACAAAGGTTAAGACAGTATGTAGAAAAGCCTCAGGACATTCCTCTTGCGGCACATGTCCACATTCTGGAATAATGGATAAACGTGCATTAGGCAGCTCCCGAGCCAGTCGAACGCTCTCCTCAGTGGGTACAATGCGATCATCATCACCACTAATAACCAAAACGGGTTGCCTAACCTCCCCCAATTTCTGGCTGAGGGTTGAGGCACGACTGGCTTTCGTCAGTTCCCATAGGGCACGATCCCAATTTCTTACCTGAAGGGGACGGCGATAACCTGCAACAATATCATCCGTGATTTTGCTTGGATCGTGCCAAGCTGAGCGCAGGAACGCCACACCTTGTTCACCCGCCAATGATCGAACCATTAACGGGCCCAGTCGGTTCATCTGAGGAGTATTCAAAAACGGTTGTATCCAAACCGGCGCACCACCGCCATTGTAAATCGCCGCATCCACCAAAACCAGAGCCTGTACCCGTTCGGGATATTTCAGCGCAGTGTATAACGCGACTGTCCCCCCGGCGGAATTGCCGATCAAAATGGCTTGAGGGGTTCTAATGGCATCCATGAGTGCGATCACCAGGTCGGCTTGAAAATCCAATGTATAAGGGTTCGGCCCCTCCCATTCTTCAGGCATAGGTCGTTCGGTCAACCCAAACCCCGGGCGATCAAACGCAATTGCCGTCCCGTGCGCTCCTAACGGCTTCAACACCTCGCGCCATGAAAACGTGCTGGCCCCAAAGCCATGCAACAAGATCATCACTGGCTGACCCTCACCGTAACGCTGATAGTGGACTTTTAATCCGCCCAATTCGATAAACTGACTATCTGGCCAGGCCAGGCTTTCCTCATCCACTCCTTCTAGCAAGGGCGGAATGGGGATGACAAGTGGGCCAACCGCCACTAGCACCACCAGCCCGATTAAGACCACTCCAAGAATTCTTAATGCTTTCACGGTACCTCTTCCTTTCCTATCGCTTCCAAGAAACCAGCCACGGCTTCAATCACTTGTTGCTGTTGGGCTTCGCGAGGAATCCTCGCCAGACCATCTCCCGCCTGGTCTCCGTACCATCCAAACCCTGCATGATTGCCGCCCTCAATAACTACCCATTGAGTGGTTTCAGGAAGTAGAGAACGGGAAGCGGCCATCTTTTGCGGTGTAGACAGCCCATCTTCGGAAGCCGCGATTGATAATACCGGAACAGCAACCAAACGCAATGAACGGTTACTCGCTGGATAGGCTGCCATTAAGATCAGTCCCTGGACTTCTTGTGGATGCTCATAAACAAAAGCAGCGGCCATCGCACCACCCAAGGAATGTCCACCAATTACCCAAGTCGCAATGTGGGGATAGGCAGCTATAACCTTCTGGGCCGCCTCTGGTGATAGCACCGCCAAGTTGAGGGGCATTGGCACAATAACCGTTAGGTAACCTTGGCCGGCAATAGCATGTGCCATTGGCGCGTAACTGCGATAATCTACCCGACCACCTGGATACCAAATTAAGCCCAGACGAGGCTCTCGAGCACGAGGGACAAAAACCAACCACTGACCCTGCTGCACCTCGACCATTGCATCTGATTGAAGTGCTTCCTGTGCTTCTGGCATTGGACCCAGAGGCGTAAGTGCCCAAATTAGAAAGATCCCTATCCCGATAGCTCCAACAAAAAGTAATCCTAAAAGGATTCGTAATTTAGTTTTCATTTTTAGATCTCTCTGCCAAGATCGATTTTAAAACCACCCCCTTCCCCTCGCAAGCGTTCGGCTCCACAAAAGGGTGTACATATAGAGTGGCTATTTCAGCAATAAACGCACACACTGCCAGATGGCGTCAAACATCTGTTGTGTCAAACGCCCTGTCTGCGTGTTCTGACGGCTTGGATGATAAGAAGCCAACACCCAAGGACGGTCTGCGTCGGCAGGCATAAATGCGCCATGGCTAAAGGGCAACTCGACTTCCGGGTAACCCGAGGCACGAAGCACGCGTAATACCCCGTTGAGTGCAATCTGCCCCAGAGCCACAATGCCTTCCAGATTATCTAAATGGTGATATTCCCACATAAGGAAAGGTAGGCAGTTCTGGATTTCCTCCCGCGTAGGACGATTTTGAGGCGGGGCACAGCGACAGACAGCAGAAATGTAAATATCGCTAAGCGCTAACCCATCATTGCGTCGTACAGACCTAGGCTGATTGGCAAACCCGGCCCGATAGAGAGCCGCGTACAAAAAATCCCCCGAACTGTCACCGGAAAACATGCGTCCGGTCCGATTGGCGCCATGGGCGCCAGGAGCCAGCCCAACCACCCAAACCCTTGCGCGGCGGTCTCCAAAACCAGGAACTGGACGTCCCCAATACTCCCAATCTCGATAGGCCTTGCGTTTTTCCATGGCTACCCGCTCCCGCCAGGCCACCAGGCGTTCACAGCGCCGACATTGGGTCAGGATTGCCTCGAAGGTATCCCAATCTTGAGTCTGGCTAATATCGAAGGTACTATTCATCAACCATGACGCTCCTTTGAACTTCAAAAAATAACCCTTGTGTTTTTGGATAAGTGCGATATACTCCGCACGCGTAACAATTTTATTTTTTGAGAGAGGGAAGATCATGACAACCATCAAGCATTATAACCAGGAAAGTGTGGAAGACGATAAACCTCCTGATATTCGTCCGCGCCCAGCACGCCCGTGGCGCGTAGCGGTGATCGCCAATATCAAGGGGGAAACGCCGATACCCGAGGATGCGCCACCCGATGCCGGCGCGGAGTTTGACAGCCCAAGAACGATCCAGGCCATTCGAGAGGCCATTGAATCTGACGGACATACCACCATATTTTTGCAAGCCGATAGCAACTTACCTCAAGCCCTTCGTGATTACTGTCCCGATATTTGCTTTAATATCGCCGAAGGGCTCGGTGGGGATGGGCGTGAAGCCCAAGTGCCAGCCCTCCTTGAGATGCTCAAAATCCCCTACACAGCCTCACGCGTGGTAGCCAGCGCTATTTCGCTCGAAAAAACACTGACAAAACGGATCTGGCGCGATCACCATCTACCTACCGCAGCGTTTCAGGAATTCGAGACCCCCGAGGATCCAATCTCGCCCGACTTGCACTACCCCCTCTTTGTCAAGCCAGTTCGTGAAGGCACGGGGATGGGTACAGACGAGAACTCTGTGGTCTTTGATGAGATCCAACTCCGTCAGCGCGTCAAATGGATTATCGAAACCTATCATCAGCCCGCTTTGGTAGAGACCTACCTCTCAGGGCGCGAATTTACTGTAGCCGTAATGGGTGATCCTCAGGCTCGCCAGTACAGTCGCCATCCGGAATGGTATGCAGAAGACGGTTTTCACCGCTTCCCAATCATGGAGATTTACCACAACACATCGGTTACGCCGGGTATTTACAGTCATGAAGCCAAGCAACGCTATCCGGGTGAGAAAGGCGCTCCCCTCTACCTTTGCCCCGCTACAGTTGATGAGACTTTAGCTACTCAGCTAAATAACCTGGCTATCCGCGCTCATCAAACCCTTGGAGCGTTGGACATCTCGCGGGTGGATATCCGCTTGGGTGCCGATGGTAAGCCTTACCTGATGGAAATCAACACCCTCCCGGGCCTTTCGCCTGGCTATAGCGATCTATGCATGATCGCCGAAGCCGATGGGATCACTTACCGCGACTTAATCCTAGAAATTCTTTATTTGGGAGCCGCGCGGTTCGGATTGCTAAGCACCCAGCCTTCGCGCCAGATCCGCATCCGACAGCGGGCTTCTATCCACCTCACAGGCACTACAACTAGCCTGATCAAATAAAGTTGCTACTCTCTAATCCACCAACAACCAAGGTGCGATGAGTGAATCGCACCTTGGTTCATTGCTAAAAACCCCAAGCGCTACAAACAGATTGTACACCTGGCCAGAAAGCCAGCACCATCCCTCCCCACCCACCGCCCAGAATCATGCCAGCGAATACATCGGAGATATAGTGAACTCCTAGGGTTAACCGCGAAAAACTCACTAGAATAGCCCAGAGAGCCACTCCCAGACTTATTATGGGTTGCCCAATTGGCAATGTCAGCATCACCAACAGTACAACCCGTGCTGCATGTCCAGAAGGGAAAGAATGATCATCGGTCATTGCGTAAATCCAACCGCTCTCCGGACGAGGGCGTTGGCGACGAATCAGGGCCTTGAGCATGTAAATAAAGGCCGCTAACGAAAAAATGCCCCCACCCCCCGCCCACGCCAGGCAACGCCAAGAGGGGATCAGAAGCCCCACCAAGAAGGAACCCCCGAGCCACACCCAGGAATCCGCTGAGTGGGAAAGCAAACGGGCCATTTTCCTTATGCGTTGATGTCTGGCCCATTGGCCTATAGCCTCGGTCAATTGGAAGTCAATTGCCAAGATGTGCTTGAAAAAGTTTACTAAAATCTTGGGATCACGCATAACGGCTGTGATTATTCCATACTCTCCTCGCAAAAACAAGGCCACCTTACCAATCTGTCAAGTGCAAATAGAGCTCAATCCCTTATAATCAAAAAGACGTTTCTCCTCTACTCTTTTGCGCAGCAGGATGTACCTTTATGAAACGCATCTTTTCATTCCCCACCCCTTTTCTATCCACTGCCTCAACGCTGGCCCGGCTGGCTTTCCTCCTGCTTCTCCTTCCGCTGACAGCCTGCCAAGGGCAAGGTTTTCAGATCGTCCAAGGTGCAGCCCCGCCTCAACTTCTCCGAGCCTATACCAACGATTGCTCTTATGGGGGTCTCATCAAGGCCATTGAGGCAGTTGACCTGACCACTGTGCGCCTTACCCTTTGCCGTCCCGATGCTACCTTACCGGCCAAACTGGCCTACCCAGTCTTTGCTATTCAGGATAGCGATTTTCTGAACCATCACGGAGGAAACTCCACTGAAATGAGTCGGGTTCCCAACGCCAGTGGACCCTACCGCTTGCTGCGTTATGACCCTGGTCAGCAAATTGTGCTGGAGCGCAATCCTGATTACTGGGGGGTTCCTCCAAAAAGCCAAAAGATTATCATCAATTGGCAAGGATCAACAATTTCTCGAATCGTGCTCTTACGCAACGGACAAACCGACGCAATTGATGGCCTAAGCGCTAACTTTTTACCAACACTCGAGACCTTTGTGGGGGTCGCTCCTGTTTATCAAACCTCCCTGAACGTCACTTATCTAGGTTTCAACAATCAGATTAAGCCCTTTGATGATGTACGCGTGCGCACTGCCATCGCCATGAGCCTAAATCGCCCCCGTCTGCTCACCTATGGACTGGCCTCCGATTCGGTGCTGGCCAATCAATTTCTCCCACCGGCTATGAATTTAGGCTATACGCCAGGATTGAACTGGCTAGACTACAATCCCAAAGAAGCCCAGGATTTATTGAAGCAAAGCGGGTTTAATTGGAATCAAGAACTGGTTGTCGTTTATCCCTCTAACCCGCCTCTGGATGCCCCATACCTTGAAATGCTTGCCCAACAAATCAAATTGCAACTCAGCTCACTGGGTCTGAAAGTCACACTTCAATCCTTGGATTCGGCGGCTTATAACCAGGTCCTCCGCAGCGGTAGTGCCCCTCTCTTCCTGGCTACTTGGAGCGCTACCTACGCCGATCCAGACGATTTCTTCTCCCGTGTTTTCATCAACGAGGCAAAGCCGCTAGGCACCCCATATCCTGAACTGGTCAACCTTATTCAACGCGCCGCCCAGACTCCCGACCCCCAGGAACGACAGAAACTCTACGACCGGATCAACGAGACCGTCCTTAAGCTAGTCCCGGCCATCCCCATTGCCCACACGAATGGGATTTATGCCTTTCGAACTACAATCCAGGGACAACGCATTGGACCAGTTAACGAAAATTTTGAAGAGATGCGCTCGACAAATGGCCAGATCCGCATCACCCAGACTCGTGAACCCGAATCACTCTGGCCCGCCGACGAGAGCGACCCCAATACCTTGCGAGTCACACGATTGCTCTACAGTACATTGGTGGAATATGAACCCGGCGGCACCACAATCCGCCCCGGCTTGGCTGAGGCTTGGGAGGCCAACGCCGAAGCCACACAATGGACTTTCTACTTGCGCTCCCCTGTCCGCTTCGTGGATGGCTCAACCCTGGACGCCAATGACGTTGTAGCTACCTTGAGCGCTCTTTGGGAGGAAAATCATCCCAATCACGTTGGGCGCACCGGCCGGTTCGAGATCTTTCAGCGCTTCTTTGGGGCTTTTATCCCCCAAGCCATCCACTAGTAAGAGCGTTATCACCTAAGGCTTGGGAGGGCGGGCGAGAGCATTCACCGCCCTCTCCAAAGCCTCAAGATCCCGCCAAAGGCGCTCAAGTTCGATGTCAGCACTCGAGGGTTCGTTCTCGGGCACTCGATCGGTTGTTACCGCTTCATTTTCGATTTCAGGGTCGAGCAGCCTCATCATCAAGCGCTCAAACTCACTCTCATCCAGATCTCCTCGCGTCCTGAGGCGCTCAAGGCGTAAACGGATATGACGATTGACAAATTCCTGAGGGGCTAGAAACGCTTGGAGGCTCTCACTCAATTCGCTCAAACGAGATTCACCAATGCGAATCAACCGTGAAAGCAATGAGCGAGGCAACAGCCCGCCTAATCGTCGTTCCTGATCCGCAATCACCTGGGCAAGGACCATAGTGGTAAGATCTTGACCACTTTCATGATCCACCACTTTTATGCTGTTCCCCTGGGCTATGTAATTTGCAATGGTCTCAAGCGTTACATAGCACCGATGGACGGTATCGTACAACTTCCGATTGTTGTACCGTTTGACCAGGATATCCGCCATTCAGATGAAATTACCCCTGTTGCTGTTGTTTACGAAGTTCTTCAATCCGTTTCTGCAACTCCGCTATGCGGGCGCTCAAAGCCTCAATGTCGGCCTTGGTAGCTGGGGAAGTGGTACTCGCTTGGGCTTGCTGGGCTTTACGCTCCTGTTCCAAGCGTTCGCGCTCCTCGAGTACCTCCTGAATCAGGCGGCGGGCGTCACGTTCAACAATTTCCCCTTTTTCAACCAACCGGTCGATGAACTGCACAATTTCATCCTTTGCCAAGGCAGCCGCGCCAATACTTGCCAGAAGGATTTTGCGTGAAAGTTCATACCAAGAGGGTGGGGTTTCTCGCTCGGTTTCGGATTGGGTCTCAGGTTTGGTTCGTGCCATTTCACACCTCCATCTCTATAACGCAGTGCGTTGCTACTACAATATAACGCATTGCGTTATAAGAGTCAAGGCCAAAAATTTGACGAATCCTCAACCTTTTGGTACAATCCGCCTGCGCCCGATGTTGTACCCTTCATCGTGGTGCTGCCGGTCTGGCAACTCAACTCTAATCAAAGAAAGGGCTTGAAAAACTATGAAAGTGCTACTGATCAAGGATGTTTACAAATTGGGGCGTGCTGGCGACGTAAAGAAAGTTGCTGACGGCTACGCGCGAAATTACCTCATTCCCCAAGGGCTGGCGATTCTGGCAACCCCGGGTGCGCTTAAGCGCGCTGAGGCCATTCGTGCCCAGGCCGCTGCCCGCCGAGCAGCGCTGAACAATGAACTGGCTGGTGTGGCTCAGCGTATCAATGGACTGGTGCTCACCTTCCCAGCCCGCGCCAGTGAAACAGGGAAACTCTACGGTTCGGTTACGCCTCAAATGATTGCTGAGGCCATCAACCAAAAATTGGGTACACAAATTAATCGTCATCAGGTTGAAACCGAACCCATTCGTACCTTGGGCGAGCATCGCGCCCGTGTGCGCTTAACTGTAGACCTCCTGCCCGAAGTGCGTATTATCGTGCATCGCGAAGGAGAAGTTGTGACCTTAGAGGAAGAAACACCCACTACAGAGGAAATTGCTTCTCAGCCGGCTGAAGAAGCGAGTTATTGAGGTCTGTAACTTTGTTAGTTATCGTAACCGGCCAAACCCAGCCACGTGCTGATAGGCCGGTCTTTTTTTGAACCTGAGGTCAGGGACATGACCGAATCGGTTGGATCTCTTCTCAAAAAAGCCCGTCTTGAACGCAACATTTCGTTAGAGCAAGTTGCGCAAGCCACTCACATCCGATTGGCTTACCTGGAGGCGTTGGAAAACGATCGTCTTGACCTTCTCCCTTCGAGGGTACAGGCACGGGGCTTTTTACGGCTCTATGCAGGTTTCTTGAAAATTCCGATCCAACCCTTACTTGATGTCTGGGAAGGTAAGAAAGAGAGCATAGTAAATGCCAGCGTAACTCCCCTGGAGGAGAACTCTGCAGGTACTGCTTTGTTGCATTCAACCGAAGAGTCTTCAATTCTGAAATCGGATAATCAGGTAGCGGGTCTGACCTTGCCCCAACCAGACAACCTTCCTGCTATTCCGAATTCTGAGCAACTATTCCGAGAAGTTGGCCTTACCCTAAGACAACAGCGTGAGCGTCTAGGTCTTACCTTAGAAGAGGCCAGCTCGGCCACGCATATTCGATCCCGCTACCTTGCGGCTCTTGAAACCGCCCAGATGGATCAATTGCCTTCCCTGGTCCATGCGCGCGGTATGTTACAGAATTACGCCGCTTTCCTTGGCCTGGATGAGGACCAAGTCCTGCTGCGCTTTGCCGAGGCGTTACAACAACGTCGTCTAGAACGCACCAGCAAGGCCCAAGGGCTCCAACAGTCTTCAGCACAACCGATCCCTCCAGTTTCGTCCCCCACGCTCTCCTGGCAACGTATTCTCTCGCCTGATTTGATTATCGCAATTGGATTCATTGTTGCGCTTCTGGGGTTCACCGTGTGGGGAGCCCTACGCATTTCTGCTGCCCAGAGTGCTAAGAACCAGGCTACGCCCCCGTCCATTGCTGAAGTATTGGCTCAGGCACCCACTTCTCCCACTCAGTTATCCTCCCCCACAGCAGAGACGAATCCCGAATCGCCTGTTGGCATCCTTGAGGCACCCGGAACACTTGAGGCAACCTCAACTGAAACCCCTAGCATAGCGCCGATCAATGCCCCCTTGCAGCTCAACGTGGTAGCCCAATTACGCGTCTGGATGCGAGTCGTTGCAGATGATAAAGTAGTATTTGAAGGTCGTACAACCCCGGGTCAAGTTTATGCCTTTGGAGCCAGACAGCGAATTGAATTTAGCACTGGCAACGGTGCTGGCGTGCGGCTGATCTTCAACCAATCCGACTTAGACACCCCAGGGGCTATGGGGGAAGCTGTATATCGGATATTTACTGCAGAAGGTTTTCTGACCCCCACACCCCAGATCACAGTCACACCAACAATGACTCCACCTCCTCCATCAACCCCTACTCCCACTCCAACCCGACCAACCCCCACCATTACCCCACTGATTCCATGAGCGAGAAAACGTTTTATCTGGTATCGTTAGGTTGCGCTAAGAATACTGTGGACTCCCACTCGATGGCTACTCTGCTGCAGCGCGCAGGTTATGTGGCCGTCGATAACCCACGTCAGGCTCAATTCCTTATCGTTAACACCTGTGGTTTTATACAGCCTGCACGCGAAGAATCCCTAAGAACGCTGGCCAAGTTAGCTCACAACAAGCGTAAAGGGCAAATGCTTATTGCCACGGGTTGCTTGACACAGCGTTATCGCGAACAAGTGGCTCAAGAAGTTCCGGGCATTGACGGAATGCTCGGCACCCGCCGCTGGATGGATATTCTTGATCTGGTCGAACGCTTAAACGCACGCCCTCCGCAACCGCTTTACCACCTCCCCGATGATGCAACTGTAGGGCGCGATGAACGAGGGGTGCTGCGGGCTGCTGTACAGGGAGTAAGCGCCTACCTCAAAATTGCAGATGGCTGCCGGCGTCCTTGCGCTTTCTGCGCAATCCCCTTGATCAAAGGCACTCTGGTCAGCCGCCCAATGGAGGTGATTCTCGAAGAAGCCCGTCAGCTTCAGGCTACAGGGGTTAAGGAATTGATCCTGATCGCCCAGGACACGACCGACTATGGTCATGATCTAGGGATGCAAGACGGGTTAGCAACCTTGCTGGAAAACTTGATCAAAGTTGTCCCCGAGATTCCATGGATCCGCCTCCTTTACACCTATCCCGGTGCAATCTCCGACCGGTTGATTGACCTAATGGCTTCCCAGCCTCAAATTCTGCATTATCTGGATATTCCCCTTCAACACGCGCATCCAAAAATCCTGCGCAGGATGCGCCGCCCAGCCAACATGGAGTGGGTCTATCGAACCATTGAGAAAATGCGCCGTGCCATGCCCGACCTAACCATTCGGAGCACTTTCATCGTTGGTTATCCAGGCGAAACGGAGGCTGAATTCCAAACCCTGCTCGACTTCCTGGCTGAAATGCGGCTGGACCGAGTAGGTGCCTTTACCTTTTCATTTGAAACCGGGACGGCTAGCGAGCCCCTAGGTGACCCCGTACCTCTCGAGGTCAAGCAGGATCGCTACAATCGCTTAATGGAACTCCAATCCAAAATCTCGCTTCAGATCCACCAGTCTCTGATCGGTAAAAACCTGACGGTTCTAATTGAGGGATCAAATCGCGAACTATCGGTAGGCCGCTCGTACCGCGATGCCCCCGAAGTGGACGGTCTGGTGTTAATCCCCGGGCAATTTGACCCAGGCGAAATGCTCACTGTGACAGTGGACAGCGCTCTACCGAACGACCTTATCGCACACCCTACCTTGTGACTTGCAACAAAGAATGAAAGCAACATCACGGTTAGCTTTCATCTTAGCGCTTGGGATTTCCCTGCTCGCCGGTGGATTGACTCTGGCGATAACCCTTAATGTTTTTGAGGGCATTCCCCATTTAGAAGATGAGTATGCCTACCTCTGGCAAGCCCGTGTCATGGCGCGGGGAGAGATTAAAATACCCTCTCCCTCCTGCCCCCGGTGCTTTCTGGTACCCTTCGTGGTGGATTACGAGGGCTTTCGCTTTGGCAAATACCCCCCAGGGTGGCCGGCTGCGCTTTCGCTGGCCGTGCGCTTAGGTATCCCCAGCGGGTTGAATGTCCTGCTAGCAACCTGGTGCACCTGGCTTACCTTCCGCTTGGTCAGCAAGCTAACAACGCCAGTCCAGGGAGTAATGGCAGCCCTTCTAACTGCCTCGTCCCCTTTCTTTTTGATGAACGCTGGCTCACTACTCTCCCACACTTTTTCCTTCTTCCTTACCTTGGCCTTCGCACTGGCTTGGTTGGATACAACGACCAAACCCTCACCCCGCTATTCGGCTTTGACTGTTCCTGTGGCCGGGCTTAGCCTGGGCCTTCTGGCCCTCACCCGACCTTTGACTGCGCTGGGTATTGCCATCCCCTTCCTTGTGCACGGATTTCTGATCCTCCTGCGCGGTCCCTCCCTAGTGCGTCAGCGCATCCTTATGATCGGAGGCATAGCAGGAGGACTGGCTTCTCTCCTGTTTCTCTGGCAATATGCACTCACCGGGGATCCCTGGCTCAATCCTTATACACTATGGTGGCCTTACGATCGGGTGGGTTTCGGTCTGGGAATCGGGCTGCACTCTGATGGGCACCAACCCTACCATGCCTGGGTCAATACATTATTCAGTCTGAGAGCGGGCAGCAGTGATCTCTTCGGTTGGGGACGAATCTCCTGGCTCTTTATGCCCATGGGACTGGTGGCTTTACGTAAGAATCGTTCCGCTTGGCTGATCATCGCCCTTGGGGCAAGCCTGATCTTTGTTTATGGTTTTTACTGGATCGGCGCGTGGGTGCTTGGCCCCCGATATTATTACGAAGGTATCATCAGCGCAACACTACTGACCGCTGCTGGCATGACCCGTCTTGCCGGCAGGCTACCCAATCCCATCCATTCTCTCCGACAACGTCTAATGGGCTATCTGCGATTCGGACTCGTGGTTGGGGTAGCCATAGGGCTGTTTATGGCAAATGTGCAGTTTTACCTGCCTGCTCGCCTGGCCCAACTTTATGGGTTATATGGCGCTACACGGGCTCAACTCACTCCGTTTGAATCGCCCCAGGCCCAAACGCTCACCCCCGCTCTAGTGATCGTTCACATCCGCGAGTCCTGGCGCGAGTACGGCACACTCTCAACTCTCAGCAGTCCCTTTATGGACAGCCCGTTCCTGTTTACTATAAGCCGAGGGATCGAAACAGATAACGCCCTGTCTCAAGAGTTTTCGCAACGTAAAACCTGGCACTATTACCCTGATACTCCCTATACCTTCTACACTGCGCCACGGGCTCCAGAAACCCCATGAACAAAACGATCAAGATACCCGCGCCCAAGCCGTTAATAATAGCACTACCACCGAAAGCCCCAGATTCAAACGGACAAGCCAGGCGTGGCGGCGTTGAAGCCTGAGTCGAGAACTCTCATCCACTGCAACGCCAGCACTGAGCAAATAATTCATGCGCCGCAACTGTGGCATTAGGCCCCATGTTATCCAAAAACTCACCAGAACCACACCACCTATCACGCTGTGTTTAAGCAGGATGGCCATTGCCCACGCGTTATCAATTCTGAGAAACCCCTGATAAGCCGGATGGGCGCTCATCTGAAAAAGCCCGGTACCCACCAAAATTGCCAAAGCTATCCAGCCGATGCCCTGCAGACGCTTTAGTACACGCTCAGAGAAAACCAGATAAGTGCTTTCGGGCAGGGTTTCACGAGCCAGGGGCATGAGGATGAAGTTAGAAGCAGTCAATCCCCCAATCCAAACCACCGTGGCCAACATATGCAACCAGTAGATGAGAATAAGCACCCATGCAGGAGTGGAGGAACTCATGGTGTAGGGGTCTCTGAGGGCAAAGGAGTATCTGAAGGAGTGGGGGTCATTCCACTGCCAGGAGTAGGCGTTTCAGTCGGCGTAACTTGTGAACCCGGAGGATTGGCACACCATTCTCGCACAACCTCAAGGGTGGGCTGAACTTGCGGATCAGGGGCAATGGAAAGGGCATTCTCGTAATGAATTTGTGCTTCGCAGTACTGACCTTGAGCCGCCAGTTGATCCGCGTACTTGATCGAGGCAATCCGGAAGCGTTGTGTGGCTGTCATCCCAGATCCATCACGCAAATTGGGCAACGCCGGGTAGATTTGGGCAAAATAATTCACAACCCGCCGCCAATCCACTCCCCAAAAACTGGCGGCTGAAAGGTACTGACGGGCCCAAATACGATAATTTTGTGCATCTACATCTAGAGGAGCAAATCGTTCGGCCAGGGTTAGATTATAAATCCCCACTTCCAGCAAGCCCTGCTCCAAGATATTTTTCACTCCCAAATTACGCAAAGCCAAGTAGTACATACCATCCACATCCACGGCCCGATAAGTTAGATTCAACTTGCGCAACACCTCAATAGTATCAATAGCCAGTTGCCAATCCTGGTTCAAAAGCGCCTGTTGGATTTGCGCAAATAACTCCTCTTCTTTCCGCGTATCCGGCGTAGGTTGGGCGGTAGGTGAAGGGGTAACCGTTGGGGTCTGTTGGAGCGTTAGCCCCATCATTGCCTGGGCTAGGCTCTCCATAGCTCCTGGGAAATCTGGCTTAAGCGCCAGGACAAACTCAAAACGCTTGCGGGCCGTATCATAGCGCCCAGCGGCCAGGTCCGCTAAGCCCAATTGATACTGAGTCGCGGCTACAATGGCTTTCTGATTTTCCTCTTCTGCCAACCGATCGCGCAGGCTGGCCTGATATCCCAGCCAACCACCCAGTAAACCAGATACTAAGATGGTTCCCAAAGCCCCCAAGACTAGGAACCATAAGCGCATCTTACGTGGTTTTGATGTCGCTTCGGGAGTCTCTAATGTTCCATGTGAGGTTGAAATGATCGTATCTTCATTGTTCGCCGGCATCATGGCTTCAATTATACCCAAGGTTAGAAGGTGTTCACAGGCGGATCAACAATCGCATCTCTCGCCATATCCAGGGCAAGCTCAGCAAACCTCCCAGTCCCATTAATCCTCCTGCCATCAAGATCGAGTGTCCCCACTGGATTCCTGCTTGTCCGAGCCAGATCACCCCCCCACTAATCCCTGCCGCCAATCCCGCTCGCGCCAACACCGGTAACACTTGAAACCCCCGCTTCAAGCTCCGCACGAGTAAAAAGGTTAGCAGGATAGCCTCAGCAGAGAAAGATAGAGCATCTGCAAGGCTAATCCCCGGCGCACCCAACCAGCGATAAAATTGGGTACCCGCCAGGACGTAGATCCCCAGAGTCATGCCCGCCCCCAGGAGTGGAATCCAGGCATTTTGTCGGGCATAAAAGGCCCGGACCATTACTTCCACTAAACATTGTCCCAGCAATCCTAAAAGATATCCCTGGGAAACCCGCCAAAGCAAATCAGTTCCTTCCACGCCGAAACCGAACACCACATCCAGAAGTGGACGCATTCCTAACCCCAAGATAATGGTCAGGGGGATAGTCAGGGCGATCAGCACCTGCACGGCGCGCTGAATGCTTTGGTGAAAGGACTCCCGTTGGTTTCGCGCTATTTGCTCTGAAAGGGCTGGCAGAAGCGCAGTGCCAAGCGCAGTTCCAATTAACGTCTCTGGAACCTGAAAGATCATCCAACCGTACGTCAATGCTGTTACAGCCCCTGTGGCTAATCGAGAAGCCAAATTGTCACGCACAATGAAAATCAGCTGAATACACAATACGGTTAACAGACGCGGCCCCATCAGTCGTAGCACTCTATGCACATCGGGCTGATGCAATCCAAGCCCAGCCTGCCATTGAAATCCATAACGGATCAGCCCAGGGATTTGAATGCCCAAATGCAGGATGGCGCCAAGGATAACCCCGTACACCAGCCCGTACACTCCCAAACCCAAGGCGGGCAAGGTTATATTGCCAAGGTGTACCCCTTGCTCAGGCGCCAACACCACGGCCCCAAATATCTGTCCCAAGTTATAAAAAAGGGGAGCCATCGCTGGTAAAAGGAAATGCTGGTGGGCTTGTAGGGCCGCCATCACCAGACCGCTGAGCGAGAAAATCACTGTTGCTATTAGGTTTAAGCGCATAAGATTAACAACTAGCTGCTGCTGCTCAGGCCCAAATCCCGGCGCAACCCCTAGTTCCCAAGTGACCAGGGGTTTGGTGAAAATCCCAACTAAGACCCCAAGCACACCCGTGACAAGGAAGGCCAGATTGGCCACGTAGCTAAAGAGTTGCCAGGTAGCCCGCTCTCCGCGTTGGGTCAGACTCTCGGTCAAGACCGGTATAAAGGCCATGGCTAGCGCTCCCCCAGAGATAAGAGCGAAGAGCAAATCGGGTACATTATTCGCTACATTGAAAGCATCCAGAGCCTCCGAAAGGCCAAACTGGCGTGCAATGATCACTTGACGAACAAATCCTACCCCCTTATCCAACGCAAAGAAAACCCCGACCAAAAGCGCATTTCGGGTCACCCGAGTCAAACGCATGAAAATCCCTTTACCCCAACGCCACATCCAGTAACATCATCAGAGCAAACCCAAGCATAACCCCAATGGTTGCCACATCCGAGTGATTCCCAGAGTGCACTTCTGGGATCAACTCTTCCACACACACGTAAATCATTGCTCCCGCAGCAAAAGCCAGGGCATAGGGCAACAACGGGCGCACCAGAAACACGGCCAGTGCTCCCGAAACCCCTGCCAGAGGTTCCACAACTCCAGAAAGTTGACCCAGGAAGAAACTCTTCCAGCGGGAGATTCCTTCCCGACGCAGAGGAGCCGAGACAGCCAATCCTTCTGGAAAGTTTTGCAGTCCAATTCCAATAGCCAGTGCCACTGCCCCTGCCAGGGTGGCTTCCTGAATCCCCGCTGCAGCCGCTCCAAACGCCACACCAACCGCTAACCCTTCAGGAAAATTATGCAGGGTGATAGCCAAGACTAGAAGTACGCTACGCTGCCAGGAGGTTTTCAGACCCTCAGCCGA
Organism: uncultured Thermanaerothrix sp.; assembly: GCF_938028735.1. Lineage (GTDB taxonomy): Bacteria > Chloroflexota > Anaerolineae > Anaerolineales > Anaerolineaceae > Thermanaerothrix. The sequence continues at coordinate 242,983 of NZ_CALIMF010000014.1, forward strand.
TTCGGGAGCCATTCCCACGTGCAAATGAGGAAGAAGCCGATCCACCAAGAAGAGAAAGACCCCACCCAGCAGGAAACCGGAGACCGCTGGTAGCCAACCCGGAACCCCCAAGTCATGAGACATCTCAATAGCCGGCCCCAGCAAAGAAAAGAAACTGGCCGCAATCATGACCCCCGAGGCAAACCCCAACATGCCATCCAATAATCTGCGACTCAATTCACGCTTCAAGAACACACCGGCTGCGCCCAGCGCCGTTACCCCCCAGGTAAATAAAGTCGCCAGTAAGGCTTGCAAAACCGGATTCATACCTTCTAGAAGCGCTAGAGCCATGGTTCTGCCTCGCATTGGCAAGGAGTTAGTCACGCATAACGCCACCTAATATAACATGATTTTCTCGTCCTTTCCACCATAGGGATGTGTATAATCAAGAGCATGAAGCAACTGGGCACGCTTTATATCGTCGCCACCCCACTTGGTCATCCCAAGGACATCACCCTGCGCGCTGTTGAGATACTCAACCAGGTGGATGGCATCATTTGTGAGGAAATTCGCCAGGCCAAGCGGCTGTTGCATCAACTAAATCTTCCAGACAAGCCCCTTTACCCCCTTAATGAGCATAACGAGGCCCAACAAGCACCAATGCTAGTTTCCTTGCTGCAAGAGGGTCAACAACTGGCGCTGATTTCAGATTGTGGGACTCCGGTCTTCTCAGATCCGGGTGCGTTATTGATCCACCAGGCTGTGGTCATGGGAGTCACGGTCAAACCCATCCCAGGGCCTTCGTCTCTCATGGCCGCGCTCTCGGTGGTTGATATGCCCATCGAGCAGTTCGTATTCGGGGGGTTTTTACCTCGTAAACCAGAAAAACGTCGCCAGGCGCTCCAAAAACTCAAAGCGATTGGCTTGCCAATCGTCTTAATGGATGCTCCTTACCGCTTGATAACCCTGCTACAGGAGGTTGAGCGTCTGTTTGGAAGTGAAATTCCCATCACCCTCGCACTTGACCTCACCCTGCCCCAAGAGAATATCCTGCGCGGTTCCCTGCATAGTGTATTGAAGACACTGAAAACGAGAAAAGCGGAGTTTGTGCTAATCATCCATCTCCTTAAGTCAAAATAACCGCATGGCTAGCGGTTATTTCTGGTGCCCCCAGGGGGATTCGAACCCCCGTTTTAGCCTTGAAAGGGCTGCGTCCTAGTCCCCTAGACGATGGGGGCAGTGCGCCAGAATTCTACCACAAAGGATGTCAGCGGGTCAAGCCAACAGGATGCCCTAAAATCCTATCTTGCGGGCTGAATACAAACCGGATCATCCGTAGCAGGGTTGTTGACAATCTGACCGACAGGGATCATCTCCATTTTTTCGGGCGGATAGGGACGCAGAAGATCCATCAGCCGAGAAAGAGGGTTTGCCCTCAACCAATCCCAGCATTGCTCGCGATCTAGAATAACAGGCATGCGTTTGTGAACTTCTCCCACCATCGCATTAGCAGAACAAGTAATAAGTGTGCATGAAAGTACAGGTTCACCTGCACCATTGCGCCAAGCATCCCACAATCCGGCAAATGCAAACGGGGTGCCGTTCTTCAGGCGAAAAAGAAAGGGTTGTGAAAGCGATTTCCCCCCGCTACGCCGCCACTCATAAAATCCATCAGCCAGAATCAGACAGCGCCGGGAGATAAGGGCAGAGCGAAAGGCTGGCTTTTCAGTCAAAGTCTCAGCCCGTGCATTGATGAGACGATTTCCGATGGTAGGATCCTTCGCCCACGAGGGAATGAGCCCCCACCGCATCCATTCCCCTTTAGGAGATTCGGCTTCCCGTACTCCCAGCACCAGTTGTGTCGGGGCAATATTATAGCGCGGTTGCCAGCCCGCCGGAATTTCGATCAAGCCAAATGCCAATGCCAGCTGCTTGGCATCTATCGTTAGGGTAAAACGACCACACATTTTCCACTGTCCTTTCGGTAAGCCACTCGTCTAACGATGATTATAATATACGCAATCCCTGATACCCGAGGCGCGCTATGTCCTATCCCCTGGTCGAGTGCATTCCAAACTTTTCTGAGGCCCGTCGTCCCGAAGTTGTTGAGGCTATTATTCAGACCATTCAATCCGTTGCACATGTTTATGTCCTCGATCGTCATTCGGATTACGATCATAATCGCACAGTTATTACTTTCGTAGGTCCTCCGCAAGCCGTGGAAGAAGCTGCTTTTCGCGCCATCGCCTGTGCCGCCGAATTGATTGATCTCAATCAGCACACCGGGGCACACCCCCGCATTGGCGCCACCGATGTCGTTCCCTTTGTCCCAATCCAAGACATTACCATGCAAGAATGTGTTGAAATGGCCCGTCGCCTGGGCAAACGAGTGGGAGAAGAACTGCAAATTCCAGTTTACCTCTACGAGGAAGCCGCTACACGCCCCGAACGAGTTAACTTGGAAAACATTCGCCGAGGCCAGTATGAGGCATTGAAAGTAGAAATTGAGACCAATCCTGAACGAGAACCCGACTTTGGCCCCCGCCGAGTTGGTCCTGCAGGGGCAACCGTCATTGGCGCACGCCAGCCCCTGATCGCCTTTAATGTTTACCTAAATACCACAGATACTTCCATCGCTCAAAAGATCGCCAAGGCTATCCGGTTTTCGAACGGCGGGCTGCGCTATGTTAAAGCCATGGGGGTACTGGTTGAGGGCAAGGCCCAAGTCTCGATGAACCTCACCAACTTTCGCCAAACCCCAATTTATCGAGTCATGGAAATGATCCGTCGCGAAAGTGAGCGATATGGGGTGGCCGTGCATCATAGTGAAGTGGTCGGGCTCATCCCACAGGAGGCCCTTAACGACTCTGCCATCTGGTATCTGCAACTGGATGGTTTTGAACCTGCTCAAATCCTGGAAAATCGCCTGAGCGAGGTCATGCGCGCTCAAGCCACTGAACCTGTCCCCTCTCGGGAAACTAGTTTTCTGGAGGCGCTGGCCGCTCCCACCCCAACCCCCGGTGGGGGCTCAGCGGCAGCATTCACCGGGGCGATGGCAGCGGCACTGGTAGCGATGGTCGCTCGCCTCACCCTAGGCAAGAAGAAATACGAATCCGTCAAACCCCAAATGTGGCAAATTCTGGAGGAAGTCGAAAACCTGCGTAGAATTTTATTGAGTGCTGTAGAGGAAGATGCCAAGGCCTTTGAAGCCGTCATGGCCGCCCTTAAGCTCCCAAAGGATACACCTGAGCAAGAGGTAGACCGACAAAAGGCTCTCCAAAATGCCTATCTCCACGCCGCAGAAGTCCCCCTAAAGGTGGCTCAAACGACCCTCACGGTGATGTCTCTGGCCCAGCAGGCGGTTGCCTCAGGCAACCTCAACGCTATCACCGATGCCGCATCCGCCGCCACGCTGGCTCACAGTGCCATTATTTGCGCAGGTTACAATGTACGTATCAACACAAGTGCTCTGGAGATCGCGACTGCTCAGCCATTGCTGGAGCAACTTAATCGTGTGGAAGAACAGGCTGAACACTTGCTCCAAGAGGTTCGCCGCCTGCTTCAAGAACGAGGAGGTCTCCAATTATAAACACCTGAATCTTTGAAAGTGAGTACGAAGCCAATTTGGCTAAAATTTTCCCGCGGAAAGGAGTTTCATCATATGGGGCTGAAACCGGATCATTGGATTCGCAAAATGGCACTTGAGTATGGCATGATTGAGCCCTTTGTGGATCATCAGGTGCGCTCGGGGGTCATCTCCTATGGCTTGTCGTCTTACGGATATGATATTCGTGTGGCCGATGAGTTTAAGATCTTTACCAATGTATTCAGCACCACGGTTGACCCCAAGGATTTCGATCCGAAATCTATGGTGGATTTTAAGGGAGAAGTGTGCGTGATTCCACCCAATTCTTTTGCCTTAGGACGCACAGTGGAATATTTTCGCATTCCTCGCAACGTCTTAACCGTATGCCTTGGCAAAAGTACTTATGCCCGATGTGGGATTATCGTTAACGTCACCCCTTTTGAACCCGAATGGGAAGGCTACGTTACACTGGAGATTTCCAACACAACCCCACTCCCAGCCAAAATCTACGCCAATGAGGGAATTGCCCAAGTGCTCTTTTTCGAGGCCGATGAAGTCTGTGACGTCTCTTACGCGGATAAAAAGGGAAAATACCAGAAGCAAGGTGGAATTTATCTGCCTCGCTTGTGATTTCAGTTAGGGAAAAGAACCATGCCGGGGTTTTATCCAGGACCTTTCACTTGGCAATGCAATCCCGTGGAAGGACATTTCTCGCTGCAAGCCGAAGATGTCCCTCGCATCCAGTTAAACCATTTCTGCTTGGGTATCCGCTTTCATCGCCATGGTAAACGCTACCATTGGAAGTTGGATCGCTTTCATCCCATAAAGATTACCCCTGAAAGTTCCTTACCCCCGATGGACGGTGAAACGGTGGAGGTGCTTACCACCTCTCTACCTGAAATGGGACTTCGGGCTCATCTCATTCTGGCTAATGCCCAGCATCACAAGTGGGCCCTTTGGAAGCTCAGCCTCCACAACGAGAGCTCAGAGCCTGTTTGGATCGACCAAATTGACCTTCTGGACCAAAGTGACTCCGTCCCACCCACGTTGCTGGTCATGGGTGATTCATCATGCACACTTGGGTTCTACCTAAACGGCTGGCAATCCTGGTCCTTCACCGGAATGCTGAAATCCGAGCAGAGCATGCCCCGCTCGCGTTTGGGGCCTTTCCAAACCCCCATGGTACTCAACGCAGGAACCCCAATCTTCCGCCGCCGTGGACAATTCAGCAGCGACTTCTTCACCGTGTTGCTAGCCCCCTCCGACAAGGTGGGGCTCGTTATCGGGTTTCTCTCCCAACACCAGCACTTTGGCAGCTTGGTTTTTTCGACTACTCCCCAGCCTCACCTACAGGTTTGGGCCAACGGAGATCATACTCGTTTGGATCCCGGTTGCAGCATGGAAACGGACTGGTTGGTGGCCTATCCTTTTATGCTCACCGACCATGAGCTCCCTTTAGAACCTTACTTAGATGCCGTAGCCGCCTTTCATGGGTTGAAAGAATTTCCCCCCAGTCCTCGCGGATGGTGCTCATGGTATTATTACTACACGAAGATTTCAGAGAAGGACGTTCGAGAGAATCTGCGCCAAATCCAGGCCTGGCAGGCTCAAGTCCCGCTGGACCTCGTCCAAATTGACGATGGCTTCGAATCTCAGGTCGGGGATTGGTTGACCTTCAAACCTTCCTTTCCCTATGGAGTCGCTCCACTGGCTCTCGAGATCAAGGAAGCGGGATTGCGTCCTGGTTTATGGCTGGCGCCTTTTATCGTTCATCCACAGTCTCAATTGGCCCGCCAACATCCCGATTGGCTGCTACGCCAACCCTCGGGTCGCCCAGTCAATGCCGGGTTTGTCTGGAACACGTTTGCTACCGCACTTGATCTCACCGTCCCACCCGCCCTCGAATATGCTGCTCATGTTGTACATACGGCTGTTCATGACTGGGGATTCCCCTACCTGAAACTTGATTTCCTATACGCAGCAGCGCTCCCGGGTCAATATCGCCAACCCACCTTGACGCGGGCGCAAGTGCTACGTCACGGGATGGAAACTCTGCGCCAGGCCGCTGGGGACGAAACGTTCTTACTGGGATGTGGTGCCCCGCTTGGGTCTGTTTTGGGTCTGGTCAATGCAATGCGCATTGGAGCCGATATTAGCGGCTCGTGGCATCCCGAATACCTAGGGCGTCGGTGGTTTTTTAAGGGCGAACCTCATATGCCGGCTGCGATCAATGCCATTCGTAACACCCTCACCCGTGCCCCATTGCATCGCCGCTGGTGGATCAATGACCCCGATTGCTTGCTCCTTCGGCTGGATACCCAGCTGACTCTATCTGAAGTGCAGACCCTGGCTAGTGTAATTGCCCTCAGTGGAGGGTCACTCTTTCTCTCTGATAACTTAACCACCCTACCCATCGAGCGATTAAGGGTGGCCCAGGTACTCCTCCCCTTGATCGAGAAATGCCCCGAGGTATTGGATCTACTTGAAACCACATACCCCGCACACCTCCGTCTGGATCTGGAAGGGGCTATCGGGGAGTGGCATCTCCTTGCTTTTATCAACTGGAGCGACAAAGCAGTCACACCTCATCTCACCCGCTCGCGTTACCACTTACCTCCCTCAAAGCCTTATCTGCTCCACGAATTCTGGACCGACCGCCATTATACCTGGGAGAACGATACACCCCTGAAACTTGCACCCCTGGCGCCTCATGGTATCTCTCTTTTGGCCGCCTTTCCTATTCCCGAGAGACAACCGGCTTGGGCGGGAAGCACCCTCCACATCAGTCAGGGGCTTGAAGCAAAAAACTGGCACATCGAGGACGCCCGCTTGATCTGTAGATTGGATCTGCAACATGCCGCTGAAGGCTCTGTATATCTATATCTACCCGAACCTCCCCGCACCGCTTGTCTAGAAGAAGAAAGGCTGCCATGGGACACTGTATCCTCCCACCTATACCGTTTCGCGATACATCTCACCCGAGCCGCCACGCTTACCGTTGCATGGAGATGAATCTTGCCCGGCAGGCGCAACCAACCGGGCAAGAGAAACATGGTAGAACAACTAAGCCGCAGGTGGAGGCGATTCAATTCGGGACACGGCTTTGCGGGCTTGGCGCCAACGACGAAAGCCCAACCAGATCAGCCAGACCACAATACCCACTGGAAATGCCACCGGCAAGCAGAAAAGCACCAACCAAATCACCCCACTCGCCAGCATCTGATAGGCCCGGATCAGGGCACGGATGGCATCCCGCGCCACTCCCCCGGGCTTCCAGGTCCCAATCGTTATTGGCGCAACTGCCTCTTTAGCCCGCAGGGTGACCGTTATGGCGGACATGGCCACGGATTCCTGATAGTACTTGATTTGTCCCTTCAGTACCTCAATTTGCTCATTCACTTGGCGCAATTCGTTATAAATCTGAAGAACCTCTTCGGGCTTTGTCGCCGTGTCCATGATCTTCCGCAGTTGCTCAGCCGCATCTTCTAAGTTGCGTAATCGTGACTGCAGATCAGTGTATTCTTTCGTAACATCCTGACCATAGATATTCTGAGAGAGAATGTCGGTAACCGGGTTTTCAACCAAAGCCCGAATGCGCGAGAGGGCTTCTTCCAATCGTTCGGCAGGTACACGAATGGTGATCGTTCCCTCTTGCACTTGGGCGCCTTGCGGGGTTTGGGTTTGGTACAGATTAGAACTGACCACAAACCCCTTCATTTCATCTGCCAGGCGAATGATAGCCTCCATTGCCTGACTCGGGTTGGCGACTACGATTGAGAGTTCAGCAGATCGAATAACCATGCGTTCTGCAGTAGGGCTTTCCTGATAAACATTTGAAGCGCTCTGGTAGGCCATTCTTTCGGCCAACAATGGCGCCATCGTGGGTTGGGCCACTACATCTTTGGGATAAGCCCCCATCCCCCCCGCAGCCGGCGAGATACTTTTGGGTGCACATGCCCACAAGCTCAACACACCAAGCAACATGATACCAGCCAAAAGTGGGCGTCCTATTCCTTTCTTCATCGCATCTTCTCCTCAAGCAATCTCTACTTTCTAGACGCTAGCGAACGCCCAAAGTTCCCGGCCACGAAAATCAGACTCCCTCACTCAATCGGCGGGCATGATAAGCGGGCAACCCAGCTTTTAGGATGCGCTCCTGAACGGCCTCAATCGGGTACACCACGCGATGAAATTCCCAAGTTCCAGCATCCGGGTCAAAAATAGCGTAAGCGGCGCGGGAATCACGATCTCGTGGTTGCCCGATCGACCCAGGATTAGCAATGGCGGGGATTTTCAGGTCTACCGTTTCGCCATCTTTGGGGATGATCCATTCGATCTGCTCCCCATTATAGTAAAAAATCACCGGGATATGAGTATGTCCCACCAAGCAATAGGCGGTGTCAAAGTAAGCAAAGTTTGAGGCCACCACGCTCAAATCCAATAGATACTCCCACAAGGGATTGCGTGGGCTGCCATGGACTAGAGTGTTTGTGCCAAGCACAACTCGCTCGGGTAGCCCCTCCAAAAACTGGCGCGCATCCTCTCGCAGAGCCTGTTGAGTCCAGTGCACCGAGAGCGACGCCTCACGGTTGAAAAAAGAAAGATCTAAACGCCCCAGCACCGCAGCATCATGATTCCCTAGTAGGCAGACCAGGTTGGGCTGTTGGCGGATCAAATCCACACACTCATTGGGGTCAGGCCCATAGTCCACCAGATCTCCCAAGCACCATACTGCATCCACAGTCCCTGCATCTTCCAGAACCGCCTCAAGCGCAGGAAGATTAGCATGAACGTCCGAAATTACCAGTATCCGCATCTATGTAATCCCCAACTTAGTAGGATAATCAACTCAACATTGCGATCAGATGACTAATCACGACCTCAGCCACTTGGTCTTTGCCCATTAATGGCAAGGCTTCCACGCGTCCATCGGCAAAAAGCAGAGTTACCTGATTGGTATCCACCTCGAAACCGGCATCCTGGGCCGAAATATCATTCGCCACGATCATATCCAGCCGCTTACGCTGGAGTTTACTCTGTGCATTAGTAAGCAAATCTTCGCTCTCGGCCGCGAAGCCGATTACCCGGCGCGGAAAGCCCAGACGTGCCCGCCGCTCGGCGACCGCCATCAAGATATCTGGTGTGGTTTCCAGTTCCAAAGAGGAAATTTCCGTTTCCTTCTTGATCTTTTGGGTTTGCGGGGTCCGAGGACGAAAATCAGCCACAGCAGCCGCCATAATCAAGGCATCAGCGTCGTGAGTTTCTCTAAGTACAGCGTCTAGCATCTCGGCAGCGGTGCGCACTTTGATCACCTTAGCACCATATGGAGGAACCAGAGACGTGGGGGCTGTGATCAGGACCACCTCTGCACCTGCATCTGACGCCGCCTGGGCGAGAGCATACCCCTGCTTGCCTGAAGATCGATTGGTGATCACCCGCACCGCATCAATGGGTTCCTGCGTTCCCCCCGCTGTTATAACGACTTTACGCTTTGCCAAGGGCCCACGCTGGCCCAGCAACCACCGCGCTGCTGCTATCACTTCAGCTGCTTCTACCATCCGTCCCCGCCCTATCAGGCCGGAGGCTAGCCGCCCCTCTGCTGGGCCAACCAAGAGAACACCTCGCTGCGCTAAAATCCTGACCGCTGCTTGGGTTGCCGGGTGTTGAAACATTCCTGCATCCATCGCCGGCGCAATAACCAGCGGGCACTGCGCAGCCAACACGGTCAACACCAACAAGTTGTCGGCAATCCCGTAAGCCAGTTTGGAAAGAGTATTGGCCGTAGCCGGGGCAATCACAATCAATTCAGCACTGCGCCCCAACCCCACGTGGGTGATATGACCTTCTCCACCCCACAGGTCAGCATCTGTGTAAGCCTTCCGTCCGGTCAACGACTGAAAAGTGAGGGGAGTAATGAAATGCTGTGCCCCCTCTGTAAGGATGACCTCTACCTGAGCGCCCCACTGGGTCAGGCGAGAGGCAATTTCACCAGCCTTGTAAGCAGCAATAGAGCCGGTTACCCCCAAGACAATGCAACGATCAGTCACCGGATTACTCATGGCGAGAACGATTTTTCTCCCAAAGGATGCGCAACCCCTCCAAGGTTAACCAAGGCGCCAAGTGTTGAATCACATGAGTATGGTTGGCCACCACCTCAGCTAACCCACCAGTGGCAATTACCTTCATATCTTCTCCCAACTCACGCCGAAAGCGCTCAACCATTCCTTCTACGAGGGACACATACCCATACAACAGGCCCGATTGAATGGCATGGACAGTATTGCGCCCAATCACCGAGGGAGGGGCTTGCAAATCCACCCGTGGCAACTTGGCCGTGCGCAAAAACAGGGCCTCCGCGGCAATACTTATGCCGGGGGCAATGGCACCCCCCAGATACTCCCCTGCAGCCGTAATCGCATCAAAGGTGGTTGCCGTGCCAAAATCCACCACACAGGCTGGCCCACCATAGAGGGCACACACCGCCACTGCATCTGCAATGCGATCTGCACCTACCGCACGTGGATCTTCATAAAGAATTTTGATGCCAGTTTCAAGCGTGTCGTCAACTACAAGGATGTTGTCGCTCAGATAGTTACGGCACGCCTGAAGAATACGTGGTGTCAGGGGAGGAACCACAGAAGCCACACAGATACCATCCAGCTGAGCCGGCGAACACCCACCATGTTGCAAAAGCCCTAACATTTGAAGTCCGTACTCATCTGGCATACGCTCATGATCGGTAGCCAAGCGCCAACGCGCCCCCAGTTTTGAACCTTCAAAGAGGCCAATAGTCAGATTCGTATTCCCTACGTCGATGGTCAAAAGCACGTCAACGCATCAACCGCCTTTCCGCACGTTCTCAATAATCTCGGCAGCGTAATCAAAACGACTGAATGCCGGCATTAGATAAATGCCATGAGCAAAAGTTTTCGCTGCCAAGGCTAATTCTATCGCAATTTCGATTCCCACACGAGCCGCCTTGTCACCTCCTGCTGCAATGCGTTGGCGAATGGTAGAGGGGATTGAAATGCCCGGCACCTCATGATGCAGAAAGGCAGCATGCCGTTCGCTGACCAGGGGAAGGATTCCCACTAGAACTGGCACGCTAAACTCTCCCAAAGCCGTATGAACGCGATCCAAGAAAGCGCGCGCAGCCACGGGATCAAAAACGGGTTGAGTCATGACAAAATCTGCGCCTGCCCTTAATTTCCGTCGCAGATTCTTAATCTCAACCTCCGGGTCAGGGGGATTGAGATTGAGCGCACACCCCACAAAGAATGAGGTGGGCTGCCCGATATCCATCCCGGCATGATCTACGCCAGCGTTAAAGCCCTGCTTGATGAGCTTAATCAGCCCTGATGGCACCAGATCGTAGTTATCCATTGCATTGGGATAATCCCCAATGGCTGTGGGATCTCCCATAACCACAAACACATTACGCACGCCAAGCGCATGAGCCGCCAAAAGATCACCTTGAACGCGCAGGAGATTCCGCCCACGGGTGGGGAAATGCAACACTGTCTCCACACCCACCTCTTCCTGGATGAGGCGGCAAACTGCCCAGGGGCTCATCCGCATGCGTGCCATGGGACTGTCGGCGACATTGATCACATCAACCCCGGCTTCCTTCAAAAGATGTACACCAGCCAGTAATTTCTGGGTTGAAAGGCCACGCGGAGGATCCACCTCAGCCGCAATGACAAACCTTCCCTCGGCCAGGCGCTGCGCCAGCGTTGTTGGCTGTTGGGTACCTACAACACTTTCTTCCCGATCCACCAAAGTAATGTTTAGTCCATTCTCATAAGTGGCCAAATCGGCGCCCTGGAGCTTCTTATGCATGGCAGCAATATGTTCAGGAGTAGTTCCACAACAACCACCCACGACGACCGCTCCCGCTTTCCAAAAGGCTACTGCATAATCTCCAAAGTAATCAGGAGCAGCCGGATACATGATACGGTCGCCCATGCGTTCCGGCCATCCAGCATTCGGTTTGACCCAGTAACGCCCTTCTGGTACAGCACTCCGCATCTGCTTGAGGATACGCAATAACTGGCTGGGCCCACCCGAGCAATTAACCCCAATGAGGTCTGCTCCCATCTCAAAAATGCTTTTGGCCACTCTGATAGGGTCATCGCCCAGTAGCGTCCGATCATCCCGGGTAAAGGTCACGGAAGCCACCACTGGCAGATCGGGCTCCACCTCCCTGGCCGCCAGCACCGCCTCACGAACCTCATAGAGGTCTGCCATCGTTTCGATAACCAGAAAATCCACTCCCGCTGCAACCAGAGCCTCAATTTGTTCACGAAATGCAGCTCGGGCCTGCTCCGGTTGCACTCGACCAAAGGGTGCCAAACGCACTCCCAGTGGTCCTACGTCGCCTGCAACCAGTGCCTCATTTGGGGAGGCAGCAACTGCCTGGCGCGCCACCTTAACAGCCATTTGGTTGAGCACCGTCACCTGATCTTCTAAACCATGCTGGGCCAGTTTATATCGATTTGCCCCAAAGGTGTTAGTCAGAATAATTTGTGCACCCGCTTCCAAATATTCACGGTGAATATCCGCTACTAAATTCGGCTTCTGCAGGTTCAGGAGATCAAAGCATTCTTCAAACTTTACCCCACGTTGGTTAAGCAGTGTTCCCATCGCTCCATCGGCCACTACTGGGCGGTCAAAGGAAGAAAGCCAGGCTAAAAACGCTTCTCGTTTCATCCCGTCCTACCCTTCTTGTGCCCGCATTAATTGCTCAATGCGACTCTCACCAATATTGAAATATTTCGCTTGGGGATGGTGAACAATAATCGCCGCTGTAGATTGTTCAGGGACCAGCTGGAAGGCAGGTGTTAGGCTCATCCCCAACTCCCTCTCAGCAGGAAGCAGATCGAAAACCTTACGATGATCAGCCAGATCAGGAATAGCGGGGTATCCCCAGGAATACCGCTTTCCTTGATTAGGGGCAAGTCCCAGTTCACGGCGAATGTGGTGGTGTAGGTATTCAGCAGTTGCTTCCGCCATCTGTACCGCTAAACCATGGGTGAAATAGGCTTCGGTGTATAACCCCTGTGATTGCAGGCGTTCCACTCGTTCAGTGGCCGCTTGTCCAACTGTTACAATCTGAAAAGCCACCACATCCATCAGCCCCGAATCTACAGGAGCAAAATAATCGGCTAGACACAGAAATTCCCCTACGTTTTGACGCGGAAAGCTAAAACGCATGATCTCTGCTGGCGAGCCTGCCTGCACACTGGCCGGATCATAAATAATCAGTTCATCTCCTTCAGACTGGGCCGGCCAGTATCCATAGACTCCTTGTGGTTTGAGCCAACCATCCCGCAATGCCTCTCGCCGCATGGCATCCAGACGCGCCTCATAGTCCGCCAGCAGTCGTTCCCATGCCTCTCCGTGGGTGTTCTTTGCTCCCCAAGAAAGGCGAAACAGTTCGTTCTTAGCCAAGTATTGAAAGACGCTTTCCAGAGGCATTTGCCTGACTACGCGGATCCCCCAAGTAGGTGGTCGGGGAATGCGCTCAGCAAGGGGTACGTTGGAGCGACGTGCTGAAGAGCGGGTTATGTGAGGCACCTGGCGGCCCAGTTCCATCTCAGCCTCCGCCCGGATGCGGGCCAGTAAGCGTTGCCGCGCTTCTGGGTCCATAAGCGCATCCATGGTCTCCAACCCCTCAAAAGCATCCTTGCAGTAGAAAACCCCTGGCTCGTAGAATGCACCACTCTCTGTAAACAGAATCCGTCGGCCAAAGCGCGGGTTAATCGCTGCTCCTCCGATCAGCACTGGGAACTTAAGCCCTCGGCGATGGAGTTCATTGACGATAAGGGGCATCTGTCGGCTGGTTGAGACCAGTAAGGCACTCAGACCAATTGCATCGGCCTGTACCTCTACGGCTTTGGAAATGATGGTTTCAGCCGGCACCTGCTTGCCCAGATCAATGACTTCGTAACCGTTGTTAGAGAGGATCGTTTTAACCAGGTTTTTCCCAATGTCATGGACGTCCCCATAAACAGTCGCCAACACCATGCGCCCCTTGCTCACCCCCTCTTTACGCTCCAGATAGTTCTCGAGGTGGCTCACTGCTTTCTTCATCACTTCAGCCGACTGCAACACAAAGGGCAAAATCAACTCACCGGCGCCGAACTTATCGCCCACTTCTTTCATGGCGGGTAGAAGAACAGTGTTGAGAACCTCAATTGCCGCTTCGTGCTGGGACCGCGACGGATCACGATGAATGATTTCATCAATATCCTGTTCAACCCCTTCTTTCTGCCGGTGCAAGATGCGCCAGTGCAAGCGTTCCTCGGCGGACTTTGCGCTCAGAGCACTCTGCTCACTCTCTCGTTTCCCGGAATCCTCTACCGAAGCGCTATCCATATAAGCAATAAAACGTTGTAACGCTTCTGGATGGCGATTGAAAATTACATCTTCGGCCAGACGACGCTCTGCTTCAGGAATTTCAGCATAGGGTTTGATGTGAGCCGGGTTGACAATAGCCATATCCAACCCAGCCTGAACCGCGTGATAGAGCATCACGCTATTGAGAACCGCACGAGCCCGCGGGGCCAACCCAAACGAAACATTACTAATCCCCAGCGAAGTGAGAACGCCGGGCAATTCGGCTTTTATCAGGCGAATCCCCTCTAGAGTCTCAATCGCTGAACGAGCAAACTCTGGGTCCCCCGTGGCTAAGGTGAATGTTAATGCGTCAAAAACTAGGTCTTGGGGGCGCAAACCGTGTTCTTCAACTGCAATTTGATAAATCCGCCTTGCCACGGCCAATTTGCTGTCTGCGGTTTTAGCCATACCGTTTTCATCAATGGTCAATACCATGACAGCGGCATTATACCGCTTAGCCAGTTCAAAGACGCGGTCAGCCTTGGCCCGCCCCCCCTCCAAGTGGGTGGAATTAAGCATACACCTCCCGGGTGCTGTTTTTAATGCCACCTCCATCACCTCGGGCTCGGTCGTATCAATAACCAACGGCACACGGACCAATGGAGCTAGGCGCTTGATGACCTTGCGCATGGTCTCAACCTCATCCCCCCGCTCAGTTAATGCCACACAAATATCCAACGCATGGGCCCCGCTGTTAACCTGCTGTCGCGCCAGGGTGAGAATTTCATCGTAGCGCTCTTCAAGGATCAATTGTTTGAACTTTTGACTCCCTTGCGTGTTCAGACGCTCACCAATGAGGAATGGCTTAGGTTCTTGGAGCATCGGCATGGCCTGAATCGCCGATGCCAGTTGCGGGAGGTTAAGAATCGGGCGTGGAGGTGCAGGGCGTCGCCCCAGGCGTTCAACCAGACGCTTGAGATGGGCAGGTGTGGTGCCACAACATCCCCCCACCACATTGATGTGGTACTTTTCAACAAATTCCGCCAACTCATCTGCAAAGTGGTCGGGTTCCAGAGGGTAAACCGCCTGCCCATCCACGTTAAGAGGCAACCCCGCATTAGGAATACATGAGACCGGCAGACTGGCATGTTCCCCCAAGTAACGGATAGGCTCTCGCATATAATCTGGCCCGGTGGAACAGTTCAGCCCAATTACGTCTATCGCCAAGCCTTCCAGGATTGCCAGAACAGCGGAGATATCAGTACCCAATAGCATCCGCCCGGTCGTATCCAAAGTCACTTGAGCCTGAATGGGCAGATAAATCCCGGTTTCCTCAAAGGCTTTCTGAATCCCCAAAATGGCTGCCTTGACCTCCAGGATATCCTGCGAGGTTTCGATCAGCAAAACATCCACACCCCCTTGGATTAATCCCACCGCCTGTTCACGAAACACATCCACCAGTTCGTCAAAACTGATGTTGGACAGTTCGGGGTCGTCCATCGAAGGTAACTTTCCAGTGGGCCCCATTGAACCAGCCACAAAGCGAGGATGACCCGCCGTACTGTATTCATCGGCCAGCCGGCGGGCCAAAGCTGCAGCCCGGCGGTTAATTTCGATGACTTTATCCTGTAGCCCGTATTCGCTTAGCGTGATTCGGTTAGACCGGAATGTGCAGGTCTCAATCACATCAACACCCACTTCCAAAAACGAGCGATGGACCTGCTCCACGGCTTGGGGGTAGGTGATCACCAAATAGTCATTACAACCGACATACCGCTCACCCCCAAAATGGGCAGAGGTTAGGTTCATCTTTTGTAAATTTGTGCCCATTGCGCCATCGTAAATGAGCACTCGTTCGCTCAAGGCATCCAAGTAGCGCCGATTGGTGAATTGACGGTGTTGCTTTAGGTTCTTCATAGACTCCTCGCGCTAATAAAAAAGCCTCTCTGGATTGGAGAGGCCTCTATGGCGATTTACAGGCTCTCATCTTCCAGAGTTGCCGCTAATCCGCGGGCTCTGCCGGAATTGGCACCTGCCGAGATCATCAGCGGTTGCCGAGGTTTCGTCGGGCCGGTCCCTCCACCTCTCTGGATGAGCGCCAGAGAACGGCTCTGGCTATTCAGTTGTTGCGACAAATTCTACTACAAAACCCCCCATTTGCAAAGCCCAATCCATTTGAACAATTGCGATATAATCTCAAAAGGAGCTTAAAGACGTGACCCGAAATGAACAGTTCCCTCCCTTCTCTTTATTTTTCATCCCTTTTGTCTTGTTTAGCGGCTTGGGAGTAGGAGGATTGGTCCTGCTGATCACGCAGACACTTCCCACCCTATTCCCGCGCTGGCTCTTTTTCTTCTTGGGCACCCTGGGCGTTACCGGACTAGTATTGCCTGTGGTGTACTTCTTAAACCGGCGTTTTTCCTCCCCCAACCCACCTTCAACGGGCACTATCCTACGCGAAGCCTTGTGGGCTGGCATCCTTTTCGACCTGTTGGCCTGGCTACAATTAGAACGGGTTCTCACTCTGACCCTTGGAATGATCCTGTGCTTGGGGATCTTCATTCTTGAATTTTCGTTACGCTTGATCGAACGTGCCCAATGGCGCATTCACAAGATTTCTCATGAGTCCTGAACTGCGTCGGATCCCATCTGTAGATCAACTGCTCCACCTTCCAGCGGCCACTGCGTTAATCGAATCTTTTGGCCGTCCCATGACCTTGAAAGCTCTAAGGGAAACATTAAGCGCATTGCGTACAAGCCTCATGCAGGGGCAAACGGTTGAAATTACCCCTGAGGTCATTTTTGCCCATTCTCAGACCTTATTAAACACCTGGTTTACACCCTCGCTTAGGCCAGTGATTAATGCCACCGGGGTGGTTCTACACACCAACCTAGGACGTGCTCCACTAAGCCAAAGCGCACGTCAGGCCATCTTCCACATTGCTCAGGGTTATTGCAACCTGGAATACAATCTCGATAAGGGAGAGCGAGGCACCCGCAACAGCCATGTCACCCAATTGCTAACCCAGCTAACCAACGCAGAAGACGCCCTGGTCGTTAACAACAACGCTGCTGCGGTTTTGCTCACGCTCAGCGCACTCGCCGCACGACGCAAGGTTCTCATTGCCCGTTCACAACTTATTGAAATCGGAGGTGGTTTCCGCATCCCCGAGGTTATGCGCCAATCCAAAGCGCACTTACTCGAGGTGGGCACCACCAACCGCACTCGCGCTGAGGACTATGAGAATGCCCTACGAGAATTTGGAGCGGCGATGATCTTGCATGCTCATCACTCTAATTTCCGTATCGTCGGTTTCACCGAAGAGCCTACCCTCTCAGCACTGGCGGAATTGGCTCATCGTCATCAAATCCCATTGGTGGACGATATTGGATCCGGAGCCCTCGTTGATACTGCCCGTTACGGCCTGGCTCATGAACCAACCGTGCAGGAGTCCTTGGCTGCAGGGGCGGATTTGGTGTGCTTTTCAGGGGACAAATTGTTAGGTGGCCCCCAGGCCGGAATCATTGTCGGTAAGAAGTACTTACTAGAGAAAATCAAACGCCACCCGCTGGCCCGCGCGGTGCGCGCCGATAAAGTCACTCTAGCAGCTCTCTCCGCCACCCTCTTGCATTACTTAAAAGGTGATTGGGAACAAGCCATCCCCATCTGGCAAATGATTGCCCAATCTGAGAAAGTGCTGAGAGAAAGAGCTATCCGTTGGCAAACCATTCTGGGGGCGGGCTCCGTAATTCCCGGATACTCTACTGTTGGCGGAGGTAGTCTGCCGGGTGAAGTACTACCCACGCATCTGCTCAGCCTTTCAGTAAAGTCCCCCACCCAGGCGCTGAAATGGCTGCGCACTCGTCCCACTCCTATTATTGCTCGTATCGAAAACGATCAAATTATGTTGGATCCCCGCACTGTGTTGCTAGAGCAGGAAAGAACTCTCTTGGACGAGTTGCACCCACTTGTTATCCAAGAGGGTTTGCAGCAAGTGTGACTTAGCATTCCATCTTCCCTTGGAGACAAGCATGAGAAAAGACCTAGACCACTTGATGCACACTCACAATGTGGACGCCCTGTGGATTATGGGGCCAACCACTCATAACCCTGCCATGCGTTATTTTTGTGGCGAGGCTTCTCTTACTGGGGCTGATCTCTTTAAGCGTCGCAATCAACCGCCCACGCTATTTTATCGGTCTATGGAACGCGATGAGGCCGCCAAAACCGGACTGATCACCCGTTGTTATGACGACTATCCTTTTAGGACTTATTATGAGCAAGCCAACGGAGATATTTCGCAGGCTACGGCTTTACGCTTCCGTAAAATGCTGGAAGATCTTCATCTCGAACGTAGCCGAATCGCCCTTTACGGCAAAATCGAATTTGGACCGCAGTTTGATTTGGTCAAACAATTACAAACATTAATGCCGGAGGCAGAGTTTCTCGGTTTTGCTGATGATCCAATACTCCTGATGGCAATGATGACTAAAGACGAGGATGAGATTGAACGAATTCGGCAAATGGGCCGCGTAACTACTCAGGTGGTGGCCCAAACGGCAGATTTCCTGAGTCAGCATCGGGCTAAGGGTGGCATTTTAATCAAATCAGACGGCGAACCACTCACCATAGGTGAGGTTAAGCGAAGGATCAACCTATGGCTGGCCGAACAGGGGGCCGAGAATTCTGAAGGCACCATATTTGCCATCGGACGGGATGCGGCTATTCCTCACAGCACCGGGAACCCCCATGATGTGCTGCGCTTAGGGGAAACGATCGTTTTCGATATCTTTCCCCATGAAGCCGGTGGAGGCTACTTCTATGATTTCACCCGCACCTGGTGCCTAGGATTCGCTACAGACGAAGCTCTTGGGCTTTACGAACAAGTGCTCTCCGTGTATCGCCAAGTTGTGCAGGAATTGGCCCCTAACCGCTTCTTCAAGTTCTACCACGACCGCACATGCGAATTGTTTGAAGCCATGGGGCATCCCACAGTGCGCACTAACCCCACAACGCAAGAAGGATATGTGCACAGCCTAGGGCATGGCTTGGGCCTACATGTCCATGAGTACCCAGTAAGTGGGGCCTATGCCAATGAATCACGCGATCTCCTTGCGCCTGGCACGGTTTTTACCATCGAACCTGGGCTTTACTACCCCCAAAAGGGCATAGGTGTACGCCTGGAGGACACCTATGCTGTGCTACCTGATGGACAAATCACCTGCCTCGCCGAGTACCCGCCTGATCTCGTAATTCCTGTTCGGGCAAGTTAGAGAGGCATTCACAAAAACTCTTTCTGGGCACTCTTTACGTTTTAGATCAGGACATCTACCACCAGTGCCAGAAAAACCAGCGCAAGGTACATGCTGGAAATGCGATACATCTGATAAGCCGGACGATTGCCAGAAAGGCGCAACACCCGCCAGGCTGCATAAATTAACCATGCTCCCAGGAGCAGCGCAGCAAATAGGAAAAGGCGACCAGTCAGATTAAAGAGTGGCATTAACAGTGTCAGAGCCACTAATTCTAAGGTATAAATGAAAATCTGCCGGCGCGTCGCCTTCTCCCCCTGCACAACCGGCAACATTGGAATACCGGCGCGAGCGTAGTCCTTCTGCCGCACTAGCGCCAAGGCCCAAAAATGCGGAGGCGTCCAGAGGAAAATGATAGCGAACAGAAATAGGGCTGGCACCTGGAGATCATTAGCTACTGCTGCCCAACCCACCAGAGGTGGAATCGCTCCAGCGCCTCCACCAATCACAATATTCTGGGTCGTGGCCGGTTTGAGCCACAAACTGTAAACCCCAACATAGTAGATCATCCCAGCCAGGGCAAGCAATGCACTGAGCAAGTTAACCTTACCCGCCAGGAGGAAAAAGGCCGTTAGGCATGCTGTCACCCCATAGGTCAGACCCTGAGCTGGCGTCAGAATACCTGAAGGAATGGGCCGCTTAGCCGTTCGTTGCATGCGGCGATCCACATCACGGTCAATGTATTGGTTAATGGCACTGGCACCTCCAGCCGCCAAAGCCCCTCCCAGAAGTGTCCAAAACGTCAGACGCAAATCTGGCAATCCTCTGGCTGCCAGTACCATCCCGGTGTAGGTTGTGACCAGAAGAAGCGCCACAATCACGGGCTTATTCAATAAGAAGTAGGCTTTGAAGCGCACACGCCAGGAGATCTCATCCGAGACCCTCTCAACGGCTTGCGGTAAGCGTACCCACATCCCATAGACCAGTGCAACCATTGCCCCCCATAATGCCACAATGTTGAGGGCATGCAGGGCCACCATATCGCCAGGATACCCGCGGCTAACCATCCATCCGCCCAGCCCAACCTGGCCCAAGAAAAGCATACCAACCGCCAGCGCAAGAGGCAAGATAACTGGATCTGCATTGTAGTCCCGCCCTACTCTTACGATTATGATAACCATCCCTATCAAGACCAAAAGGCTCGCCAAGCGATGAATAAGGGTGCTCCACCCCCACTCGCTCAGCACCCAACCGCCTGCACAAAGCGGCCACCCTCCACATACCCGCCCCCCAGGATCCAGCGTACTAGCAAAACCACTTGCCAGAAGGATAAAGGTTACCCCCATAACCCCCAGCCCTAGAAGAACCGACTTGTGGCTGGATCTAGCGCCTTTGCCCATAGGGCTTTGAAAGGCTGGTAGGGTAGAGAGGGTACTCACCCCCACAGCTGTCAGCGCCGCTAATCCGAGCCCAAGATGCAGCAGAGCAAGGGATTCCCAAGCCAATACACGGGAGATGATCCCTAGTAGGCCCTGGAGAGCAAGCGCCACGATGCCACCAATCAGTCCCCCGCGTTCAAGAGATGACAAGACTTGCCATCTGACCACCAGCTGCCAACCCCCGAAAACGATTACCAATCCAGTCGCAAGCCAGGAAAGGACCGGGTGCATTAAAGCCACCCATGGCAACCAAGTCACCGGCTGGCCGGGGACAAAAACACATTTCAGGTTTTGAACACATTCCTGCGCAACCCCTACAAAGCGGGCCACATACCCGCTGTAAACTGCTAGGATCAGGAAACCAAGGCTCACCCCATAGGCTCCACGCCAAATCTGTTCCTTCATCCTTCCTCGTCCTCCAAAGGTTTATCTTGGGCTGGACTAGGTTTGCGCATTTGCCGTCTCACAAAAAACGGATATCCAATTCCCAAGATCGCAGCGAATGTAAACCACTGGATGGCATATCCCAAATGAGGCCCCTCACTAATTTCCACCTCACTCAAGGTACGATAGGGTAACCCTTGCCAAGTTGGATCGGGCGCCTGTTGAATATAAATGGGCAATAGGGACAACTGCGTTTGCTGTTGAATACGGGAAATATTGACCAGGTTCCAGGCATCCAGCCGTTCCTGACCAGGTGCCAACGTCGGATCTGGCACACCACCAAAATCTGGCCGCTCTTGGCCACGTCGAATCACCCCCTTCACTGATATCACTCCTTTTTCCTGATAGGCTAAGCGTGCTGGAAGTTGGGCTTCCTCATAGGGCAACCACCCCCGATCCACAAGCACAGCCCAGGAGGTTCCCTGAATTCGTAGCGGTGTCAACACGTGAAACCCAAGTTGCCCTTGCCACACCTGATTACGCAGCAAGACCTCGTCAGAATGATCATACTCTCCTGTTACAACAACCTCTCGGTACTCCATATCCGGTAATTGGATGATGGAGAAAGAGTCTGAGTTGAGATCAAGAGGGGGTAGGGATCGAGCAGCTAGTACTCGCTCATTAAAAGCACGCCGTTGAGCTAGCCGGTCCAACTGCCAGAATCCCAGCCGAATCATAACGATCATGCCAATCAACACTAATAGGGTGGTCGCACCCCAACGCCCCAACCAATGTGTTCTCATACGCTACCTAAGACCCAGATGATGAAGGCGCCACTTTTTCTGGAAGAGGTACCGCCACCAGAGAGTAAACCCACATTAGCATCCAGGTGGGAATCATGACTGCCAAAATACCCTGAATACGATCTACAGGGCGGATGCGCGGACGCACGTCAATCCCCAGAATCTGCGAGGTTTGAAACGAACACGCCATGCTATAGGCGCTTGGACGATCCAAGTTGAGCGAGGCTGCGCTTCCGGATGGGATCCAGAGAGGGCCAAGTTGATGGCTAACGCTATCTTCATTGCGCACAACCAAAATATCCCCCTCCGTAAAAACCATGGGCGGGAGGGTCGGCCCTGGTCCCCCCATCGAGATCTGAGCCGCTGTACCTAGGGGTATAACGATCTCAATAGTACGGGGAACATTTTCACTTTCACCTCGTAGCAACCAATAGGCACCTTCCCCTACCAGGATCCCTACTAGGAGGCTGAGCAGAAATGTGATTCCTAGGCGGACAAGTACTGCTTTCGCCATTGCGCTCATGGACGAACATCCCGCAGAATCAACCGCAAGTCATTCACCAGATCATCCGCAGAGGTGCCAAACGCATAAGTCAGACGCAAATTACCTTGCGCGTCTATCAGGTAAACCCGCGCCGAATGATCTACCAGGTAGCTCTCTCCCCGACTTACCTCATCGCGCACCTGCCGGTACACCCCATATGCCTGCCAAATCGGTTGTAGATCTACTTCCTCTCCTGAGAGGCCGATGAAAGCGGGATTAAACGCTGCTGCATAGGATTGAGCACGCTGAAGTGTATCGCGGCGAGGATCCACGGAGATAAAGACCACTTTTATGTTCTCAGCCTGCCGGCCAAGTCGTTTGAGAGCAGCGTTGAGGTCAGCCAAGGTCGTTGGACACACATCTGGGCAGTAGGTATAACCAAAGAAAAGCAAAACTATTTTGCCTCGTTGATCGCTCAGAGTAAAGAGCCCGCCATCCGCCCGGATAAGGGAAAAATCGGGCGCAGGAACAGGGGGATCAAGTAACGAACCGCGGAATTGGGCATGTGGCGGAAAAAGAAGCCCGCTTAGGAGTAAAACCCCTACCACAATCCCAATCCCAATCAAAAGCCCGTATTGCCGCACGTGCATATTTACAGCGCTCCCATTAGGTAGAGGGCAGGGTAAAAGAAGATCCATACTACATCCACAAAGTGCCAATAATTTGCACAGGCTTCCACAGCCCAATGGCGCTCCGGTGAATATCGCCCCTTTAGCCCGTTGCGGAAAACAATCAGCAGAAAAATTACACCTGTCAACACGTGGAACGCATGCATCCCGGTCATCATATAGAATACTGCGCCTTCAGCCCCATCTGACGGCCCAAAGGGCGCAAGCCGCCACTCGAATCCGATCACACCTACCAGGAAGGCAATTCCCAAAAGCATGGTTATAAACGTGCTGGTCAGGAAACCACGCCGATTTCCAGCTGCAATCATCGCCTCTGCCCGGTTCATGAAAAAGCTGCTGGTCAACAACACCGAGGTCACAATCAATCCTAAGGTCTGATCCAGTTCAGGCCTGCGCCCACCTAGTAGGTAAAAGCGCGTAACCAGCAGAGCTCCGAACATAAAAGCATCCGAGATAATGAACAGCCACAAACCAATGCGATTGGTGGCAACGCGCTGTCGATAAGCATCAAGGCTGATCGGATGGGTGCTCATCAATGCTCCTCCCGTGATCGAAAAACACGCATTAGGTGCATGTAGAACTGAATGACAACTGCGGCCTTAAGTAGGGCAATAGCCCATAAAATTGCACTCGGCGCTTCGTGTGTCCCCGCATAAAATTCCAGAACAGTCAGAACTGCCAAAAAGATGAACACGTAAACGCCACGTCGTATCTCAAAGGTGGATTTATTGGTGGTTTGCATCATCGTCCTCCTGTCTCTTAATCATCTCCTACAGGCTGAGTTAGTGGCTCCACATACCGTGACCCCTTCAGCCCATAATCGTAGGGCTCCCCCACAACCCGGAAAGGCTGAGGATAGTTGTGCATGGGAGCTGGTGAGGGCAATAACTGCCACTCCGGCGACCGCGACTGCCAGACATTGCCCAGTGCCACTTCCCCGCGGCGCAAACTCACCACCAGATTGATGAAGAAAATCAACACCGAAAGCCCAATTAGAAAGCCAGCAATAGTGATAATCAGATGAGCGGTATCAAACCCCTGGGCAGGATCGTAATCGGCGATACGCCGCCGCATCCCCAGCATCCCCACCCACATTTGACCAAAGGTCATCACCAGGAAAGAAGGGGTCATTAACCAAAAATGCAATCGTCCCAGGGTCTCATTTAGCTTCCGACCGCTCACCTTAGGGAACCAATAATAAATAGCCGCAAAGAGAGGGAAGATATAACCCCCGAACATCGTATCATGGAAGTGACCAACAACAAAATACGTATCGTGTAGATGGAGATCCGTTGCGACTACACCGTTAGGGGGGCCGCTCAGTCCACCCATGAGAAAAACCATAATGGCCCCCAGTACGAAAAGCATCGGCACGGGAGTACGGATGCGTCCTTGCCACAAAGTGGCTACCCAACTGAAAAATTTGATCCCGGTCGGCACGGCCACCAGTAGCGTGCTATACATAAACGGCACGCGCAGATATTCTTCCATTCCTGAGGTAAACATGTGATGACCCCACACCAAGAAGCCCACCAGCGCGATGCCCAACGAAGACATGGCAACCCAACGATAGCCGAAAAGAGGTTTACGCACAAAAACGGGCAGCAATTCACTGATCACACCCAATCCAGGTAACACAAAGATGTACACGGCCGGGTGAGAATAGAACCAAAAGAGATGTTGAAAAAGAATCGGATTGCCGCCTTTGGTCGGATCAAAAAACCCCATGCCAAACAAACGCTCGAACATCACCATCTGAAAGGAAAGGCCAATCAATTGAGTAGCTGTCAGGGCAATTATGGACGCTGCCAGGGTGGCCCAGGCAAATATAGGCATTCGAAACAGTGACATTCCGGGTGCACGCAACCGAATGATGGTGGTGATCAGGTTAAGAGCTCCCAAAATGGAAGACCACCCGTTGAAGAACACCCCCACAAAGAACATCTGCATTCCTAGAGGCGCGCGGATACTTAGGGGCGGATAAGCCGTCCAACCTGTATCGAAGCCGCCCACAAAGAGAGCGCTCAACAACGTGATCGAAGCAGGAACAGCAATCCAGAATGAGAAGGCATTCAGGCGCGGAAAGGCCATGTCCCTGGCTCCAATCAGTAACGGAACTAGGAAATTGGCCATGGCGGCGAATCCCAGCAAGATTGAGATAATTAGCACCATGCCGTGCATCCCGATCAGGGTGTTGAAAAAGTTCAACGAAAGAAACTGCATTCCCGAACGAGCCAGTTCGACACGAAAAATCAGCGCAAAACTCCCCCCAATGGCCAACAGCAAGAGAGACAATATACCGTATTGAACCCCAATCACCTTGTGATCCAGGCTATAACCCAGATAGCGTTGCCAACCGGGTTGCTCTTCGATTTCCTCGATGTCAGGGGTCTCATGCCCCAGTGCCCAGGCAAACCAATCCCTGAAGGCGCCCAAGGTGATCATAAAACCTAAAACCCCACCAAACGCTCCGGCTACCCAGGCAGGTTCAGTCTTCCAGGGCAGCCCCATAGCAGCACGCACAGCGCTCAACAGCCCCATGCCTATCAGAAAGCCCAAAATCTGCCCAACAAGCCCACGCACCAAACCAATTGACCAGAAACGTTTCATTGCACCCTCCATCAACGTGTTGAAATCAGCGGAGTGTCTTGATGTACTCGATAATGTCGTTGATTTGCTGGTCCGAGAGCAGCGCCTGATAATTCCCCGGCATCACATTGGACGGATAACCTTTGACCACCTGGGCATTTGGATTGAGAATAGCCACCCTTAAGTAATTCTCATCCACCGTAACCCGACTGCCATCCGCCAGTTCGTGATCTGTGCGACCATAGAGGCCTTTCCAAGTCGGCCCCACACCGGGGGAACCGTCCACTGAATGGCAGGAAAGGCATCCATTAGTCTGAGCCCACTTAGCCCCTCGCGTTGCGGGATCGGCTCCGATGGCTTGTAGTTGTTCACCTACCCAGGCCTCGAAATCAGCCTGGGATACCACTACAACCGGACTCTCCATATAGGCATGCGAGGTGCCACACAACTCGGCACAGCGCACCTTAAATTGCCCCATCATGGTGGGGGTAACGCGTAATTCGCGTTCTAAATTTGCGCCAGGTAGTGCATCCTGCTTCACGCGAAACTCAGGTACCCAGAACGAGTGAATAACGTCTAGGGACGTCAAGCGCAAATGAGCCTGACGATTGACTGGTAAATACAACGTATTAGACGTGATTCCATACTGCGGATACTCAAACCGCCAGAACCACTGTCCTGCCACTACTTTAACCTCAATAGCCTGGGGGTCTATCCGCCGTGTTTCGGCCAAGGCAAGCGACCCCAGGTAAGAGAGATAGATCACAATCCCGATTGGGATGATCGTCCACACAACTTCAAGCCCGGTAGAACCTTTGATATAGGCACCCTCCTCATCCTCATCTCTAGCGCGCTGCCGGAAGACAACCACGCTATATCCCATGAAGGCCACGATTAAGGAAAAGAAGAAGGCAATCAGCATGAACTGCAAATTGAACAACCGATCAATCGGTTGCGCCTGAACACTCGCTTGAAGAGGGAGAACTTGAACGGTGTTCAAGAGATAGTTTGTTGCTAATGTCAGTATAACCACCAGAGATGCTACTATCGCCAAATGTTTCATAGACGATGTCCGCTCCTTTCCTGAGGGAGAAGGTTGAAAACCTGAGGGCTCAGAAAGCAAGAGCCAGTCTTCTGCTTGAGAAGGGGTTAGAACACGACGATCATAAACAACCACTGAGCCACTTTCCTGGAGCGAGACCAACATCACCTGCATCGTCCGCTGACTACTAACAAAGAGATCCATAAAGCGCTTGCGGTCAAGAGAGCGGTCATCATAGTCCAGGATGACAAGATCGGGCAACCAGGACTCCAGGAGCGTAAGCGTCTCTTCCATTGTTCCCACAACCCGAATTTCAAATTGACGCCCCCGCCATTGTTGGTGAATCAATCGTTCCAGCCCGCGCCCAAAAAGCGGATTGGCCGAAGCAATTAATACCTTGCGCACTCCATCCATCTGCTGAAGACCCATCATGCTGCAAACCTCTGTACCTTCTCCACACCAAGCACAACCGCTTCATCTTATAAAATACACAAAAAACCCCCATATTGTCGAGATTACACGGGCACTAAAAGGGGTTAAAAATCCCCCCTAAAAGGGGGATATTGGTATCACCAAGAGGACGGCGTTAGCGAGCGCCTAGGGCTCATGACGGCGAATCAACCCCAGAGCAATCGCCTTGCTCACTGCTTCGGTGCGATTAGAGGCTTCCAACTTCTCCAGAATATGACGCACATGAGTTTTGACCGTATTATCAGAGATATACAATTTAGCAGCAATCTGTCCTGTTGTCTTCCCCTCTGCCAAGCACTCAAGCACTTCCAATTCCCGGTCGCTGAGAATTTGCCGATTGGCCATCTCGGATTGGTACGCCAAAGCACGTAAGACTGGTGCCGTGACCTCAGGCGAAAGAGCCCCCTCACCTTGGTAAACACGTAAAATGGCCTTACGTAGTTCCTCAGGCTCCACATTCTTGAGAAGGTAGCCGTCTGCGCCGCTTCGGATGGCTTGCATGAGATCTGCCTCCTGTTGTGAAACCGTCAGCATCAGCACCTTGGGGGAAGAAGCCCACTTGCGCAATGCTTCTAAGGTACGCAATCCATCCAAGGAAGGCATATTAATATCCAAAAGCACCACATCGGGCCCCGTGCGACGCACTACCTCAAGAGCTTCGTGACCATTGGCGGCTTCACCCACCACCTGTATTTCCGGCATGCCTCGGAGCAATTCGATCAATCCGCGCCGAAAGAGCGCATGATCATCCACAACCACGACCCGTATCACACGCATCCTCATACCAGCGACTCCTCCACTCGAAATGGTACCTGTAAACGGATAATCGTTCCTTGATAGGGCTGGCTAATAACCTGGAAGTCAGCTCCGATCAACTCAGCACGCTCGCGCATCCCTCGCAATCCGTGTTGCGAGAATTGCGGCACATCCTGCGGTGTGAAGCCAACCCCATTATCGCCAATTTCTAAAACCCAATCCCGATCCCAAGAACTTAATGAAATCCATGCCTTAGAAGCACGGGCATGCTTGCGGATATTATTCAATGCCTCTTGGATAATGCGCAGAAGCTGCGCCTGTACTTCTAAGGGAAGATCAGGGGGCTTCTCGGGTAAAATACATTCGATCTGTAAGTTCATGCCTTCCATCGCACTGGCCGCCACCCGACGGATCCAGGTATTCATATCTTCTTGCGGGCTAAAGCGCAGGTTATCCATCACCTGCCGGGTTTCCAGATAGATCTCGGCCAACGCCTGATAATGGCGATGCAGGAGGGTTTCTAATCGCGCATGGTCTTCCTGATTGAGCGCATTAATCATCTGCGCAGTGTTCAATTTCAGGTAGGCCAACGTCTGTGCTAGACCATCGTGAATTTCACGCGCCAGCCGCATTCGCTCTTGTATGACTGCCCGATACGCCAGATCAAAATGCATTTGTTCGGTTTCAATGACGTAAACCAGGGCATCCAACAGTAAACTAGAGGCTGCGCTGACAGACTCACCCCCCCCACTTGAATTGAACCCATAAAGCAACAAAACGCCTAGGTCTTTGCCTTGAGAGGAAACAAGGCGAATTGCCCAACCTTGCACTCCGTGGGGTTCCAGAGGAACACGTTGGGGATGATCAGGTCGAGTCTGCACAGCCTTGAGGACCAAGTTGCACACCTCTCGGACGCGCTCAGGCTCAGTGACTGGAAACTGACCCACCGTCAGGAAAGTGGGCAACCTCATAGCCTCGTTTTGTAGCAAGTATAATGCCGCTCCTTTGCACGCTGAGACTTGCATCCAGCGCCATACTATGGGCCTAAGTGTGCTGTCTAGGTCGGGGTGCCTTACACGATTTCCTAGAATCTGGGAGTAAATAGCGGCCTCTCGCGCCTTTAGACGATGCAGTTCTAGTCCCATTAGCACAGCGGAAAAGAAATTCTCCAGTGCGCGCCGCAGATCATCTGCAAGGACGAAGTTGGGCCGTGTTGAAAAGAGGTTGATAACAGCAACCGTACGACCATGTTGTTTCAACGGAACACACTCCACTATTTTCGCCCTTGGCATTTCACTCTGGAAGAGGGTACACCCCTGGTCCACGGCCGCCCGATAGACCTGGCATTGCTTACACGAAAGGCGAACCTGTGGCTGAGCCAGGCTCTTTTCCCACTCCTGGTTATCTACTTCTCCTTCTTCACCAACCGCATAGACTCGCAAAGGCTGGTTCCATTCGTCCAAAAAGATAAAAGTGGCTCCGCTGGCTCCACAAACCGCGGCGGCCTTTTCCAAAGCTATGCGAACCAGATATTCTTGATTATCCGCACCAAGAAGGTCAGGCAAAACCTGCCAAAGGGCACCTGCGGGGCTTCCCTCTGGGGTTTGTCCCTCGTTATCCGGTATAGACTTTGCCCGCCCCTTTTTTCTTTCTCGATCCCGCTTTCTCCATCCTCCCCACCAAAACAAACTGGTTCCACCCACCAACCAGACCATAGCTATCCAGTCGCCTTCGCTAAATTTAGCCAGCCCATAGCCGAGAAGGAATACGCCTACCAACACAACACCAACTTGGAATTTCTCACGTAACCAGATAAATATTGTCTTTGTTGCTAGATTTTCCATGCTTTTATTTTAACCCTAACCCCGGCTTTGCGAAGACCTTGTATACAAACTTAGCCCGGCATGCAAGCATGCCGGGCTAAGTTAACAGATCAAGAGCATTGGTTTACTTGAAAGTCTTAACGTAGGTGATAACCTGCCAAATCTCGTCCTCGGTCAATATCCCTTTCTGGGCCGGCATTGAGGAATTGAACGGCGCCATGGCACCGCCCTCAGAGATGCGCCAGAAGAGGTAATCATCCTTCGCCACCTTAACCAGTTCAACCAGGTTACCGGGGTGCGGATCCAGTGCTTGCCCAGCCGGTCCATCCCCAAGCCCTTTCTCACCATGGCAGGAAGCACAGCGTTGCTCATAAATGGCTTTTCCAGCCGCTACCGCATTCGCATCGCTAGTAGTATAAGGATCCGTTTTCCCGGCGTATTCGGGCGGAGGTGTGGGACGTGTCTCCTTGGCTTCTCCGCCGCCTCCGCCACCACAAGCGGTAAGAGCCAGCGCGCTGAGCATCAGCACAACCAACAGAATTCCTATCTTCTTCATACGTCCTCCTTTGGACAGGTGAACAAATTCGGTTACATCTTGATTATATCCCGTCTCCAAATGAGGCAAGGATGAGAAATGGGTGAATTTTGAATCAACCCTAATTGTGATTTAAGACATTCCTCATCATAAAGGCGTGAATTCATCACTACACAAAGCAGATAAAACATACTATTTTGATAAAGATTTCCGATAAACTTTCCATTAGAGGATTGAATGTGCTAAAAATCAGCCGACGTCTCGATTACGGGTTACAAATCATGCTGGCACTGGCCAAAATGGGAGACCGTCCTGTTGCTACCGCCTTGCTTTCGCGAGATCTAGATATTCCCCTACCTTTTACACATCAGATTGCCCACACGCTGATGCAAAAGGGATTGGTCAAAACAATTCCCGGCCCACGCGGCGGTATTCGCCTGAGTCGCTCTCCTGATGCTATTTCTCTTCGTGAAATTATGGAAGCTCTCGAAGGACCTATCCGCCTATCCCCTTGTCTGGAAGATACCTTGGCCTGCCCTCATTACAGCACATGCGTCTTCCTACCAATATGGACTAACCTCCAAGCAAATATCAACGAAGCGCTTCAAAGCCTAACCTTGAGCAAACTGGTGAACCAGACCCCACAGCAAATCCTGCGCGAGGTGCACGCCCTGAGTTTACCAGTGGAAATCTGCGAGCCGGGTACAGCAAGCTAAGAGCTCGCTGGATCCAGCTCAAACCCATCCGCAGACGCGTAGAAAATGCATCTGTGAACAGGATAATCCTAAACTGAGTCTCAAGCGGGAGGTCAGCCTGCTTATTCAGAGCCGTTCATGAGCGCAGCGCAGCCAGAACCTCTGCACTATGTCCTTCCGGTTTGACGTTGGGAAATACCTTCCTAATAATCCCATTCTCATCAATCAAGAAAGTGGTGCGCAGAACCCCGTCATATTCACGCCCCATAAACTTCTTCTTTCCCCACACGCCATATAGATCACAAACGTGGTGATCTTCATCAGAAAGTAAGGTAAAGGGCAGGTTATACTTTTCCTTAAAGCGAGCGTGGGACGTTGGTGAATCGGGACTTACCCCTAAAATCACCACGCCGGCTTCGGCATATGCCTGATAGTCGTCACGGAAGGAACACGCTTCTTTGGTGCACCCCGGTGTGTCATCCTTGGGATAAAAATACAGCACCACGGGTTTACCTCTGAATTCTTTAAGGGAGCGTGGTGTCCCGGTTTCATCCAGCAGGATAAAATCCGGTGCGGGCGTATTGGCTTCTAGAGTCATTTTAGACCTCCACAATATAGAATTTTACTTAATCCTATCAGCATTCCTGAACAATGGTTCCCATTTGTCCAATGTCATAACCGGGCAATTGGCCCACCGCTTGGCGAAAACGCGGTTCATGCATTAATTCAAATATGGGTTTGATGCGCTCATCCTCCACGTACTTGCAAGGGATGACCAAGTCATAGGCTTCGTGAAAGAGCGGGATAAAATCCAGATCCAGTGCCTTGGCTGCGGCAGTCACTCCCAGGCCGCAATCGGCCCGCCCCGAGGCCACCGCTGCGGCTACAGACAAGTGCGTATATTCCTCCTGTTGGTAGCCCCGAATGGTTTCGGGATTGAGCCCCTTGAGACTAAGGTGATAATCCAGCAGAACACGAGTACCCGCTCCGCGCTGGCGATTGACAAACATCACATCTGGACGCACCAAGTCTTCTAGCCCTCTAATGCCTTTGGGGTTTCCGGGACGTACAATTAAACCCTGTTCACGTTCCACCCACCGCACGATCCTGACATTTTCATTGGGTAGATACTGCCTTACATAACGCAGGTTATAGATCCCTGTTTCCGGATCTAACAGATGCGATCCCGCCAGATGAGCCTCACCTCGACGTAAAGCAATCAGACCCCCCAGGCTTCCCACATTCGCCGACACTAGGCGCAGACCTCGCTCAGCCAGAAACTGAGCCAGCAGATCTAACGACATATCGTGTGATCCGATTGCAAAGACGGTGCGGCTCAACACCCGGCTGGAGGTGTACAGCCGTACACGCACTTTCTGCCCTGCCTCTATTCCCTGGATACCCGAGGGAATTACCAAGATACCATCCGCACGAACAAGTGAGGTGATCACTCCCGCACCACGTGCTAAAGGTGCTACTACTATCCGCCCGCCCACCTCACCAATGACGACACGCACATAATCTTCATCCCCCGCGGGAGAGGTGATCTTACGGGTGAGAACCGCTTCAATTTCCTCGGGTTCAGAAGCAGGTCGTCCAGTCCAAAGGGCCAATAAGGGCTCAACAAAGATCTCACCAGTGAGCGCCGCCGATACCGGATAACCCGGAACCCCTAGAATGGGTACTTTGGCTCCCACTGCTCCACCAGAACGTCCAACCATGCCAAAGACAACCGGGTGTCCAGGCCGAACAGCCACGCCATGGAAGATTAGATCTCCCAGGCGTTCGACCACACGGGCAGAAAAATCCTCTGACCCTGCTGAGGAGCCTGCGTTCAGTAGAATCAAATCACTTTCCTGCGCAGCCTCACGAACGCGCTCTAAAATCGCGTCCTCATCATCAGGGGTGATCGGGTAACGAACTGGTTCACCTCCCCAAGATGCCACCTGCGCAGCCAGAACCAGTGAATTGAACTCAATGATGTCCCCAGGCTTGACCGGCGTCCCAATTGGCACCAGTTCATCCCCTGTTGGAATAATCGCAACACGAGGCTTGCGCGTTACCACTACGTGAGTGTACCCACACGCCGCAATGGCTCCTAAATCGACCGGGCGCAGAACATGTCCCGCTGGGAGAACCAGTTGAGTTGCCACAATGTCTTCACCCATTGGGCGAACATGGCTCCAAGGAGGCAAAGCCGCTCGTAGCCGGATCATAGAAGGGTGTCGCGGGTTCTCAGCTGGCCGCCCTTCTTGATCCAGTGCCTCCACATTTTCAATGGGCACCACTGCATTGGCCCATTCGGGCAATACATCGCCTGTATCCACATAAACCGCATGCGAGCCCACTGGCAAGGTCACCGGCGCTGTTGGCATAGCCCCATCTGTGTCCTCCGCTCGAATAGCAAACCCATCCATGGCTGCAGAGTGGTAATGAGGCGAGGAAAGCCGCGCCCAAACCGGTTCAGCAGTTACCCGTCCTACCAGGTCTTCGCTTAGGGGTAATGTTTCTACTCCCAGTATCCGCCATAAATTCGCTCCTTGAAGGGCGGCACGAATACGCTGTTGTGCTTCTGGTAGAGGGATATCATGAAGGTACACTGACATCGCTAATTTCCTTTCATCCTCAATTTAACCATCTTACAAAAGCCACACCTCAACCTCAGCACCCGATGCCAGACCTGTTGCATCGGCGGGAATGCGCAGTAGCCCATCTGCGCGCACCAGCGAAAAGATTAAGTTGCTCTTATAGAAAATGGGTTCTGCCAGCAGCCCCTCCGCGCTCTCAATCAATCGTACGGGAACGTAATCCTCTCGTCCAGCCTGAGAGGGCAAATTGAGGGTGAGACGGGCCGGTAAGCGTGCGCGTGGACGTTTAACTCTAAGCCCTAGCAAGCGCCCTAAGACTGGCGGTAAGAAAAATTGAGCCACAACCAGCGCGCTTACTGGGTTGCCAGAGAGACCCAAAAGAGGTTTTCCATTACAAACCGCCAGAATGGTGGGCTTTCCTGGCCGGATGTTGATCCCGTGAACTAGCACACCGGGAAGGCCCATCTCATCAATTATCCGCGCAGTCAAATCCCGTGTACTTATGGAAGAGCCCGCAGATATAATGACCAGATCATTTTCATCCAAAGCACGCCTAAGTACTTCACGCAATACCTCCTCACGATCTGGCACAATACCATAGCGTTGTGGAAGCCCCCCTTCCAACTCTACCAACGCACTTAGCGAGTAACTATTAATATCTCGAACTTGGGCAGGGCGCAGGGGTTGCTCGGGGGGGATAACCTCATCCCCGCTAGACAGTATTCCCACACGCGGTTTTTTGGCTACGCGCAATTTTGTGATTCCTAGCCCCATCAGCCCTCCAATTTCAGGGGGGCGTAAGCGAACCCCTGCCGGAATAACTTCCTCCCCTACCTGCACGTCCTCTCCAATTTTGAGCACATTTTCACCCACCCCCACCGAGCGCAGGACCTCGATCTCACCTGGCATCGTCATCTGAGTGTGTTCCAACATCACAACCGCATCTGCCCCTTCTGGTAGCATCCCCCCGGTGTAAATCAAAGCCGCCTGTCCGGGTTGTAGGGCAAACTCAGGAGCCTGGCCCATTTCAACCTCACCTACCACCGCCAAATAGGCTGGCAGGCTGTCGCTTGCCCCGAAGGTATCAGCAGCCCGCACCGCATATCCATCCACCGTGCTACGGGGGAAAAATGGCATGGGTTCTGGCGCTCGAATGGGCTCCATGGTAACCCGTCCCAGGGCTTCCAGAGTCAAGAGTTCCTCCGTCTCGGGCTCAAGGTCGGGGAGAGCATTCAACCAACGCTCCAGAGCTGCTTGAGGGGATAGTAATGCTAGAAATTCACCCATCGGTCACCCCACCCACAATGAAAAGGTCAGAAAATAAGCCGTCAGTCCAACTGTAGCATAAGCCGTTAGGCGTAACAGCGGCCAGCGGGTCGGTGCTCCATTCCCAATTTGCCACATTTGCCAGACCTGAAATGCTCCTATGGGCAAAGTCAACATAGCCGGCCAAAGTAGTGACCACGAAAGTCCCATCAAGGCAGTCACTCCCAAACAGAAATAGGCCAGAGGGACAAGGAGATTATGCAACAACATCCCACGCTGCCACCCCAACCGCACCATCATGGTGGTACGCCCCTGCTTAAGATCACGATAGTAATGTTCCAGTGAGATGGCTAGCAGCATGGCTAGACATAACAACGTTAAAGGAAAAGTAAGCAAACCCAACAAATGAGCGTCCAAATCATGGGAAAGCAATACAAACGCAAACGCGGGGGTCAAATTAGCCAGGAAGAAGGCCACGCACAATTCACCATATCCGGTATAGGCGAGACGCAAAGGAGGGACACTGTAAAAGAAAGCCACTCCAAAGGCGATCCCCAGGAGCAGGAGTGCCGAGGCATTCATTGCCCCTCTGGTCAATAGCAACACGGCCACAATCGCTCCAACGCTCAGAGTCGTCATTCCGGCTTGCAGAAAGACCAGTCGCGGCAAGAGAACCTCTTTTGGAGCGTTCTCCTCGTCTTCTATATTCTTGGCTTCAGGTGACCGCTGTGAGGGTGGGGTTCGATCCTCATCAATCCGATCATAGAACGCTTTCAGAAAAGCACTGCTCATTTGCAGAAGGGTAATACAGGCCTGGCCCAACCAGTAATCCACCCACGAAAAAGGTTGATTGCGAAAATCAACAATTCCAGCCCCAAGGGCAAAGAACAATATGCCAGCCAATAGCGCCAGCGGGTTAGCCGCGCGCACCAGTTGTGAGAGAGGTGATGAGAGAAGTTTGCGCATGAAATACCTCTAAAGCAAATGATAACCACTGTCTACCCGCAGTATCTGGCCTGTCACCAGATCATTTTCAATCAGAGAAAGCACAGCCTGGGCCACTGCCTCAGGGGTCCCCGAGCGTTTTAAGGGTAAGCGTTCCACTAAGTGCGCCCATGCTTCAGATGTCATCTCAACGCCTGGAGTAATCATCCCTGGCGCAACAGCGTTCACCCGAATGTTTGGGGCCAGGGTCTTGGCCAACAATCGCGTTAAGTGTTCCAATGCTCCTTTGGAAAGTACATAGGCAGCGTGGGAGGTCCATAACCGCAGCGCGCCACAGTCGGTCAAATAGATAATAACGCCACCTGCAGCCTGCATCAACGGCGCAGCCGCACGAGCACATAACCAAGCGGCCCGTAAATTGAGCGCAAAAAGGCTATCCCATATTTCGCGGGGGGTATCCAGAAGCGTCCCGCCCGAGAACCTACCTACTGCGTAGACAAAGACCTTCAACGGATACCCCCATCGCGCCACCTGCTCAAACAAGCCCGTGATGTTATCATCTTCCATAAGATTGGCCGAGGCCAAGAGAGCCGGTTGCCCCATGTGCTCAATCTGAGTCGCTAGAGCCAGTGCCTTTTCTCGGGAATGGTAATAATGAAGCCCAACCGCATACCCCCGTTGAGCCAATGCCAGCGCGATGGCTCCACCCAGATTGCCAGAAGATCCCACCACCAGCGCCAGAGGGTAAGAATGGCTCATTCCCATATTCTGTTAGCCTCAGCGGCGGAAGAAATTAGAAACGAAGAACCACAAATTGGCCGGTCGCTCGGCCAAACGACGCATGAAATAGGGATACCAATGGGTACCATAGGGCACATAAATGCGCACCGGATATCCCGCACGAACCAATGCTTGTTGCAGATCACGTCGAATGCCATAAAGCATCTGAAATTCCAATGCGGTGTTGGGTAGCCCCAAGCGCTTGGCGCGTTCTTGTGCATACCGAATACGCGCTTCATCGTGAGTAGCAATAGCCGGGATGGGGGGAAAGCGCCCATCTGCACTAATTTGAGGAACCCCCGCCTCTAGCACCCCTTGGAGTAGAATATCTGTCAAACGATCAAAACTGGCATCCACATCGCGTTTACGTGGATAAGCAATCTCTGGAGGCTCTTTGTAAGCTCCCTTAACCAGGCGAATGGGAACATGTCGGCTCACCAAATGACGTGTATCCTGTTCACTTCGGTAAAGGTAAGACTGAATAGCAACGCCCACATTGGCGTAGCCTTGGTCGTGACACCAATGAACCAGATCCAGAGTTGCGTCAACCAGGGATGAATCCTCCATATCCACACGTACAAAATTGCCCAAGGCCCGAGCACGGGCAACAATTTGTTCCAAATTTTGCCGGCAGAGCGCACGATCAACCGTCAAACCAATGGCACTTAGTTTCACGGAAACATTCGCACGCAAGTTCTGGCGCTCAATTTCCTCGAGGCTTGCCAGAATTGCCTCAGTAGCCCGCTGGGCTTCGATGGTATCAGTAGTGTGTTCTCCCAAATGATCGACCGTAGCATTCAACCCCGCTTCATTCAAAACACGAATGACCCGCGTGGCTTCTTCCAAGGTTTCTCCAGCAATGAAACGCGAAGCCACCCGCCAAGCAACACGCCAGCGGGTAACCAAATGCTTGGCCCATTCAGCTTTAGACAGGGAGATTAATAGTGCTCGAAGCATGGATGCTCCTCATTATTGTGCGCAAATTCACTGGCAAGCAAGATAATTCTAGCACACCTTGCCCAACACAATTTCATCCTCTAATCAGAGGATCACCAAGAACCTAAAAATTGCCCATTAATTAGATTTCTCGATCTAATCGCATTAGGATAAAATCATTTAATAAGTTTGGGTATGCCCCCCATGTTCACCAGTCTTCGACCTCATTGGAGAACCACACTTCTCCCAGCCCTGGTGGGCTTTCTCCTCTTATTCTTGGAGGCTCTTTTCGCCCCTGATGGCCGTGCAAAGGGATTTCTTAGACTGGGACTTAATCTTGTCATCTTTGGCATCGGAGTAGGTTTCTGGCTGGCATTTTTCTCGCAATTCATTGTGCCGGTCAATAATCTGCACGACAGACTAAATGCCTTCTTCCATCTGATAGGTTACTTAGTGGGCTGCCACGGTCCCATTCTCTTTATTGAGAATGGGCAGATCCGCCAACAACCGAAAACCACCTCTGGTATCGCAGGGGTTATGATTCTTGACTCGGCCAGCGCCGCCATGTTACGCACTTCCCATCGGTTTACTCGCGCTGTGGGTCCGGGCGTTGTTTTTACCCAGCCTGGTGAACGAGTCGCAGGTGTGGTGGATTTGCGTCAACAGCGCCAAACCATCGGCCCACGTCCTAGCGAAGATCCCTTCGCTCCTCCACAGCCCAACGAGGGACCCGCCCAATACGAAGCCCGAATGCGACGCAAGCGAGAAACGCGCGCAATCACCCGCGATAATTTTGAGATCATTCCTCAAATTGAAGTGATCTTTCAACTGGATGCACAGCCTGGCCAAGGCCAAACTGAGTTTGGCTACAATCCTCTCGCCGTGCAAAGGGCTATCCTGGGACAGGTTGTCAATGCAGATTTACCTCTAGACACGCCTGCGCGATTGATCCCCTGGAACGAATTACCCGCCCAACTGGCAGCGGAAGCTTGGCGCGACTTGATTTCTCGCTTCACTCTAGAACAAATTTTCCCAACTCAGCCTGCCCGTCAACCACAAGTTGGGCTTCAATGGATTCTCCAAATGATGCGAAATCGCCTTACACAACCCCAGGTCCCGCTTCTGGATTTTGACGGACGCAATACAGGCGAGACCACACCCAGCCGCGAATTCAGTGTTCTAAGCAGCCGCGGCATCAGAGTGATAGAGATCAATATCTTGGATCTAAGGTTATCTCCCGAGGTGGAACGTGAACTGCTAAACCGCTGGAGCGCAGGATGGTTGGCCTGGGCGCGCCAAGAGCGTGAACAGATAGAAAGAGAACGTCGCGACCTTGCGGATCAAGCCAGAGAGGATGCGCTCCGAGTGTATGCAGAAACAAGCACGCACCATTTCGAGGCCTTCTTTTCAACCCGCTCCACAGATTCCCCTGCAGAAGAGATGACAGCGCCTGTAGACTGGGCACGCTCCATTTTGTTACGTCTCTTGCGCGGGCATCTAATGCTCATTGAAAGCCGTCCCGGGCTCAAGACCCTAGCCGTGGATGAGAAACAGCAGATTCAAGAATTAATTGCAATTCTCGAGAGCCGAGCGCTATGAGACTTTCAAATGCCCGCTTCCGTTTATTCCTCCTGCTTCCTCTCGGGCTTTGTCTATGGTTAGGGGTGGCATGGATCAATCTACCACTCCCTCCCATTGGTGCAGGCCAGGATCCTTTCTACCCAACCCTCGGTCTTCTGATAGGCTCAATGTTTTCCCTTCCCGTCCTGATAACCATCTTCCTCCCTTTCTGGTTAGGACTGGAATGGGCGGCTCGTTACCAGAGCGAAATTTATACGCTCCCGCATCCGGGTATAAGTCGCCGCTTTTTGCTTCAGGTGAGCCTAGGACTTCTGCCACCCCCAAACCTGGATATTCATGGCGAGCAACTCAGTACGTCCCAACAACAGAATCCCATTTTCCTTATTGGTGGTCCTGGACAGGTCAATTGCTCCGCCGAAGTTGCAGCCATCTTTGAGCGCCCTAACGGTACACCTCGTTTTATCTTGCCCGGCACAAGTACCACGCTGGAGAAATTTGAGCGCTTGCGCCGTATCCTCGACCTGAGAGACCACGAACTCCAATTTGATGAAATTCAAACGCGCAGTCGAGATGGCATTCGCATCTCACTCCAAGACGTGCGCGTTCTCTTCAGCATCTGGCGGCGCTTTCCACAGTCCCACAACCTTCCAAATCCTTATCCGACCTACCGGCAAAACCTTTATTGGCTGACTTATCGCCAATTACCGGGTCCATGGGTGGAGGGAATGCGCCGCTTAGTTGCTCGGGAGTTGCAAAATCAAATCCGATCCCGTCCATTTAGCGAACTGATCGCAGGGGTTGGACAAACCGAGATCCGTCAACAAGTTGAGCGTCAACGTCAGATCACGACCCTCCAATGGGCGCACCCCTTAACGCGCCCCTTACGTTTCATCTATACACCTAATCTCCCTCCTCCCATTTCAATTCCTAACCGATGGCCACGCCCACAACTTACCAGCTTTTTCGATGATTTTGCGCGCGTTTTTCCACGTCTAGCCCGCAACCAGGGGGTACGCTTGGAATGGATTAGTGTGGGAGCTTGGAATATTCCTGAGCCCATCGTATGGGAACAGCATCTTGAAGCACTCAAACTGACCCGCGAGAACCTGCGCCTGGGTAGCGAACGCGCACTCCGGGAATGGCGTGAACAAAATTTGGATCAAGCCTTAGCGCAGCGTTTGCGCGAAGTCCCGATCTTAGCCTTTGTTACCCTCAACCAGGGGTCTCGTGACTCCGAGGTTCACTTGTTTGATCTGCTTAGAATTTACCAGGGCATCCTCAGCGAAGTCGCCTCAGGCTATAATCCACAGGAAGTTCTACCCAGAATACGGAATGCCCTGGAGGAAATTGAGCAATGCTTAAACGCTCACTTAAAGCAACAAGGTAAAGCCAGGTTTCATTCGCCATGACACTTCCCCTCTCTGCCGATAAACACTTGCTGGTGATCGGGGCTGCCAGCCTCGACGTTGTAGGCCGTCCCTTTGATAACCTACAAAGTGGGACCTCTGTGCCCAGCCAAGTACGCCCCTCCTTCGGTGGAGTTGCCCGCAACGTGGCTGAGAACTTGGCCCGTCTAGGCCTGCCGGTAACTCTGATTAGCGCCGTGGGTGAGGACCCAATTGGACGGCAATTGCTGGAGCATACCGCCAACGTGGGGGTGGACATCTCGGCTTGCCTGCGCGTCAGCGATTACGGAACAGCCTCCTATGTTGCCGTTCTGGCCCGCGAAGGTAATTTAGAGTATGGGCTTGACGACATGCGCATCCTTTCACGCCTGACAGCCGAGTACTTAAAGTCACAAGAGGCGCTTTTCCACACTGCCAGTTTGGTCTTTGTGGATGCCAATCTGTCCAAACCGGCATTGCGAGCCGTATTCCAGATGGCACGGCGGGCCAGAATTCCCGTCTTTGCTGATGCAACGTCAGTAACGTTGGCACCACGCCTCCTTCCGTTCCTGCCCCGCCTGACTTTTCTAACGGCCAATCGCCTGGAAGCCACGGCCCTTTTGCAGGACAACATCCAGGTTAACGACCGCTTCACGGCTCTAGAAGCCGCCCGTGCGTTTATCCGCTTGGGGGTACAAATCGCCGTGATCGCGCTGGCGGAATTTGGGGTTTGCTACGCTACCTCCGCAACCAGTGGACATGTGCCTGCTATTCGCACTCGGGTGATTGATCCCACTGGTGCTGGGGATGCCATGACGGCCGCCATCATCTTCGGTCTGATGAACAACATGGATATAGACGAAGCGGTGCGCCTGGGGGTCTCGGCGGCCAGCCTGACCCTCAGTCACCCCGGTTCGGTATCGCCTCAGTTATCTTTAGAAAGCCTTTATGAAAGGTTGATTGCGTAAATGAAACAACACATCCGTCTCTACCCCGAGGTCCACCACGCTCTGGAAAACGGCTACCCTGTGGTGGCCCTTGAATCTGCCGTAATTACCCATGGGCTTCCATACCCCGAAAACGTTCAGCTTGCCGAAGAACTGGAACAAACCGTTCGTAATGAGGGGGTCATCCCGGCCACCGTTGCCTTTCTCGATGGGTATATCCAAGTAGGACTGAGCCCAGAAGACCGCCAGCGGTTGGCAACTGCTCCCCACAAGCGTAAAGTGAGCCTGCGCGATATAGGAATCGTGCTTTCACGGAAAGAGGCAGGAGGAACCACAGTTGCCGCCACCCTGCAAATCGCTCATCAGGTAGGGATCAAGGTCTTTGCCACGGGCGGCATCGGAGGCGTTCATCGCGAGTCCCCGTTCGATGTCTCTGCAGATCTGCCTACGCTATCCAGGACACCATTAGTTGTGGTTTCAGCAGGCGCCAAAGCCATTCTTGATCTCCCTGCCACATTGGAAGTTTTAGAAACGATGGGAGTGCCGGTCGTTGGTTATCGCACCGATGAGTTTCCGGCTTTTTACTCTCGAGAAAGTGGACTACCTGTCAACGTGCGCGTTGAAAGCCCCCAAGAAGTAGCGGAAATAGCCAAGATCCAATGGGAATGTCAGGTGAATAGCGCCATTTTAGTTGTTAACCCTCCACCTGCTGATACCGCCTTGCCCAGAGAAACTATTGAAGCCCTCATCCAAAAGGCTGTTCATGAAGCCCTCGATCAGGGCGTCCGCGGCGCAGAGGTGACACCCTTCCTATTGGCCCGTGTTAGCGCTCTCAGTGGTGGGGAAAGTCTGAAAGCCAACCTGGCCCTGCTCAGAAATAACGCTCGCTTAGCCGCCCAGATCGCCCATCATCTTTATACGCCGCGCCACCAGTTCAGAGCCTAGTCCACCACCAATCTTTGACCTATGTCCCATGATCAGGGGGGCGAGGTGGACGTAGGCCAGCGCGTATCCGTGGGTCTTGGCGTCAAGGTCGGGCGTGGGGTGGCTGTGGGCGGGAGTGTCCGCGTGGGGGTAGGCGTCCAAGAAGGTCGCGGCGTCGCTGTGAAGGTCGAGGTTGGTGAAGGAAGCGGGGTGCGGGTTATCGTGGGGGAAAGCGTAAACGTTGGGGTTGCACTTACCGTAGGCGTAGGCGAACGAGTAGGGGTTGAGGTTGGTGGATTTCCTACAACGGT
Organism: uncultured Thermanaerothrix sp.; assembly: GCF_938028735.1. GTDB lineage: Bacteria > Chloroflexota > Anaerolineae > Anaerolineales > Anaerolineaceae > Thermanaerothrix. Next base: position 285,512 of record NZ_CALIMF010000014.1, read on the forward strand.
AAAGCGCCCCGACGTTTTCCACTGGGAGCCCACGAATATTTGTACCTCGTATTCGCCAGCCTGCCAGTCTTCAGAACGCGGTGTACAATCCGTATAACCAAAACCGCCTGTTCCACCGTCCCAGGGTTTGGTTTCGTAGCAAATTCGCTGACCATCGCTCAAACGATACCAAATAGCAGTCCACTGAGAACCGGGTATCATCTGATCATAAGAAAACGTCCCGTATAGGGTCGTAATTGGTTGTTGAAATTCAAACTGTGGGTTAACAGGTTGAAACGCACTATTTACGGCACGCGCGAACTGCAATGGACTAAAGACAGCGCCCGGATTGGGGGTAACGGTATTCTGAATTTGCGCCGCAATATCAGCGGGTAGGAAAGGCGTAGGGGTTATAGAAGGGGTTTCGGTAATAGTGGGGGTTAAGGTGATGGTCGGCGTTAATGTAATGGTAGGAGTCAACGTGATGGTCGGGGTGAGCGTTACCGTTGGGGAAGGGGGAAACACCCGGTAAAGCGCTGGTTCTGCGTACCGGTTGGTCAACAACGCCAACCCACCCATCGCCAGTGCTAAGAAGATCAACCGCCACCCCCGGGCCACTCGGGCACGGCGGATACGGAAATAGGTCAAGCGGCGAGCCCCTCGGATGGTTCGCACTCCCAGCCAAAAGCTCAGTATCAAACCCAGCAATAGAAGGATAAACGTGGTTTGAACAGCCGTGCGAATATCAAGATTCATCGGTGAGCATGTTCTCCATGAAAATTGCTTCTCGATTATAGCATGGGTTGAGAAAGGGTTATTAGACACAATACTGGAGTTGAAAACTTAACCCCAAGTTTATTGTGAGGTTGGCCCGGATGCCATTAAAATTGAAGCAATGGCACTAACTCCTGGCACACTGCTCAATCGGCGATATCGGATAGTCTCGATCTTGGCCCAAGGGGGGATGGGGGCTATCTACCATGCTGTAGATGAGAATCTGGGCATCCAGGTAGCGGTCAAGGAGAATCTCTTCCTGGCCGAAGAATATGCGCGCCAATTCCAACGCGAAGCCAATATTTTGGCCAGTGTGCGTCACCCTAACCTCCCGCGGGTCATTGATTATTTTGCCATTCCCAACCAGGGACAGTACCTGGTTATGGATTACATCGAAGGTGAGGATTTACGCCAGCGCATCGAGCGGCTGGGCACCCTAGGCGAAAATGAGGTTGTTCTAATTGGAATTGCCATTTGCAATGCCCTGGAATATCTTCATTCGCGCCACCCCCCCATTATCCACCGCGATATCAAGCCTGGTAACATCAAGGTCACACCCGAGGGAAAAGTCATTCTGGTAGATTTCGGCCTGGCCAAGTTAATGCTCGAGGATCAGCGCACTACCACTGGTGCCCGTGCCATGACGCCAGGTTACTCGCCCCCTGAACAATATGGAGTTGCCCCTACCGATGCTCGTACAGATATCTATTCCCTGGGTGCCACTCTTTACGCCGCTGTAACCGGGGTCATTCCCGAAGATGGGCTTGCGCGTCTGACCGGCCAGGCTGAACTAACCCCAGTGCGCCAGTTGGCCCCCAGGGTGTCCCGCCGCTTGGCTAGCGTTATTGAAAAAGCACTTGCTGTAGAACCCGAAAAACGTTATCAAACGGCAACCGATTTCAAGCGGGCTCTGATGGAAGCCAGCAATTTACCTCCTCTTTTGGAAGAACTAACCCTTATTCCCCCTCCTCAAGCAGAACCCCCTCTCCCCATTGCTAGCCCGGTAGGCGAGGACAAAAAAGTTCTTACCCAACCCTTACCTACCGCCAGCCCCATTTATCGCCCCACCCCGCGCTCTCTCAATCGCAAAAGCCACCAGCGAATTTGGCGTCTTTTTGGAATGGTAACAACAGCTGTTGCATTGGCCTTTCTGTTTACCCTGGTTCCGGATGTACCTAAATGGGTACGTGGCCAGATTTTGAATCTAACGGCATGGTCAGGTTCCCCTACCTCCACCCCATTCGAGAATCTTGAGTCGTCCCATACACCAGAAACAATTGCAACTCTGCCAATAATCGGCGTAAGTCCTGAACCCACCTCTCCTGTCGCAACGCTGTTTCCTACTTTATCCCCTTCTCCGCTAAGCACCCAAGCCCCGCCGACCCCTACCCCAACCCCAACCCTTACACCAGCTCCCACACCTTTTGGCGGAAGTGGCGAGATCGCCTTTGCGTCAAACCGTACCGGCATTATGCAGATATGGTTGATGAACGCCGATGGCACCAATCAACGCCCTATTACCAGTCTGCCGGATGGGGCTTGCCAACCAGCCTGGTCGCCAGATGGGCGGCGGTTGGCATTTATCTCGCCCTGCCGCGAAAAGCGCAACCTCTATGAAGGAACCAAGATTTATATACTAGACATCGCCCAAGGGGGTACTCCCGAATTATTGCCATTACCTCCTAGCCCAGCCGCCGATTTCGATCCGGCCTGGTCACCGGATGGTAACCGCATTGCATTTACCTCCTTGCGAGCAGGGCAACCCGATATTTACGTTTATGATCTTATTACAAGCACCCTTTTACGTTTGACCGATTCGCGATACGTTGAAAAGCAACCCGCCTGGTCACCCACAGGCACCCAAATCGCCTTCGTGCGCGAAGCCCCATATGGCCAAATTTGGGTGATGTCCGATACTGGACAATACCCAATCCGGTTCACGGTAAGCGGCGAGTTAAACAACCTATGGCCAGTTTGGAGTCTAGATGGAAGCGTCATCTTCTACAGCCAAACGCGACCTTCGTCGAACATTCCCTGGCTGATGAGTATGCGCTACGAAGATCGAGGCACTTCTAACAAGGAAGTGCGCATTCCCCCAAAAAACGAGCCAGATGTGGGGCCAGTCGCGAAAGTTAGCCTCTCACCAGACGGAAACTGGTTGGCTTTCGAATCCTGGCCGGATGGCACCAACCACGATATCTACATTATGACCATCAATGGTGGCAATCGCATCCGTCTAACTACCGACAAAGATTTTGACTTTGGAGCAGCCTGGCGCCCTCCCCTCCGTTTGCCCAGTCCCTAAGCGCATTGCTTATAACAAATTAGGGGCATACCGGTCCGCAAACAGCGCTGGCAGGCCGCCCGTATGCCAGAACAGAATGCGCTCACTCGGTTTGAAAAAACCACTCCGGATTAGGTCAATCATCCCTGCCGCGGCACGCCCGGTGTAAACGGGATCCAGTAGAAGTCCTTCATAGCGGGCAAAAAGTTGAATGGCTTCAACTTCTCGCGCGCCCATGACCCCGTAACCGGCACCGATATAGTCATCGTTCGCTTCCACTTCATGAGGCGTGATTCGCACGGCTTCCCCTAATCTGTCGGCAGCCTGTGAGGCCAATTCCGCTACGCGCTCTTTGACCCAGTCCACGGGATGGTCCACACTGATTCCTAAGATCCGACCACGCCAGCCGCTTAGACGCGCTCCCAGCGCCAAACCAGCCTGTGTACCTGCCGAAGATGAAGCCAGCACAATCCAATCGGCCTCACCGCCTTGCTCTATGAACTCTTTGAATGCATACACATAGGCAATGGCTCCGATGGGGGTCGAAGCACCCAATGGGATAAGATAGGGTCGCCGTCCTTCTTCCCAGGCTTTCTGAAAGACATCCTGTAAAACAGCCTCATAGGTCTCCCGTGTTGCCCACGTGACTTCCGCTCCAAACAGACGATCTAACAAATAGTTACCCGATGGAACCTCAGGGGGCTCACCGAAAAGCACCAACGAGCAGCCCATCCCTAAACGAGCGGCCAGTGCGGCGGTCTGACGACAGTGATTGGACTGAACCGCTCCCACCGTGATCAGGGTTTGAGCCCCATGAGCCTGAGCCTCTGCAACGACGAATTCCAATTTGCGCGTTTTGTTCCCACCTAGTGCCAAACCAGTCTGGTCGTCTCGTTTAACCCAGAGGCGAGGCCCCCCCAATGCCGCACTCAGCCGTGGCAAAGGTTCAATAGGGGTAGGTAAGTGAGCAATACGAATTCGTGGGATCATGCGGTCACCTCACGGCGAAGTTTGTCCTGAGTACGTCGGCGCATCCACGCAAGTAAGCGAGGAATAATGCGCGTGTACAAAGTATACCATTGCCGTCGCACTGGTAAGTCCCAGGCCCCGATCCAACGTATTACCTGCCCGCCCAATCCTTGTTTAAATCGAAATACCCCCCACATCGGATCGTCTTCTCGAAATTCGTCGGGCGCACCCCACAAATCATAAACCCGGCACCCCCGCGCATGTGCCAGGCGCATGGCCTCCCACTGCAGCAGATAATTAGGCATTTTATCCCGGTGCAGTTCCCGCGACATTCCGTAAAAATACCAGGCGCGGTGAGCAAAAACCAACATCACCAAACCAGCCACCGGAACCCCTTCCACTTCGGCGATGAGCAGCTCCGCCATCCCGCTTTCCATAAATGTCTTCCAAACCTGCTGATAGTAAGCCTCAGGGCGAATCACAAACCCATCACGTACCGAAGTTTCTGCATACATGCGATACAACACGGGTAAATCTTCGAGGAGGGCCCGTCGCACTAACACCCCCTTACGTTGAGCCAGCCGGATATTGTAGCGGGTTTTTTGCTTCATCCGAGCCAACCAAGTCTCCTCCTCACCGTCCAGCAAGAGGACGAAGGTATTTCGGAATTGTACCTGCTCTGCGGAGAAGCACCACCCTTCCATCCTCAAATCCTGCAGGGTTTCCTCAGCAGTGGGATTGTTCCATGCTTCGGGCGTGCCCAAAATACCCCCCCCTGCTTCCAAATCCGGATCTATCTTGATAAATATGGCCCCTTGCATCCGCGCCAACCGATGCAGATCTTTCAAAACTTGCCGCCGCAAGGTTGTATCAGCCCAATCCATCACCGGCCCACGCGGAACATACATCACACTCAAAGGCGTCACATATCTCCCCAAGCGCAATGGCCGGCGCAGGATCAAAGCCATAGCACGCACGTTCCCGCTCCTATCTCTCCAAACATAGGGGAAGGGTTGCCATCCATAGGAGGACTTGATATGTCCCCACTCCCAAGTTTGCAGAATATGGGCGCTTGAAAAATCAGACAAAATATGATTCCAAACCAACCGGTCTTCAAGACGTTCTAGGGCGATCATCCAAATTCTCCTCGACGACGAATTCGCCAGAACCAGCGGTAGACGCGGTATAAATTAGGCTGGAACACCCAATCCCACGCTCCTACTGAACGGCGAACACGCCCCCCAAAGCCCCGTTTGAAACGATAAACCCCCCACAGCCCTTCAGTGCGTTGGGCAAACTCGGCTTCTAACGTAGCTTCATCCGCATCAGGAATCCCCCATAAATCATACACCTGACAACCCTGCCTGGCAGCCCAGCGCATGGCTTCCCATTGCAAGAGATAAGTTGGCATCCGATGACGCTCCTGGTCGCCCGAAGCTCCATAAAAATACCAAGCCCGATGTCCCCAAGCAAAGGCCATCAGCCCCGCCAGGGGCTTGCCCTCGTACTCCGCCATTAAGAGCACACAATGTCCCCCGGGGGTAAACCATTGATAGGCACGTTCATAGTAGTTTAAAGTATGGATACCGAAGCCATCACGTCGGGCCGTCATTTCCATCAAAGCATAAAACGCAGACAGATCCCGCGATTCCCGAACCACTACGCCTTTTTTCTGGGCCAAACGGATGTTATAACGTGTTTTCTGCTTCATCCGCTCCAACCAGTCTTCTTCGTCACCCTCCAAACTAATCTCAATGGTACGACGCGGCTGGATTGGTTCAGAAGCGTGAAAACCCGGCAACTGTGCCCGAGGATCAAACGCTAGAGGTTCCCAGGCATCGGGCTCAACCTTGAGAAAAATGGCCCGCTCCCGCCGACATAGAGCTTCGATCTCCGGCCATAAATCTGCCCAATTTTCCCCAACCGGTCCCTTTGGAATATAGGCGATGCTTAGGCCCATTGGCAAACGGCGCAACAACACCTGTGCCCCTGTTTGCCCTGATACCACCCACACGACTTGCCAGCCGAACTCCGCCTTAAGCATTCCCCACATTGGGGTTTGTAGAAGGTGGGCCTCCGGATGGTCACGAAGAAACGCTTCCCACTCGGCACGGTTTAACTGAGGCATCAGACTACCGAGGTCAACTCTGGTGGAGGTGTGCTGCGTATGGCCGAGCCGGGGATCACCTCATCTAACAAAGCCACAACTCGCTCGCGGTCGCCTTCACGGGCCAATTTCACCAGTTCAGTGATCACCTGGTAAAGGGCCTCACCTTCCAAAACCTCCTGGTTTTCTACCCGGAAGATATCAGGGTGATCGGTCACCCGGAGGGAAACCCCTTCATCCCATAAATCTTCACTCAATTTTTCGCCCGGGCGAATACCAGTAAACACAATTTCAATATCCCGTCCCGGCTCTAACCCGGAAAGACGAATGAGATCTTCTGCCAAGTCAAGGATGCGAATCTGCTGGCCCATATTGAGCAAATAGGTATCACCACCTCGTCCCATCCCCGCCACCTGCAAAACTAAATGCGCTGCCTCAGGGATCGTCATAAAATAGCGCTTCATATCAGGATGGGTCACTGTGACTGGCCCCCCTTGTGCAATTTGACGCTTGAAAATCGGCACCACGCTTCCACGACTCCCCAGGACATTGCCAAAACGCACTACTGAGTACCGTCCTCCAGAGCGCTGAGCAGCATTCAGGACAATCATCTCGGCCAAGCGCTTGGTAGCCCCCATCACGTTAACCGGACGAATGGCTTTATCAGTCGAAATGAACACAAAACGCTCTACCAAATAGGCCAGCGATACCTCAACCAAGTTGAGCGTCCCCAACACATTATTTGTCACGGCCTCTTCAACATTAATCTCCATGAGAGGAACATGCTTGTGAGCGGCAGCGTGAAATACGACCTCTGGATGAAATTCGTTAAATACGACCTCCAAGCGAGGACGATCCCGTATATCTGCAATGACCGGTTGCACATTAAGCCCTGGGAAACTCTCCCGGAGTTCAAGCAAGGTTTCGAAAATGCTATTCTCGCCATGCCCCAGCAGAATTAGCAATTTGGGCCCCCAGCGTGCAATTTGCCGACACAACTCGCGCCCAATGGACCCCCCCGCACCGGTCACCAACACCACGCGGCTGCTTAGCGCCGCTCCCACCAGATCTTCATTCACCTGCAAAGGCTCGCGCCGTAAAAGATCGCTAATATCTACCTCTCGCAAGCGGCTTACGCTCACCTTGCCGCCCAACAACTCGTAGATCCCCGGCATGGTACGGAACGGCACCCCCTTCAAACGGGCAATATCGGCTACCACGCGCACCACCCGACCCGGCGCACTGGGAATGGCAATAATCACCTCATCAACCCGCTGGCGTTCCAGCACCTGGGCCAGTTCGCTTAATGTGCCAATAACCGGCACACCGTGAATCTGCTGCTTTTGTTTAGCCGGATTATCATCTAAAAAACCAATGGGTTGCAGGTTGAGTTGCGGATTCTTTTGCATTTCACGCACTACTAACGCCCCCGCATCCCCTGCTCCAACAATTAGCACCCGGCGCGGTTGTGACGCCAAAGCCACACCTTGCCCGCGACTCTCAGCCATTAGGCGGAAGGATAATCGCAACCCTCCAGCAAAGATCAGTGAGAGTAGCCAATCAATTACCAAAACCGATCGCGGCATCCCTACAAACGCACCCAAAGAAAGCGCAATGACCATCCCACCCGCTAGCAGAATCGATGCCGCTGTCACTGCCACAACGATTAACTCCAATTCCTCAACGCTGGCATAAGCCCAAATCCGCTGATACAAGCCAAACAGATGATACACCAGCGGCTTGATGATCAACCCCAAACCAATCATCCAAAGGGCAGAGGGTAGATAATCAAAAAATTGAGCCCCTAGTTCAAAGCGCAACGCATAACTTCCTAGGACCGAAATAACAATGAGAAGAAGATCCCCTAAAAGCACATAACGATTTCTCAAAAATGGTTGGGTTTTCACGATTCAACGTCCTTTTAGACCAATTACAGTGCCAATGGTGCGGATCAGGATGAGCAAATCCAGAGTTAGGCTACGATGTTTGATGTAGTACAAATCATACTCCAGTTTAATGGCGTTTGAGCGCACATCTTCTGCATAACCAAAGTTGACTTGTGCCCATCCGGTAATTCCGGGCTTAACAAACAATCGCGCACGGTAAAAAGGAAGAGCTTTCTGATACTCCTGCACAATTTCTGGGCGCTCCGAACGTGGGCCCACCAAGCTCATTTCACCTCGCAACACATTGATGAACTGAGGCAACTCATCCAGGTGACTACGGCGGAGAAAACGCCCTACTTTAGTTGTACGCTGATCGTTTTCAGCAGTAGTGCGAGGGATACCATCTTTCTCGGCATCCTGAATCATCGTGCGGAACTTGATAATCTTGTAGGGTCGCCCGTTCTTTCCCAAACGGGTTTGAGTATAGAAAATGGGACGTCCAGATTCCAGGTAGATGGCCAAGGCAATAAAGGGACACAGCCCTAGCATGAGCACTGTGCCAATGATCCCACCCAAAATATCCAACAGACGCTTAGCAAGTTCAAAGAACCCGCCCATATGGGCTTGGTCTACAAATGACCGTAAAATCCAATCTGACTGAAGCAGAAAAATTGGAACCCGCCCCAACAGCTCTTCATATAGAGTAGGCATGGTGGTGACTTCAATGCCTTGCTCTTCCGCTTCTAACAATGTAGCAAACAGCTGGGGATTCATCTCTCCCGAAATTGCAATTACTAGATCGGTGACCTGGTGCTCACGTATCAAGCGAAAGATATCTCCACCGCTTCCTAAAACAGGGTAACCTGCAATTTCGGTGCCGATTTTCTCTGGATCATCATCCACCAATCCCACCAGGTAGAAAGGAGGCGGCCATATCTCTCGAATAATCTGTGCCAAGTGAGAGCCCGCCTTTCCCGCTCCAACGATCAATACCCGCCGCATGAACAAGGGCAGTGTGAACAGTTTTATATAAATGAAGCGCCACAACATGGTCAGCACATAGGCAGAGGCAAAAAAAGCCGCCACGCCTCGGCGCGGTAGGGAATTCGGTTCTGAGAAAAAGAAAATGATCAGGTAAAACGCAAACCCTGCGATGGCTGCAATGGTCACTTCGCGATATGCCTCTGAGCGGATATTGACCCGGCTCGGGTTATAGGATTCAACCAGCATTAGCAGCCAAACAACCGGCAGTAGATAGAACCAAAATGGAACTCGATAACGGAGAAATTCAACTGAAAAGGAAAGAAACTCCCCCCCAGAGGCCCAAAAGTACAACGCAAATACCAATGACCCTATTGCAATGATCAGATCCACCACAAACAGGGTCGAACGCCGCTCTGAAGGACGTAAACGCCACTTGGGTTGTATAGAGGTCAGGTCAGGCTCCACACTCATAATCTCAGGTTTTCCTTCCCAAAAGCCAGGTCAACAGGCTCCACAGGAAACCCATTCCCCAAGCGAAATGCATGGTAGCAATGGCCAGAGGCACACCAATCAAGTAATGAGCGTCCCTCGCCCGCCAGGCGATGGATAACGCCCCAAGTGATAAGGCGCCAATATACATCGCTAGGATGCCCCCCAAAATGTAGACAGCCCGTGACCAGAACGGCACCAAGGCCACTAATCCTAAAATCCCCAAAACAAACATGGGGGGGAGTGCCTGCCGCCACCGCAACGTCTTGGGATAACGGCGCAGCATCTGAAACTTCCAGTATCCATATCGCCAATACTGGCGGGCTAGCGCTCCCAGGGTTGGGCGAGCAATGTATTCAGAACGAATCTGCGGATCCAAATAAACACGTTTGCCTTGCCCGCGCAACCGAGCATTAAACTCATAGTCCTCGTTTGTCAGAAGAGTTTCGTCAAAGCCGCCCACTTGCTCAAATAACTCGCGCCGAAACGCCCCGAACGGCACAGTATCCACCAAACCTGGGGTTCGTCCGTGCCGATAGCGCGCATCTCCCACCCCTAGCGGATGCGCTGCAGCAATCGCAATTGAGCGCGCAATCCAGTCAGGGCGAGCTGGGCGAATGATCCAGATGCCCCCCACATTATCGCCCAGATCTGCCTGCAGATCAGAAACACATCGTGCAATATAATCAGGCGCAGGAATTGAATGGGCATCCAGACGAACTATAAAATCTCCTCGTGCTACTGCCAGGCCGGCATTAAGAGCCGCGGGGATGATGCGCTTGGGGTTGTCTACCAGTCTTATCCGCAATTCCGGATGGGCTTGAGCGAATTGGGCAATCACTTCCCGGGTGTGATCGGTAGACATCCCATCTGCAATGATCACTTCTAGGTGATCTAGGGGATAGGTTTGTTGAACCAGCGCCTCCAAAAGAAATCTAATGTGCGCTTCTTCGTTGTAACAAGGGACAATAACCGACACGGATCGCATGCAGCCGCGCCTCTGTCCCTATTCAAAGTAGCAATGTAGGAACAGGTTTACCCATGCCTTCCATCACAAGGACTCATCCGGGAGCAAGGCAATCGCCTCAATTTCAACCGCCGCGCCACGCGGCAAGGCTGCAGCTTGAATAGCCGACCGTGCGGGAGGGTTTTGAACAAAAAATTCATTATAGACTTGATTCATGGTGGAAAATTCGCCCATATCACGCAAAAAGACCGTCGTTTTTACCACGGCCTCCAAGCTACTGCCTGCCGCTTCTAAAATGGCTTTAAGGTTACTTAGGGCTTGGCGGGTCTCGGCTGCAATCCCACCACTGACAAGATCACCCGTGGCGGGGTCCAGACCTAACTGGCCCGAAATAAAAAGAAAAGGACCTGCCTTGACGGCCATTGAATAAGGACCAATTGCCTTCGGCGCATTATTAGCCACAACGGGCTGTTTATTCCATGGACTCATGCTTCACCTCTCATTCTTGAAGTGCCTGCATAATTCTAAGCCCACGAAGGTAATTGGTAAAGGCTATCTACGAAACCCAACTCGGAATAAAAAACCCGATCTAATAGTGCAGTTCCTCTTGCCGGCCAGTAATACGCCGCCGAAAGACCCAGTAACTCCAAACCTGATAAACCAGCACAAAAGGCACCAAAATCAGTGCTACGATGGTCATTGTACGTAGCGTATTTATCCCCGAGGCACTGTTGTAAATGGTAAGGCTGAAATTGGGATCCAGGCTGGAGACCAGCACACGCGGATAAAGGGTCAGAAAAATGGTGCTAGCCGAGAGAACGACCGTCAGGGTGGTCATTGTGAACCCCCAACCTTCCTGCTTCTGATAGATAAACCACCCCGCCGCCATCAGCGAGAGCACAGCCCCGATGGGCACCGGCCCTGGATTAACCCCAAGACGTTGGTAGATATCCGTAAAAACGTAAGTGGAAACCGTAAATGCCAATAATGTCACAGTAGTCGGCCACCAAAGCCGCCGGGCCGCATGGCGAGCACGGCTCAGGATGGGCTCCCCTGTTTTGAGCCCCAGAAAGAGAGCCCCATGTAAAGTAAAACCTAAAAGGGAGACCAAACCTCCTAATAAGGCGTAGGGATTAAGAAGATCCCCAAAGTGACCAACATAGTATTTCATTTCATTAATTGGAACACCCCGCACAAAGTTAGCTAACGCTACTCCCCATAACAATGCTGGGATGAAACTGCCCACACAAATGGCCCAATCCCAGAAACGGCGCCAAACCGGATTTTCATCCTTGCTACGGAACTCCAGACCAATGCCACGGAAGATAAGCCCGATCAATAGCAGGAAAAAGGCAAGGTAAAAGCCGCTAAAGAGCGTGGCGTACCAAACTGGAAAAGCCGCAAACATTGCGCCACCTGCTGTAATCAGCCAGACTTCATTAGCATCCCAATGAGGGCCAATTGCATTGATGATCATCCGCCGTTCTGTATCTTTCTTACCCAGAAAAGGTAATAAGATTCCAACTCCCAAATCGAAACCATCCAGTACAAAGTAGCCAATAAACAGAACTGCGATCAACAGAAACCACAAGGTGTTCAAGTCCATGACAACCTCCTTGGTACTCACTCCCAGTAGGCCTGTTCTTCTAACGATCGAGTTGCCTGCACAGGTTCTGGTCCAACTTTAGCGTACTTCGCAAGCAGGTAGATATCAGCCAGCATCAGTATCCCGTAAACCAGGGTGAACCCAATTAGTGTTACCAACACCATCTCTCCGGTCAGATTGGGAGAGACCGCGTCCGCCGTACGAAGTTTCCCATAAACAACCCAGGGCTGACGCCCCATCTCGGTCAAAAGCCAGCCGCTAATGTTGGCCAAGTAGGGCAAGGCCATAGCCAACGGGTACACATTCAGAAACCTAAAGATCGGTTGGGTAATCTCGCGACGCATTACACGGAAGAGCGCATAGGCTGCCAGGAAAAACATGAGAAAGCCACTTCCAACCATAAGGCGGAATGACCAGTAAGTAACTGTAATATTCGGCACATAATTACCCGGTCCAAAGCGTGCCTGGTATTCGTTTTGCAGATCTATGACCCCCTTGACTTCTCCTTCTAAGCGATTGTATGCTAGCAAACTGAGTACCCTAGGGATGCGAATCGAAACAATTTCACGCATTGTAGCCTGATCCACAATGCTAAGAAGTGAGAACGAAGCCGGATTCTCGGAGTAAAGCAATGCCTCAGCCGAAGCTATCTTCATGGGTTGAAACTCCACCATCCGCTGGGCTTGGGTATGACCTATTAAGATCACCATAAAAATGGAAAGAGCACCAAACACAGTAGCAATTTGAAATGAGCGCCTGAAGATCTCCTCGTGGCGTCTACGCAACAGATGATATGCGCTGATCCCTAAAACAAAAAACGCGGCTGTGGTAAACCCCGAAAAAACAGTATGTGGGAACTGCCCCCACACATAGCGATTAGTCAACAGAGCACCAAAATCCTGCATCACCAAGCGGGAACCCTGCTCCGCATACCCAACCGGGGCTTGCATGAAAGAGTTAGCCACCAAGATCCAAAACGCAGAAAGATTTGAGGCAATTGCCACCAACCACATTGCTAGCGCATGCATGCCCTTCGAAAGTCGGTCCCAACCAAAAATCCACACCCCCAAAAAGGTGGACTCTACGAAAAAGGCTAATAGGGCCTCAATTGCCAACGGCGCACCAAAAACATCCCCAACGTAACGAGCATACTCAGACCAATTCATCCCAAATTGAAACTCTTGCACAATTCCGGTCACAACCCCCATAGCAAAGTTAATCACAAATAACTTTCCCCAGAATTTGGTCATGCGTAGATAAAGCTCATTACCAGTGCGCACATAAAACGTTTCCATGATAGCAACTAAAACTGAGAGCCCCAGGGTCAACGGAACAAAAAAGAAGTGATAAACTGAAGTGATCGCAAATTGCCATTGTGAAAGTAAAAGGGTCTGGGCATCCATGAGATCAACTCCTTATCGGTGAACTCAATTATTAAAGGATGTTCTTAAGTATTCATCCGAAAGGCAACTGAGGTTTGCTCCAGAATATACGCATATATTTGCCTTTTAGGGTTAATTTTACTCCTGGTATTCAGAACGAAAGCCGTTTTCCCAACCGCAGTTGACATAAAAGCCAACCTCAAGTATAAGGCAACTACCATGCATAAGCCACGTATCCTCCTTATCCCCTTTCTCTTGGTTTGGGTGGCACTGGCGTGCAATCTACCCCTGGACACCCTTCAATTCAGCCAGACCGTCTCCCCCGATATGCTCTCGCCCCAATCTGGCTTTCCTGTCGTAACCCCCTCACCCACGCTTACGCCAACCCCTAGCCCTACCACGCGTATTCGCAGCGCAGAAACCCTGATGCAACTTGGAGACTTTGCGGCTGCGCGCGAGGAATATCGCCGTGCGGCCCTTAGCACTACTGACTCGGACTTGCAAGCTGCAGCGCTCCTGGGAATAGGAAAAACCTATTTTCAGGAAAGCAATTTTGCCGAAGCCACTGATACCTTTCGCACCCTAATAGAAGAACACCCTCCATCCACAGTCACTGCTGAAGCCCATTTTTGGCTGGGTCGTGCCTATGACGCCCAGGGAGATTATCTTAAAGCGTCCGACGCCTATGCGCATTTTCTGAATTTGAAGCCAGGAATCCTGGATGATTTTGTCCAAACCTTGCGCGGCGATGCCCTAATGAACGCTGGCGATTACAAGGGTGCTATCCAGGCCTACCAGGCAGCCTTACAGGCCACGCAGGGAGACACCCTTTCGCTGCAAATCAAAATTGGCGAAGCCTATGCCGCGTCTAATGACTTTACCAATGCTCTAACCCAATTTTTGAGAGTGTATGAGTCCTCAACCAATGATTACATCAAGGCCCAAATGAACCTTCGTATCGGACAAATCTACCTCCAATTGGGGTATCCGGAACAAGCCTATGCGCGTTTCATGGATTCGGTCAATAACTTCCCACGCGCCTACGATTCCTACTCCGGCCTGGTGGCACTGGTAAATTCCGGTCAACCTGTTGACGAATTCCAACGCGGCCTTGTGGATTACTATGCAGGTCAATATGGTTATGCCATTGAAGCGTTCACCCGTTACATCAACACCAATCCTGACCATCCAGGTAAAGCCCATTTCTACCGCGCTCTCTCCTGGCGTGCCTTGGGAAACTACACTCAAACCGTTCGCGAATTGCAAGATCTGATCCAAACCCATCCTGACGATTCACTCTGGCCTAACGCTTGGCGCGAATTGGCCTACACTCAATGGGCCTATCTTGAAACCTACGATGCTGCTGCCAACACCCTTAAGACCTATCTACAACAAGCCCCGGCGGCTCCCGATGCGGTGGAAGTTCGTTTTGAGATCGCCCGCATTCTTGAACGAGGCGGTTACCTCACCGAAGCGGCTACTTGGTGGGAAAACTTGATCAACGATTATCCATCCTCCGACCTCAGCTACCGCGCGCTCTTTTTGGCAGGAATCGCTTACTATCGCGCTCAGAAGTACCCTCAAGCGCTCACTGCATTCCAGCGTTTCCTCGTCTTGGGGGATAACCCTACCGACCGTGCAGCGGCTTGGCTGTGGATTGGGAAATGTCACCTGGCAAATGGGAACTCAGAGGAAGCGCGTCAAGCCTGGCAAGAAGCCGCTTCGTTGGATCCCTTGGAGTATTATGGCATTCGGGCAAGGGAGCTACTGGATAATGCGCCGCCGTTCACCGGCCCTCTTAATTACGATCTTGGTTATGATCTCGATTTGGAACGTCCATTGGCCGAGGCATGGCTACGCGAAAGATTCAACATCTCCCCCGAGGAAGATCTCGCCGGTCCAGGCGCCCTAACCGCCAACCCGATTTTCCAGCGGGCTGACCTGCTCTGGCGCTTAGGGTATCCCATTAAAGCACGTGATTTATTTGAAGCGCTCCGCCAGTCCTTCGAAAACGATCCAGCCAACCTGTACCGCCTCATGAACTACACGTTGGATTTGGGTGCCTACCGCACGGCCATTTTTTCTGCCCGGCGCCTTCTGGATCTTGCAGGTCTGCCCCCCGTCCAAACCCTGGAAGCCCCTGCCTATTTCAATCACATCCGGTTTGGTCTGTATTACAAACCCATTGTTATGGAAGCAGCTGCCAGAGAGAATCTTCATCCCCTACTAATATTCAGCCTCATGCGACAGGAATCTTTCTTCGAAAGTTTCGTTCAGTCCTCGGCAGGCGCCTACGGGCTAATGCAACTGATGCCGGCCACTGCCAGCGATCTAGTCAACCGTTATGGCTGGCCCCCCAACTTTCAGGAACAGGATCTGCTCAATCCCACGATCAACATTCGACTGGGAGCCCGCTATCTGGCTTTGCAACGCGATTACTTCAACGGCAACTGGTATGCCGCTCTAGCCGCTTATAATGCAGGCCCTGGTAATGCCAAGATTTGGCTAGATCTTGCCGGTGGGGACCCCGATCTCTTCCTCGAGATCATTCGCTACCCGGAAACTCAAAACTATATTCGTCAAGTAGCCGAATTTTTAGAACTGTATACCCGCGTCTACGAGCGGCGACCTTAGCCAAAACTGGGCAAGAGTCTGTTGAACTCTTGCCCAGTTTTGCAGCGTTTTTGTTCTCAGAGCACTAATCGCAATGGATGTTCCAGAAATTCGGCTAACAATTGCATGAAACGGGCTGCCTCTGCTCCATCTGTGACACGGTGATCAGCGGAAAGGGTGGCCTTCATCCGCGTACCAATTCCCAAAACGCCATTCTGAACCACTGGCACTTCGCGGACGGCTCCAATGGCCAAAATGCCTGCCTCAGGGGGATTGATGATCGCTATAAAATGCTCAACGCCAAACATGCCAAGGTTGCTAATTGAGAAGGTGGACCCCTCAATATCCTCTGGACGTACCTTACCCAGACGGGCACGTGCGCTCATTTCCTTCATCTCCTGGGAAATGAGACGTAGAGGTTTCAAATCAGCGTCACGGCAGACAACCGTCATTAATCCATTCTCAAGAGCCACCGCCACCCCAATATTGACATGCCCATAACGCACAATTTCATTACCTACCAGCGCGGCATTCAGAGCTGGGAACTGGCGCAACGCGAGGGCTACTGCTTTGATGATGAAATCATTAACAGACAGTTTCTGATCTTCCGGTAATTCCGCATTCAAGGCCTTGCGCAGATCCATCAGTGCCCGCATGTCATACTCACGGGTGATGTAAAAGTGAGGCACCTGCTGCTTGGACTCGACCATACGGCGAGCGATGATACCACGCAAGCGGTCTACCGGCAAACGTTGATCTTCAGATACTTGTCCAACAGGTAGCCAAGACACTTCAGGCGGTTTAGATGGCGCTGCTTCGCCGGGCAGAGCACTTACTGGGGAGGGTACCGCTTCAGGTTGAGCAGCCAATACAGCCTCAACATCACGGCGTACAATTCGTCCTCCTGGACCTGTTCCCTGTATTTGACGAAGATCTAACTGGTGTTCGCGCGCAATTCGTCGCGCTAAAGGTGATGCCTTGACCCGTTCACCAGTAAGAGCACCCACTGTCTCGGGTTGAGGAAGGGTTGGCTCCATCTCCGCGGTCTGAGGAGGCTCTGGAGCGGGAACTTTTTTCTCCACGGCTTCAGCGGCTTTTTCACTCGGCAGGCTCTCCTCAAGCTTCTCTCCTGGCGCGCCAATGATGGCAATAGGCGTACCTACCGGCACCACAGTCCCGGCTTCGACCAGCAAGCGGTGCACGACACCACTATGCGTGGACTCAACTTCAACGGTCGCTTTATCCGTCTCAATTTCTGCCAGTATCTCCCCTTTCGTCACTGGTTCGCCTTCCGCTTTTAACCAGCGTACCAGAGTTCCCTCCGCCATGTCAAAACCCAATTTGGGCATTGTAACAATCTCTGCCATCAGAGCACCTCCCTCACAGCCTGAACCACATCCTTAACTTGGGGCAAAGCCATTTGCTCCAAGGTGCGATTATACGGCAGAGGCACCTCAACTTGGGCCACCCGTTTAACGGGAGCATCTAGGAAGTCAAACGCCTCTTCGTAAATTCGGGCAGCTACTTCTGCGCCTACCCCATAGGACTTCCAGCCCTCCTCCACAATAACCGCACGATTGGTCTTTTTAACCGACTCCAACACGGGCTTCATGTCCAATGGTCGCAACGTACGCAAATCCACCACTTCCACCTCAATGCCTTCGCGGGTTAGCTCTTCAGCCGCCTTGAGGGAAGTGTCTAGCATCTTGCTATAAGTCACGATGGTGACATCCCGGCCCTCACGTTGTACCTTTGATTGACCAATCGGGATGGTAAAGTCACCTTCAGGCACTTCCCCGCGTAACTGATAGAGTGTGGCGTGTTCGATAAAGAACACCGGATCGTCGCAGCGAATCGCTGCCTTAAGCAACCCCTTAGCGTCAGCAGGCGTTCCAGGGGCCACAACCTTAAGTCCAGGGAAATGCGCAAAAATGGCATCTGGGGTTTGGGAATGGGTTGCTCCCAATTGCCGCCCACCCCCACTAACCGTGCGGATCACTAAGGGAACGACCATCTGCCCACCGAACATGTAATGAAATTTAGCCGCCTCATTGACAATATGATCCATCGCCACAAAAGCAAAGTTGATGGTCATAATTTCAGCCACCGGGCGTAAACCCACTAAAGCCGCCCCAATGGCCGCACCCACAATGGCTGCTTCAGAAATCGGGGTGTCCCGCACACGATCCGGGCCAAAGTGGTCATAAAAACCACGGGTAACCGCATAGGTTCCTCCCCAAACTCCTACCTCTTCGCCCATAATGAAGACCTTGGGATCACGCTCCATTTCTTCCCATAAAGCCTGCGAAATGGCTTCACGCATTGTTATTCTAGCCATAACATCATCCCTTTCAACTCAGCAGGTTTCTGATACATAAACGTGTTTATAAAGGTCTTCGGGTGCCGGCTCCGGACTAGCCTCAGCAAAACGAACAGCTTCTTCCACCTCTTCCTCCGCTTCCCGAATCGTTTTTTGCAGTTCATCCTCGGTGGCTATACCTTGCGCCAGCAAGTAATTGTGGTAAACCCCAATGGGGTCATCCTGCTGCCACTTACGCACCTCATCTGACGTACGATAGCGCTCCGGATCGCCCATCGAATGGCCCCGGAAACGATAGGTAACGACCTCCAGAAATTGCGGCCCACTACCAGAACGGATTTCCTCGAGCATGCGGGCAGCCACTTCGCGTACTTTGATTACATCCATGCCATCTACCTGATCACGCTTCATGCCATAAGCATCCGCTTTCAACGCAATCTCCGGCACCGCCGAGGCACGCTCCACAGCTGTTCCCATCCCATATTTGTTATTTTCGCACACCCACAGCACTGGAAGGTTCCAAACCTTGGAAAGGTTTAGAGCTTCATGGAAAAAACCGATATTGGTCGCCCCATCACCAAACATACAAATGGTCACTGCTTTCTGATTCTGGTAAACATCCCCAAGGGCCAGTCCAGCAGCGATCGGTAAATGCGCACCTACAATAGCATGTCCCCCCCAGAAGTTCTTCGAAACATCCGCCAGGTGCATAGATCCGCCTTTCCCTTTTGAACACCCGGTCGCCTTCCCAAGCAACTCAGCCATCACTTCTTTAGCAGAGACCCCGCAATTGATGGCTACGCCGTGATCGCGGTAAGCCGTGATAACCCGGTCTTCAGGCCGTCGCACCGAAATAATGCCAGTGCTCACCGCCTCCTGACCAATATAAAGATGCAAAAATCCGCCTATTTTGCCTTGCTGGTAGAGCTCAGCAGCACGTTCCTCCAAACGGCGAATGACCACCATTTGGTAATAAAGATCCAGATACTCTTTTTTATCCATAACACAGATCCTCTCTGCATATATTCAAACCCCCGCAATTATATCAAAACCCGTTCTTGACGCGGGTTTTGATAAAATCACCTCTTCAGAGGAATTAGTGCCTAATCACTTTATCAAAAGCAAGGATTCACTCAGGATGTGTTGGGGCACTGCGGAAGTTCTCATCCAAGTTATATCCCCGCTGCCTCCAAAAATTTAACCGTCCCCAATACAACCCTAGGCCAGCCACCCATAGCAGGATTATCGCAAAACCCAGTTCGCGAGGAAGGCGCAGTTCTCGAGAAAAACCAACCGTTCCCCACAAGACACTCAAAGCAATGACGAGGCTCACTAACCCAACCAGAATCTTCCCCGCCAGGAATTTCACCCGTTGGAAAATCGAAACTGACTTTGCAATCTGATCGCGAAACCGCCATAAATACAAGATCAAGGCCAGCAATGGTGCCAAACTTGACACTGCCAGTGCGTAAGGATAATAAACCACCAATGCCATCCAGGCACCGTGCAACCCAGCTGTCATCCCCAATAAAGTCAGAAAGGCCGTTATAAACAAAGCCATTACCGGCACCTGCTGCCCTCGTCGCTGGTAACCCCAGCTTGATGGCACTAAACCATCCTTAGCCCAGCCAGCTATAATCTGGGCAACCGAGTAAAGGTAGGCTTGAAGCAGGTTGAGCAAAAGCACGCTCCATAGCAAAACAAAAAAGATTAACAACGTTAGTGAAGGGCGGGCAAGGAGAAGGTAGAAAACCGACCAGGGCAGGAAAAACTCAGCCTGTGCTGCCTGGTGCAAGTAGAGCCAGCTATGAGCCGCCAGGAGATTACCAGGAAGAGCATCTTGCAAAAAGGCAATGACCAGCCCCAATAGAACAATCAATACAAGCAAAGGCATTATGAGCCAGCCCAACGAGGAGCGTTTTACTCGTCCCCAATCAAGCGCAGACAATGCCACGAGGCCTCCCTGAAGGAACCACAGGCTCAACCCCATTCCCATTAAAAACGAGGACACCGGGCGTCGAGTCAAGATCAAACCAAAGGAGACTGCCAGGTTAACTTGACGTTCTACTACCCCACTCCCATATAAACTCTCGTAGGCACGAGCAAAATTGTCAGACGGAAGCAGCAGGAAAACCACTAGTAGGATACCCCATATAACAACCAGAAAAGCCCCCGCGCCGAGGAGGAACTTAACCCCGCGGGGAGCAAACAGGACAAGTAAGAACGCCAGGAAAATGCCGACGGTTCCCAATAGGGCTGCCATCTGAGAGGTTTGAAAGGCCTCAGCTAGGGAATCAAGCCCTAACTGAGGCAGTACCAGCGCACCCACTTGAAATAAACCGGGTAACCAAAAACGGAAAAAGGCAGCCACCATCCCCCCCGCAAACAAAGCAGAGGCAATCATTCCCACAAATGACCCCGCAAAACCCAATGACGGGCTAAAGAAGCGAGTCGCTATATAATAATCACTGCCCGGTGAGGCTATAATGCGAGCCATTGTACTATAAGCCAAAAGCCAGAATAAAGCCCCCACGAGAGCTCCTAAGAGCAATGCCAACCAGTTACCTGCTGGCCATTGACCAGGCACATAAGTGGTAAACCACCAGTCTGCACGCGTTACTCCAATTGCTGCCAACACAAGCCAACCACCTGTTACCCAGTTCCAGAAGGAACCCGAGGTTTCTGGTTGATCGTTCAGTTGTCTTCTTGTGCCGCGTTCGAGCGCCATGTTACCTCCGCTTTGGGGGTGCAAGATTCCGATCTTGTTACCACAAGGATTTCGCACTCATTATACTCAACACCTCTTTGCCTTTATTTAACAATCACTTTACAATATTCTTCCTTTCATCTGGCAGAGTCACGATCAGGTCCTCCGCCTTGACAATCGCCATTCAGTCAGCGCTTAACTCCTTTCTACTAGCGCTATGACCTGCGATCCACGTGTGGGCTCAACAAAAACGTGGAAATTTGGGGCTTGATTTTCAGTGCCGACTATGGTAAATTTAATTTGCCAGATGTCAGGGTGCCCCCCTCACCCTGGCATCTGGCTTATTTACCCCCTGTGATTCAGTCCAAGCGCCCAGTTTGAATAGCGCGCTTAACTTCAGCAATGGCCTGAGTAACCTTAATTTCGCGCGGACAGGCTTCTGTGCAGTTGAACGCCGTGCGACAGCGCCAAACTCCCATTTGTTGGTTGAGGATCTCTAGGCGCTGAGCCGCCGCGCGATCACGGCTATCAAAAATGAAACGATGGGCATTAACGATCGCGGCTGGTCCTACATAGTGCCCATCTGCCCAGAATGAAGGACACGAGGTTGTACAGGCAGCGCAGAGAATGCACTTGGTCGTGTCATCAAACCGTTCACGCTCTGCTGGCGATTGCAGACGCTCCCTTCCATCCTCTGGGAGTGGTTCATCATTAATCAAGTAGGGCAACACCGAGCGATAATGCTCAAAAAAAGGCTCCATATCAACAATCAAATCTTTGAGAACCCGTAGGCCTAAAAGGGGCTCGACCGTGATCTCGTTGGTCTCAAAGTTCTTAACTAGGGCTTTGCAAGCCAACATATTCCGCCCATTGATCCGCATGGCATCTGAACCACATATACCGTGCCCACATGAACGGCGAAAAGAGAGGGTGCCGTCAATATCCCCTCGAATATACTCCAGCAGGTCAAGCACGCGATCCATGGGCTCGGCTTCTACCGTGAACACGTCATAGCGTGGCCTTCGATCAATTTCAGGGTTGAAGCGGAATACTCGCACGCGGACTTCCATGGCTTTCTCTCCTCAAAGGGATCAATAAACTCGCTCTTTAGGGGTATACTGAGTGATTACCACCGGCTTATAGTCCAAATGGACACGATCGCCATCTAACCATGCCAGAGTATGTTTGAGCCAGTTTTCATCATCACGCTTGGGATAGTCTTCACGCGCATGTGCGCCTCGGCTTTCTTTCCGCTCAAGCGCCGAAACAGCGGTGACCAAAGCAAGATCAAGCAAATTTCCTAGTTCCCAAGTGTTAAGTAATTCGGTATTAAACGCCCGCCCACTATCGCTCACACGAACGTGGCGAAAACGCTCACGCAACTCCTTGATTTTCTCAACCGCTTCCTGTAGCCCTTCTTCGGTTCGAAACACTCCCACCTTATCAAACATCAGATGCCGCAATTCGCGTCCAATCTGAGACGCTTTTTCGCGCCCGTCACCATGACGCAAGGCCTCAATTTGCTGCCGCGTGAAGTCCGTCGGGTCCTCCGGCAGGGGTTGAAAATCCACCCCATTAGCATATTCGGCCGCTTTGATCCCTGCATACTTACCAAAGACCACCAAGTCTACGAGGGAATTAGTCCCCAAGCGATTAGCCCCATGAACAGACACACAGGCACACTCACCCGCTGCATACAAACCGGGCAAAACAGTATTCCGTGAGTCGATAACGACCTCAGCGTATTTATTGGTGGGAATGCCCCCCATAGCGTAATGCGCCGTCGGCTGGATCGGGATCAGATCCTTGACCGGATCCACCCCCAAGTAAGTACGGCAAAAATCGGTAATATCCGGGATCTTCGCTAGGATCTCCTCTGCTGTTACGCGGTAAGGCGATCCATCCGGACGGGTACGGCCATCTTTTTCAGCATAGTAATTTACCGTCTCAGGGCGAACATCGAGATAAAGGTAATTCTTGCCATTAACACCACGCCCCTCCTTGATTTCAAGGTAGATCGCCCGACTAACAACATCGCGCGAAGCCAGATCCTTGATACGAGGGGCATAGCGTTCCATGAAACGCTCTCCCTGACCATTGATGAGCACACCGCCCTCGCCACGCACTGCCTCGGTAATCAGGATGCCCAATTTATAAATGCCTGTGGGATGAAACTGGAAGAACTCCATATCTTCAGCCGGTATGCCCCGGCGCAGAGTCACCGCCACTCCATCACCGGTATAAGCATACGCATTAGAGGTCACCTCCCACATGCGACCGTGTCCGCCAGTAGCAAAAACCACGGCCTTACTATGGAAAACATGAAGGTCACCCGTTGCAAGTTCTACAGCCACAACACCCGCAACTGCACCATTTTGAAGCAGCAGGTCCATCACTTGAAACTCATCAAAAAAGCGAATTCCATTTTTGATACACTGTTGATACAAAGTTTGAAGAATCATGTGCCCGGTGCGGTCGGCAGCGTAGCACGAACGTCGGACCGGCTTACCTGTCATATTGTTTGTATGTCCCCCAAAGAAACGCTGGTCAATCCGGCCTTGTGGAGTGCGCGAGAAAGGCAATCCCATGTGCTCCAGATCATAAACGGCTTGAATGGCCTCCCGGCACATAAACTCAATGGCATCTTGATCCCCCAAATAATCGCTGCCTTTTACCGTATCAAAAGCATGCCATTCCCAATGGTCTTCTTCCAGGTTACCTAATGCTGCACCAATTCCTCCCTGTGCTGTGCCTGTATGCGAACGGGTGGGATAGAGTTTACTGATCACTGCCGTACGCGCTCGCTTGGAAGCGTACAATGCGGCCATCAGGCCAGCGCCGCCTCCCCCAACAACGATAACATCATACGTATGGGTGTGAACCATACTACTACCTCCCTTGCCTAGGATAAAGGAAAAGCCCGATTTACCCCAGCTATCAGCGCCGTCCCCCCTATCAGGGTGATAATCAGCCAGAACAGGAAAAGCAACCAGTTCATGACCTTACGCGCCCGCTCACCGTGAATGAAATCATTTAGCACCTGACGTAGGCCATTTACCCCGTGAGCAAAGGCAAAACCTAACAGCAGGGTATCATAAACGCGCCAGAACAGACTGGCCCAGCGCATTGCCACATAATCCAGATCAATGCGATGCACGCCCACAATTACATCCTGTAAGATCATGTGTCCCCACACCAAGGGAATCATCGCAAATGCGCTATAGCGCATCCATTTCCAGGCAATGGTCTCGTAATTCGGCCTAACCCGCACGCGTCGCACGGTTTGAGATACAGATGCCATAATTGCCTCCTAACCTCCGAACAGACCATAGTTATGGATGAGAAGGTTGCGCAACATCCAAAACGCAGAGGGCAACCACAACACCAGAGCAATAACCAGCGTCCAACGCACAGACCGGCGCTGACTTTCAATGTGCCAACCCTGCGGCTTGAAGAGGTCTAGATAAGCAATACGCAAACCATTCACTCCATGGTAAAACACACAAAATACTAAGAAAATTTCCCCAACACCAAAGAGAGTCGAGCGGTAAATCTCAATTGCCTTCATAAACAGGACGGGGTTGAAGTAAACGAAAGCAATGTCAATGATATGGATAGTGAGGAACAGTACGACGCCCAGACCGGTTATGCGATGAAGCAGGAAGCTCCAGTGACCCTCACGACCGCGGTAGGTGACATAACCCGCCAGAGTGGTTTTAAGTTCAGACATATAGACCTCCAAATAAGATTGTCTGGGATGGGCCATGCACTAAGATTTTAGCATGAGAGCCGCGAAAGCAAACTCACAAATTTGGGTGAATTTTGGTAATTTGCCCTTCTGAGCGTATTCTCCTTAGAGCGACCCTTCGTTCTCTCTTCCCAGAATTATAAAAATCTTGACCTCTCGGTAACGTAGATGGTCAAATTGAACGATCCTTCAGACGCCTTGCCCAGGGCTCAAACCCAGAACCTAGCAATGAATTATTTGCAATATACCACCATGCTCGCCTATCGCCCCAAGCAACTTTGCCTTTCTTTGGCCGAATATAAACGCATTCATCATCAAGCGCACTGGAAACGCTCCTTGCGCAGTCTGATGGCCGAGATCAAGAAATAACCGCAGCGGGCGGGAGAACTTTTTCAAACCTATCTGCCCCTGTTATGACCACCAGCTGACCAGTATTGAAGCGCTCCTGTTTGTTGGCAGTGAGCGAAAAGACAAGCTCTTGCCCTCCCTTTCCTCTTTACTTTCCTGTATGTCTCAGAAAATGCCGTAGCGAGGTTCGTTTTTTAGTTCAATGCTAACTTTTGGCGAAACTACCGATCGTTAAGAAATCTCCACATTCCTCTGTTGACATTTTGTGTTCCCAATGTTATTGCCTTAATTGGGCATAAAAAACGTTTTCTAAAAAACCATGCCCCTCAAAAACTTTGCCATCGTCAATCTCCCAGCACGGATGCGCATTTTTCAGGCGCTTGATGCCGAAGAACTTTCGATTAACCAACTCGCCAAGCGCTTGCCCGATATTCCCCGACCCTCGCTCTACCGGCATATTCACTAGATGGTGGAAGCGGGCGTCATCTAAGTCACACACTTGGTCAACGGCATTGAGGAACGATTCTGTTCGGCGGTAATCGATTTGATTGACCCGGCAGATGTGAACCAACTCGGCGGGCTGGAGCAATTTGCCAGCCATATGCAACTATACGGCAGTGGCATGGTGCAAGAACTGACACGGCACATCCTATCGGGCCAACCACCATATGCCCGAAACATTTGCCACCCGTGACCATTCGTTTTACGCTGCTGAGCAGGAGTTCATCCAAGTGCGCGAGGCGATCTTTCAAATGCTGAAAGACCTGGAAGCCGTTCCCCCCGCGCCCGGACGCAGGAAATACCGCCTATTCATCATGGGGCGCATCCTAAAGATCTATGGGAAGAAGAGGAATAATGGTTGAAATAGGCAATTGGGCAACATATATCGGTATGAGGCAACGCCTATAGCTCTAATCAAGAGGCTGTATAGAAGTGGATTACAAACAACCGCCTATACTATTTAGCCAGACAAGGGCAACGGCTCACCCCTTGGTGGGGCATGTTTGCATTGGCAAGCCTGATGCTGCTCGTCTCATCATTTGTTGGCGCGCCCGTGGCGCTGATCCAGATGTTGCTGAGCGGTTTTTCCGAATCAGGGATGATTCAGCCCTCCTGGCTGACCAGGCTGTTGATGAGCTTGGAGCTGGTCACATCGTTCAGCGTGCTGATATTGCTCGTCTGGCTGTGGGTACGGTTTTATGAGAAACGCCCGTTCGCCACGCTAGGATTTGAGCGGTGCGGCGCACTGTGGACATATAGGCGCGGTCTGCTGATTGGGGCGCTGACGTTTAGCACAGCAGTCGGGCTGATGGCGCTGTTTGGCTACGTGGCCCCCGAAGCAGGCGAGCCGGCACGGGCGGGGCTGGCGGCGCCGGGTGGCGTGCTGCTCGCTCTTTTGCCCGGCTGGTTCATTCAGGGCGCAGCGGAAGAAGTGTTGACACGCGGCTGGATGCTGCCAGCCACATCGGAGCGTGTTACCATCCCTGGCTCGGCATTCTGCTTTCTTCGTTCTTTTTTGCCATCATGCATGGCATGAACCCCACAAAATAATAAAAGCTTCTTGTTTTCACAATCCCACATCCTTCCAACTTTTGACCCAGGTTTTATTGCCATCCGTCCCGATGATAGATATTTTTGCGGAGCGCACAGGATAAGCAATTGTCCGCTAATTTCCCAAAGCGCTGCTTCGTGCAAAGCATCAAATACTCCAATGGCTCTATCCAGCAAAGGAAGCGCTTCTGTAACGACAGAAAATGACCATGTGCCTAAGGTAACTGCATTGATGAATGTTTGTATAAAAACACGAGATAGCCAGTGGGAAGGCAATCCTGTTCCGGATTTTTCCTTGATGAAAATGCGTTACCCAACAGAGTCATCGCCACAGAAGTTGATTGAATACAAAAATCTGAAGAGTGGAAACAAGTAAATGAGTAGATGTATCCTAATTCTGAGCAGGGTATCTACCACGAAGCAAGCCTTCAGGAAGGAGAAAATAGCCGAACACCATAATGGCAACAAAACAGCCATAAATAGAACATGAGCTCGGCCATTCTTATAAAAAATCTTTCTGATGTCAGATTCTTTCTAAAATAACTGAACATTCTAAAGGCTGCATTTAGTTAGATTGACAAGAGTTTAGGCAGTAGGTCAAGACAGTGCTATTCTTTTTTCGGATGTATTGCTGTACCCAACACCTGTTTCTCTCGTGGCGAGAGCGTCTCCGGCCCGTAGCGGCGGACACTTAGGACAAAGGCCAGGATGACCGCCACTGTAATCGCCGCGGCAACTGCGCCCTCGCTGTCTGCCACAGCGGCATTGTAGGTGCCGTGCCACAGGATGGTGGCCAGCACGCTACCGCCGGTGCTGTTGTAGAGCCAGGTGAGCACCATTGCTCCAGCGACAATCCCCACCACAAAGGCCAGCACAGAAAAGAGCGAGAGTTCGTAGTTATAGAAAAACGCCGGAGCGTGCCAGCCAGCCCACAGCAGCCCCAGGATGAACGAGGCATCCCGCGCGCTGTAGCGTGCCTGCAAACGCGGCAGAGCAAAGCCGCGCCAGCCGGTCTCTTCGCCCAGCCCGGAAATGAGAATCCATGCCAGCCAGCCAGCCGCCCAGTTCAGGCCGGGCAGTTCCGCCACCCGACCAAATCCAGTCACCGCCTGCCAGGTCCCCGTCACCAAGCGCATGACTAGCACGACCACGCCAAACACCGCTAGCGGACTCAAGGCCGCCGTCAGCCAGATCCAGCCAATGCGCCAGTGCGTTAGCCTGCCGAACAGTTCGCGCAACCCTGCCAAACCGCCCATCCAGGCGGTTAAGATGAAGGCTGCCAGCAGCGGCCCATAACCCGCCGCTAGGTGCAGCCAGTGAGGGACTCCGCTCAGCAAGCCCTGCCCCTGTAGTGCTAACGGAACGTAGGCGCACCAACTCAGAAAATAGGCCAGTACAAAATAAAAAACAAGTATGCGACTCATTTTTCCCTTTCACCGGGTTTAATGGTCAATCCATGTGCTTTGTTTGACCGGCAGGCAGCAAGCGGGCAATGGCGGTCAGACCGATGCAAGCCAACAAAATGAGAAAGGATAACTGCGTCTCCAGCCCAATCAATAGATAGTCTATGACACCGTGAACCAGGCCTACAAGCACGATATTGCGCGTCTGGTCTGAACAAACAAGTAAGCAAATTCCATTATAAACGGCCTTTCCTGGACATACAACTCCCACTAGCAATTCTCAATATGCCCAAGCGGGGAGCGCCTGTGGCGAGACGGCCATTGGTTTGAAATGAGTCAAAGCAGTCAACCAGACGACTGGCAAATCGTCAGGCAGCGGGACAGCGCCGCTCATTGGTCTTCAAGACATTATGGTTCTCGTTTTCGACTTTTCAGCGTGCCCGTCCATCTCGCACGATCGCTTCGAGGGTGGTATCTGTAACTTCAAAATCGGTGGCGAAGGCATTCTTGTAGAGTTGTTTTCCCGTATCTTCGCGGGTGATGGTCACTTCGCACCCGTTCACGACCAGGGCATCTGCTTCCCCGGCCAATGGAAGTTGATTGGCATGGCGATAGGTGGAGATTTCCGCATATTTCCCCACCCAACGCCTAACGACCTTGCAGCCTAGTACCTCATTGGCTGCCAGGAAGGCTATCGTCTGGTACAGTTACAGGTGTGAACCGGGCTTGCACACCAAGATGAAGTGGTAGTGTTGGTCTTTCAGCGCTCGACAAAACGGCTTGCGGCTGAACAAATCGCTGCCCAGAATGGTGACGCCTCGCTTGGCGTAGAAATCGCCCCACTTTTCTACCCACCGTTTTGGCCGCTTGGGTTTCACCGTTCTGTTTGTCATGCCCATCCTGTGGAACAATGAACTCAGGTTCCAGCGAAATCACCGTCTCATTTCCTGGCTGGACCATCACAGGGGTGAAGACGCTGTGAAAGTAGTTCGTTTTTCCATTGCTCAGTTCGCGATGGTTGCAATGCTCACACTGGATCGCCTTGGATGAGAAGTATTCCATCCCATCGATCGCTACCAACCACTGATTAACAAATGAGCGGCTGCTTTTTCAAAACGTCGCTTCCTTCCAATGCCAGAAAGAGGTCCCAATAAACCGGTTGCACATACGCTGAGCTGACAGGATCCAATAAGTTCCGAATTGGGTTGTCGCTGGGTAACTCATTCAAGACGAAAGAGGGTTTCGGCGTTACAACGTCCTTTGCGCAATTTTATATCGCGTTGATGCGCCAAGAACGATAGGCTTTGCGTGAAAAATACCGAAAAAGCGCTCATCCCTACGTTGGCTATCTCATAGACGTTGTTTTTTCCCGGTGCGGATGTCTGGAAAGCCTGCACAGGCTTGCTCCAATTGTTTGATCAGGCGTGGTAATTTTAATTCGCTGAGCATAATGCCTATCAGGTTATCACTTTTGCAGGCTCTTGGCCAGTCCTTGCTCCTACCCTTTTTTCATATTGACAATTGCCGAGCTCCCACTCAGGCTTTATTTCAAGTGAGTTAGCCTTACAAAAACGTAAATAAAATCCCATACTTTGCTACTGTATAATATTTTCAGTCAGAATTGTCCAAATTGTACGTTTGGGGCAGGAAAGGAGTTAAGCCATGCCCACCCGCAGATTGCCTTTGTTTATTGTCTCTTCCACGATCTTGTGCATTGCGTTATTCTTATCTGTTCTTCCTCGACCTGGTCAGGCCTTCATGCTGCCAATTAGTGGAACACCACTTTTTCTGCCATTGATTGCCAAAGAGAGCGGGGCCAGTGAATGGAGTCAACACGCGCATGACGCCATGCACACCAGTTACACTGCTCAAACTGTCCCCCCACCGTGGCGTTTGCGCTGGATTTGGAACGGGGTTGACGCCAGCGGCGGAATCGCCAAGGTCACCCAAAACGGGAGTTTGCCACGCAATGTGCAGCCGGTCACCGGCGGCGGCAGGGTGTACATCGCCGCCGGGGCTGACGGCGTGTATGCCCTCAGCGAATCCACCGGTCAGACCATCTGGCAGCGCGGCGGAATCGGCGATGTGCGTTCTACCGTCGCTTACGACTTCACTACCCAGGCGGTCTTTGTCGTCTCGTCCAACGGAAGACTGTACAAATTACGCGCCAGCGATGGAGTGATTCTGGGCTCCTTCAACTCGAACCGCGCAAGCACGCTGCCGCTGCCGCCGGCGGTCCTCAGCGACCGGGTTTTATTCGCCATGGGCAATGCGGTGTTCGCCGTTGACAAACAAACCCTGCAGCGCCTCTGGACCTACAACGCCGAAAGCGGCGTGACCGTTGCCGTGCCGCCGGCTTACTCTCCTTCACGGAACGTAGTGATTGTCGCCACCGAGCCGGATTTGTACGTTCACGCCATCAACAATCAAGACGGCAGCCGCAAGTGGAAGGTGAGGCCGGTTCATTCCAGCCGCAACTTCATCGACCCCACCGAGTACCGCTACGGCTGGCCGGTTATCGCCGACGGCGCCGGCTACGTGCTGGTCAAGGTGCGCTTGCCCTGGAGCCTCATGTGGACACCCTGGCCGCAGATCAATCGCGATATACGCCAGTTCTTGACCAACAATCCGGGGCAACAGGCGCTCTTCGTGCTGGACCTGGACGACGGCAGCGTGCCCTACATCGCCAACGTCGCCCACGGGGGTTACGGTGACAACGACTATCTGCCGATGGGGCCGCAGCCGGTGGTCAAGCGGCTACCGAACGGAAAAGAGGTGGTCTATATCATCGTCCGCGCCACCCATGCCTACCCCCCTGAATGGAATTGGGACTCCCACTTTGGCGAGATGGTGCTAGATGATAGCACGGTGAGCGGCCTGCAGGGCGGTGACGTGCGCTTCATCGCCTACGACTGGCCGCCCAACCCTGAAGTCGTGCCTTTCCTCCCCACTGACGAACAACCCAATGTCTCCATGGCCGGCGATTATTTATTTGGCGGGCACTGGGAGGCCGGCTTTGCCATGCGCATCCTAGACCGCTCCGACGCGCGCGGCAGTCTTGCCAACCGGATCACCTCGCAGCGCCTCTCCACTGTGGTCACCTCGCAGGATGACATCAACGCGTGTGCCTTCAGCGCTTCGCACTACTGCGCCAGTGGGCTATATAACACGCGGCCCTACGATTTTGGCTTCTACATCTACTATAACCAAGGCGCGGTGTACGACCGCTACTGGAGCGAATACGCCGTCTGGGTGGTCAGCAACGACAACCTTTATTTCCGCAGCGCCGACGGCGCAATCCTTGCCCTGACCCACGGCAGCCCGCAAACGACCGCTTTTCAGGCGCAA
>NZ_CALIMF010000015.1 GCF_938028735.1 uncultured Thermanaerothrix sp.
CATATGGAGGACGTCCATCGTGCTGGGGGGGTGCCGGCGATCCTAAAAGAAGTGCATCGGGGTACCGGTTTACTCCATTTAGATCGTCTGACGGTCACCGGGACCACGCTAGGGGAATCCTTAAATGGGGCGGGGATCAAGGACGAAGAAGTAATTCGGCGTTGTGAGAACGCGCATTCTCAGACTGGTGGCCTGGCCATTCTCTTTGGCAATCTTGCCCCGCGCGGCTCGGTGGTTAAGACGGCGGGTGTTTTGCCTGGGATGCGTCGTTTTAGTGGCCCGGCGCGAATTTATGAATCCCAGGAGGACGCTCTGCGCGGTATCCTGGCACGAGAGGTTCAGCCTGGGGAAGTGGTGGTGATCCGCTACGAGGGGCCACGGGGTGGGCCGGGGATGCAAGAAATGCTTAGCCCCACCAGTGCAATTGTGGGTATGGGTTTGGGTGACAAGGTAGCCCTGATTACCGATGGCCGGTTCTCTGGGGGAACACGAGGCGCTTGTATTGGGCATGTTGCCCCAGAAGCGGCCGCGCGCGGCCCGATTGCCGCCTTACGTCCTGGCGACATTATTGAGATAGATCTGGACGCTCACACGCTGAATGTGCGCCTAAGTGATGAAGAGATCCAGCAGCGGTTGGCGGCTTTACCGCCGTTTGAGCCGCGAACCACCAGCAAATGGTTAAAGCGCTACGCCTACTTCGTAAGTGGGGCAGATCGTGGTGCAGTGTTGGAATACCCTGGAATTTAGTCATTTCTAAGAGGTCTTGTCAAAGGAGGAGCAGTTATGAAGCGGACAGGAGCACAAATCGTTTGGGAGGTGTTGGTGCGCGAGGGGGTTGAGGTTGTCTTTGGGTATCCAGGAGGGGCCAATCTTCCAATTTATGATGCGATGTTGAACTATCCGGTGCGCCATGTGTTGGTGCGACACGAACAGGGAGCGGCGCACATGGCGGACGGATATGCACGGGCGAGCGGTAAAGTGGGGGTGGCTTTAGCGACCTCTGGCCCAGGTGCTACCAATCTTGTGACTGGCATTGCAACCGCAATGATGGACTCATCCCCTACCGTTTTTATCACCGGACAGGTGGCTAGTCATCTCATCGGCTATGATGCGTTTCAAGAGACAGATGTGACGGGGATCACATTGCCCATTACCAAACACAATTATCTGGTCACGCGTGTAGAGGAAATCGGACCCGTTTTGCGAGAAGCCTTCTATATCGCCCGCACAGGTCGCCCGGGGCCGGTCCTAGTGGATATAGCCAAGGACGCGCAACAAAATAGCATGGAGTGGACATACGATCCTAAGCCTATTCAACTGCGAGGGTACCAGCCTTATCGCGTTCCAGATCGCGCTCGGATCATTCAAGCGGCGCAGTTGATTCGTGAAGCCAAACGTCCGCTCATTCTGGCCGGACGGGGGGTGCTACTTAGTCGTGCAATGGAGGAATTACGCGCTTTTGCCGAGCAGACCCAAATCCCAGTGGCGATGACCCTCTTAGGAATTGGGGGTTTTCCAGCGACTCACCCGTTGAACTTAGGGATGATGGGTATGCATGGACAAGCGTGGGTCAACCAGGCTATTCAGGAAGCCGACTTGCTGCTGGCCTTTGGCATGCGCTTTGATGACCGAGTAACTGGGAATGTTAAGACCTATGCAACAGGCGCGCGCAAGATTCACGTAGACATTGATCCTACAGAACTCAACAAGAATGTCAAGGTGGATGTTTCGGTAATTGGTGACCTCCGCGAGGCCCTGTGCCTGCTGTTGGAAGAAACTCCTGCGCTTGAGCACTCCGATTGGCTAGCCCATATCGAGACCCTGCGCCACGAGGCGGCTGATGAAGATATCCTCAACCTTGTACCGGGAAACGGCAAGCTTTATGCAGCACATGTTATTGATGCGCTTTGGCGCTTTACTCAAGGAAACGCCATTATCGTGACTGATGTGGGGCAGCACCAGATGTGGGCAGCGCAGTATTACAAACAAGATCATCCCAACCGGTTTATCACCTCGGGAGGACTGGGAACCATGGGGTTTGGGCTACCAGCGGCTATCGGAGCAAAGATTGCCTGTCCAGATGCTGAGGTCTGGGCAGTTGTTGGGGATGGGGGGTTCCAGATGACTGCTGCTGAGCTCTCAACTGCAGCCCAAGAGGGCGTGAAAGTGAATGTGGCGATTATCAACAACGGTTATCTGGGCATGGTACGCCAGTGGCAGGAGCTGTTCTATGAGCGACGTTATGCAGCGACCCCAATGCGTAGCCCTGATTTTGTAAAACTTGCCGAAGCCCACGGTCTGACGGGATTGCGGGTCACTTCTCGAGATGAAGTGAATACGGCGTTGCAGCGTGCCCGCGAGATTGAGGGTACAGTGGTGATTGATTTCAGGGTAGAGCAAGAAGACAACGTGTACCCGATGGTACCCGCTGGCGCTGATTTGCATGCCATGATTCGGCGACCACTGGTCAACCGCATGATCGAGACAGCTGAAGACGAGATTTGATTGGGAGGGTGTGATGCAACACATTATTGTGGCATTGGTGGAAGACAAACCAGGGGTGTTGAATCGGGTGGCTTCTCTGTTTCGGCGGCGCAACTTCAATATCGAGTCTCTCACAGTAGGTCACACCGAGCAGCCGGGAATTTCCCGTATGACAATTGTGGTGGATAGTGATAACGTCAATGCAGAACGATTGACGGCGTACCTCTACAAACTCATTAACGTTATTCAGGTTTCAGATCTCACCTCCGTACCCAAGGTGACTCGGGACCTGGCATTGATTAAAGTGAGAGCCACGCCAGAAAACCGTGGACACGTCATGCAAATTGTCGAAGTGTTTCGGGCTCATGTGGTGGATGTGGCTACGGACTCCATGATTGTAGAAATCACTGGAGATGAGGAAAAGATCGAGGGATTTCTAGAGGTGCTCCGCCCGATCGGAATTATTGAAATGGTGCGTACCGGCGTGGTCAGCATGGCGCGGGGGAACATGCCCTTGTATGCCAATGGGAACGGATACCACGCTTCACCAACCTATGCTGAATAACCCAACTTCATTGTTTCAGGAGGTGCTCATATGGCCAAGATGGATTTTGCGGGGGTTCTGGAAGAAGTAGTAACGCGTGAGGAGTTTCCCTTGGAAAAAGCGCGGGAGGTCTTGAAAGACGAAGTGGTAGCCGTGCTAGGATATGGCGTGCAAGGGATGGCGCAGTCCCTTAACATGCGTGATAACGGTATTCGGGTTATTGTGGGGGTAAGACCAGGTGGGCGATCTTGGGAGAAGGCTCAGAAGGATGGCTGGGTGCCAGGTGAAACCCTTTTCTCCTTGGAGGAGGCAGCGGAACGTGGCACTATTGTGCAGTATCTGGTTTCAGATGCAGCGCAGAAGCAAATGTGGCCCAGAATTGAGCCCTGCCTGAAGCCCGGTAACGCCCTCTATTTCTCGCATGGGTTTTCCATTGTGTATAAGGACCAAACAGGGGTGGTACCTCCATCCTACGTGGATGTGATCATGGTAGCCCCCAAGGGTTCAGGCACCAGTGTGCGAGCCAACTTTCTGGCCGGAAGTGGTATCAATGCCTCGTTCGCGGTTGCGCAAGATCATACTGGGCGAGCCCGTGAGCGCACGTTGGCGCTGGGAATTGCGATTGGCTCGGGTTATCTTTTTGAAACCACCTTTGAGCACGAGGTGTATAGTGATCTGACTGGGGAGCGAGGGGTTTTGATGGGCGCTCTGGCGGGGATCATGGAAGCGCAATATCAGGTTTTGCGTGCGCACGGACATTCCCCATCCGAGGCTTTCAACGAGACCGTTGAGGAACTCACTCAAAGCCTGATTCGTTTAGTGGCGGAACATGGCATGGATTGGATGTATGCCAACTGCTCTACTACAGCGCAACGCGGAGCATTAGACTGGCGCCACGAATTCCGCCGGGTGACTTTGCCAGTTTTTGAGCGCCTATACCAGTCTGTGGTATCCGGTGAAGAAACGCGAATCGTCCTAAAGGCAAATAGTGCTCCGGATTATAAAGAGAAATTGGAAGCTGAATTGCGTGAGATGCGGGAATCTGAGATGTGGCGCGCAGGGGCTAAGGTGCGTTCGTTGCGACCCGAGAACTGGAAAACCGCCGAAAAGCAGGTGGCGAGTACAGCCTCTGTATAGGGATTTTATGGAGGTGTTGAATGAGTGAAGATTATGTTCGCATCTTCGATACGACATTGCGCGATGGAGAACAGTCCCCTGGGGCAACCATGACCAGTGCCGAGAAGCTCGAGGTTGCACGAGCGTTAGCCTCATTGGGTGTGGATATTATCGAAGCGGGTTTCCCGGCTGCTTCTCCCGATGATTTGGAGGCAGTGCGTCGCATTGCCATAGAAGTGGGCAATGCTGATTACAACGGAAAGACACCGGTAATCTGTGGTTTAGCGCGCGCTTCGGTCAATGATATCGATAAGGCTTGGGAAGCGGTGCGTCATGCTGCTAAGCCACGCATTCACGTTTTTCTAGCCACCTCTGAGATTCACATGAAGTATAAACTGCGCATGACACCTGAGGAGGTGGTGCAACGGGTACGTGAGATGGTTGCCTATGCCCGTCAGCTATGCCCGGATGTGGAGTTTAGTCCTGAGGATGCTGGGCGGAGTGATCCGGAGTTTCTTTACTATGTGTTAGGAGAAGCCATTCAAGCCGGTGCAACCACGCTGAATATTCCTGATACGGTGGGCTACACCACACCGGAAGAGTTCGGCGCACTAATTGCGGGTATTATTCGCAATACGCCAGGGATTGAGAAGTGCATTGTTTCGGTGCATTGTCACAATGATCTGGGATTGGCGACCGCAAACACCCTTGCTGGCTTACGCGCAGGGGCACGTCAGGCCGAAGTAACCATTAACGGAATTGGTGAACGAGCTGGGAATACAGCCCTAGAAGAGGTTGTGATGGCTTTATACACCCGGCGACAGTTCTATAACCTGCGCACCGGAATTGATACGACCCAAATTTATCGGGTGAGCAAACTGGTCAGCAATTACACGGGCATTCCGGTTCAGCCTAATAAGGCAATTGTGGGCGCCAATGCCTTTGCTCACGAGGCAGGAATTCACCAAGATGGCATGCTTAAGCACAGCATGACCTATGAGATCATTCGCCCTGAAACCGTGGGCGTTCCCCAAACGCGTCTGGTTTTGGGCAAGCATTCCGGTCGTCACGCATTGCGTGCGCGCCTAGCTTCCCTGGGTTATCGGTTGAACGACGAAGAGCTGGATCAAGTTTTTGCACGGTTTAAGCATCTGGCGGATCGTAAGAAGGTCATCACCGATGCTGATCTGGAGGCATTGGTTTCTGATGAGCTCTACCAGCCTCGGGAGTTGTTTGCTCTGGATGGTCTGCAGGTGACCTGTGGCACGATGGGGATGCCAACCGCTACGGTGCGTTTACGTGACCCTGAGGGGCACTTGCGGGTGCAAGCAGCTATTGGCACCGGGCCTGTAGATGCAACTTATAAAGCCATTGATGCAATTGTCGGGGCACCTAATGTTCTGCAAGAGTTCGTTATTCACGCGGTCACCGAAGGGATTGATGCGCTGGGTGAGGTGACGGTTCGAATTGAAGCCGGTCAGGGACTTCTACCCAGTGATGGGGATACGGCAACTGACTACCCGCGTACGTTCGGTGGGTATGGGGCAGATACAGATATTGTGGTGGCCAGTGCCAAGGCGTACCTATCGGCATTAAACAAATTGTTGGTTGCTAGCGGGCAGTATGGCCCGGTGGAAAAACCATCGGCCGAAACGGTTGGTTAGATTTCAAAATCTTTGCCAAAGGAGGTATAACATGAATCCGCGACGTTTGAGTTCTGAGAATCCTGGTCCAGCCGGATACAGTCATTGGTTCAATATGCCTCGCACCATTCCGGGGCGATGGGATATGAGTGCTTATCTCAACCCTCCTCATCCGCTCAACACTATGGCGGATATGAATGGTACGGCTTTTGAACAATCTTTCGCATCGAGTGTGGTAACCAATGATGACACCGAAGACGTTGTTTGAAAAAATCTGGGAACGGCATGTCGTAGTGGAGCCCCCCGCGTCGCCTGCGGTATTGTATGTGGATCTCCATCTTGTGCATGAGGTAACCTCTCCCCAGGCGTTCAGTGCCTTGCGCGAGAAAGGGCTACGGGTTCGGCGACCAGAACGCACGTTTGCAACGGTAGATCACGGTGTGCCGACCCTCCCACCGCCGGATGGGCGTCCTGAAGGGCGCTTGGCGTTTGCTGACGAACTGAGCCGACGGCAGATCCGTCAATTAGAAGATAATTGTCGTGAGTTTGGCATTCAGTTGATGGGATTGGATAGCCCTTATCAAGGTATTGTGCATGTTGTTGGTCCGGAATTGGGGTTGACCCAACCCGGGTTAACCATTGTCTGTGGGGACAGCCATACATCTACGCACGGGGCTTTTGGGGCTCTGGCTTTTGGAATTGGCACTAGCGAGGTTGAGCACGTTTTAGCCACACAATGTCTGTTGCAGCGCCGCCCCAAAACCTTTCTTGTGAATATGGAGGGCTACCCGAGTAAAGGAGTGACCGCAAAAGATATGATCCTGGCCTTAATTGCTCAGATTGGCACGGGCGGGGGCACTGGTCACGTTTTGGAGTATGCCGGCCCGGCAGTTCGTGCGCTTTCCATGGAAGAACGCATGACGTTGTGTAACATGT
Source organism: uncultured Thermanaerothrix sp. (assembly GCF_938028735.1). GTDB lineage: Bacteria > Chloroflexota > Anaerolineae > Anaerolineales > Anaerolineaceae > Thermanaerothrix. The sequence continues at coordinate 6,724 of NZ_CALIMF010000015.1, forward strand.
CCATTGAAGCTGGGGCACGGGCAGGCATGGTAGCCCCAGATGATGTGACCTTTGAGTATCTTTTTGGGCGGCCTTTTGCACCTAAGGGTGAGGCTTGGGAAAAGGCAGTGGCCTACTGGCGCACCTTGCCGAGCGACGAGGGAGCCGTCTACGATAAGGTGGTCACTCTGGACATAAGTGATCTAGAACCGATGATCACCTATGGTACGAATCCGGGCATGGGAATGCCCATAACGGCGCGCATTCCGGATCCGACCACTGTCACTGATCCTGCGCAACGGGCGGCCCTGGAAAAGGCCTTGGCGTATATGGGGTTGCGCCCTGGTGAGCCCCTGGTAGGGCATCCGGTGGATGTGGTCTTTATCGGTTCATGCACCAACGGGCGGCTGACAGATTTACGCCAGGCAGCCAGTTTGCTCAGAGGCCGCAAGGTGGCTCCTAATGTGCGGGTGCTGGTTGTACCGGGTTCCCAGCAAGTCAAGCGAGCGGCTGAGGCAGAAGGTCTGGATCGTATTTTCAAAGAGGCGGGTGCGGAGTGGCGTGAGCCGGGTTGCTCGATGTGCATTGCGATGAACGGGGATGCGCTTCAGCCAGGGCAATATGCTGTGAGCACCAGCAATCGTAATTTTGAGGGACGCCAGGGACGTGGTGGTCGCACGTTCCTTGCCAGCCCGCTCACGGCAGCAGCAACAGCCATTAATGGTGTGATTACGGATCCCCGTACGTTGCTCTAGGAGGTAAAGAAACCATGGAAGCCTTCCAATGTTTGACCTCGCGGGTTGTGGTTTTGCCGGTTGATAACATTGACACGGACCAAATCATCCCGGCGCGTTTCTTGAAGACCACAGATAAAAACGGTCTGGGAGCCAGCCTCTTTGCAGATTGGCGCTATCTTGCGGATGGACAACCTGATCCCGCATTTGTCTTGAATCGCCCTGAAAGCGAGGGAGCCCAAGTGTTGCTGGTGGGGGATAACTTTGGTTGTGGCTCCTCTCGCGAGCATGCGGCGTGGGCCTTGCTGGGGTGGGGGTTTCGAGCTGTGATCTCCACGTCATTTGCAGATATTTTTCGCAATAACGCGCTCAAAAACGGTCTGTTGCCGGTGGTTGTGACACCAGAAGTGCACCGCGCACTTATACGCACTTTTACACAGGATCCTGCTCAGACATTAACCATTGATCTTGAAACTCAAACCCTGCGTTGGCTGGACCAAGCGGTGCAGTTCCCCATAGATCCTTTTTCAAAGGATTGCTTGTTGCGCGGTGTTGATGAATTGGGTTATTTGCTCAGTTTGGAAACCGAAATTACGGCCTTTGAGGCCAAATATCTTACTGGGTAAGGAGTAGCGGCCATGATCCAGATCTATGACACCACCTTGAGAGACGGTTCACAGCGTACCGACATCTCGTTCTCTATTGATGATAAGTTGAATATTGCGCGGCGTTTAGATGATCTGGGCGTGGCGTTTATTGAAGGAGGCTGGCCCGGCTCTAACCCTAAAGATGCCGAGTTCTTTCGCCGTGCTGCGAATATGGAGTGGCGCTATGCTAAGATTACGGCTTTTGGGATGACCTGTGCGGCTGAAAAGCGTGCCGATGAGGACGAGAACATTCGTGCTTTGCTCGAAGCCCAAACCCTCTATTGTACTGTAGTAGGTAAATCCTCACTGCTGCATGTTCATGAGGTCATTCGTACCACGCCTCAGAACAATCTACGGATGATCGAGGAGAGCGTGGCCTATTTGGTGCAGAATGGACGTAAGATTATTTATGATGCCGAGCACTTTTTTGATGGGTATAAAGAAGATGCTGAATATGCCCTTGCGACCCTAGAGGCAGCTTTGCGAGGGGGCGCAGAAACGTTGGTCCTGTGTGATACGAACGGCGGTACTCTGCCTTGGGAAGTGGGGGAAATTGTGCGTGCTGTGCGGATGCGTTTTCCCACAGCCCAGTTAGGCATTCATGCCCATAATGATGGTGAGTGTGCAGTGGCAAATTCCTTGGTGGCAGTGCGCGAGGGGTGTATTCAAGTCCAGGGGACGATCAATGGATATGGAGAACGGTGTGGAAATGCCAATCTGTGCTCTATTATTCCCGATTTGGAATTGAAAATGGGTCTGAAGGCTTTGCCGGAGGGGCATCTTGTCAAATTGACTGATCTCTCACATTATGTGGCCGAGGTTGCCAATCTGGCTCCTGATGAGCACCTTCCCTATGTTGGACGGGCAGCTTTTGCCCACAAAGGTGGCATCCATGTGGCTGCGATGCGACGTACTTCGCGCTCTTATCAGCATGTTGATCCTGAACTGGTAGGCAATCGCAGCCGGGTAGTCGTTTCGGAACTCTCGGGACGTGGCAATCTACTCAGCAAGGCCGAAGAGTATGGCCTGGATCTTGATAGCACGTTTGATGTAACCTCGGCCCTGAAAGATCTGAAATCCATGGAAGCGCAAGGTTTTTCCTTTGAGGCGGCTGAGGCTTCGGTGGTGATGATGTTGCGCCGGCGCCAACCGGATTATCAGCCACCCTTTGAGTTAATTGATTTTACGGCCAGTGTTGAGCATCGCCAAGGACGAGGGATGATTGCTGAGGCAACCGTCAAAGTGCGTGTAAATGGTGAGGTTATCCATACCGCTGCGGATGGTAACGGGCCAGTGAATGCATTGGATCGGGCGTTGCGAAAAGCCTTGCGCCCATTTTATCCCGAAATTGATCACTTTCATCTAAAAGATTACAAAGTGCGAATTCTCGATGGTAATCATGGCACGATGGCAACCACGCGAGTGCTAATTGATACTAGTAACGGGGTGAGCCAGTGGAGCACGGTCGGGGCGTCTACCAATATCATTGAGGCTTCCTGGCTGGCGCTGGCGGATTCCGTGGAATATGGACTCTGGGAGTTAAGCAGGAGACAAACGCATGAGAGCTAACATCGTTCTCTTGCCAGGAGATGGCATTGGGCCGGAAGTCGTTAGTGCGGCGGTACAGGTTTTGGAGGCAGTTGGACAACGTTTCGGGCATACCTTTGAGTTCTCTGAACACCTAGTCGGTGGATGCGCCATTGACCAGACCGGAAGTCCCTTGCCTGAGACAACACTCGACGCCTGTCGCGCTGCGGATGCTGTGTTGTTGGGTGCAGTTGGGGGGCCAAAGTGGGATGACCCGCGGGCGTCAGTGCGTCCAGAACAGGGACTGCTGGGATTGCGTAAAGGGTTAGGAGTTTTTGCAAACTTGCGTCCAGTGCGGGTCCATCCTGCCCTGATTGAAGCATCGCCACTAAAGCCAGACCGGTTGGAAGGTGTTGACTTAATCGTGGTACGTGAACTGACCGGTGGTTTGTACTTTGGCCAACCCAAGAAGCGTGAATGGAGCGATGGTCAGTACCATGCAGTGGACACCCTGGAATATTGCGAATCTGAGATTGAGCGTATCGTGGATCTAGCGTTTCGTCTCGCACGTCAGCGCCGGAAAAAAGTGAGCTCGGTGGATAAGGCCAACGTGCTGGAATCATCACGTCTGTGGCGGGAGGTAACCAATCGAGTGGCTCAGCGTTATCCTGATGTCACCTTGGAGCATGTTCTGGTGGATACTGCTGCGATGCGTTTGGTAACTTCTCCCCGGTCTTTTGACGTCATCGTTACCGAAAATATGTTTGGGGATATTCTCACCGACGAGGCAGCGGTGTTGGCGGGTTCAATGGGTATGCTTCCTTCGGCATCGCTAAATGGTCGGGAGGGGGGGCTATATGAGCCTATCCATGGCTCAGCGCCGGATATCGCCGGTCAGGGGATTGCTAACCCTATTGGTACGATATTGAGTGCGGCCATGCTATTGCAGTATTCACTGGGGCTGGAGCAGGAAGCCAAGGCGATTGAGAGGGCGGTGGATCGGGCAATTGCTGAAGGGGCTCGTACACGGGATTTGGGTGGATACTTGAGCACAACCGCGATGACCCAGGCGATCATCGAGCGGTTAGACTAAATCTAATTCCAATGTGGAGGAATCATTATGGCCGAGTCACGTTATATCTGGTTGGATGGTCAACTCGTGGAATACGAGAAGGCCACGGTCCACTTTCTCAATACAGCGTTGCACTACGGCTTGGGGGTATTTGAAGGTATTCGTTGTTACAGCACCCCACGCGGTCCGGCCATCTTCCGGTTGAAAGAGCATATGGAGCGGCTGGTTAATTCGGCCAAAATACTGGGATTTCGCACCCTACCTTTTACTGCCGAGCAACTGGGGGAGGCGTGTAAGGAAGTGGTGCGGGCAAACGGCTTTGAGGCGTGCTATATTCGCCCTCTGATCTTTCACGAGAGTGATAAACGTGATTTGAACTTGGATAGCGGAGTAGCACGGGTTGGCATTGCGGCCTGGGCATGGGGGGCTTACCTTGGGGAGGATTCCGAGGAAAAGGGGGTGCGGATGAATGTTTCGTCATACACCCGTCATCACCCCAATGTGATGATGACCAAGGCCAAAGTTACAGGAAACTATGCCAATAGTGTTTTGGCCAAAACCGAATCGGTACGGTTAGGTTTCGATGAAGCGGTTATGTTGGATCCCCAGGGCTATGTAGCGGAATGCACGGGGGAAAACCTTTTCATTGTTCGCAAAGGAGTCATTTATACTCCTGGAACCTGGGCCGTATTGGAAGGAATCACGCGCGATTCGCTAATCGTGTTAGCCAGGGATCTCGGTTACTCGGTGGTGGAGACTCAGATCAGCCGGGATCACCTTTATATTGCGGATGAAATGTTTGTGTGTGGAACGGCGGCGGAAGTAGTACCGGTCACGGAGATTGATTTTCGGGTTATTGGCGATGGGAAGGCTGGGCCAGTGACCCGCGCTTTGGCCAGAGCGTTCCGCCAGGTAGTTGGGGGAGAACACCCGCGTTCTGCTGAATGGCTAAGTTATGTAAATGGCTAAGTTATGTAAGTGGATAGGCTGCCTGTATCTATACATCTGATCGCAAGAGCGCCCTGATGCAGGGCGCTTTTATTTCGTTTGATTGGGGATTAATCGGGGTTTTATTGGTTTTTTATCCGTTGTTTATAGTTTTGCAGAGGCCCGATTTGTAAACTGCTATTGGCCGAAAAAGGGATTAGCCAATTTCGAGGCCTTAGAAGCAAGATCATGGTGGCGTTTGGGCAAAATTGAGGGAGCAATGGAGACAATGGGCGGGCTGACTTTTGCAGGACTCATTCTGCTGGTGGCATTGCTGACGTTGGGGATTGTGTACCTTGTCTTCCGGAGGGGAATAGCGCTTCGTCTTAATGCAATTGTGGTGGGCATGACCTCGCTTGCAGCCACAGCGGGTTTCATCCTAGGAAAGCAAGGGGTAACCTTTGTTGGATTAGGGCTGGCAGTCGTGCTGGTAGCGCCTGCCTACTTATTGTTATTGCTGGCTTTAAGGCGCATTGTGATGCCCATTCATGACGTGGCACAATCTGCGCTCCAACTGGCGCAAGGGGATCTTGGACAGGATCGTTCAATCGAGGGATGGGATGAGATTCGGGATTTACTTCACGCCCAGCGCCAGATACGGGAATATCTACTGCAGATTAATACAATCGCAGAGAAAATTGCGGGGGGCAACCTGGCATTAGATGTCGGTGCACGTTCCGAGAACGATGCTATTGGGCAAGCCTTGGTACGGATGGTGAGATCCCTGCGCGAAACCATCAGCAAGATGACCCAGAATATTGATCAGATCAGCCGGGAGTATGGCAGCATTGCTTTTGCGGCTGATCGGACCAATCAGGCAACGCGTGAAATTAGCGAGAATCTGCATCATGTAGTTCGGGATACCAATGAGCAGATCGAGCGTTTACAATCCACCTTGCAGGCAATTGAACAGATGGCGTTGGCTATTGATGGTGTAAGCAAAGGGGCTCAGGAACAAGCCCTAGCAGTGGCCGAGTCGTCGCGGAGGATGCAACAGATTACCGAGAAGATTCGACTTGTTGCGGAGCGTGCGCATTTGGCAACCCGAGTTACCAGCGAGGTTTCAACTTCAGCCCAGCATGGCTCGCGGATCATTCGTGAAAGCATTGAGCGTATGCAGCGGATTGTGGAGAGCACCCAGCGTGTGCGAGAGAAGGCCGAATGGATGGGGCAAAATACACGACAAATTGGGATAATCCTTGAGACCACTCAGGAACTGGCTGCGCAGACGAATCTCCTGGCTCTAAATGCGGCCATTGAGGCCGCCCGCGCTGGTGAGCAGGGCAAGGGATTCGCAGTAGTGGCTGATGAAGTCCGCAAACTGGCTGAAAAATCGGTCCAGGCAACCAAAGAAATTGCAGGGTTGATCCATAGCATTCAAAAATCTGCATCTGAAATGGGTGTCGCCATCCAGGAGCAAGGGACGGAAATTGATGCAGGAGTGCAACAAAGTCTTCACGCGGATGAGGCCCTGGAAGCCATCTTAAAGGGGATTGATCAGATTGAAAGTAGAATCCAGGATATTTCTCAAGCCACCGATGAAATCAACGATGCCACACGCGGCTTGACAGCGGCGATGGAAACGGTCTCAGCGGTTGTAGAAGAGAATACGGCCGCTACTGAGGAGCTTGCTGCCAGCGCTTCGGAGGTGACATCTACTGTTCGAGTCTATGCCGCCACCAGTGAGCAAAACTTAAGGGTACTCAATTCCGTGGCGCAGGCTTCAGAGCAGATTCGCGATCAGGTTGCAGCGGTTACTTCATCTATCCAGCGGATGAGTGAACAGACGACTCTTTTGCAACAACAAATTGCTAGAATTATCACCCAACAGGTGAGCGGCAAGGTCAGCCGAGGGAGCGCTTTAATTGGACGGCTGGATTTTGTGCGTGAGAAGTACGGACAGGTGGCTCTGGATCAAGTTATTCGCCGCCTGCCGGCTGACATTCAGCAGATTTTGCGTGGGAAGATTGAGCCTGAAGGTGAATACCCACCTGAAGTGTTAGGGGCACTCACGGCAGCCATCAAAGAGATTCTGGCGGGAGGCAAGGACGATATTCTGCGCGAGATGACCCGTTACCGGGCTAAATATGATATTCAGCCGGGGGCTGCGCTGGCAAAGTATTTCAAGCCCGGTGATCCCGGCTACATCATTCGTCGTATGGACTTATGCTTGCGCCATAATTGGGGCGATGGGGTGGTTGTGCGTATTTTTGATTTGGCTGAGAATCACGTGCGCATGGAAGTGGATATGGGGAAGAAACAGCCGCGTGAACGGTGTACGTACAACCATGTAGGTTGGATGGAAGGAGTCATTGAGGCTGCAGGGGGGATTCCCTACATTCAAAAGACGCGTTGTATGTATAATGGAGATCCTTATTGTGAATATGATGTGCGTTGGGAGATGGCAACTGTTCCCTCTAAACAGGGAGAATCGCTTCGATGGTAGTTCCTTTGCCCCTTTCACTGTGAACGTTGACAATTCCTCCGAACATCCGCGCTCGCTCGCGCATACAAGTAATGCCAAAGGAATGCTCAAATTGAGCCTGGCTGTCGAAGCCAACTCCATTGCTTATGTTGAGCCGGGGGCGTTTATTGAATTAATGAAACTTGTGAATTGGGCGTTTATTGAACACATGAATCCAGCCAAGCATAAGGCAGGTACCGGTGTCTCAAATGATAATCCTGATTGTTTTTGAAAGCCCAGATTGGGTACGGTGGTCAAGAGGATTGGGTGTAAAATCATAAGGGGGGTAAGACAAGCGCAGACTGTGTTGGATAACACACTGATTTACCTAATTCACATAATGGAGGAGAAATTTATGAAAACGGCAAAATGGCTTATCTTGTGGTTGGTTGTGGTCGCGTTGTTGCTCGGGGCATGCTCGCAAGCCACCGAGACCCCCAAAGCCGAAGAGAAGCCCTTTAAAGTAGCGTTGATCCTGCCCAGCACTATCCGAGATTTGGAATGGAGCCAATCGCTTTACGAGGGATTGCTAAAGGTTCAGCAGGAGATGGGGGGACCCGGAAAACTTGAAATCGCCATTTCCGAGGATGCCTGGGATGTTACTAACGCGGCTGCCGCAATTCGTGATTATGCCAGCCAGGGCTATAACCTGATTATTGCCCACGGTGCCCAATATGGCACTTCTCTGCAACAAATAGCCCCTGAATTCCCACAAACCTCGTTCGCTTGGGGAACTACCACTCAGACTTACAAGGATGAGGGCATTAACAACGTTTTTGCTTATCAACCCCAAGCCCAGGAGGGGGGATATGTTAATGGGGTGATTGCCGGTTTGTTGACCAAAACAAAGATTGTTGGTGTCACTGGCCCCATCGAAGCCGGAGATGCTCGCTTATATAACCTGGGTTTCGAAGCCGGGGTGAAGTCGGTGGATCCTACCATTCAGGTCAATATCAGTTATACGGGTTCTTTCTCAGACGTGTCGTTGATGTCGGCGGCAGCGGAAACGCATGTCCGGGCGGGTGCAGATATATTGACCGGCACCTCACAGTCGGTTACGGGGGCGATTAGCGTGGCTAAGCAACATGGCATCCTGTGGCTTGCTTCTGCCTGGTATCAGGATTCGTTAGCGCCTGACACAGTAGCCGCTAACTTAATCTACCGATGGGAGGTGATTCTGCGGGATATGATCGAAAGCAATAAGGCGGGTGTACCAGGTGGAAAGGTTTTCTATCTCTCGTTTAAGAACGGTGGTCTTGAGATGGTTTATAACGACAAATTGGTACCACCTGATGTCAAAGCCAAGGCTGAAGCCACCATCCAGGGGATTAAGGATGGGAGCATTGTAGTTGAGGTGAAGTAGAAAGTGGGTGTTTAGGGTCTGCTAGTAAGGAAGCCCCCGCGTTAGAAGTGGGGGCTTCCTTTCCAAGGAAGAGCAAGGCGGAATCTAATTCACCCTTCCAGAGGCGATAACCTGATGATACCAGTGAGCACTACGTTTCATGATACGCATTTGGGTGTCAAAATCTACGTAGACGAGGCCAAATCGCTTCGTGTAGCCATGAGCCCACTCAAAATTATCCATGAGCGACCAGACAAAATAGCCTTTCAAAGGCACACCTACTTGAATTGCGCGCCAGGCTTGGGTAAAATGTGCACGTAAGTAATTAATCCGCCGAGTATCCTCAATGGCGTCTTCTATCAGGGTATCTGGATAGGCGGCGCCGTTTTCTGTAATATAAATTTCTGGAAAACGATACTCATAGGTGAGACGCGTTAGCCAGTCGAACAGGCCTTGAGGATATACCTCCCAGCCCATTTCAGTCACTTCGGCTTCAGGGGCCGGTGGGACGGGAATAGGCGTGAAATCCGCTCCCTCAGCATTGCGGGCTTCTACGATTTGTCGGCTGTAATAGTTCAGTCCGATAAAGTCAATGGGAATGGCGATAGCCTCAAAATCACCAGGTTTGACAAAGTCCATGGAGTAATTGAAAAACTGGATCACGTCAAGGGGGTAACCGCGGGCAACCAGAGGATCAAGCATCCAGCGATTGCGATAGCCGTCCAGCAACCAGGCAGCATAACGGTCCGCAAAGCGAGGAGAGGCAGGGGTCATAGGGACTAGATCTAGGGTGATTCCCACGTTTGCCTGAGGAGAATTACGCCGAATCACCGGTGCGCTCCAACCATGCGCAAGCAAGAGATGATGTGCAGTGCGTAGCATTTCATCCTGATTCTTGTGGCCAGGGGCATGTTCGCCGATCAGGTGCCCCAGCCACGCCACGATGAAAGGCTCGTTGAGGGTTATCCAGAATTTGACGCGATCCCCCAAGACGCGGCTTACCTGGTCTGCGTAATTTACAAAAGCCTCACTCGTTTCCCGGTTAGGCCATCCCCCACGATCCTGAAGGGCCTGCGGAAGGTCCCAGTGGTAAAGGGTGACAAAGGGCTCAATGCCTGCTCGGAGAAGTCCGTCTATGAGGCGCTGGTAAAAATCTAGACCTTTGAAATTTACTCTACCGGTTCCCTCTGGAAAGATTCGGCTCCAGGCTATAGAGAAGCGGTAGGCTTTCAAGCCCATGGCTTTCATCACATTAATGTCTTCCTGCCAGCGATGATAATGATCACACGCGATATCACCATTCTGGTTTTGCCATATGTTGCCAGGTTGATGAGCAAAGGTATCCCAAATGGAAAGCCCTTTACCATCCTCGTTCCAGGCACCTTCGATCTGGTAAGCCGAGGTCGCGGCGCCCCATAGGAAATCTGGTGGAAATTGAAGAGGTTGGGATTCAGTGTTGAGGGAAGTAAGGAGGGAAACTTGCGTCTGGTCGCTCATGGGAAAACATCCTTATTAGAGACTCTGGTTAGATTTTGGGAGCGCTCTCAATATATTGGGCATAAAAAGCCGTTTTAGGGGCGGCTTTTGAGGAAAAAATAAGGATCTTTAGGAGCGCTCTCAGTTCTAATTATAGGGGTTTTGGGGCGAAATGCAAGGGGAAGTCCAGCTTTTTCCGAAGTCTTGACGTTTCTGCCTTGTCTTCATTATAATTCGGCGGTCATTAATGATCGGGAGCAAGTAAAAGATTAGGAGATTAACTATGGTGCCTTTACCGAAGCGAAAACTTTCTAAAGGACGACGGGATCGGCGGCGTGCGCATGACGCTCTGAAAGCTACGAATCTGGTGCAATGTAGTAATTGCGGGGAATTACGCCTACCTCATACAGTTTGCCCCAATTGTGGCTATTATCAGGGCCGAGAAGTTATCAGCCTTGAGAAAGAAGCCAAAAAATAAGCGTGTAATTGGCTGGTGGACAAGAGCGCGACCTTCAATTGGGCCGCGCTTTTTGTTGTTACAGCGCCCGCGCTAGCATAAAACCTAAAATCGCAATAATTAGCCCTAGGTGTAGCAGGAGGTGGGTCTGAGCCACCCACCCATCGGTGAGAAACCGGACAAGCAGGTTAAGGATGATCAATCCCAGGCCAACGAGTGGGAGAAGCCCTTTGCGGGCTGCCAAGAATTCGGAAAGGCGATCAAGAACCCGAGAGATCAATGTGTTCATGAACGTCATCCGGTTCGGTCACAGTTTTAATGCGACGGGTGAAAGGCTGAAAGCGAGCAATCAAACGGCCCGGTAATAGACCCCGAATGGTTACATAACCGTCATGGTGGGTGACGCGCTCAACCTTGCCGTGCTCGTGGAAGAGCGAAATCATATGCCCTTCGGTATAGGGGATGTGCACTGTCATCGGAGCGTAATCTTCGAACAGCGTGGTCTCAATTGCCTGCAGCAATTCGGGCAGGCCTTCCCCGGTAAGCGCAGAGATGGGCACTGAGTGCAAGAAGGTACTCGAAAGTGCTTGAATCGCAGAGGGGTTGGGCAGACGATCAATCTTGTTCAGTGCCGTGATCATTGGGATGTCCCCTGCGCCAATGTCTTCGAGTGTTTGTCGAACTACTCTCCACTGCTCTATGGCATTGGGATGGGTGACGTCAAGCACGTGAACTAGGAGATCTGATTCGGTGATTTCTTCTAGTGTGGCTCGAAAGGCGGCGATAAGCTGGGTAGGCAGCTTCTGGATGAAACCGACAGTGTCGGTGAAGAGAACGATATGTCCACCGGGAAGCTCTACGCGCCGCGTGGTAGGATCAAGGGTGGCGAATAATTGGTCTGCCACGAAAACCTGCGCATGAGCCAATCGATTCAGCAAGGTAGATTTCCCAGCGTTGGTGTAACCTACTAGGGAGATAACCGGCACCTGGGATTTGCGCCGTTGTTGACGGTAGCGCTGGCGATGTGCGCGCACTTTTTCTAGTTCGCGCTTGAGAAAGGCGATGCGGCGGCGGATTTCGCGGCGATCCACTTCCAGCTGAGTTTCACCAGGCCCACGTAGCCCCACCCCACCCTGGCTTCCGGTACGACCTCCGCCGCCACCGGTTTGCTGGGCTAGATTGGTCCAAGCGCGAGTCAAGCGGGGCAGACGGTACTCATAAAAGGCCAATTCAACCTGTAAGATGCCCTCACGGGTGTGGGCGTGACGGGCAAAGATGTCCAGGATCAGCGCTGTACGATCCAGCACCCGCACCTGATTGCCAAATTGTTCCTCCAGCTCACGCTGGTGGCGGGGTGAAAGCTCGGTATCGAAGATCACTATATCTGCAGCAGTTTCTTCCAATAAAATCTTTATTTCCTCGACCTTGCCTTTACCGATCAACGTGTCAGGATGCGGGCGATCAAGGCGCTGATAGGTTTCTCCAACCACCTCCAGGTCGGCAGTTTGAGCCAACAAGCGCAATTCAGCTAGCGAGTCCTCCAAGGGAAGCGGAGTGGGCTCGCTGCGGATTTCGACTCCTACCAGGAAGGCGCGCTCGCGTGGAAAACCTGTGGGTTCCGGAATTTTAGGGCTCATATTTCCATTATACTAGGCCCTTTGAATCCATGAAAGCAGGCGTTGCATTGCCTCTTCTAAGCGCTCTGTAGGCGCTCCTAGCGAGATGCGCACGTAACCTTCACCATACCGCCCATAGACAACCCCAGGGGTAATGCTGACACCAGTGTCTTCGAGCAGACGTGTGCAGAATTCGGTGCTATCGCTGAAGCCAGGAGGAAGATGCGCCCAAACGTAAATGGCGGCAGCGGGAGGTTCAACGCCAAAACCAGCCGTTCGCAGAGCCTCAACAACCAGGTCACGGCGCTGTTCGTAAATCTGGTTGCGCGTTTCAATCCAGGATTGATCACCCGTGAGCGCGGCTATCCCAGCCAGCAAAATGGGCTGAAAGTGTGAGGAGTCCACCTGACTTTTGTAGACATGTAGATATTGGATGATGTGAGGGTTGCCCACTGCCATACCTACGCGCCAGCCAGCCATGTTGTAGGTCTTAGAAAGCGAGTTAAACTCAATGGCTACTTCTTTGGCGCCTGGAATCTGCAGGATGCTAGGTGCCTTGTATCCGCCAAAACAAATATCGGTATAAGGCGCATCAAAGGCGATCACAAAGCGGTGCTGTTGTGCCAAAGCAACCACGTGTTCAAGATATTCATAAGAGGCGATCGCACCTGTAGGATTATTAGGGTAGTTTAGCCATAAGATTTTGGCCCGGTCGAGAATTTCAGGGGCGATCTCATCTAGCGCGGGTAGGAAGTTGTTCTCGCGCCTGAGAGGCAGTTTGATAATTGTTGCTCCAGCGATTAAACTGGCCGCTTCATATACAGGATAGGCCGGATCCGGTACTAGAACCAAATCACCTGGGTTCAGCAAGACCTGTGCTAGGTTGAAGAGGCCTTCCTTGGAGCCGATCAATGCTAGGGTCTCGCGCATGGGATCCAATTCGACATTGAAGCGTCGGCGGTAGTAGGTAGCAACAGCTTCTCGGAAGGCGGGAAAGCCTCCATTGGGTGTGTAGCCATGGGTATCAGGTCGGCGAGCATTTTCTACCAGTGCTTCAATGATAAAGTCGGCAGGCGGCAGGTCAGGGGAACCCATGTCAATGCGAATCACGTCCACCTTGCGGGCCTTTAGTTCGGCAATTTTCTGGTTTAGACTGGCGAAGAAGTAAGGTTTGAAGGAGGCAATACGGTTAGCGGGCTGGATAAAAGAGGCGCTCATAGCTAAACTACTCAGAAGGGGATTGGGGTTGGGTGAAAGAAGCAAAGATATCGGCCACACGGCTCTCCAGCGAAGGATGACGCTTGGGGATCAAAATATGAAAGGTAGAACCCGGACAGCGTATCTCATCGTGTCCTTCTGATTCTACCCAAATTGTGCCACCGTGGGCTTCGATGATGCCTTTGGCGATCGGCAGCCCTAAGCCAGGGCCGCCTCCTTTGAACTTTGTTTTGCCACTGGAATGCAGAGCCACATTGCCCACACGTGAAAACTTCTCAAAAATGATGCTCTGATCATGCGGGTCAATGCCAATGCCAGTGTCGGTGATGGTGACTTCGACAAAGCCGGGCAGTTCGCGACCACTAACCTCGATTTTTCCGCCGTCCGGGGTAAATTTGATGGCGTTGTTCAGCAGATTGCGAAAGGCCTGTAGTAGTCGTTCGGGATCTCCCATCAGTACTTCATGGCTCCCCGGAAAATCGTGAATTTGAAGGATTTGTCGTCTCTCCTCGATAGCGGGCTGAAGTTCGCGTTCGAGAATGGCGAAAAGATGATTTAACCAGATGGGCTGGAAGTTAAGCGAAAGGAGTTGGTTGTCAATAAGGGACACATCAATCATGTCTTCAATGAGGCCTCGCAAGCGCCTGGCGCCGTTCTCTATTCCATCCAGCAGGAGGGAGAATTCGGCAGTGTTAGCATCTTGTTGATGTAGCCCCTCGCGGAGCATGGCGGTGTAACCTTCTATCAGTGTCAAGGGCGTTTTCAACTCATGGGCTGCAATAGCGATGAAATCGGACTTGCTTTTATCAAGGCGTTCCAGCCGCTGCTGTACCTCATTCAGGCGATTTGAGATATAAGTGATTTTGGCTTCAATCTCATGTTGAGCCAAACGCTCGTAAGCATAATTGAAACAGGGGAGAAGCGCTCTAAACATCGCCAACGCTTCAAGGGGGGTCAGATGGATCATGAGCGCCTCAAGGGATGAAGTGACTAATACGCTCATGAAACGCATCAGGTCACTGGCAGTGCTTTCGAGGTCAGTCTGAGTCAGTGAGGACGCCCACTGGGCCAAGATGGGATCCAGAAGATCGACCGCTTCTCCCTTCAGGATTTGAGTGGAGGCATGCACAAATTCGCGAACTTGGTGGTGGAGATTCTCGCGTGTGGATGCACTCTGACCGACCACCCGAACTGTGCGCTCAATCCACTCGGTTTGAATAAGTCCCCAGGATACCGGAAGGTCTTTCATGAGATCAAGTTTAAGCGAGGATGCGGCTTTTGCCAATTGCCTCATACGCCATCAGCGTTGGGTAATCCAATGATACAACGTGCGGCCAATAACTTCCAGACTGTAGGGTGAAACTTTGTCGGGAAGGTCTTGGGTAGTGTGCCAATAGGGGTAGTCAAAATCAATCAAATCCACAGCGGGGATTCCCTGCTCTAGAAAAGGCACATGATCATCTAAAATGGCCTGACCATCTAAGTCTAAAAAGTGCTCCTGATAGCCCAGGGAGTGGGCAACAGCCCAGATTTCACGTATCAATTGGGGGTCAGAATGGCGTTCTTTGAGCAAGTTAAGATGGGCATCGCCGATCATATCCACCACAACCACAGCGTCCGGTCGTCCCCCAAGTTGTGAAACGAAGTAGCGCGAACCCATAATCCATTCCCAGCCGGGAAGGCCTCCCTGGTCTTCGGCGTCAAAGAACACCAGCCAGATGCTTTTGTTAAGGTTGGTAGGTAACGTACGCGCCAGTTCGAGCAGTACGGCCACCCCGGAAGCTCCGTCATTAGCGCCAGGTACCGGCTGGGTGCGATTAACGGGGTCGGGATCCTGGTCAGCAAGCAGGCGAGAATCGTAGTGGGCAGCTAGGATGATCCATGTGCCTTGCGTGCCCCGTTTGCCGATTAGATTAGTGATGGGTTGCCCGTTGTAAGTGCCCGATTGCACCTCGACTGTCCAAGCGTTTGCGCGCAGGGTCTTCACAATGTAATCCTGAAGGGCAGCGTGAGCCAGGCTGCCAGGGGTACGCGCTCCCAGCGCTACCTGGTCTTGCACATCACGGTAGGCGCGCTGGGCATTGAAAACAACGGCGGGTTGGCTGGCGCTTAAAATCCAACGCCCAATGATCAATGCACCCGCTACCAGGAGGAGTGTCAGGAGGAGACGTAAGCGATAAATCCGGGGGGGCATGGTAATCACCTCAATACAGCGAGGGGAGTATGACCTGAGCGCGTTCGGGGTATTGACGCAACCAGGTGCTCATATTCTCCAAGGCACGCATGGCCAGAGTCTGGTGTCTTTCTTGTTTGCCCCGTGGGGGATGATCCAGGTCGGGCAATAAACCAAAATTGGCTTTCATGGGCTGGAAATCTTCAAGGCGAGCCTCGGTGATATAGCGGCATAGTGCCCCCAGCATGGTGGTGGGCGGAGGGACAACCGGCTCGTTTCCCCTCAAGAGGCGCACTGCGTTCCAGCCAGCCAGCAGGCCGGTGCCAATGTTTCCCATGTAACCTTCCACGCCGGTAATCTGGCCGGCAAACAGGATCGTTTGATGCTGGCGCAATTGAAGAGTGGGGAGCAAGAGACGCGGAGAGGCGATGTAAGTATTACGGTGCATCTGTCCATAGCGAACAAACTCCGCTTGTTCTAGGCCAGGAATCATGCGAAAAACCCGCTTTTGCTCGGGGTAGGTTAGGTTCGTTTGAAATCCTACCAGGCTGTAGAGCGTACCGTGCAAGTTGTCCTGGCGTAACTGGACTACAGCATAGGGTTGTTTCCCCGTGCGTGGGTCTGTTAAACCAACTGGGCGCAATGGCCCAAATGCCAAAGCCTTCTCGCCACGTGTGACCAACACCTCAATGGGCAGGCAGCCCTCAAAGTATTTATCAGCGCCGGCTTTGACCCCACGTTCAATGGCTCTCTCGAAATCGCGCAGGGGGATGCGTTCTGCGTGTACCAGCGCGTCCACAAAGGCTTTGTATTCGGCTTTAGTCATCGGGCAGTTGATGTAATCCCCTTCTTCTTGCGCCCCGCGCCCGTAACGCGAGCCTTTGAAGGCAATTTTCATGTTGATGGAATCGGCTGTAACGATTGGGGAAATGGCATCGTAAAAGAAAAGATAGTCTTCGCCGGTCAAGCGTTGAATCTCCTCTGCCAGAGCGGGCGAGGTCAGCGGGCCGGATGCAACTACGACCACGCCCTCGGGGAGGCGGGTTACCTCTTGGCGCACAATTCGGATGCGTGGATGCTGACTGATAATCTGGGTGACCAACTCGGCAAATGCATCTCGGTCAACGGCCAGAGCGCCCCCCGCCGGCACCGCTGTAGCCTCGGCACACGCCAGCAGTAGGGAACGCAACAGGCGCAATTCCTCTTTGAGCAGTCCTGAAGCGCGATCCAGGAGGCGAGATCCTAAGGAGTTGGAGCAGATTAGCTCTGCCAACTTATCTGTGCGATGAGCTCCGGTACTGACCAGAGGGCGCATTTCATAAAGAATAACCTCTGCTCCTAGTTCTGCAGCCTGCCAAGCCGCTTCGCTTCCGGCCAATCCACCACCTATAATGTGAACGACAGCCATAGGTTTATCTCGCTCCTCGGCGCCCCAATTAGCGCATGGCACAGGTTGTAGTGTTGATAGTATCTTAGGATGGGTGAATGTGTCAAGTCAACCTTGAACGATGCAAGTGTTAAGACCTATCAACTTGGTGCTGTTTGCGCTAGCGCAATCATGCATTGGGCAAAATGCTTTATTCTAACTTTTAGGTTATGGGTTTATCCTTGACCGCCTGGAAGCTCATTTCCACAAGGAGGCATAATGAAGCCACGCTGGATTCTCTGGGTTTTGTTGGGGATTGGAATGCTAGGATTGACGGCCTGTGCGGGTCGGCCTCAACCAACGCCGGCGCTCACCCCTGTGTTAGCAGAGCCCACGCTGACTGCTGGGGAAGATACTCTGGGATTGGCGATGGAGGGATTCAAAAAAGGGGGGTGTGGCGCTTGCCATGTGATTCCTAGGGTGCCAGGCGCACAAGGTACCATTGGGCCGGATCTGACGAACATCGCTGAGGTGGCTAAAAAGCGGCTGGAGTCGGGTGAATATAGCGGTAAGGCCAAGACCGTGCTTGATTATTTGCACGAGTCCATTGTGGATCCGGACGCTTTCCTAGCCCCAGATTGTAATGGAGTACCTTGTCAGAAAGGGCTGATGCCCGCAAATCTGGACAAGCTCCTAAGCACGGCAGAAATCGAGGCTATGGTTCAATATCTCTATCATCCACCGGAGAAGGTTGCAGAGCAAGAACTCTCTGCACCGACGCAAGCCGTTTCGGCGGCCGGCTCCTCAACCCTCTTAAGTGAGGAGGAGTTTGCCTGGGCCAAGCAGGTTTATTTTGAGCGCTGCGCTGGTTGTCACGGGACCTTGCGAAAGGGCGCAACTGGGCCGGCCCTCACACCTGATCAAACGCAACCCAAAGGAACCCTTGCTTTAGCCTCCATTATTTTCAACGGGACGCCCCGTGGAATGCCAGATTGGGGTAAGCAGGGTTTCTTCACCCAAGAACAGACGGAGATTATGGCCAAGTTCTTGCAAATGGAACCGCCCGCGCCGCCAGAAATGTCGCTTGAGCAGATGAAGCAGACCTGGAAGGTTCTAGTGCCTCCCGATCAGCGACCTACTCAGCCCCAAACAACACGCGATTGGCAGAATTACTTTGTGGTGACGTTGCGAGATGCCGGACAGGTAGCTGTGATTGATGGAAATACTTATGAAGTAGTGGCAAAACTCGATACTGGGTATGCGGTTCATATTTCGCGGATGTCAGCAACAGGCCGATATGTTTACGTTATTGGCCGTGATGGTCGTCTTTCGATGGTGGATCTTTGGCCTGAAGTGCCTCAAAAGGTCGCCGAGGTACAAACCTGTTATGATGCTCGGTCGGTAGAGGTCAGTAAATATAAAGGTGAATTGGGAGATTTCAGGGATCGTTATGCCATCGTCGGTTGTTATTGGCCTCCTCATTTTGTTATATTGGATGGGCAGACGCTGGAGCCTTTCAAAATCGTGAGCACGCGAGGATACACGGTTGACACGGAAGAGTACCATCCCGAGCCCCGTGTGGCCGCCATTGTTGCCTCGCACCTTAAGCCAGAGTGGATCGTCAACGTCAAGGAGATTGGTCAAATTTGGTTAGTGGACTACAGTGATCCGCATAACCCAACTATTAAGATGATTGAAGCCGCCCGCTATCTGCATGATGGTGGCTGGGATGCCACGAAGCGCTACTTCCTGGTGGCAGCCAATCAATCGAACAAGGTAGCTGTTGTAGACAGTTTGGAAGGCAAGTTGGTGGCTCTGATAGATACGCCAGCGGTCCCCCATCCAGGGCGAGGAGCCAACTGGGTGGATCCGCAGTTCGGCCCAGTCTGGAGCACGGCCCATCTGGGGGATGCGGCGATCACTACCATCGGCACCGACCCGGTCGGGCACCCACAGTATGCCTGGAAAGCGGTTCGCGAGATTGCGTTACCTGGTGCTGGCAGCCTGTTCATCAAAACACACCCCACCAGCCCATGGATTTGGGTGGATATGACCCTGAACTCCGAGCCACAATTGGCGCGTACCATCTGCGTGGTGGCTAAATCCGATCCTACTCGGCCGTATAAATGCTGGGAAGTGGCCGACTACGGGCGGGCTACACACTTTGAATACAATCGCCAGGGCACCGAAATTTGGGTGAGTGTATGGGGTACTGCGGATAAACCAGGCCAAACCGGCGAGATCGTCATCTACGACGATCGCACTTTGCAGGAGAAAGCTCGCATTCCTAACCTAGTCACCCCGACTGGTAAGTTCAATGTTTACAACACAGTGAATGACATTTACTGAGTGCCCGGTGTTTTGTGAAACAGAAGCGTGCTCCGGCCCCCGGCTGCCCTGAGGTACCGGGGGCTTGTAATTGGTTGGCAAAGTCCATGGTTGTTGTAGTTAAAGGGCTGAATTTATTTCCTGAGAACTAGAAACTGGCTGAGTTCTTGCCTCGCTGGAGGATGAGAAAAGGCATCGAAAAGCGCTGACCCGCGGTTTCTAAATCATGAAACCGATCCCCGTCATGGCTGTGAGTGTAGCAGATAAGCCCGATCAATGTGGTAGAGGGAGGTCTTACTCCCTAGGCGTTGGGCGCTAATGCAGGGGCTTATTATAGAAATGGGGCGGCTCTCCTGAGATCAAGGCACCAGGAAGCAGGCTGAAGGGGTGGCGCCTTCTAACAAACAATCAGGCATGAAACTTGCAACGCGAGTCATTTGCGCATATACTATCAAAGGTAGGTTGAAAAGGCGCCCATGTTGCAAATTCAGCAGACTTCTACACGCACAGTTATCACTGCGCATCTGACTCAGACCATGTCTCTGTTGCATCAATCGGTGGGGGAGTTGTGGCAGCAGATTCAGGCTGAATTGACCAATCCCGCCCTTGAACTGGTTGAGGAACGCCGATGCCCAATGTGCCATCGCTTACTGGAGGCCAGTGAGAGCGTTTGTCCCATCTGCAGCAAACCGCGGGGTAGTGCTCAGGATGAGGTGGTGGTTTTCATTTCCCCACGGGAGGACTTCTTCCCCACCTCCTCGGGCGAATGGAATGAGGAAACCGAGGAGGAGCTCTTGGAAGAGCGATTCTTCTCCGAACCACTTGAATTGTCTACTTATGTCCTGCGCCAGGTGGCGTTTGAGTTAGAGCATGACGACCAACTTATTGCAGCGCATTTGGCTATGCACCTGGATGAGGATGGGCTACTGAGGACTGAGGTGGCCGAGGTGGCGAGTTATTTCCACGTACCTGTCTCGCGGGTAGAACGCATTCGCCAGGCTATTCAACGCGTGGATCCATTGGGGGTGGGCTCCTATACTCCTCAGGAAGCCATGCTGGTCCAACTGGAGGTTCTTAAGGAATCTGACGATGTGCCCGATGTAGTGGAACTCTTGATCCGGGAGGGATTGGATGACTTAGGCAAGCGTCGTTACGCAGAGCTGGCGCGGCGGTTAGGCATGCCATTGCGTGCGGTCAAGGAAGCAGCTCAGTTCATCAGTAATAATCTGAATCCTTACCCGGCGCGGGGACATTGGGGGGATGTGCGGACCCCTGCTGCTGATGCACGGCGTGCTTTGACCTACCCTGATGTCGTCATCTCTCATCTCAATGAGGACCCTAATGGACCGCTGATGGTGGAGATTATCCTGCCCTTGCGGGGCGTTTTGCGCGTCAATCCAACTTTTCGACAGGGGCTTAAACTGGCGGAGGGGGAGGCGCGGGAAGAATTGCGTAGCGATCTAGATCGGGCCGCGCTCTTTATCAAGTGTCTTCAGCAGCGCAACCACACCCTGTTACGTCTAATGCGGCGTGTGGTGGAATTGCAACGTGATTACATCCTTAAGGGTGAGCGTTATTTGCGGCCCATCACTCGCCATCAAATTGCACGTGAGTTAAATCTGCATGAATCCACCATTTCCAGGGCGGTGGCGCAGAAAAATGTGCAACTTCCGAATAAGCGTATTGTGCCGCTGGCTTCCTTTTTCGATCGAAATGGCAATGTGCGGAGCGCCCTACGTGAGCTTATTGCTGGCGAGTCCTACCCGCTAAGTGATGCTGAAATTGCCGAGCGCTTGCGCCAGCAGGGCTTCAAGGTGGCGCGGCGGACGGTTGCCAAATATCGCACCATGGAAGGAATCCTGCCGGCTCACTTACGGCACTCCCCCTCTTGTTCCCCTTCTACTCCATAAGTTCC
Organism: uncultured Thermanaerothrix sp.; assembly: GCF_938028735.1. Classification (GTDB taxonomy): domain Bacteria; phylum Chloroflexota; class Anaerolineae; order Anaerolineales; family Anaerolineaceae; genus Thermanaerothrix. The sequence continues at coordinate 28,025 of NZ_CALIMF010000015.1, forward strand.
TCGATTGAGGCGTAAATGACGTTTTATCCTATTGGGCGCAATACCAAGAGCAATCTCTTTCGTGGCCTGGTCTTGCTGCTGGATCTGTGTAATGAGCCAGTTCTCCTGTTTGATACCCGCCAAAATCGTATCTTGTATGCTACCCCTCGCTTTTGTGAGTTGAGCGGTTATTATCTGAGTGAACTGCTGAAACGGGCCCCAGAGGACATTTTGGGTGGGGAAAACATCATGGATTTTGCTGAAAGCAGCGATCTGGATCTGGTGCTTCATCCTAAGAGTGGGAACGTGATCAGTGTGGTTGGGCGGTGGGTGCCTCTGGGACTCCCTGAACCCTGGGCGGCTTTACGCATCACGCCGGGGGAAGATCCCTCTGCCTCCATGCAGCGCTGGTGGTTGCAAGCGCTGGAAACCCTTGGGAGCCTACCACGTCTCTTTCGCCAGCCCACCCTGGAGCAGGCTGTTTGGGAGATTTTGAACTCACTTGCTCGTTTGTTTAAGGTGGCCTATGTGGGGGTTTATCAGGCTGAGAGTCGGTTCCCTGCGCTTCGGCGCATGGCGTGGGTTGGCAATGAGGCGTTATTTCCAGAGTCCCTTCCCAACACCGATTTAATCCGCCTGACGGCCAGCACCATTTGGGTGCCAGGTAAGCGGATTAATACCGAGGTCCACCGCGTAGCCCGTATGCACAACCTCAGTTACGTAGTGAGTGCCCCCCTTGGTTTTGAGCCAGCAATAGTGGGGTTGCTGATCGTGGCTGATTGGGAAAAATCTCCCCCGCCGTTTCTGTTGGAAGTGACAACGTTGGTGGCCAGTTACATTGACTTGCTTATTCAGCATTACCTGCGCAATGAGTCAATGCACATGGAAAAGGTTGTTTATGAACGACAAAACCAGATTCGAACGGCCATTGTTGAAAACAGCCACGAAGGCATTTTGATCCTGGATTCGGCGCTCTTGGTTGAGGATCTCAATTCAACGGCTGAGATGATGCTGGGATATACCCGAAATGAGGTGGTGGGCCATACGGTGGAGAATATCCTGATCAGTCCAGATCGCGTTATGCCAGCACTGATTAGCGCCAGCCAAGGAAAGAGTTTTCCCTCTTTACCAGGTGTGACCCTGCATCGGCGCAATGGGCAGTCGTTTCCAGCGGACTTAAAGATCTTGCCAGTTGAACGGGAAGGTGAAGTTCAAGCGGTGGTGGTCCTGATTAATGACATTAGTGAAAATGAACAGATTCGCGCTCAAACACGTCAGTTGGAACAACGGGCGTTCCTGGGAGAGTTTATGGGGGTTTTTGCCCATGAGGTTCTTAACCCTTTGAATGGTATTTCGACCGGTTTGGAGTTGCTAGCGGCGCGGTTGGGTGAGGATAGTCCCCACCGGGATCTAATAGCCCGTATGGAAGCCGATTGCAACCGCTTAGCGCATCAGATGGAGGCGTTGAAAAGTCTTTCCAAACCCTATGATCCTAAACAGGAGCCGGTGAATATCGGCGAAGTAGTAAGTCGCTTAGTGGAACGGTGGCGACCACGTATGGCCCGCCTGAAGATTACCCCCATTGTGCAGATAGATGAAAATGTACCTCCGGTTCTGGGGGACTGGCGCGCGTTGGAGCAGGTATTTATGAACCTGATCAGCAATGCAATGGACGCGATGAGCCAGGAAGGTGGGGTACTCTCTGTACGCGTTAAGCGCAATTATTCGGAGACATTGCGCCCCCAGGTGGAAATCACTGTCTCGGATAATGGGCCGGGAATTCCAGAGGAGATTCGAGAGCGGATTTTTCAGCCTTTCGTGACCACCAAACCCCATGGTACTGGCCTGGGATTGCCCATCACCAAGCGCATTGTTACGGCTCATCATGGTACGATTAAGGTCAATTCTTTTCCCGGTGGAACCGTGTTTCACGTCTTTCTGCCGGCCATTCCAGAAGACGAGGGGTAATCACAGTGGCAATCACAGTGGTTGTTGTTGAGGATGAAGATAATGCCCGCCTAAACATTATAGAGCATTTGAGTACGCTGGGGTATGAGACAATTGGCTTTAGCACGTTGGCTGAGGCCCGCGCTTGCTTGGAACGCGGCGAGGGTGACATTTTTATTGTGGATGTCCAATTACCCGATGGTTATGGCCCAGATCTGCTTTTGGAGAGCAGTCGTTTGTCCTTCCGGCCCCCGATGATCGTCATTACGGCCTATGGAGATATTGAAATGGCCGTGGAGGCGATGCGCAACGGGGCCAGTGATTTTGTGACCAAGCCATTTCAGCTGTCGCAATTGGCTAACTCGGTGAAACGCGCTAGTGAAATCGTCTTTATGCGACGCGAACTGGCTCACTGGCGCGAGGCACAGACGCGCGAGGTGAATTTTATCATCGGCAAGAGCCCCGCCATGCAGAAGGTCATTCTCCAAGCGCGCCGGGCAGCACAGGCGCAAGTTTCGGTGTTAATCACAGGCGAAACCGGCACGGGTAAGGATGTTTTAGCGCGCTACATTCACCAGAATGGCCCTCGGGCGTCTAAACCCTATATTGCGGTCAACTGTGCGGCTATCCAGCCGACCATGATTGAGTCGGAACTTTTTGGGCATGAGGCGGGAGCGTTCACGGGTGCAGAGAAACGCAAGCATGGCCTTATTGAAGTAGCGGATGGGGGCATCTTGTTTTTGGACGAGATATCTTCCATGTCGTTGGATATGCAGGCCAAATTGCTGCGGGCGCTTGAGGAGCAGGCCATTCGCCGTGTAGGCGGAACTACCATGATCAAGGTAGATGTGCAAATTATTGCGGCCTCCAATCGCAATCTGCAGGAAATGATCCGCTCGCAGCAGTTTCGCCAGGATCTTTATTACCGCTTAAAGGTGGTAGATTTGCACTTGCCTCCCTTACGGGATCGCAAAGAGGATATTCCTGAACTGGTGGGGTTCTTCATTCGACACCACAATGCCAAATTGGGGATGAACGTGCAGGATGTAACACCTGCTGCTATGGAAGCCTTGATGAAGTACGATTGGCCGGGCAATATTCGGGAATTAAACCATGCCATTGAACGGGCAATGTTGTTCTGTAATGGGCGCGTCGTTGATTGGGGAGACTTGCCGGCGGATGTGATCCAGGGTTAACGAACCATAGATTGGCATGCTTCTTGCATCATTCCCATTCGTCAGGCTTGCTAAAGTCAGGAGGATGGGAATGATGCCTTTTGAGATGACTAAAAATGATTTTTTCTTTACCATGGCTGGACTTTTGCTCCTGCTGGGGGTGGTTTGTTTTCTAAGCGGGCTGATCATACTGATCTCACGAGTTTTGGGAAGCGATGTACAACGTCTGGCTGCTCAAACTGCCAAAATGGTCCAGAAGGGGATTAGTGAAGAAATTGCTGGCCTGGTTGGTAATGCGGCGACTTTGATCGAATCTCTCAATCAACTGGTACACACTACGGCGGGGATCGGCGTCTTTCTGATGTTGGTGGGGATGCTCCTGATTCTGGCTTCTTATTTCCTAGTGGTGCGGATCGTCTAACCCCATTCATCCTAATCTCTTTCTCACGAGTTGAGGCCGTTATGAAGTTGCTTTTGGAATGGATCCGTGCGTCCTTGAACGAGCCTGAACAGGGCCTGGTGTTGCGGGCATTACGCCATGATCCCATTGTTTGGGAGTCACTTCAGGAAGTCAGTGTGCTAGGAACACTGAGTGGAGTCAAACGTGATGCTTGTGAGTTGTGGATGGCCGGGAGTTTGGCTATCTCCTTAATCCAGCCCACGGTTCATGCTACGGGGATCTCAGCCCTGCAACGCTTGGCCGGTGATGAATCCATTGTGCGTGAGGGGGTGACACTCCTGGGATGGGTGGAAAAGGGACATGCTCCAAGCAATTTGCGAGAAGCAGGGTTGGTAGCGCTGGAATTATGGCGACGCGCTCAGGAAACCTCTTGGGAAAATATCTTGCCTCATGAGCAATTTGAGACCGATCCTGAACGGTGGAATGCTCCCCTAGTTTGTCTATGGGGATACTTAGATGATCCTCATGCCTTGTTGGAATTCTTAGCGGCACTACCAGAGCCGCTGAGCTATCATCATGTGCTCCACGTTTTGCTTAGTCAACCCTTAAGCGATCAGGAACAGTGGGAGTATCTGCGCCCGGTGATCCTCAGGCAATCTCTGTCGCAGCAAGTGCAGTGGCCTTGGTACCTCCTTCAGGAAGGACGGAAAGAATTGGCCGGTCTCACAGCAAGTCATGTGTTGGTTCTTTCCCGAAGGGCTCTGGAGGCATGGTGTGACCAGGATATTTCTAACCTGACCACGTGGAGCGACCTGAAAGAACGTGCGTTCTGGTTGCATGCGACAGCGTTGTTGTTTCGACTGAGCGGTATGCCCGCGAGAAGCCTGGAGCGATTAGAACAATTACAGGCTTTGCTGGATTACTGGAAAGCCGGTGTGGCGATACAACAGATGGCGCTATATCCTTCTGGATCTTTAGGTCAAGAGGCTTCGACGAAGTTTCCTGGGTTGATCTTGGAGCAATTCTCTGTATGGGGATTAGGAGATGCGCTGGCCCTTTCCGGACAGGAGTTAGGAGAATGGGATATTAATACCCCGCCGATTCTACTGGAAGTTCTTAAGTGGGCCAGAAAAAGCGAAACAATTCCAGATGCGCAGCGCCAGATTCTGGTTGAGAGATTGCGCTCCTGGTTGGAGGATCAAGATGCGGCGCACCTTCAGAGGGTGATGGCTTGGCTGGGTAAAGTAGATCCCAAGCCCTTGTTAAGGGCATTGCAGCGTTTAGGGCTGAGTGAATTGGGCATTGAAGTAGGGCAGCGAGTTTTGGAGTATCTCTCTCCCTCCGAAGACCTCTTTCTCCAGATGTGTGATCTCTGCGATGAGGCGGGTTTTTATCAACAGGCGCTAATTTATGGATTACAAGGGGTTATCCACTTTCCACAATCAATTCCCATAAGGCGAAAACTGGCCCGTGCCTATGAGCGTTTGGAGGCCTGGGAGAAAGCATTAGAAGAATGGCGACATCTCACTGGAGATGAGACCTTGGAGGATAAAATCAATGATCGAATGTCGCTAATTTACTGTGCCATCCAGGTGGGGCGGTTTCAGGAGGCCTTTGAGGAGTGCCAGAGGGTCTTAAACGACTCGCCTGAAAACGGCATGGCTTACGCTTACCTTGGGGTCATCTTATTAGAAAATGGGGAGATGGAGGAAGCCGTTCAGGCTTTAACCCAAGCTACCCTTTTGTGTCCTACTGAGGCCTACCCCTGGGTAAAACTAGCCGAGTACTACCAGCGTCATGGCGAGGTCACAAAGGCGATCGACACCCTTCGCAGTGCCAGCCTTGTCTTGCCGACTTCGGCAGAAATTCATCTGGCGTTAGGAAAAATTCTCCTGGAGCGAGGGAATCTCTCTGAAGCGCTGCCTTACTTACGCCGTGCGAGTGATTTGACTCCGAACTCTTACGAAGCTAATCTCTTGCTGATCCAGACCTTGCTAGGGTTAGGCTATCATGAAGAAAGCCAGGCTGTTTTGATGCGGGCTGGTGCGCATTGGCCTGACGATCCCCACTTGATTTTCCTGAAGGCCTGCTTGCAGCAACGGTTGGGGGCAGAAGCCCATCAGGTGCGAGAGACGATGCGTTCCCTTTTGGATCACGGGGATGTGAGGCCCGAATGGGCATGGTTCTATCTCAAAACCTTGTGGAATAAAGATGAAGATCTCCTGAATCTGGGAGCACATGCTCTACCAGAGGAGTTGGAACAGGCACAGGCCTTGTTACGCCGCCTTCTGGTTCAGCAGCCTGATAATCAGAATGCCCAATTACTTATGGGATGTGTATTACTGGCTCGGGGGCAGAGCGAGGTGGCGTTAAGTATCTTCCAGACGCTGGAGAGTGATCGAAAGTCCCTGGAGTATTGCAAGCAAGCCGTCCTTCTGGGTGGGATTGGGATGAGTGCCTTGAAGCAACATCAGCCCGAGGTTGCTTTGGCGGCGCTGGAAGAGGCCATTGCCCTTTGTCCCGAGTGGCCAAGATTGCACATGGCGTTAGCAGAGGTTTATGCCTCTCTCAATCTCAAAGCCGCGGCTCAAGAAACTGCCAATCGGCTTCTGGATCACTTTGCAGATGATTTAGAAGTTGTGGAATGGTTTGTACAATTTGCAAATCAAGAGCAGTGGATAGAAGAGAAGATAAAAGGATTAGAGCAAGCCACAGCGTTGGTTCCACAATGTGGAACTTACTGGTTAAGACTGGCAGATGCCCTAGCCGAGGGGGGAGAGGAAGAACGCGCGCTTGAAATTCTAACGACACTTTCCTCTCAGCCTCATCTGGATGCAACGGTTGTGTCAATGCTCAGCCAACGCCTATATGCGCGCAACAACTATCTGCTGGCTGCCCACTCGTTGTGCCGATTGAAAGGGGAGGCAGAGTTCTGGAATAAGGAGCGGAGTTTGCAAGTTGCACTTTTGTCCTTTTTGGCGGGCGAGCTGGAAACAGCGCGGGCTGCTCTCCTGGAGACACTCGAAATGGCCCCTGATTGGCTACCTGCTCGCGTCGTTCAGGCGTATTGGTTAACCCGAGAGGGGCGAGCGTCGGAAGCAGTGGCTGTCCTAGAAGCCATCTTGCAGCAAAGGCTAGATGATCCGCTCTTTGAGGACTCTGATATCAAGGATTGGACTCATGATTTGCTTCAGAAGGGCGGAATTGACTTCTCGAGGGGTGCTGTTCATTTCCTGTATGCTCGTCTCAAACTTCGGTTAGGTGACATCGAAACTGCTTATGTGCATTTTGTACGTGCGGCAACTCTGTGCCCCCAGGCGCTGGCCTATCGTGGATGGGCAGTTTTGGCGGCGCAGGCAACATTACGTTTTACAGAGGTGCGCGCTCTTATAGAGGTTGAACCGGCTACCTTTGAAGCAATACAGTTAGGGGATGCAGAGCGAAACTGGCGTGCACTAATGATGCTTCTTGCCGGCGAGCTCGCGTTGGAAGAAGGCGATCTTGAAGGCGTTTATCAAAGGATTGAGCAGAGCCTGGCGTGGCGCGCTGACTTTCCCCGTGCCATCGCTCTCAAAGTCCGTTACTTGGCGACACTGGGGCGGTGGCGTGAAGCGCGTGCTCTTTATGAGCGTCTGGGACCCGTTATTCAGGCTGCACTCTTGGGCGTCTTTGAGGAGCATGAGGTAGGCATGGAATGGGGGTGGTTGGGCGAAGCGGCGCTGGCGGTTTTAGATTGGGAACGCGGGCTTCAATTGTTGCAAAGCAATGCCGAGCGGTTTTCTGGTATGCCGATAGCACACTGGCGGCTGGCACGTGCATGGGTGGTAACCCAAATGGCCTGTACTTGGGCAGATGTACTGGGGATTCAGGATCACCGGCCTCCTGAGATTCCAGATGTCTTGAAGCGCTTTGAGGAAGCCTTGGCAAAACTGAAAGATTGTAGCCAGGAAGCCCTCGTTGAACAGTTGCGTGTTTGGGGATATGGTGTCTTTGCCCCCACTTATTCCAATGTACGCGCGTTGGTTGGCCTACCGCTGAACAGTGAGCGCGCAGCCGCTTTGCTCGTGGCATTGGTTCATCTACAAAACTGGCCCGGCGCAGAAAAGGTGGCAGAGCAGTTCATGCAAGATGTCTGGATGCAATTCTACGCAGCCACTTTTCTAGGAACGCGGGCGCCTGAGAAAGGGATGATGTGGGCGCTCAAGGCTCTTGAGGAACTAAGCGATTTCCCACCTTTGTTTGTGGCGCTGGCGCGTTGTGCCCGTGCAGCGAGTAACCTGGAAGTAGCCCTGGAGGCCATGGATCGCGCATTGAATCTGTGGCCCTCTGAATGGAGGTGGCTAGAAGAGGCGGCCAGCCTTGCCATGGAAACCGAAAATCCCTCCCGGGCTGTTGACTTTCTGGAGCGCCTGTTGCAGGAGTGCCCCAACCATCTAGCAGCCCATCTGAATCTAGCCCGGTTGTATGTGGATCTCAATCAAGGAGTATTGGCCCGGGGACACCTGGAACAGGCTCTTCTATTAGCGCCTGAAAATCCAGAAGTTGTTCTTCAGTATCTTCAGACCCTGTGGGTTCTTGGAGAGGCTCAAAAGGTGGTGGAGATTGCTAAGAGCTATCTAGATAAATTTTCTGACCGATCCACGTTGCTAAAAGTGGCTGCTCGGGCGGCAATAGAAACGGGCTCTTGGGAGTACGCCAACACCTGGACGCAAACGCTTATAGAGAAAGGGGAAGATGATCCCGAGTCTGTCTTGTTGCGAGTGGCTTATCTAGAACGGAGGGAGGATAAGCGCAAGGCTTTGGCCTACTTGGATCGGGTCATTGAGTCCCGGGACGAGAATGTGGCACTACTGGGTGAAAAGGCTCATCTGATCAGTCAACTGGACGGTTATGCGCAGGCGTTACCCATTATCCAAAAGGTTTTGACCCAAGATCCGGAGAATTCTGCAATGCTTGGGCTGGCAGCACAAGCGTTTTGGTCATTAGGCGATATCACACAGGCGGAAGCGATGGCGCTTAAGGGGCTGCAAAATATGCCCGATCAGGAAAATCTGCACATGTTGATGGGGCAGATATGTTCCCAAAAGGGGCAATTGGATAAAGCCCTTTATCACTTTGGTGAAGCCTTGCGGCTGAATCCACAGAATCTTGAGGGCTATCTGGCCATGGCAAAAGTGTATCAACTACGGCGCGAATCTCCCAAAGCATTTGAGATCTATCAGCAGGCCTTGCGTATTGCCCCACGGGATCCGCGGGTATATTACGAGTATGGCTTAGCACTTCGGGATGGCAAAGATTATTTGGCTGCTGAGTCCATGCTGCGCCGAGCAGCCCAGTTAGCTCCGGACAATCTGGCCATCAAGCGTCAGTTGGGGGCTCTGGTGGCTTTGAATTTAGTGCATCAACCCCAGGAGGCATGATTCCATGGATAACCAATCCTCTATGCTACCCTCGATCTCGCGACTCTGGGAGCGTAAACAATGGCTGAGCATTATTCGGGTGGCAATTGAGGCACGAAGCCTGCGTTTTGCCCGTCAAGTGGCCATGGCCTGGTTGAATATTTATCCAGGCGATTTGACAATGAGCTATTGGCTAGCCAAGAGTTTCGTGCTAGATGGACTTATCGAGCAGGGGCAGGTTATTTTGGAGCGCGTTTTGCAGGTGGATCCAGAGTTTTATGAGGGCTATCGGCTGGTGCTTGATATTGCCGAGCGCGGAAATGCGCATATGGATCCTCAGGCAGCAAAAACAGCATTGTTTGTCCTGAATCCAGATTTTGAGCCGCTTGAGTCCATGCCTGAATGGGCTGAAAGGCTACGTCAGGCGCGCCAAGCTTTGGAGCAGGGGCACCTTGAGCAGGCAGAAAACCAGATTTATCGCGCCCTTACCCTGGCTCAAGATCAATTGTTGGTCTACCTAACCCACATTCGAATTCTACATCGCTTGCAAGATTGGGTTAGCGTTGTTCGATTTAGCAATCTCTATCGTCAGCGCTGGCCGGACTGTCTGGGGCTAACGCTGGCGCTGGCAGAGGGCAAACTGGCATTGGGGGATGAAGCTGAAGGTACAAGCCTGTTGCATCGGTGTGTGACTATGGACGTCGCTGGCCAGGTCATCCTGCGATGGTTAGGTCCTGGGCATCCTTTTTGGCGTCTCTGGCCTGATTCTTTGACCCTAACCTTTGATTTTCCGGTTCCGGCTGAGGTAGCTGCTCACTTAGGTTGGAACCAATTGTCTGAACCCTCGGTGCAAGAGATTTCTGTTGGAGATGTTGCGGTTGAAAATCTTAGATCTTTTGCCACAAACTCTCCGGAATATAAGGATAGTGAGCGAACGGTGAACGAGGAGCAGAGTGGAGAAGAACCTAAAAATGCTAATGAGAGTAGTTCTGTCTCTCATTTACCCCGAGCAAAGAGCCCTTGGGTTCTTGAAATTGAAAATGAACTTGATGCCATTGCCAAACGGATTAATCGCGGTGGTATTGCCCATGTAGATGGGCGATTTCCAATTTACGTAGTTTTCTCTTCTCGTGTGGGGTTAGAACAGCATTACGGTGAGCAAGCCGCTACTACCATCGTGGCTCAAATGCAGGAGTTGGTGGAAGTGGTAGCCAATGAGTTTGGCTGGGGTGCAATGATCTTCCTGCCGGATGATGCGGATTCTATGGCACGTTTAGGAATGAAACCCCTTGAAAAAACCGATGCATGGTCGCTCAAACTGGCGTTAGTGGATTTGGATGAGGTTCTAGCCAAACGGGGTGGCCGCATTGGCGCGTTACTAATCATAGGAGGGGATGAGATTGTTCCTTTCCATCGGTTGCCCAACCCAACTGACGATATAGACACTGAGGTGCTTTCAGATAATCCTTATGCTACCCGCGACAGCAATTACTTTGTCCCCGAATGGGCGGTAGGGCGTTTGCCTGGAGGGCGCGATCGCGATCCAGGGCCGATTTTGCAAAGCCTGCGATCTATGCAAAGATACCATCGCGAACGCCGCAGAAATCCTTCGTGGTGGGAGCGTTGGTTAGCTTTTTGGCGTTCGTGGGGCTTCCCGGAGCATCGCGGCTTGGGATACTCGGCAGCTGTATGGCGTCGAGCTGCCCTGGCTACTTTCCGGCCAGTGGGCCGACGGAAAATATTCTGGATTTCACCGCCTTATAAGCGAGAGCGACTGAATCCCAAGGTGCTTACCCGCACGGCATTGAACTATTACAATTTGCACGGGCTGATAGACGGGGCTGAATGGTATGGTCAAAAGGACCCCCATGATCCCACCCCGGGACCGGATTATCCAGTGGCCTTGACCCCAGGTGACCTCGTTAAGAATGGTAAAGCCCCCCGGATTGTATTTAGCGAGGCTTGTTATGGTGGTCATATCCTGGGTAAGAGCGATCAGGATTCAATTGCTCTGCGTTTTTTAGATATTGGTACGTTGGCGTTTGTTGGTTCAACCAGCATCTCCTATGGGGCGGTTCAAAGCCCATTGGTTGGTGCTGATTTGCTCGGTTACTACTTTTGGAATGGATTGCGTGCGGGTTATTCAGCGGGTGAGGCGCTCTTGCTAGCTAAAATCGCCCTGGTGCGAGAAATGAACCGCCGTCAGGGTTTTCTGGACGGTGAAGACCAGAAGACTCTCATCTCATTCACGCTCTATGGGGATCCATTGACGTATGGGCTGGACCTGCTCAAACCCTCCAAGCGTCTGTTTCGATCCTTCCAGCGACCTAGGGTGAAAACCATCGCTGATCAGCCGAATGGCAAGGCTCTCCCCGAAACGATGAGTGGTCATCTGGTAGCTGAAGCCAAAAAGATTTTGGAACCCTTCTTGCCTGGATTGGCGCAGGCGGAATGGCGGCTTAATGTTGCCCGATCTACGGCGGGTGAAAGAGAGGCCAATCCAGTATCTGGAAAGTCCGCTTTAGGCAACAGTAACGAGCCGTTGGTATTGGTTTTCCACAGGAACCAGATTGAAGGCGGAAAGGCCCATCCCTATTTTGCCCGGGTTACCATGAGCAAGGAGGGCAAGGTGATGAAGGTTTCGATCTCACGTTAATGGAGGGGACGTAATCGTTGATCCCTGCGTACGCGGCGATTCCTTTTGCTCCTGCAGTACCAAGTCGATAAACAGGGCCGCCGACCAGCCAAACACGTGGGCGGCCTTTTCACAGGCTTCGCCAGTTTCGGGGTGGTAGTACTCCACAATGTCTTGGTTGCGATTGATCATTTCTAGGGTGCGTCGGCGTAGGGTTTGTCCAAGTTCGGGATAGCCAGTGCGCATCAACCCTTCGATGAGGAGGTAGTTAACGTTGACCCACGTTGGCCCGCGCCACATCTGGGTTGGGTTGTAGTGCGGGTCATTGAGGGCAACAGTAGGTACTGGGAAAGCAGGCCAGAACTCCGCTGGATTGATCAGGTGTTGAACCAAAGCGGAGTGAATAGGGGCAGGCAATTGCCCGGTTAGTAAGGGAAACAAACTAAATGGTGTCAGGATCTTAATGGGTTTTTCGTGATGCCAGGGCCAGAACACACCGGCTTTGGCATCCCATAGCTTTGCGATCATACGTGAGAGCAATGCCTGGGCTTGAGTTTGCCAGCGTTGAACATCTTCGCTCAAGTTGAGCACCTTGGCCATTCTTGCGAGGGCTTCTAATTGTAGGAAGAGATACGTATTCAAGTCGGGAGAAGTAACCGGCATCCCCTCATCCCACAAGGGACTGTCATCCAAGCCGGAGGAGTAGGGATGTTGATATTCGCACAGGCCATCTTCATCGATATCGTTCTTGCTGAACCACCATGTGTTCCAATGCACAATCGCATCATAAATTTCTTTCAAAAACTGTTGGTCCCTAGTGCTCAGGTAAAGCTTCCAAGCCGCCCAACCCAAAATAGGGGGCTTGGTCACATCTGCCTTTACTGGAAAATCCAAGTGGGTGATGGTGCCTTCGTCATGGACAGCGTCAGGAAGCATGCCATCCTCGCGTTGGTGGTCGAGTAGCACACGGAATTGGTCCTGCGCTAGACGAGGGTTCACGTGGCGGTAGGCGAGCGCATGAAAGAAGGCATCCCATTGCCAGACGCCAACGTAGAAAGGCTTGGAGGGCACCATGGCTTCACGGGTGGTGTAGAAGCGTGTGGATATTAACCCGGCGCGCATAATCCACCAGGCGTAGTAATATTGCAGTTGGTAAATACCCTCCACCCGGGGCACGGCTTGGAACCACTCTTCCCATCGTTGCAAGGCCGCGGTAAGGGCTTGTTGGAGGTCAGGAATGTAACGATTGAAGCCCAGACGGGGTGTGATGTTAAGTAGCAGGGCGTTGGGATCACCGTGGTCGAATAAGATCTCAACATTAATTTCATTGGGTTGCTGAAGGGTGATTTGATTCTTAAGCATGGGACGGTCGCTGGTGTAAGCCACGTTGCGTCGAATATCCCCCACCATATGGAGAATCCCTCCACGCCGATCCGTATGCCCCTGATTGACGTGAACGATAAACCGCAGTCCGCAGCGGGCTGTGGGGAGGAGGATGAGAAGCGTTTCAGAGTCAGCGAACGTGAGTGCAAAAACACCCTTGGATGTGCCGATTTCGATCAGATGAGGATACGTTGTGACCTGATCAAAATCCAGTGGGTGTCCAGCCTCATCGCAAAAGGTCAGGTTTTCGATCAGTGGCGGGCGATAACGATATCCAGAGAGGCGGGGGTCAATTTTGAGCCATCGTTCGGCGAGCCGAATCGTCAGCGAGTTATTATTGCGTAAGACCAGCAAGCGTGAACCGCGCTCGGTGAAGGGAACATTAATCAAATCGATCCGGTTTTTTAGTAGGGAGCAAATCGAATTTTGGGGAGGAGCGTACAGACCGGATTGCATACAATAGGCCTCACTATAGAATCTCCAACCACAAAAGTCCGTATGGGGGGAGGCTCACTTCCAGAGGATCCTTCAAGTCGATAACCTGACCGGATAACAATTCTAATCCCTTCGTCCCGAAAAGTTGGAATGAAGCAAGGGGAACTTTAAGGTTTTGCAATTCGGCGCTTACGTTATGCACACATAGCACGATTGAGGAAGCCTCTGGAGTTTGGCGGATTAGGCAGAAAACCGCAGGTGAAAGCGAAAGCACCCTTTGAAAGCCATAAGGGTTGAAGGCAGGGCTTTTCTGCCGGGCTTGTATCAGGGCTAACATGCCCTCAAGCACACGTGCTTCACGAGACTTGGGATGACTTAGTCTTTCCTCAATCGTTCTTAATGAAAACTTCTGGCGATTGATGGCTCGGTTGTACCCTAACAAACGTACCCCCTCGTTCCAATTCGACGAGCCAAGCAAACTGTGAACGTAGATTCCGGGGATTCCCTGCAAAGCCATTAAAATAGCGTGGGCTAACAAAAAGCGCCGGAGAGAGAGCTCCTCTGAGTTGGGATCTGCGAGGGCATCAAAGTAGGTGATATTGAGCTCATAGGGGCTCAAGGTACCATCTGGATTGCTTTTATAAGAAATCAATCCACCCCGCTCTTGAACTCGGGTGATTAGGGTCTCAATTTCGGTTTCGCTCAACATCCCGCGTACGGGATTGATGCCGATTCCGTCATGGGAGGCAAGAAAGTTGAAAAACGTCACCTCTGAGGAAGGTAGTTTGAGCGCTGTAGCGGCCCATTGGGTCATCTTTTCCGCATTTCCGCTATAGAGAGTATGGAGCATTAACGGTGGGAGGGCGAAGTTATAGACCAGATGCGCCTCGTTATATCCGTCTCCAAAGTAGGAAAGGTTCTCGGTGTGTGGAACGTTGGTCTCAGTGATCAAGAGCGCCCAGGGTGCGATCTGTTTCACGATTGTTCGGAAGAGACGCACCAAACCATGTGTTTGAGGTAGGTGAATGCAGGGTGTGCCAATCTCTTTCCAGACATAAGCCACTGCATCCAGACGGATGATTCGGGCGCCGTGCTCGAGGTAAGTGAGTAAGACGTCTACCATCTGGAGTAGGACTTGAGGGTTTTTGTAGTTGAGATCCACCTGGTCGGCACTGAAAGTGGTCCAGACCCACAGGGTTCCCTGAGGGGTTTCAAAAGGGGTTAATAGAGGCAAGGCGCGAGGGCGCACTACAGCGGAGAGATCAGTCTCAGGGGAGGCAGTGAGGTAGAAATCGCTAAAATTCGGGTCCCCTTTCAGAAAACCCTGAAACCATGGGTTTTGCACCGAGGTGTGATTGAGCACCAGATCTACCATCAAGATAAATTCAGAGGCCAGCGTTTGGATGTCATCCCATGTGCCGAGAGCAGGATTGACTTGATAGAAGTCGATGACCGAGAATCCATCGTCTGAGGAGTACGGAAAGAAGGGCAGGATGTGCAGCCCCGACAAGGCGCTTTTCAAGTGATGCCGACAAAACCGGCGCAAGGTCCTTAAGGGGCGTTCGCCATCCGCGGTAAACTGATCTCCGTAAGTAATGAGGATGACATCTTGGTGATCTAGCGGGTGGGTTGGAATGGTCGGCGGATGGAAGCGCTGAAGACGTGCCACTAACGTGGGCAGGAGGCGATGGGCGGTATCGCTTCCATACAAGAATTTTAGGTGCTCAAGAAGGGGGGTGGGGTTAATGTTCATCCGACCGAGGGGGGCCAGCAAATTACCGTGATTGAAGCGTTATCGGGAATTAGGGAAAAGACACGCTCAAATGGGAAATGAGAGGCCTGGACGATTAATGTGGCAATTGCCAGACCATGTGAGACCAGGAGCACGCGCTGACCGGGGTGCCGGGAGGCAATATCATTGGCGGCAGCGGCCATCCGTTGGGCTACTTCCAGCACACTTTCACCGCCGGGAGGTCGGACCTGTAAAGGCTGCTCTTGACGTTGAGATATGTGATGGGGAAAGCGAGCAACCACTTCGGAGAACTGCATTCCCTCCCATTCGCCTTGATGGATCTCGCGCAAGCGCGGATCCACAATAACGGGACAGTGAACACGGGCAGCAAGGATGAGTGCCGTGTCGTGGGCGCGCTTCAAGTCGCTGCTGTAAATGGCGGCAAAGTGATGCCCGTCTAGAGAAGCAGCAACGTGCTTGGCCTGTTCTATCCCGGTGGTGTTGAGGGGCACATCTGTCTGTCCCTGATAGCGGCCTTCCAGATTCCAGTCGGTTTGGCCATGGCGGACAGCCCAGATTTCGCATTGGGTTGGATGACAAGAGGGTTTAGGGGTGACCATCTGGGTGATTTTCTAAATATTCGGGGATTTCGATCATAGGTGGGCGCTCTTGCTCCACCACTTCCTGAACTACGAGTGAATAGCGGCCTTCTTCGTAGCGGATAAACTTCATGGACTTATTGACCTCTTCCAGAATGGGGAGGTGGTAGCGTTGCTCAAGTTTGCGAATAAAAGCCTGGAGAATTAGAAAGGACATTCGACTCAACGCCTCGAGGGGTTGATTGTGATGAATACGTTCCTGAAGGTCTACCTGGGCGATTGCAGAAAGTCCGAAATGTTCAAAAACGTCAATGAGCAGTCCAGTTTCTACACCATAACCAGAGAAGAAGGGCAAACGCTCGAGGGCCCGGCGACGGCCTCCGTATTCGCCGGAAAGCGGTTGGATTACCCCGGAGAGTTCGGGGTAGAACATGTTAATTAATGGGCGAGCGGTCAATTCGGTGACACGTCCTCCGCCAGTGGCTTGGATTTTCTCACCCTCACGGATAGGGCGACGATAGAAACCTTTGACAAACTGGATCTGAGGGAAGTGGAGTAGGGGGCCCAATATGCCGTAGACGAACCGTGGATGGATGTTAACAATATCCGTATCTATCCAGAGGATAATATCTCCTTTGGTGACGTATAGGCTTTTCCATAGGGCCTCTCCTTTCCCCTTGCGGGCCCCATATTGAGGCAGAACTTGCTGGTGAATGTACACGGGAATGCCAAGGTCGGCGGCAATTTCTCGCGTCCGGTCGGTGGAATTGGAATCCATCAGAATAATTTCGTCCAACAGGGGGACCTGATCCATCAAAGCAGATTTGACACAGGATATGACTTGCCCAACGGTCTCTTCTTCATTGAGTGCCGGAAGAGCCAGGCTAATGGTCAGATTTTGTTTCTCTTTTAGAGTCACCAGTTCGTTTAAGTCTGCAAACTCATCCGCATGAAAGGTGTTTTCGGCAAACCATTTATCTACCAAAACCGAGATGGCTTTGTAACCGATCCGCTCGCTTTCGGGTCCACTCCAAGTTGTGGGCAGGGGTTGGGCGCTCTTAACGACGATAACCGCACATGAGGCTTGATTGAGCAGAGTTTCGGCGGTAAGGCCTAAACCGCTGGTCTCGGGGGTCGGTCGCGCAGCTGCCCCGATAATTAGCAGATCGGCCCGTTGGGCTTCTTCCAGGATCGCGTGAGCGGGTTGATCGGCAGCAGCGGTTTTATAGGTAAGTTCTCGGAAACTGGGGAGGATACGCGCCAGCCCACGGAATGGACCTTCAATCTGACTGCGCTCTGGCCCGACTAGATGCAGTGCTGTGATGCGATAATCGTGCAAACCCAAAGCCATGCGTAGGCCAAGTTCAGCATGGGGGCCACCGCGTAGGGGGAGCAGGATGTTGCCTTTGTATTCCGGCCATGGGCCACGAACTAGTGCCAAATTACAAGGCGCAGAGGAAAGGACCTCAGGGAGAGTGAACAGTCCCTGAAAATGATAAGGGATTTCCAGGACGAGTAAATCGGGCAGATCATTTTCCAGGCGCTGGCGTAAGTCTACCCATCCAGTCGATTCGGAAAGGACTTGGACGCGATTGGTAAGACCAAGTGACTCGCGCAAAGCGGCAGAGATTTTGTGACCTTTAGAGTGGGGGTGAACTCTCTCTCCGGACGAAGGAGAGGTAATCTGGTAGATGGCAAGCTCGGCATTGAGTGCGTGGGCCAGTCTTAACGCGTGGTAAGGTAAAGCCTGCCCAAGGACGGGGACGGCGACCCGTCGAAAGGGGATGAAACGTTTTTCAGTAATCATAGGCCCTCCAGCAAGGGGGCAATCTGGCGCTGGTAGACGACTTCCCATGAAAAATTGAGGCGCACACGACTACGTACTCGATAGAGAGGATCTCCTTCGAGGCGTTCCTTGATAGCGTGGGCAATGGCGGTGGGTGGTGTCTCTGGAGTGAAATAATAAGCGTCTTCCTGGGCGATTGCGCGTAAAGGCGGAATTCCGGTGCAGAAAATGGGCAGGCGACTGAGACCAGCCTCTAAAAGTGGAATCCCAAATCCCTCTTCGCGGCTGGTAAGCAAAAGAGCATCCGCAAGGCGGTAAAGGTCTGCAATCACGATATCACTTACGCCTTCTGGATGAAACTCTGCCAGGAGGTGAACGGAGTTCTCAATCTTTAATTGGGCACGTAGGGAGAGGAGGGTTTGATAGTAGTTCAGGTTATCAGGATTATGGGCGCCCGGTGGTCCTGTGATGATGAGTTTGGCTTCAGGGAGGAGCGCATGCAGTTCCGCCATGATCTGGAGAGCTTGCTCCAGATTTTTGCGCCGGGTAATGCGTACCGGGCAAAGCAGGATGGGCATTGCAGTGGCAAGGTTGAGGCGCTCAAAGAGATCCCGAGTAACTTCAGAAAGGCCTAAAAATTCGGCTTGTTCAATTCCAGCAGGGATAACGTGAATTTTCTCGCAAGGCAATCCACTTAACTGACTCCACTCAAGACACCGAGCCTCGGATACAACGACTTGAATAGTATTGGGCCAGGCTTGGCGTAGAAGATCCCACGGCCAGCCTGGATGCAATTCCTTTTGGTAACGCTCGGCCGTCCAGGCCAGGTCGTGATGCCATAGGATGACCCGCCGGGGGATGCCGCGGTGGGTGAGATGATAAAGGGCTACCGTAAGGGGTAAGTTTTTATGCTGCGTGGCTACGTTGTGAGCGATGAGCACATCAGCCTGAAGCAGATAGGGTTCCAACAATCTCTCCAGGGTGGCTACCAGGGCATCCATGTTTGGCGGTACGTGCCCCTGGTCAAGCTCGCCTTTGGCCTCGAGAATTTGCGGATGGCGAGAATCAAGGAGGGGGAGAACATGCACCGGGATACGATCATCCCAGGTCCCGCCCCGCCCAGCCAGGATGGTGACCTGATGCCCCGCCTTGAGCAAATATTTGGCCTGACGCGCTATTACCGCTTCAACTCCGCCGATGATGGGGGGCGCTGCGTAGTGAAGCAGGACAAAGTGCATAGTAACCTCCTTTAGAAAGTTTATCTTGAAGGTAAATTATTTGTCAAATGCCTTTTGCGAATACCGGGGAGTAAAGATATCTCGTGCTATAATCAGAAATTGTCGAAAGTGAAAAGCCGTTTTTACCGTTATCTGGAGTGAGATATGGCCTGGGAGGAACGTGTCTATCTGGATTATGCTGCCACCACCCCGGTAGCCGAGCGAGTGATCAAGGTCATGCTACCTTTCTTTGAAAGTGCGTTCGGCAATCCATCGTCAGTGCATTTTGAGGGTCAGCAGGCCGAAGCTGCTCTGGAGGAAGCACGTGAGCGTGTTGCGCGGGCATTGGGTGCACAACCGCGCGAGATCTTTTTTACTTCGGGGGGCACAGAGAGCGATAACTTGGCCTTGCGCGGGATTGCTCTGGCGGAGCATCAACGCCGGGGTGCTTATCGCATTCTAATTACGCCTGTTGAGCATCACGCGGTTTCCACAACCGCTCGCCAGTTGCAGGATGTGTTTGGTTTCATCGTGGATTATATACCGGTGGATTCTTATGGTCGTGTGGATCCAGATGACTTGCACGACTTGATTGACTCAAGCACGGCTCTGGTTTCAATTATTCACGCTAACAACGAGATTGGCACCCTCAATCCAATTGCTGAGATCGCAGCCATATGTGAGGAGAAGGGGGTACCCCTTCACACGGATGCCGTTCAATCGGTGGCGCATTTACGATTGGACCTGGCGACCCTAGGAGTTTCGGCGCTCTCGATCGGTGCCCACAAGTTCTATGGCCCCAAGGGGGTTGGGGCGCTTTATGTACGTCAGGGAACTCCCATTCTCCCTGTCCAAACCGGAGGGGCTCAGGAGCGCGGTTTGCGTGCCGGAACGGAAAATGTCCCGTTGATTGTTGGTATGGCCGAAGCTCTTGAAATGAATCTAGAAACGCTTGACCAAGAAACACAGCGCCTTAGAGCGCTACGGGATCGGTTGATTGAGGGGGTGTTGGATGCCATTCCGCGTGCACGCCTTACCGGGCATCCTTTAGAACGCCTGCCCAACCATGCTTCATTTGCTTTTGAGCATGTTGAGGCCAATACGTTGCTGATGTACCTGGACCATGCGGGCTTTGCGTGCTCCTCGGGATCGGCCTGCAAAACAGGTAACCCGGAACCTTCTGAGGTTCTGCAGGCCATTGGTTTCACTCCTCAGTGGGCGATGGGGGGGTTACGGGTCACTATGGGACGGGGTACCACCCAGGCTCATGTTGAGCGGTTTTTGAGCATACTACCGGCTGTGGTAGAGAAGTGCCGGGTCGCCAGTAGGGTACGCTGACCAGCATGGAGCCAGAGCGGACACGCAAGGTTGTAGTGGCGATGAGCGGGGGGGTTGACTCCTCGGTTGCCGCTGCATTGCTAGCCAAAGAAGGATATGATGTAACTGGTATGATGCTTCGCTTGTGGAGCGAAGCGGGTAAGGAGGATCTTAACCGTTGCTGTACCCCAGATGCGATGATGCTGGCCCGGCGCGTGGCGGCGAAACTAGGGATCCCTTTTTACGTCATTGATGTAAAAGAGAAATTTCGTGAATGGGTGGTGGAGGCTTTTATCCAGGGCTATCTTGCTGGAATGACTCCCAATCCCTGTCTGGTTTGCAACCGCCAGATTCGGTGGGGCTTGCTGTTGCAGCAAGCTCTCTCATTAGGAGCGGAGTGGCTGGCGACCGGGCATTACGCCCGAATCGCCCGTGATGAGCAAGGGCGTTTTTTGCTCTTGCGCGCCTTGGATGCCGCCAAAGACCAATCCTACGTGCTAAGTGTGCTGGGCCAGCAGGACTTGCGTCATACTCTGCTACCCATTGGTAACTATACTAAGCCCCAAGTGCGTGAATTGGCACGTAAGTTTGGATTGCCAGTGGCGGAGCGGTCGGAGAGCCAAGATCTGTGTTTTCTGGCCGGTGAGGATTACCGGGATTTTCTGGTACGGCATGCGCCTGAGGCTATGCGCCCTGGGCAGATTGTCAATCGGCGGGGCGAGGTCTTGGGCGAGCACCAGGGGTTGGCGTTTTACACGATCGGGCAACGGAAGGGGTTGGGGGTGGCATCTTCGCGACCTTTATACGTGGTTGATAAGGATTTTCGGCAAAATCTCTTGATTGTAGGCCCCTTGGAGGAACTGGGGAAGACAACACTCCACGCAGCGCCGGTAAATTGGGTGCTGGGTGAACCTCCGGCAGAGCGCTTCCGTGCCGAGGTGAAAATCCGTTACACCGCGACTCCGCTTTCCGCAACGGTCATTGTGGAGACTCCCCAGCAAGTGCGGGTTGAGTTCGACCAACCGGTTCGGGATATTACTCCTGGTCAACGCGCAGTTTTTTACCAAGGGGATGTGGTTGTGGGTGGGGGTACCATTGTTTCGGCATCAAATGGGTGAGGATTCGGCTATGACCATTCCAAGCATCTTGCTGGGCCTTTGCACGGCCACATTGCTGGGGGCACTTTTTCACCTGTGGCGGGGCGGTGGCTGGGTGAAACTGGTGACTTACTTGACAGCGGCCAATCTGGGTTTTTGGGGTGGTCACTGGATCGCTAGTTTACTGGACTGGACAGCGGCGCGAATTGGGCCAATTAACCTGGGTGGTGCGTTGATGGGCAGCGGTCTATTTCTCGGTCTTGCTTATTGGCTGGCTCAGGTGGAACCCCCTCGAGGAGAAAAGTAGGCGTGAGTTGGAATCTGCGTTCAACCTCTGTGCAAGATGGTGATCTGGTTTATTTAGTCAGTTCGCGGCGTAAAACTTTTATCTTGCGCTTGGAACGGGGTGGAGAATTCCATAGCCATCGCGGGATCATCAAGCACGACGACATTATTGGAAAACCGTGGGGAACTCGCATTGCCAGTCACATGGGGGAGACTTTTTTGATACTGCAACCCTCCTTGGCTGATCTCATCCGCGAATTACCGCGAACAACTCAGATTCTGTATCCGAAAGATATTGGCTTGATTCTGGTAAATATGAGCATTGGCGAGGGACAGCATGTGCTTGAGGCTGGTACCGGATCGGGTTCTCTAACCTGTGCGTTTGCCTTTGCCGTGGGGTCTCACGGACGTGTGACCAGTTATGACGTGCGTTCGGATGTGCAAAACCTGGCTTTGAAGAATTTGCAACGCCTAGGGCTGGCTGAGCGGGTAACTCTCAAACTGCGGGATATCGCCGCCGGATTCGATGAACGCGAGGTGGATGCTGTATTTCTGGATGTGCCTAATCCGCAAGATTATGTGGCGCAGGCCCGCCAAGCGCTTAAACCGGGGGGATTCTTTGGCAGTATTTTGCCGACCACTAACCAAGTGACGCGATTGGTGGCGGCGTTAAGGGCGCAGGCGTTTGCTTTGATTGAGGTGTGCGAGGTATTGTTACGCTACTATAAACCGGAGCCAGAACGTTTACGGCCCGTAGACCGCATGGTGGCTCACACTGGCTTTCTGATTTTTGCCCGCGCGGTTCAGGCGGCGATGGAGGCGTTGCCTGGAGAAGACCTTGCGGAAACGGAAATGGCATTAGAGGACAATGACGGAGAGATTACCTTGTGATCCCGCCGATCCGGCGAAACATCTCACAATTGAGATTATCCGGCAACGACTCGCCGAATTTCAGGCTGTTTGGTCGGTCTCAGATCCTCTCGCTTCTGTCTGCAAAGCTACCTTACGTCCAGCGGCAGTTTTGGTGCCGCTGGTTTGGGAGGCCGGGGAATGGCATTTGCTTTTCACCCGCCGCAGTTCCCATGTCCAGAATCACAGAGGGCAAGTGGCTTTTCCGGGCGGGGCAATTGAAGCGGAGGATCCTTCGGTGGAAAGTGCTGCTTTGCGGGAGACCTGGGAGGAGATTGGGGTTGAGGCGGCGCGGATCATGCTATTAGGGCGGCTACCGGCGCTGGTGTCGGTGACGCATTATCTCATCTACCCAGTGGTGGGTAAGATGGACTGGCCGGTATCCCTACGATTGTCCAAGGAAGAGGTTGAGCGAGTTTTTACCATTCCACTGGCGTGGTTGGCACAGCCAGCTCACCTGCAGCGAGAGATCTTGCCTGCGGGGGATGGTACTCGCCGCGAGGTGCTTTTCTACACCCCCTATCAGGGAGAGCGTGTTTGGGGTGTTTCAGCATATATTGTCTATTTGTTGTTACAGGCCCTGAAGCTTGTGGTGTAAGGACGATAGTACATATTGGCTACATAAAGTGAAACTGGATGCCATCTCATTAGGCATCCAGTTTTCGCACAATGCTAAGGCTGATGAGGAGATTATTCCTCTTCGGGTTCCTCGGCTTTCTTGCCGCGTTCTATCACTTCGGGCTCTGCTAAACTCACTTCTTCTCCTTCGGTTACTTCTTCCTCAGCGCCGCCCGTGATCACAGCCACTACCTCGTTCGGATCTTCCAAGCATTCCACATTGGGGGGGAAGGTTAGATCGCGGACGTAAATGGCATCGCCAATATGGGCTAGGCCGGAAATATCCACTACGATTTTTTCGGGCAGGTCTTGAGGCAAGCTAGAGACCTCCACTTCCTCTAGATTGGTGATCAGTACACCGTTGAAGTCGCGCACAGCAGGGGCTTCGCCCACAAATTCGAGCGAAATCTCAGCGCGGATTTTCTCGGTCATGGAGACGACCTGAAAATCCACATGTAACAACGTGCCCTTGATGAAATCACGTTGCTTTTCGCGGATCAGGGCAGCGTGTTGGGCGCCATCCAATTCGATCGTCACTAGGGATGAGGGTTTGAGCCCAGCAAGTACTTTGGTGGCTTCGTGAAGATCAAGAGCAATGGGGGTAGGGGCAAAATGATGCCCATACAAAATTGCGGGCAGCTGGCCTGCGCGGCGTAAAGCGCCCACCTTTTTTCCGGTCACATTCCGGCGGGTGGCTTTTAGTACAACTTTTTCCATTTTTTCCATCCTTCGAGCGCCTCTCACCTCGTCAAATCGAGGTTACCTTCGCTCTTTTTGAGGTATGATTGACGCCAGTTGAACTGGCTGCAGGGTGTGATTTTAAGCATCTCTGGCTGCTTCGTCAAGGTTATGGGTTTTTCCGCTTCTGGCGCGGGAGGTAAGGCATGATAAAAAAGCAATTTGGGCGAGCAATTCTTAGGTGTGTACTAGGAATAGGCCTGGGGCTTGGCCTGGTGGCCTGCCGGCCTGTCAAGGATACATGGCCTTCCCTGCCATCACCAACGGATCAGGATGTTGTTGTCCCGACGTTGCCACTCTCAACGCCGATCCCAACGCCAACGGCTGAGGTGACGGAAACCTCTGCACCAACTTCCACAACTCTCAACACAAACGAAAGTGGATTGACCCGATACCGTCTGAGGCTGCAATTAAATCCTGAAACCCATACTGCCGAGGTGAGGGCCACGATCAATTGGTTCAACGATACCGGAAAAACCCAAACCGATCTCCCCTTGATCATTGAACCGGCTCGTTATCCAAATGTGTTTACACTGCTCGAGGTGTTCCAGAACGATCAGCTGGTAACTCTAATTCCAGAGACAGCGAACATGTGGCGATTGCAGGGGATGGCACCAGTGACAGCGGGGAGCACGAGCGAGTTCACAATCACTTTCCGGCTAGACCTACCGGAAATTCCTCCGCCTTCCGACACGACCAAGCCCCAGATTTTTGGTTTTACCCGCCGGCAGGTGAATCTGGTGGATTGGTATCCTTTTATTCCCCCTTTTCGAGATGGAAAATGGCTGGTCCATCCACCAGGGTACTTCGGTGAGCATTTGGTTTACCCACTGGCCGATTTCGAGGTCACCTTGCGTCTTGAGGGGACCAACCGTGAATGGCAGGTTGCTGCCAGTGCCCCGGCCGAGCGTGCCCTAGATGGCAGTTTCCATTTTGACTATCCGCGTGCCCGTAATTTTGTACTTTCTCTAAGCCCTGATTATCGCCTGCAAGAGCAAACGATCAATGGAGTGCAGGTGCGGGGGTTTGTCTTCGCTGAAAGTGAGCAGGCGGGTCAGGCGGCTTTAGATGCCACCACCCGGGCCCTGGATTTATATTCCCGTTGGTTTTTGCCTTACTCACGTGCCCAACTCAGTCTGGTGGAAGCCGATTTCTTGGATGGGATGGAATACGATGGACTTTATTTTCTTAGCAAAGGTTTCTACAACCTATATGATGGAACGCCTCAAGGATACTTGACGATGATTGCTGCACACGAAACAGCCCATCAATGGTGGTATGTGCGGGTAGCGAATGATCAGGCCATGCACCCGTGGCTGGATGAGGCTCTATGTACTTACAGTGAGCGTCTTTTCTATGAGACGTACTACCCTGAACTGGTTTCATGGTGGTGGTTCTATCGGGTCAACTATTACCAGCCAGCAGGGTGGATAGATAAAAGTATTTATGATTATGCGGGTTACCAGTCCTATCGGAACGCTGTCTACTTACGCGGAGCGCAATTTTTTGAAGATGTGCGCCGGACGATGGGGGATAAAGCGTTTCTAACTGCGCTGGGGGATTATGTGCAACGTTATGACGGAAAAATTGCCAACTCCCATGACCTACTGGATGTCCTAGTGGCGCATTCTCCAAACGATCTTGAACCCGTCTTCCGCCAGTATCTGAGCGACTATCTTTCTCGGTGATTAGACTGCCTCGCGTACAGGTATTTCAAAGGATTTCAATGCCATCTCGGCAATGGTTTGACCGATACTGATTGAGGCGGTAGCCGCGGGTGATGGAGCGTTGAGGACATGGATCATATTTGGGGTTTCTAAAATGGCAAAATCATCTAAGAGCGCTCCGTTGCGGCTCAACGCTTGTGCACGCACACCGGCCCCACCACGTTCAACGTCTTCTTCGCGCAGGTCGGGGAGGAGACGCTGAAGGGCGCGCACAAATGCGCGCTTGGAAAGGGAACGGTAGAATTCGCCCAGGCCGGTTTTCCAGTATTTCAAGCCCATACGCCAAAAACCAGGAAAAATTAAGTATTCACCGATATCGCGCAGTGAGATGTCTGTCATACGGTAACCTTCGCGTTTGAAAGCGAGCACGGCATTGGGGCCAGCTTCAACGCCACCAGTGACGCGGCGCGTGAAGTGGACTCCTAGAAAAGGAAAGCGCGGGTCAGGGACGGGGTAAATCAGGTTCTTAACTAGGTATTGGCGTTCCGGTACGATATCATAATACTCGCCCCGGAAGGGAATAATGTGTAGGTCAGGCCTCAAGCCACACATCCGGGCCACGCGGTCGGAATGAAGCCCGGCGCAATTAATGAGATAGCGGGTTTCATAAGCACCTGCCGTAGTTTCTAGGATTAAAGCCTTTTCCCTTTGTTGAAATCCGGTTAGACGAGCACGGGTTTGAACGACTGCCCCCTGGGCTTGGGCTAGTTCGGCGTATTTTTGGGTGACTCGAACATAATCTACGATACCCGTGTAAGGAACGTAAATTGCGGCTAGCCCCGTAGTGTAGGGCTCGTACTCTTTAATCTCTTCAGGACCGAGTTTGCGAATTTCGGTAAGACCATTTTCCAAGCCACGCTGATAAAGTGCCTCCAGACGGGGAAGTTCATCAGGAAGGGTGGCCACAATGATCTTCCCACAACGCTCGTGGGGAATAGCGTGCTGCTCACAGAATCGGTACAATGCCTCTCGTCCCTGAATGCAATTACGCGCTTTCAGCGAGCCGGGTTTATAGTAAATGCCAGAATGGATAACTCCACTGTTGTTGCCGGTCTGATGTGCGGCTAAACGATCTTCGGCTTCGAGAACGATCAACGAAGCGCGGCTGTGCTGGGTAAGGGCCATGGCTGTGGCCATGCCTACGATTCCGCCGCCAATAATTGCGATATCATAACGTGTGGTCATGGATGTGATAATCCTCCTTATCTACGCAGGAATTTAATAGGCAAGATAATTCGGTCATTTGGGTGCAAAATGGGCAAGATGATTATAGCGCGTTTTGTGGATCAACGTTGGCCAATTCGATAATTGCCTTTTGCAATTCGGATTCTCTTATTGCAGGGTGTGGTAAACTTATAAAAGTGAGGGTGATGACCTATGACGGATGATCAAAAAGTCAAGCGAATCGTATATATTGAGGACGACCAGGAGATGATCGAATTAGTCACATTAATCCTGAGCCGTCGCGGTTATGAGGTTATCGGCGCTCAGGGGGGGCGTAATGGTTTGGAGGTTGCCCTCGCACAAACCCCGGATTTGATTTTACTAGACCTGATGATGCCCGACGTTGATGGTTGGGAAGTTTTTCAGCAGTTAAAAAATCATGCTCAAACGCGCAATATCCCGGTGATTGTGATCACCGCTAAAGCCCAGCCAATAGATCGGGTTTTGGGGTTGCACATCGCCAAAGTAGATGACTATATTGCAAAGCCCTTCCACCCACAGGAACTGGTAAACAGTATAGAAAATGTGCTGAATAATGTCTCAAATCAATTATCGGTGTAGGTGGTGCCAGAAGGTTGTGCTTATCCCCTATGCGACTGGCTCTTATTCAAAATCTTACCCGACCGCTTGAAAATCTTGTTCGTGTCCGTCTGTGTACGAGTTATTGGGAACGATTGCGCGGATTGATGTTTCAATCTCGCCTTGCGCCTTTTGAGGGCATCCTGCTTATTGAGCCCGATGAAGGGCGCTTGCAAACAGCGATTCACATGCTTTTTATGCAGTTTGACATCGCGGTCATTTGGATCAACCGTGCTAAACGGGTAGTGGATGTGCGCCATGCGTATCCTTGGGCGTTGATTTATTTGCCCCAGCAACCGGCTTTGTATATTTTAGAAACTCATCCTAGTCATCTTGCGCACTTCAGAGTGGACGATGATATCGAGATTACGCTTCTTTAGCCTTGTGCTTGTTCTGGTGAGCCTATTATATCCTTGGGGGAGCAAAGACGCGGTTCAGGCGCAAAGTGAGGATTTGCCGGTATACATTGTTCAACCCAAGGACACGATCAATTCTATTGCGCGTCGTTTCGGGGTTTCGCCTCAAGATCTCATTCAAGTCAATCAGCTTGCCAACCCAGATCTTATTAGCGTGGGTATGGCACTCAAAATCCCCGGTTTTGAAGGGGTTCGTGGGACGCTGACCACGCTCTCGGTGCCTCTTGGCGCTTCTCTTGCTACCTTGAGCCGCCAGTATCAAATCAGTGAAGAGCAACTTATTCGTCTCAATCGCTTGACCAGCCCATCGCAATTATTTGTGGGCTCCACTTTGATCCTGCCGGTGCAGCAGGATGCAACTCGCTCTCAGTCTCTGCGTCTGGTAAGCCTTCAGGCTAGGCAATCCCCCCTTGAATTGGCTGTGGCTTCGGGGATGACCTTATGGGAACTACTCCTGCAGAATGGAGTGGAAACCAGCACCCAACTTTTGCCCTCGGATCCATTGGCGATTGCAGTGGATCGATCTGCTACAGAAGAGGTCTCTGCGTTTCCGGGGGCGCCCGAATTTGTCCGGGGCCTTGAGCTCTATCCGCTACCGCTCACACAGGGAAAGACGGTGGTGGTCAAGGTAAAGGTGAATCAGCCAGTCAGCCTGAGCGGTTCTATTGGAGATTGGTCACTGCACTTCAACACCCTGGGTACCGACACCTACATCGCGTTACAGGGTATTCATGCCATGGCGCAGCCGGGATTGATTGATTTCTCACTCTCTATGGTGGCTCAGGATGGAGAAACTTTTGCGCTTAGTCAGCCTATCCTTTTACAACCGGGCAATTATCCCCAGGATCCGCCTTTGTTTGTCGATCCCCAGACCCTGGATAAATCCATTACCGAGCCCGAAGATCAACTTGTACGTACGGTAACAAGTGCAAACACACCGGTAAAATACTGGCAGGGGGTGTTCCGCAAACCTGTAGATGAGCCCAGTTGCATCAAATCCTGGTTTGGTAACCGTCGCTCGTACAATGACAGCGGTTATACTTATTTCCATACGGGGGTGGATTATGGGGTGTGTGCGAATTTGAATGTTTACGCTCCAGCAGCGGGGGTTGTCGTATACACCGGTCCGTTGACGGTTCGGGGAAATGCTACCATTATTGATCACGGGTGGGGGGTTTATAGTGGATTTTGGCATCAGAGCAAGATCCTTGTTAATGTCGGTGATCGCGTCGAAGCCGGGCAATTGATCGGCGAGATCGGAGGAACCGGGCGCGTTACCGGTCCGCATCTGCATTGGGAAGTGTGGGTAAACGGCGTCCAGGTAGAACCCCTGGATTGGCTGGAGCAGGAATATCCATAGGCCAGGAGGTTTTGCGCCGTAGCGCGATGGACGCAGGAAAATGGGGGCTGTGTTTTATAGCGCGCCCCGGTTAAGCCGAACCATATCTAAAATAAGGCTGAGGTTACATAAGGGTGGGGTTTTGATAGACACAGGATGCTTGTTGGGTTCGCTCTCGAACCACAAAGGGCGATTTCTTTCCTTTTGATGTATAATTTTTGTGCTTTTTAGTGCAATCCAATGTGTCAATCCATAAGGAACGGATGGAAATATGGCCTCATTAGGATTATCCTTGGATCCCAATTACTGGACAAACCTAACCATCACCGAGGAGGATCTGCAGTTTTTATATAACCACCTTCTTGAGACTGAAACTCCTCAAACCGCTGCCGAACTGGCAGAAGTATTGATCCGGGAACGGATTCGGCGGGAAGTCGAGCGCCTAAAGCAGGAGCAAGCGGCAGGAGGGGAAATTTATCAGCCTAAACATCGCTACCAACCCGGCCAAACTTTGCGCTTCCCGGCGCTGGGGATGCTTCAGGGGGTGGTGGTGAACGTGCGCCCGGGGCTTAACCCAGATTACCCCCCTTTTGAAGTCATTGAAGTTGAATTTGACCCCGCTACTCGTAAGGAGTTTGCTGCTGGACTGTTAGACCATCCTCTAAATGCCCCGATTTCAGTAAACGCTCAGGATCCCCTCCTGGACCCCAAGTATGTAATCAAGCATTACGGGCGCGAAATTGCTGCCAAACTCAGCGCGATTTTTGAGACCACCCCCGATTTGGTGCGGATCGCTGGTGCGTATTTCCCACGAGCGCTATTGGTAGACGTCTCGATTGGATATTTGAATCTAGCTGAGGCTGTTCTGGAAATGGCCGGAGGCGGACCGCTGCCTACCCGCGCCATTTTAGAGCAAATTGAATTGCCCTCAGATGTGAATCCTAAGCTTACCGAGTTCTCCTTGAACTTAGCCCTTCAAGAAGATGGACGCTTTGATGAAGTAGGCCCAGCCGGTCAGATTTTGTGGTTTTTAAAGCGTCTAGAGCCTCAGGCAGTTCAGACACCACCCGTATTTCTAAAATACAGCCCTCCGGATCAGGTCAGTGAGCCTCCGCTGCCTATTTTGCGGAATCTCAATCGGCTCGTGTACGATGAGTTGGAGAATCAAGAGGTTCCTCGCGAGGAAGTTGGTGAGGTTACATTAAGCCTAATCTTTCCACACTGGCGTGCCGGCACCTTGCCTTTGGCAGGGCCAATTGCCAATCTTTTCCCGACGGCTTATGAGTCGCCACGGGTGCGCTTTAATTTTGTGGATGAAGAGGATGGAACTGTTTACCCGGGTTGGGTGGTTCGTTCCCATCGTTATATTTATGGATTGCAAGAGTGGTATACTCGCCAGGATGTCATCCCAGGGAGTCTGATCACGGTTCGCCAGGGTGAAAAACCCGGTGAGGTATTCATCCGCTCGCGCAAGAAACGCCCGACGAAAGAGTGGTTGCGCACTGTGCTTATTGGCTCCGATGGGGGGATCGTCTTTACTATGCTCAAACACACCGTTGGAGTTGAATATGATGAGCGCATGATCATTATTATTCCGGATCCAGAACGTTTGGATCAGGTATGGGAGCAAGTGCAACGTCAGCGCACGCCGCTTGAGCGAGTAATACGCAATCTGGCGAGGGAATTGGCCAAATTGAACCCTCAGGGGCATGTTCATGCGCAAGAACTGTATGCGGCAGTTAATTTGGTTAAGCGCTGCCCACCTAGTACCTTGCTTGCCGTATTGGCCGGCTTACCCGATGTTACCCATTTGGGCGACCTTTATTTCCGCCTGAGCGAGGAGGAGGTCAGCCATGAGTAATCCCCAGCCTTTCAGCATGATTCGTCCCACAACCAAAACGCCTTTCCACATTGACTTTGAGTGGTGGCAGCATCATGATTCCAATTGGCGGGTCTACCTGTTCGATTTCCTGTGCCCAGAGCACCAAAAAGCCTTTGAGAGCAAGGCCGAGATTTGGATTGATTACGTTGACCCGCAGACCGCCGAGGTGCATCGGGTGGACGGCTTGCAACATACCCTGATGAGCCATTGCGCCAGGCAACCAGATTTCCTTCTACGTGAGACCTCTTTGATCAATAAGATTTTCAAGTTGTTATTGGCTAACGGCAATCGTCCGATGACACCTGAGGAAATGGCACCCGCGGTTGGGCGTCCGGCTGAGGTGATTCTGCGTACCCTTTCTGGCCCGCAGGTTTATCACGGCATTCGCCCTTGCAGAGGCTAGAATTTGCATCCCGGGATGCAGTTAGGCAAGGAATATGAATATGGGGTTAATTGGTGTGGGGTATACAGGTCGGAGTGCCAGTTTAGAAATGGCTTTCATTTGATGGGTCGAGAGGCTGTTCGGCCTGGCGCGGTGTGCGTGAGTAAGTTGTGTGACGTAGACGCCTCTTTTCCTAAAATGGCCAATGGGTAGCATTGGCTCGGCTCCAAATGGGAGTGGTGAGAGGAAGATTCTAGGGTTTCGACAAGAGAAGCGCTTATGTCATTGAAGGTATTTCTGGTATGCACTCAGCGATGCCCTGTCTTGTCATAATTGGGGGTTTTGAATATACTCAAAGGCGTGGCTCTGGATTCAGGAGGTAGCGGTTATGGCGAAGCAGAGAATTTTGCTGGTGGATGATCATGAAGTGGTACGTTTAGGTTTGCGGGCACTATTGGAGCATCATCCTCAATTTGAAGTGGTGGGCGAAGCTGGGACTGCCAAAGAAGCCTTGGAACAAGTTGCACTACATCACCCGGATGTGGTGTTGATGGACATCCGGTTGCCTGGAACCTCAGGGATTGAGGCCTGCGAGGAAATCACCCAGAAGTATCCTGAGACCAAAGTCATAATGCTGACCTCCTATGCGGAAGATGAGATGCTCTTTTCGGCGATTCGGGCGGGGGCTTCGGGGTATGTGCTTAAGCAGGTTGGCCGTGAGGATTTGATTCGAGCCATTGAGGCAGTAGGGCGTGGCGAAGCCTTACTCGATCCCGCAGTAACCCAGCGCGTTTTTCAAGAAGTGCGCCGTGTAGTTCGTGAGGAAGAAGCCTCTGCCTTTGCCAACCTCAGTCAGCAGGAGAAGCATGTGTTGTTATTAGTCTCGGAAGGCAAGACCAACCGTGAGATTGCCAAGGCGCTCTACTTGGGGGAAGGGACGGTGCGCAATTATGTCAGCAGCATTCTTTCAAAACTAGGGGTCAGCAACCGTGCTGAGGCGGCGGCTTATGCGGTTGAACACAACTTGCGGGATTATCTTTAAGAATCAGGGCTTGATCCCCTGAGTTAGAATAGAGAGGTGGGCGGAGAATAATCCGCTCACTGTGCTTCCTTTTAGCCTGAGGTAAACAGGGTATCCCAGGTCTCCTGCATCCAAAGGGCATCGGTCTCAAGGTTAGGGCTCTCGCACAAAATGCGACCAGCACAATCACGATCGTGGAGGGCGGTAAAGAGGGCTTCAACATTGAAATCGGACTCCCGGATGGGGAGATGATTTCGTTCTCCTTTGGCAGAATACTCAATACCCGAGAGATGAATATGTAGGCGCTTCAAAGAGTCTTCCCCCAAGGCGCTGGCATAGGCGTCCAATACGCGTGTCCATTCATTGTAACTATTCATGGAGCCATCTCCAGCCCTAGCATGAAGGTGCGCAAAGTCTAGGCAGGGCTGTACCTGTGGCACCTCGCGGCTCATTAGGAGCACATCTTCCAGGGAACCAATCATTGCGGACTTTCCCATGGTCTCTGGACGGAGCGTTACCTTAATACCCTTGGCCTGAAGTTCTTCCACACATCCCTGCAGGCGGGAAACCACTTTACCCATTACCTGGGCAGTCCTTTCACCAAAGTAAGACCCGGGATGGAAAACAATATCGGTAGCCCCTGCCAGAAATCCGTAATAGGCTGCATCCATCAATCGTTGGCGAGATTTGGGCCACTCGTCATCAGAGGCATTTAGATTGATAAAATAAGGGGCGTGGACGCTCAGAACAATTTCGGTTTCCTTGGCTGCCATCGCAATTTGAGCGCACGTCTCTGGGGTCACTCGTACGGCCTGTACCCAACCCAATTCCAGGGCTGAAAGCCCTAGAGAAGCGATCTGGTATACGGCTCCTACTGACCCGCCTGGCTTTTTGGGAGTGGAAAGGGGGGAGCCTACAGTACCAAAACGAAAGGGGCGCATCTTTTGAAGCCTTTCTAGCCTAATGATAAGTGCAGTTTACCGGGGGACAATGATTTTTTGAAAAAGTGGAGGCCCTAGAATCAAAAAGCCAATGATTGCTGCGGTTATGGCTGCAACTAGGACGGCAGCAGCAGCAGTATCTTTGGCAATCCTGGCCAGAGGATGGGTATCTGGGTTGACGAGGTCAATGAAGGCTTCTAAAGCCGTGTTGAAAGCTTCGCTCAACCAAACCAGTCCAATAGCAAAAATCAAAAGAGCCCAGCGGGTCAGGTCAAGGCGCAGCCAGAGACCGAGAGCAATGACCAGGAAGGTTACTAAAGCGTGAATCCAGGCGTTTTTCTGGGTGCGCAACACGTACCCCAAGCCACTAAAGGCGTGTCGAAATGCTGGTAGACGCGAACGAAGAAAACTTATCATCTGTCTATCTCATCAGTCGGGTAAGATTTTGGGGTCACAACCGAGAGATTGAAGAATTTCTGCTTGAAGTCGCCACATGACCTGTTTCTCGTCTTCTGTTGTGTGGTCATAACCTAGCAGATGTAGAATACCGTGCACAACTAGTAAGGTCAATTCGCAGGCTGGGCTGTGGCCGGATTTTTGCGCTTGCTCGTTCACTTTTTCCCACGATATGATAATATCGCCGGCGTAGAGGCGCTGTGTTTCTGGGTCAACTTCGCCGGAAGGGAAAGACAGCACATCAGTAGGAGCGTCATAACCGAGGAACTCGTAGTTAAGACGCTGCAATTCGTTGTTATCACTGACCACAATAGAAAGATCTACATCCCTCTGTTCAAATTTTAGGACCGCTTCGGCCGCCCGGATGACTAAATCTTGATTTACCTGTTTTTCGAAAGGGGGCTCAACAATGAGGTTAATCATGGGGTATGGCTTTCAAGAGGGGATGGTGATTCTATGGGTTGGGTGGCTTGCTCCCCGGCGGACTTGGAAAACGGTTGAACTTCAGGGTACTTGATACGTGGGTGATAGGCGTTGAGCAAGGTCTTGGTAAAGGATTCAGTAATCAGATAAAAATCGCGCAGGGTCAAATTGGTTTGATCCAATTGTCTTTCGCGTTGGCAGTACTCGATGGCCTTGCGCACCAAATTCCGAAATTCTTCTTCCTCGGTGGGCATTTCGGCCCGGGCGCGTGCCTCGGTCATATCCGCCAGCATAAGCAGCGCGGTCTCACGGGATTGAGGCGGCGGTCCTGGGTAGCGAAAGCGCTGCACATCCACTTGCGTGGGATCGTTTCCGGCGGCTTCAAGAGCTCGGGCGTATTGATAGCGTGCGATCAAGGTGCCGTGGTGTTCGCGAATGAAATCAATAATCCGTGGGGGCAAGCGGTGTTTGCGGGCCAGCTGGACGCCGTCCTCGACGTGGCGGATAATGATATCAGCGCTGGTATATGGGTCGAGTTCGTTATGAGGATTGGTTTTTCCCTGTACTTGATTTTCAATAAAGAAGGCCGGATTGACGGCTTTGCCAATATCGTGATAAATTGCTCCAACGCGAGTCAGTAGGGTATCTGCACCAATGGCTTCGGCAGCCTGTTCGGCAAGATTAGCGACCTGAAGACTGTGCTGATACGACCCTGGCGCATTTCGTAAAACAAACTGAAGTAGGGAATGATCTGGCCGAAGCAGATCCAGAAGTTGGAGGGGAGTAATGACGCCGAGAGCTTGCGAGAAGAGGAATTGGAGCAAGAGGGTTAGACTGGCTGAGGCAATTCCGTTGATGAAAGAAGAGCCAACCAGCGTAGTGATGCCGATCCAATCAGCAAAGGGGTCGGGCAAGCGAAAGGCGATGATCATAGCGCTCCCAGTTAGCCCGATAGCAATGCCGGCACCGAAAAAATTGGCTACCCGGCGAGCCTTTCCCAATGCCAAGATGCCCATAAGGCTGGTGAGAAGATAGAATATGAACAACCCAAGGGCATTGGGTAGATTATAGGTGGAGAGCAGACTCAATACCAGTGAGAAAACGAGGCCAATTTCCAGGCTGTAGAGACTGGCTACGGTGAGAGCAAAGGCGGGCAAAGGAAATAGATAAGGGACAACGACACGATTGGGGATGACGATCCGAGCGGCATAAAGAAATACTAGAAAAGTGAATGCCAGGAGCAAAAGCGCCTTAAGGCTTTCAAGCGAATGGGCGCGCTGGCGGGTAAAGTATAACCCGATGAAAACGCTCAAGGAGGCTACCAGCGCTGTAGCCCCTGCAATTTCCCGATAACGATTTTCTGTTTCGACCAGGCCGAATTTTTCCAGGGCCTCCATGACGACTGGGGTGATTAACTGGCCGCGGCGCACGATGACCTCGCCTGCTAGGTAAGAACGGGTGACGGGCTCAACGCGTTTGGCCGCCTCCTCACGCGCCCTTTCGGTGAGTGTTTCGCTGTACAGACTGTTGGGTTGAACCAAGGGAGTGACCAGATCCGCAACAATGCGAGCCTGCTCCTCGGGAAGGGTAAAACTAATCATCCCGGGGACGCTTTGGCGGGCCTCCTCCAGACGATCCTCTCGTATGGTGCCGCGCATGACCTGCTCAAGGGTGAGCAGGGCCTCCTGCTGAATCGTTTGCCATTGATTGTCATTAAGATCAATAATTAACCGTGCCGTCTGTTCAGAGATGGGAATGTCAGCCAAGGCTTGTAGATCCTCGATCTTTTGTTCGGGAGCGGCATACGGGTCATAACGGACTGTTGTAATGTAATTCAGAGCCAGTTGTAGTTTCTCGATCTGACGGCGGGTAATGGACGGATCAGGGGGCAGATAAACCGGAGCAACTGACTTGCGGGCCTCTTCTTGGGCCTGACGGGTCAGCACCTCGCTGACAAATGTCAGGTTTTTGGGTGCCAGGATGTCCTGACTGGCAACATCACCAACCTTTAGACTCAAATATGGGGGGCGAATGGCGATAGGGAAGAGCAAGGCGCCGAGAGAAAGCAGGCTACACAGCACCAGCAATGCGCGCTTAATCACCATGCGATTAAGGCGCTGGACGAGGGTGGGTGGAAGAGAAGGAGTTTTCATGTCTCCTGTTGAAGAAGTTCCCGCACAACCCGACTGGCAGCTTCTCCACTGGCGCGTCCCTGCAAGCGCGGAATGAGGATTTTCATCACTTTTCCCATATCTGCCGGGGTCTTGGCGCCTACTTCCTCAATCACAGATTTGGCCAGGGCAAGCAATTCTGCTTCTGAAAGGGCCTGGGGCAAAAATTCCTGAATGACTTGGATTTCCGCTTCGGCAGCCTGAACCAGATCAGAGCGCTGGGCCTTTTGGGCGTCTTCAATCGTTTCGCGCCGTGATTTGACTTCTTTCTGTAGAAGTGCCAGGATGGCGTGATCGTCTAGCAAACCACCTTTTTCAACTTCTGCTAGGCGAATAGCTGAAAGAATCATACGAATGGTGCGCTTACGTACTTCATCTTGACTGCGCATGGCGTCCCGCAATGCAGTTTCGAGTTTCGTCTTTAGTTCTGCCATAGTTAGTTTCTCTCTCCAATTCCAACTGGCTGTTATGGGGTTACCATAATCAGGCCCCGAATTTGCTCGAAAATTGCCGGGCCAATACCAGGAACATTTTGGATCTGTTCAATTGTATCAAAATTGCCGTGGCTCTGGCGATATTCGACAATGGCGTCAGCCCGAGTTTTCCCAATACCCGGCAATGCTTCCAATTGCTCGGCGCTGGCATGGTTGATATCTATGAGGTTAACGTTTATGCCCGATGTTTCTTTGGGGCTTTCAGGAAGGGTGGGATTCTCAAATAGGGGGGCGAGGGGTGTTTCGCCCTGAAAGGGAATGTGAACCTTGGCACCATCGCCCAAGCGCGCTGCCAAGTTGACCGCTTCCAAGTCTGCCTCCGGAAGCGCCCCGCCAGCGAGGGCAATGACATCCCGAAGGCGACTTTCGGGTGCAATTTCGTAAACCCCTGGAGTTGCCACTGCCCCAGTAAGGTGGATGACCCAGGGGCGTGGCGTCTTTGTCGGGAGTAGAATGATTGTTTGAGCACGAGGAGGCGCACTAACCAGCAAGATAAAGCCGGCCGCCAGAAGGCCGATAAATATTCCCAAAGTCAGGATTTGCCACGGTTTAAAGAAGGAGTTTTCCATATGAGAAACACTGCGGGATAGGTTCATCCTCAGTATAATATGCGCGATAAACCCGTCAAGGCTGTGAGGCCATTATTTTTCAATCAGATAGCAAGGTAAGAACCGGGAGAATGCGATGGTAAAAACGACCTACCTGACTTTATCCACCCGGGGAAATACGGATGTGCAGGAGATCACGTCCCTGATTTCACGTGCCGTGGAGGAGAGCGGATTTGAGAATGGAGTTGTGGTGGTCTTTACGCCCTCCAGCACCAGTGCAATTACCACAATCGAGTATGAGCCTGGTTGTATCAGTGATTTGCGGCAACTTCTGGAGGAATGGATTCCATCAGGGCGCGATTATGCCCACAACTACCGTTGGGGGGACCATAACGGGCACAGCCACCTTCGAGCAGCCATATTGGGACCTTCTTTGACCATCCCGTTTGTAGAGCGCCGCCTAAGCCTGGGCACCTGGCAGCAGGTGATCTTCATTGACTTTGATGTGCGTCCGCGGCAACGCCGATTGGTGGTTCAGATACTTGGCGCTTGAGCGGATCTGAGGCGAGAGAGGATTCAAGGCTGAGCATGGCATTAAACGCAGCAATGCTGACTTCCAACATATCTGGGCTGGGGGAGCGGGTGGTCAGTTTCTGTAACCATAGATTAGGGCGAATCAATTGGCTAACTAGGGGGTTATCGAGATGATCAGCGACCCAGCGAATGTATTCGTAGGCAAGCATGGCTAGAAGTGGGATTAGCAAGATGCGGCTGAGAATTAACCATATCCACGGCAGATCGCCTAATACAGAGAAAATCAGGACCGAAAGCACAACCAAAGTTAGGATAAAGGAAGTGCCGCAACGGGGGTGTTCAAGAGGATAGGAATTGACGCTCTCCGGGGTCAATTCTGCTCCGGCTTCGTAAGCGTTTATGGTTTTGTGTTCGGCGCCGTGATAAGCAAATACGCGCTGGATTTCTGGGATACGTCCAATCCCCCAGATATAGCCAATCACAGCGAGCAAGCGCAGCAATCCTTCTAGCAAGTTGGTTGCCAGCCCCGAAAACCCGAGCCATGCTTGAAGGCCTTTACCCACCAGGGCGGGGAGCAGGAAAAACAGGCTTACAGCCATCACTAGGCTGACAACCAAGGCTAACACCCAAGCAGGACCTTCTATTTTCTCGCTCTCTTCGCTGGCTTGCAGGTTGGCTGAAAGAGAAAGGTAGCGCGTTCCCAACCCAAGCGCGTCCCATAAGATTACTAACCCTCTTAGAAATGGGATGCCGGTTAGACCTGTGAGGTAAAGACCCTTGAGGGGCTCACTTTGGATAATGATATCCCCTTGGGGATTTCGCATGGCCGCTGCAACGGCGCGCCGGCCGCGCATGAGTACCCCCTCGATCAAAGCCTGGCCCCCATAAGTGGGAAGTTTGAGTGGCCGACCCATTGGGCAACCTCAGACCTGAGCGATTTTGGGGTAACTCAGCAGGAATTCGATCACGGCTTGAATGCCTCGATACCAGGTGGGTAGATGAAGCCGTTCGTTAGGAGAGTGGATATGATCATCGGGCAACCCAAATCCAGAAAGCGCTGATTCCAGACCCAGGATACGCTGCATCATTCCAACTACGGGTACGCTTCCCCCTTCTCGACGATAGAGGGGATCTTTGCCCCAGACGTTCTTCAGCGCTTGGGCCAATGCGCGGACGCCAGGATGATGACGATTGGTGATCGAAGCCGGGGAACCTCCAAAGGCAACTAAGTCCCAACGTACTGTTGGGGGACATTTGGCCTTGAGGTAGGCGCGCAATTGCTGATGCACTTCCTCTGGGTCTTGGTCAGGCACGAGGCGTGTCGAAATTTTTGCCATGGCCCAAGCGGGTATAATGGTTTTCGAGCCTTGGCCAGTATAACCCGAATACAATCCGTTGATCTCCAAGGTTGGCCGGGCCCCAATGCGCTCGATTGCAGTATACCCTTCTTCCCCGTAAAGTTGAGGAACTCCAAGATTCTGCACCAATGCTATTTCTTTTAAGGGAAGGCGGGCCAGTTCCTGGCGCTCTTCCTCATCAAGTGGGCGAACGCGATCGTAGAAGCCGGGAATCAGCACTTTCCCAGAGGCATCATGCATTCCGGCAATCAGTTCGCACAGGGCTTGGGCTGGGTTATGCACGACGCCACCAAAAAGCCCTGAGTGTAGATCCCGTTCAGGACCATAAACCCGAAGCTCAAAGGCGGCCACTCCCCGGAGGCCGTATGTAATGGTGGGCTGGTCGGGTGCGATCATTCCTGTATCCAGATTCAGGGCCACATCGGCTCTGAGTAAGTGGCGATTTTGTTCAAGGAATTGGCTTAAGTTAGGCGAGCCGATTTCCTCTTCTCCCTCAATAACCCATATGATATTGACGGGAAGGGAACCGGTTGCGATGATGGCTTCCACCGCCTTGAGAGCGGCCACAACCTGGCCCTTCATATCCGAAGCACCGCGCCCGTAG
Organism: uncultured Thermanaerothrix sp.; assembly: GCF_938028735.1. Classification (GTDB taxonomy): domain Bacteria; phylum Chloroflexota; class Anaerolineae; order Anaerolineales; family Anaerolineaceae; genus Thermanaerothrix. The sequence goes on from NZ_CALIMF010000015.1 coordinate 67,775, forward strand.
AGGTGTTCTCCTTCCTGCCAAGGCATGAAAGGTGGGTTCTTCCATTCATCATATGGGTCTGGGGGTTGAACATCGTAGTGTCCGTAGATTAAGACTGTAGGCGCATGTGGGAGGGGAGGATCGTTATAAGCAAAGACCACAGGGTGGCCAGGAGTTTCAACCAAGTGGGTGTTTGCAAATCCCAGCCGTTGTAATTCAGCCACCAGCCAACGAGCTGCCCGGATCACATCCTCTTTGTGATTCGGGTCGGTGGAGACGGATGGAATGCTCACAAGTTCCTTTAGGGCATTGAGAAAAGCTTGGTGATGGTTGTCAACGTAGTGTAGAGCTTGGGTTTTGTCAGACATCATGTTAAAACTCCTGCGTGCCATCAAGATAAGCCGATTATAACTGAAATTGTAAGACAAAAAACACTTCCCTCGCTTTGGATTTGTGCTAAAATATATGCAGGAATCGGTGGTCAGTTCAAGCGCTGCTTGACTGGCGTCGGGCAATCCCAATAGCCCGTCGAAAAGTGCCGCCGGGAAAGGTCCACCGATCCAATGAGTCTGTGTTTTCACTCGTTTGTACTCTTTTCCCCTTCCTATTCCTCTGATAAGCCTGTATTTTTCTTTGACGCCCGTGAACATGACTAGACCACGGGCGCCTTTGTTAATTTGATCTGTGTGAGGTGATTATGTTAATCACAAACGGCACTCTTATAACCTGGGAAACCCCTAATCGTATTCTTGAAAACCACGCCATTTATATCGAACAGGATCGAATCCGTGAGATTGGTCCAACCCAGACCTTGTTGGCTAAGTATCCCCAGGAAGAGCGCCTAGATGCCAAAGGCCAGTATGTGATGCCTGGAAACATTTGTGCACACACTCATTTTTATGGTGCCTTTGCGCGTGGCCTAGCAATTCCTGGACCGGCACCTGCCGATTTTCCCGAGATTCTGGAAAAATTATGGTGGTCATTGGATAAATCGCTCTCTCATGAGGCAGTCTATTACTCTGCGCTGGTGTGCTTGGTGGATGCCATACGCCATGGTACAACTACTTTGATTGATCACCACGCCTCTCCAAATGCCATTGCAGGCTCATTGGATGATATCGCGCGTGCAGTCGAGGAAAGTGGTGTGAGGGCCTCACTGTGCTATGAGGTGACCGACCGTGATGGGCCAGAACGCGCTCAGGCCGGTATTGAGGAGAATCTTCGTTTCATTGATTATGTCAAACGTGAACGTCCCCTTAACGGGCGGTTGGCGGCAATGTTTGGACTGCACGCTTCGTTGACATTAAGTGAGGCCACTTTGCAAACATGCCGCGAGCGGGTAGGTGACGAAGAGATAGGGTTTCATATCCATGTGGCCGAGCATCCGGTGGATGAGTATGATAGTCTTCATAAATACGGAGAACGCGTCGTAGATCGTCTGCATCGCCACGGTATCTTAGGGCCGAAGTCTATTGTGGTTCATGCGGTTCATGTGGATGTGCGCGAGATTAATCTACTGGCTGAGACAGGCACTTGGGTTACGCATCAGCCGCGCTCCAACATGAATAATGCCGTGGGTATGGCAATGACGGAAAGTATGTTGCGGGCCGGAGTAAAAGTCGGCTTGGGTAATGATGGTTTTTCTAATGCGATGTGGGAAGAATGGAAGGCAGCATATCTGGCCCATAAATTATGGCATTTAGATCCACGTCGCATGCCTGCAACAGATATTGTCAAGATGGCTATCTACAATAATGCTACGCTAGCCACACAGCAGTTCAATTGTGGTCCGATTGGTGTGATTACACCAGGTGCACAGGCGGATTTGATTTTTGTGGATTATCATCCCTTTACCCCTATAACCCCTGACAATTTACCTTGGCATATTGTGTTTGGGTTCCATGAAAGCATGGTCACCACGACCATGGTGGCAGGCAAGGTGCTGATGCGAGATCGCGAGCTGCTGACGTTGGATGTAGAAAAAATTACTTACGAAGCGCGACAATTAGCTCCGCGAATCTGGGAACGCTATCAAACTCTGTTCTAACTTCATTCCAGGAGCATGATGAGATGGACGAAGCACGAACGTCTCGAACTATTGCGATTATTGGGGGAACTGGCAAGGAGGGCAAGGGACTGGCTTTTCGCTGGGCGCGTGCTGGACATCGTGTGATCATCGGATCGCGACAGGAGGGCAAAGCCCAGGCGGCAGCCGAAGAAGTGAACAAATTGTTAGGAACGTCCGATCAACTGGTGGTCGGAATGAGCAATGAGCAGGCAGCTCAAAGCGGTGACATTGTCGTCCTGACAGTGCCCTATGCAGCCCATCGCGAGATGTGTGAATTCATCAAACCATTTGTTCAGGGCAAAATTGTCGTTGATGTTACAGTGCCTCTGGTACCACCAAAAGTTACTCGGGTCCAGATGCCGCCAGATGGCAGTGCCACTATGGAAGCACAACGCATTCTAGGCGAAGATGTGCAGGTGGTAGCGGCCTTTCAAAACATCTCTTACGAGCATTTGCTACATGATGAGCCAATAGAGTGCGATGTGTTGGTGTGCGGTGGGAACAAAGAGGCCCGTGAGGTGGTGTTGGGGCTGGTACGAGATGCGGGTCTGGTGGGCTGGAATGCTGGTCCCACAGAAAATGCAGTGGTAGTTGAGGGGCTAACCTCAATTTTGATTGGGTTGAACAAACAATTTGGTGTCCAGTCGGCCGGGATTCGCATCACGGGTGTACCACGACCCAAGTAAGTAGAAGATGTAATATGGGCGCTCCTTTGGTACTAACCCCTCTGCAAGATATTCCATTGATTCGCCCTGGTGACGATTTGGGCGAGATCCTGTGGCGGGCTCTGCTCGAAAATGGGATTGTCTTGCGGGCCGGGGACATTGTGGTGATCGCCCAAAAAATTGTATCAAAATCCGAGGGGCGCCTGGTAAACCTGAGTGAGGTAACACCTTCACCGCGGGCGGTTGAACTGGCTCGTCTTGCTGACAAGGATGAACGATTTGTTGAACTTGTGTTACGTGAGAGCCGTCAGGTCCTGCGTCACCGGCCGGGAACGCTGATTGTCGAGCACCGATTAGGGTTTGTTTGTGCCAATGCGGGTATTGACCACTCCAATGTAGAAGGCCCCTATGGCAACCCAGAGGAATGGGTGTTACTGTTGCCTGAAAATCCAGATGCTTCCGCTCAGCGGATTCGAAAACACTTGGAGCAGCGCAGCGGGGTTGCTATTGGGGTTCTAATTATCGATTCGCATGGGCGGGCATGGCGGTTGGGTACTGTGGGAGTGTGCATCGGTGTGGCAGGTGTACCAGCGTTGGTGGATCTGCGAGGGCATGCGGATCTGTTCGGCTATCAATTGAGAGTCACTCAAGTGGCTGCGGCAGATGAACTGGCGGCGGCGGCCTCATTGATCATGGGACAGGCAGATGAGGGAACCCCAGTTGTCCATGTGAGGGGATTCCCGTATCCATTACGGGAATCGTCTTTCTCTGAATTACGCCGTCCTGAAGAGCAGGACTTATTCCGGTAGGGTAGCGATTATGAAGGTGGTAGCCCTGGCAGGCGGAGTTGGCGGAGCGAAGTTGGTGGATGGGCTGGCTCAGTGTGTGCAACCTGAGAACCTGACCGTAATTGTTAATACTGGGGATGACTTCCACCACTTTGGGCTACACATCAGCCCTGATTTGGATACTATTTGTTATACGTTAGCGGGATTAGCCAATCCAGAAACTGGGTGGGGGCGGGCGGGAGACACCTGGGTGGTCATGGGCGAAATTGAGCGACTAGGGGGGCCAACGTGGTTCCGTTTAGGGGATCGCGATCTGGCGACTCACCTGGAGCGAACCCGTCGGTTGCAGCAAGGAGAGCGCCTCTCTGAGGTAGTAACCGCCTTCTGTCAGGCGTGGGGGGTAAAGGTAAAGGTGTTGCCCATGAGCGACGATCCTGTCTCTACTGTCGTTCTGACAAAGGAGGGGATTGAACTTGGATTTCAAGATTATTTTGTGGCCCGGCAGTGTCAGCCCGAGGTTAGGGGCTTTCGGTTTGTAGGTAGCGAAACGGCGCAACCTACGCCCGGTGTTTTAGAGGCACTTCGAAGGGCAGATCTGGTTGTAATCTGTCCCTCGAACCCATGGGTCAGTATTGGACCCATTCTGGCTCTTCCGGGGGTGCGGGAAACACTGATGCATAAAGTGGTGGTGGCTGTTTCACCTCTCGTGGGAGGGCAAGCCTTGAAAGGCCCGGCCGCGAAAATGTTTCGTGAACTAGGATGGCAGCCAAGCCCACTTGCAATTGCTCACTTTTATCAACCTCTTTTGCGCGGGATTTTAGTGGATGTTTCTGATGCGGTGTGGGCTGACGAAATCCGGCGGCTCAGTATAATACCAGAAGTTACTGATATTGTAATGCGTAATATACAAGACCGCATTCGACTGGCTAGAAAAGTGATTGCTTTTGGGCAAAAAGTAGTGGAGACTTCTGCGTTATGAGCACATGGGCGATTGTGCCGGTTAAACCAATCTATCAGGGCAAATCACGGCTGGCAACTGTTCTATCTCAGCATGAACGGGTGCTTCTGAACCAAATGTTGTACATGCACTTGCTTCAGGTGCTTCAAGAAGTTAGGACTATTGATGAGATTCTGGTGGTCAGTCGCGATTCGTCCATCCTTGCTGCTGCACGGCAGTACCGTGCCCGTACCCTGCAAGAAGATGGTCGCACTGGGTTAAATCTGGCTTTGCGAAGAGCAACGGCCATGGCCGAAATTTACGCGGCAAGTGAGGTGTTGATTCTTCCGGTGGACTTGCCGTTGATCACCGCGGAGGATGTGCAGACTATCTTGCGAGTAGCCCCGTTTGAGCGCGGCATTGTGATTGTGCCTGATCGCCATCGCCATGGGACCAACGCCTTACTAGTGCGGCCGCCAGGCGCTTTAGACTATCAATTTGGTAGCAATTCTTATGAAGCGCATTGTCGCCAGGCGCGTCAGAAGGGGTTGGAGGTGCGAACGTTAGATCTTCCCTCCGTTGCGTTCGACCTTGACTGGCCCGAGGACCTGGAGCACTGGCGTCAACTTCACTCCACCCCACTTGTTCTATAAAATATCCCCAGGAGGAAACCATGGAACGTGTAGCATTATATTTACAAGATGCCCATGATCTGCGCGAAGGGTTGGAATTTGTCCGCTATGCCGAACAGCGGGGGTTTGAAGCCGTCTGGCAAGCGGAAAGCCGCCTGGTGCGGGATGCAATTGTGCCAATGGCAGCCTATGCGGCGGTCACTGAGCGAATTAAGATCGGCTCGGGCGTAATCAACAACTGGACCCGGAATATCGGCTTGCTAGCAGCTACTTTTCTTACCTTGGACGACTTGGCGCCCAACCGTATCATCTGCGGGATTGGGGCCTGGTGGGATCCGCTTGCACGAAATGTGGGTATTGAACGGAGGAAGCCGCTAGTAGCCATGCGTGAAACGGTGACAGTGCTACGCCGGTTGCTTAATATGGAGCGGGTTACTTTCCATGGCGAATTCATCCACGTTGAAGGGATTGAACTGGATGTGGTGCATGGCCGACGTGAGCCACGCAACGTGCCGATTATGATTGGCGCAACGGGCGATCAAATGATGGAACTGGCGGGCGAGATTGCGGACGGGGTAGTACTAAATTATTGTGTCCCCCCAGAGTACAACTACCGCGCAATGGAACTTCTGGATAAGGGTGCGAAGAAGGCAGGCCGGCGCGTGGATGACCTGGATCGTCCGCAGTTGATTGTGTGTTCGGTGGATCCGGATCATGACCGCGCTATTGATACAACTCGTGAGCTCCTATGCCAGTATCTGGCGCAGCAACCCCATATTGCCAAAGCCTCAGGGGTTTCGCCGGATGTGGTGGCGGAGATACAAAGCATCCTGGGATGGCCGGCCACTCATGAGCAAATTCAAAAGGCCAAACACTTGGTGCCGGAAGACCTCATTTACCGCATCACGGCTTCAGGCACACCTGAAGAAGCCAGGGCTAAAGTCAAGGAGTACCTCAATACGGGTGCAACCTGCCCAATTCTGTATCCGGTTGGTGGCGACTACAAACTTCTCATTGACACCTTTGCTCAGATCTAATCTCGGTTTCAACAGAAAGGCCACCTGGTTTTTTTCCGGGTGGCCTCAAAAGGAGGGTAGGCCATGATCATTGAGTATTATCGCCCAAAGTCGCTAGAGGAAGCAGTAGCGTTACTGCAACGTTCCCAGCCTCTTACCATTCCGTTAGGAGGTGGGGTCACAGTTAGCCGTATGAAAGAGCCTGATTGCGCCGTTGTAGATCTCCAAGACCTGGGTTTGAATCAAATTGTTTCTCAGGGCAATATAGTGAGAGTTGGTGCCACCGTCACTTTGCAACAGTTGGCAGATTATGAGGGTCTTCAGCCTGAGTTATCTTTGGCTGCTCGTAAAGAGACCACCTATAATTTGCGTCAACGTGCTACAGTAGCGGGGAGCATTGTGAGTGGCGATGGTCGTTCGCACTTACTAACTGTTCTTCTGGCTCTGGATGCTGTGTTAATTTGGGCGCCGGGAGAAAAGCAGGAGTCCCTAGGGGACTTTTTGGCGCTCCGGGATGTACGCTCTGCAAATAAAGGATTAATCACCGAAATTCGCCTTACCAATAACGCCCAACTAAAATACGAGTATGTGGCTCGCACCCCAGAAGATCGACCTATTCTCCTGGTTGCCGTAGCCAAGTGGCCTTCGGGACGAACCCGGGTAGTAGTTGGGGGGTTTGGTAAAGCTCCCGCTTTAGTTATAGACGGTCCGGATGCCAGCGGTGCACAAATGGCGCTAGGTGCGATGCTGCAGAATGCGGGGGATGAGTGGGCTAGTGCTGTCTATCGTCAGGATGTCGCCCAGGTCCTATTAAAGCGATGCTTAATTGCGTTTTAGAAATGAAGGAGGGAGCCATGCAAATCAGACTTTGGATCAATGGTATCGAGCATGAGTGGCAAGTGCCCCCCCATGAAACTCTCTTAAATGCTCTGCGCCGTCATGGTTATTACGGCGTAAAAGATGGTGGGTGTCAGCATGGGGAGTGTGGTGCCTGTGCAGTAGTGTTAGATGGTGTACCTGTTAATACGTGCGTAATGTTGGCTGCTCAAGCCGATGGTCATCGTATCGAAACGATTGAAGGAATGGGGAAACACCCTGACTTGGGATGGCGTAAAACAGAAGGATTACACCCCATTCAGCAGGCGTTGGTGGAGAGTGGGGCCATTCAATGTGGTTATTGTACCCCTGCAATTGCCCTTGCCGCCAAGTCGCTTTTAGATCGTAATCTCAACCCGACCGAGGAAGAAGTTCGCGAAGCCATATCAGGGGTACTGTGTCGATGTACGGGGTACTTAAAACCGGTGCAAGCGATTTTGCGCGCTGCTGCCATTTTGCGTGGTGAGCAAGTCCCCCCTATAGATGAAGTTGAAACCCTGGCCTTCCCGACGGAGTGGCCTGGTCTGACCAATGACGTGCCAACTGTGGAGCCTAAGTTGGGGTCCTCACCCTCACCCATGGTGCGTACCCAAGTGATGCCACGCATTTGGACAGTCATGCATCCAGAGCGGCAAGCCATGCAGCGTGTGGGTAGGCCAGAAATCAAGGTGGATGCTATTAAACTGGTGCAGGGCAAACCAGCGTTTGCTGGCGACATTGAGATGCGGGGCATGCTGATTGCCAAAGTTTTGCACAGCCCGGTTGCGCATGCGCGCATCAAGCATATTGATGTGTCAAAGGCACGAGCCCTTCCGGGTGTTGCAGCGGTATTAACTTACAAGGACATTCCACGCGTTCCCTATTCGACAGCTGGCCAATCAGATCCCATTCCTGGCCCATTAGATACCTTCTCGTTGGATGAGAAAGTGCGGTTTGTGGGGGATCGGGTAGCTTTTGTTGCCGCAGAGACTGAGGAAATCGCGGAAAAGGCTCTCAAACTCATTGACGTTGAGTATGAGCCCTTGCCGGTAATTTTGGATCCAGCGGATGCCTTAAAAGAAGGGGCTCCCATTATCCATGATGAACCTGATTATGTAAACTTTGGAGAATCCGATCCAAAACGTAACTTGGCAGCCCGGATACGGATTGACATTGGGGATGTAGAAAAAGGTTTTCAAGAAGCGGATCGCATCTACGAAGCTGAATATGAAGTTCCCAAGGTACAACAATCCCATATTGAACCCCATGTGGTGATAACTTATTGGGATGAGAATGATCGGCTGGTCATCCGCACTAGCACGCAGGTACCGTTCCACGTACGGCGAATTTTGGCTCCCGTTCTGGGGCTACCTGTCAAGCGAATTCGGGTGATCAAACCACGCATTGGTGGCGGCTTTGGAGGTAAACAAGAGGTTTTAATCGAAGACGTTGCGGCTCATTTGACTATTGCCACGGGCCGCCCGGTCATGTATGTTTACACCCGCGAAGAAGAGTTTACGGCAGCACGGTCACGCCATCCCATGCGCATACGAATGAAAACTGGCGTTAAGCTGGATGGTACGATTACGGCGAATGCAATGTATGTGTTGAGTGATACCGGTGCTTACGGTAGTCATGGATTGACCGTTACCGGAAACACGGGCCATAAGGCGATGGCGCTGTATGTAGGTGACGGGGAATATCGTAAAGCCCCAAATATTCGTTTCTATGCGGACGTGGTTTATACCAATAAAATGCCTTCGGGAGCCTTCCGTGGTTATGGAGTACCGCAAGGTTTCTGGCCGGTGGAACGTCACATGGAGCGCATTGCCCGTGACTTGGGGTTGGATCCTATTGCGTTTCGCTTGAAGAATGCCATTCGAGCGGGTGAATTACACCCGTTCAGTACAGCGTGGAGCGAGGGGCGTGAACCGCGGCCGGAGATCATTCATACTGTGGGGTTAGAAGAGTGTGTCGCTCAAGGCAAAGCCATCATTGGCTGGGATCAGAAATATGGTAATCCGGAGTGGCATCAGGTACCTGGAAAACCTCATTTGCGTCGAGGTATTGGGGTGGCGATGGTCATGCAGGGGACGGCTATCCCATATCTGGACATGGGTGGGGCCTCAATTAAGATGAATGACGATGGGTCATTTAACTTGATGGTTGGAGCTACTGACTTGGGAACCGGTTCAGATACCGTGTTGGCGCAGATGGCTGCGGAGGTACTAGGCGTGCCGGTTGAAGATATTATTGTGTACTCCTCCGATACCGACTTCACCCCCTTTGATAAAGGTGCGTATGCTTCCAGTACAACCTATATCTCCGGCGCAGCGGTCGTTAAAGCCGCGCAGCAGGCAGCGGAACGAATACGGATGCGGGCGGCAAAAATGCTCAACCAGCGTGGCGACGGTCATGCTGAAGTCAAACCGGAAGAAATTCGCCTGGTTGATCGCAAAGCCATGGCGCCTGATGGTCGTTACGTTACCATGGAGGAAATTGCTCTGAACAGTCTCCATCATACCGATCAGGAGCAGATTATGGGTATTGGCTCCCACGTATCGCCTGTTGCTCCCCCTCCCTTTGCGGCTCAGTTTGCTGAAGTGACCGTGGATATTGAGACAGGGGTAGTGACGGTTGATCGCTTGGTGATGGCGGTAGATTCGGGAGTGATTGTCAACCCGATCACGGCATCTGGCCAAATTGAGGGGGGGATGACTCAGGCGTTGGGTTATGCCGTGTGTGAGGAATTGAAGTATGATGAACAAGGGCGTCCGCGCGAAAAGGATTGGGTAAATTACCATATCTTCCGTGCTAACGAAATGCCGAAATTAGAGACAATCTTTATTGAGACATTTGAACCGTCCCACCCGTTTGGAGTAAAGGCGGTGGCTGAGATCCCTATGGATGGGGTGGCGCCTGCCGTGGCAAATGCTGTTCTGGATGCATGTGGTGCTGATATCCTAGATAACCCGCTAACTCCGGAGAAGGTCTGGCGCGCGTTAAGACAGAAATGAGGTTGGCCTAACGATGGATGCTGAGATTTATCGTGAAGTCGTTAATTTGGCTGAAAAGGGAGAGGCAGGAGCCCTGTGTACTATTGTTTATGCACGGGGCTCCACACCTCGCCACGAAGGCAGTAAAATGTTGGTGTATGCCGATGGCCACTTTATCGGTACTGTTGGCGGTGGTGAACTGGAAAGCCGAGTCATAAAAGAAGCCCTGGAGGCAATTCGAGATGGACGAGCCCGCTTGCTACGGTATGATATGGTGGATCCGAAGCGAGGTGATCCTGGGGTTTGTGGCGGTCAACTGGAGGTTTACGTGGAGCCAATCCTACCCAAGCCCAAAATTGTGGTGATTGGGGGTGGGCATGTGGGCAAAGCGGTGGTCCATCTGGCAAAATGGCTTGGTTTTCGTGTTGCTGTTTGTGATGATCGCCCTGAGTTTTGTAATCCTGAATTTAACCCTGATGCCGATGAATTCTATCCGGTTCCTATGGCTGAACTGCCGCAGCACCTGCGCATTCACTCACAAACCTATCTCATTCTTACCACACGAGGTAGCGCTGTTGACGTGGAAGGCTTGCCTTCTCTCTTAGAAACCCCAGCGGCGTATATTGGGGTGATAGGTTCAAAGCGACGTTGGGCCGTTACCCGTAAAACGTTACTGGAGCGCGGCGTTTCGGAGGAGGCGCTTAAGCGCGTGGTTTCGCCGATTGGGTTGGAGATCAATGCCGAGACTCCCGAAGAAATCGCTGTGAGCATCATGGCCGAAATCATTATGCTGCGGAATGGTGGTAATGGACGGCGGATGGCAGAAAATTAATTCAAAGGAGGAATTCCTATGTGGCGACAGTATGTTAGTGCGGCTTCGTTGGAAGATGTATTGCGGGTTTTGGCTGAAAAACGTGAAAAAGCGCGGGTAGTGGCTGGGGCAACCGATCTGATTTTGGAGATTGAGCGAGGGGTTCGAAAAGGCATTGAAACCCTGGTTGATGTAACCCGTATTCCTAACCTGGATCAAATTATACTGGATGAGGACGGAAATCTTCACCTGGGACCGCTGGTGACTCATAACCACTGTGTGGCTTCCAAGTTGATTCGGGAGTATGCGTTGCCCCTAGCCCAGGCTACCTGGGAAGTGGGCTCGCCGCAGATTCGCAACCGCGGTACGATTGCCGGTAACCTGATCACTGCTTCGCCGGCTAATGATACCATTACCCCACTTATGGCGCTGGGGGCTAAAGTGCGTTTGCGCTCGCTTCGAGGGGAGCGTGTGGTGGCCTTGCGGGATTTCTACACTGGTGTGAGGCGCACTGTACTTGAGCCGGACGAAATGCTGGTGGATATTATATTCCCCGCCTTGAAACCTAATCAACGTGGTGTTTTCCTGAAATACGCACTGCGTCGAGCGCAAGCCATCTCGGTGGTTAACGCGGCCATGGTGCTAACCCTTGAGGCGGGGCAAGTGAAGCAGGCGGCGATCACGTTAGGGGCGGTTGCTCCTACTATCATCCACGCTCATGAGGCTGAATCTTACTTGGTAGGACGGTCTTTAGACGTCGAGACGATCCAATACGCGGCTGAGTTGGCCATGCAGGCTGCGCGTCCCATCTCAGATATCCGTGGATCTGCCGAGTATCGGCGTTACATGGTGGGCGTTTTGGTGCGGCGGGGCTTGGCGGCCATTGCTCAGGGGCGCGAACATGGCAATTTGCCTGCTTCACCGGTGTTGCTGTGGGGTAGTGCGGTACCCAATAGCCGCACTTTGCAAGAGACTGTTGTTCACGCGCCGGATTCTCCAATTCGGACCACCATCAACGGAAAAGTTTATGAATTCACGACAGGACAAAATAAAACCCTTCTGCGCCTGCTGCGAGAAGAAGCAGGCCTGATTGGCACGAAAGAGGGGTGCGCAGAGGGTGAATGCGGCGCTTGCACTGTGTTTCTGGATGGTGTGGCCGTGATGAGTTGTATGGTCCCAGCAGTGCGGGCACATCTCGCTGAGATTCGCACCATTGAGGGGATTGCAACCGATGACCGATTGCACCCTGTTCAGCAGGCCTTTGTGGAGGAAGGCGCTGTACAATGTGGCTACTGCACCCCAGGATTCATTATGTCAGCGGTCAAATTGCTTGAGGAAAAGCCGCGTCCCTCGGTTGAGGACATTCAGTATGCTATCACTGGTAATTTGTGCCGGTGCACTGGGTATTACAAGATCATTCAGGCCATTGAGCGCGCAGCGGAGCAACAAGCAGAGGGGATTTGATGGGTAAGTATACCGACTACAAACGTCAACCGTCGTTGAATGAGCGTGAAGCCAATTCGAAACTGCACCCCATTTGGCAAGGCGTAGGCTTTGGGCTGATGATTCTTACGCCGGTGCTGGGTTACTTCGGTGCGCTGGTACTCCTGGATGAAAATGCGCGTCAGGGTTGGGTAGCGATCCCTGCCGATTTACTGGCGCCAGGGGCCGATCCTCTTTTATATGTGAAGATCATTTTGACGATTGCATTGATGCTGATCATCTTCACGTTATTTCAGCTGATCACTTACGTACTTTACCGTCTGTTTGGCCCTTCACGGTATGGACCGCTTGATATACCCCCCGTTGCTTATCCGAAACGTAGTAAGAAGCGGCGGTAACAAGTTTAGGAGAATGCACTATGAGCACCTACATTGGACAATCGGTGACCCGACTGGACGCGGTGGCCAAGGTTAAGGGCGAGGCACTTTATCCGGGCGATTTCAATTTTCCCAATCAAGCATACATGAAAATTCTGTTTGCCAATCGCCCTCATGCGCGCATTAAGGCAATTGATGTGTCAGAGGCCCTAAGGATTGAGGGGGTGTTAGCCGTATTTACGGCTGCGGATGTGCCCGTAAACGAATATGGTTTGATTATTCCTGATCAACCTGTTCTATGTGGGCCTGGTTCAAGCAAGCCTTTTGCCGACCGAGTGCGCTTTGTTGGAGATCAGGTAGCATTGGTGGTGGCAGAAAGTGAGGTTGTTGCTGAGAAAGCCCTACATGCTATTCGCGTAGATTATGAGGATTTGCCAATTGTGACGGATCCGCGGGAGGCGATGCGAGAAGGTGCTCCGTTGCTTCATCCGGACAAGGGATCCAATGTGTTTTGCCGTTATCGGATCCGCAAGGGCGATGTGGAAAAAGCTTTTGCCCAAGCCGACGTGATTGTGGAGGGATATTACGAGACGCCGTTTCAAGAACACGCCTATCTACAACCCGAAGCTGGTGTCGCTTACATCGACGAAGAAGAGCGTGTGACCGTGGTGGTGGCCGGACAGTGGTCGCATGAAGACCGCGAACAGATTGCTCATGCGCTTAACCTCCCCGAAGATCAAGTGCGGGTCATTTACCCAGCGATAGGTGGCGCGTTTGGTGGGCGCGAGGATATGTCAGTGCAGATTGTACTAGCCCTAGCTGCCTGGCGGTTGCATCAGCGTGGGATCAACCGTCCGGTCAAAATTGTCTGGTCGCGTGAAGAGTCCATCATTGGTCACCATAAACGCCACCCTTACTATATCCGGGCCAAGTGGGGGGCTACCCGTGAGGGCAAAGTCATTGCAGCCGAAGTTGAGTTGATTGCAGATGGTGGCGCCTATGCTTACACTTCAACAAAAGTTTTAGGCAATGCGACCCTTCTCTGTACCGGTGCTTACAACATTCCAAACGTAAAGGTGGATTCTTACGCGGTCTACACCAATAATATTCCTACTGGTGCTTTTCGTGGTTTTGGTGGACCCCAAGCCATCTTTGCGGCTGAGTCCCAAATGAACAAATTGGCGGAAGCCCTTGGAATGGATCCGGTTGAGATTCGGATGCGTAATCTGCTGGATGAGGGTGATTTGCTTTCAGTGGGAACCCCTATCCCAAAGGGGGTGAGTATCAAGCAGGTTGTTGAGGCCTGTGCGCTTGCAGCGGGATGGGAGAAAACAGATCGAGGGTGGCAGCGGCCAGCGGGATATGTGTGGAATGTTGAGGGTGCGCCTAACCTACGTCGCAGCATTGGTTTTGCGTGTGGTTTTAAGAACGTGGGTTTTTCATTCGGCGCACCAGAAAACTGTTGGGCTATCATTGAGCTAGAAGGCAATGCTGAAATTGAGAAGGCTACGCTCTACCATGCGGGTGCAGATGTGGGGCAGGGAGCCCACACGGTTTTTGTTCAAATGGCGGCAGAGGCTCTGGGTTTGCCGCTTGATAAAGTCTCGCTGGTGGCCTCGGATACAGCCTATACGCTTAATTCAGGAAGTGCGTCTGCTTCACGTTTGACTTTCATGGCGGGTAACGCCATTCGAGGAGCGGCTCAGCTTGCTCTTGAGCAATGGCGCAACGAGGAGCGACCGGCTCGTGCAGTCTATCAATACCGTCCGCCTAAAACGACACCGTTTGACCCTGAAACAGGCAAATCAGAACCCAATTTTGCCTATGGGTACGTGGCTGAAGCGGTTGAGGTTGAAGTGGATCTTGAAACTGGGCAAATGCGCTTAATCAATGTTTGGTGTGCGGATGATGTGGGCAAAGCCGTCAATCCTCAGCAAGTACAAGGGCAGATTGAAGGCGCCGTGGTACAGGCGGCAGGCTATGCTTTACTAGAGAACTTTATCATACAAGAAGGACAGGTATTGACCAAGACCCTTTCAACATATTTGATCCCTACCGTGTTGGATATCCCAGAGAAGGTTGAGTCACTCATTGTTGAGTATCCTGATCCTATTGGACCTTGGGGAGCGCGTGGAATGGCTGAGATGCCTTACTTGCCATTAGCACCGGCTGTCTCCGCTGCCTTGCGCTACGCAACCGGGACATGGTACGATGCTTTTCCCTATACACCTGAACGTGTTTGCCAAGGATTGCAGACCAAATAGCGATCTGGAGGATGGATTTCTCCCATCCCCCAGATTCCAGATTAAGGTAAGGTTATCTGCTGATGCCGTTACGGGTTTTGGTGCGTGGTGGTGGTGATTTAGGAAGTGGCGTGGTGATGCGGTTGCACCAGGCGGGTTTTTGGGTTTTGGTCACTGAATTAGAAAAGCCCTTGGTGGTACGACGAAAGGTGGCTTTTGCGGAAGCCATTTATGCTGGCAAGACGCACGTTGAAGAGATTCGCGCGCGGCGAGTTTTCACTGCGGATGAAGCCTATAAATGTTTTATGCAGGGTGAAGTACCGGTAGTTGTGGATCCAGAAGCAAGGGCACGGATCTGGTTTAAGCCACATGTGCTTGTGGATGCGCGTTTGACCAAAAAGGGTTCGGATCTGCCTCATCCTGCTGCACCTTTGGTTATTGGAATTGGCCCCGGCTTTGTGGCCGGTCATGATTGCCACGTTGTCATCGAGTCTATGCGCGGACATACTCTAGGGCGCCTTTATTGGGAAGGGAGCACCGAGCCAGATACAGGTATTCCCGAAAGCGTAGGCGGCTATGATGCACAACGGGTGTTACGAGCGCCGGTTGAGGGTATTCTGCAAGCCTATGTCGACATCGGGGATGTAGTCAAGCAAGGTCAGCTTATTGCAAAGGTGAACGGTGGTGAGGTCTGCGCACCTTTTGATGGTGTGATTCGAGGGTTGGTGGCAAATGGTCTGCATGTTACTCAAGGGATGAAAATCGGGGATCTCGATCCGCGGAGGAATCCGAAATACTGTTATTTGGTTTCGGACAAATCTTTGGCCATCGGTGGGGCGGCTTTGGCGGCTATTCTTTCGGTGCCATCTCTGAGATCTGTGCTTTATGGTGATGATGGCTGGTCATGGATATAGGACGTGCTCTAAGGGCGACCCGTCGTTCCAAAGTGGCGCTCGTTGGATCGGGAGGTAAAACAACCGCGCTGTTTGCTCTAGCCAGGTCTCTGGAAGGCCCTGTAATTGTTACAAATAGTGCTCATTTGGGACGCCACCAAGCGTCACTGGCCGATCGTCACGTTGTTGTTAGGTCTCTTGAAGAAGTGGATACGGTTTTTTCTTCATTGGGGAAGGGGGTGACTCTGATCACTGGTATAGAGCAAGGGAACGGGCGACTGATTGGGCCTTCACCAACTTTGCTGGAACGAATTTGTTACCATGCTGAAAGATTGCACCTCCCAGTCATCATCGAAGCCGATGGATCGCGGATGCGTCCGCTTAAAGCGCCTGCAGAACACGAGCCCCCAATTCCTGAGTGGGTGGATATGGTGGTTGTGGTGTGTGGTCTTTCGGGGGTGGGTAAGCCTTTGAGCGATGTAACGGTGTTCCGCCCCGAGATTTTTGGTCAGCGAACGGGGCTAGCGATGGGGCAGCCGGTAACATCGTCTACCTTGATCAAGTATCTCTTGCACCCTCAAGGTGGCCTAAAGAATATTCCGGGTAATGCAAGGCGGATTGTTCTTTTGAATCAGTGGGATGAATGCGCTTTCGAAGACCAAACAATGCTTTTACAAAATCTGTTTTGCCTTCACCAAGCCTACGACAGCATTGTATTAGGTAACGTTATTCGCGGCGGTTTGGATGCCGTTATTGCTGTCCACGAGCCTGTTGCAGGTATCGTTTTGGCAGCAGGAGCATCCCAGCGGTTGGGGGTCCCCAAGCAATTGTTACCCTGGAAAGGGAAACCTCTTGTTCGAAAGGTAGCAGAGACGGCTTTAGAAGCGCATCTTTCCCCGGTAATTGTGGTGGTTGGTGCCTTGGTCGAGCCGATTCAGCAGGCCCTAGTTAACCTGCCGGTGCAGATTGTGGTGAACTCCAGATGGCAAGAAGGAGTTTCAACCTCAGTGATTTGTGGCCTTGAGACATTGCCCATCAACACTGGTGCCGCATTTTTTCTGTTGAGCGATCAACCCTATCTTTCTACAGACCTCATTCATGCCTTGAGAGAGAGACACGCGTACACTTTGGCGCCGATTGTGGCCCCCTTTGTTAAGGGGCAGCGCGCCAATCCAGTGTTGTTTGACCGTGTGACGTTTCCTGCGTTGTCACAGTTGCAGGGCGATGTAGGAGGCCGAGCCATTTTTGGTCAATTCCCGGTTTTGCCTTTAGAATGGGCAGACGAACGCATCTTATTGGATATTGACCAACCTGTGGATTGGGATCAAGTTCAGAAAATGGAGCGAAAAAGGTATGGGAGCGCGGGTTAAGATTGGTGCAGTGGTCTTGGCCGCCGGGCTTTCGCGGCGGATGGGGGCTCCGAAACTTTTGTTGCCTTGGGGGGAACGTACAGTCTTAGAGCAGGTGGTGGTTACGTTACGCGAAGGGGGGGTGGAAGACATTTGGGTTGTTACAGGGGGGTATCGTGAGCAAGTAGAGAATTTATTAAGAGCACTGCCCTTTCTTGTTCATTCAGTCCACAATCCTGATTTTTCACAAGGGGAGATGATTTCATCCCTGAAGATTGGGCTAAAAAACCTACCGCAAGACTTTGATGCCGCATTAATTGTTTTGGGGGATCAACCCCAAATCCAGAAAGACGTGATTTCCCGGTTACTCAATCTGTATGCCGAACGGAAGCCAATGCTGATCGTGCCAAGTTATCAAATGCGGCGTGGACATCCTTGGTTGGTAGATCGGCGGTTGTGGGACGACCTTATTGAGTTATCTGCAGGGCAAACTCTGCGAGACTTTCTTGCCCTTCACGCTAATGAAATTGACTACTTGGTGGTGGATACACCGAGTGTGATTCAGGATTTAGATACTCCGGAAGATTATGCACGTATGAAGCCATCCCAGACCCTTGGAAAGAATTAGCACTATAATAAAACCAATTTAGTCTTCGGGGTTTGTTGACTATGGGGATGGTTTCGCGCTGGTTCTTGGATTTTAATACGCTGCAATTGCAGGATTTGGGGCCGAAAGAGGGAACGCTGGATGCGATTACCCTTGAGTTTCCTCCAGGGGCCTACACCACGTTTCGCACATATCGAGGGTTTCATGTACTGCCACTGGAGCCCCATTTTCAGCGTCTAGAAAAAACACTATGTTTGCAAGGGTATTCTATACGCTTGCCTCGGAAGGCAATTCGATTGGGTGTTTACACCGCAATTAACCCTGCTAGCAACCGTGGGGATTATCGGGTGCGCTTGTTAGTACCTGTGGCTGAGAATGGGTTAGGATGTTATATTTTCGTTGAATCATTGGTTGTTCCAGCGGATTGGCTTTACAAAGAAGGCGCCTGGGCGGTCACTCGCTTTCTAACCCGTGAGCAGCCAGAAGCTAAATCCAGTCAATTTATTTACCAGACGGTTGCGCTGCGCGAACAAGACTTAAAACGGCATCCCAGGATTAATGAGATCTTAATGATCAACGCATATGGAGAAATATTGGAGGGTTTATCGAGCAATTTCTTTGCTGTAAAGAAGGCTCAAATCCTTACAGCAGGTGAAGGTGTACTGCCAGGTGTGACGCGTTCAATGGTCATTGACATTGCTCGGCGCGCAGGGTTTCCGATACTCTTTTGCCCCCTAAAGATCAATGACATTGGGACGATTGACGAGGCATTCATCACTAGTAGTAGCCGGGGGGTGTTGCCCATAGTGCGTATAGATGAAAACGCCATTGGAAATGGCTATCCGGGACTAATAACACAAGCAATTGCATCTTTATACAATTTGTATATTGATCGGTCGCTTGAACCAATTTACTTAATGGAATGATTCAAGATCTGAGGCTGATTCATCTAAATTGGTGTCGTTATTATTAAGAGCGGGGGCATCACCGCGATCCATGGCGGCAAGAAGTGCCCGTGCTTCAGGGGCTTGCTCTGCAGGCACAAGTACCCGGACTTCACCCAAGGGCCCAACTGTCAACCCGTAGACCGCGCCTGCACTCTCTTGATAAAGCAACACATTGAAGCCTGCGGCTTCCAGAAATCCGCGGATGATGTCGGCGTGGAGGCGGCCGTTTGCGCGGTATACCTCTTCATAAGGAGTGGATTCCGATGGGCTCATGATTTACCTTCCTGAGCGATTGTGTGGATCAGTGCCAGTATGGTATCTAGCCGTTGTTTGGCGTTCTGCAAAAGGCGATAGAATCGCATGTCCTCAGGGGCCAATGAAGCTCTGAGCTCTTCCATAGCCTCTTCAAGGTCTTTCCAATGAGGATAATTTTCGGCCTGAGGGTTGCCTTGAAGGGCTTCAATGCTATGCTGTGTCACAAAAGCAGCATAGGCCTGAAACTGCTCATAGGCTCGGATACATAATGGGCAGTGGGACGGCTCATCCAGGTGAGCCGTTTTCTGGTGAATGATCTCCTTGCGCAGTTGAGAAAGAGGGGATTCGATCACAAGGTTCTCCATGGGTTTAACTCGGGCGTTGGGCGACTAGGCTTGCTACAGCCTTCAAACCTGAGTGCCCTTGCGTGATACCTTCATTATAGTAAATAATTTTCCAGTGTTTGAACGTTTCATAAAGCTCGCCCTCTTTGAGTAAATGGGCAGGAGCAATTTGTCCGGGAAAAAGTTTGTCCATACCTTCGGTCAGAGTTTCAATGAACAACCACCCGCCTGGTTTAAGGTGGGTATAGAACTGTGGGAAAAGTGAGCGTTCCAGATAGTAAAAGTTGAGAATCACATCAAATTCCATGGGGGGAAGGGGATGCTCAGTGAGGTCGGCCAAAATCAAACAAAGAGACGGGCAGCGCCGGTGGACGAATTGTAGGGCTGTCCAGGAAATATCTATAGCCACGACTGTCAGACCCCGTTGTGCCAAAAAGATGGCGTTAGCACCCAAGCCAGTTGCCAGATCTAATGCCCAACCCGAGGATGGAAGCAGGTCAGCAAAGGTTACCAGCAAATCTCGAGGACGATCCAGATCAGGAGCTTGAATAAGGGTGCGGTAACGAATATTCCAGCGCTCTGCATCCTCACGTGGCATGTGACCTCCGGGCAAATTGGGTGAGTAATTTGAGACGGCGGCGTGATAGGGCACCAAAACGTTGCTTTTCTTTGGGGGAAGGGCTGGTATCCAGGATGGCAATCGCGCGGTCTAGCCAGACTAATGCTGTGCTATAATCGCGTTGCTCGCGTTCATAGTATTGTGAAAGTTCTAGGCAAGCCTCTATGGAATTCAGACCGGCTGCTTTATCCCAGCATTGCAGAGCTTCAGAGGTCCACCCATGACGTATATAGATGCGCCCAATCAGTAACCACAGGGGGGCGGCTTTGGGATCATCGGAATACCGTGGAGTTTGAATTAATTCGTGTAGAAATCGAATGAGTCGCTCGTGCCTGTGGCGTTCCATTTCGCGTATCAGTGCATATGCCTCATCTGCTGAGAAAA
Source organism: uncultured Thermanaerothrix sp. (assembly GCF_938028735.1). Classification (GTDB taxonomy): domain Bacteria; phylum Chloroflexota; class Anaerolineae; order Anaerolineales; family Anaerolineaceae; genus Thermanaerothrix. Next base: position 87,983 of record NZ_CALIMF010000015.1, read on the forward strand.
GATCCCAATCTGGCTGTTGAAATAAGGATTCGATAAACACAAAAAGACCTGCGAGGGATACAATGTCCATTTTATTGTGGTAAAAGACCCCTGGGAGAAGGTCGTTTTTACCCTGGAACAGGTAATTCTGGTAAATTTCGGGCACCATCCAAGAGGGAATTTCATCCTGACCCCGAATGAAGCCCAGGACTTCGTTCTCTAGAAAGGCTAAGCGTCGTGATGGATAACGTTTGTGCCAGAGCCGCCTAGCAAAGTGTAGTATATCCACATGCGTTTTTTTGAGGATCTCTGATCGGAGACCATTGATAAGGAAGCGGTGGTGGAGTACTGGTAGGTCAAATGCCTGCCCATTGAATGTGACCAGAACCGGGAAGCGGTTGATCCAGTTATCCAGATAGGCTAGAAAGGAGATCTCCTCAGTGGGGTCATTAAGGAACACCTGGTGGGAATGATACCCTTCAGGAGTCCAGTGACCCAAGCCAACCAGGAAAACTAGGTTACCTGAGCCGGGGCTGAGACTGGAGGTTTCTACATCAAGAAAGAGCAAGCCCTCGTGGTCTGTCTCTAAGCCGCCGTTGAAAAGGCCGGGGTAAACCTGTTCCTCTGGGGGCATTTCAAGAGATCTATTCCCGTGCTGGAAATTGGCTGGGTAAACGTGATCCAGTATAAAGATAGAGCGTGAATGGTCGGGCCAGAACCTACCCTCTGGAAGTACTTCCTCAATGCTTCTTTTTGAAGGAGAGGGTAGGTGCACCCGAGGGCTCTTGGCGGACAAACCGCGACGTACTCCAAGGGTTTCCAGGCGCTTGATCAATTCATTGTCCATGGCGCTTCTTATTGGGCTTCTAATAGGACCTGTAGAATGGCTCGGGCTTCAGCTTTGCCGCCACTGCCCTGCTCGGGAGCAGGGCCAACGCAAGCTGGACAGCCGTTCTTACATGGGCAGCGAGTCACTACTTCATAGGCAGTTTGTAGCCAGGGAACAAAATTTTCAAAGAATTGGGGAGCATATCCTAATCCACCTTGGAAGGTATCGTAGAACACGATTGTAGGTTGACGTTGACTTAGCGTAGAGTGGGATTCGACAAATGATCCCAAATCGCTGAGATCGCAGAGGATAAAGAGGGGCGCGAGGTGGTGTAGGAGGTGTCGCAGGGCTGCTAGGCCACTGCGAATCCAGACAGCCCTCTCCAGACGACGATGACAGCGTGGGCAAAGGGTCACGAGGTTTTCAAGACGGTTGGCTTCCTCGGGGGTTGAAAAACGGCGAAATGGGATACGGTGGTGAACATGAAAGGGTTTCCCGTTTTCCTTTGCACCGCATTGTTGGCAGGTATAATGATCCCGTGCACGAGCGCGTTGGCGTTGTTGTTCCCAATTAGGACCGTAGTCGTTAGGGGAATTCGTCCATAGTCCTTGGCTAGCCAAATGTTTCACTGTATGTGAATTTAGGCTTATCCAGTACCCTGTTGTTTGAAGCGTCAGAGGGGGTAAATTAAGAGGGACTTGCTCCAGTATTGTGTGGTTGGCCCACTGACGCTTCTGGTAGCCCTTTACCTGGGTTGAAAGGCTGAGTTCACCACACGCATGGAGACCCCACTTAAAGTTCTGCCATTTCCATGCTTGGTGAGCAGTAATTTCGGTCTCAAGAAGCGGTTCAGTGTAATAGGCACTTAGGGTTGGAGTAAGCAGGGCTTGCCCTGCGTCCAGATTAAAATCTTCCACGCGGTATGTCTCTCCCCGGTGCAGGTAGATCGCACCTGGATGCACCATCCAGTAAGCGCTTTCATAATCTATCTCGCCTAGGAGAGCAGTTTGCCGGTGATCTTGTGAGATTAACCGGATGGTGGGGTAAGCACTGCCTCGTAAGGAGATCTCACGATGGGGTTGGGTACTGCGCATCCAGATAAAACGGTTAGTGGTTGCAAACAAATGGCCGTGTTGAGATAAAGCCTCAAGGTAGGGGGCGATTGCATCCCATTCAAGTGAACCAAAGGCTTCACCCTCATGGAAAGGTTTCTCGTAGGTAGCGCATTGGAGGTGATGGTACAGGATGACGGGATTATTAGGATTCAGGATGGCTTTCTCAGGGGGACGCTCAAGCACCTCTTCAGGGTGGTAAACAAAGTATTGATCAAGGGGGTTGTCTGAAGCGATCAGGACTCCCAGAGCGGCTTGTCCCTTCCGCCCGGCTCGACCGAAGCGCTGATGAAGGGCGGTGACTGATCCAGGGTACCCGATTTGGAGGACGGCTTCGACACTTCCGATGTCCACTCCAAGCTCTAGGGCACTGGTGGTTACCACCAAGCGGTTGGATTGCTCGCGCAATCCTTGTTCAATCCAACGCCGATCTTGAGGTAAATAGCCGCTGCGATAAGCTTCAATGCCTTGGGCTGTGGGCAAGCTTTCTCGCAGGGAGCGCAAAGCGAGCTCCACGCCGCGCCGCGAGTTAAGGAAAATCAAAGATTGGTGGTTGTCTTGAAAAAGCTCGTTGGCCAACGCCATTCCTTCGGCAGCAGCGTCGCGGCGTGAACCTACGGATTCATCCTCGAGGGGTGGATTGTAGAAAACCAGATATCGTTTGGGCTTGGGGGCTGTATCCTGGTGGATAAGGGTAATCGGAGCCTCGATCAATGCTTGTGCCAATTCTTGGGGGTTGCCAATGGTGCCTGAAGTCAACAAGAAGATTGGCTTGGAGCCGTATAACGCGGCAATTCGCTTGAGGCGGCGAATGAGATTTACCACATGCGAGCCGAATGCGCCTCGATATATGTGAGCCTCATCGAGAATGATAAACCTAAGATGAGAGAAGACCTCTTGCCAGTAAGGGTGATAAGGCAGCATTCCATAATGAAGCATATCCGGGTTAGTGAGGATTAGACGCCCAAATTGCCGGGTTCTTTTACGTTGATATGGAGCAGTATCACCGTCATAGGTCACAATTTGTTTCCCTAGAGCACAGTGTTCTCGGGAAGGACTGGGTAGAACATCTATTAGAGACTGTAGGAACTGGTATTGGTCTTGGGCCAGGGCTTTGGTTGGAAAGAGATATAAAGCAGTAGTTGAGGGGTTTTCCAGCCAGGCCTGCAAGACAGGAAGGTGATAACAAAGTGATTTGCCACTACCTACTCCTGCGTTGACCATGGTGTGGAAACCTGCGCGGGCGTTCTGCCAGGCCATAAGCTGATGAAGATAAAGTTGTTCAATTCCCAGCGCATTCAGTGCCCGGCCCAAGGCGGGGCTTATCTCTGGTGGCAGTGGCAAGGTTTGCCCTGGTCGAGCGGGCAAGATGACCTGATAGAAAGAAGCACCGGAAATAACGGCGCGGCGTCGCCATTCTGCTAGAAGGGACTGCAAGTCAGATTCTTGCACAAACTTTCTCCCGAAAATAACCCTTGGCCTAAAGTTGCCCGGACTTCGCTTTCAGATTATACTCTTTACATCCCATGTTGGAAGTTTGAAAAACCCTATGCTTAGGAGCCAGGAATGACTGTAAGGAATCGCTATCGTTGGTTTGTCTTGGCAGTCTTTTTTGCGTTCATGCTCTTGCATCAGGCAGATAAACTTCTCATTGGTCCATTAACCACACCCATCATGGAATATTTCGGTATTAATGAGGCCCAAATGGGTGTCGTTTTTTCAGGGGCTTTGCTGGTGGGTGGGATCTTCTATCCCTTGTGGGGCTATTTATACGACCGATATGCACGTTCGAAGTTACTGGCTTTGGCCTCTTTAATATGGGGAGCAACGACCTGGCTGAGTGCGTTAGCCAGAACCTTTCCGGTCTTTGTGGTCACCCGTGCCTCGACTGGGATTGACGATGCCAGTTATCCTGGGCTTTACAGCCTGATCTCTGATTACTTTCCCCCTAAGATCCGGGGAAAGATTTACGGCGTTTTGCAAATTACGGCCCCTTTGGGCTATATTACTGGTACAGTATTGGCGCTTACATTGGTTGCGCGTTGGCATTGGCAAGGCGTTTTCTACTTTACGGGCTCTTTGGGGATTTTGCTAGCCATCGTTATATTTTTGGGAGTCAAAGAGATGCCACGTGGGGGAGCCGAACCGGAGTTTGAGGGATTGGAGCAGATCAGCGCGTACCGATTTGATTGGAAAACTGCCCTGGGGCTGTTTAAGAAGCGCAGTTTATTATTTCTTTTTGCACAGGGATTTTTTGGAGTCTTCCCCTGGCAGGTCATTACTTTCTGGTTTTTCCGGTACTTAGAGACAGAGAGGGGGTTTTCGTCCAACGAGGTGCTGATTACAATGGTAGCCGCTGTGCTCTTCCTGGCGGCGGGTTATCCTATAGGAGGGGCATTAGGGGATTTCTTATTCAAGCGAACATCACGGGGGCGGCTGATCGTTAGTGCATTTGGAGTTATTACTGGGGCGTTGTTGCTTTGGTTTACGATCAATGTGCCTTTGGAGCAGAAGACGTTCTTCACGGGCATGCTCTGTCTAACCGCAATTTTCATCCCCTTTGCTTCACCCAACGTGCTTTCAACCGTTTATGATGTTACATTGCCTGAAGTGCGCAGCACAGCGAACTCAGTGCAGAACTTGATCGAGCAGGGAGGCTCGGCGGTGGCACCGGCAATTGCCGGGCTGATTGCGGTCAATGGATCTTTACGAGAGGCAATTCTCATCATTTGTATCGGAGCATGGTTGTTGTGCTTCTTTTTCTTCTTGTTTGCCATTTACTTCCTACCCAGGGATATTCATGCCTTGCGCGCTGAGCTGAAAGAGCGGGCTGAGCAGGAACGCGCTCGCCAGACTTTGCAGACGGCGACCCTCCCAACTCCGGAGTACAGAGCATGAGCGGGTTTTCGTTGGCAGTAACATTGGTCGCTGTGTTGCTTTTGGGTTATGGGATGGGTGTGGTGGTCAATTACTTTGCTGATGTCCTCCCGCAGACTCGGCGCCTCAGTCCGGTGCGTTGCTTGCACTGCCAAAACCCTTACCCCTTGCTTCAGTATATTTTGTTGCGTCCCTGTTTAGAGTGTGGAACGCGGCGTTCGCTTCGGGCTCGCGTCGTCCAGGGAATTCTCCCCCTCCTGACCTTGGCTTTGTGGGTGTGGCCACCTCCTGGTCGAGTTCCCATTTCTGTGGCGTGGGGGTTGTTGCTTTTCTTTAGTGTGGTGTTTGTTATTGATTGGGAGTATCGGGTGGTGTTGTATCAGGTTAGTGGCGTTGGGGCGCTTCTAGGAGCAGGAATTGGTGCATGGCTTAACGGTTGGCAAACCACTTTTTTAGGAGGCGGGCTTGGGTTTGGGATCATGCTCGCTTTATACTACCTGGGTGAACTTTTTGTGCGCTGGGCGGCGCACAGGCGCGGACTTGAGACGGATGAAGTGGCGCTGGGTTTTGGGGACGTGACTCTAAGCGGGGTGCTGGGATTGATGTTAGGGTGGCCTCGTATAGGCATTGGTTTGCTCTTTGCCATCCTGCTAGGAGGCATTGTGAGCGGTCTCTATCTCGTAGGGTTATTGGTGAGCAAGCGCTATCAGCCTTTTGCTGCGCTACCTTACACACCCTTTCTACTTGTGGCTGCTGCGATTTTGATGTACCTGGCGTAGGCGAGCAGTACCAATTTGCAAGGCAATCTATCCATATTGAGTTAAGCAAGGTTCTCTTCCGCTAGCACGTCAATCCGTCCAGCAGCGTTAGGTCTTGCCGCAAGATGCGGTGATACAGACGATACCTCCTAATGGCGCGCGCCGTCTATAGACCGCTCTAACAGCGCCTTGCCGCCTGGGGGCTTCTTTGCCTTATAAAAGTATCTGGCTGGTAAAGGAGAAACCGGGCCAATCTTGGCTGGTGGCCGATGAACGCACTGCCAGCGCCGGCTGCCCGATCCGGCGCTACTAATCCAAAACTGTTGTGCAGCTTCGGGCGGGATCGGTGCGGCATGGAATGCACGGCTTACTGCTATTGCCCGGTTTTGAGGCTTCTTTGTCTCATTGCCCCAACTCGCGTCCGAAGGCGCTTTTCTCACTAAGTGGGGTGCGGGTTTAGGGGCACATTTTTTACATCACTACAAGACTCAGATAGCATTTCACTCAGTGGCAGCAGGCGCCTTGCATCCTTCTCAAGAGGGCGGAACTGCTATTGGCAAAGCCCCTGTAATCGCCTCAAAATTGGTGTGGAATTGCTTGGCCAGGGCACGGGCTTGCTGATCGTAGGCCAGAGGATCATCCCACGTCTGTCGGGGTTGGAGTAACCTTTCGGGTACACCCGGGCTCGTTTCAGGTATCCACAACCCAAAAATTGGATCCTGGTGGTAAGGAACATTGTCCAGTGCATGAGATAGCACTGCATGAACCATGGCCCGGGTGTAGGGCAGTGGAATACGTGTTCCTACACCATAGGGTCCACCTGTCCAGCCTGTGTTAATCAACCACACCTGCGTCTTGTGCTGCTGGATCTTTTCCTTAAACATTCGACCATAAACGACTGGGTGCAGCGGCAGGAAAGGAGCGCCAAAGCATGCCGAAAAGGTCGCCTGGGGTTCACGTCCTAGCCCAGTCTCTGTCCCTGCAAGTTTGGCTGTGTAACCAGTAAGGAAGTAGAAGAGCGCCTGATCGGGGGTTAGACGCGCAAGCGGTGGAAGCACCCCAAAGGCGTCTGCGCTCAGGAAAAAGATGTGCTGGGGATGCCCGCCGCGTCCCTCTCTCAAGGCATGTGGGATGAACTCTAGTGGGTAGGCGGCGCGGGTGTTTTCGGTGATGGTATCGGCCTCAAAATCTACGGTGCGGGAGTCAAGGTCAAGAATGACATTCTCCAGTACAGTCCCAAAACGATGTACAGCAGACCAGATTAGGGGTTCGAGTTGAGCGTTTAAGCGAATCGTTTTCGCATAACAACCGCCCTCAAAATTGAAAATGCCATCCTCGCCCCAGCCATGCTCATCATCGCCGATAAGATGGCGCTCTGGGTCGGAAGAGAGCGTGGTCTTCCCAGTACCGCTCAACCCAAAAAACAGGGCTGCATCCCCATGGGGCCCCATGTTGGCAGAACAGTGCATCGGTAACACATGTTGTTGGGGAAGCAGATAGTTCATAACCGTGAACATGGCCTTTTTGATCTCCCCTGCGTAGGCGGTGCCACCGATAAGCACCAAGCGGCGCACAAAATCTATGGCAATAACGGTTTCAGAACGCGTGCCGTCCTCGGCAGGATTGGCGCGAAAGGATGGCGCGTGGATCAGGGTGAAGGCTGGGTCTTGATGGGGAGAGGCCGGGGTCTCCTCGCGGATGAACAGATTACGCGCAAAAAGGCTGTGCCAGGCCTTCTCAGTGATAATGCGCACTGGCAAGCGATAGTCAGGATGATTGCCAATCCAAACATCTTGTATATATATTGGACGGAGCTGGAAGAAAGTGGCAAACTTCTGGTGCAAGCGCGCGAAGTGCTCCGGCGAAATTGGGGAGTTGATAGGCCCCCACCAAATATCGTCGTGCGCAGAATAAGCCACTATAAATTTATCCCGTGGGGCCCGACCGGTGTGCTTGCCTGTATGGACCACGACAGCCCCATGATGGGAAAGCCAGCCTTCTCTGTTGCGGATGACCTCTTCCACGAGTTGGGCCGTTGTGTAATTCCATCGCACTTCACCCAAGTTATACAGTCCTTGAGCCTCCAAACTATTCAGGATGGACAAGTTGGTTGGATGTTTCACCAAAGGTTTTTCTCCTCAAATTATGTTTGGACTAGGGGGAAACATTTGTCCAAGCCTGGAACCAGGCGTTTAGTACAACGGCAGCGGGCTTGCCTCGCACAGAAGGGCTAACATCAGTTGTGTCAACGGCTGGCTGGTAACCGCGGGCGACAAGGCCACTAATCCATGGACGCGTGTTGACCGCTGCCGCAATGGCTTGATAAAGCCGCGCTTGCCGATCAAGATCGGGGGATTGCCCGAGGATAGATCCGTTCCAGATCAGGCGCTCGAAAGTCAAACATCCCTCCTGAGACGTTACGCACCCACTCTGGATGGATTGGGCGCTGGGATAGTTGAGACCAATCCATATGGGCTTCCCAATTTGTTGGGAGAAAGGTAAGAGCAAGGTGTCCAGGTACTCACCCAGAGCTGCAGTGAGCTGTGTGTCATCCAGGGCGCCATCCGTGGGCAGCGTTGAGGCTAAAACATATACTCCATCCATTTGATCCACCCAGGCGGGATGGTTCTGAATTTGCTCCTCAGTGATGGCCCAAATGAGTAACCCGGGGAATTTCTGGCGGATTGTCCCAATCAAGTCACGCCAGGCTTCCTCATGATCGCTGAGGAAGTTATCTGATTCCGGCCCACCCAGAATCAGTGCTTGAGCGCGGGTTTGCATAGCTTTATCTGCCATGTGGAGGATAAAGCGGTGGTATTCGGCCAGCCAAGCGTCTGTACTGCCCGGGTTGTTGCTGAGAGCTTGGGTAATGGCAAAGGGGTTGATGCGGGGATATAATGCAACATTTAGACCCTGCTGTTGGGCATTGGAAACGAGTGCACTTAGATCTGCACCACTTATGTCGTTGGCGGGCATATATTCCAGATGAGGTAGAGTGATCGAGGTCAATGACCAGGTAGGGCTCAGAATGACCCAAGTAGCGCTCAGTTCACGGATGCTCTTAAGTGTGGCGGGAAGGTGAGGGAAACTTATGGGGGAAACATGGGGGGCAAGCTCAACAGCCGCAACAAACGAAGACCGCCATGCAGCATTTTCGGTCGAGGGGGGTGAATAAGTCCAAGGAATCAGATTGCTCCATCGCTCAACCTGGTGAGTGATTGTATTGCCCCCTTCTGCTGAAATGAGGGGAAGTCCTGCGGCCGTATTGCCTGCCGTCGAAAGATCATCGGCTAGACCACACTGTTCATTGCGGCAGACGCGATAACTCACATTGCCCAGAGCGCGTTGCGGACTATAAAAGACATACAACCACTGCTGATTTCCTAGTGGCCACATTGGAATAGCCGGTGTCCACGCATATAAACGGAACTGGATGGACACTCGTTCACCTTCCGGAGTTTCAGCGGGGGTCTTAATGTAGAGCGTAAGCGGATTTGTCTCCGAACCGTCCATACGCCAGGTTTCGATCTGGTCGTTGATAGTGATATCATGGTCAGGCACAATTAGCTGACGGACCTTGAAACTGCCATCGGCCGCATGTTCGGCATTCCAGAAACCATCTCCCAGCGTGTATTTATAACGCAGGTCGGTGCCTTCAGGTAAGCTGAGGGTAAAGGTGTAACGCCCATCATCAAGCAGAGAAAGGAGAGGGGCACGGGAAGCTAGAACACTCAATCCACCTTCTAGATCGGCGAAAGTATTGCCAAGGCTACGAAGATTGCCGACGATTCGCATGGGTAAACCACGAATATGTTCGGGGGGTGGTTGTACTACAAAGGTGACGTTGACTAACCGAGCTGGCTGAAGAGCAATCTGCGCTGGGGTCACAGCGTTAGTGGCGATGACTGCCTCTTGCTGAAAAGCATGATACGATCCTTCAATAGGGAGGACCACTAAGTTGTGTTTTCCATTGGGCAGGTTTTCTAAGGTAAACGTACCATCTGAGGCGGTGTATGTTTGAATACCAGCCATGCACACCAGTGCATCCGCTATAGGCGTATGCGTTGTTGCATCGAACACCTGACCAACCAATCTACCACTTTCTGTGACTGGGTTACTGCCCTGCCAAGCAACAACGCGGTCCTCAATGATTGCCGGGGCGCGTGCTACCGCCAGACGGTAACGCACAGGTTGTCCATAAGGATTACGCTCAATTTGGGGGATGATCTCCTGGTGTAGGTAACGGTAACGTATCACACTTCCCGCAGGAAACCCTAATTCTAAGGCATAAAAATGCTCTCCTATGGGCTTCATTGTGTGCCGCTGGGAGTTCAACGCTGTGCCTGTGACTTCGTCCACGACTTCTAAAATGACATCCCCGCTGGAGGTGGTGGCGGGGACGGTAACTTGAAAGGTAATAGGGACAAGAGGTGGGGCGGTTAGGGCAGAAGTAGATGAGGTGGGGGTGGGTTGAGAGAAGGTGAAGGTCTGACAGGCAGTTAATAAGCTTAATACAGCCACCAGGGTGAGCCCAACGTAAAGACGATGGAAAGAGTGGCGCTTGCGGAAGAAACGATGGCTCATGAGAATTATTCCTTCTAAAAACAAAATTATGGACAAGCAAGACCTGAGTTCACGCCTGCGTTTCTTGATTCAACTCGTTCCAGGGGGGAACTTTTCTTCTTGGGCTTTTTCGCGTTGAAACTGTTGGCGAATTTCATCCAGACGATTGGCCAGACTGCCTAGAACTCCGTTCACAAAGCGAGGAGTGCTATCGGAGCCAAAGGTTTTGGCCAGCTCGATGGCCTCATTGATGGCTACTTTCACTGGCGTGCATCCGGCAACTGCAAATTCCCACAAAGCGATGCGCAGGATATTGCGATCAATGACCGAAATCTGGTCTAATGGCCATTCGGGCGCGTGTTGCGCGATATATCGATCAAGTTTGTCTATTATGGGATAAACACCGAAGACAATTTGACGACTAAACTCTGCCAGCTCGGGTTCAAGGTGTTCTTCAGCCAAGCGCTGTTCAAGCGCTTGCCCAGGCGTGTGTTGGGTAAGGTCGCATTCGTAAAGAACTTGAAGCGCGATGCTGCGAGCTTTGGTTCGCTGCTTCATATGTAGCTAGGCGTGTGTCTAATACTGGATATCTTCAATGTGAACATTGACCCTTCCGACTTCCATACCCACCATTTCTGTGATAGCGCGCGCTACCTGAGCCTGAATGTTGCGCGCTACTTCACGCACATTGACCTCACGGTTTAGGATGACAAAGATGTCAATATAGATTTTGCCATCCTCTACGTCAATTTTGACTCCCTCGCTAACGCCGCGATCGAATAAGCGATTGACCTCGCCAGGATGCGCGGCAAGGCGATTAACACCGGGAACGCCCAAGGTCGTTAAACGGGCAATGGTAACCAGTACTTCAGGAGCAACTGTAGTTTTTCCGGGGGGGCGACTATGCGCTACCATCCTGCCTCCAGATTGGAAACGATTTTCATGATTATTATAACCTCAAAGCTCAATTGCCCGGTATGAAGATCCGTCTGACCTAGATTCTGATCTTTTTAGGCCACAGGACATTCCTTGTGAGGCGTGTACGTAAGCATTTTATCGGCTGTGTCGAATACACAACCAAACTTTTGATAGTGTGGGTTGACATAATACGGTCGGTGGCGTTTAATAAACTCTGGCTTTCCTAAAATCATTGCTTTGAGTAGACCTAGAGTATACAACAGGAAGCGAACTGTTATTTCGTATAGCCATTATCAACCAAAGTAAGAACAATAACCTAAAATACATGAAAGCACCGCGGTTTTTTATCATTATGGGAGTGGCCGGCAGTGGTAAAACCACGATTGGGCGGGCTTTAGCTGCCGCTCTTGGGTGGGAATTTTATGATGGGGATGATTTTCATCCCCCTGAAAACATTGCCAAAATGGCCGCGGGCATCCCCCTGGACGATGTAGATCGTCTCCCATGGTTGTATTCCCTGCGTGATATCATTGCTTCTCGCTTGAACCAAGAGAGAGCGTTAGTTTTAGCCTGCTCTGCACTTAAAGAGCGTTACCGCCAAATCTTATTGAGTGGGAATGAGGGCGGGCAGGTTGTGTATCTCAAGGGCAGTTATGAGTTGATCCATTCACGGATGGTGGAGCGTTCCGGTCATTTTATGAAACCCGAGCTGCTTCAAAGTCAATTCGAGACACTGGAAGAGCCAATTAATGCTGTAATTGTAGATGTAAGTCGCTCGGTTGATGAGATTGTGAGCGATATCCTTGCCACATGTTTTGTGCCGTGAGTTAACTTTGGCAAGGATTGGCTCAGGGTGAGTTGAGCAGATTTTTAGGGGGAAATTTCTCGTATCTTATGGCAATTGATTGCAGAACCGTCAGATTAGCCTGGGGGCGAGGGGCATAATTATCGCAATATTATCATGGCAGAACACTATCGGCATAGGTGTTCCTTATGCCCTAGATTGCTCGCATGCTAAGGTTGTTCATCCCTTACTACCTCTAGTAGAAATTCGACTGTAAAGCTCTAAGAGGCTTGTGAGTGAGTTAATTTCACCTTTATATTCATCTTCCATAATGAGCTGATAACAGGTAAAATGTTATTGTAATGAAAGGAAATCCGCATGCAAGCGGAGGAATCCACCCGCCCGAGTCTAGTTGTCTACCTTTTTGGGCGGCCGGAAGTTTTTCGGGACAACCAACTTTTACCGCCTCTCGCAACGCAAAAAACTCAATCCCTTCTGGCTTACCTGATCATTCATCGCAATCGCTCTCATCTGCGCGATGAACTCGCCGCACTTTTTTGGGGCGATCGGGACGATGTTCATGCACGCCATTCCTTAACCACAGCCTTGTGGCGTATTCGCAGACTGCTGGGCAAGGAATATCTCCTGGCTGATTCAGTTAGCGTGCAATTTGATCCTAATAGCTCATTTTGGCTTGACGTAGCCGAGTTTGAGAAACGGGTGAAGAGGTCTTCACATGAACCAGTAGACCTAGCTCTCGCGGTTGATCTATATCGTGGTGACCTGCTTGAAGGGTTTTATGACGATTGGTGCCTTGAAGAACGTTATTACTTGGAAGCCTTGTATCTGGATGCGTTGAAGCGCCTATTGGATTGGCATGAAGCGCAGGGTAACGCTCAGGAAGTATTAGTCTACGCACAGAAATACCTTGTTCACGATCCATTAATGCAAAACGTGCACCTTGCAGCGGTGCGTGCCCTTGTCACATTGGGGGATCTGACTGGGGCACGGCGTCAATGGCAACTCTACTGCGAAACACTCCAGCAAGAACTCCACGCTCTTCCTACCCCCGAAACACTTAAACAAGCGGAAAATCTGCTGGGCGCATATTTCACGGTTCCGCTATCGCTTGGACCCGTTGGGGTGAAGACCCCGCCACATTGGGATGTTCTTGATCGGCCGCCTTTTGTGGGTCGTGGGCGTGAGATGAATGCGCTTCAAGCGTGCTGGGAGCAAGCAATCAAAGGGCATGGACATGTAGTTCTCATTAGTGGCGAAGCCGGTGTGGGGAAGACGCGCTTAACCGAAGAATTTGCTGCTTTGGTGCGTTGGCATGGTGGAGTGGTGGCGCATGGGCGTTGTTACGAGTCGGAGCGCATCTTGCCGCACCAGTTGTTAACAGAAATCCTGCAAGAGTTGATCCAGCAGGAGGGGCAATTGTGGCTGGAGCTGCCAATTTGGACACGGAATGAACTGGCGCGCCTTATACCAGAACTGTACCTCCCGACCCAATCTGCTCCTCTACCCAGTTCTATGTTGCCAGATCGGCAAGCTATCTTGTTTCATGCAGCGACTATGCTTATCCGTCAGTTTGCATCTCGCACCCCCTTGTTGGTGGTGCTGGAAGACCTGCACTGGGCAACTGAGACAACCCTTGCTGCGATTCATTACCTAGTGCGGCAGACCTTTGATGTCCCTGTGCTTTACCTTGCCACATTTCGCCCAGAAGGTGTCCTTCAGACCCATACACTCACCGACACGACCGCCCAATTGGTGCGTGATGGGCTGGCAAAGCACCTTTTGTTGGAACGACTTCCGATAGAGGCAGTTGCCGATCTGGTCCAGCGCACAATGAATTATAAAGCAGCGGATATAAAGCGCTTATATGAGCACACCCAAGGGAATGCCTTTTTCACAATTGAAACACTACGTGCTCTTGCTGTAACCCCATTTTCTGAAGGTACTTTGCCTATACCTGATACTGTGCGTGACCTCATTCAATCACGACTAGGGCGGCTCTCCCCATTAGCCCGCGAATGGATCACCTTTGCAGCGGTTGCAGGGCGTTCTTTTGATCTCGATCTTGTCCGTTGCGCCACCGGAGTGGATGAAGATACTGCCCTCGAAGTGGTGGATGAGTTGCTGCAGCGCGGATTTCTATGTGAAGGAAGCGGTGCTACCGGTAGTGATTATGAGTTCATACACCATCTGGTTCACGAGACAACCTACTTGGGCATTCACCATCGAAAACGGCAGCGGCTACATCGTTTGATTGGAGAGGCAATAGAAAGACTATATGGGGACGTTGCTTCGGTATCGGCTGATCTGGCGCACCACTTTGATGCTGGCGGCGAAATGAAGAGAGCTTTGCATTACCACGGTTTGGCAGCGCAGAGGGCTATATCAGTATTTGCATGGCAAGAAGCGGAGGAGCACTTGAAGCGGATGCTGGGGTTGATAGAGCGATTGGACCCCGGGTGTAATTCTGCAGAATATCTGCATCGTCGCAGTCAAATACTGATCGATCGAGCCGAACTGTGTTCTCTTCAGGCGCGACTGGAGGAACGCGATGCCCATCTAGAGGCACTAAGGATGCTTGCCGAGAGCAGTGGCGACGCTTACGTTCGTTTACAAACTAAGGTCCAACGTGCCCGCTATCTGAATCTAGATTCACAATATGAGCAGGCCATCCAAGTGGCCCAGGAGGGGGTAGTTCTTGCTGACCGTTTACAGGACAAGGCGACTTATTGTCTCCTGCTAACTCAGATTGGTTTTGCTCATTACTTTTTAGGGAATCCACGATTGGCTCTGACGGCCCTTGATTCTGCTTTGAGAATGGCGCCGGAAACAGATGATGAGACGCGCAGACACCTCCTTCATATCTTAGGTTACGTGCATTTCCATTTAGGCAATTATGGTTGTGCGCTTGCTTATCAGCAAGAGTCTTATACTGCCCATCAAATGATTGGTGATTACAATGGCATGGCTTGGGCTGGCTTGGATATGGCAGCTACTTTTCAGAAAATGGGACGAATGGCCGAGGCAGAGCAGTGTTTAACCCAGCATCTGAAGTTAGCTCAGCATATCGGCGCTCGCTCCGCAGAAGGCTATGGCTTGGTTCAGGCGGGCTCTTGGGAATTGTGTCAGGGTCATTATGTAGTTGCGGAAGAAACCTTTCATCAGGCGTTAGCCATCCAGAAAGGGTTGCGCACTGAACATGGGCGGGTAGCCGCCGAGATCGGCATTGGTTTCTCTTTATACCATCAGGGTGATGCTGTTGCTGCGCAACATTGGCTGGAGCAAGCCCTTGAACGGGCGCGTTCAATCCGGCATCGTCGGAGGATAGTGGAAGCGCTTATCGGGCTGGGATTGGTGGCATGTAGTGTCGGCCAATACCAAATGGCGCACCAGTTCTTAACGGAAGCGGTCGCCGAAGCACAAGTAAGCGAATGCCGCGGAAACCTGGCCGCCGGGTTGGTAGCGTTGGCTTGCGCGGAGCGTCACCTGGGGAGGCTTTTGCCGGCCCTTGCAAATGCCTTGGAGGCAGTGCAAATTGCCGATGAGATCGCTGTGCCGGTCCTCAAAATGTGGGCCGAGGTGGAGAGCGGATTGGTTCGACTCGCACAAGGCGATTCTGAACTGGCCTTAGTGCACACTCAGCGTGCAGTAAATCTTATACCTCAGTGTGACGAGAGCTGGATTGGAACTGAACAGGTTTACCGTGCCCATTCTCGCGCTCTTCGGGCGCTAGGTCATTTTGAGATAGCCAATGAGGTAGATAGTCTTTCCAGTGGCATCATTGAAGCCAAAGCGTCTCGGATTCCCCACCCCCAACAACAGCAGCATTACCGTGAATTTGCAAGCCGAGATCCGTGAGTTGAAGGCAAAAAGTAATTTGATTGTTTTTTGACACCCCTCTGCTAGACTGCTCTTTGAAAGAGCAGTCTTTTCTTTTTTGGAGATTACATGTCTCGCCATATGCAAGAGTCACAACATACCTTTGTCGTTCGTTTCTGGTGGGAATGGGAACGGGGTGAATCGACAGATCAGACAATGGGTTGGCGCGGACGCATTCAGCATGTGCAAAGTGGTGAAGGGATCACGTTTCGGGAGATGAACCAACTACTTACCTTTATTGAGGGCTATATAACTCCCCTTCCATCACCACCCCGGGATTAAACAAGCCAATGAAAGGAGGTACAACACGGGGTTAAGCAAAATCTGGTTTATTACAGATAATGAGGCTCGGTTTGCGAAAAGCGGTGTGCTACATGTACAAGGAAAGGACCAGCGCGGTGTTTTATCATTTACGCC
This sequence comes from uncultured Thermanaerothrix sp., assembly GCF_938028735.1. GTDB lineage: Bacteria > Chloroflexota > Anaerolineae > Anaerolineales > Anaerolineaceae > Thermanaerothrix. The sequence goes on from NZ_CALIMF010000015.1 coordinate 104,117, forward strand.
GCAGGCTGTCCTTCTCTCAAAAATGGAATCTGAATGGAAAGGAGGTAAACGAGAATGGTGCTCTATGTCGTAAAGTGGGACATCCACCCGGATAAAACCGATGCTTATTTGCAGTGGCTTGGCAATTCAATTCCCCGTACTTTGGCAATTCCAGGCGTGGTTGAATTTCGAGGATATCGTGGAGCCATTGGCGCGCCGCAGATTGTAGCCACTTATGAGTTTGCGGATATGGCAGCCTGGGCAGCCTGGTATATGACCGAAGATGCGCAGAAGGTATGGACCGAATTGCACACCCTAGCCCTGAATGTAGCGGCCGAACTTTGGAATCCATCACCGACTGTACCTACACCCATCCGTCCTGGTGGATGAGCCCTAGTGTCGAATGGCGGAGAGGTAAGAAAACCCGACAGTTTTTCCAGGTTTACCTGTCTGCCGCGAATTCAGAAAAGAATCAGACTATTAAGCTATAAGGAGTGAAAGGCCATGGCGAAGATTGAAAAAACCATCTTGATCAATGCTCCTGTCGAGAAGGTCTTCGGGTTTATGTCTCAACCTGAAAACCTGCCCAGAATCTGGCCCAGCCTGCAGGAGATCAGGAATGTGCAGTCCTTACCCAATGGTGGTTATTCCTATGACTGGACCTATAAAATGGCGGGCATCCGTTTTGATGGGAAAGCGGAATGGGTTGAGTTTGTCAAGAATGAACGCATTCTCGATAAGAATGAGAGCAGCATCCCCAGCACCTTCATCTGGAGCTTTCAGGCAAAGGAGGGCGGCACACAAGTAACGCTGAACGTCGAATACACCATCCCGGGTTCAGTGACGAACAAACTGGCTGAGCCGATTATCCATAAGGTGAATGAACAGGAAGCGTTAACTGTTTTGGCAAACTTGAAGGCGTATATGGAAGGATAAAATGGTTCCGCCGGTAGGGGCTTTTTATCTGCCGGCGGACACCCACTCTACGTAATAGAATCAAGGATTTTGAGGAAATTTCCATTGTGTATCGTGATCTATTCGTGCTCACCAACGGAACAATTCTCTTGTTTATGGCTGTCTTTTTTACTAGCGAATGATAACACTTTACATCCACTGAATATGTGAACTGAAGTGGAAGCCTTGACGATCCTTCTAGAGCATGATAAACTATCGCTCGGTTGGGGGCGTGGTGTAGCGGTTAACATGCGGCCCTGTCAAGGCCGAGATCGCGGGTTCGAATCCCGTCGCTCCCGCTGCCGATGTTCAAAGACCGGGTTGTGACCCCGGTTTTTGATTTTCTCCGCGAATTCCTTTTGCTCTTTCCATGGTGGTTGGTTCTAGACTCAAAAATGCAGGAGGCATGTTCTTTGATCAAGCCCCCCATGATGCTCTTGAGCCTTTTGCTTCTCTCCGCTTGTTCGTCCTTCGGTTTGTCCCAGCCGTTACCGGTGGAAATGGCGAGTACCCCGCTTACGGTTACCGCCTCTCTAACCCCCTCGCCTTCATTGACGATCACACCCACTCTTACCTTTTCTCAAACTCCCACCTGTACGGGCACGCCTACCATTACCCATACCCCCACCATTACTTCAACGTCCACTATTACCCTTACCCCCACCTTTGTTTTCCCCGAAGTCACGGTTAAGGTTCAAGCCCATTGCCGCTATGGCCCGGCACGCGCCTTTCTGCATGCAGCCGATCTGTATCCTGGTGATCATGGCACTGTACGTGGCCGGTATCGGTATAGTGCCTGGCTATATGTGAAGTTTGATAAGCTCAAGTATTTTTGCTGGGTCTCACCTTCTGTAATCGAAGTAACAGGAGATATTACAAAGATTTATTTCACTGAGCCGCGATTGCCCGGACCAAGTGTATTGTATCCACCGCCAAATGATGTTCAGGCGATTCGGGATGGAACGCAAGTTACTGTGTCCTGGAGTCGCGTATCAATGACCGAGGACGATGATCGGGGGTATCTCCTCGATGTTTTTGTTTGTCAGCAAGGTAACCTGATCTGGTGGCCTGTAGCGTTATCTGACCAATATCAGACCACTCACACGTTTATTGACGAACCGGGGTGCTCTCAACCTTCGGGGGGTGTACTTTATACGGTTGAGAAACACGGCTACTCTCATCCGGTTGCCATTCCGTGGCCCTCACCTTGAAAAGTACTCTAGCGAGGTAGAGGTTTGGGGCCGTAGCGTGAGAGATAGGCCTCACGCAGGGCTATGCATTCGGCTTCGTCGAGAGTTTTCACTTGTGCACCCATGGCACGTGCAAGAATCACCAGACGTGCTGATGTCTCGGCGGCAAGGGTGGTGCTATAAGCCTGTTCCAGGTTAGGTCCTACGGTGACCAGCCCATGATTAGCCATGACACAAGCTACCCCTGTTTTGCCCATCGCTTTCTGAGTAACTTCTGCCACTTCTTCGGTGCCAGGCCGAGCATAGGGCGCCACTGGAACGGGCCCAGAGAGTAGAGTGGCCGACTCAATCAGTACCATTGGGATGGGCTCGTAAATGATCCCAAACACTGAGGCATAAGGGGCATGCGTGTGAATTACGGCTCTAACATCTGGGCGCGTATGGTAAAACTGCATGTGCAAAGCAATCTCGCTGGTGGGCTGCCACTTTCCCTCAATGATTTTCCGGTTCAGATCAATCACGACAATGTCCTCTGGGGTGCGCAGATGATAAGGGACAGCGCTGGGAGTAATGGCAATCAGCCTACTGTCTACGTCTATGGCGCTGATGTTTCCCTGTCCTCCATGTGCCAAACCGTTGACAACCATACGATTACCAATTTCTACTATTTGCTCACGCAGATCTCTGAGGATCATAGCTAAACCTCTGACTTTATTCTAATCCAGCGGGCTCTCGGCCGAAAAATTGCGAGCAAGATCGTAAGGTGAAAAAACGCCCTTAGAGGTTACTACAGCCCCGACTAAATGGGGCGGTGTGATATCAAAAGCGGGATAATAACCCCGAACACCTTCCATGGTAGTGGGAACTCCCATTGCATGAAGGACCTCTTGTGGATCACGTTCCTCGATTTTCACCGAGGTGATTCGGGCATGACTGCGCGACGGATTGCCCAAGACATAGTAGGGAACGCCGTGATGATGAGCCGCTAAGGCAATTTGAAAGGTGCCAACTTTGTTGACGACGTGACCATCGAGGGTAATAACATCAGCAGCGGAGATAAAGACCTGGGCCATTTTGCGGGAGAGTATATAAGCGGGCATGTTATCTGTGATGACGGTTACTGGAACATCTAAACCCCGTGCCACCGAGGCAGTCAAGCGTGCCCCTTGGAGGTAAGGCCGCGTTTCTGGACAAATGAGGGCTATGTCTTTCCCGCGTTCTTGGGCCACTAAGAGTGTGAAGCCAATTAGTGTTTCAGCGAAGCATTGGGTGAGGATAGTAATCTGATCGGGAAGAAGGTCTACTGCGTAGGAGGCAATCTTGCGTGCATTGCGGTAACGCTCATCCAAAATACGGTAGACGTGAGACAGGGTGATCTCTTCGGGGTCCTGCCCCTGTTTCAAGGCTTCCTCAGCCAGTTGGCGGAGGTGCTCTATTTGCCGAGCCAAATCCTGTGAAGTCGTTGGGCGGGCATGAGACAACTCATGGGCGGCTTGTTTAAGGATGGTCACCGCCTCATCGATGGGTTTTCCCCGGGCTTCACGTGCAGCGCTGACCATTCCCAATGAGGCAACTAGGCGCGGCCCTCCACTTTGGGTGACCATATCCCGGATGGCTTGAGCTGCCTGGTGGTAGTTTTCGCAACGCACAAATTCCACTTTGTGCGGATAGATGCGCCGATCAAGAACAAAGATCACGCCGTTTTCATATCTGGCAACGTTCTCGTACTGTAATAGGAAAGGGAGACCCTTATCTGCGCGTTCACTCAACACCTCTTCAATCTTCATGTTGCCTCCTCAATACGATGTTAAAAAATTGGGCGACAGGATGCACCCCCATCAATGACCAGATTAGCACCCGTGATCCATGCAGCAGCGGGTGAAGCCAGGAAGAAGCAGGCTTCGGCGATTTCCTCGGGTTGCCCCATCCGTCGTAGAGGGGCCGTTTCAAGCCAGGATTGGACTCCCTGGGGCCAAGCGTCCTCGATTCCTGGGCGAGCGATTAGGCCTGGTGACACTGCATTTACCCGTATTCCATAAGGTCCCAATTCGTAAGCAGCCGCTCGTGTCAACATGATGACAGCGGCCTTGGCGGAACTATAATGACTGTGTCCCGCAGCTGGAGACAAGCCTTCAATAGAAGCAATGTTGAGAATAGCCCCCCCATTTCCCTGGTTTATCATTTGACGCCCTACTTTTTTGATACTGATAAACACGGCGTGTAGGTTGATATCGAGCACTTTCTGCCATTCTATAACAGGGAGGTCTAAAAGGGGGGAAACGGGGTAGGTACCGGCATTGTTAATCCATACGTCTACTCGAGTATAGGTGTCCAGCGTCGCTTTAAGCAACGCTTCAACCCCATCTTCTTCGCTTAGGTTAGCCTGAACATAAATCGCTTTTCCCCCGGACTGTTGAATTTCTTCTTGAAGAGACTGAACAGCCTTGGAGTGGGTAAAATAATGGAGAACGGTTGCGGCGCCTGCAGATGCAAAGCGTCGGGCTAGTGCTTGGCCTAGCCATCCACTGGCGCCGGTAATGACAACCACCTTATCGTGCATGTCCAACCAGGAAGGAAAATTGCTCATGGGATATCTCGCAGAATATCAGAGAGGAGTGTAGAATGCCATCACGGCCTTCGATAAATGAGATCATTCGTCTTTTCAACCTCAAACCTCTGCCGGCTGAGGGGGGACTGTTTGCGCAAACCTATGTCAGCGACGAGGTCATCCCACCCGAGGGTCTCCCTATACGTTATGGTGGGGTTTCCAAACCGTTTGGTACAGCCATCTTTTATTTTTTGACATCTGACCCCGACTCGTTCTCCGCGCTTCACCGCTTGCCCACAGATGAGATATACCACTTTTACCTTGGAGATCCAGTTGAAATGCTGCTGCTTTACCCAGATGGTTCGAGCCGGAGGGTCATTTTGGGGCAAGATATTATGGCGGGGCAATCTATTCAGTGGATTGTCCCGCGGGGAATTTGGCAGGGATCGCGGCTGTTGCCGGGGGGTGAGTATGCTCTGTTGGGAACAACTATGGCTCCCGGATTTACGCCGGAAGATTATGAGGAAGGCGAGCGCAACCTGCTCCTTGTGCAATATCCCCGTGAAGTAGACCTTATATTGCGCTTGACCCGTTCGATGAGCAATTCTCAGGGATGACGACTTTTTCATGGTTGATGGTAAACACGATCTGAATAGAAGCCCGCAATCTTCGTCGCAAGCACTTTCATTTCCGTCTTGATGCGTTCCTCATCTACGGTTAGCAAAGTACCCTCGTGGAGGACAAGATTACCATCAATGATCACATTCCGAACATCACTGCTTTTGGCTGCGTAGACAAGATGCGAGATCAAGTCGTACTGGGGGACTAGGTGAGCGCTGCTCAGGCTGACGGTGATGGCATCAGCCCGTTTTCCTATCTCTAGACTGCCAATGAGATGATCCAATCCTAGAGCCCTAGCCCCTCCCAGAGTGGCCATGCGCAAGACTTCCGTGGCTGTAACAACCGTGGGATCTTCAGAAATCCCTTTATGAATTAGCGCGGCGGTGCGCATTTCGCCCCACAGGTCCAAGTCGTTATTCGAAGCCGCTCCATCGGTACCCAAGCCGAGGGTAACGCCGTTTTTCAATAGGGCAGGGATTGGGGCGACACCAGATCCGAGCTTAAGGTTAGACTCGGGGCAGTGGATGACGGCCACACCCTTTTGGGAGAGTTGTTCAATCTCATCCTCTTGTAGGTGGACGCAATGCACCAGCACTATTCCGGGATGGAGCATTCCCAAGGACTCTAGGTAACCTATTGGTGTCTTGCCAGTGCGACTAAGCAGAGTTTGGACTTCGGTGCGTGTCTCACTGGCGTGAGTGATTAGTGGAAGGCGGTAATCTAGTGCTAGGCGATGGGCAAGTTTGAGCGACTCTTGTGATACTGTATAGGTGGAGTGTACTTGTACACAGGGATGAATGCGTGAATGCCCCATATGGGTTTCGATAAATCTGCGCACAAGCGTTTCCTTATTCTGAGCATCCGCTTTTCCTACGGTATCAATGAGGCCAATACCATTGACTAGACGTAAACCGGTAATGAATGCGGCTTCATTAGTAGAGTCGGCATGCCAGTACATATCGGCGGCGGTGGTAATTCCAGCACGAATCATTTCGATGAACGCAAGAGTGCTGGCTTTTTGAACATTTTCAGGAGTGGCGAAGCGCATTTCCATGGGCCAGATCTTGTTCAACCAGGGTTCCAAAGGGATATCATCGGCGAAACCCCGGAAAAGGGTCATGGCGGCGTGGGTATGGGCGTTTACCAGACCTGGCATAAGAACTTGATGGCTTCCGTCAATGGTTACTTTGGCCTGATGATGGGCGAATTTTTCCTCAGGCCCTAGATCCACAATAACGTTATTCTTAATCGCCATAGCGCCTGAGGGAATAATAGTGTTTGAAGCATCCAAGGTGAGAATGGTGGCTGACTTGATCAGAATATCATAAGGCTGTTGATTCATGGGTGCCTCGTTGGTATCCCAATAAGAGCAGGGAGTGGAAGACCACTCCCTGCTTCAAGGGGAGGTTTATTTATTCGGTCTCTTCGACGAATTGCTCACGCCCTGACATCATCAAGCTGCCAATAATAATCAAGATGATGAAGGGGAGCACTCCCAGCCACACCCCTACTTGACCTTTTGCTCCAGAGCCAAACTGGAAGAGCGCCTGCCCATAGAGCCCAGTGGAAATGCCAACTCCCACAATCAGGCCCCCCAAGGAGCCAACAATGGCGAGAATGGCGCCCAGCTGGCGGGCAAAACCAGGTGAAACATCTTCTTTGCTCATGATATCGGTCCAGATCAACCCCCATTGCTTAACTCGGGGGTACAAGAGAAGGAGCAAAGGCGGGCCAAGAACTAGCTCGGCAATGGCGTTGTTAAGGGTGATGACGACCGAGAGGAAGGCAAAGGGGATCAGGCCAGCCAGATCCAGGTACCAAGCGATAATGATAGCGCAGGCAGCTGCTGAGACGATCACAATGATGATATAGGCCAGAAGCTTGCGCCAGGAATTGATGGTTTGCGAAACATCGTTTGCTGGTACCAGGCCGAGGGCGCCCCACATTTTGTAAGGCAAAAAGCCGAGGAAAAAGTTACCGAAGAAACCGAAGATGCTTCCCCAGCCCAGAGTGCCTCCAAAGATGTCGCCAATCGTATTACCGATGGCAGAACCCCACGCGCCGGCTGGGCCGAACATCAACCCGAAGATCACGGGAAACACATTAGCCGGGCGAACTTCTGTAATGCCTGGGACAATTGGAATTCCACCTTTGAAGGGGATAAGCACGGCAGCATAGATTGCGGCAGAGAGTGCAGTGAGGATAATCATTCGGGTGTTCTTCCACATTGAAAAAACTTCTCTCATTTTGGGCCTCCTGGCAGCAGATATAGATAGGGAGAGACTAAAGACGGGCAAAGGCTGGATGCAGGGGGTTCGGGAATTAACTACTTTCGATAGGGGGTCCTCCTTTCTGATCGGGTTTGAAGAGCGCTTAGGCGCGTTCTTCCTCGGGGGGATGAAATGTTAATCGGGCAGATTCGCAATCACATGTTGCAAACTCCGAACTTTGCAGGGTTTGCAAAAACAACTTTAGGATGTTTTTCTTTAATGCTCCCAGACCTTCTTCGATAAAAGTAATTTCTTTCCCCGATTCGACTCCGGCTGCCCAATTGATAGAATAAGCCAAGGCTGCGTAGTGAAGGCCCAGTTCGCGTGCCAATGGAGCCTCAGGAACACCGGTCATTCCAACTACATCGCCTCCCAGGATGGAGAACATGCGAATCTCGGCAGCCGTTTCCAGTCGTGGACCGTTTGTGCATACATAGGTGCCCTTGGGCGAAATTTTTAGTCCCATTGCAGTGCCAAGATCAATCAGGCGTTGCCGTAATGCTGGACAGTAGGGGTATGACATCAGGGTATGAGCGAACCCTTCTTTTCCACCGTTGAAAAACGTGTTTTCTCGATTTTGAGTAAAATCAAGAAACTGGTCTACAGCCACTAGACTGCCAGGTGGTAAATGGGCGGAAATGGAACCGACGGCTAGGGTAGCCAGGACATGGGTAACACCCAACTGATGAAGTGCTTTGATGTTGGCACGGTAGTTAATTCGGTGGGGAGGAATGCTATGGGTTGTTCCGTGACGGGGAAGGAAGAAGATATCTTCCCACTCCTTCTCACCTCGGAATAGTGAAACCTCTCCATAGGGCGTCTGAACGAGCTCTGAGCGTAGATGAACGCCCTCTAGAGTGTCAAAACCCGTTCCTCCGATAATGGCTGCACGCATTGGATCATCTTCTCCTTGGGATGGTTAGAAACGGATCAGACCCGGTATGTCGCCAAAGCCACGGATCTTTAAGTACGTGGTGATGATAAACATCACTAACATTAACCCCAACATCCAGTAATCTGCACGCTGCATTTTGATATCCAAGTAAAATGTGCGCTGTTCGCGGGCTCCAAATCCCTTAGCCTCTAAAGCCATTCCAAAAATGTTAGTGTTTCGAATCGTTGAGACAAACACGGGTACGAGCAGAGGAAGGTATTTTTTTATGCGTTCCAAGATATTGCCGCTATCCAAGTCTAATCCACGACTACGCTGGGCCTGAGCAATGATGAACACACTACTTACGATTGTGGGCACCAATCGTAGAGCGGTTGAAATAGCAAATCCTACGCGGTAGGGCAAACCGAGTCGAATCATGCCAATCACAAATTCCTCGTTGCGGGTCGTGCTCATGAAAATCATACCGGCCGTGATCAGGGTGAGCATGATCAGAACACGCCCCAGACTATAAGCCAGCGATTCGACGGTAAAGATCCAGAAAAGTTTGGTTTCCCCGCTAGCAAATAAGTTCCAAAGAATAAGGCCAGAAACCGCCAAAACCAGCATGATATAACGGATGCGGCGTAAATTGATCAATGAATCGGCCAGGATTCCTTGGAGTACAACCAAAGCGGAAATGGGTAAGACCCACAGTGGATTCTGATAGTAAAGCACAATCACAAACGTGACGAGAAGGATGATGATCTTGGTGCGTGGATCCAAACGGTGAAAGAAGGTGTCGCGATCAAGGTAAATCTCGGAGTCCATGGCAAATTTACTCCTGCGAGTTTGTTTCAGTGCAGGCAACCAGTTCGTCAACGGTCAGAAGGGTCTTGCCGAGTCGGTTGGCAAAAGTGACATGCATAGGAGGGCGTAGGTAGGCATCCACCAATTCCTGGTCATGAGAGAACACCTCACGTGTGGTGCCCTGCAAATAGATTTGCCCGTCTTTCATGACGTAAACTCGGTGGGCATATTCGGCCACAACCCACATATGGTGGGTCACAAAGATAATTGTGCTGCCGTTCTCGTTCAGGCGGCGTACCAAGTTCATCATACTGCGTTGTTCGTTGTAATCCAACCCTGTTGTGGGTTCATCCAGGATCAAAATTTCGGGTTTGGCCGCCAAAACCGAGGCCACGGCAACCCGCTGGCGACCGCTTTTGGTGAGACTAAAGGGATCGGCATTTTCATAGCCCGCCAAACCTACGGCATCCAGGGCCTCAGTGACGGCCTGACGAATAGTCTTTTCATCCACTTTACGTAAGCGAAGTGTGAAAGCCACCTCGTCATAAACAGTGTTAGAGAAAATTTGATGGTCAGGATTTTGAAATACGTATCCCACTTTGTGACCAAGTTCAAAAACCCCTTGCTCGCGGGTAGTTCGTCCGTCTACCCAGATTTGCCCATCTGTTGGCATGAGCAACCCGTTGAAATGCTTGACCAAAGTGGTCTTGCCGCTGCCGTTTTGTCCTACGATGGCCACAATTTCACCACGTCGGATCTCAAGATCAATCCCTTTTAGGGCTCTTGTGCCATTGGGATATGCAAATTGCAAGTTTTCGCAACGGATTAGAGGGGCGCCATAATGCTGTTCACGCGCTCGATCTTGTTGTTGTAGGGACAGATAAGTACTATCAGAGAACCGCCATTGTTTTTCTTTGAAGCATCGAATTCCATCGTTGACCGTGAGGGGAATATCCGAGTCAACGCCCATCTGGTGAAAGTACTTAGTTACTCCCAGGGGCATGACCCCATGTTGCTCAAGCAACTCCACATTGCGCAATACTTCATGAGCAGGAGCATAACAAATTAGTTTGCCCTCATCAAGTAGCAAGATTTTTTGGGCCTCCAGGACTTCTTCCGTTTCGTGTTCAACGACCAGCAAAGTCAGGTCATCGCGTTGACGGAGGTGATTAGCAATTTCAAAGACCCCTGCTTTACTGATCGGATCGAGGTCTGTGGTCGGCTCGTCCATGACCAATACTTTGGGGTACATCGCTAAGACGGAAGCAATGGCTAATTTCTGCTTCTGACCACCTGAGAGCGTGGCCGGTGAACGTCGTTTTAAATTTTCCAAACCCACAAATCGAAGTGCTTCATCCACACGTCGGGTAATCTCTTCCCGTGGCACATTGAAGTTCTCCAAACCAAAAGCGACCTCCAGTTCTACGTTGGTAGAAAACAACTGGGCTTCGAAATCTTGGAACACCATGCCTGTGACTTCAGCCATTTCGGCAACACGGGATGCGTGGGTGCTTTTGCCACACACCTGGACTTCTCCCGAGAACTTGCCGCGGAAGAAGTGAGGAACTAAGCCGTTGATGGAAGCAGCCAACGTACTCTTGCCCGCTTCACTAGCCCCCATGATAGCAATGAATTCACTCGGCATGACATCAAGCGAAATGTGTTCAATGGCATTACGCTTTTGTCCGCGGTAGCGATAGGTCAGATCTTTTATTGAAATGATGGGTTGTTCCATGGCGATCCTTCTTATTCCTGTGTGGAATGAGGGTTACTGCTGTTTCGGATTGGAAGCACGCATAATGGCATCCCAGATTAGATACTCATTTTGATTGGCAACCTGTGACATACGCATAGCCGTCAAAACATACAAACCCTGGATTAAAGCATGCTGGGCTACCCGTGAGGCCAGGGTTTCAGGTCGAGACTCATGCGAGACACTCAGCAAGACCACATCAGCCAGTTTGCTGAGCTCGGAAGAAGGATTGCCAGTGATGGCGATGATCTTGCAACCATGGCGGTGCGCTTCCCGGGTGGTATTGATAGGCGGTTGAGAAGCCCCAGTCTGGGAAATCACAACCAGTACATCATTTTCATCCAAAAGGGCCGCTTGCATGAGTTGAAGATAAGCGTCGGTTTCAACCTTGCAGTTGAGATGGAGTCGGCTGAGTCGGTTATGTAATTCATGAGCCATGGGGCTGGAAGTTCCAACTCCCACAATTAGGATAGAACGGGCATTTTGGAGCAATGTCACAGCACGTTCAAGGGCCTCATCGCTCAAGAGATCCAAGGTGTCCTGCATTGCCTGGATGCTACCTAAGAAAACCTTGCGCATTATAGTTAGGGGGGAGTCGTCTTTTTGGATATGATCAAAGATTAAATCGGGTGAATCGAGAAGCGAACGCATCAGGGCAATTTTGAGCTCAAGGTAGCTCTGAAAGCCAAGAGCACGACAAAAGCGTACAACCGTGGCATCGCTAACGTCACTGTGGGCGGCCAGTTCGGCCAGAGTCATTTGCATCACCTTCTGGTGGTTGGCCAGAATAAAATCAGCCACTTTTCTCTCAGAGGGGGAAAGGGAGGGGTAGAAGCCACGAATGTGAGAGAGGGCACTGTGCGTTAGGGGACCGTCTTCTGTCATTGAATAAGGCACACGGATATGAGATAAAAATGGGTTTGCAACTGTAAACGCAACATCGAGATCTTCATACCGCTAATTTCTCTCCACCCCCTGAAGTTAATTTTTATTTTCGGTTGTTGGCGATGAAATGCTACTACATTCTAACAAATTTCAAGCGAGTGGTCAATACCTACATCGTACTTAGACTCCTTATCCCGAGACGGCCGGAGCAGAATCGCCTATCATATGCGAGGGATCCCTATAGTCAATTGTAAGTGTATCCCGCACTTCTGGACTGTCCGGCTATGGTGGCTTTACAATGATTCGAGGGAACCGTTTTCCAAATTGTAATGGTAACAAGGGCAGATTGAGTTGGTAGCCAACAGGGCTGCCCTTAGGCCATAGTATTGGCATGGGTAGTTGACGTTACGGATTGAGCAGGGGAATTTTATATGTGCTTACTAGTAGATATGCCCCATCTGTTTCAACAGATGGGGCATAAAAAGGATACAAGATAGCGGGATCACTTCCCTTTACGGCGGCGACCCTCGGCGTCAGCGGCTTTTAGCGCCATAAGAACCTTCTGAGGAGTGATCTCGCCTAATTCATTATGAATGGTTTCGCCGGGCGCACAAGCCTTTTCAGCAACACGCATCAAATCCTCGTCGCTGACCTCGGCCAGGCCGATTTCAGCAAGAGTGGTGGGAAGGCCTACTGCTTCGCAGAAGGAGTAAACCTCGTTGATGATCGCAGGGCTTTTGCCGGTGAGGTAAAGCGAGGCTAGGGTACCAATGGCAACCTTTTCTCCGTGGTAATACTGGTGAGTGGCTTCCAGGACGGTCAGGCCGTTGTGAATCGCGTGAGCGGCTGCGAGACCACCTGATTCAAAACCCAAGCCACTCAGCAGGGTGTTAGCCTCCACAACTTTTTCAAAAGCTGAGGTAGTCACACCAGCCCGGTTGGCGGTGACAGCCTGAACGCCATAGGTCAATAGGGTTTCGTAGCAGAGACGAGCCAGAGCGTAAGCTGTCATTGAGCCGAGCCGTCCAGTCATATTGGGTGCCTGCTTGATCTGACAGGACTCAGCTTCGAACCAAGTAGCTAAAGCGTCTCCCATGCCGCTAATCAGGAAGCGAGCAGGTGCTTGGACAATGATGTGTGTATCTACCAACACAACATCTGGATTTTTGGGAAGGAAGAGATAACGCTTGAACTGACCTTCCGGGGTATAGATGACGGAAAGTGCGCTACAGGGGGCATCGGTAGAGGCAATGGTGGGAACAATGATTACCGGAATGCTCATGACGTAGGCCACGGCTTTGGCGGTATCCAGTGTTTTTCCACCACCTATCCCGATAACCAATTCTGCACGATTGGCTTTCCCCGTTTGTACTAAACGTTCAATCTCTTCGTCGGAGCATTCGCCCCCAAAGAGTTCGACATGAGGATTAATCTTTTCCTGCAAAGTCGGAAGCAAATCGGGAAGCATTTTCGCATGCACAAAAGGATCTGCCAGTAGCAAGGCCTGAGTTCCAAACCGTGCGCCTTCCTCGCCCAGATACTGTAGGGCGTTATAGCCCTGTACATAGCGCCCTGGGAAAATAGTTGTAGTAATCATGGTACGTACCTCCAATTTGAAATGCTAATTAGTGATAATTTTCACAAATTGGATAATAACACATTGTTCTAATTTTCACAATATTAATGCAGGGTCAAATATCACCTATGTACGAGGAAGATCGTCTTAATCCCTGAGGATTTAGCGACGGACGCCGTAGCGCATTAACAGCAAATAAAGCCCAAAAACGATCATGGTAATGGACCCTGTATTGCTCAATAAGGTGGGGGTTGCGGCGGGATTATCGGCGATATAAAGAGCTAAACCGGCTACACCAAGCACCCCTGCGGGGATCAATGGCCACCAAATGATCCGGTGCATGATCACACGACTGGTCAGGGTGATCAACATCCATCCGAGCGCAAACCAAAGCAGAAATAGTCCGATAGCGGCGGCGATCTGGGTGCTGGAGAGACGTTGTATGAGGGCCGAGAATCCCGGACCAAGGCCGAGGAGCAGTCCACCAGGGATCAGCCAGCCGATAAGATGCTTGCGAATCCCAATGGCAGTGAAAACTGTGCCCATGGCGATGAGCGCCAGGAAAACATAGTCACTCAGCCGGGTAGGAGTGTTGAGGAGGACATAAGCAGCTGCTGCTCCTGGGACGATTGGGATCAAGGCCCATTCAGCGGATTGTGAAAAGAACCAGGGAGTAAGGGTGGCGATGATCAAGCAACTTGCCACAATCCCAATAATGAGAGCGCTCACTATCTTCTGCGGGGGGGAGGAAGCCGGAGGGAGGAGGAAGACAACCAGCCACGCGATGCCAGCGCCTATCAGAAAAATGCCAGTGATCCAAAGAGTAGCTCTGCGGATCCATAGCGCCCAGCCACTAAGTAAGATTCCGGCGACTGGCAACGAAAACAAGCGCAGGTGTCCTGGCCAAAGGTAGGGATCAGCAAGAGCCAGCAAACCTGCAACAATGAGCGTTGACCCAACTGCTGTTTGCCAGGAGGGTAAGGGGGTGATTCGCTTGTTAGGGGTTGACTTGATCTCGGTCATAGGCGAAAGAAAAAATCGAGAGGTGATAACAGTGGGACACATTTTAGGGCAATAATCCCAGTTCCCGCCCTCGGATAACGGCTTGAAGCCGGTCTTTGACGTTCAATTTAGAAAGAATGTTGGAAAGGTGATTCTTGACTGTTCCTTCAGAGATGAAAAGACGTTCCGCAATTTCTTTGTTTGAGATCCCGATGGCTACTAAGCGAAGCACTTCAATTTCGCGCGGAGAGAGAATCTTCTCTGCTTCAGCGGGTCGGGGAGCAGCACGGGGCAAGCGTGAAAATTCCGCCACTACCTTGGCTGTGATGGAAGGTAAGAGAAAATACTCTCCACGCGCAGCAGCGCGGATAGCTTCGAATAGTTTTTCTGAGGAGACGTCCTTGAGTAAATAGCCTATTGCCCCGGCCCGTAGTCCTTCAAAGACGTCCTCGTCGTCGTCAAACGTAGTAAGAACCAGAATACGGCAATCGGGAAGTAGGGTGTGAATGCGTTGGGTGGCTTGAACTCCGTCCAAGATTGGCATGCGCAAGTCCATCAAAATGACCTGAGGACGCAACTGATGAGCCAATCGGATGGCTTCTTCCCCGTTGCTAGCTTCCCCAACCACCTCAAAGTCTGGCCGGGAGTTCAACAATGTCTTCAAGCCTTCACGAAAGAGGGCTTGATCATCCACCAACAAAACCTTTATTTTGCTCATTTCGATTCCACCTGTTTGGGCAGGATCATTTCTATCCTAAAGCCCCTGCCAGGATCGGATTGAATTTCCAGATGACCTTTGAGTTGAGAGACGCGCTCACGCATCCCAAGCAGACCAAACCCGTCGTGGGTTGAACCCGTGCCGCCTATACCGTTATCCTGAATAGTCAGCACAATCTCCGAAGGTGCTTCGAAGTTCAGGTTTACGTCAATCTGAGTGGCATGGGCGTGTTTAAGCGTATTGTTTAAGCCTTCCTGTACTGCGCGTAATATCGTCAGAGCCACCTGAGGTGGAAGAGGTTGAGGGGTGCCCTGGACTTTGAGCGAGGCTTTGACCCCTGCCGCAGAACCAGCTTCCAAAATCCGCTGAAGTTGGGAGATCAGCGGACCTTCAGCAAAAGGTACGCGTAATGCTGCTACGGATTGGCGCACGTCGTGTAAGGCTTGTTGGGTAAGCGATTCAGCCTTGCCAAGTAGAGCAACAGCCTGTTGAGGATCTTGTTTTAGGATAGCCTGAGCGGCGCGGATCTGAATATTGATGGCTGTGAGATGATGGCCCAGGCCATCATGAATCTCACGGGCCAGGCGGTTGCGCTCACGGGTGATGGCCAGCTCTTCGGCCTGAAGAGCGTATTCCCGCAGTTTCTGGTTAGCGATTTCGAGATTTTGAACCAGCTGCTGCACTTCGCGCCGGGCGTTTTCTTCGTTCAGGGCCATTTGGGTGAAAACCAGGATGAAAATCTGGCCAGCCAGGAAGATAGGGGCATTTGCCCATGTGGCTTGCCAACCACCACCAGTAACGCCAGTGAGCAGTGCATAGCCCGCCAGAAGAAGGACGTTAATGATTTGGCGTCCTATACCCTGTAATAGGATGACGCTGTGCCCAACGAGGGGAAGAAGAGCCAGAAAATCAAATCCGCTTTGACCATCTAGAAAAACAAGGCTCATGCCAAGCGGAATCTGTATCAAGAAATACAGGATTCGGTAAGGATAAGCAGAACGGAGCAGCACAGCCTGATAGCCGTAAATTCCAATGGTCAGATAAATCACCCCGATAAGTAAAGTGGCAGCCAAGAGAGGAATAGATATGTCTTGGATGGTGCTCAAAGTGGTAAAGAAAGCTGCCAACACCATGACCGAGAAGGCCAAATGGACGCCACTCCCAGTAAAGATTGAACGTTGCGCTTCTCTCATTATGATTCTTATTATAAATCGTATGTCTTACAGATTTCTGCAATATGCGCAAATTGACAATCCAGATATGACCTTAGCCACATTCCTTTGCTCAAATACATGTTTACACTTCCTTCAGAACGAGAATTTCAATCTCAGGGAGGGAAATCCCTATGAAGACACTCTTGATTTATCCGGAATTTCCTGATACGTTCTGGAGTTTTAAGCACGCTCTGCGCTTTATCGGAAAAAAAGCCTCTTCGCCCCCCTTAGGTTTATTGACCATAGCCGCCATGTTACCTCCGGAATGGCCAAAGCGTCTGGTGGATATGAACGTTGAACCCCTTTGTGATGAGGTCATTGCCTGGGCTGATCTAG
Source organism: uncultured Thermanaerothrix sp. (assembly GCF_938028735.1). Classification (GTDB taxonomy): domain Bacteria; phylum Chloroflexota; class Anaerolineae; order Anaerolineales; family Anaerolineaceae; genus Thermanaerothrix. Next base: position 120,844 of record NZ_CALIMF010000015.1, read on the forward strand.
TTATGATTTCGGCCATGGTGGTGCAGCGTTCCTCGACCCGCGAAGTGATTCAGCGTTGCAAGGCGGCAGGAAAGCGGGTAGTAGCTGGAGGCCCATTGTTCTCGGCCGAATGGTCGAAATTCCCCGAGGTTGATCACCTCGTTCTGGGAGAGGGCGAGATTACGTTGCCTCGGTTCCTGGATGATCTGGAGCGCAGTGAGCCGCAACCCATCTACCAGGCTCACGAATATGCGGATCTAAAGACGACGCCAGTGCCCCTGTGGTCACTAGCCAAGGTGAATGCTTATGACTCCCTGAGTATCCAATATTCGCGTGGCTGTCCGTATCATTGCGAGTTTTGCAATGTAACAGCGCTTTTTGGTCACCGACCGCGCACTAAAAATGCACAACAGATCATTGCGGAACTGGATGCTATGTATTATGGGGCTGGCTGGCGACGTAATATCTTCTTCGTGGACGATAACTTTATTGGCAATCGACGTCATGTCAAAGAAGAGATTTTGCCGGCTTTAATTAACTGGCGTCAAGGGAAGAAGGGATGTTCCTTTATCACCGAGGCTTCTATTAATCTCGCTGATGACCCAGAATTGATGTCTATGATGCGTGAGGCGGGCTTTGTTTCGATCTTTGTCGGGATAGAGACTCCGGAAGAAAGTAGCTTGATGGAGTCCCATAAGTCCCAGAACATGCGCCGTGACTTATTGGAGAATGTGCGCCGTTTACAACGCTTTGGTTTGCAAGTCATGGGAGGATTTATCGTTGGATTTGACAATGATCCCCCCACGATTTTCCAGCGCCAGATTGAATTTATCCAACGTAGCGGGATTGTCACGGCAATGGTGGGGATGTTGCAAGCTCCATATGGTACCCCCCTGTACGAACGCTTGGCAGCGGAGGGACGATTGTTGGATGGAATGAGCGGCGATAACACGGATGGCAACACCAACATTATCCCTAGAATGGGGCTAAAGACCCTGCGTGAGGGATATCAGCGTATTTTAAGGGAGATTTATAGCCCGCGGGGGTTTTATGAGCGCATAAAGAACTTTCTAGACCACTACGAACCGCCACAGATACGTAGTCCCATTCGCAAGGAAGAGGTTGGGGCTTTCTTTAAGGCGGTGTGGAAACTTGGAATTATGGGTGAAGAACGACGCGAGTTCTGGGCATTGTTAATCCGGACGCTGCTCAAGTACCCGCAGAAATTTGTGCATGCGGTGACTCTGGCAGTTTATGGATTTCACTTTCGCCAGGTGGCGCGAGCAAGCGAAAGGAGCACCACTGGCGGATGAATCTCTTAGACAGACCAGGAGAGCAGTATATCACGGAGGCGGTGCTCCAGAACACTAAAGGAGTAAAACCTAAGACCTAGCCGGTAATTCTGTTCAACCATTTCCTCGGCCAAGCCAGGCTGGGTGAGTACTTGTTGAACCTGTTTAACGGTATCAGCGGTAATAAATCCATCGAACTCAATGGTGCGAAACCCCTTGGGTTTTATGTCAAAGGCATAAATGGAGTAGTTGTTAACAACAATAGGGCGGCGGAAGTATACGGCTTCCAGGAAGGCGTTTCCAAATCCTTCAAATGTAGAAGGGTAAGTCACCAAGTCGGCTTGTGGATAGACATCCCAAAGGGCATAGATCCTGCGCCCGTCGGGTGTTTGTCCGCGTTGTTCGCGAATGATGTCAGATACGAAATTTACTGGTACCTGGAGGGCCTTGGCTAACCACCGAATATGTTGTTCATATTCATGCCCCTCATCCCCGCTGGCGTGTGAAATAATCAGGCGCGCTTTGAGGCCCAACCGATGGATTAACTCAACCGCATGTTCAATTCCCTTGCGCTGTACCACGCGAGTAGGTTGAAGGAAGAAATACTCACCCTCTGCAATTTCCAGATCCTTCTTTAAATATTTCGCATAGCCATTTAAGTCACTAGGAGGCGGTGACTCAAAATCCATCACGTTAGGAATCAAAACCGAGGCAATACCCGTGCGATGAGCTAACTGATGAGCCGCCGATGAATTAATCACAACGTGGCGGATAAACGGAAGGTTGGGAGGAAAGGCTTGATTTAGGTAATCCCATACACAGTTGACCATAAAGCGAGTACGCTCCCAGAAAAAGTCGTGATGATGGGCCAGCGTAGGGATGCCCGTCTCTGCGATGAGTTCACACAGGGCTAAACCTAGGGGAAGGTTGAGAGGAATAGTAAGTGCATTTTCAACTACTAGCGCTTCGATTCCAAATCGCGAGATGAAGCGTTGGAGATGCATTTTCAGATGCTGCTTAAGACGCGAAATTGCCTCTGTGAGCGCAGGTGGGCGAACGCGCTGTCCGAAGGCTATTTCGTTGATCTGAACAATATCTGGATGATGAAAGGATGCCTCTGGAACTAGGTAGGTTACCTCGGGCGGGCGGTTCGACTCGCCAGCAAAATAGAAACACGAATAGCCTAACCTTTCGAGCACAGTGGCCCATTTTTCGCTTTCGAGTGAAACACCATCGGTGCCGGCAAAACGAGTGGAGACAAAACCCAAGTTACGCATGGCTTGAAATACTCGTTGTTTTCAATTGCTTCGTTATAGCCAACTTGCCGGATTGTAAAATGGCATTCGGTTGGCAAAAGTATATCAGAATTCAAGATGTGGGTAACGGGTGAAAGGGATAGCAACCTAGAACTCGAAGCATGGATGCGAATTCCCTAAGATTATCCAGCGCGCGGTAAATTACGTCATCAGCGAGCGAACCAAAGAAGTCGACATAAAAGAGATATTCTCCCGGTTTTCCCACCAAAGGGCGGGATTCGATCTTCGCTAGATCAATTTCACGCAGTGCAAATACGCTAAGGGCGCGAAATAAGGCACCTGGACGGTTGATTAGTGTGAAAACAATTGAAGTTTTGGCCTGATTGGGAGGTGGGGCAACTGCCTCACGGCTCAAGATTAAGAAGCGTGTAAAGTTTGCAGTGTGATCCTCAATTCCCTCAGCCAGAATACTCATCTGGTAAACCTCAGCAGCGCGTCGGGAAGCAATGGCAGCAACTGTGGGGTCAGGTCGTTCCTGTAATAGACGCACGGCTCCTGCGGTATCGTATACGGGTTCTGTATGGGGTATTCCCAGGCGCCTAAGGGTTTCGCGACATTGGGCCAAAGCCTGGGGATGGCTGATCACTTTTTGGAGGTTTGCAATTTGTGCACCTGGCCATCCAATTAGACAATGCCGAATCCTTAGATAATATTCCCCAACGATATGTAAAGCATGGGATAGTAATAGATCATAGTTTTGGTGGACACTTCCGGCCAGAGAGTTTTCAATAGGAATAATACCCCGCTCTGCCTTTCCCTGCTCAACAGCTTGAAAGACGGCCTCAAATGTATCACACGGTAAGGTTTGAATACGGGGACCAAAGTACTCAAGCGCTGCGCTTTCTGAAAAAGCACCGTGTTCGCCTTGAAAGGCAATTGTTTTCATAAACGGTCCAAGCCGTCCTTTCTATATCAAACTAGAGGATCAACTCGGATCAACTCTTAGTGATCCACATTTCCAAAAAAGGCTGGTACTTAACCGGATCAAATTCCACAAAGCGATAGATTGCCATTTGATTGAGTGCATATGGATCGCGGGCAAAGTAATCCCGTAATTGCTCTTCATTTTCAGCGCGGGCGATGACAATTCCACCAGTGCGTGGATGCATGGGGCCAGACATTAATAACCAACCGCAATCATAGCCTTGTTGTAAAAAGGCACGATGCTGGGACACGACTGGTGCAATTTCCTCAAAAGGACGGGTGTAAGTGATTTCAACGAGAAAGTGTTTCATTTTGTGCTTCTCCGTGAGACTATAGAGATTAGGGAGAATCTGTGCGCTCAGAAAGAATATCCAACAAAGCCATGAGACCATAAAGATAAGAACGCCAGCCCAGGCCGCTTATCTGTCCCAGACATACTGGCGCCAGAAGCGAGATGTGCCGAAAGGGCTCTCGGGCGTAGATGTTCGAGAGGTGCACTTCAATAGCAGGTTTTCCGATCGCTGCCAGGGTATCCCGAATAGCCACGCTAGTATGAGTGTAGCCGCCTGCATTAATAAGGATTCCATCCAGCCAGTCCATTTCAGCGATCAGACGATTGATGATCTCACCCTCGGCGTTGCTTTGAAAGATCCGCAGTACTCCCCCACGATCTCTCGCATAGTTATTAAGAACTTCATTGATCTGCTCAAGAGATACTTTTCCGTACACCATTGGCTCACGCCGCCCAAGAAGCCCAAGATTAGGACCATGGACAACCAGAATGTGAAAGGGGGACTCTCTACTCATGAACCACCTCGCGAAGAGATCGAATAGCCTGTTTGACACATTTTTCCTCTACGTCCGATACCAGGATAACCTTTCCGATTTGGCTGGGGAGCGCCCAACGCAGTTTACCGCGTTTGTGCTTTTTGTCGTGGTGGATGATCTCAAGCAGGGCTTCGTTTTCCAAAAGGGGATGAAAGAGGGGAAGGTCCCATTTTTGCAGGATGTTATGGATTCGTTCAACGGTCTTCCGGGAGGTCACACCAAGTTGCTCTGCCAACATGGCTTCAACGGCCATTCCAATGCTGACAGCCTCCCCGTGGCGGAGCATGTAGTTGCTAAGCGTTTCCAGGGCATGACCAATGGTGTGTCCGAGATTGAGAATCGCTCTCAAATCCTGCTCGTAAGGATCAGCCTGTACCACTCGGGCTTTTACGGCGATGGCTTGGGCAAGAACTTCCTTACGCGGCGCTGTATCACGAGGTTCCATCTCCAACAACGCGAAAAGATTGGGATCTCCAACGATCCCGTGCTTAATGACCTCGGCCATCCCCGAGCGAAGCTCATCCGGCGGCAAAGTGGATAAATAACTAGGATCCACCAAGATCGCCAGAGGCTGTTTGAACGTTCCGATCAGATTTTTACCTTGGGGCAGATCCAAACCAGTTTTTCCGCCAATGCTAGCATCAACCATTGCCAGGAGAGAGGTGGGAATGTGCAGGATTGGTAATCCCCGCATATAAGTCGAAGCAACAAAACCGGCAATATCCCCAATCACTCCACCCCCCAAGGCAATAATCAGGTTACCACGATCTATCCGTGCTTCCAGCAATTGCTCATATAAATAAAGCGCAGTTTCAGGGGTCTTGTATACTTCTCCGTCAGGAATAACAATGAGCGTAGTTGGATATCCTTCAGCTTGAAGATAAGTTGTTAAGGAAAGAGCATGCAGTGCGGCAATGGTTTCGTTGGTAATAATGGCCACTTGGGTTCCCGGGGGTACTTGGTAGGATTGCAGAACTGTTCCAACCGTTTCTGAAAGTCTCTCTCCGATCAGGATCTTGTAGCAGCCACCGGGGTAATTGACCTCTATGGACACAATCTCGGCTAGTCGGATAACGCTATTAGCAATTTGATCAGGGGATTTGCGAGAGGTGTCTAGTTGCCAGAAAATCTCTGCATATGCCTTCTGGCGCTCCTCCCACAGAATTTGTAGGGCTTGTTTCGGATCCTCGGCGTTGAGCAACGGACGTTGGGCAATCTCTTCGGCCTGAAGGCGTTCTTTTAATACCTCGGGCGTGCAAGTTAGGCAAATGACGAGCCCAGCCTGTTCGCAGAGTAGTCGGTTGGATGGACTCAGCAGGGTTCCCCCGCCGGTTGCCAGAACCACGTTTTCGTGTTTTACTTCAAGGATCTCGCGTAATATTCGCGACTCAAGTGCACGAAAAGCGGCTTCGCCTTCCCGGTCAAAGATTTCAGCGATGCTGCGTTGAGCTCGACGGGAAATCTCTTCATCCAGATCCACAAACGGTACTCCTAGCCGTTCGGCGACTATTTTCCCAACCGTGGTCTTGCCTGTTCCCATGAATCCGGTAAGGATAATACGCCGATTCATCGTCGCATTTCCTCCAGGCTATCGCCTCCCAGCTTTTCAACCAAAGCCTCAGCCAGAACCCAAGCCAGCATGGCTTCGCCAATCACCGAGGCGGCAGGCACGGCACAAATGTCCGAACGCTGGTAGGCTGGGGTTGCAGCATGTAAGTTGACCACATCCACGGATTGATGGGGCGTTCCAGTGGTGGCTATCGGCTTCATTGCTGCCCTGACTACAATGGGATTACCATTGCTCATCCCTCCTTCGATGCCTCCGGCTCGATTGGTCACACGCATAATAGTTTGCTCTTCGTTGAGATATAAGTCGTCATGGACTTGGGTTCCGCGTAACCCAGCGTTTTCAAATGCTGGGCCAATCTCGACCCCCTTGATGGCCTGGATGGACATAATCGCGGCAGCGATGCGGGCATCAAGCCGCCGATCCCAATGTACATGCGAGCCAAGGCCAATGGGGACGTTGAGAGCCTGGACTTCAAAGATTCCTCCCAGTGTATCCCGAGCGCGGCGCGCTTCATCAATAGCACTTTTCATGCGTTCACTATCGATCGGACTGGGGCAGCGCACTTCACTTGCGTCTGCTAATTTCCACAGTTCCGCATACGGGCGAGGGGGGATGTCCGCTATCACAGGACCTATTTGGCAGACATAACTTCCGACGGTAATATCAAATTGGGCTAACAATTGCTTGGCAATGGCGCCGACAGCCACCCGTGCGGCGGTTTCCCTGGCACTGGCCCGCTCTAGGATTGGACGGGCATCCTTAAGGCGATACTTCACCATTCCGGCATAGTCAGCGTGTCCCGGACGAGGCACGGTGAGCGGTTCCAAGCGGTTTTGTTCCCATTTTTCTTTCCAATTTAACCAGTCACGATTCTCGATACGGAGCGCTATAGGTGCACCAGTAGTTTCCCCTTTGATCACACCACCCAGGATCTCAACTTGGTCCTTTTCAATGTTCATACGATGGCTTCGCCCATAGCCCTGTTGACGACGCCAAAGTTCATGATTAATTGCTTCTACATCAATAGGCAAACCGGCAGGCATGCCTTCTATGATGGCTAGTAAGCAAGGACCGTGTGATTCTCCGGCGGTTAAGAAGCGTAGCATTTCTCATTCCTCCACACGATGAACGGCATTAAGACAGGTTTGGTACATCACTTCAACCGGGGCCTCCAGCCCAGTCCAGGCGCGGAAAGACAAAGCACCCTGGTGAACCAACATCCCTAGCCCATTGATGGCCAAGGCTCCAGCCTTCTTGGCCTGCAGCAGCAGACAAGTTTGGGATGGGTTGTATACCAAATCAATCACCAGCCAATGAGAGGGGATGGTGAATCCCTCAGGCAGGGGAGACACATGAGCAGATGGCCAAGTACCCACTGGCGTGGCATTGACCAAGACTGAGGTTTGTTCAGCCATGGCGTAGAGGTTATCGGTTGATGATAAAGCCAATTTGAATGAGGTGGGGAATCCCCACTCTTGGGCCTTTTCAAGCGACGACTCAGCCCGACCCAAGTTTCGAACTACAAAGGTTACATTGTTAAAGCCGACCTGGCACAACGCGTAAGCGACCGCGCGTGCGGCGCCGCCTGCCCCCAAAATAAGTGCATGATCGTGAGAGATCTTTTCAAGGAAAGCATGAACAGCGTGCAGAAACCCTTCCACATCGGTGTTGTCGCCATAGAGGTGTCGAGTCCCATCGGGGCTTTTTTGAATTGTCACAGTGTTGATGGCTCCAAGGGCACGGGCTGTTTCGCTCACCCCTTGCACGTAAGGCAAGATGGCTTGCTTGTAAGGAGCGGTAATATTGAAACCGCGAATTCCTAGTGCGCGCAACCCGCGCACAGCATCCCCAAGATGGTTGGGCGGGAAGGGCCAGGCGAGATACACCCAGTTGAGTCCTAGGTAATCAAAGGCGGCGTTATGCATCAGAGGGGAAAGACTATGGTCCAAGGGCCAACCAATCAGCCCTACAATTTGGGTTTGGGTGTCAATTCGGGTCATACTGGGCTCCCAATGATCGCATGATCTCCAGAAAACCCGGGAACGAATCGGTGGCGCAGCCAATATCATCGATCATAACAGGATCATGGGCAATCAATCCTGCGACAAAAAGAGCCATTGCCAGACGATGATCGCCATGGCTGCTGACCGTGGTGCCCTGCAATTTCACGGGGCCGGTGATCTCAAAGCCATCTGGTCTTTCAACGATGTTAGCACCCAGTTTACGTAACTCAGTCACAACCGTCGCGATCCGGTCAGTTTCCTTGACCCGGAGCTCGGCCGCATCGCGAACCACGGTTTTCCCGTGCGCCTGAGTAGCTGCGATGGCGAAGATGGGGAATTCATCAATCATTCTTACCACAAGATCCCCTGAGACCTCGGCGGCTTTGAGTTGTCCAGTTTGTACTTCCAGCTCGGCGACGGGTTCATTGGCCACTCGTCGCTCGTTGTGAATGCGGATATTGGCTCCCATATGTTCTAGGACATCCAACAGGCCTGTGCGGGTTGGGTTGATACCTATGCTTTTGAGGTGAATATGAGAACCAGGCACGATGAGTGCAGCCACCAGCGGAAAAGCAGCGGATGAAAAATCACCTGGCACCTCAATTTCCAGCGGAGCAAGCGCTTGCTGGCTTGAGGAAAGGGTTATCTCCCGGCCCCCATTGATGGCACGCACTTCAAGAGCAACCCCCATAGCTTGGAGCATGCGCTCGGTGTGGTCGCGGGTTGGCGCGGTTTCGTAAATTGTGGTCGATGAGTCAGCATAGAGTGCGGCCAGCAGGACGGCACTTTTCACCTGAGCACTGGGAACATCAAGAGTGAGGTGGGCACCGTGAAGATTTCGTCCCTGGATGAAAAGGGGAGCACGCCCGTTTGTGGTGTGGATCTCAGCCCCCATTTGCCGCAAAGGGATCGCTACCCGCTCCATGGGGCGCCGCAACAATTGATCCTCTCCGGTGAGAACACTGGAAAACGGTTGCCCGGCCAAAAGCCCAGTAAGCAGACGCATGGTTGTCCCGGAACGGACGCAATTAATAGGTGATCGGGAAGGCCGAAACCCATGTAGCCCGTTACCTTGTATAATGACCGTATGATCAGAGGGTGTTTCGATGTGGATTCCTAGCGCGCGCAGCGCCCCGGCGGTAGCCAAGCAGTCGCCACCAGGTAAAAAGTTGTAAACCGTCGTAGAGCCATGGGCCAGCGCACCCAACAGCAAAGCCCGATGGGAGATAGATTTATCTCCCGGAATGGTGGCTGATCCTTGTAGTCCTGAACACGGAAGGACACGAATTGCGCTCATGTCACTAGTCTCCTGCGCGTTTCTTGAGCGTTTTCTAACCAGATTTTTAGATCTTCTTCCCCTCCCTCTGCCAGGATGTTAATAAGGTCTTGCAGAGCCTGTAAATAGATCTCCAGACCTTCTAGGATGTTCCCTCGATTGGTTTGCAGGATATCTATCATCATTCGCACATCTGAGCCAGCGAGGCGCGAAGTGTCCCGGAAACCACTTGCGGCCAGCCGCCGGAGCAGATCATCTGGATCCGGTGCTTGAGCGGCTGTACGAGTCAGAGTACAGGCTACCAGGTAGGGCAAATGGCTAGTAATGGCAACCAAGCGATCATGAATTTCAGCATTCATGTGCATTGGATGGGCTCCGATAGTGCTCACCATTTGCTCCAGTAGCGCCAGGGCTTCGGGTGAGGTTCTTGAGGTTGGGACAAGAACGAAGGTGCGGTCTTGAAACAGGCGAGGGTCAGCATACGAAGCTCCGGATACCTCCCGTCCACACAGCGGGTGCCCGCCTACTGCCTGAATGTACGTTGGGAGTTCTTGCATCTTTTGACAAATGGCCACTTTGGTGCTTCCAAGATCGGTGAGAATTGTGCCAGGTCTCAGGTAATCTGGAACTGTGTCTAGTAGCCCCAAAATTGCACGGACCGGAGTGGCCAGAACCACCACATCGGCGTGGGAAACGGCCTGTTCTGGATGCTGGTATCCCTCGTCTATCCAACGCTGGGCTTTGCACCATCGCAACGCCTCATCATCTAGGTCGACACCTAGGATTGATCGGCAGTGAGGGCGAAGAGCAGCTGCCAGTGAGGCGCCCATTAATCCTAGCCCGATGATGGTAAAGTCGGCCTCGTCCAGTGATTTCATAAGGATCGCCCCACGGCAAGTGCTACCGGTTTCAGATTTTTCATGAGCCGGGCAAACCGCTCCGGGGTGAGCGATTGGGCACCATCCGAAAGCGCTTGATCAGGGCGCGGGTGTACTTCTATAATGAGCCCATCTGCGCCAGCAGCTACCGCGGCCCGAGAGACCGGTTCGACCAGTTCCCAGCGTCCTGTGCCGTGACTCGGATCAATAAAAACTGGTAAGTGGGAAAGCATCTTCAGAGCCGGAGCAGCGTTAATATCCAGCGTATTGCGGGTATAGGTCTCGAAAGTACGGATGCCTCGCTCGCATAGAATGACCCGCTGATTACCGTGAGTGAGGATATACTCGGCCGACATGAGCAGCTCTTCCAGCGTGGAGGACATGCCACGCTTTAGGAGCACGGGTTTTTGCGATTCACCTACGGCATGGAGCAATGGAAAGTTTTGCATGTTCCGCGCCCCAATTTGCAGCACATCTGAATATTCGGCCACCAGAGGCAGGGTCTGAATGTCCATGACCTCTGTTACAACAGGGAGACCGGTCTTCTCGCTGGCTTCTTTGAGAAGTTTTAGTCCTTCTTCCCCCAACCCCTGAAAGGAGTATGGCGAGGTGCGGGGTTTGTAGGCTCCCCCACGCAACATATTAGCCCCGGCTTCTTTGACGCTCTGGGCGGCTTCAAGTATTTGCTCACGGCTTTCAACTGCGCAGGGGCCGGCAATGACCACAATTTGCTCTCCTCCGATCTTCACACCATTTACCTCAAAAACGGTGTCTTCGGGATGGAATTCACGAGAAGCAAGTTTATACGGTTTGAGTACTGGGATCAACTTATCTACCCCTTCCATGTGGACGAGTTGATCGCGGTTGATAATCCGATCGTCACCAATTACACCCAGAATGGTCACCTCGGTACCTTTGGACAAGTGCACCTTGAGACCATACTCCTCGATACGTCGGATTACTTTTTGGATTTGTTCCTCAGTGGCGTGGGGTTTCATGACAACAATCATCGTGCTCCTCCTTTCGTAATATTTTGATTAGCTCATCCGCTCGCCTGAGCCCAATCAGGGCGAAGAGATTGGGCGGCGTTGAGGTATACGTGACAAGGGGCAAAGGGGGGATTGGCCTCGTAGTGGATCAGAACTCTCAAGCAACGAGGAAGGCTATTGGCGACTTTCATTTCTTGCAGACACAACATAGGTACTTGTATCCAGCCCATCTGACGCACTGCTTGCGCAGGGTAGGCGGCGTCCAAGTCGGGTGTGGCGGAAAAGATGAGAGAAATTACATGATCAGGGATGAGGTGATTTTTCTCAATAATTGCGCTCATTAGCCGGTGCGTGGCAGAGAGAATGGCCTCGGCCGAGTTTTCATCGCAGGTGATCGCGCCGCGGATGGCTATAAGGGTCATAAGCGAGAACCTCCAAAACGATACAAAACAAACGACGTGGAGCAGGTTGCTCCACGTCGTCTTTTCCAATCTGGGGGGTTGCCTTTTCCTACTACATACGGCTGGCTAACCACCCTCTTGGAGCAACCTGCTCCGAGGTGGTGTTCGATAAAAGTAGTAGAAAAAGGCGAAACGTGACATTGGGGATTAAGTTTCCTTAGGCTAGATTGGGCGCAATAATACCCACTCCTGTGAAAAATGTCAAGGGTCTGGCTTTAGTTCACCATGGCTTTTTGGGGTTATTCTATTTGTCAACGAGGTGTAGGATGCTTTGCACCATGAACGGATTAATAGTAGTAGAGATATCCATCTAGAGCGTTAAGTCTGGGCGACAGAGCGTTTCTGGTATCTTTGTAAAGATGGTACAATTCTTAACATAAGCCTCTCCCCTGAACCATACGATGATAAAAGCCCAACTTTATCCGAAAAAGGGTCAGCTTTTCATCTAATTTTCGTGATATTGGGTTTGCAATCATCCTGTTATAAGCAATGAGGGATGCTTTTCTAAAATGTCTCAAACATCTCCTGATACCCCTGAAATTCATCGATATATTGCTCATCTATTTGCCAGAGAAGACACACTTCTCCGCCAGGTGCGTGAAAGCCTTGCTGAACACGGTTTACCAGAGATAGCCATTGAGCCCGAGGAGGGCGCTTTTCTACACCTGTTGGTAAAGCTGAGTAGAGCACGTCGCATCCTTGAAATTGGAACACTTGCAGGTTACAGCACTCTCTGGCTGGCGCGGGCTGTACCCAAAGACGGACTGATCATTACAATCGAAAAGTCGCTCCTTCATGCAAAGATTGCGCGTCAGAACTTCCGGGCTGCGGGATTTGAAGATCGCATTCTTCTCCTTACCGGAGAAGCCAGGCAATTACTGCCTAAGCTCACTCCCTATGCCCCTTTTGATTTTGTCTTCGTTGATGCAGACAAAGAAGGATATCCAACATATTATGCTCAGATCATGGACCTTATCCCCTCGGGCGGCGTTATTGCGTTTCACAATGCTCTGTGGGGGGGGAGCGTTGCTCTGGACATTCATGGCCCCGTTATAGATGGCATCCGTGAGTTTAATCAAATGGTCGCGGATGATCCCCGTGTTGTGTCCCATATCTACCCAGCCGGTGATGGCACTCTGATTGTGGTAAAGCGTTAATAACCACAGGATTTCCCTCGAAAAACAGGGAAATCCTGTGGCAATTGGCTTAAGGGTTACGTTTGTTTTTACCCGTGTCGCTGCTGGAAATCTTTCATGAATTCCACCAGCACACGTGCGGACTCCACAGGAAGCGCGTTATATAGCGAAGCACGCAAGCCGCCTACCGAACGGTGACCCTTCAATCCAATTAGGTCGGCTTTTTTGGCCTCTTTGACGAAGAGGTCTTCTAACTCTTCATTGGGTAATCGGAAAGGAATATTCATGATGGAGCGTGCTTCAGGTCGGGCGTGACCGCGGTAGAATCCATTGCTTTCATCGATTACTTTATAAACCATTTCGGCTTTCTGGCGATTGATTTCATACATTTTTGTCAATCCACCCAAGCCCTTTAGCCACTTTAAGACCAGACCCGTGATATATATCGCATAACATGGGGGTGTATTGTGGAGAGAACCGCTCTCGGCTAGGACCTTATAGTCCAGCATCACCGGCAACTTCTCCGGAACGCGTGCCAGCAGGTCTTCACGGACAATTACAATGGTTACCCCTGCCGGCCCTGCGTTTTTCTGTGCTCCCGCATAAATGACACCATATTTGCTTACATCAATTGGTTGGCTAAGGAAATCCGAGGACATGTCGCAAACCAAGGGGACGCCTTCTGGTATGGCTGGTTCGCGCTTAAACTCAATCCCATGAATCGTTTCATTGTGGCAGAAGTGCACATAGGCTGCGTTGGGATCGAAAGACATTTCCGCATCTTCTGGTAAGCGGGTAAAGTTCTCGCTTTCCCCGTTGAACACCACGCGGGTAATACCTAATTTCTGCGCTTCTTTAAGCGCGGTGCGGCTCCATGCCCCGGTAACGATGTAATCTGCAGAGGCGCCGGCAGGCCGTAAGTTCATGGCCACCATGGCGAATTGTAACGAGGCGCCCCCTTGCAAGAACATCACTTTATAGTTCTGTGGAATGCCCAGTAACTCGCGCAGATCGGCCTCAGCCGTTTGGATGATGGCCTCAAACTCTTTGGATCGGTGAGACATTTCCATCACCGACATTCCGGTACCCTGGTAGTCAAGCATTTCTGCCTGAGCCTGCTCCAGAACCGGCACCGGTAGAACCGAAGGACCTGGGTTAAAGTTGTGAACTCGTTTATAGGCGCTCATGGGTTGAACCTCGCATCTGGGGGAGTCTAAGAATTTTGAGCTAACCTGGCCTTGCCAGGTCGTGCTATATTTATCATACACCATTTTTGGGAAAGCGGAATAAGATTTTGTCTGACAATTATGTGTTTCTTGAGGGTGGGATCGGTTTGATCATTGAGTGCTAACGAGGCATCTAAGTGGCCTTTTTGTATGACCTGAGTCGGCTGAGAGTGGGAAGGGGGGCGAGTATTGAAAAAACGATCACTGTAGACCGCAATCTATTTCTCCACATCCTTCTGATAAAGTAATTTGTGAAGATTAGCCCAGATTCTCATGATGAGTTACACGTGACAAAAAGCACAAACTTGTTGTATACATGATTAGTCAACGAGTCAACGAGGAGGAGGCTTATGCTTTACGCGTTGATTGGAGTGGGGGCATTGGGCTGTGCAATAGCTGCTGTCATAACAAAACGATTGCTGCTCTCGGCGATTTGGTTGGCATTCACTAGCGCTCTGGTGGCTTTAGAAATGTATTTGCTAGGGGGGCCATTCATTGCTGTGATTGAGCTGAGCGTGGGAGCTGGACTAGTTACTGTATTGTTTGTGTTTGCGATCAACCTGACCGGAGAGGAAAACACTTATCATTCTCCTTCCGTTTTGAAAGGGTTGGCGCTTGGATGCCTCCTTGCCTGCTTAGCACTTACGGGCTACTGGGTACTTCCACCCACTCTGGTCTCTCCCTCGAACCCGGACACCCAACCGTTGGCTACGATATTGTGGGAGGGCCGTCGCCTAGATATCTGGCTTCAGGCTTTTCTCATCTTTGCCGGAGCTTTGACCGTCTTGGGGCTGTTGCGTTCAGCCCCCCAAGAAACAAGTCACAAGGAGGAGAATCCAGATGGATTACCTTGATGGCGTTACTATCTTGTTGGTGGTGCTGGGATTAGTAGGGATTGGGATCTACACATTGATGATTTCCAGGAGTCTTATCAAAATCATCATTGGCATGCAGTTGATGGTGAAAGGGGTTTTACTGGCTTTTGTTCTCGCTGGTCGGATAAGCGGAAATATGGGCCTTGGGCAGAGCCTGGCCTTGACCATCATTGTGGTGGATACCATCGTGGCAGTGGTGGCGCTGGCTATGGCCGTTCGGGTGCGAAGGCGCTTTGGTACCCTTGATCCCCGGGCTTTGACCACATTGCGGAGGTGAAGCGGTGATAAATGGGTGGCTTCTCCTTCTTCCTATAGGTATTCCCTGGTTGGGATGTCTTGCAGTGTGGTTAGTGGGAGATCGGAGGCCTCGCTTACAGCACACGTTGGCAGTGATCTTCTCGATCTTGGCAGGTGTGGCGGGGTTGGCCTTGATTCCTTGGAGTACACAGCGATTGACTCTGCTCCTATCCCTGGGAGGTATTTTTGATGCTTTTCGCCTGGCAACGGATGGCCTGAGCGTCTTTCTAACTGTGGTGGCCACCGTGATCGGGTCACTGGCGGTGATTTTCTCAGTGGATTACATGCACGGTGAGCACTCGCTGGGACGTTATTATGCATTTGTGCTCTTCTTTATTGGTTCCATGTCCGGCCTGGTGCTGACGACCAGCTTGCTATGGATGTTTGTGTTCTGGGAACTTACCGCCTTGTGCTCCTATGCTCTGATCGCTTTTCATAACGACGATCCCAAGGCTGTGCGAGGTGGTATTAAGGCTCTAATTATGACCCAATTGGGTGGTTTGGGGCTGCTTTTTGGGGCGCTCTGGTTGTACACTTACACCGGAAGTTATGATATCCCTCAGTTCCTGGGGAGCCCTAATTCGGTTCCTCCCACAGTGTTGAGCTGGATGGCATTTGGATTTCTGATCGCAGCAGCGGCTAAGTCGGCCCAGTTTCCGTTCCAAACCTGGTTGCCGGATGCCATGGAAGCTCCTACACCTGTCAGTGCTCTGATCCACGCAGCCACAATGGTTAACGCTGGTGTGTATCTTCTGGCAAGGTTCTACCCGGCGTTTGAAGCCGTACCCGGCTGGAGATTTGCAGTCATGGTTGTTGGCATGCTCTCGGCGTTTTTGGCAGCACTGATGGCCCTCGTTTCATTTGATCTCAAACGTGTGCTGGCCTATTCCACGGTCAGTCAATTAGGGTTTATGGTTTATGCGGTAGGAGCAGGTGGAGTTTTTGCCAGCCAATTCCACTTGATGAGTCATTCGGTCTTCAAAGCGCTGCTCTTTCTGGCAGCCGGTGCCGTTATCCATGCGCTTGGGACACGAGATATGCGCCAAATGGGGGGGCTAGGGCCAAGCATGCCGTTCACCCATGTGGTCTTCACATTGGGTGCTCTTGCCCTGGCCGGCATTCCCGTTTTGAACGGATTTTGGAGTAAAGAACTAATCCTTGAGGTAGGGCTTGGGCACGGCAATCCAACCTGGATTGTCTCGTTGATGATCCTAAGCACTGGTTTGACGGCTGCCTACACCGTGCGCATGGTGGCAATGGTCTTTTATGGAAGAGGGCACCAAGACCATCATGAGGCTCATGATGCCGGGACAGCCATGAAAACTGCTCTTATCCCACTGGCTGCAGGCACCCTGACCACTTGGTTGTTGCTTGGACCATTTTATGCCAGTCTGAAACTAAGTTTGCCCCATCATAAGCTTGAACTTAATGCAGTTTGGGAAGAGGCGGTGGGAAAGGCAGGTGTCTCAGAATGGGAGATGACGTTCAAGGTGGGGCTGGAAATCCTCCGCGAACCCTCAACTTATCTTGTGTTGCTCGTGGTGGTGCTGGGGGTGGCGGCTTGGCTGGGGCGGGCGCGTCTGGCAAGTCTAATTGCAACCTTCAGAGGAGTGGAAAAGGCCGCTCAAGCCTCATTTGGGTTTGAAGCAATCAACGAGGTGGTGGTCCAAGCCGTCCAAAGAGCAGGTGAGGCGCTAAGGGCCACACAAACCGGATATCTGGCCTGGAATATCTTTGCGATTCTATTGGGATGGCTGGTCGTGCTCATCTTGACAATGTTAGGGAGGGCAGGCTAGATGGATGCGAACATGGCAGTGATTGGGCTGCTGGCTTTACCGTTCATTGGGGCGCCGTTGACCTATCTTGCCGATCGCCTCGCATTACGTCGAGGTGACCAGCCACGTTTTGGACAATGGATTGCTTTAGCAATTTTGTTGTTGAGTCTCTATTGCTTGAGTGTTTTCTGGTTCAGCAGCCCCTTGCAGCAGGGGACGTGGGTGCTGGTGGGTTCTGTGGCTTTGCATTGGGATGGTCTTTCCGTGCTTCTAGCCCTCACGACCATCCTTTTGGGCAGTGCGGTGACTCTATTCTCGGGCTCCTATCTGGCTGAGGAGAAGGCTCACGATAAATACTTCTCTCTGTTGTTACTCATGATCGGGTCCATTATTGGATTGGGGGCTTCCAACGACCTGTTTAATCTTTGGTTGTGGTTTGAACTGATGGCGGTCAGCACCTACCTTTTAGTAGCCTTCTACCCTCAGGAGAAGGGTTCCCTTGAGGCGGGGGTCAAATACTTGGTCCAGAGTGCTGTTGGGTCGGTGCTGATTCTGCTGGCCATTTCGATTACCTACACGTACGCGGGTACACTGCAATTAGATGGCATTCGGGCCCGATTTTCTGATCTTAATTCTGCGCTATGGGTCGCGGGTGTCTTATTTGTGATTGGATTTGGGATAAAAGCGGCACTGGTACCACTACACACCTGGCTGCCAGACGCCCATGCCCAAGCACCGAGTGGCATCAGCGCGATGCTTTCGGGGGTTGTCATTGAAGCCGGCTTGGTGGCTATGTTGCGTGCTCTCATGGCGCTAGGGGCAGCAGAAATCCACTGGGGAATTCTGCTGATGGGGTTTGGAGCCATTAATATGTTATTGGGCAATTTGCTGGCTTTGCGGCAACACCAAATAAAGCGGTTGCTGGCTTTCTCGAGTGTCGCCCAAGTCGGCTACATGTTGGCTGGGATTGGCGTAGGATTAGCCTATCAGCAGCCTGTTGCACTTGCGGGTGGCATGTTCCATCTCTTCACCCACGCTCTGATGAAGGGATTGGCTTTTTTAGCGGTGGGTGCGCTTCTGTATGCCTTGGTGCTCAGCCATCGTCAGCACACTCCCTTAACTCTAGAGGATGTTTGTGGTGCGGCTCAGCGCTATCCGCTTGCCAGCCTAACACTGGCGATCGCACTTTTAGGGCTGGGCGGGCTGCCTCCACTAGCGGGATTTATGTCAAAGTGGCAGATTCTTGTAGGCGGTTTCAGCGCACAAACGGACGCCTCGGTGGCACTGATGATATTGGCTGGTTTGAACAGTGTCCTATCCTTAGGATATTATGCACCCATTGTTAACCGCCTCTATCGTCACCAGCCCTCTGAAGCCGTCTTAAGGGGCAACCCCGTGCCAAACGTGATGATCCTTCCCTTACTTATTCTTAGTCTGGGCATTCTTGTCCTGGGTTTCGTACCCTCACTGATGAATCCTATAAATGATTGGGCAGCATTAAGTGTTTTAGGACTTGGAATGCACTGAAAGGGAGAGCACTCATGGAAATTTTACTAACACCCCCCCTTGCGTTTCTGGTTTATCTAGGCGTTTCACTGGGCATTCTGGGATTGGGTAGAGTTCTGGCCCCTCCGGAAAGGCCATCACCGCTTAAGGAGAGCCCTTATGCCAGTGGCGAGGAGGCAGAAACAACCTTTGCGGCTCCTGGATATGCCCCGTTTTTCTTGATAGCCTTCTTCTTTGCAGTGGTCCATTTGGGAGTTCTGATTCTGGGAACCGGAGCTCTCTCCCCTCGGATTCTGCCTTACCTTTTGGGGTTACTACTTACCCTAATTGCGGTCATCTTGGGATAGTACTATCCTAATTTTAAGAAGGGAGCGAACGATGGGTGATAAAGACAATAAAGGTATTGGTTTTCTGGACAAAATTCGAACTTGGGCAAGGGTGAACTCCCCTTGGGCGCTGCATTACAATAGCGGTTCGTGTAATGGATGCGACATCGAGATTCTGGCCACCTTAACACCGCGCTTTGATGTGGAGCGCTTTGGGATTAAACTGCAGGGCAGCCCACGGCACGCTGACGTACTGATCTGTACAGGGCCGGTAACCCTTCAATCCCGAGATCGTCTGCGCCGCATTTACGAACAAATGCCTGAACCCAAGTTTGTAGTTGTGGTGGGATCCTGTGGAATCTCGGGCGGTGTTTTTCAAGGGTGTTACAATGTCCTTGGCGGTATTGAGAAGGTCATTCCAGTGGACATGTACATCCCGGGGTGCCCTCCCAAGCCAGAGGCGATCATTTTTGGGATTGTACAATTGCTTGAGGCGCTGAAAGCGGGGCGCAAACCTGACCCGGTGTTGATCATGCCAGAGACGCAACTTGAGTCCAAGGTTTGAGGAGGAAGGGGATGAGCCAGGAAGCGGTGCAGGAAGATCTTTTGAATCGAGCGCTGGAGGCCATCCGGTCGTGGGTCCAGGTAGAAAAGACCCCTCAGCCCAACCGGGTGGATGTGGTGATTCGACGTGAGGATTTACTCACAGTAGTTGAGACGCTTAAGCAGATCCAATGGGGTTATCTAAGCGCTATTACCGGTATGGATCATCCCGCGGTAGAACTGGGGCAAGAGGGAAGTGCGCAGGAGGGTTACGTGGAGGTATTGTATCACTTCTGCGAAAAAGACAAGGTGTTGACCTTGCGTGTCAGTGTTCCCTATTCTGACGCAGTGATCCCCTCGATTTGTGGAATTTTGCCCTCAGCCACGTTGTATGAGCGTGAACTAAGCGAAATGTTCGGCGTGCAAATAGAGGGGACCCCTGATACAAACCGTTTACTCTTGCCAGATAACTGGCCCGAAGGTGTCTATCCGCTTCGGAAAGCGTTTACTGGTCTCGAAGAGGCCAAGGAGGGGTCGAATGAGTGAGAAATTTGTCATTCCGATTGGTCCGCAACACCCGGCGCTAAAAGAACCAAGCCATTTTGAGATCTTCGTAGATGGGGAAGAGGTCATAAAGGCTACGCTACGGCTTGGGTACGTTCATCGCGGCATCGAGAAAGGGGCTGAACAACGAACTTGGACCCAAAACCTCTACCTCATGGAACGGATCTGCGGTATTTGCTCGCACGTCCATGCAATGGCTTTCGTGCAAGGTGTGGAGGCCCTTGCAGGGGTACAAGCACCGCCACGGGCGCGTGCTATTCGCCAGGTTGTGGCTGAATTGGAGCGCTTGCATAGCCATCTGCTTTGGTTGGGTGTAGCAGCGCATGAGGCCGGGTTTGATGCCCTGTTCATGTACAGTTGGCGGGACCGTGAGACCGTTATGGATTTATTGGAACTTCTGAGCGGTAACCGCGTCAATTATTCGGCCAACCTGTTGGGCGGGGTTAAATTTGATGTCACTCCTGAGCAAAAAGTGCGCATTCTGGATGGGGTGAGTTTTCTCGAAGAACGTGTTCGATATTATCTCAGCGTTGTGAACTCGGATGAGACTTTCCTTGGCCGTACCCGTGGAGTGGGGATTCTCTCCCGTGAAGAGGCTGAAAGGCTGGGAGCTGTCGGGCCAACGGCTCGTGCCTCGGGGGTGCCCCGGGATGTGCGGGTAGATGTTCCTTATGCCGCTTACAGTGAGTTCCCGATTAAGATGGTGTTGAGCCAGCAAGGTGATCTTCAAGCCCGCTTTGTTGTCCGGCTGGAAGAGCTCTTTGAGAGCATTCGGGTGATCCGCGAAATCCTGAATAACTTGCCCGAGAGTGAGCTCACTGTGCGAATGCCTCGGCGTATTCCGGCTGGGGAGGTGATTAGCCGGGTTGAGGCGCCGCGTGGGGAGTTGTTCTACTTTATTGTGAGTAACGGAAGTGATAGACCCGAGCGGGTAAAAGTGCGCACGCCTAGCCTAGCCAATTGGGGAACTGTGCTGGCTACGGCTCCCGGTCATAAATTGGCGGATGTCCCCATGCTGGTGGCGGGGATTGACCCCTGCTTTTCGTGCAATGATCGCATGGTGGTTGTAAAGACAGCGCGTTGATCCCGGTGCAGGAGAAAGGCCTTATGACGTTAAATCTGAATCCATTGGTTATTCTCTTGATCTTCCCGGGTGGGCTCTTTCTGATTGTGGCTGGACTAGCCTATGAGTACGTGGACCGTAAGCTAGTGGCAAGGTTTCAGAACCGCATTGGCCCGCGCTGGTTCCAGCCGCTAGCAGACCTGCTTAAACTGCTTTCGAAAGAGGAGATCACACCTCGGGGGGTGCAACGCGACTTGTTCTATTTATTGCCGCTGTTTGCTCTGGCTTCTACCCTGACGGCCTCGCTGTATGTGCCAATGGCAGGGCTGACGCCCGCCTATGCCTTCCAGGGCGACCTGATTGTGACCATTTATCTGCTAAGTGTGCTGACGCTCAGCATGGGGCTGGCGGGCGCCAGCACGGTGGATCGCTTTGCCCTAGTGGGGGCCACCCGCACGTTGACACAACTGTTCTCATATGAAGCCCCCTTTATGCTCGCGTTGCTGGGCCCCGCTATTGCCGCGCAAACCTGGCAGATTCGCACGATTAACGAGTATGCGGGTCAGAACCTATGGTTGATGATCGCCCAGCCGATTGGCTTTCTAGTTGCATTGCTGGGGCTAATGGGAAAATTGGAGTTGCCGCCTTTCGATGCACCGGAAGCCGAGACCGAGATCGTGGCTGGCGCACTGACCGAATATAGCGGTCGGGGATTGGCACTTTTCCGCCTGAGCAAAGATATCGAACTGGTCATTGGACTGACCCTCGTAGCCGCTTTTTATCTGGGGGGTATCCATTCGCCGTTGGATTTCCTTATCAAGACGTTGGGTTTGTTGCTGGTAGTGGCGCTTCTTCAAACCCTCTTTGCCCGCTTGCGAATTGACCAGGTAGTAGGACTGTGGTGGCGAATAGGTACGATTTTAGTGGTTATCCAGTTGATTGCCATTGTGATCGGGCGCTATATTGGGAGTTCGATTTTCTAGAGGTGAGATATGACAATTGGCAGCATGTTTGGCGATGTGTTTCGCTCGTTGTTCAAGAAGCCGTTCACAGAGCGCTATCCGTTTCAGCGGCCACGAGTTCCAGAACGGCTGCGGGCTAAGTTGGTTTGGAACCCGGAGAACTGCTCGGGTTGTCAGTTGTGCATCAAGGACTGCCCAGCCAACGCCATTGAGTTGATTGTCATCGATAAGGCCAGCAAGCGCTTTGTGATGCGTTATCACATGGATCGCTGTATCTATTGTGCGCAGTGTGTAGAAAGTTGCCGCTTCAAGTGCCTAGGTTTCTCAACGGAAGAGTGGGAACTGGCCTCGGCTAGCAAGGTACCTTTTGAGGTTTTATACGGCCGCGATGAAGACATCCAATTCCTTCTGGAACGAGCCGCTCAGGAGTGCGCTGGAGAGGCAGCGTCTTGCTCTGAGCCTGCCTAATGACACTTTGCGCCTGGCATTGGTGGGGGTGGGGAACGAATTGAACGGCGATGATGGTGCCGGGCTGTGGGTTGTGCGGGGTTTGAAACAGGCGTTAGCCCCCCATGAACGTCTATTGTTATTAGAGGCAGGCAGTGCACCAGAAAACTTCACTGG
Source organism: uncultured Thermanaerothrix sp. (assembly GCF_938028735.1). Taxonomy (GTDB): domain Bacteria; phylum Chloroflexota; class Anaerolineae; order Anaerolineales; family Anaerolineaceae; genus Thermanaerothrix. Next base: position 143,257 of record NZ_CALIMF010000015.1, read on the forward strand.
GGTATTACGACGTTTTGGCCCCAATTGGGTACTATGGATTGATGCGGCCGACATGAATAGAGAGGCAGGTGCGGTGGGGTGGATAGCGTGGGGAGATATCGCTGAGGCGCCACAAATTTCGACGCATACCCTCTCCCCTGCTCTGTTGGGGCGCTATTTAGGAGCTGAACTGGACTGTCAGATGGGGATTATCGGCATTCAGCCGGCCTCTCTGCGTTTGGGCGAGGGACTGACGCCTGAGGTTCGGCGAGGTGTTCGCCGGCTGGTGAGGCTTCTGGTGAATTGGGTGCGGAATTGGCTGGGGTAAAATTATTTTTAGCCATGAAATGCAAATAAGCCATGCCCTGTTGGTAACAGGGCATGGCTCTGCATTAACCCGTGTCCTTTGCTGAACTAGGGAATTATTTTGATCAAGACAGCGCGCACAGCAATTCTCCATTGGTACTTGTTCTGGGCTTCCTGGTACCCCTGACAGGTGAGTAGCGTGAGCCAGGGATGTTCTTCATGCCGTAACACCGAAAGATCCTCGGGCCGGATGCGCTGCACTTGGCGCACCTCATAAATATAACGTTGTTTGCCAAAGTGAATGATGACGGTATCGCCCCACATAAGGGTGTGCAGATTGAAGAAGGGCCCCGGAAGACCATTGGAAAGGTAAACATGAGCGGTCAGGGCCGAATTTCCTTTCCAAGTGGGGAATGCGGTTCCTTCTAACCAGCCAACCTGTGTGGAGAGCCAAGTTAAATCCCAGCCGGAGGGTTGACTGAGGGGTACCCCAACGATGGGCATCTTAACCCCGAGTTTGGGAATTTCTAGCCAAAGGTCGCCGAGCGCATTATATTGCCGGTCAGCGGGCTGAGACGGCACAAGGGCGAAACGACCAGGAGCGAAACCAGTCTCAGGCAGAGTAGGGACTGAAACGGTGACTTGCGCTTGGGTGCCATAATTGTTCACAGCGCTAGCCGGATCGTAGTAACGTTCAGTAGAGATGGGGTTATAGAGGGACTGTGGCGAGACGACATCCCCCGGCAAACTGCTCCACTGCACAGATGCAACATTTTGCACACTCTCACCCGGAGAAAGGTTGCCCAGCGTGGCCCGGAACTGGATAATGGCCTGGGAAAGTTCAGAACCATTCAGGCGCGGGAAAGCAGGCCAAGTAACGCGCAAAGCAGGTGCGGCACTATCGTCGGCAATTCCGCCAGGCGGGCCACTGAGAATGGTCAGCGAACCAGGAACATAGGACAGACCTGCCGGTAGAACGTCAGTTAATACTACATCAAAGGCATCTGTGTTGCTTTGCGTGGTGTGGCGGAGGGTCAGGGTAAACGTCAATACCGTACCGGGCAGTGCCACGGTTTGATCCACTTGCTTAGTGAGCTCGAGGTCAGGTTCAATGATATTCACATTCGAGGCAGAGGCTACCAGCGAGCCACTTGCCCACGTTAACATAGCATTGTTATTCAGCAAAACGCCATCCTGGTTCTCAAGAGCATCCAGGACAACGACGGTGTATTGGATAATGACCCTGCCGTTTGCCTCACCGCTGTTGCTGACATCACCAAGCGAGAAGGTGATGCGTCGGCCGCGGTCGGCAGGATTGGTGCTTCCGCTTGGTTCGGTCTGAATAACCGGGTTGATCGGGGCATTGCAGGCATCGGCAAAGCCGCCGGGCAGGGTGGTGGTGATGTCGGCCGAGGAGGGCGTGATGCTAAGGCAATTCACAAAGGCCAAACCACGGTCCAGCACATCGGTCAGGGTCAGGTTCGGCAACGTGCCGCCAGCCGGGATGGTGAAGGCAATTTCGTAGGTGAGTATCTCGCCGATGGCAACGGAGCGATCAGGGGTGAAGGTTTGGTTGGTGGCGATCAGAGATTTGGTCAGATCGCCGGTTGGCGTCGTCACAATGGTGTCGGTGTCATCATCAGTGTTATTGCCGGGGTCTGGATCGCTGACACCCGATGGCGGGGTGATGGTAATAGTATTGGTCAGGCTACCAGCGCCAGCATTTGTAGCAATGTGCGCGGTGACGGTATAGGTGATGCTCGAACCAGCAGGCAGATTGACCATGTCGGTAAAATCATTGGTTGAGCCGATGACATCATCGCAGCCGGAAGCGCCGCCCGTTTGCTCCGTGCAGACCCAATTCCAGGTATCCACCTGGGCTGGCTTCGGGTCGCTAATCATAGCCCCCAGGGCATCGCTGGGGCCCGTATTGCTGATGGTAATGGTGTAGGTGATCGTTGAACCGGGGGACACAACTGTCACGCCATCATCTTTGGTGACCGAAAGATCGGCCTTTGGGTTGGGCGTGTCGGTATCGGAGGCGGTGTTGTCGTCAAGGGTGGAATCGGCGGGATGTGAGATGGTGACGGTGTTGGTCAGGTTGCCGGTCGCCGAGGAGGCCACCTGCGCGGTGACCGTGTAGGTGATGGAGGAGGGGAACGGTCCGGCCAGGTCAATGCTATCGCTGAAGTTCCCGTTGCCGCTGTAGGGCGTGCAGCCACTGGCGCCGCCTGTGCTGCCAGAGCAGACCCATGTCCAGAAGGTGACTTGCGGCGGGATGGCGTCCATCACGCTAACGCCCAAGGCGTCGCTGGGACCGCTGTTGGTGACGGTGATGGTGTAGGTTAGCGTGCCGCCGGGGACATACTCGGTTACATCGTCGTCTTTGGTGACGGAGATGGCCGCCTGGGAGTTTTGTGTGTCGGTGTCAGAGGCGGTGTTATTGCCCAAGTTTGTATCGGTCACGCCGTCAGGAGGAGCAATATTGGCGGTGTTTACTAGGTTGTCGGTCGCCGAGGAGGGAATCACCACCGTGACGGTGTAGGTAATGGAGGAGCCAGCCGGCAAGTTCACAA
>NZ_CALIMF010000016.1 GCF_938028735.1 uncultured Thermanaerothrix sp.
TTGACCTTATTATAGACCACTTTATGCAAAAATCAAGCCCTCCGTGCTTCTAGAAGGCCATTTTTACCCCTCTCCTTCCCTCCGCCCTTTTTCCGCTTCGCAAATCGATTTTTGCTTAAAAAACGGGGGGATTTGCGAAAAATCGGGCTGCTGCCCTACCGCCTGGGGGTCACGGTCCGCTAACGGTGGGCAGCCCGGCTGCTACCCACGCCCGTATCCCGCCCTGCAGGCTGGTCACCTGGGAAAAACCCGCACGGCGTAGGATATCCCGCCCTTCCTGGCTGCGGTTACCGGAGCGGCAGACCACCACCACGGCGCGGTCACGAGGCAGTTCGTCCACCCGCGCCGCCAGTTGCCCCAGCGGGATCAACAGCGCGCCGGGGATGTGCACTTCGGCCCATTCCTCCGGCTCGCGCACATCCAGCACCAGCGCACCCTGATCGCGTAAAGCGGCGGCCTGGCGCACATCTACCTCTAGCGGCAGGGCGCTGGTCGTGCGGGGGCTCAACCAAGTTGGGATGAGCAGCGCGCCTAGCCCCAGCAGGACTACCCCCACCAGCCAGAGCCAGACGGGCAGGGTGGTGCGCTGTTTACGAATCGAGGCCGATGCGGTACTTCGCTTGGTCATGATTACCTTCCAAGATCTCAAAAATGGGTCATCTGCTTTTTAGATGACCCAACCGCCCAAAAGTTACACCCTGCCGGGTTACCGGCGGGGTGGACGCAATAGGTTCCCCCCATTCACCGCGTTTTCCCCACGTGGCCCGCTACAATGGGCTAATCCCCCTCGTCAGTTTCGTCGTCGCTCTCCTCGGCTTCATACTCACCCACCCCCTCGCCAGCGGCTCCAAAAGTGCGCTCCAGCCCCTGGATCAGGGCCTCCTTTTCTGCTGCGCTCAGCCGTGCCTGGGGGTGCAAGGGCAGGTAAAGTGCCGGCGGCATTGTGCCGTTGCGGATCACCTCGGCAACGTCCTCGGTCTCCTGTTCACGCAGCCCCCACTCCGAAACATTGAGTTTCTGCCGTCCTTCCTGCACATCGCGCACCACCAGCGCCGAAACCAGCGGCAGCCGGCTGTACCATGGCCAAACCGTCGCGTTGCTATGGCAATCCCCACACGCGCGGAAGAACAACGTGCGCGTCTGCGGGCGATCCCAGGTTGGCTCGGCCACCACCGGCGGATTGGCTGGCACCCCACAGCCCACCAGCACAAGTAGCACGGCCACCCCCATCCCCACACGTATCCACGTCCTGCCTCGGCGCATTCTGCTGCCTCTAAGAAAAAGATTCGTTAGCACATTATAGCCCATTTCGGTCAGGGCAAGGGCTTTGCTTCTTTTCGGGATGGGGCGGCTGACCCATTTCCTTGCCAGACCTTTCTCACCTTTGGATATACCCTCTCAACCGATTTTGAAAATCCGCGGCATCTGTGCCAGCAGGGGAAAATTCCCCGTGGCCAAAAAATGGCGTTCCATCATTGCTTTCTCCCACGTCAGTTCGCCGCGCAGGATGGCCTTCCACACCTCACAGTCCACTCGCAGGGTGAGTTTAGGGAAAAGGGCTTCACCAGGATGGAAAGTGCACGCAGTTTTAGTCAAACGCAGGTAGCAGGCGCCGCTTTCTGTTCCGCTGAAAAAGAACTGAATCTCCCCTTCCTGCCCTCGCGCCGCGTCAGGATCAAAACGCCGTGCCAGCATGGCCACTGAGTCGAAGCAGGTGGGGGTCTGGTGTTCACTCATGATAGGTCTCCCCTTCCTCGCCAAAATTGCTCCTGATCAAACTCACCAGCGCGTCCAAGGCCGCCTCACGTTGCTCCCCCCGTGTTTCAATGATGATGCGCTCCCCCGGCTTTATGCCCAAACCCAACACACTGAGAATACTCTTGGCGTTCACATATCGCTCCGGTTGATCGGCCCGTGCCACCTGAATATCACATGGGTATTGCGAGGCCGTCTTAACAAAGAGTGCGGCCGGGCGGGCGTGCAACCCAGCCGGATGGTGGATGACCACCTCTTGGCGCCTCCAAGAATTGGCCCCGGCACTCTCCACGGCGTCCGGACCTGGCGAAGCAGTGGGTTCAAACAGAGCACCCAAAACCGCTAGAACCTCACGCGGCGTCGAGGCGTGCAGAATGCGCTCAATATGTTCCACCTGCTGACACAAATCAATCAATTTTTGCAGAGTCTTGACCTGATACTCCGGGCGGGTCACTGAGAGCATGAACACCACCCGCACATCCAGTTGCTGCGTTGGATCTCCCATGAATCCAAATTTGACTGGCCGGCGGAGCACCCCCACCGCGATGGCGGGGCGCAAACAGTGGCTCACATCTGTGTGTGGAAAACTTACCGGGATGGGGGTGGGCAGTGCCGTAGGAAAATGGCGCTCTCGAGCCATGACCGCCTGAGGATACGTGGGTTTGACATAACCGCGGGATAAGAGATGAGTTGCCATTCTTTGGATGACCTCCTCAGAATGACAAGCCTCGAGATCAAGCAAGATTAGGTCTTCGGAGAGTTCAATCGCCATCAGGTTGTTGTCCATCGCCGGTTTCCCCCTTGGGTCTTAGCGGATGAGCCGGGCCATCAGGGCGCAATAGGCGCTCACATCTATGCGCTCTAACGCATCATACCCAGATTCCAAATCCCGTGCAAAAACAAACACCCCATGGCGCGGCGCCAGCACTGCGGCGGCCTGTTTACGCACCCGCTCCAACTGTTCTGCCATCGCCGCCCCAATGGCATCTGCCAGTTCCTGCGAATGAGCCGGCGCGTCCTCCACCAGACCAATCTCTCCAAATTTGTCGGTTGCGTAGAGCATGGAAGGAATGGGCTGGTTCAGACTGCAGAACACCAGCGCATTGCGCGCATGACCGTGAACCACCGCCGTACCGACGGGATAAAACGCATTTAACAATTTCAAATGCACCCGCACCTCACGTGAAACGTCCCCTTCGCCTTCCAGGCGGTTGCCGGCTAGGTCGAGCACCAGTATCTGCTCAGGGCGCAGGTGCCACAGGTACTTGCTGCCTGCGTAGCGGGGTGTCATCAGAATGACCTCATCCACACGCAGACTGATATTGCCCCCTGCCGAATCAGTCAGGTGACGCGCGTACATTAACGCGCCGATCTCGGCAATGCGTTGACGCAACTCAAAATAGGCTTCTCCCATGATAAAGCGCCTTTCTTCGCCTAAAGTTCGATGTGACTCAACTGCACGTGGGGAAGCAATGCTTCCACATCCGTAGGCTGGATGAAGCCTGCTCCCAACACCTGGGTGTTTGCAGCCCCACAAGCCACCCCCCAGCGCACCATCTCCGGCAAGCGCAGTCCGCTCATCAACGCATAGGTCATCCCCGCCAGCAGTGAATCGCCACACCCCATGACATTGATCACGTTTTTCATCTTCAGCGCACCCTGCCAGAGGACCTTGCCATCGGTCACCATTACCCCCTCTTCTCCCTGGGTGACCGCCACCAAGGCAACGCCCAGACGATGCACCTGTAAAAGGCCCGCCATCAATTGCGTGGGGGTCTCCAAACGTTCGCCCAGCCACTCTTCCAATTCTTCCCGGTTGACCTTGACCATAAATGGTTGAGCCTGGATGCCTTCGCGCAGCGCCGGGCCCGAACTATCCAACACACACACAACCCCGCGCTGCTTGGCCGCACCGATTAACTCGGCCATCAAGTGAGCCAGTGCAGGATGCTGGGCCGAACCGCAAAAGAGGGCAATTTGAAACCCCCCGATAATGCGCAAAAACTGCGCCTTAAGATTCAGCAGCTCTTTTGGACTTACCATCTGTCCTGGCTCATACAGGGTGTACCCCTGGCCAGTGGCGCTCTCCACAATTAGGGTTGAAATTCGCGTTGGCTGGCGACAACTCACAAAGTGAGTCGGGATGCCTTCACGCTTGAAAGCCCGGCGGGCAATCTGCCCCGTCAAGCCCCCTTGAAATCCAAATGCCAACACCGGCGCCCCCAGGCGGTGCAGGGCCCGCGCCACGTTGTTTCCTTTGCCGCCTCCATATTCTCGCACAACCTGCACGCGGTTGACCCCCTCGGGGCGTAATTGCGAGGTGGTTAAAATCCGATCCAACGCCGGGTGAAGAGTGACCGTGATGACCATAAGCAACTCCACATTGAGAGGGGGCTCCCGGTAGATCCCTGCGCTGCTACCGGGAGCCCCAACGGGTTAATCCGCCGCCGCAGGCTTGGCCGCTTTTGGTGCCGCTTCGGGATACGGTAACGGATTGCCCGAAATGCCACCGCTCTGTTGGGCCGCCGCATTCTCACGGCGCTTCATCGCCGGGAAGTAGTACCAGACACAGAAAGCCAGGATGACCAGCGCGATAAGCCCGGCCAGCACATGCCCATTGAGCATATCCAGAACGCTGAAGACCAGCAAGCGCATCCCGGCTGCATTGGTTTCCAGCCATGTGACCATACCGTAACCTTCAGGGACTTGAATCGCCCCCGTCGCCACGGCTAGATTGGTCAGGTAAGGCGCAAAATACGTCGCTGCCCCCAGATACACAGGGATGCCGATAATCGAGAGCAGGAGCGACTTCACCAGATCGCCTTGGGTGAGCACAGTGACGGTAGCAACCAGCGAGACGGCAATGATGCTACCAAAGGGTAACGTGTTGTTGAAAGGCAGGATGATGGCGAAGAGCAAGATCAGCGGTGCAATCAGAATGCCCGTCACCCACAGCGAGTCAATCCCCGCCAGTACCGGCCAGTCCAAACCGATGTAGAAACTGCGCCCGGGGAAACGCTTCTGCATGAACTCCTGGGCACCCTCAGCCACCGGCGCCAGTGCGCGCGCAAACAAACCCGCCAGCAAGGGGAAGAGGGTCACAATGGCTGCACACTGGATGATCAATGTGGCAATACCCTTGAAGTCGTAGCCCGCCAAGACCCCAAAGATCAGGCCCAGAATGGCCCCAATGACGTAATTCTCCCCGAAGACCCCGATGCGGCGGCGCAGATCGGCCGGGCTGGTTTTGATCTTATCCAGACCCGGGATTTTCTCAATCAAGTCGAGCACAGGCGCCATCCACATGATATCCAGCAACATGTTGTGAGAAACAGCAATGCCCGGGATGCGGGTCAGGTTGTAAACCTGCTCGCGGGTGTGATCGGCGCTAATAAGTTCCAGCACCACCCAAATCCCTGCGACCAGGAAACCCAGAGGCAAGGCCAGCCCGGGGAGACTTTGCCCGACCAATGCGGAGACAAACGCGCCCAGCGTCGCCTTGTGCCATACGTTCCACATATCCACATTAAGGCATTTGGTCCACCCTAGCGCCAACATGACGATGTTGATCGTAATCTGCAGCGGGAACATGAGGAAGGCATACGGCCAAGCCCACGAAATCACCGAAGCCACCGTCCACCCCAGATCGTACGCCTCAAACCTCAGGCCGGGAATGCGCTGCACCATGGCCTGCCCCGCTTTGCCGAGGATGGGGAACGCAAAATCAAACAAGACAAAGATGCCGGTAAACGCCACGCCCAGCATCAGACCAGCCCCGATGGCCTTGCCAACGCGCATACCCAAGACCAAGCACAGCAAGAACATGATCACCGGAAGCGCCACATTGGGGCCGTAATCCAGAAAACTACGAATTGCCTCTAACGCGGCTTGCATTTTTTCCTCTCTCCTTTCCTTTTTCTTTGACAGGAAACGTGTAGGGGACTTAAAGGATAGATTTGTGGGGGATGGGCGAATCCAGGGCTGTCACAAGCAATAGCAAACCTCACCTCCTTTCTTGAGGGGTGTCCGTCCGGGCTTAATTGCGTAGAGTGAGCGGGGATGAATTTACAACTTGAGAATATCTTTGACCTGTTTAATCACATCTGAAGTGCCAACTCCGGTAAGCAAAGGAATACCGTTAATAGAAGGGATGGGCAACTCTTTATCACGGATGGCATAGGGAGTGATGGAGACAAGCAGGTCGGCTACTTTGGCCTCCGCCTCCAGGCTTTTGATATCTACAGCGCGCACCTCCACATTGTGATACCCTTGCTCACGCAGCAAATTGCGCAGTTTTTCCGCGGCCACATTAGAGGTGGCTACCCCGGAACCACACGCCACAATAATACGCTTCACCGGCATACCTCACGCTCCTTTTGTGCAGTCGAGATGCGACGAGAGTGGTTGTTCTCAAGATGATTTTTGATGCGTTGAATATCCTCCTCTCCTAACAAAGGATTTACCGTGATTACCGGCCAGCGCCCTGCCGGTATTTTTACGGTTGAAATGACTAAATCCACGTGCAGAGCGTCTAAGCGTGATAACTGGCGCAGCGATACCGTAGCCACGATTTCGATCTCGGGGAGCGCATTTTGCAAACGATAAACCAGCAACCGCGCCATGACCCCCCCGGTCGGACAAGCCACAACCACGCGGAAACGCGGCTTCTGCGTCTGCTCGGCCAATTGCACGGCTAGCGCCAGATACATGACCAAGTAAGCCACCTCTTCTTCAGGAATGGATAGGCCAAACTGAGACCTGACCTGTTGAACGACCTCCAGCGAGGGTTGCCAAAGGTGGGCATAGGCTTGCCGCACCTCCTGGGTAAGCGGGTTGTATAAAGGCAGCCCTGCCTGAAGGCGAGCCAAAGCACGCGTCAGATGCACCGCCATTTGACTGAGAATATCCGGCTGGCACAAGTCATACCCCAAGTGTTCCCCCACTTTCTTCAACATCTGCTCGGCCACCACCAGGCTGAGATCGGTTCCCGAGGTGACTTTCACCGGCGTTGCCAGCGTCAACTGTCCTTGGCAGGCTTTGATTTCTATCAACAGTTGAACCACTTCGTCGCGGGGAACGGAAACCCCATAGGTAGCCGCAAAGACCTTGACCAGCGCCTCCAGTTGATGCATCTCCTGCGTTGAGAGGAAGGTCTCCACGACGCGTTCCAATGGGCTGACCACCCGGCCGCTGTGCATGCGTTGAAGCGCCAGGGCCCAATAGAGCGTTAGGAACAGCAAGTCATCATCGGTCAACGTTAGCCCTAATTCACGCTCCACCCGCATAATAAAACGACGTACTGAATATAGATTCCAAGGCTTGACTTCTTCCAGTAATACCTGCTGCAGCGCAGGATACGTGGTCTCCCCAACCTTGCCGTGCATACTGAGGTCTGTTAAGGCTGCATCTAGGCCAGCATGCAGCAAAATCTCAATCAGCAAGTGGCGCTGGATCACCTCTGGACCCAAGACCCGCGGCCCTTGCTGGCGTGAGCGCCTGAGCAACACCCCCTTTTCGTTTAAGCGCGATTCCACCTCCCGCAGATCGCGTAGCAAGGTTGCACGCGAAACGCTCAGCCGCAAACGCAATGCCTCGAAGGTCAGGTTTTGTCGGGCCGCTAAAAGCAAAAAGAGAAGATAAACAACGCGCTCCTCACTGCGTAATACGGGCAGGGAATGCTCTTGTTGTAACTTGGTGCGCAAACGCTGGCGGATTTCGGCCGGAGCATTCAACAGCAATCCCTGGCGTGGCTTGACGATCAGTTCAATTCCATAATGGTTCAGCCAGGCTTGTAACAGCGGCAAGCGATAGCGGAGCGTGCGGGCGGAGACCCCCAGACGCTCTCCCAAACGCCGCGCCGAAAGGGGCCGCTCGGCATCCAGCAATGCCAACAAGGTGGAAACTTGCAGGGCATCCAGCCGGGTCATGGTAGTTTTATTATGACATCCTTAAAAACGAATTGCAATAAGGTTTGCAACCATCTGGATCACAATCAAATATGACAAAATGAGACAATAATGTATTTTTGCCTTATTTAACCCGTAGCGTACTTGTCAGACAAAAACTGAAATTTTCGTCCTTGGGTTTTTAATGTAAATTTAAATTTTATGTATATAATATAAATTGCCACAGGCCGAGGTGCCCCCCTCACCCCGGCCTGTGGCGCTTTAACGGCCCACTTGAAGCCCCGCTTAGGCAGTTCAACAGGTTTTCCTTGGTTGTGCGCGGATCATTCCCCCGCCGCTCGCGAGGGTGCCCCATTGCACTGCATCCTTCACGTTGGGGTGTGGCACGGAGCGGAAAGCGCCCCCGTATCCCCAACCGGGCTGGCGGATGGCCGGCCCCTTTTCTTGACTGCGTGCCAAACGGCAGTCGGCGACCCTTGCCCGGGCCGGCCGACCCCTTGGCGTGGCTCTAGGGTGGCCAGCGAGGTTTTGACACCCCCATGATAGGGTTGAGAGGGCACAGCGCCTATCCTTTGCGTTATGGGGCCGTAGGTGGTAAGGAATCAGCCGCAGGTTGGGGCGGGGTGGGTTTTTCCTGCACCTGCCCGGCGTGGACACTCAGCCGGTGCGCATCTCTGAGCCAACGGCACGGCTCCGTTGCCCTAGATGCCCTCCTCATCGCTTGCGTGCTGGTGATTAGGGAATGCTTCCCCTTACCCCCAAAGCAGGTCTCCCCGTCAAACTTAAGGGTGGCAAACCCTCAGTTTCATCATCTTCCCCCGCGCTGGCCACTGTGCCATTCCGGTGCCCAATCCAACCGCTTGTTCCCCTACCCAGAGGTGCCGGTTTGGGGCCTTTTTCCGCCCTTTATACACTTTCTCCCTTAAAACCCTTTTTATCCCCAGAGAAGACTCATTAAGATCGTCGTAGTCGTAGGGGTTGGGGATATGTGGATAACTGCACGCCTTCCCCCATCTGTGGCGCAGGATGGGACGGGGCGCGCCACCCCTGCCGTTCCAAAGGCCTTTTTTATCCCCAGCCCGCTGGGGATGAAAGGGGCATAACTGGTGGGCTTTTCCACCCTTGCCAAGGGGCCGCCGATTGCGTAGAGTCGTTGGCGCAAGCATGTGGCGCAGGTCGGAAATTACCCCCCATATATGGGGGATAAAGTGGGTGCGGCGCGGTGGGGGTATTTTTCCACAAGGGGGTGTTTTTCCACACTTATCCCCACTTATCCACAGTTTTTCTCCAGTTATCCACAGCAAAGGGGGAGAAGAGGCGCGTCTGGCCACCCCCCAGGGATGGCGGCTGGTGAGCGACCGGCCCATTAAAGGCGCAACGGCCACCCAACCCGAGGTGGCCGCCGTGTGGCGTGGGGGGGTCAAAGGCGGGCGCCGTGCTGAGCCGCCCACTGATCCAACGTTTCTTCGACCGTATCCAGGTAGGCATCCAGCGCGGCCAGTTGCTGGGGCAGGTGGCTCAGGCCCAGACCGAGCGCCTCACCCGCCGCGTGCCAGTCGGCATAACAGGGGGAGGTAGCGCCCAGGTGCACCAGCGCGCGCGTCCAGGTGCGCCACTGGATCCACCAAGCGGCCAGGGGTTGTTCGGTGGCCAGGGCTTCGACCGGGCGCTGGTAGTAGGCGCGGCGGGCAGCGCTCAAGCGGGGCGGGGCATCTGCACAGGTGGCCACGGCTTCCAGCGCTTCCAGCCAGGCGCTCTTCCAGGTCTGCAGGCCCTCGCGGGCGGCGGCTTCCCCACCGATCAGGTCGGTCAGGCCGGCGGCCAGGCCGGGGCGGGCCACTGCCTGGGCGCGGGCGGGGAAGTTCAGGACAAAGCGCCGTTCGGTCAGAGGGGCGCCGCTGAGGCAGGCGATGGCGTTGGCGGCCTGGGTAGCGGCTTCCAGCAGGCCCCAGGCGGCATCCAGCGGGGCGGGGGGAGTCTCGTTCAGGTCGCGCCACCGTGCCCGTGCGGCCTGCGCCAGGCGCTGTGCACGCTGGTAAACGTTCTCGGGCAGGGTGAACTGGGCAGTGCCGCTGGCCTGGGTGAATTCAAGCCAGTGCTGCCGATCGTACAACACCAGTGGGTTGCCCCATAGGGCCGAGCCCAGCCAGGGATCGTGGCGCAGGCGGCGTGCCGGCTGAAATGCCGCCAGGCCCAAGTGGGCTACATCCAGGGTGATCTCATCGCTCAGGCGCTGCACCTCGCGCGGGGCCAGCGGCTCGGCATCGTGGATGATGACCAGGTCAATATCGCCGCTGCCGCCCAGCAGGGGCTCTTCATCCAGCAGGGAGCCGATGAGGAAGATGCAGACGATATCGCGCTGACGGCGGGCGGTGCGTTCCGCCGTCTCGCGGGCCAAGTTGAGCAACATCTCACGGGTAATGCGCATAGGTCATCTGTCAGTCGGGGGTAGGGTGCGAAAGGACGGTTTCTAAGGGCAGTTCAGGCTGGTAGGGCGGCAGGCGCAAGGCACGGCGGATGGCGGCTTCGATGCTATCCAAATCGGCCTCGGACTGCACGAAATCCAGGTTGGCGCTTTCGATGACCAGCACCGGCGGCCCCTGGCGCGGGGGCAGGAACTGCGCATCATAAGCGCGGTTGAGCGCCTCAATGTAGTCGCGGTCCATGTTGCGCTCATAGGGGCGGTCGCGCAGGGCAATGCGCCGCATCAGGGTCTCGGTATCGGCGCGCAGGTAAACGATTAGATCGGGGGGGAGCATCTTCTCGGCTAGGGCCTCGTAGAGGCGCAGGTACACCTCCCACTCATCCCCGCTCAGGTTGAGGCGGGCAAAGAGCGGATCTTTCTCGAAGGTGTAATCGCTGATCAGGGGCTGGCCCGTGTTCAACCACGCGGTGGCCTGGCGGAACTGATGGTAGCGGCTGAGCAGAAAGAAAACCTGGGTCTGGAAGGCGTAGCGGGCACGGTCGGCGTAGAAGCGGGCCAGGAAGGGATTCTCCTCGAAGGCTTCCAGCAGCAGGTTGGCGTTGAAACGCGGCTGAAGCAGGCGCGCCAGGGTGGTTTTGCCGACGCCGATGACTCCTTCAATGGCAATAAACATGGGCTCCTCGTGAGGATCAGGATGGCAGCCGTATGGGGTTAATATACCATAACTTGAGCGGGGGAAAGGACGGCGGAGGCGCCGGGGATTTTGATAGCCGATTGCAAGGCATGGAGCACGCGGGTGAATCTATAATACCATGAGCATTTCAAGCGCGCCCTGATTCCTGGAAACGAGGTAGCCCGTGCGCTGTACTGAGTTTTCTTCACGCTGTTCAAGCCGGATAGAGGAGCGCGATCGCTGGCTTGGGGTGCTGGGGTTGGCGCTGCTGGTCCTGGTGGGATATGCCATTTATACCCTGCAGCAGGTCCAGGCACGAGGGGTGTTCGAGTACGTGGGGATTGACTTTCGCCTGTTCTACGCCAGCGGGCAGATCGCGCGCGAGCATGGTCTGAGGGGGGTGTACGATCCAGGCCTTCAGGCGATGTATCAGAAACCCCTTTATGAGCATTTTGCGCGCTTTGTGGAAGGAGTCTCCCTTCCTTTCTGGGCGCTGCCCCTCCCTTACTTGCCCCTCTTTGTGGCGCCGTTCATGCTTTTGCCGCTGCTTCCCCCGCTGCCGGCTTTTCTGCTCTGGGTGGGTGTCACAGCGGGGGGCACCCTGGCGTATCTCTACGTGTGGGTCAGGCGCTTGTCGTTCGACTGGGCGGCGTCGGTCGCGGCTGTGGCGCTTTTTTTGAGCAGTGCCAATTTTCTCAACCTGCTTTTTGGGCAGGTCAACCTGCTGTTGCTGATTGCCGTGGGGGAGGCGCTTTTTAACCTGCAGCGGGGGCGTGCTGGGCGTGCCGGAGGATGGTTGGCTTTGGGGTGGATTAAGCCGCAGATGATTTTGCTGCTGGCCTTGGCAGTGGCCGTGGTGCGTCGCAACCGCCGTTTTGGGGCCGGTTTTCTCGCCGGGTCGCTCGGGGTCGCTGCGGCGTCGTATGCCCTGGGGGGATGGGAAAGCCTGAGGGAGGTGCTCGTGAGTGTACAACGCTGGCCTGCGCTTTTGCGACACAGTGGAATGACCTGGCTGAGTGCCGTGGATCACTTCGTGGCGCGTGGTCTGCCCTTGGGGCTGGCGCTGGGTATTGGTATTCTGATCGTGGGGGTGGTGCTGTGGGCTTGGTGGGAGATACTGCGCGCTGCAGGCCACCGGGAGGAAGCGGCAACTTGGGCGGAGATCTTTCTCATCACCTTGGCTACCCAGGCCATTGCGATGCCGCATGGTAATGTGCATATGGCGCTGGCGTTAGGCATCCCCTGGATGGTTGTCCTGCATCAGCATTCGCACGAGGGCGTCTGGTGGGCGCTTGGGGTGGCCTGGACGCTGTGGAGTGGCGTGATTTTGGTGCTCTATGGGCTGTGCTCGGCGGGTTACGCCCATGATGTGCTGGGGATGCTGATGTTGCTCATCCATGTGGCGCTGCTGGCGTTCTTCTACCGCACTTGGCGGATACAAACGGTGTTACAAGCCCCAGGATCATGAACGCGGGACTGCCCTTTGCGCTTAACATTGCTCTGGGGGTGGGGTTGCTGGCCCTGCTGGGGCTGAGCGGCCTGGGGGTGGGGCTGCGCCTGATGCGGCGCTTGCAGGGTGAAACCCTGCCCACGCTAGATCAAGCGCTGATTGGCGTGGCGCTGGGGTTGGGAGTGGCGGCCTACGGGGTCGTCATCTTGGGGCTGGTGGGAGGGCTGACCCGCACCGCCATCCTGGCGTGGCTGGGGGTGCTGGCGCTGTTGGGCGTGCCGGTGGGGGGACACTTTGTGAGGCAGGCGCTGCCGGGCTGGTGCCGCGCCTGGGCTGAAGAGTGGGCGAGGCTTGCTCAGCACCGCTTGCGTTGGGTGCCGGTGCTACTGGGGGTGAGCGGGCTGCTGGCTTTCCTGACTGCGCTGACCCCGCCCTGGGATTATGATGGGTTGATGTATCACCTCGAGGGCCCGCGGCAGTTCCTGGCGGCGGGGCGGTTGATTCTGCTGCCGGAGGTGTGGCAGGCCAATGGGCCTTCCAACGGTGAGATGCTCTTTCTCTTTGGTCTGAGCCTGGGCAGTGATATCTTCCCCAAACTGGTGCATGGGTTGTTCGGAGCGCTGTGGGTGGGGGTGGGCTTGCGCCTGGGGCGGCTGTGGGGCGGGCCGCGCACCGGATGGCTGGCTGCGGCGGTGTTGGGCAGCCTGCCTTACCTGCCGCTGCTGGCCGGGTGGGCGTACATTGACCTGATCTGGTTCACTTGGGAGGGGCTGGCGTTTTACGTGCTTGGGCGCTGGGGGCAGAGCACAGCGCGCCCGCCCTCCTGGGTGGTTCTGAGCGGGCTGTTGCTGGGGTTGGCGCTGGGGACCAAGTACACCGCCCTGGCGGCATTGCCTGTGGCAGGGGTCTTGCTGCTGGCGCTGGCCTGGCGCGAAGGCTGGCGCGCGGGGGTGGGGCTGGGGCTGCGCCTGGTTCTGCCAGCGCTGGGGCTGGCGGCGCCGTGGTACCTAAAGAACCTGGCCCTGGGGGGCAATCCTTTCTACCCACTTTTCTGGGGCGGGGTGGGCTACCCACGCGCGCGCTGGGAGCTTCTGGCCACCTACCTGTATGATTTTGGCCTCGAACGGACGCCGCTCAATCTGCTGCGCTTGCCGCTGGCCCTCTACCTGCAACGCGAACGTTTTGTCACATTCATGGGCACGGCTGACGTGCCCCCTCTGCTCCTGCCGCTGGTGCTGCTGGCGCCCCTAAAGCGGCGGTGGGGGCGGCGCGAGGCGCTGTGGCTGGGGGTCGTCCTGCTGCGCGGCCTGGCCTGGGCCGTGGGGACGCAGCAAACCCGCTTCCTTTACCCCGTTTTCCTTGGGTTAAGCCCGCTGGCGGCGGAGGGGCTGGAGGTGCTGCTGGACGGCCGAAGGCGGCGCCTGGGCTGGGCGGTAGGGCTGGGCCTGGTGGCCGGCTGCTTGACGGCAACGCTGGCGATCCAGGGCACCACCTTGGGGCGGTTGTTGCAGCCCACGCGGTTGTGGCTGGGGCAGGAAAGCCCGACCGAATGGCTGGTGCGTCCCTGGCCGGATTTTGCACTGCAGGCGGCGCTACCGGCGGATGCCAAGGTGCTGCTGCTTTGGGAGGGGCGGGGGTATTATTGCGCGCCGCGCTGCCTGGCCGATGCCGATCACACCCGCGGGGTGCGCCTGGCCGAGGCGGCGGGTGGCGATGTGATGGCGCTGGCGCGGGCCCTGGCTGCGCAGGGGGTGACGCACCTGCTGCTGGATCGCGAAAGTGCCTTGTTTAGCCTGTATCATGACCCGAGTGGGCACCAGCGGCAGGCGTTGGATTTTTGGGAGCAGGTGTTCCTGCCGCGCTGTGCCGAGATGGTGCAGGCAGGGGAGTGGGCGCGGCTCTACCGCCTCACCTGTCTGGGGGAGTGAGCAGGGGCGGGGCATTTTTGCGCGACCGCGTGGGGCGGGGGCAAAAAACGAGCCTGCCCATGCCGGCAGGCTCTTATCATTTTGTGGGGGCGGCGTTCCCCCATAAGTGCGCGGGGGTGTGACTCACCGGGGACTCGAACCCCGAACCCGCTGATTAAGAGTCAGCTGCTCTACCAATTGAGCTAGTGAGCCGCGGTGCATTTCTAATTATACCGATTCTAGGCAGTGTGTCAATCCACCCGACGCGGCGCCGGCGGGGGCGCGAAAGCGGGGTCTGCCGCGAGAAGTGATCCCAAAACAGGCAGCTAGCCGGGCCATTCGCGGCAATCCACCCGGTAGGCGTCTAATTCCCAGTGTTTGTGCAGGGCGTTAAAGCCCATCTGCAGGGCTTGAGGGCAGAAGTCCGCGGGCATGCGTTCATATTCGATGACAAAAACAGGTTTTCCGGCCTGCACAAAAGGCAACAGCCGGTCACATTCCCCCCAAGAAAAGCACTCTTCGTTGATGATCCAATCGAAGTAGGGGAGCAACGCCGGGATTTGATCAAGGTCGTTCTTCAGCCCCACCCGCAAGCCCCTGCGATGGGCCGCTTGTGCCACAGCGATGTTAAAGCGTAGCTGATCCTCGGCGGTTAGCGGAAAGCCGGTGGCGTGGGTGTAAGCGTCAACATTATCAGGGTCCACTCCATCGCAGCCCTTGGCCACCGCCAAGTCAAGCCGGGCCTCAAGAATAGGGAGGAGTACCTCTATTTGTCGAATATCGAGCCACTTCTCGCCGGGCCATCCTTCCATATCCTGGCCCAACACCTCAGGCGGGAAGCGGGAAGCATCGGGGCGCCAGTCTTCATAAGAGCCGGCGCTGAAATAGCACATGACGAAGATGCCGCGCTCCCGTAGGGCGGCAATCGTAGCCGGAGGGGTATCAAACAGATCGAGGTTAAACACGTCAACTGCCAAGTGCGTGGTAAGGTCTCCTGTGTATTGGATCTGCCAGCGGGCGTGTTGGGGCAATCGGAGAGGGGTCGCGGTGAGGGGTAGGGTTGGTGGTGGGGGGGTGGAAGGTGGTCCGGAACAGGCTGCCGCAACGATGGATAAGAACCAGAGTACCACGAGCAAGCGAAACCTTGGGTGCATCGTGCCCACCGTGCCTTTTGAACGGTAACGGATGATTTCGCCGCGTCTTAATGCCCTGACGGGCATTGGATGATTCAGACGCCAGAGCCCCGAGTGGGCCTATCGGTATGCGCTCGAGGTGGAGTCTTAATGCCCTGACGGGCATTGGATGATTCAGACGGAATCGTGACTCCATTAACTTCCAGGGGAAGACGGCTTCCCTGTCTTAATGCCCTGACGGGCATTGGATGATTCAGACCGTCC
>NZ_CALIMF010000017.1 GCF_938028735.1 uncultured Thermanaerothrix sp.
TTGACCTTATTATAGACCACTTTATGCAAAAATCAAGCCCTCCGTGCTTCTAGAAGGCCATTTTTACCCCTCTCCTTCCCTCCGCCCTTTTTCCGCTTCGCAAATCGATTTTTGCTTAAAAAACGGGGGGATTTGCGAAAACTCTCTGTGGCGCCCGTCTGTTCCCGATGATAAGGCAGTGGACAAAGCCGTCCCCATTCTAGCAGCTTCGCAGGTACGACCAAGGGTATACCGGCGCGCTTGTCTTGCGTTGCGGGCGTGCTATAATCCCTTCCAAGGAGTGATCATCATGCGTACCCTGATTCTAGCAACGATCTTATTGGGGCTTTTGAGCGCCTGCGTGACGCTTTCTCCCTCCCCTACCCCGCCACCCCTGCATCCGACCTCGACTCAGCCTTCCCCCACCCAGCCATTTGTGCCACCGACCGCGACCACAGCGCCCACGTTTACCCTCTCGCCCTCTCCTGCGCAGTCTGTGCCGGCGCCTGATCCGGCGCGGTTAGTTTGGCGGCCCTTCATCCGCGGGTTGGAACGGCCAGTGGATTTGGCCGATTTGGGAAACGGGCAGTTGTTGGTACTGGAGCAGGTCGGCCAGGTGCGTCGAGTTGTCAATGGGCAGGTGCAACCGGCGCCGTTCCTAGATCTGCGGGATCGGGTGGGCAGTCAGGGCTCTGAGCAGGGGTTGTTGGGGATTGCCCTAGACCCTGAGTTTGAGCGCAATGGCCTCTTTTACCTCAACTACACCGATCGCCAGGGAAACAGTGTGATCGCGCGTTACGCCCTCGCGCCAGATGGGCAGTTGGGTGATCCTAATTCGGAGGAGCGCCTGCTTTACGTGGAGCAGCCTTATGCCAACCACAACGGTGGGGGGCTGGTTTTTGGCCCCGATGGTTATCTCTACATCGGCTTGGGGGATGGTGGTTCGGCGGGTGATCCCCAGGGGCGCGCTCAGGACCCCAACACCCTGCTGGGCAAGATGCTGCGTATTGACGTTCGCGGGGCCCAGCCCTATGCTATCCCCGCCGATAACCCGTTTGCTGATGGTCGGGGCGGGCAGCCAGAAATCTGGGCCTTGGGCCTACGCAACCCCTGGCGCTACGCCTTCGATTCGGCTACCGGCGATCTTTACATTGCCGATGTGGGGCAGAACCGCTGGGAAGAGGTGGATTACCTGCCTGCCGGGGCTCCTAGCGGGGCCAACTTTGGTTGGAACTACCGCGAAGGCACCCACCCCTACAAGGGCAACCCACCGCCCGGGCTGGTGCTGATTGACCCAGTCTGGGAATACGGCCATGACCAGGGCAGATGCTCGATTACGGGCGGGTTTGTGTACCGCGGGCAGGCCTTGCCGGAACTGCAAGGGGTTTATATCTTCGGCGATTACTGCGGTGGGCAGGTCTGGGGGTTGTGGCGCACCCCTGAGGGTGCCTGGCAAGCCCTTGAACTCGCACGCACCAGTGCAAACATCAGCGCTTTTGGACAGGACCGCCAGGGTGAACTTTATCTCCTAGATCACCGGGGCGGCGTGCTCTACCGCCTGGAACGCCCGTGAGCCAAAGGGGGAACTGATGATCCTCTACGTGGGCTTGGAGAACGGTGTGGAGGGGCGAACGCTGGCTTGGGCGCTGGAGCATCCAGGTTGCTTTGCCTATGGACGCGATGCGACCGAAGCCCTCATCGCCATTGTCCCGGCATATGTGGCCTATACGGCTTGGGTGAGCCGCCACGCGCAGCCCACGTGGCTGCCCGAGGGTGGGGATGTGGATGTGCGCCTGGTGGAAGTGTGGGAGGTGTACCACCTTAATGAACACTACGAACGCGTCCCAAGCGGCGGTTATGCGGTGAATGCCTGGTTTCAGCATGATTGGAAGCCCCTGACCCGCCTCGAGGTGCGGCGTGGGCGGCAACTGCTGGCGTGGAGCCGCGCCGACCTGCTCGCTCTGGTCCAGGGGTTGGACACAGCCACCCTGGACCGCACTTATCCGGGTGAACGCTGGAGCATCCGGGATATCCTAGAGCACCTTGCCGGGGCCGAATGGGAGTACCTGGACCGGCTTAACCTAGCCGAACAGCCGCGTGCCGCTCTCCCGGCCGACCCCTTCGAACGCTTGGCGGTGGTGCGCCAGTGCTTGGAGGCGGTGCTGCCCCAACTGGAAGGGGAAGAGCGCGTCATCGGCAAACGCGGTGAATTATGGAGCCCGCGCAAACTCCTGCGCCGCGCCCTCTGGCACGAGCGCGACCACTACGACCACATTCGCCGTCTGCTTAACCTGACCTGAGCGCCGGCCAGACCCAAAATTACGGGAAAACCCGCACGACTCGGCGGGTTTTCGGCGTTAAGCACAGGGATTTCGCTAGAAGTCGGCTTGGTGTATCTGGTCACTGCTGAATGGATCTGGCTGGCCCTGGATGCCCAGGCCGACTTGCTGTCGTTGGTGACCAAGATCAACACCACCCCAACGCCGGTGCCACCGGCCCCACCCCCGCAGAAATCGCACTCTCAGCAGAGATCGCTACTCCATCTGCCTCCCCTCAAGCGCAACCATCCTGCCCCTGCACGTGCCGGAGTGTTTTTTTTTGCCCTGATCCCGCCTTCCGGCCAACCCGAGCCGCCACGCTGATACGTTTCTTGCAAATCTCTAATGTTTTTCATATGCTGGGGGGCTAACTTAAGGAGTGTCTTGGGGATCATTCAGTAATCCGGCAAGCGTTCAATATTGAAAGGAAAGGAGGGATGTGGCAATGATCGAGCCCTTTGTGCCCTGGCGTGAAATCCGACGCATGGAACACGAGATGGAGCGCATGGAGCGCGAGATGGATCGCCTTTTTGAGTCGTTTTTCCCGCGCCGGCGCCGCTTCTTTGAAGCCGAGTTTCCGCCGATGAACGTGTGGACCAACAGCGAGGGCGCGGTGGTAACGGTGGAGGTGCCGGGTGTGAACCCGGAACAGTTGGAACTGGCTGTGGTCGGCGATACGCTGACGCTGCGCGGCAAACGCCTTGCCGAAGATCTACCCGAGGGCGCGCGCTATCAACGCCGTGAACGCTTCCAGGGTGAATTTGCGCGCTCGTTGCAATTGCCCTTCACCATTGATGCCGAACACGTTGAAGCCCAATACGAGAACGGCATCCTGACCATTACCCTGCCGCGCGCCGAGGCCGACAAGCCCAAGCGCATTACCGTACAGACAGCCTGAGGCGCGCCGTGATCTCAGTCAGAAAGGAGGAAAGAGCCATGGCGGAGGAAACCCGAGCCCTACAGGTGCGTGAAGAAACCCGCCCGGCTCGCGTTGAGCGGGCCCGCCGTATCCTTGCGCCGGCGGTGGATATCATCGAAACCCATGACGATATTCTGATCCTGGCCGATATGCCCGGCGTCAACCAAGACAATGTGGAGGTGACGCTGGAGAAGAACATCCTCACCATCCGCGGCACCGTCCAGAGCCACGCCCCGCAGGGCTACAACCTGGATTATGCCGAATATGAGGGTGGGGATTATGAGCGCACCTTCACACTGACCGAGGACATCGATCGGGAGAAGATCGAAGCCCTGATGAAGCAAGGTGTCTTGCACTTGCGCCTGCCCAAAGCCGGTCCGGCACGTGTGCGCCGTATCCCGGTGAAAGCCGTGTAAGGATCTTGGTGAAAGAAAGGAGGTGAGCGCGTATGCCCATCACCGATTTGATTCCCTGGCGACCCAAATCGCGCGCGCTGGCGGTGCGCCGTGAGGCGGAACGCTCACCCTTCGCTCTGATGCGCGATCTCGATCGCTGGATGGAGTCGTTCTTCGACCGCGCCTGGACGCTCTCGCCGTGGGAGTGGTTGGAAGAGACCTGGGAGACCTTCACGCCGCGCGTGGATGTTAAGGAGACGGCGAAGAAGGTCATTGTCACCGCCGAACTGCCCGGCCTGGATGAAAAGGACATCGAGATTTCCGTGGTCGGGGATACGCTGGTGCTCAGCGGCGAGAAGCGCCAGGAGGAAGAGGAGCAGGGCGAGGATTACTACCGCATGGAACGCCGCTATGGGTCGTTCCGCCGCGTCATCCCGCTGCCTTGCGAAGTGGAGGTGGACAAAGCGGAGGCCACCTTCAAGAAGGGCGTGCTAACCATTACCCTGCCCAAGACGCCCGAGGCGCAGAGCGCGCGCAAGACGATCCCGATTAAGACTGCCTGAGCAAAAGCCGACGGGGGTGGCGCGCCACCCCCGTTAAATATCTTCTAAGGAGGGAGAGACCCGCATGATCATCGGAGCTAGCCGTATGCAACACTTGTTCCGCCGCACTGCCGGCATTAACGTGGATAAGAGCGATCTGAAGCGCATCTCGGACCTTATCAGCGATAAATTGCATGACTTGCTGATTATGGCCGAGCGGGCAGCCGCAGCCAACGGGCGCGATGTGATCACTGAAGCCGACCTGCCGCTCACGGCAGGTTTCCAGCGCAGTTTGCAAGCTTTCCGTGACCTGGACGAGGACATCGAACTGCGCCCTATTTTGGAGCGCATGGCCACTTACCCGCCGCTGGATCGCACCTTATCGGCGGAGGTCGAGGCGCTGTTGCCCGACCTGGCCGGTGCACTGCTGCTGATCATGGCCCGCAGCCTGAAGGTTCTCGATCCGAAGGTAGAGAACCCGGTACCGGAGCATTTTGACCGCTTGGAAGCGCTGCTCGAACTGACCTTATAAAGTCCACCCCCGCCAATGTGAGTTACCACGTTGGCGGGGGTATTTTGTCAGAAGGCTTACGGGGACACGGAGCCTGGGTTGGGGTAGGTAGATAGACTCCCGCGCAAAGCAGACTTTGGGTTACAATCGAACCGCATGACCTATCCCAAACCCCAGGATAGATGTGTTGCGCTCCTCACTCTCCCGTTCTCTCCCCTTTGTGCTGACCCTAGGGATCGCGCTGGGCGTGCGCGTGGGGTTGTGGCATATCTATCCGGTGCGGGCTTTTAGCGATACCGGGGCCTACCGCCGCGCCGCGCAGAGTATCCTTAACGGCTGGGAACATTATGATGGCGTGCGCACGCCGGGTTATCCGGCTTTTTTGGCGCTGTGGGGGAGCGACGAGCGAGTGTACTTGGCGCAGTTAGGGCTGGGGGTGTTGATCACATTGCTCTTTTTCTACCTCGGTTGGCGGCTGTGGCGCGCGCCGTTCTTGGGCTTGGTCGCGGCCTTAGCCCATACCCTTAACTTGGGGCAACTCTTTTTTGAGGCCCACCTGCTGAGCGAAACGCTGGCGACGTTCGGCGTGGCACTTACGCTGGCCTTGGCCTGGGCCTGGTTCGAAGCAGCCCCGCAGTGGCGTCCCTGGGTGGCGCTGGGTATGGGTCTGAGCGGCGCCCTGGCTGGGTTAACTCGTCCGTTGTTCCTGTTTTTGCCCTTCTGGCTGGGGGTGGTGTTGGCGGCGCTGCCGGTCATTCGCGGCAAGGGTGGGTTCTGGCAGCGGTTGCGTCGTTTGGAATGGCGCACGTTGCTGGCGGCGTGGCTTGCCGCCGGGGTGGTGGTGGGGGCGTGGATCGGATTCATCCATGCCCGTTTTGGAATGTGGAGCGTCACCACTATGACCGGTTACAACCTAATTCAACATACCGGGTATTATTTTGAATATGTGCCCGATGAGTATGCTGCGCTGCGCGAGGTGTATCTACGCTACCGCGATGCGCGCATTGCGCAGTATGGCACCCAGAGTAACACCATCTGGCAGGCCATTCCCGAGATGATGCAGGTCTCGGGATTGGGGTTCTACGACCTCTCGCGCACCCTCGCACGCCTTTCGCTGCAACTCATCCGTGAGCACCCCGATCTTTATCTGCATTATGCCCTGAAAGGGTGGTGGCTATTCTGGCGTGCGCCGATCATCTGGGCGCCGGAAAACCTAACCCACCCAGCCTGGCGATCTTGGTTGAACGGCCTGGCCAGCGTAGAACGTGCCGGTCTCTTTGGCCTTAACCTGTTCTTCATCCTGCTCTCACCGCTGATGCTGGTGCGGCGCTGGCGCGAGCAAGTGCCTCTGCCCCCTTATCTCAATATACTGGCCGCAACCCTGTGGGTGACGTCCATCCTGCAAACCCTGCCCGATCACGGCGATAACCCGCGCTTTCTCATCCCCATGCAATCGTTGGTGGTGCTGTGGGGATTAGGAATGGCCGGGGCACTCTACACCTTTTACCGCCATCGCGCCGCCCAATCTAACCCTCCTCATGACTTCCAAAGTGAGGTAAAATAATTGTAGTTATCCACGCATCTCGGCACGGTGACGATGAGGCTCGCCCGTGCCATGCAACGCGATGTTTCGGGGTATCCGATGATAGCCTCTACCTGATCCGGTAGAGGCTATTTTTATTGGCCTTGCTCATATGGAGGGAAAATATGGACACATCGGCATCACCAACGACAACCCAAGCGGCACTTAGCCCGCACCGCGCCTTGCGCTTCGTCCTGCTCATCGGGGTGGTGAGCCTGCTCGCCGATATGACCTACGAGGGCGCGCGCAGCATCAACGGGCCTTTTCTGGCTTTGCTGGGCGCCAGTGGGGCGGTTGTGGGCACCGTTTCAGGGTTGGGAGAATTGATTGGCTATAGTTTACGCTTGGTCTCCGGCTTTTTCAGCGCCCGCACGCGGCGCTACTGGCTGACCACCTTTATCGGTTACGGCATCAACCTGTTAGCGGTGCCCCTGTTGGCCCTGAGCGGGAACTGGCCGGTCGCAGCGGTGCTGATGATCGCCGAGCGGGTAGGTAAGGGCATCCGCGTGCCCCCGCGCGATACCATGCTCTCGTTTGCCACCCAGCAGGTGGGGCGGGGTTGGGGCTTTGGCCTGCACGAAGCCCTCGATCAAATCGGCGCCATTCTCGGCCCGCTGGTGGTGGCGGCAATTCTGGCCATCCAGGGCAATTACCGCCACGGTTATGCCGTCTTACTGCTCCCGGCTCTATTGGCTTTGGGCGTCCTGGCGGCGGCGCGTTACCTCTACCCCCGCCCGCAGGACCTGGAAGCCGACACCCCGGCTCTGCGCTTTAGCGGGTTCAACCGGGCCTTTTGGATTTACGTGCTGGCCGCCGGGCTGATTGCCGCCGGCTTTGCCGATTTTCCGTTGATCGCCTACCACTTTGAAAAAGCGGCAGTTGTATCCCCGGCCATGGTGCCGGTGCTGTATGCGGTGGCGATGGGCGTGGATGCGCTGGCCGCTCTCATTCTCGGGCGTGTCTTTGACCGTCTCGGGATGGTTACCATGATGGGGGTGGCATTCCTCACCGCCTTCTTTGCGCCGTTGGTCTTCTTGGGCGGAGCGGTGGCCGCCGGGATTGGGATGGCGCTGTGGGGTATCGGCATGGGGGCGCAGGAATCCATCATGCGCGCCGCCCTAGCTGAGCGCATCCGTCCGGAGCGCCGGGCGCTGGCCTACGGGATCTTCAACACCGCCTACGGCTTGTTTTGGTTCGGAGGCAGTGTGCTCATGGGGTATCTGTACGATGTCGCGCTTCCGGCCTTGATCATCTTCTCCGTCCTGGTGCAGTTGGCAGCGCTTCCGTTGTTTTATGTGATTCGTGGAAAGGAGTAGATCAAAATGTTAGTCCGTGATGTGATGACGCCCAACGTGCCTGCCATTGCGTTGGAAGCCACGCTGACCGCCGCCGCGGAGAAAATGCTCGCCGATCATACCGATACCCTGTTTGTGGTTGAGGGCGAGCGGCTGGTGGGAACTATTGGCTTGCGTGATCTGTTTACCGCCCCGGTTCCAGCTCACTTTGAGGGTGCTACCCTGCGCCAGCCTGACCTCAATGCCCTGCGTCAGGTGTGGAATCGAACCCGCGTTGAACACCTAATGAATACCAACGTCCTCTCTGTGACCGAGGATACTCCCCTGCTCAAGGCCGCCGAGATCATGATCAATAGCGGCAAACATCCTCTGCCGGTCTTGCGCCAAGGGGCAGTGGTGGGAATGATCACGCGGCAGGCAGTGGTGCGGGCGGTGCTGGCGGCTCGCCATGGAGAGATGAATGGAAACCGTTAAGTCGGAGCCAAGCGACTTAACGGAAATGAGAACTCAAACATACGATACCTTAAGGAGAAACTGTTATGGCCAAAATCACCTCTGTTCACGCGCGCGAGATTCTTGATTCGCGCGGCAATCCTACCGTTGAGGTTGAAGTCCGCCTCAGTGATGGTGCCTTTGGGCGCGCTGCTGTTCCCTCCGGTGCTTCAACCGGCGTCCACGAAGCGCTGGAATTGCGCGACGGCGACAAGACGCGCTTTGGCGGCAAGGGGGTATTGAAGGCGGTTGCCAATGTCAACGGCCCCATTGCCTCTGCCCTGCTCAGCCAGGAAGCCACCGATCAGGCGGCGGTGGATCGCATTCTGCTCGATCTGGATGGGACGCCCAACAAACGCCACCTGGGCGCCAATGCCATCCTGGGCGTCAGCCTGGCCACCGCCCGCGCCGCCGCGGCCTCACTGCACCAGCCGCTCTACCGCTACCTGGGCGGCGAGGATGCAACGCTCTTGCCCGTGCCAATGTTCAACATCCTTAACGGCGGGGTGCATGCCAACTGGCAAGGCACCGATCTGCAAGAGTTCATGATTGCGCCTGTTGGCGCGCCGACCTTCCGTGAAGCCCTGCGTTGGGGGGCCGAGATTTACCATACCCTCAAGGCGGTGCTGAAAGAGAAAGGCTACGCCACTGGCGTGGGGGATGAAGGCGGTTTTGCACCTGCCCTCAAGCGCAACGTGGATGCCGTGGAATTGATCCTCCAAGCAATCGAGAAGGCCGGCTACAAACCCGGCCCGCAGGTCGTGCTGGCCCTCGACCCCGCCTCAAGCGGTTTCTTTGAAGACGGCGCTTACCACTTGCGCACCGAGAACCGCCGCGTCTCGGCAATGGAAATGGTGCATATGTACGCGGAATGGGTCAACAAATACCCCATCCGGGTGCTGGAAGACGGCCTGGCCGAGGATGATTGGGACGGCTGGAAACTCTTGAACCAGGCTTTGGGCGAGAAAATCGAACTGGTCGGCGACGATATCTTTGTCACCAACGTGGAGCGCATCACTCGCGGCATTCAAGAGAATATCGCCAATGCAGTGCTGATCAAACTCAACCAAATCGGCACCCTGACCGAGACCATTGCCGCGGTCAAACTGGCGCGTCAGGCCGGCTGGGGCGCCATGGTCTCGCACCGCAGTGGCGAGACGGTGGATTCGTTCATCGCCGATTTCACCGTGGCCATGGGCACCGGGCACTTGAAAACCGGCGCGCCGTGCCGCGGCGAGCGGGTGGAGAAATACAACCAACTCTTGCGCATCGAAGAGGAACTGGGGTCACGCGCCACGTATGCCGGACAGCACGCCTTCGTGCGTTAGTGTTCAGTTGCCCAAGGTAGAACGCGCCCCACGGCGTGCCATGAGGAAGATCATGAGTGAGCAAGAACACGAATTGGAAAAATTAGAGGTGTGGGTGACCCGCGAGATGGCCGAGGATTTGCGCGCCCTGTTACAAGAAGAGGGTTGGACGCAGGACGAAGGCCTGCGCCTGATCCTGGGCGCGGGGATGGGGGCCGTGCGGGCGGCACAGGCGGAAGCGGACCTGGAGAACGAGGCACTACCTGAAGCCAATGACGCGCCGCCCACCTTTGAAGCCATGCGCCGGCGCCTGATCCATGTGGAAGCCAGCCTGGCCGTACTGCGCTTCCGTCTCTTTGAAACGCAGGAAGCCAACCGCGCCTGGAACCTTTCTACCGGCGCCATTCAAGCCGAAAATGTCGGGCTAAACGCTCTGGTCAAACGGCAAAAAGAGGACATCGAAGCCCTTAAAGCCCGCCTGGCCGAACTGGAAGCGGCACTGTGCCAAGCCACATCCGCACCCGCGCCACTTGCCCCGGCGTCTGAACCACCATCCGGCAGCGGGTGGGAACGCCTGCGCCGGCTCTGGCCGCGTAGGCGCAAGGCCACGTCCTGACCCTTGGCGCGATCTCATGCGGGCCTTCTGGTTGCTGAAAGGAAAGTTTTCAACTCGCTCCCGTTCCAGAGTCGTTTTCCTGCAGGTGGGTCACCCAGCGGCGCAGTTCGTCCCGTTCCTGTTGGCACACATTTAGACGCAGTGCCAGGGCCTGCGCGTCTTTTAGAAACTGGTAGGCGCGGAAGCGCATTACTGCATAGCGGGCGTTGATTTCCACCCGTTCGCGCAGCAGACGTTGCAGCAACGCAGCGTCTGCTGCCGGAGGGTCAGCCGGTGCGTTCCCTTCCTGTTGTTGCGCTTCCAAATACGCCAATCCTGCCGCCAGGATGAAACGCACCCCTTCCACCTCATCCCACCCGTTGGCCGCGCAGACGGTCTGAATGGCGGTCCACATCTCATTGAGAAGATCCACTTCAAGGTGGACGCGCTGGGTCTGGGCAAAAAATTCCTGTTCAAACTCACGGCCGTAATCGCTCATTGCACTCTCCATGCTAGGGGCAAGCCCCGATCAAGCCCGCTGGGTATCCACGAAATCGCTGGGCGGATAGCCGCTGAAAAAGGCCAAGTTCTCTTTCCATGCCCGCTGTTCGGCTTCACTCAGGGGTTCATCGCGGTGTTCCCAGGCGTGCTTACGGATGTATTCATTCATAGCGGCAATTTGCTGGGTAAGGCGCGCCAGGGCCGTTTGGCGCACAAATGCCGCCGCCTGAGGGTAGCGCACGCCCAACGTTAAAGCCTGGCGCAGGTGGTGCAAACACAAGCCATCCGACTCACGATAAAGGGCTTGCCAGGTCTCCGCTTCCTGTTCCAGTGATTCTAGCAAACCGGCCAGGGCATTGCGGGCACTGGATGCGGCAGCGGTGCACACCGGGCAGGCCGTGGGTGCAGGGGGCGGCGTCAGACGTACCCGCAGTCGCTCCAACCACCGCCACAGCCGGCCTAATGGGTGCGGTTGGGGCTCCAGGCGTGAGTGGGGCAATGGCTGTTGTGCCAGCCGCTGATAGACGTAGCGGCTGAGCGATTCATAGAGAATGTTGGTGCCCAGCCAGTCGTTGAACATGGCTTGCTCCACGTGGGCGACCAAGCGAGTGTGTGTTGGGCAGTACCCCCAGGCTTCCAGAAACTTCACCCGCGTCACCGGATCGTTAATGTGCTCCCAGTGCAAACTTTCCACGTAGCGGCGGGCAGCCAGGTGACTCACCTGACAGATGGGACAGCCCGGGCGGCTCAACAGTGCCTTTAGGTCAAAAATGGCAGTCAAAAAGGACATAGCCCTTAAGCAAAAAACCTCCACCACTCCACAAGATTGGGTAGAGGCTATCAGTCTCACCGACGGTTGATGGCGAGCCTCATCGCCGTGTTGATTGTATCACGAACGCCCCGGTTGTGCGGCAGAGAGCACATGACGCGAAAACCGCCGCTCGCACCTCAAACGCATATCCTGTTGGTGCTTGTGCACCACGCCAAACCCATCTATACTAGACTTATCATCCTTTCTTTTCCGGGGGGGCGGTATGGTCAATTCAGGCATCGGCATTCTGGGATTCGTCTGTTTGGGGGTGTTCCTGTTGATCTTCATCGGGGCGGGGATTTATGCCCTCAGCCTCTACGGGCGGGAGAAGAAAAAGGGCACCGAGACGCAAACTTGGCCGGCAGTCAGCGGGCGCGTGGTGGAAGCCTATGTGGCAGAAGATGTCCAGGTGGATTCGGAGGGGGATCGCAACCGCGTGTTTGCGCCGCGCGTGGTCTATGAGTATGAGGTCAACGGTCAGACCTACCGTGGTGACCGCCTGCGCATCGGCGTTGAGTCGTTCATCGGCAGTCGCCGCCGGGTGGAGCAGGAACTGGCCCGTTACCCGGTGGGTAGCACAGTGACGGTGTATTACAACCCGGCCAATCCGGCGGAAGCCGTCTTGCAGCGCGGGGCCGTGAGCAAAGCGGCGCTGGTCATCGGCATCGTCTTTCTGGTCATTGCCGGCATGACTGCGTGCTTGGTAGGCGTAGCGGCTCTGGCCACGCTACTTTCGCAGTAGCATAGGGCCCGAAAAACAAGCGCTTTGCCCCGAGAGGGGGCTTTGCGTTTAAGGTTAGGGCCAAAAATCGTGATTAACTCAATATAACATCACGATAAAACTATGTTATAATGATATATTAAGTTCGACCCCCAGCCCCTTTTCCATAAATCTTATATCAATACTTCCAAATCTCTCTCAGGAGGTGCTCTTATGCCGGATGATGTTGTTGCCTCACCTGCTGAAAGCGTTGAAGAGTTCGGGTATAAGCAAGAACTCAAACGCTAACTGTCGTTTTGGGACCTGTTGGTATATGGTCTTGTGTTCATGGTGCCAATTGCCCCCATGGGCATTTACGGCGTTGTGGCCGAGATCAGCCAGGGGATGGTGCCGCTGACTTACCTCATCGGGGCGGTG
This sequence comes from uncultured Thermanaerothrix sp., assembly GCF_938028735.1. Taxonomy (GTDB): domain Bacteria; phylum Chloroflexota; class Anaerolineae; order Anaerolineales; family Anaerolineaceae; genus Thermanaerothrix. Next base: position 12,386 of record NZ_CALIMF010000017.1, read on the forward strand.
GCGATGGTCTTCACCGCTCTCTCCTACTGGCGCATGGCGCAGGCGTTCCCCATTGCCGGTTCGGTGTACTCCTACGCCCAGCGCGGCCTGAACCCGCATGTGGGCTTCCTGGCTGGGTGGGCCATTCTGATTGACTACATCCTGGTGCCGGCGCTGGTGTACCTGGTCGCGGCGTTGTGGTTGGCGGCGGAAATTCCTGCCATCCCGGTTTGGGGCTGGATTTTGATGTTCCTCATCCTTAACAGCGCGCTGAACCTGCTGGGCATTGACGTGATGGCGCGCAGCATGTGGGTGATGCTGGGGATCGAACTGCTGGCGTTCTTTGCTTTTGTGATTGCTGCGATTATTTATGTGGCCAAGGGCGGCGGCGTGGGGGCTTTCAGCCTGGCACCCTTCTTCAACCCAGAGAAATTCAACTGGCAATTTGTCCTTACCGCCACCTCGGTCTCGGTGCTCTCGTATTTGGGATTTGATGCCATCAGCACATTGGCCGAGGAGACCCGCAACCCGCGCCTGATGATCGGCCGTTCGATGGTTGCCGCCCTGGGCTTGCTGGCCTTCTTCTTCATGACCCAAACCTGGTTAGCGGCGCTGGTCTGGCCGGATTACACCACCTTCCCGAACACCGACGTGGCGTTCTTCTACATCGCCCAGGAAGCCGGCGGTACAGTGGTGCGTCTACTAGCGCTGATCGGCACCGTGCTGGCTTGGGGGATTGGTGATGGCATTGCGGCGCAGGCGGCCGTTTCACGCGTCCTCTTCGGCATGGCCCGGGATGAACAACTGCCCAAATTCCTGGCCTGGGTGCACCCCAAATACAAGACCCCCTGGATCGCCATCTTTGTGGTGGCGTTAATCACCCTGCCTATTGCCACTCTGCTTGACTTGGAAATCCTGTCTTCGCTGGTTAACTTCGGCGCACTGACTGCCTTCATGGTGCTTCATGTCACGGTAATTGGTTACTATTTCTTCCAGAAGCGGGAGCGCTCACCGCAAGCCATTTTGAATTACCTCATCCTGCCGCTGGTCGGATTATTGATCATTGGCTTTGTGTGGGCCAATCTCAACGTCCACGCTAAGACCTTGGGATTCATCTGGCTAGGGATTGGGTTTGTGGTACTGCTGATCGTCTCGCGCGGCTTCCGCAAGGTGCCGCCGGCCTTGCAGGTATAATAAGAGTAGGAGGTAAACCATGAAACGCTTGTCCCGTGAGCATGTGTTTTTCGCTTTTGCCCCCGATCTCAAGCCCGCGTTGGAAGTTCAGCCGGGTGAAGAGGTCTGGCTGGAAACGCATGACTGCTTTGAAGGGCAGTTGAAGAGCGAGCAAGACTTGATTGATAATCTGGATTGGGATCATGTCAACCCCGCCACGGGCCCACTCTACGTGCAAGGCGTTAAACCCGGCGATGTGGTGCGCGTGGATATTCTTGAACTGCACGTCGGCGAACGCTCAACCATGGTCACCGTGCCCGGTGAGGGCGCACTGGGCAAGCATCTCACCCACGTGGAGACGGTGATCCTGCCGCGCCAGGGGGAAGCGGTGGTCTTTCGCAACCGCACCCGCGTGCCCCTGCGCCCGATGATTGGCGTGATCGGGGTGGCGCCGCGCGAGGGCAAAGTTCCCTGCGGCACGCCCGGCCCGCACGGTGGCAACATGGACTGCACCCTGATCACCCAGGGCGCTAGCGTGTACTTCACCGCTGCCGTGGACGGTGCCCTCTTCGGCTGTGGCGATTTCCACGCCGCCATGGGCGATGGCGAAATCGTCATCTGTGGTGCCGAGACACCGGGTGAGGTGCGCCTGAAGATCGAACCGGTGCCGGCGCTGGCCGGTCTGCCCACACCCTTCGTGGAAAACGAAACCCTGGTTGCCACTATTTACTCCGCCCCGACCATGGATGAAGCCAGCCAGGGCGCCATCGAAGCCATGGCCAAGTTCCTGACCGATCAGGTGGGCCTTTCGGTCAATGACGCTGGCCTGCTGATGAGTCTGGTGGGCGAACTGAAAGTGTGCCAGGTGGTAGACCCGCTCAAGACGATGCGCTTCGAGTTCCCCAAGGCCGTGCTGGCTGACTACGGTTACCGCCTGCCGCGCTAAATGTAACCCATATCGCGAGGGACACATGCCTGAGGAAGGCCCCTGCCTTCCTCAGGCGCTCCTTTTTAAAGGGCGCTTGAAGGTCATGAAAGCGAGTACAATTGAGCGGGTTTCACAGCATCCTCTGGAGATGGGAGAACTAAATCTATGCCGACCGACTTTCAAACCCCCGCTTGGGTACACGATGCCGTCTTCTATCAGATCTTCCCCGATCGCTTTGCCCGCAGCGCCGCGGTGGAAAAACCGGGCAACTTAGAGCCCTGGGAAGCACCTCCTACCCCGAATGGCTTCAAAGGGGGTGACTTGCTGGGGATTGTGGAACACCTCGATTACCTGCAGGACCTGGGTATCACCGCCCTCTACCTCAACCCAATTTTTCAGTCGGCTTCCAATCACCGCTACCACACCCATGATTACTACCGTGTGGATCCGTTACTGGGTGGAGATGCTGCCTTTCGCCGCTTGCTGGAGGAGGCCCACCGCCGCGGCATGCGTATCGTCCTGGATGGCGTCTTCAACCACGCCAGCCGCGGTTTCTTCCAATTCAACCACATCCTGGAAGTGGGTGCGCAGTCCCCGTACCTGGATTGGTTTGTGGTCCACGGTTTTCCGCTCAACGCTTACGAGGGCACGCCCAATTACAAGTGCTGGTGGAACCTGCCCGCCCTGCCTGAATTCAACCACGCCAACCCGCAGGTGCAGCGCTTCATCTTCGATGTGGCCCGCTACTGGTTGGAGCAGGGAATTGACGGCTGGCGGTTGGATGTGCCCTTCTGCGTCACTGAGCCGGGTTTCTGGGCGCGCTTCCGCGAGGTGGTCAAGGCCGCCAACCCTGAAGCCTACATCACTGGTGAGATTCCTGAGGCGGCTGATCCCTGGCTGCAGGGTGATCAATTCGATGGGGTGATGAACTACTTGCTCACCTACGCCTGCTGGGGGTTCTTTGGTGGTGATCGCCTCCGGCGCGACCTGGTTGGCCACTGGTACGAGCATGGGCCGGAGTACTTTGTCGGCGATGCCGCCGCTTTTGCGAGCAAAGTGACCCACCTGCTGGAACGCTACCCGCGCCCGGCAGTGCTGGCCCAACTCAATCTGCTGGATAGCCACGACACCGCGCGTTTCCTCTCGTTGGTCAGCGGGGAACGCGCTCTGCTGCGCCTAGCCGTGCTTTTCCTGATGACTTACCCTGGCGCGCCCTGTGTGTACTACGGCGATGAAATCGGCCTGGAAGGGGGGCCAGACCCTGACTGCCGCCGGGCGTTCCCTTGGGACGAACAGCGCTGGGATCACGACCTGCGCGCCTGGTACCGCACCTGCATTGCTCTGCGCCAGGCTCATCCCGCCTTGCGCAGCGGGGAATTTATTGCCTTGCAGGCGCAGGGTCAGAGGCTGACCTATTTACGCCGCCAGGGGGAGGATCAAGTCGTGGTGGTCCTAAACCGCTCGACGCAAACCCTGCACTTGGACGTGGAAGTGGGTGAGCATCTTGCCGAGGGAACATGCTGGCGCAATGTGCTGGGGGCGGGGATGGCCCATGTGACGCACGGCCACCTCCATGGATTAACCCTTGGCCCGTGGAGTGGGGCCATGCTGGTACCGAAACCTTGATGTGAGGAGGATGAAACGATGAAAAACACTTCTTCCAAGTCCTATCTATGGTGGGTGGCTTGGGTGATCTTCATCGTTTTGGCCACCGACTTTTACGAGTGGGGGGCTCAACCGCATCTGTGGCTGGGGCATCCGTTGTGGTTGTGGCGGTTGGTGGCTTTGGTTCTGGTGATCGGCTTCGTGTATGCCTGGCTGGCTCGCACAACCTGGGAGGATGACGAGGCATGAACGCATTGGGGTTATTAGCGGCTTATCTAGCGTTTCTACTGCTCATTTCCGGGTTCGCGCGCCGACGGGCGCTCCAAAGCCCAGAGGAGTTTTTTCTGGCCGGGCGTACCTTAGGGCCGGTGGTGCTCTTTTTTACCTTGGCGGCTACAAACTTCTCGGCCTTTTTCTTCTTGGGCTTCGCTGGCGCGGCCTGGAAAAGCGGATTAGGCCAGTACGGGATCATGGGGGTGGGTACCGCGTTGGTGCCGATTTCGTTCTACTTTATCGGGCGTAAAGTGTGGCGGCTGGGCAAACAGAAGGGTTACGTGACTGCCCCCCAACTGATCGGCGGGGAGTTCAACAGCTCCATCTTGCGCCAGTTGGTCTTGTGGACGATGATTCTATTTACCCTGCCTTACCTGCTTACCCAGGCGGTGGGGGCGGGTATCCTCGTATCCGCGTTGGTGGGCAGCGATTTAGTGCGCGTTGCAGGGGCCGTTGTGATGGTTATCATCGGTGCCGTGGTGATTCTGGGCGGGATGCGCGGCTCGGCCTGGACGGATGTCTTACAGGGTGGGATCATGATCGTTGCCATGGCGGCGGCTTTGATTTTCGTTGCCAGAGGCCTGGGTGGATTTACCCAGGCTGGTTTGCGGGCTTTCGCCGCTGCACCGGAGCACTTTATGCGCCCCGGCCCGGATGGTTATTTTTCACTGCCAACCTGGATTTCTTTCATCGCGTTGTGGACATTCGTCAACCCCCTCTTTCCCCAGATGTTCACCCGCTTTTACACCGCGCGGTCATTGCGCTCCCTACGCTTGACGCTCTGGCTTTATCCGCTTCTAGTGAGTTTTCTCTTTCTGGCACCGGTGCTCATCGGCGTTTGGGCCCGCGGGGTGGGGCTTGAACCGCCTTCTGCCGACGCGGTACTTCCCACCATGGTCGCTGAATTTGCGCCAGGCTGGGTACACGCTCTAGTAATGGTTGGCGCTCTAGCAGCGTTGATGTCCACGGCCGATTCACAGTTGCTGGCGCTGGCAACGATGATGAGCAACGACTTGAAACTCTTGGGCGGCGGGGTGCAAGCGGGGCGATGGTTCAGTGCGGCAATTTGTGGGCTGGTGGCGGCGGCGTTATTACTGGGTTTCAATCCGCAACTTCCTATTTTTACCTTTCTGACTCAGACCACGTTCGCTGGCCTGGCGGCGCTTACCCCGGCCACCCTGGCGGCGCTCTATCGTCCCACCTTGCCTCCCGCGGCACCGATCGTCTCAATTCTGGTGGGTGAAGGAGCTGTCCTGGCCATGCGGCTGGGAAAACTCCCTACATTTGGCTTGGCCGATGGCGTTGTTGCTTTGAGTATTGCGGCCCTCACGCTGTTGGTGGTGGCAGGGATGAGCCGATTGCTTCAACGTCAACCCGCAATGCGAACTCCTGAAACCGCTGTATGACCTTTTCTTTCTGCAGGTCTTGCTTTTTCGACTTCAAGTGGTTAAAACCTCCACAGTAAATGTTTAATGCTTTAGAAGCGGAGGCTACGTAACCATGAGTTGGATTCAAGAACGTCTGGTGTTGATCACCGGCGCGACAGATGGCATTGGTAAGGTCACGGCGCGCGAATTGGCCAAGCAGGGCGCGCAGGTGGTCATCGTGGGGCGCAACCCAGAAAAGACGGCCCAGGTGGCTGAGGAACTGCGCCGCGTCAGCGATAACCCAAAGGTGGATTACCTTATCGCGGATTTGGCCTCTCAGGCCAGCATTCGCCAGATGGTGGCAACCTTTCGTCAGCGCTATGATCGCCTGCATGTGCTGATTAACAATGCAGGGGCTTACTTCACCCGCCGCGAGGTCAGCCCAGACGGACTGGAAATGACGTTTGCCCTCAATCACCTGGGTTACTTCTTGACCACCTTGTTGCTCCTTGATGTGATCAAGGCGAGTGCGCCGGCGCGCATTATTAACGTCTCATCCATGGCGCATGCAGGGGCGCGCCTGAACTTTGAGGACTTGCAGAATGAACGTCGTTACAACGGCTGGCGGGCCTATTCACAATCCAAACTGGCCAATCTGTATTTCACCTATGAACTGGCGCGGCGGCTGGAGGGCACGGGCGTGACGGTCAATGCCCTGCATCCCGGTTTTGTGGCCTCGCGCTTTGCCCACAATAATCACGACCCGATTGCATGGGGCTTCCGCCTGCTACAGCGCTTTTTCGCGATCTCACCAGAAGAGGGCGCGCAAACGTCCATCTATCTGGCGACAGCGGAGGAGGTAGCCGCAATCAGTGGACGTTATTTTGTCAACAAGCGCGCGGTGTCCTCCTCGCCAGCCTCGCAGGATCGGACAGCTGCCCAGCGCCTATGGGAGGTCAGCCTGCGTCTGTGTAGTCTGGCAGAGATTACGCCGGTTACTTTCACGGCGGTGGCGTAGCCGCCAGAACCTGACGTACTGGGGCAAAACTGCGCCGGTGCAGGGGGCAGGGGCCCAGGCGAGCCAGGGCCGCCCGATGGGCCGGTACACCGTAGCCTTTATGCCGGGCAAAGCCATAACCCGGGTACTGCGCCTCGTACTCGCGCATTCGTGCATCGCGGGCCGTCTTAGCCAGCACGGCAGCCGCCGCAATGCTCAAGGCACGCTGGTCGCCTTTGATCAGCGCCAGTTGCGGCAGATCGAGATCGGGTAGGTGCAAGGCATCTACCAGGAGGTAATTGGCGGGCCAGGCGGCGGCTTCCAATGCCCGCACCATGGCCAGGCGAGTAGCGGCCAGGATGCCCAAACGATCAATTTCGTCTACCGAGGCCATCCCCACCCCCCAGGCCAGGGCGAGGCTACGGATGCGTTCAGCCCAGCGTTCGCGTTGGGTGGGGGTATGCTGTTTGGAATCGCGCAGGCCGCTCAGGCGGGATAAAATCTTTTCATCAGGGGGCAAGATTACACAGCCCGCTGTCACCGGTCCGGCCCAGGCACCCCGCCCGGCCTCATCTAGGCCGGCGACGTAGCGCACACCCTGCGCCCATAGGCGCCGCTCAAATACCAAATTGGGGGTTGGGGGGACTTCAAAGGGTTCGAGGCGGCGTATCATAAAGCCCTCGCCGCGCATTATGGCGGATTTTCAGCACATCCAGGAACATCTGGCGCGCATCGCGCCACATACGCACCTTGCTCTCAGGGTTGAAATACCAGGGAATGGGGATCTCCACAACTTTATAACCCCGCCGACGCGCGATGAAAAGGATTTCCACATCAAAGGTCCAACCGTAAATTGTCTGGTAGCGGAAGAGATCTTCCGCAACTGCCGCACGGAACATTTTGAAACCGCACTGGGTATCCTGCAAACCCGGCAAGGCCAGCAGGCGCACCAGCAGGTTGAAGGCGCGGCCGGCCAGGTGACGGATCTCCGGCTCGCCGTAACGGCGGGCGCCGGGGGCTTCACGTGAGGCAATGGCGATATCCACCTCGGCGGGCAACTGGGGCGGGAGGAAGCGGTTGACCTCGGTGATGGGCATGGAAAGATCGGCATCGCAAATGAAACGATAGGCCCCCACTGCGGCCAGCATCCCGCGCCGCACGGCCCAACCTTTGCCGCGCACATCCTCATGAAAGACGCGCAGGTAAGGTAAGCGCTCAGCAAACCCCTGTGCCACAGCCAGGGTGGCATCCGTAGAACCGTTCTCAACCACTAACACTTCAGCGGAATACGGCTGACGGGCGAGAAAATCGTGAATCGCCTGCAGGGTGCCTGGCAGGCGATGTTCTTCGTTATAAGCAGGAATGATGATAGAAAGTAGCGGCTCAGCCAAAGGTCACCTGCCCACGGGCGCCGCAGCGCATGCAGGCTCAGAACAGAGGGACGTTGAGGTGATCGCGTTCGCTGCCGTTGGCCGGTCCACTGATCACCACTTCCTGCCCTGGCGTGCCAGCCAGGCGGACGACCTCATACACCTCAAAAGCGTTGCCTAGGTAAGGTTTGCGACGGCCGGTGACGAAAACCTGACCGGCTTTGAGGCGATGGATCAGCTCCTCGCGCGTGAGCAACACATGATCCGAGAAGACCAGCCCGCGCCGCTCATGCACCCGTGCCAAAGCAATGCGTCCGCTGGCATCATAGCGCACGGCTTCAATCACCCCATCGTAGCGTTTGGGTCGTTGGTTGTCCTCGGATTTCTTTCTGAGAAAAGGTAGCGCCATAGGTTGTCTTCACCTTGGGAAGGATATGCGCGTTGCGCCTCCGCTTGCAGGAACAACCGCCGAGCATTCTCGGCGGCAGATTTCCTAGTCGGGGTGGGCGGACTTGAACCGCCGACCCCCGCGTCCCAAACGCGGTGCGCTTCCATCTGCGCCACACCCCGCTGCTTCAGAGTATAATCGGAAGGGTCATCCTTCGTCAAGGACTCTGCTAGGACATGGCACGTTGAGGGTGGCATGGATGCCCAGAATGAGGCGCGTCCGACGTCGGATCTCATCGAGGAGGCATTGGATTTATGGCTGAGGTTTTGCTACCTGAAGTAGCAGTGCGTTTCATCCGCTATGCACGCATTGATACGCAATCCGATCCCCATTCCACTACCTGCCCCAGCACGGCCAAACAACTCGACCTAGCGCGCATGCTGGTCCAGGAATTGGAGGCATTGGGGGTGCAGGAGGTCACCCTGGATGAGAACGGTTATGTGATGGCCACCCTGCCCGCAAATGTGAGCCATCCTGCGCCAACGGTGGGGCTGATCGCCCACATGGATACCAGCCCCGACCTGACTGGCGCCAACGTCAATCCACAGGTGCACCTCTACCAGGGCGGCGATCTCGTGCTCGATCCCGAAAACGGCGTGGTGCTCTCGCCGCGCGAATTTCCCGAACTGGCCCAGTATGTTGGGCAGGTACTCATCACCACCGATGGGCGCACTCTCTTGGGCGCGGATGATAAGGCGGGCATTGCCGAGATTATGACCGCGCTGGCTTATTTGGTGGCGCATCCTGAAATCCCGCACGGGCGCATTCGGGTGGCCTTCACTCCGGATGAGGAGATCGGACGCGGAGCCGATCGCTTCGATGTGGCGCGCTTTGGCGCCGATTTTGCCTATACCGTGGATGGGGGAGAATTAGGTGAGTTGTCCTTCGAAACCTTTAATGCCGCCCGCGCCGAGGTGACGGTGCGTGGGCGCAGCGTGCACCCGGGCAGTGCCAAGAACAAGATGATTAACGCCAACGAGGTGGCGATGCAGTTCCACGCGCTACTGCCCCCTGCCGAACGGCCCGAATATACCGCCGACTATGAGGGGTTCTATCATCTGATGGCCTTCCAGGGCAGCGTGGAAGAGACACATCTTCATTACATCATTCGCGATCATGATCGTGGGCGCTTTGAGGCGCGCAAGGCGTGGCTACAACGCGCGGCAGAGTTCCTCAACGCGCGTTATGAGCAGCCCCTAGTACAGGTCCAGGTGCATGATCAGTATTACAACCTGCGCGAGAAGATTGAGCCGGTCATGCAGATTGTAGATCTGGCGAAAGCGGCGATGCTCGCCTGTGGAGTGACACCCAAGGTCGTGCCGGTGCGGGGCGGCACGGATGGTGCACGTCTCTCTTACATGGGCTTGCCGACGCCTAACCTTTTCACTGGCGGACACAATTACCACGGGCGCTACGAGTACATTCCCATCCCCTCGATGGAGAAGGCTGTGGCGGTGCTAGTCGAACTGGTGCGGCGGGTGACGCAATTGCCGGTGTAGATGCACCAGGCGCAGAGAATGGTATAATATATTGCAGTGATCATACAACCGGCATTTTTGCCTGGCTTTTAGTATCACCCGGTTCTGGCTTTCGAAGGCGAAAGTCCTAACCGTGGTTTTGTGTTTAAACTTGTAGAAAGAGGTTTATCTTTACGATGGTGGTTTCAATGGACGAGACGATTAAGCGGGTCATTCCAAATCACTTCAGTTTGCCCCGGCGCATTAACCGCCTGGGACAATTGGCCTATAACTTGTGGTGGACTTGGAACCCCGAGGCACAGATGCTCTATCGCCTGATCAGTCAGCGCCTGTGGGATCAGGTCAACCATAACCCGGTGACCTTCCTGAAGAAGGTGGAGCGCAGTCAGTTGAACGCGGTCACCAATGATCGCCATTACCTTGATCTTTATGACCGGACGTTCCAGAAATTTGATACCTATATGCAGGATACCCAAACCTGGTTTGCACGTACCTACCCCCAGCATACCCATGAGGTGATCGCCTACTTCTCGTTTGAGTTTGGTCTGCATGAATGCCTGCCGGTTTATGCGGGTGGCTTGGGCATTTTAGCCGGAGATCACCTCAAGGAGGCCAGCGATCTGGGCATGCCGGTGGTAGGGGTGGGATTTATCTACAACCAGGGGTATTTTGTTCAGCGGATCACCGAAGACGGGTGGCAAGAGACCAGTACCTACTACCTGGATTACGATGAAGTGCCAATTATCCCGCTAACGGATGCCCAAGGGCAGCCGGTACTGATCAGCGTGGAGTTGCCCGGGCGCACCGTCCATGCCCGTTTGTGGCAGGTACAGGTGGGGCGGGTGGCGCTTTACCTGCTGGATACCAACCTGGAGCAGAATCAGGAGAATGATCGCCAGCTCACGGCGCGGCTTTACAGCAGCGATCCGGAGGTGCGCATCTCACAGGAGATTTTGCTGGGGATTGGTGGGGTGCGTGCGTTGCGCCGCCTGGGGCTGCAGCCCAAGGTGTGGCACATGAACGAGGGTCACTCTGCTTTTCTGGTGCTGGAACGGGCGCGTGAACTGGTGCAGAGCGGCCTAACTTTTGAGCAAGCCGCAGCGCAGGTGCGCAAGGGCAATGTCTTTACCACCCACACGCCGGTACCGGCGGGGGTGGATCAATTTCCGTTGTGGCTGGTGGATAAGTACCTCTCGGCGCTGTGGCCGCAATTGGGTCTGACGCGCGAAGAGCTCATTGCGCTGGGGCATCAGACCACGCCGTGGGGCGAAGCCTTCTGCATGCCGGTATTGGCGCTGCGCCTTTCAGATCATGCCAACGCGGTTTCCGAACTGCACGGCGAGGTCTCGCGGCGGATGTGGAACTTCCTGTGGCCAGAGCGCCGCCCGGAGGACGTGCCGATCATTCACATCACTAACGGCGTGCACACACCTTCCTGGCTGGCGCGGCGGTTGCGCTTGCTCTATGAGCGTTACTTAGGGCCCGATTGGTTGGAACATCTGGATGAGCCCGAATTGTGGGATCGGGTTGCCAGCATCCCGGATCATGAATTGTGGGCGGTGCGTCAGCATCTCAAGCGCAAACTGGCGCTTTACGTCAACGAACGGGCGCGCCAATTATGGATGCGCGGCAATGTCCATCCCTCACAGGTACTGGCAAGTGGCGTTTTCCTGGAGCCCTATTCGTTGACGATTGGTTTCGCGCGACGCTTTGCCACGTACAAACGTGCCACGCTGATTTTGCGCGATTATGAGCGTCTGCTGCGCCTCATCACGAATCCCGATATGCCGGTGCAGATTGTCTTTGCCGGCAAGGCGCATCCGGCGGATGAGCCGGGTAAATTGCTCATCCAGCAGGTGTATCGCGCGGTCAAAGATCCACGGGCGGCGGGGCGGCTAGTATTCTTGGAGGATTATGACATGAATCTGGCGCGCCTGCTGGTGCAGGGGGTGGACGTGTGGTTAAACAACCCGCGCCGCCCCAATGAGGCTTCGGGCACCTCAGGCATGAAAGCAGCGCTTAATGGCGTGCTTAACTTCTCGGTGCTGGATGGTTGGTGGCGTGAGGCCTATAACGGTGCCAACGGTTGGGCCATTGGCGAGGATGCCGACCCGGTGGATCCGGCGCACCAGGACGAACTGGACGCCCTCAGCCTCTACGACACGCTGGAGAAGGAGATCATTCCGCTCTACTACCAGAATCGCTCGGCGGATAACATCCCCTCGGGCTGGATTGCGCGGATCAAGGAATCCATTCGCACGCTGGCGCCGCAATTCAGTACGCGCCGCATGCTCAAGGAATACCTGAGCGAAATGTACCTCCCCTGCCTAGAGGCGGAAGAGGCCGTTACTTCTGCGAGCGGAGTAACGGCTTCGGTGACCTCGAGTGAGGCGAGTTGAGCCATGCATTTGACCCTGACCTGGCACAGTTTGTTGGTGGCGCTGGGCATCTTTGCGCTGCGCGTGTGCGATATGTCGCTGGATACCATCCGGGTACTTTTCGTCGTGCGCGGGCGCAAGGGTTTGGCCTGGGCGCTGGGCTTCATGCAATCGCTCATCTTTGTCATTGCCATCAGTTCGGTATTGGCCAACCTCGATAACCCTCTCAACATCGTGGGATATGCGGCTGGGTTTGCGACCGGTAATGTGGTGGGTATGACGATTGAAGAGCGCCTGGCAATTGGGCATTTGCAGTTGACCATTATTAGCCCGTTGCGGGGGGCGGCCATTGCCGAAATTTTGCGTTCGCATGGCTACGCGGTCACCGAGGTGGCTGGGCGGGGATTGAGCGGCACGGTCACCATTTTGCACGTGGGGGTCATGCGCAAAAATCTTAGTGAGGTAGAGACACTGGTGCTGGAGGCCGATCCGGAGGCTTTTGTGACGGCGGAAGAGATTCGCCCAGTGCGGCGGGGTTACTGGCGAGCATAAGAGCGATGCGGCGTGCCGAGGAGTGGGCTGGGGTGTTTTCCAGGGGGATGCAACCTTGACCGCAATCCTTTTGTTTGCTAAAATGTCATCCGCAAGGCGACGTGGCCAAGTGGCAAGGCAAGGGTCTGCAAAACCCTGACCGCGGGTTCGAATCCCGCCGTCGCCTCTGCAGAGAGAAGGTGTTACGATCACACTGCACCGGTTGCGACTGTAGGTGCAGTGTGGTTTTTTAGGTGCCTTTAGCCCCTAGCCAGCGACCCATGACAGTCGCTGGTAACGTCAGCTGGGTGGACGTACGCGCTTATGGGGCCAATCAAGCCAATTCCTCGGTAAGGGTGACCAAGGGACAATTGACGGGATGGCGCTTGGCCCAGTGGTGCTAAGGCCTAGATGGGCAGGTCTCTTAAACTGCCCGTGCTGCGTCAAACCGGCTGCTCAGCCCAGAAGGTTCGCCGCGGGATGCCTCTTCGGTTCGCATCCGGTTGTCAATGGCCTCTTACAAAAAACCTGTGGCAAGTGGGAATTCTTGCCACAGGTTCGGGAATATCTTACTCAGGGGGGTGCTACTGGCAGGGCATTGGCTTTTTCACATCCAAGTGAATACCG
>NZ_CALIMF010000018.1 GCF_938028735.1 uncultured Thermanaerothrix sp.
GTCAAGAACCACGAATTTGCTTGTTGGATGTTGCTTAGCCAGCCATGCCAGGAGGCGTGCATCCCCTCCACCCACCTCAAGGACCCTTTTGCCCGCCAGCCCCAGACTGGTCAGGAGTTGCACAAGCTGGATGCTTACATACTCCCGCCAATTGGTCGGATCAAAGGGATCAGGAAGCCAGCCTTCGTAGAGATTATCCCAGAACTCTGGAGTGGTTAGTCTGCTCATACTTGTCCTCTTCGCGCCATTACCAGCAGCGCAACGGAGGTGAAGAGGTAAAGACCCGCCGAAGCTAATGCAATGCCCGCAACCCCCAGGAGCCGTGTGAAAAGCACGTTCAGCGCAAACTTGACGAGGACACCTAGCACCGCTGTGCCCGTTAGCACGCTATACCTGCGCGTCGCTGCAAACCACTGTACCAATGCAATTCCAAAGCAATAGAATGGCAATTGCAGTAGAGCAAACCGAAACACCCGGGCTACGACCGCTGCATCTTCAGCGGTGAAGGCCCCCCGTTGAAACACGAGTGTCACCACGGTCGGCGCAGCGATCCATCCTAGAATAGTTACCAACCCGCTGCCAATCGCTGCTAGCTTGGCCCATTGAAGTACATGAGCACGACCCAGCTTAAGGTCGCCTTTTGCCACCACCCCGGCCAGTACCGGAAGAAGTGCGCGCCCGATCGCTGTCGCAGCCAGCCCAGTTGCCAATGCAATAAGGCGCGTTGCGTAACCTAATGTGGCAACTGCACCCTTCCCAAGCTGGGCAGCGAAGACGTTGTCCATCGGAGCGACCATACTTGCAGCGATCTGCCCAACGAAGACAACGCTGAAGTAAATGTATGCGTAACTCCAATATGGTGAGGAGCGACGGAAGGTAACCCACTGGCCAAGGGCTCCAGCGCGCTGCACCATCAGTACCAACAATCCTAGCTGTGCTACCGCCCCGGTGAGCGTACCCCAGATCAGAGGCCCCGGTCCCGATGACGGAATGAGCGCCACAAATCCAAGGACGCCCAGCGATGGCATCGCTTCGAGGAGTGTGTACCCCTGTTTCTCACGGGCTTGCAGACGGATGGACAGAGATGCGGACAGGACCAGCATGAGCCCTGCTAGCGCAAGTTGCCAGACGAACGCCCTCGCCAGTTCTTGTGCCGATGCATCCCAGCTCCTCACTATCAGCCCAATCACTGCAGTTCCGAGGGTAACGACCATGGCAGTCGTCAGGAGCCCGAGCTGAATGGTGGTACCGTTCAGCTCGGCAAGGAAGCGTCGCTCTTCCTGCTGCTTAATCAGGGCCACAAGCGTGGGCACAAGGGTAAGGCTGCCCACCGCCCAGAGGACTGTGGGTAGCCATGTTACAAGGTTGAAGGCAAGCAGATACGCATCCACCTCGCGACTGATTCCATAGCGCTGGGCGAGAGCCATCTCCTTGACAGCCCCAATGAACTTGGAAACCAGGACAAATGTAGCGACAGATACGACTCCCCGCGCAACGCGGCGGTGGTTTTGATGCATGTTCCGTAGACGGTTCAAGACCCCTAGACCAGAATCTATCCTCACTTTTCTCATGGTGTGTTGTGTGGAACAAAGAACAGTCCACACAGAAACGCGCTATCGAGTCGGGCCAATCCCCTATACCTCTTCACAGGTCCTAACCCAGTCTAGCAACTGCCGTAGCCCTTCACGCAGAATGGTCTTTGGCTGCCAGCCCAGGAGCCGTTCCGCCTTGCGAGTGTCTGCCCAGGTCTGGGGCACATCACCCGGCTGAGGAGGTAAGTACTCCAACTTTGCCGTCACCCCAAGGATCTCTTCTAGCCCTCGGATCATCGCTAATAACCCCACCGCATGGCCGCTTCCTAGATTAACAACTTCGTATTTGGACCCAGTATAATCTATGGCTTTCCAGATGCCTTCCACGACATCGTCGATGTAAGTGTAATCCCGTCGGCTGGTGCCGTCACCATATATGGGAAGCGGCTTTCCTGCAAGCATGAGCCGGGCGAACTTATAGATGGCGAGGTCTGGACGTTGCCGCGGGCCGTAGACGGTGAACAGACGTAAAGCAATGAACCGGATATCGTAGAGATGGCTGTACACATGACCGAGGAGCTCTCCTGCCACCTTACTAGCGGCGTACGGGCTGATGGGGCGAAGCACAGGATCGTCTTCTCGCCAGGGCACATTGGGGTTGACCCCATACACACTGGATGAGGAGGCGAACACGAATTGCCTTACTCCCCACTTTCGGGCAAGCTCAAGCATGTTCTGGGTGCCACGCACATTTACTTCATAATAACCGAGGGGATCCCGGAAGGAGGGTCGAACTCCAGCTTTGGCTGCAAGATGCACAATGACATCGTATTCACCAGAAAGGCGCTTGCGTAGTCCTTCGTAATCGCGTATATCGGCCTCAACCAATGTGTAGTTTGGGTGCTTCAGGTGGTTTGCAATGTTTTGACGCTTAATGGCGGGCGAATAAAAAAGATCAAAGTTGTCTACTACGGTCACTTGCCATCCCTCCTTGAGCAGACGATCCACAAGGTGGCTTCCGATAAACCCTGCACCACCGGTAACCAGCACAGATTTCATCGACCCCACCCTAGGTAGACAAAACCAGCGTTCTTGGCTTCCTTGGGATCGAAAAGATTACGCCCGTCAAGAAGAACAGGGGTGCGCATCGCTTGGGCCAGTTGTCTTAAGTCAAGTTTTTTGTATTCCTGCCATTCTGTAGCTAGTACCAAGGCGTCTGCACCCATGGCCAGGGCATAGGGATCCCTGAAGAACTGCACATCTAAACCTTCGAGGGCGTGACGTGCGTTGTCAACAGCCACGGGATCGTGGGCTCGCACATGAGCCTCTC
>NZ_CALIMF010000019.1 GCF_938028735.1 uncultured Thermanaerothrix sp.
AGATACCTCTATACCACAAACCAGCTGGAGCGCGTGAGCAAGGAAGTGAAGCGTCGAACGAAGGTGGCGGAGGTATTCTGGGGTGAGGAGGCAGTGGAGAAGCTGCTGTACCTGGTGCTATGCCACTTAAACGAGCGGTTAGAAGGGCGTCGGTTGCGGGGCTTTGCAGAAGCGTTGATGGGAAGCCACCATGTTGCTCAGACACAATGAACGCACCACTATGAAGGCTGTGCAGAAGTGCTGATATGAAGCTATCACGCTGCCAACACACAATGTGACTCTGGAAACGGTCTATGTCTAGCGGATGCGCTCCTAGGGCCCATCCAGTTTGCCAAGTCGCTGTAACATTGGGCCACAGCGCAGTGGGCGGAGAGGTTTTTTCGAGTGATATTTCAGGACTTTTCTAGCGAACGCCACGTCCTGGGGGGTCGCCGCACAATGCCCCCATGTGGCCGAGTTGTTCTCAGGACCCGTACGACGTATTGACAGATTGTAACCAAGTAATAACACAGCACGAAAAATGAGAACAGCCAAGTTTTCGCACCCGGGGTTAACGAGCCGACTTTTGCAGCAGCGCCTCCACCTCCTTTCGCTGGGGCAGCGAAGGCTGGGCCCCTTTGCGAGTGGTGGCCAACGCTCCGGCAGCATTGGCCCAAATGATCGCCTCTTCCAGGGGCTTACCTTCAGCGAGAGCTACAGCGAGTCCGCCATTGAATGCGTCCCCGGCTGCGGTGGTGTCCACCGGATCCACACAAAAACCAGGGAAATGGCGAAAGCTGCTCCCTTCGATCAGAAAAGCACCCTCCTTGCCGGCTTTGCAGATCACCCGACCAACCCCGCGGGACAAGAGCGCTTTCCCGGCCCTTTCCACATCTTTCTCCCCGGTCAAGGCGAAGAGTTCACCGCGGTTAGGGGTGATAATGTCCACCCGGGTAAGTGGCAGGTTGAAACCTTTTTGGGGTAAAGCCGGGGCCGGATCCAGAATCACCACAGGGCGATCTCGAGGCAGGCGCTTGAGCAGGTATGCTATGGTCGGGAGTGGGATTTCAAGCTGGAGGAGTAATATTTCCGCTGCCAAAAGTTTAGCTAAAACGCGGTCTACGTAGCTTGGATTGACATGAGCGTTGGCTCCGGGCACATATATAATGGTGTTTTCACCGCCTTGCGCCACCGAAATAAAGGCGATGCCGGAGGGGCTACTGGGTTCTCTTTCCACTGCCTCCACGTTGACCTTGTTTTCGTGCAGGGTCCGGAGGAGTTCTTCACCGAAGGTGTCACCCCCGACTTTGCCGAAGAAGGAAACACGGGCTCCCAGGCGAGCAGCCGCCACCGCCTGGTTAGCCCCTTTACCGCCGGGGTAGCGGGCAAAAGAGAGGCCAGGCATTGTCTCTCCTGGTGAAGGCAGCCGCTCTACCTCAACAACAAAGTCCATGTTCACGCTTCCCAGCACTGAACACCAAAGCATAGTCCAACGCCTCTTCCCCAGATTCACACTAGCCCTGATTTCAAATGGCCCCTTTTCGGGGGGCTGCGATCCACATCAGGGCGCACGCAGTCACTACGGCAATAATGGCAGCAGCGATACCCCACAAATAAGTCCCGCTCAAGTCGCTGATAAGCCCTCCAATCCACACCCCGAAACTTCCGCCTATACCTACCATGCTTTCAGCTGCTCCGTAGAATAGTCCGAAATTGTACTTGCGGAAGAGCTCGGCGATTGTTGTGATAAAAGCAGGGCCAATGGTTCCCCAACCGATGCCCGCCAAGACTGCGAAGCACCAGGACAGAAGGTTAATTTCCCTGACATGCAATCCGCCACGTTCCAGTAGCAGCATGCTCACAAGTGCCAACAGTAGCGTACCACACCCTAGCGTGAAGATCGATTCCTTGCGGAAGTGATCGACACACCACCCGGCAGGGATCCTAAATGCTGCCGCTACTAATCCCGACAGCCCCACCAAGAACGCCCCTTTTAAAGGATCAACGCCGCTTCCCACCATCACAACGAGGCTGTAAGCCAGCATGAACTGGATGGCAAAGAAAACCGCTGCAGGCACTAAAAGCGCGTTCCAAAGCCTCCTTGTCCTCATCAACTGCACAAGGCTTAGCCGTTTGTGGCTCATCCCGGAACTGTGCACCATGGTCCCACCTGACGAGTCCGCTTTGTTCGCTTTTCCACCCACAAACGTTGCCCGAAGAACTATTACGCTTGTAGGGAGAAGGCACAATAGGATAAATGCCGCAAGTCCTAAAAACGCTACCCTGAAGCCGTACAGCATGGAGACCCATTGGACTGCTGGAACCACTGTAATCATTCCGAGTCCCATCCCAGACGTCGTTACACCAATGGCCAGGCCAGGATGTTCTCTGAAGGTTTGAGCTACAACGATGTTGTACGCAACGGGGGAAATAACCATCAGGCCAGCCCCTACAAGGACGCCGTAGAAGACAGAAAACTCCCAAGGGGACCTAATAAACGAACATAGTGCCAACCCTGCGCTCAGCACTACTAGCCCGGAGACCATCACCAGCATGCCTCCCAGGCGTCCAATGATCCAGCCGATCAGGGGAGCCAAGAAAGCATATGTTACAAGACCTAAAGACTGGCCTGCGGCTGCTGCTCTTGCTGGCCAGTGAAGTTCCTCACTTAATATGCGATAAAATACAGCAAATGAGCCACGTATGCCACTCCATGTAGCCAGAGATACAAAGCCAATGACTATTAGAAGCCACTTCAGGTTTCGCATTACCTTTCTTGAGCTGCTACTGCTGCTCCAATCACCTAGCCCTGTTCTGCCTATCACGGTTAACCCCCGCTCCCGTTCGACATGCACATCCTATAGTTGTGCCCCCACATTCCGCCCTAACGGTTAGCCCAATACCTGGTATGGACGCGTAACGTAGATTCAAGGAACTTTGAGACATCTATACCAACGCCTTCCATTTCTCTGCTATAGAGAAAGCCGTTCAACCCGCCATACGTGCGTCTAGCCTAGCTATTGCCTCCATTACCATGGACTTGAAACACGGTATGTCGGCATCTACTGCCACTTCCACATCCCCTGCTTGTTCGATCACGCCTCTGCGCCTGTCGACCACTGTCATACCGCGCGTCAGTTCCCCCTTCGTCTCCACGCGAACCGGATAGCTTTTCGTTACCAAGAGATCCTCCTTAATGACGCCAGCGACAGCAAGTGCATCGTGAAGCACTGCAGCTCTAATCCCACGCAGCTTTTCGTGGCGTTCAGCGAAAAACGTTAGGAGCGCTGCAAGAGGTCCCGATACTGGCCCTTTCATCCTTGACAGTTGCATAATGTCGTGGTCATCAAATACGGCTTTCATTGTTACGTCCAAACCCACCATCGTTATCGGCACACCTGC
The DNA here is from genome assembly GCF_938028735.1 of uncultured Thermanaerothrix sp. GTDB lineage: Bacteria > Chloroflexota > Anaerolineae > Anaerolineales > Anaerolineaceae > Thermanaerothrix. Next base: position 3,382 of record NZ_CALIMF010000019.1, read on the forward strand.
ACCAAAGACAATCGCAGCTGCCTCTGGATCTACAAAGATATTGAACTCCGCTACAGGAGTGCGGTTCCCTCCACATATGCTCCCCCCCATCAACACTATGCGAGCAATCTTCTCTGCAATGTCTGGCGCCATTAATAGTGCCACTGCTATGTTAGTCAGGGGACCAGTAGGTATAATCGTAATGTTGCCCGCAGCACTACGAACAACGTCAATGATGAAGTTTACGGCGTGTATCTGTAACGGGACGATCCTTGGTGATGGAAGTGTCGCGCCGTCAAGCCCACTCTCACCGTGAATCTCGTGCGCTGTCACAAGATCCCGAACCAGCGGCTTATGGAACCCCCGCGCTACAGGCACTCGCTCCTCTCCAATCAACGTTAGTACCCTTAAAGTATTCTCAAGCGTCTTGTCCACTGTTTGGTTGCCTGCAACCGTTGTGATGCCACACACATCCAGAGAATCAGAGGCGCAGGCAAGCATTATCGCGACTGCATCATCATGCCCCGTGTCCACATCAAGCAGAACGCGCTTCTTCATGATACCCCCCCTTCATTCTTTCGGCTATCTTGGCAGCGGCCAACCCCTGCCGTCCCCAGATTATCAGTTCCTCTAACTCTCGAGCTGTCACGTCTTCCTTCTTAACATCGGCTATCTTGTCTCCCCTTTCAAGCACAACGAACCTATCAGCTATCGGATATACGTGGAGCGTTAGGTGCGAGACGAGCACAACCGATGAGCCTGCTTCACGGGCGTTCTCAATGTACTTCAGAACTTCAGCCGTTTCCTTCAGAGAAAGGGCTGCAGTAGGTTCGTCAAGGAGAAGCAGTTCCCCGCCAAAGTACATTGCCCTACCAATGGCAATAGCCTGCCGCTGCCCTCCGGAAAGCGTTCCAACAAGCTGATCCACGTTGATGTCAATCCCTATCCTGCGCAGAATCTCCCGCGCAACCGTTCTACACCGGCGCTTGTCCAAAAGCCTAATTATCCCGTAGTTCCTAACGAGTTCCCTCCCCAGGAAGAAGTTCTCCCATACCGTCATCTCGTCAATAAGGCTTCCCGCTTGATGGACAGCCATAATCCCTCTGCTAATAGCATCCGCTGGTGACGAGAAATGGACCTCTTTTCCCTTAAAAAATATTTGGCCATGATCAGGCTTATACACACCAGTTAACACCTTTATCAACGTAGTCTTCCCTGCACCGTTATCTCCTACCAACCCTACAATCTCTTGAGGGTTCACGTGGAAGTCCACATTCCGAAGTGCCTGAATGGTGCCAAACCGCTTGCTAATCCCCACCATCCGAATCAAACTGTCCATCTGCTGCACCCCCCAATAATGCTTATGCTCTCCGGTATGGGGTTCCAATCCCCTTTGCCAATTGCGTTTGCTGGCGGAAAGCCACTAATATCACCAAGACCGCTAAGTATGGCAGCATCAGGAAAAGATAGCTACCTCCCTGCCTCATCAGGACAGCGGTGCCCGGCAGATTCTGCATCCATAATGACATGCTAGATAACAAGCCGAATAGCAACGCCCCTTCTAGCGTTAGGATAGGATCTAGCCCACCAAATTTCACACAAGCCAGCGCTATGAATCCGCGTCCCTGGACTAGCGTAGGAGATATAAGCCCAACCCAGTCCAGAGAGAGGTACGTGCCAGCCAACCCAGCGAACATACCGCCAACCGCCGCCGCGACCGTTCGCAACCTGTACACGTCGATTCCCAACGTATCTGTCACAAAGGGGTTGAAGCCCACGCCCTTGGCCCGCAAACCAAAGCGGGTCTGGGCAAGGATGAAGTAGACCCCTACACTTAGAACAACTGCTAGACAACTCATGTATGACAGCGGCCCATACTGGGTCATGACTTTAGGCATCCTGAGGTTCGGAGGAATGCGGTAGAAGCCCAGCGTACCGAACCCGAAGAACAATACGAAAGTCACTAAGCCCACCGCAGCGGTATTCAAGCCAAGCCCTAGAAGGAGTTGGTTGAACCTCCCACGGGTAGCCAGCACTCCAAACGCTAGCCCTAGCAGACCTCCAGATACCCCACCGGCGATGATGGCCCAGCCCAAGCTACCGCTTACGGTCGCCACCCAGGTAGAGAAGAGAGCTGAAACAAGCATCATACCCTCGATCCCGATGTTGAACATACCACATCGCTCGACTATCACTTCCCCCGCAGCTCCAAGAGCAATGGGCGCCATTGCTGCAATGCCAATAAGAAAAAGGCTTACAGCGTGTTCAAAGCCAAAATACAGACCCGGCGCCAGAGCCAAAAGCACGATGAATACCAGCACCCCGCTCCTTGCGGCGTTCATCCTAAGTAGGTTCGTCATTCTCCTCTGTCCCCCTCTTCTCTGGACGACGTACTTGGACCAGATACTGCAAGAAGAGCCTTTTGAACAATCCCAGCAAACGCTGGGGCGGCGTTGATGAAGATTATCAGACCTACAACTACCTGTGTTATCTCGGGGGGAAGTTTGAGATAAATCTGTAGTCCTCGAGCCGCGGCAAGTAGCATTGCAATGAAGAAGGCCCCGAACGGAGTCACCAGAGGATGATTCCTGGAGAGCACCGAGACAGCGATACCCAAGTAGCCCCAGTTGGTCAGGATTTCAGCGCTATCGGTGATCCGCCACATGGGGGGCATTCCACTCGTCAAGACAAAACCTGCAAAGCCAGCCAGAGCCCCTGCGCTCATGAAAGCCATACTCTGCATCTTCACGGTCCGAATACCAAGATTCCGGGCGGTCGACATGTCGTACCCGGTCGCGCGCAGGTGCATACCCAAGCGCGTGTGCCAGAAAACGAAATATACCGCGAGGCAAATTAACAGGCTCAGTGGAGAGAGGATTGTGACATTGCTGCCGCCAAAAAGTGGGAGCACGCGAGCTGACGGCAAGATCTGAACTGAGAACATCGGCCATTGTGAATCCCGAAGAAAAGTGCTCACTGTTGCCCCGACTGCAAACAGGCCGACCCAATTTAGCATTATCGTTGCCAGCACCTCGTGGACGTTCCATTTGCGCTTCAGGTAGGCAACCGGGAGCATCCATAACGCACCTGCTCCCAGAGCGGAGGCGCAAACGACCACATGGTGAAACCCACTCGGGAGTTTTACGAATGCTCCACAGGTAAGAGCCGCTATTGCCGCAACTTGCACAGCCCCTTCGACACCGATGTTAAAGACCCCCGTGCGTACTCCGACAATCCACGCAGCACTTGTAGCGAGAAGAGGCGTGGCGTTCGCGATGACGCTGTAAAGGCCCCTTCTAGAGAGAAGCGCATAGCCGAAACCTGCCCCAATAACCTCCCGTGGGTCGTAACCGAAGATCCAAGGGACCAGAATCATGATAGCCAGACTCAGTCCCGTGCTGGCAACCACACTATAGAAGCCATATCTCCACATCCTAATGCGCACCATGTACTTATGCGCCAAACCTTATCCAGATAAGGGGCCCCTCAGCTCAAGAGGGGCCCCCACCGATTAGCCATAAATCTTGCGCAACTCCTCAATCCGCCACTTCTCAGGTTCTCCAAAGGGCCTCGGAATTTCCACTTCTTCACGCATAATCGCGTCGATCATCTCTTGCATCACGTTCCATACCCATTCTGGTTGCGCATTTCGCATGTAGTGCCAATGTGCTATAAGGTTGGCCCGATCGTCCGTCGATATCTTGCCCAGGTAGAGCATGTAGTCGAGAAAGAGCTCGAACGTTGCCAAGTCAGTAACACCCATTCCACCATTGGCAAAGTTGTACCAGACGAAAGGATGTGCAGCAACATAGTCCCGAAACTCACCTTTTACAATCAACTCAATCGCTTGACGTACTGCCAGGTCCGCGCGCTTCAAGGCGGAGATAATGATGTGAGGACTCATCCACTCCTGGACCAGATCCACCCCGATGGCAAAGGGAGGTAACCCTGCGGGTATGCCACGCTCTCTGTGGTGGTCGTCTACGTAGCTGAAGATACCCAAGCCAGTTGCACCGGCTACGTTGTACACTACTCCTGCCCCGGCGAGAACCTGCGCTTCTGTTGCCGCGCGCCCGAGTGCCGGATCAACAAAACTCCCTGTGTACGTCCACAATACGCGCTCCTGCCGCGGCTTCTGAGCGATTGGTGCGGCGGCCAGCAGGTCAGGATAGTCACGTCCTATCTTGTTGAGAGCCCAATCAACACCAAACTTGTACCCCATCTCAAACTCGTGCAGTACTGCACCTTCGCGCCCCAAGACAAGCCCCACATGAGGCATACCATAATGCACCGCCAGAGCGGCTGCCAACGCTCCGACAACTGCGCTCGGTTGCTCCTGTTGATACAGAACGTTAAAGACGTTTGGAAGAGGAGCAGTCAGCTTGACGTCAGTCATCATGAAGTTTTGATCGGGAAACTCAGCCGCGACAGCTTCCACAGCTGGGCGCAGTTGCCAACCAACAACAACGATCAAACCATAACGACGAGACTCGGCGAGTGTCGCAAGGTCTGAAAGGGCGGTTACCTCGGTTGTCAGAACATCGGTCACGCTACCTACCAACCCTTCCGTTTTCGCCACCATAGCTCCCAGCCAATGCAGAAACGTCCAGCTCAATCCTTCCTTTGGAACAATAGAAATAACGGCGACATCAATGGTGGCTGCAGAAGTCGTTAGCCACACCGCAGCCAAAAGCAACGCACAACCTTTTCCCTTCCACCTCATAACATTTCACCTCCTGGTATACTTATATATCGCACGACACTGCTTCAATCCCGCGACAATTGCTGTCTTCTCTCACCTCCCTTCCTTTTTCTATTTGGCTGAACAGTGGCTCCTCGAATTAGGCGGGTCTCCAGGCAGTAAATGTTTACAGAATCCCGCAGGAGCTTATGCAACGCTTCCTGTCCAATCCGGAAGGCAGGGATTTCGACCGTGGTAAGCGGAGGCCTAACCAGGTCGGACCAGGGGACGTGGTCGAAGCCGGTCACCCCAAGGTCGTCCGGAACTCGCAATCCTTCGTCCTCAGCTGCCCGGATCGCACCAATTGCCATGAGATCGTTGCCACACATGATAGCGTCCACCTTTTCTGTTTTCAGGACAAGCTTTGCTAGTTCGTAGCCGGACTCATAGGTGAAGTTCCCACGTCGCACTGCCACAGGCTCCAGACCCGCCGCTTTCATGGCTTCCTGAAAACCCAGAAGCCTATCTTGGGAAGTGCTGACGTCTTCAGGTCCCGCAATGTAAACAATCCGTCGGTAACCAAGGCTAAGCACGTACTTGGTAAGCTCTCGGCTACCACCGCGGTTGTCTGCCTCCACCGTAGGTAAGCCCTCCACTCGCCGGTCGGCCACCACTATCCGAATCCCACACTTAAGAAGCCGCTTGATTCTGTCCACATCCGGCTTACCAACCGGAGTGAACACAATCCCCTCCGCCCTCTCAGCAAGCAGGATGTCCAAATAGCGCGATTCCTTCTCGACGG
>NZ_CALIMF010000020.1 GCF_938028735.1 uncultured Thermanaerothrix sp.
CACCTTCGCTAACATCTCGCTCGCATATATCTCGAGGCTCTTGCGCGCTTCCAACTTGGCTAACACCTCCTTCACCTTCGCTAACCCCTCCTCCACCTTCGCTACCTCGCGCGCCTGCCCATACGCCCCCAGCGCATTGACGTACCCATGCGCTAACTTGACCTGGATCTCTACCACTTCCCCATGCCGCTGCGCAACCTCTTCCAACTTGGCTAACCCCTCCTCCACCTTCGCTACCTCGCCCGCCTGCCCATAGAAATAAATAAGTAAAACCCTCGCGCGGCACCAATGAACAAGAGCACTCACTTCATCGGGCTGGGCATCAAGTCGCCTAACCAGTTCATAGTCCGGAAAATCGAGATAGAGCCGAACTAAAAACACGGCTACTCCCTCTGGATTGGCCCGCCAGCCGCTTTGAACAAAGCGATTTCTTTCAGATGCGTAGAGTTCTTCGAACACATAGAGAACAAAGGCCTCACCGAATAAGTCAGGCATAACCGCGGGAATGCGATCTTGGATGCGTTGGTACAAAAGGTCCTCCAATAATTTTTTATCGGGCAGTTCTCCTCCTGTATACTCCCTAGCAGCCTCTTCTGGCAACTCGCGCGCAAAAGTTGCCAGCGCTAGCAGGGGCAAGAAACGTTTCTCGAGCCCCATCCTCGTGAATTTATTGACCGTCCGTTTTGCCCAGTCCTGCAACAAATCCATCCGGCTCGACCATCGGCGTTCCTCCTCACTAAGCAATTCCTTAGCCGCCAGCGCAATTAACGGGTTACCTTCGCTCACTCGGATGATTGCATTGATCAAATTTTCATCTGGTAATTCAGTTAATTTAGTTAATTTGCGCACGCTCTCTCGGTCAAGGGCAGGCAAAGTCAGGGACTTACGATAACGGTAACGCAGATATTTGTCCTGCTCTTCCAAGGCTCGTAACGGCTCAGGCAGAGCACGTTCTATCAATAGAACCCGCACGGGATGCGGCCACTGGGAGCTAGTCCTTGTCCACCCATCTAACATGCTCAAGATATCCGTAACATGCTCGACGGCATTATCCACCACGATCACTGTGGGGCGCGCTGGGCGCCATTCTGGAGTGAACCCACCCCGGTAAAAACCCGCATGGGCACGGTGCGCTTGCCGCACTTTGCGCACCCACTCCCATGCTAAACGACTTTTGCCAATCCCAGCGCCTCCGCTCACAAACCACCACAGGAATCGGTCGCGGCGCCGTAAAAATTGGTCCAACTCTCCCAGGATTGTCTCCCGTCCCACAAAAGGGATTTCCTCAGAAGTGAAATCGAAAGGGTCGGCCACTCTGGGAGGATCGCCGATAAAAGGCGGGAGGGGAGGCAAAAAACGGTTAGTGAGAAACTCGGCCCAATTCTCAAAAAGGGAGCGCGAGGACTCGGTAAAGTTGAGGGGGATCAGCGCAAGAAAGGCCAGCAGCAACCGCCAATTTTGTAACGCCGCATCAATGACATCGCCCAGGTTCGGAAACACAAGCACTAAATTCCCCAGTTGGTCCCGCAGCCACTGACGTAGCGCCTCAATGTTTGGTGCACCCAGCAGGGGCAGGCTTAAAACGCCCCAAACAACCGCAACAACCACCAGATTTAGTCCACCGTAGAAGCCCCAGAAAACATAAGACTTGCCTGGACGATCGATCATCTCAGCGAACTCCCCTTGTGTAGCCGCTAAAAACCGTTCCTTGTATCCTCAGCCACGCGCCTGATCGGACTTAGGAAGGCGATTTGCTTTTATTATAGGGAATTTCAGCCCAGAAAAAGCCCGCCACCTCAATGATTTTCAACCCCATAAACCAGAGCATGAATGAGCCCCACCCTCATCCATTCCACGAGTAAAAGTTCTTGACAATTGTATAAAGTCCACTATAATAAACTAAAGTCCATGAAAAAAGACTTTAGCATGGAAGACTTAACCCTCGCCCGCAGCGTCGAACGCACGCTACGCCTTATCGAAATCCTCCTCGCCCATCCCGAGGGAGTAACCCCACAGGACCTGCTGCCAAGGTTAGGGGGCGCGCGTTCCTCGCTCTTCATTTTGCTCAAAACCCTCAAGGCCTTGGGCTATCTGGACCAATCCGAAAAACGTGGGCGTTACCTACCCGGCCCACGCCTGCTGGCGTGGCAAGCGCGGGGTGACCTCAGCCAGCAGGAACTCCTGGCCGCTTTTTATCAGGAAAGCGCCCAGGTTGCCTGGCCCGAAACGGTGGCTTTAGTGGTCCCCATCTCCGAAGGTCTGCTCGTCTTGGCGCAGGCTGAAGGCAGCCATGAAACGCGGCGGGTCTTTCAGGTGGGCAGACTTTACCCTCACCTGGAAGCCGCGCAGGCCTTGTTTACACCATCCTCCGGCCCCCCTAGCGTTGAAAACGGGCTGGCGCTGGCTATCTCTTCTGAAACCTTGGACCTAGCCGCTCCCATCTGCCCGGATGGCTTTCAGCCCCGCGCCGCGGTGGTGCTAAGCGCCCTAGCCTATCGCTGGCAACCGCAAGCCCTTTACGACCAATGGGGCAACGAATTACGTAATCTGGCGGCACGCATCTCGCATCGGCTGGGCGCCCTGACCTACTCACCTTTTGCTCCCCACCCTCTACCGGATTTACAGCCTCTAGAACCGCTAACCCCAGCCCAAATTGAGGCCTTTCTGCGCGGACCGGTCTCGGCCCGCCTGGCGTGCGTGCGCCCCGACGGTCAGCCCCATGTCATTCCGCTTTGGCAGGAATGGAACGGCCGGTCTTTCACTGTAATTGCCTGGCATGGGTCACGCTGGCCCGATTACGTCCGCCAGAATCCGGCGGTTTCTCTCACCATTGACGAGCCCTGGCCTCCTTTGCGCCGTGTGGTAGCGCGCGGGCAGGCCATCCCAATGGAGCCTCTCGAGCCGCACGATCTGCAGCACCTGCTCAATCGCCTGGCACGGCGTTATCTTGGGCGGGATCTTGCCCAGTCCTACTTTCACCAGGTTGCCCAGGTGTTCAAAATTGAGGTCGAACATCTGCGGGGCTGGCGCGGCCTGGCCAATCCGCCTACCTCTTCATAATTGCGCAAAATCCAGATGGACATCCACGTCAAGAATCTTGTCTTCAGTTATCCCCACTCTTCCCTAACCGTCCTGCAAGGGATCAACCTTTACATTCCTTCGGGGCAATTTGTGGCCGTTATCGGGCAAAGCGGTTGTGGCAAGTCCACCCTCTTACGTCTGCTGGCCGGCCTGCTCCGGCCCACCCACGGAGAAATTCATCTTAACGGCACAGAGGCCCATCCCCACGCAAATACCCCCACCCTTGCCTGGATGGGCCAATCCCCTGCTCTGCTGCCTTGGCTCACGGCCTACCAAAACGTGGCTATGGCCTTGCGCTTCCTTCGAAACGGCAATCCCCCCTTGATGAGCCCCGCAGAAGCCCTAAGTCGAGTGGGTCTGGCGGCGTATGCCCATGAATACCCGCATCGCCTTTCGGGGGGCATGCAACAACGCGTGGCCCTGGCGCGTTTACTGGTTCAAGGCGCCCCCGTATGGCTGATGGATGAACCCTTTGCTGCGTTGGACGAACTGACCCGCGAACATCTCAGCAACACCCTCCTGGACCTCTGGCTGTGGTTACATCCCACCATCATATGGGTAACCCATCACATCTACGAAGCAGTGCGATTGGCAGACCGGATTCTAGTACTTTCTCCCCGACCGGCTCAAATCGTTGAGGATATCCCCGTAGTCCTGCCACGTCCGCGGGATGAAAACCATCCTGGCTTCAATGCCTACGTGACTCAACTGCGAAAGGCGCTTTTCGCTACCAACCTTCAAGGAGGCCTCACTTATGCGGGGCACGACGACGAGTAGTCGGTACATCACCTGGGGCTTTGTCATTGGCACCCTGGCAGCCTGGGAGACTGGGGTATATTTTTGGGATATCCCCGTCTATTTGCTTCCGCCTCCCACCCTTATCCTACGCACATTAGTTCAAAACGCCCCGGTGTATCTCCAATCCTCACTAGTTACCTTTGGCGAGGCGCTGCTGGGGCTCTGTGTGGGCACCAGTATTGGCGTATTCATCGCTGTGCTGGTAACGTTTTGGCCGACGCTGGAGCACGGGGTCATGAGTCTGGCCATCCTGATCAAGTCCACACCGCTAGTGGCCATTGCGCCCTTGCTCACCATCTGGCTAGGGTTTGGCTGGCAACCCAAAGTGGTTATCACCGCCCTGGTTACCTTTTTCCCAGTTCTTATCAATGTCCTGGTCGGCCTGCAAACCATTGACTCCGGTCTATTAGATTTATTCCGCTCGTGGCGGGCCAGTCGATGGGAACTTTTATGGCACTTGAGACTCCCCCACAGCCTGCCTTATATCTTTGCAGCCCTGAAGGTCAGCACGCCCCTAGCATTGATTGGCGCCATCGTTGCTGAATGGACGGGGGCTTCAGGGGGGCTGGGCCGCCTAATGTGGCTGGCCTACACCAACCTAAATTTGCCCCATCTCTTCGCCGCCATTTTTATCTTAGCAGCCGCGGGCATCGCTTTGTATCGGTTAACCACCCAGGTCGAACGGCGCCTGGCGTTCTGGTACCTTTCATCCCAATAATCCCGGAGGTTTTTAGTCTATGAAGCAGCGTCCCATCTCATTGTTGTTCGTCCTCTCGCTTTTGCTCGTTTTCGGTCTCCTGACGGCCTGCCAACCATCTGTCTCTGCCCCACCACCGCGAGTTGCCCTCACTTTCATGGCAGGTTACAAACCCCAAGCCAACTTGCCGTTCGTGGGGGTCTATGTGGCTAAGGAAAAGGGTTATTTCGACGCCGAGGGGCTGGATGTCACCATCGAGCACTCCCCTGGTCAGGGACAGCATCTTCAATTGCTTGCCGCCGGCAAGATTCAGGTAACCACCCAAGATGCAGCCGTTTTGCTCCAGCGCCGGGCAGATCCTGGTCTGCCCTTGGTTGCCATTGCCCTGATTGGGCAACGTGGTCAACAAGCCTTTGCCGCCCTAAAGGACTCGGGGATGGTAACCCCCAAAGACTGGGAAGGCCATCTCGTAGGCTACAAAGGCACGCCCCCACCAGACCTCTTTGCCTTGCTGAACGCCGCCGGTGCCGATGTTAACAAGGTCAACCTTGTTAATGTGGGGTTTGACCCCCGCCTGCTGGTTGAAGGTAAAGTAGATGTTTATCCTCTTTTCAAATCCAATGAACCCTTCCTGTTGCGTTCCTGGGGATATGAGATCACCCTCTGGGATGCAGCGGACTACGGTGTACCAACGCTTGGGCTGACCTATGTGACCAGCGAATCCTACCTTCAGGACCACCCCGAGGTGCTGGCACGCTTCTTACGTGCCGCCTTGCGAGGCATTGACGATGCAGCACAACACCCCGACGAAGCCGTTCAAACCGTCCTGAAATATACTGGGCCAGAGACCAATCCCGATCACATGCGCTACATGCTCGAAACCGAACTAAAGGATGCCCAAAGCGACGTCACCCGCGAGCACGGCTGGGGATGGCAGACGCAGGAACAATGGCAAGCCCTGGCAGATATGCTCCACCGATATGAGGTGCTTCCCACAACCGAAGTCAGCGGCGCGTTCACAACCCGCATTTTAGAATTGGCAAAATCTCGATAATTTCTCTTGCTGAGGAGCCCCGCCTACACTTGCGGGGCTCTTCTAAACGCTCTGCTCACGCCACAAGCGCCAGAGGCCCAGCACGAAGAAAAGCACAGCAAAGCCCGTTAACGCTGCTAACTGGGGAAACAGGTCTTCCAGAGACTTACCCCTCATGAGATAGTTAACCATACCTTCCAATGCCCAAGTGGTTGGAAGTACATGCACAATCATTTTTACCGCATCCGGGAAAAATTCCAGAGGATACCAACACCCACCTAACAACGCCATAACCATTCCCATTAGGATGCTCAGGTTATTGGCCTGAGCCTCGTTTTTAACCAAGGTCCCCATGAAAACCCCTATGGCTCCCGCGGCTAACGCCGAAGTGAACAGCAACACAGCCAATGTCCAGGGATCGCGCATCCAAGGCAGTCTTAGGGCGAACACCCCAAAACCAACCAACAACCCCATCTGCACTAGCGCTATGAGCACCTGTCCACCGATCGTTCCAGCCAGAAAGATGGCTTGCGAGGTTGGCGTGGTCATGATACGAGCCAGGGTACCAGTATTGCGCTCATAGGCCAGTAACGCTGAAATTCCAAACAGAGGGATGAAAACCCAGGTAATAAGTTGACCGGCAGAGGCATGAGCCCGGGGGTCATATACCGGAGCCCTTGAGGGGCGAATCACTTCTAGTCGCTGCGGAGCTTGCGTCCATAATACATGGGCTGATTGAAAAGCCTCGTTGAAGTATTGCTGACGTTCCTCCTCCGTTCTTAAGACACTGTACTGCTCGGCTAACGTCACGGCTTGATGCGCCGCCTCAAAAGGAAGGCTCTCCCCACCAATCGCCGCCTGGATCGCACGTTGCACCGCCACAGCGCGCAGATTGTTCGGCTGTTGATAAAGCAATAACTGAATTTGTTCGCCACGTCTTAAGTGTTTCTCAGAAAGATCGGCCGGTAGGTATAACCAGAAGTCCACCTTACGGGTGCCAAAACGCGCCTCAGTCTCTGCGCGGCTTACCACCTCAGGCCGCAAGCCTGGTGTACGCTCTAACGCCTTGATCACGCGGGCCGAGATTTCATTGGAAGCCTCATCTACAACCAAAAGGGTCACTTTCCCATCCGAACCGTAGTTGCCCATGCCTAACACAAAAGTAAACAGCACTGGCAAGAAAAGGAAGAACAACCATTCGCTAGGTGAGGCAAAGCGTAACAAAACATCTTTGCGGATAATTGCAAAAATAGAGTGCATGAATCTCCCTCTCAAGCCTGGGTAAAATGACGTGAGTGCATCAAAATAACCCCTGCAAAAACAATCAGACTAACACCCATCAATATCAAGGCAAGCAGGGGTTGACCAATCTGGCTCAACGAACCGCCCCCAGCCAAAATCGCATACCCGTCTAACCCCCAGGCATTGGGGGTGACTCGACTCAGGACATACACTGGGGATGGCATACTACTCAGGTCAACGAAACTACCACCCAACAAACCAAAGAGCAGCATCAGGGCTGAACCTGCTGAGGCAACCTGAGCCGGAGTGCGGGCCCAAGCCGCAACGAGCAACCCCCAACCCACCGCGGCCAACGCAGCACATAAAATTAATGCTATAACCCCTAAGGCATCGCCCCAGTTTAGAGAAAACAACCAGGTTGAGGTACCTATCAACACCAATTGCTGAAGCACCCCGCTAAGATAGACGCCAAAACCCTTGCCAAGTAAGATCTGGATGGGTGAGGTTGGGGTCATCATTAACCGTTGCAGAGTTTGTTGCCGGCGCTCAACCAACAGAGAACGTGCACCGTAAGTGGCGGTGAACATCAAGAAGAGCAAAGCCATCCCTGGGGCTAGTGAGGACATGACATCCACTTCGTGAGACGGTGTCAGCCCCCCCTCGGTAATAGCCACCTGCATCAAATCTTTTGCATCATTTGCACGGGCCAGAGATTCGCCCAAAGCACGCCCAATCTCTTCGGCTTGTGTGGATTGAATCGCGCCTGCAGTCACCAACGGCGTTATAGCCGTCAACCCCAGAACGCGTCCCTTTTCAACCCGGAAGAGAAACTCACGCACGATGCTTTCGATAATTGCAACGCTGTTCGGACGCCCGGGATTGGCGTAGATCTGAATAGCAAGGTTCGATGAAGATGAAGGTGACCACGCCTGCCATTCCTTTGCTAACGGGATCAAACTCTGGGTAAAGCCGGTTGGGACAATAATTGCCGCCGCTACCTGATCTGCTTCAACCTGTTGTTTGGCTGTCTCCACATCCGGGACCAAGACGGGCTCAAGTAAAACTGCCAATTCGGGTGAAGAGAGCACATTCACCAAAGCATTTCCCAGCATTTGACCATCTTGATTTACAATTGCTACAGGAATATCACGGGGGCCGCTTGATTGACTTACACCTCCTCCCATCCGACCACTAATCAAGCCCATTCCAAACGTCAGCAGAAACGGCCCGATTAAGATCATCAACACCATTGAACGATCGCGAAGGATCAAAAGTAAATCTTTAAGAGCAATCAGCAAAATCCGTCGCATTCCTGTCCTCCCTAGTCCCTTAAAGCGCGTCCTGTTAACTTGAGGAACACGGTTTCAAGGTTAGGTTCGATAACTTCCACGCTGCGAATGCGCACCCCATGCTCTAAACACACGGTTACGAGGTGAGGCAACACCTCTTCTGGGGCAGTAGTGAGCACCTTTATACGATCACCTTCACGACTTACATTTATTACCTCTGAAAGGTGGCGTAGGACTTCCAAAGGCGGTTGCGGCTTCAGGTCATTCTCAAAAGACAGTACCAATGTATCGTGTTCACCTGCTTGCTGCAACAGCGCCGATTGTGTTCCCAGCGCGATCAACCGTCCATGATCCATGATTCCCACCCGGTGAGAGAGTTCCTGAGCCTCTTCCATATAATGCGTGGTATAAAGGATGGTCATCCCCTCGCGGTTCAGAGACTTGACAAAGTCCAGAATAGCACGCCGAGACTGCGGGTCAATTCCCACTGTGGGCTCATCTAGGAAGAGCACCCGCGGATGGTGGAGCAGACCAGCCGCGAGATTGAGGCGGCGCTTCATCCCTCCCGAATAGGTGCGTACCTTGTGATGGGCTTTTTCATCAAGCCCCACTTGTTCCAAGGTCATACGAATGCGTTGGCGCAATTCTGCCCCTCTCAACCCGTACATTTGTCCCCAGAACCATAGGTTTTCGTAACCGCTTAAATCCTGGTAAAGGGCAATCTCCTGGGGAACAACCCCGATCAGGCGGCGCACCTCCAAAGGTCTCTGTAGGATAGAATAACCGTCAATCCAGGCCTCACCTGAGGTGGGTAATAACAGCGTAGCCAGGATGGAAATCGTTGTTGTTTTACCCGCCCCATTTGGTCCGAGCAGGCTAAAAATCTCCCCCTCCTTAACCTCAAACGTGAGGTTGTCCACCGCCGTCAAATGGCCGAAACGCTTAGTCAGATTGTGTACCCGAATCATTTTTATCGCACCTTAGAGTTGAGCGGAATTTATCTAAATTTGTTTACGTAAATGCTCATCAAAAGTTGCGCCTCTTTCCCCAAAATGCTGAGCGGTGAGGAACACTCACCGCTCAGTCTCCGGTTTTGGATAATCCGTTTGGTCACATTCAGAGAAAACTAAACTTCATTAGTGGACTTAACAAAGTCCACAACTTCATCCAAATAGGCAAATGCCAGAGCCGTGACCGTATCCGCTGCTCCATAATAAATTGCCAGGCGACTTGTGGGGGGATCGTAAAGCGTCGCACAGGGAAAAACCACATTAGGCACGTCCCCTACGCATTCATAAAGGGTTTGAGGAGATAATAAGTAAGGACCTCCACGTGCGATGACCTTCCAGGGTTGATCAAGATCAAGCAAAGCAGCACCAAAGGAATACACGAATCCATTGCATGAGGTTAGAACCCCATGGTAGAAGAGCAGCCATCCCTCAGAGGTCTCAATCGGGATCGGCCCAGCGCCAATTTTGGTGCTCTGCCAGCCCCCCTTGGGGCGCATCACGAGACGGTGCTGTCCCCAGT
This sequence comes from uncultured Thermanaerothrix sp., assembly GCF_938028735.1. Taxonomy (GTDB): domain Bacteria; phylum Chloroflexota; class Anaerolineae; order Anaerolineales; family Anaerolineaceae; genus Thermanaerothrix. The sequence goes on from NZ_CALIMF010000020.1 coordinate 9,671, forward strand.
GGATCAGATCCGGGCTCTGGCTAATAAAAATATCCCCGAAAGGCGTGTGCCCGCGATCACTGGGACGACTCAACATCATGTAGTAGCCGTTGATTTTACGTGGGAAGAGCACGCCGTTGCGATTGTAGGGGAGAAAGGCATTCTCCAGGAAATAAAAGGTCTCAAAATCAAAGGTGTACCCAATGCCGATTGTAGGGCCATGATAGCCATTGCACCAGGTAATATAATAGCGGTCTTCTAGCCACACCACACGAGGATCATAGCGGTGTTCAAACCGCGCCAGTTCTGGGTTTTTGCATTGCCAGTCGATCGGTGTATCGTCCAGTTGCCAATGAATGCCGTCCTCGCTGAAGCCACGGTGCAGGTTCATCTCGCGCTTTTTGTTATCACAGCGGAAGACGCCTGCGAAGCGTCCGTTAAAAGGTACCACAGCGCTGTTAAAAATGCTGTTGGAAGAAGGAATCAGGTTGCGAGGAATGATCGGATTCTGACTATAACGCCACACCACTTCGGAACAACCGTGTGGACGCTCCTCCCAGGGAATGTTGGGCAAAGGCAAGAGATTCATGAATGAATAACCTCCTATTGGGGAAGTAGCGACGCTACCGATTCGCGTTCAACCAGAACCGGGTGAATGAGAAGAGTCATTCGCGCCGATTCGGGGTTTTGCCGCCGCAAATCCAGCAATTCCACCGCTGCCCGTCCCATCGCCAGGGTATCCACATGGAGGGTAGTGAGGGTAGGGTGGGTGTTAACCGCGATATACGTATCATCATAGCCAAGAATTGAAAGGTCTTCTGGTACCCGCCGGCCCAAACTCTGAGCCGCCCGCATGGCAACGCTGGCAATCTCATCATTCATGCAGAAAAGCGCCGTAATTTGCGGGTAAGTCTTGAGTAAATTGGTGGTCTCATCAAAACCACGCGAAAGCCCTATTTTGAAATTGGCGGTGTAAATGTGGGAAATTCCGTGATCCTTAAGGGCTCGCAAATAACCATTGCGGCGATCGTGTAGACTAGGATAACATTGTTCCTCTCCCCCAATCAAACCGATATGACGATGTCCTTTTGCCAGTAGATACTCTACTGCCTGGTAGGCAGCGTGAAAGTTATCTGAAAGCACGGCATCATAACGCTCATGGGCGGCATATCCATCTACTAAAACCACCGGGCCAGGATATTGAGCCAGAACCCCCATTAATTCCTCATTCACATAGACCCCTACCAACAAAATCCCATCCACGTTGCCGTTGGTCAACCCGGCAGGAATTTCCAATGGCTGGTTGTTGGCATCTACGGGCAGGGAAGTAAATAGCAAGTTAATCCCCTTACGACGGCAGGCATCCTCAATGCCTAAAATCACTTTGGAATAAAAGGGATTGGCTTGAGGCGGTAGTCCAGGATCGAGTTTGACCAGCATACGAATGGCGGAAAGTCGGGTTGCCCGATCCCCAATGTCAGGGGTGAAGACAGGATAACCTAGCGCAGTTGCGATGGCTAGTACCCGCTCTCGTGTTTCGCGGGCGACACCGGGACGATTATTCAGGACCAACGAAACAGTCGAAACTGAAACGCCACACCGCCGCGCAATCTCAGCAATCTTTACTTTTTTAGTCATCCCAGCTTACCTGATTTGAAATATTTTTAGTAATTTTATATCTTATTTCCTCGCAGTCAAGTTAGAAATGACAATTTTTTTATAAAATTTTTTGGATTTGCTTTATGGGTTGTTCTTTTTCATAGGTGTGTCACAGAACACAAGTCATTCCAACCCATAACAGTGCAAACCCAAGGACTTTCTTCCGACGCATGCGCCTTTTTTGCACCACTATACGCCCTACTTGAGATTTCTTTGCCGTCCTAACCCTGAATAAATGACTACGAAACCCTCGCCAAAAAGGCTTTTAAAATTTTAATCGGTTGTTTTTGGGCTTCACCTGATTGACTTTTGCCCGCAATCTCTCTATAATGAAATTGATTGGGAGCGCTTCCATAAAGTCCGCCTTGCTCCCTCAAGTGCCGTCCATAGGTTTGTTATGTCCAACTTGACCCTGGAAGACATAGCCCGTCAGGCAGGCGTTTCCCGTTCGACTGTTTCGCGTGTCCTCAACGACCATCCCAACGTACGCGAGGAAGTGCGGCGGCGTGTGCTGGAGGTAATCCGCCAAACTGGCTACCATCCCAACGCTGCAGCCCGCACGCTGGCCTCCCAACGCTCTTTAATGCTGGGATTGGTACTGCCGCGGAGTGTCAGTTCGTTCTTCAGCGACCCTTATTTTCCCCGCCTAACCCAAGGCATCGCCCAAGCCTGCAATCACTACAACTACACCCTGGCTCTTTTCTTGGTTGGTAGCGCCGAGGATGAGGCAAAAATCTACCCCCGCATCTCACGGCGTGGCTTGTTGGATGGGGTCCTCCTTCAATCTGGTCAGATCGGCGATCAACTTATGGACCGCCTACTAGCCTCCAATGTTCCACTGGTCGTCATTGGGCGCCCCTTCAATCCACAAGGGGTAAGCTATGTGGATGTGGACAATGTCAATGCTGCGTATAACGCGGTTAGCCACCTGGTGCGCCTGGGCTACCTGCGCATCGGCACCATCGCCGGTCCTGACAACTCCACCGTCAGTATAGATCGAAAAGAGGGTTACATGCGTGCCCTTCTCGAGCGGGGCCGCAAAATAGACCCTTCCCTGATCGTTGAAGGAGATTTCACCGAAATAGGAGGCTACTACGCCATGCAAGCGCTGCTCCCCGCCCGTCCCGATGCCGTCTTCGCCGCCTCTGATGCGATGGCGATAGGCGCCATGCGTGCCATTCGTGAGGCAGGACTACGCATTCCCGAAGACATCGCCGTCGTTGGCTTCGATGACCTGCCCTTTGCCGCAACTGCTACCCCGCCCCTCACCACTGTACGCCAGCCCATTGCCCCATTGGGTTTCAAGGCAGTTGAGATCTTACTTGATTTGATCGAAAATGGCGCCCAACCACCGCGACGGGTTATTATGGATACGGAACTTGTCGTGCGCGATTCATGCGGTGCTCTCAGGCGCCGCGGTCCGTGAGAGAGAATGAAATTTCTTACCTCTTATTGGGAGCGCTCCCAAAAAGCGACAATGCTTCAAAAAATTTTAGAGGAGGTGATCAAATCGGAGGAGATTTAACCGCGAGAAGCCCACAACTACCCACCTCACCTTATGTTCATAAAACCCCAGTGCAAGACGTTGATTTGGAAGAAAGGAGTAAAGAAACCATGCGTAAGCTTGCCCTATCTGTCTTCACCATGCTGATCCTAGCCAGCCTGCTTCTGGCAGCCTGTGGTCCAGCCACGACCCCCACCCCTGAGAAGATCATTCAAACTGTGGAGGTGGAAAAAAGGGTCATTGAGACCCAAATTGTAGAGGTCACGCCAACCGGTCAAGTTGCCCCAACCACCTACCCGCGCAACGAGACCCTCTACGTCAGCGGGGCCGCCTGGGGACCGGCCTCAACCTGGAATCCTTTCCAGCCAGGCATGCTCGCTAATACCACCGGCACCATTGGCCTGGTCTATGAATTCCTCTTCTTCTACGATCCACTGACCGATAAATTTATTCCCTGGTTGGCCGAGAAGGGAGCGTGGACCGACCCTACCACCTACGAGGTCACTCTACGTAAAGGATTGACCTGGAGCGATGGGCGCCCCCTGACCGCCGAGGATGTGAAGTTCACCCTTGAATTGGGCAAGAAATATCCCGCTCTGTGGTTCTCACCCCTTTGGACTAACACCGGGTTGACCGATGTCACCCTCGTAGACGAAACCACCTTGAAATTGACCTTCAAGGACCCGCTCTACCAGGAATGGGAGAACTACCTCTTCAACCTGCCCATTGTTCCCAAACACCTGTGGGAGAATCGGAGCGAGGAGGACATCACCACGGGAGCCAACGAGAATCCGGTCGGTTCCGGCGCGTATTTATACCTCACCCATGCCGAGGATCGCAATGTCTGGGTGCGCAATGAAAACTGGTGGGGCATCCCCATCTTCGGTAAACCAGCCCCTAAGTACATTGTAGACATCCGTACCTCAAGCAACAACGTTGCCCTGGGCATGGTGGTCAAGGGGGAACTGGACCTGAGCAACAACTTCCTCCCGGGCATCGCCACCCTAGCGGAAAAGGGATATGTGAAGACCTTCTACGAGAAGGCTCCCTACATGCTCTCAGCGAATACCGCCGTACTATTCCTAAACACCACTAAAAAACCTCTGGATGATGCCAAATTCCGCCGTGCTCTGGCCTTTGCTATTGACGTGCCCTCCATTGTCAATGTGGCGTATGCCAACCTAGTTAAGGCCGCCAGTCCCTCGGGTCTGCTGCCCACGATGAGCAAGTATGACGACCAGGAAGTCATCGCCCGCTTGGGTTACACTTTCGATACGGCCAAAGCCAAGCAAATGCTGGCCGATGCCGGCTATAAGGACGTCAACGGCGATGGTTTTGTGGAAGCGCCGGATGGCTCCAAGATTGAGCTCCAGGTGACCTGCCCGAACGGGTGGACGGACTGGATGGCAGCCATCGATATCATTGCCTCTAGCGCACAGGCCGCCGGGATTAACATTAAGGCCGCTTATCCTGATTACGGAGCCTGGAACACAGCCCTACAAGGGGGAACTTTTGACATGACCCTCAACAACTGGGCCCAAATGAGCAATACCCCCTGGACGCTCTACAACCTGCTTTTCCGGCATCCCATCCAGGAACAAATGCAGGCCGGAAACTTTGGGCGCTATGTCAACCAGCAAATGTTCGATCTGGTGGACGCCCTGGCCCGCATCCCTACCACCGATGAGACCGGGATGAAAGCCGCCACCAGCAAGATCCAGGAACTTATGCTCACTGAAATGCCCGTAATTCCGCTGTGGTACAACGGTTTGTGGGCACAATGGACCGAGACCACCTGGACGAACTGGCCTAATGAGAAGAACCCTGTTTCCCTGCCTACGACCTGGTCGGGTTACTGGCAAATGGGCGGCCTGCAAACCCTGATCAACCTCAAACCGGCGGTTCAGCCGTAACCCCTGGTTTCCCGGATGCCGCCTCTCCTCGTGAGGGGCGGCATCTCTCACTCTATTATCCGCGGTTTTCAAGGCTACAATAAATAAAAAGGCCAGGAGTCCCTCTCATGCGGCGGTACCTGACAAGAAAAATTCTCATTTATACTCTTACTTTTTTTCTTGCTGTCACCATTGATTGGCTCATTCCCCGCTTTATGCCCGGCGATCCGATACGCAATATGCTGGCGCGCGTCTCGGTAGCTTCAAATGCCTCGGCTATTCAGATGATGTATGACTATTACGCGCGCCTTTTTGGCCTTGACCTGCCCCTCTGGCAACAATATCTCAACTTTTGGAAAGCGCTCTTCCAAGGGAATTTAGGCATTAGCACCTACCTCTTCCCCACCCCGGTCATTGAGGTCCTAAAGCGTGCCGTGCCCTATGATGCGTTCTTACTTATTCCCTCCATTCTTCTAGCCTGGTACGCCGGCAATAATTTTGGTGCCATTGCAGCCCGCTCAAAACGGCTGGATAATTTCATCCTACCTCTCAGCTATGTCCTGACAGCAACGCCCTACATGTGGCTGGGAATCCTGTTGGCCTGGTTTTTTGGCATCGTCCTGGGACTTTTCCCCATTGCTGGGGCCTATAGTTTCTCCCTGCGTCCAACCTGGTCATGGACGTTTGTCCTTGATCTGCTCCATCATTGGTTTCTTCCCTTTGCTTCACTCTTTATTATTGACTTTGGTGGCTGGGCCATTGGCATGCGCAACATGATCATCTACGAACTAGAAGCAGAATACTCGCGTTATTTGACAGCCCTCGGAGCCCCCCAGCGCCTTATTCGAAGGTATGCCTTCAACAACGCCATCTTGCCTCAGATTACCGGATTGGCCCTTAGATTAGGGGTCATTGTAGCCGGAGCGTTAGTCACTGAGGTGGTTTTCTCCTATCCAGGCATTGGCTATCTGCTTCTGGCAGCCATCCAGAATCAGGATTACTTCCTCATTCAGGGCTGTTTCCTCTTTATCATCCTCGGTGTCTTGATTGCCAACTTTGTGATTGATCTGGTCTATATCGTGGTAGACCCACGAACACGGAGGGGCATGGTAGGAGAGTCGGCATGAAGAAGCGAAATGAGGTGCTTTACTTTGCCTTGCGCAACAAAAAACTGCTGATCGGAAGTGGCATTATCCTGATCTTTCTTCTCCTGGCATGGGTTGGCCCAGCATTTGCCAAATACAAGCCCTTCGATTATGCCAATCCCCTCGGCGCTGAACCTCCCTCTACAGAATATTGGTTTGGAACCACCTTCTTCGGGCAAGATGTTTTCTCACAGTTTGTCAACGGCTTGCGGGCCACCTTCATTGTTGGCCTCTTAGGTGGGGGACTGGGTACTCTAGTAGGAATGATCATTGGTTTCGCCGCCGGCTACCGTGGTGGCATTCTAGATGAAATCCTGAACGCCTTTACAAATATTGTGTTGGTCATCCCAACGCTGGCTGTCCTGTTGATCATTGCAGCCTACCTACAGGTGCGTAGCCTGCTAATGGAGTGTCTGTTTATCGGGTTAACCGCTTGGCCCTGGGCAGCCCGGGCTATCCGCGCCCAGACTTTCTCACTCCGTACGCGCGATTTTGTGGACCTAGCCAGACTAAGCGGGATGAAACCTTACAAAATTGTGCGCAGAGAGATCGCTCCTAACATGATGTCATATCTGGTGCTGGTTTTCATCTTACAGTTTGGTGGAGCCATCCTCACGGCCGCCACCCTGGATTTTATCGGCCTGGGTCCCACCAACGCCATTTCCTTGGGCCTGATGATGCAATATGCCGTCCTGTGGGGAGCCCTTCCACTAGGAATGTGGTGGTGGTTTGTTCCTCCTGGTCTGGCTATCACAGCCATTGTGGGCGCCCTTTACAGCATGAATGTGGGCTTGGACGAAATCTTCAACCCCAAACTACGCGAGATGTGAGCCATGGCTTTGAAGGTTGAAAACTTGACGGTTTACTACCAAACCTTACGGGGAGACGTCCATGCACTGGAACATGCCACGTTCCAAATTGCGGATGGTGAGATTATGGGCCTAGCCGGCGAGTCGGGATGTGGAAAAACCACGCTGGGACATAGTTTGATTGTGCTCTTCCCTCCAATGAAGTATATCGCTGGTAAGGTCTTGCTGGATGGGGAAGAGTTGCCCATCTGGGATAGCGAGCGGATGAACGCCTATCGTTTCCGCAAAGTATCCCTCATCCCACAATACGCAATGAACGCCATGAACCCGATTCGCAAAATCGGAAAAATGATCCAGGAGCTACTTGAGTCACGAGGGGTAGATTATAGAGAGGTGTTGCCGGAGTTAAAGCGGCGGCTAGATTTAGTCAGCCTATCTCATGAGGTCCTCAACATGTATCCCATCGAACTCTCTGGGGGCATGAAGCAGCGTATGGTCATGGTCATCTCCTCGTTGCTCAACCCCTCTTTGCTGATTGCCGACGAGATCACCTCAGCGCTCGACGTAGCTACTCAGAAAGCCGTCGCAGAAATGCTGGTAGAATTCCGCGATTGTCAGTTTGTCAACACCATGATCGTCGTCACCCACGATATTTCCATCCTCTACCAGATTGCCGACAGCATTCTCATCATGTATGCTGGCGTATTAGCCGAAAAAGCCCCCACCCAATCCATTATTGAGTCCCCGCGCCACCCTTATACGCGCATGTTAATCTCCTCCTTGCCCGAGGTCGGCGTGCGCCATGCCGACAAGCGCCTGAGCGGCATCCCCGGCAACCCTCCTTTGCTCCTGAATCCGCCAACGGGTTGTCGCTTCAGGGATCGTTGCCCATTGGCTTATGAGCGATGCCTTGAAGAGCCGCCTTTTTTGGAAATAGAAAAAGATCATTATGTGGCCTGCTGGAAGGAGTTCGAGAGTCATGCTTAGGTTAGATAACGTCTCTAAGGTGTACCGGATTGGCGCGTTTGGAGGAAAAGCACTTTATGCAGTTAACAACGTGAGCTTCGAGGTACACAAAGGCGAAGTTGTTTCTCTGATCGGGGAAAGCGGAAGCGGCAAGAGTACTATTGGCAAGATGATCCTACGCTTGCTTGACGTCACCGAGGGCAAAATCACTTATAACGGTGAGGATATCTCCACCTTTAAGGGTGAAACGCTAAAGAATTACTACCGCCAGGTGCAAGGTGTCTTTCAAGATCCGTTTAGTTCCTATAATCCTATCTTCAAGGCCGATCGGATCTTTGAAATCCTCCGCGAAGAATTCTTCCCCAACATCCCCATCCCCGAGTGGCAACATCGTGTTAAGAATGCCCTCGTTTCGGTGGGGCTCAATCCCGCTCACGTCCTCAATAAGTATCCTTATCAATTAAGCGGTGGGCAGTTACAGTGCTTCCTCATTGCGCGTGCCTTACTTTTAGATATCCAATTCTTGGTTGCCGACGAGATCATCAGCATGCTGGATGCCTCAACCCGCATTGACGTGCTCAACTTGCTGGCAGATCTCAAATCGCGCGGACTTTCAATCTTGTTCATCACTCATGATCTCTCCCTAGCCTATTACATCAGCGAACGTGCCGTAATCCTCTACAAAGGTTATGTGGTCGAGCGAGGCGCTGTTGAGAAAATTTTCCACACTCCACTGCATCCTTACACGCGTATGCTCATGGATTCCATCCCGCGTCTAGATCGAAAATGGGAAAAAGGCACCACGCTCCTGGAACGTAAAATAGAGGAATTTCGAGGTGGATGTCCTTATTACGAACGCTGCCCAGTAGCAGAGAAAATCTGTGCCATCTATCGCCCCTCATTGACGGAGGTGGACACCGACCATTTTGTTGCCTGTGTCCACTATGAGCCGTCCACCAATCTCTTGGGTGCCCCCGCTTACACCGAACAGCGCACCTCGCAGAGCGGTCTCGGCTGATCAACCCATAGTAATATAGAGGCAGGCGCTTATATCCGCGTCAACCTCAAACCACTTTCCAGAATGCGCTTGACCAGCGCCGGGCCTTCATAGATCAAGCCGCTATAAAGTTGCACTAAAACAGCGCCAGCATCCAGTTTTTCCTGAGCCTGTACAGGTCCCATAACCCCACCGCTTGCCACAACGGGCAACTTGCCACCAGTACGCTTGACCACCTGGGCTACCAAACGGGTGTTAAGATCATTTAGGGGCAATCCGCTCAATCCACCGGTCTCGGTGGCTAATGGCGAACCCAAACCCTGGCGCTGAAGAGTCGTATTACCGACAATAACCCCGTCCATCCCACAACGAACAATCGCCTCCAAAGCCGCATCTAGCCCTTCGTCGTCCAGGTCAGGAGCGATCTTCACCAGGAGGGGAACTCTTCGACCTAGAGCGTGTTCCTGCGCCTTTCGCGCCTCTGCCAAAGGGTGAAGCAGGTCCTCCAACATCTGCCGCTGTTGCAATTGACGCAACCCAGGGGTATTGGGTGAACTGACATTGATGGCTAAATAATCACATAACGGAGCAAAGATCCGGAGCAAGTAGAGGTAGTCTTGTGCGGCTTCCTCGAGCGGCGTTTGCCGGTTCTTGCCGATATTGACCCCCAGTATGACCCCCTGGGGTCGTTTTCCCTGCAAGCGTTGCACCAGAAACTCAGCTCCACGACTTGGAAAGCCCATCCGGTTGATGATCGCCTGGTCTTCCACCAGGCGAAAGACACGCGGAGGCGGATTACCCGCTTGAGGGCGGGGAGTCACCGTTCCTAGTTCCAGATGGCCAAATCCCAGACAAGCCAAGCCACGCCAGGCCAGACCGTCCTTATCAAAACCGGCTGCCAACCCCAATGGGTTACGGAAAGACAGTCCAAACACCTGCACAGGTGGTCCCTGAGTCTCTGGCTCAAACCAGGCTCTGAGCACAGCCCGTGTGAGGGCATTGCTCCCTCCTAAACGCAATAGGGCAATCACCCAATGATGGGCCGTTTCAGGGGCAAGGCGAAAAATGAGCGGACGTAAAAACGCGTAAAGGTTCATGTGCCTTTTAAAAATTCACGCACTTCAGCGATTTTCTCACGTGCAATGCGCCCCGTGGCTTCCCAGTAATCCAGCAACTGGCTCAGAGTCATTACCGCATGCAGGCGGTATCCGGCAGATGCCAGCGCTTCTGCCGCACCAGATTGCCGGTCTATCAGCACCACCACGTCCTGCACGAGCAAGCCCGCCTGGGTCAATCGTTCAATTGCCTCAAACTTGCTACCTCCCGTAGTGGCCAGGTCGTCAATCACCACCACCCGTTCCCCTGGATGATAGTCACCCTCAATCTCGGCCCGTGTCCCGTACTCTTTGACTTCCTTCCGCGGGTAAATAAGTGGCCAGTTCCCTAGCAGGCTCAGTACGGTGGCGATAGGCAGTGCTGCATAAGGCAACGCAGCCAGGCGGTTAAAGGAGAGATTTCGCAACACCCCCAGATAAGCGCGACTAACGTGAGCCAGCAATTTGGGGTGCGAAACCAGTTGACGCAAATCAATGTAAATAGGGGAGCGCAACCCCGATTTCAGAGTGAAACTTCCAAAGCGCACACAACCTGCTTGTAACAGCGCCTCGGCCAACGTAACCAACTCGGGCGGAAACACGGGCGTTGAATCCCGTCCCGCCATGGCAGCCGCACGCTCACGGCGCAGGGTTGCGACCCACTCCAGGGCCGCCTGGCGCGGGGACTCGGCGCGTGAAATGGCCCGCGAAACTGGTAGCAACATTCCCAAACCATCTGGTCGCAGGCCAGCTCGGAGCGCCGCTGCCAAATCACCCCCTTGAACCCCTACCCCCGGCGCCAGAAACCACATCTCCGGCACCAAACTGCGCAGACGCGCCAATGCTTCGGGATAGGTTGCTCCCACCACCAGCCCAATATTGCCCTGAGTGTTCCATGCCTGGGCTTTTAATGCCACCTTCTCATAAAGGAGCAGATCTACATCAGCGCCCCCCAAGGGAAGGTCCTGAAAATCTCCCGCGCCCGGATTGGAGGTCTTGCACAACACAAAAACGGCACGCCCAGGATCATACAGGAAAGGCTGTAAACTGTCCTGACCAAGATAGGGGCTCAAGGTAATGGCATCTGCCCCTAGAGTTTCAAACGCGGAGCGTGCATACGCCTCGGCTGTAGAAGCAATATCACCGCGCTTGGCGTCCAAAATTACCGGAATATCTTCCGGGATGCTGGCAATTACCTCTTTGAGCACCCGCCAGCCTTCCGGACCAAAGGCCTCAAAGAAAGCCACATTGGGTTTGTAGGCCAGCGCCAAATCAAGCGTAGCCTCAATTAGGCGCTGGCAAAATTCACGCGCAGCCTCGGGCGTGGGCTCAGGAAGATCCTGAAGATGCGGATCCAATCCTACGCAAAGCAATGAATCAATTTGCCGCGCGCGGGTTTCCAATCGAGTGAAGAAACCACTGTTCATCAGGCCTTTCCTAATACCATTGCCAGAAGTGCCATGCGTACGTAAAGCCCATACTCTACCTGGCGGAAATAAGCCGCGCGTGGGTCCTGATCCACTTCCATAGCGATCTCACCCACCCGCGGAAGCGGATGCATCAAGATCATGGTTTTCTTGGCTGCCTGCATGATCTCAGGGGTGATGACATATGCATCCTTCACCGACTCATACTGCTGCGGATCCTCAAAGCGTTCTTTTTGCACCCGCGTCACGTAGAGAACATCGGTCTCGGCCAAGACCGGTTCCAACGAGGTGTATTCAAACTGGGGTGTTCCGGTGGCTTGAATCTCGGTCATGATCTCACGCGGCATGCGCAGAATCTCGGGAGAGACATAATTGAGTTTGACGTTGTAAAGGGAGAGCAAACGAGCCAATGAGTGAACCGTGCGACCATATTTCAAATCGCCCAGCATGGTCACGGTAATGTGATCCACCCGCCCTAGTTCCTCTTGAATAGTGAAAAGGTCGAGCAAGGCCTGAGTGGGATGCTCACCTACACCATCGCCAGCGTTAATGATCGGTTTGCGGGCATATTTGGCTGCTAGCGCCGCAGCCCCTACTTCGGGATGGCGCAGGACGATCACATCCGCATAGGCTTCCAAGGTACGCACGGTGTCGGGTAGCGATTCCCCTTTTGCCACCGAAGAATAACGCACCTCGTTGATGGGGATCACGCTCCCCCCCAGCCGTTCCATGGCTGCAGTGAACGAAGCTGAGGTACGGGTTGAGGGTTCATAGAAAAGATTGGCCAGAATTTTGCCTTTCAGCAAATCGAAGGTACCGATGCGGCGCACCATCTCAGCCATTTCATGGGCCACCCCAAAGATATACTCCAAATCGCTACGATCGAATTGTTTGACCGAGAGGATGTCCTTGCCGTACCAGGAGGCATTTTTGTTCTCACCAAACGGCAGATAGGGACTTTTTTCTGAATATGGGGTATACGTTGCCATTTCTCACTCCTTTCTCCTTTGATAAAAGATTTCTGCAAGCGGGCGCTAAGCCCACTATGATTTACCCTGAAACCTCACGCACGTTGCGGCCAAACCCCGGCGGAACTAATACCTTTCCATCCCGGAACGCCTCTGTGCCGCGTACAACTACACGCACCACCCGTCCCCGTACTCGCCATCCTTCGAAGGGTGTCCAAGCCGCGCGGGTCAACAGAGTAGTTGCCTGTATCTCCCAGGTGGCCTCAGTGTCCACTTCGACCCACGTCTCCGGCTGAGAAGGTAAGCGAAAGATGCGTTGAGGATTCACATGGTAGCGCTGAACGACATCGTCCAGGGTTAGGCGTTCTTCGGAAACCGCTGTCAAAAAGAGCGGCAACGCCGTCTCCAGGCCAGGGAAGCCCGGCGGAGGCGTGGGGCCGTTTTTCTCGGCCAGAGTATGGGGGGCGTGGTCAGTAGCAAAACAGTCAATTACCTCCAAATTGTCCCACAACGCCTGGCGATCCGCCGGGCTGGCCAACGCGGGCCGAACCTCTGCCCGCCCTTGGCCAAGGGCTGGAATATCCTCCTCGCTCAGGAACAGATGGTGGGGAGTCACTTCACAAGTTACTTTTAAGCCACGTTCTTTAGCTGCCCGAATAATGAGGATTTCTTCACGCCGCGAGACATGACAGAGATGAACTGGATGATCATAAAAAGAAGCCAAAAGGATCACCGCTGCCAGGGTACGCCCTTCGGCGTGCACTGCCAGGGGTATCTCACGAGGCCAACGCGCAAGGTGCACCATCCAATCGGTCATATTCGCCAGACGCAGGGGGCCATAAGTATGATCAAGGTACATCTTCAACCCCGCAGCTCGCGGAGCCAACTCAGCAACCACATCGGCATTGTCGGGGGTGGCACCCAGGTATTGAGCATAATCACATAACGCCTTCTGACGTGCGGCATCCAAGGCCAGCCTCAAAGATTGAGCGTCCGTCACCGGCGGCTGGGTGTTCGGCATGGCCAGCACCAGAGTCACCCCTCCGGCCAGTGCGGCAGAGGTGCCACTTTGCCAGTCCTCCTTGTGGATGGCACCTGGCTCGCGCATGTGAACGTGAAGATCAATTAACCCAGGCAACCGCAACATGAGAGCCTCCATGCAGAGAAAGAGAGCCGTTTTCAGGCTCTCTTTCCCAGATCAACGCTAATTCAAGATGCAAAAAGAAAGAGCCTTTTACGGCTCTTTCCCTAAAAGCTCCAGGAACGCGGAAGCCATTCCGCCGTTCCATCAAGAAGTTCCTCATTAGGGTCTGCATGCTCATTTCGGGGCAATTCTATACAGGAATGCCAGTTTGTCAAGGGCCAATTTCTCAATATAAAGCCCCAAATACATCCACATCACTCATCCTCTGCCTTGACCCCGCACGCTGCGTTGTAGTCCTCCAACACGGATTGGATTTTATCCAAAACCAGGGCATCAAAACGGTTATCCAATTGCCCATCCCGCACTTTGCGGTACTGCTCTGGTAAATACTGGCTGAGTAGAGCCAGAGGAATCGAAACTCGATTCAGATTAGCCCGTAAATGTTCAAAGGCTTGCTCCACCGCGGGTGCGCTCCAATAATAGCGAATGCGATCGCTAAAGCTATACCTTCTGGCAACCCGACGCGCCCGTTCGTCACCAGAGTAATATTTTTGCCAGTAAACCGGGTTAGCCAGCATTGTCGCTTCCAACGTCTCAAGAATGTGACTCGGCGAATCACACACCCAATCTTCAATGGTCGCCAATGCAAAGACTGCCTCGCGCAAAGCAAAGGTCAGAGCTGGCCCTACCTTAAGAATTGCAAAGTGGTCCTTAACCAATGCTCGGAGGGCGTCACGGGGTTGATAGTCCGTGGAATGAGCCTCATAGACCAAGCCAGGCTGGCTTTCAATAAAACGAGAGAGGGCCTGAGCCTCTTCGCGGCAGTAGACATGAATCTCATGATCCCCGAATTCAACGCCAGGTTGCACGACCAATGCAATGACCCGTTCCCAGGCCGTCTCCAAACCTCGCTTGAAGAAAGCTGCTCGGGTCAGGGCAATCGTCTCAGCCGCATCTTCCGGCCGTGTCACCCTCAAGATTTCCGCTTCAGCCCTCGCCCCACCAGCGGGTGGCACTTCCGTCCCAATAACATACTTCGGCAAAGGCAGGCCCGCTGTACGGCAAGTTGACTCGACCACCTGAGCCAGTTCTGCTGCCCGCTCAGCAACAACCGCGGGGGAAAAATCGCGATCATCCGCACAAGGCATGGAGCAATCCAGATGAATTTTACGAAAGCCAGCTTCCGTATAGGCTTTGACAAGGACTCGAGCCTTTTCCATGGCACTCTCTGCCGGTTCGTTGGCCCAAACCAACGGTCCCAGATGATCCCCACCCAGAAGAAGATGCTCGCGCGGAAAGCCCACCTTTTCGGCAATCCTTTCCACATATCGCACAAAATCCGCCGGGGTCATTCCGGTGTATCCCCCATACTGATTGACCTGGTTACAAGTGGCTTCGATCAGGACAGGCGTATGGAGGGCCTGTCCATTGCGCAGAGCTGCCTCAATGACATACGGATGGGCCGAGCATACCGAGGTAATGCCCAGAGGACGGCCAAAGTGATGAGAAAGCACTACAAAATCCAGGTAAGTGACCATCATTGTCCTCCCGTAGACAGCGAAAGCCCCACGCGCTCCCAGTGGACCAGGACGTCTAACGCCTCTGTAAGCGTGGGCTGAGCGGCGGTGCCCCCCGCTGCTCGAGTCGAAAGGGAACCGCAAATGACCGCTAGGCGAAGAGCACGCTCCAGATCCCAGCCATTAAGGTAGCCACAAATGAAACCGGCATCAAAACTATCACCCGCACCTACCGTATCCACCACGGTTACAGGTAAACCCGGGGCGTACACCCGCCGATGCCCTTGCACGGCCAATGCCCCTCGCGCGCCCAGTTTGATCGCCACAGTCCCCACCCGAGTGGCCAGTTTTCGAGCGGCTGACTCAACGTCTGCTTCACGGCTCAACGAACACGCCTCAACCTCATTCAGAAAAAGGACATCTGTTTCGGCCAGCAGGGTCTCAAAGCCCTGCCACTGTCCGCTGGGATCATAGTTGGTATCTAATGAGGTGGTGACTCCGCGCGCGCGTGCCTCGCGAAACAAGCCCGGCAGGCCGGGTTGAAGATTGGTTTGCAAAAAATAGGACGCCACATGAATATGTCGAACCCGCCCTAGAACCTCTGAGGGAACATCCTCAGCCCGAAGCGCTGGAATCAACCCAGGATAGGTCAAGATAGCCCGATCCACTCCGCGCACCAGGATGACGCTGAGCCCGGTAGCCCCCTCCGCCCGCACCTGCACATAATCGGTATCTATGCCACGCAAACGCATCTGCTCCAGCATGAACCGGCCAAACACATCTGCTCCACACACACCAACGAAGGCAGTCTTCAGCCCCAAACGCGCCGCACCACAGGCAAAAATGGCCGATGAGGAGCCCACGGTCAAGGTGGCACTATCCACCAGTTTTTCCACTTGCCCAAAAACCGGCTCAACATCGCCCGTCAAGATAAGATCCGGATTGATTTCACCTACAACTAGGAGATCAAACGCTTTGGGTGTGCTCATTTCTCGCGCTCCACAGAATTAATGCTCCAACCAACCCCACCCCGCTGGTGATACGAAACATCCATATAGCCCCCACGTGGGCCAACAAAAATCCGCCCAGCAACGAACCCACGACCATCCCCACACCCATAATGGCACTAGAAAATAACCCCTGAGCCGTCGCGTTGAGGCCGGGCGGCGCCATCATCCCCGCATAAGAGACCCCAGCTACCCACATCAAAGCATAAGTCAACCCGTGCATCAATTGGATTAGCATTGCCATCCAGGGTTGAGTAATAAACGAATACAACAGTGCGCGCACAGCAAAAAGGATTAACCCTACTGTCATCAGCCATTGTGGAGGCCAGCGCTTTAGTAGCCCACTTGAAACATAGAGAATTGATACTTCAGAGAGGGTTGCCACAGTCAGGCTAAGCCCAAGAAGCGATTGGGAGGCCCCTAAATCCTGAAGGAAAAGAAATAGAAAATTACTGATTACAGATATGAGAACACCACCGCTGAAGGCTGTAAACAAGAAAGCCCGCCAGCGTGGATCAGCCCAAAAAAGCGAAAAGGCCCTTGCTTCCAGGGGACGTATCAGGGTTGAGTGCACGGGCTGACGTGCAACCAGCAACGCACTCAATCCCATAAGAGCCCCAAAGACAATAAATAGCCCTTGTAACCCCACCCTTTCGGCCAAACGTCCGGCCAGAGGCGCACAAACTCCCCACCCAATGGCACCCCATAGACGGATGCGCCCGTAACGCTCACGTTGATTTCCCAATGATTGTAGCACCGAGCTGTCTAGAATCGGCACAATGGGGGACAAGAACAATGCCAGAGGAATAAGCACAACAAGAAGCCCCGTGAATGAACGCGGCAAGGCCAGGAGCATCCCAAAAACGGCCACGCTAACCAGCGATAAAACCAACACCTGCTTGTGGCGTTGGCGCGAGTCGGCCAACCAGCCCCACAACGGCCCGCTAACCAGGTTTATCAATGGAACTGCCGCCGTTAGTACTCCGATTTGTTCACCTCCCACCCCCAATTGACGATAGTACACTGGCAGGTAAGGATATAAAGCCGCTAACGCCGCATAGTAAATAAAATACAAAATTGGCCAATACATACAAGAGGCTCTTTAGGCCCACCTGAGATAGGCAAAAGCATCAATAGGTCTTATACCAATCAAAGGAGGCTTCACCAGAAAAAACCTCCGTCCAGGGACGCGCCAAAGCGTAACACAAGGCCGCCAAGCGCTTCAAGCGCTCTCGCGCAACTGTGCGCAAAAACTCACTGCGAGCAGCGGAGTCCAAGTTAGTGGCCTCCTGCCATACAGCCCGCCCTACCGCGATCCCACTTGCCCCGCTCTGGCACGCCAAGGTCACCTGACGTAAATAAGTTTCAAAACTCACCGCTGCTGAGAGCAATATCCAGGGGACAGCCGACGCAGCATGGAGCTCTGCCAAGACCTCGCGCCACATCTTCTCATCTTGGTTATGCGCTGTCAACGGGAATTCAGCCTTGAGCACATCAACGCCCGGAATAACGCTCAAACGACGAGCTGTTTCTATTACCACCCAACGCTTTTCTTCATCGCTTAGTGTGGCACCCTGCAGGGAATAGGAGAGCGGTTCTAACATAAGCGGAAGATCATATTTCAGGCTCTCCTCTCCCACTTGGGCCACAAAGGTTTCAATTTCTCTGGCAGTAGGAGATTGAGGGTGATAATAAACCAGCAACTTAATCATACTAGCGCCCATACGTCGCGCCTTTTCCACACTCCATCCCGGCAAAACCTGAGAACGCCGAGCGCCAGGATCTCCGGTATAACCGGTTGCCTCCATTGCCACCACAAGCCCCAACTGGCCAGGTAGGATCTGGGTCGCAATGGCTTGCGCTGCCGAAACCTCGGGGTCCAATAGCACCGCGGTGGCCCCGTCGGCCAGCGCGGCCAGCACCTCCAGTTTAAACTGAGAGAGTTCAGCATTACTTACAGCAGCGGGATTCTGCGGGTTGAGCGCACGTCGCAGATTCTGACGGTGATCAAGCGCCAGGATAGTAAAAATGTGCCTAGCGCTGCTGCATTGCTGTAAGCCACGCAATTTACCTATTGAGCGCTTCTCCATGATGTGAGTCCTCACAAAGCAGAATGAGATTAGACCTTATAACGCCCACCCAGGAGACATCCTGAGGGTTTCCATGCCCTTGTCTTTTCAGGCCTGGATAACCC
Organism: uncultured Thermanaerothrix sp.; assembly: GCF_938028735.1. Lineage (GTDB taxonomy): Bacteria > Chloroflexota > Anaerolineae > Anaerolineales > Anaerolineaceae > Thermanaerothrix. The sequence goes on from NZ_CALIMF010000020.1 coordinate 27,973, forward strand.
GAACCCCTGCTTCGCGCAATGCCTCCACAAACTCCTGAGGTGCACCTGTATCGGTGATTAAGGTGTGGATGGCACTAATAGGCGCCACCCGGGCCGTCGAAACACGCCCACATTTGGAATGATCTGCTAGCACAATGACCTCACGGCTGATCTTTAAGATGGCTCGGTCAGTGAGCGTCTCGGGTAGATAGGCATTGGTCAGACCCTCGCCAACATCAATGGCGTGAATCCCAATGAAGACCTTATCTGCTCGCACCTCGCTCAACGCTTGTTCAGTAATATGACCGATGAATGAGAGCTCGCTGGAGCGCAACACTCCACCTAATCCCACTAATGTGATTCCTCCTGAAGAGGCAAGTTCATTGATAACAGGGAGAGAATTGGTGATAACCGTCAAATTGTTGAAGGAACGCAATAGACGAGCCAATTCCAGCACTGTAGAGCCCGAACCAAGGAAGACTGTCTCCCCTTCCTGGATCAAGGCAGCCGCCGCCCGCGCAATCCGTTGTTTCTCGTCCAAATGCTGGTTGGAGCGCTGGAGGATAGGAGGCTCGGCTGGGGCACGGCGCGCAGGTATGGCACCACCACGCACTTTGCAAATCAATCCACGCTGGTCCAGGGCTTCCAGATCCCGACGGGCAGTTGCCTCGCTGATGCCAAACGCCTCACAGATCTCCACAATGCTGACACGCTGGCGACGATTGATCAGATCTAGGATAAGCCCTTGCCGATCAGGCCCAGGAAAGGCGGTTTTCTGTGCGCTGGTTTTCATCTCCGCATCCTCTTGATCTTGAAATACACCTAGATAAATGAACGATTATGACTGATTGTACGATATTTTGATTGAATGTGCAACGCTTGGTTGTTCTATTGATTTCACAGCAATCCCTCAGCACCGATTAAGCAATTTTGCTTACCACGATTCACGCCATGCCGCGCTCGGTAGGCTACAGTCTTATTGTTATACTCTGGAGTGCAAAACCCTAAAAGGTGGAAGACCAAATGTGCTTCATAACCACTTTATCACGGCAGAACCTAAAAACCATCTCACTGCTCTTCGTGGCTGCCACGGTGCTAATTGCCGCGTGTGTTACTTCAACCCCCAGTTTGCCTATGGCAGCCCCCAACGAGATGCCCCTTGAAGTTCAGAAAGCACCCGTCATCGTTCAGGATGCCTATCGTTTTGCCGTGGCAAATCCAAATATTCTCTCCCAGATACCCTGCTATTGCGGATGCGGGGCTATAGGTCACACCTCGAATTATGATTGTTACGTAAAAGAAGCCCAACCTTCAGGTGTCATCGAATTCGACACCCATGCCTTGGGTTGTTCTATTTGTGTTGATATCACTCAAGATGTCATGCGCTTGACCCGAGAGGGTAAGACTCTGGACGAAGTCCAGATCTTCATTGATCATACCTACGCCCAATACGGACCACCAACACCATTGAAACCATGAAATACATTCCAGTTATGGTTCAAAGGCTCGCTTCATCTCGACGGAGCGTTTATCTGATTTTCATCTCGGCCGCGGCCATAATTCTTGGAATACCTGTGCCGCCACCTGCCATATCGGCTACCGAGCGCTATATTCGCGTTGAGGCAAGCATGTATCGCTTCTCCCCTGAGCAGATTTTTGTTTCTCCTGGCGAGCGGGTGACAATTGAATTGGTCGCTACCGATGTTAAGCACGGTCTGTATCTGGATGATTATGGATTAAGCCTGGAAGCCGAACCGGGGCAACCCGCACGAGAAACATTTGTGGCCACCCGACCAGGTGTGTACCGCCTCCGCTGTTCAGTGCCTTGTGGGAATTTACACCCCTTCATGTTGGGAAAGCTTCAAATTGGCCCCAACCTTGCTCTTCTGCGCGGAAGCCTCCTAGGCGCAATGGCTATAATTATTGCTCTCTTTCCTCGCTCTGCTCCCCAGATGTCACGACAAAAGCACTTCCCAAATGGCACCGATTGAGTTAACCCGTTTTTCTCAGATCTATTCCCTTTTGCATAGCCGTTGGCCCCAGTTTATCCTCCGTGCACTCATACTGGCCGGTTTTATGTTCACAATCCTGAGCGGTCTGTGGGGATCTCAGGTGGGAAGCCATAATTTTGCTACAATTTTTGTCTGGATTGCTTGGTGGAGTGCATTAAAACTTTTCTTTATTCCCATAGGGGGACGTACCTGGTGTAGCATTTGTCCTCTCCCTTTACTAGGTGAGTGGCTGCAAAACCGAGGGATTTTGCGCTCACGAGATGCACAATGCCTGCATGGAAAGAGCTGGCCCCGCGCCTGGCGTAACGCCTGGATACCAGTGGTCAGTTTTTTGCTGGTGGGCTGGTTCGGTGTTATCATCTTAACTTCTCCGCGGACTACCGCATTTGTACTGTTAGGGTTGTTCGTCCTCGCTACGCTACTTGGGTTAATATACGAAAGGCGTGCTTTTTGTCGTTATATTTGTCCCGTTGGTGGCTTTAGCGGACTTTATACCAGATTAGCCCCACCCGCTATACGCGTAAGCAATACTACACTATGTACCATTCATATTGAAAAGACATGCTACAACGTCTGTCCGTGGGGACAGTATCCTTTGGCCCTTAAGACCAGTGGCAACTGCGGGCTATGCATGGAATGCCTGCGTGCCTGCCCCTATCAGAATATTAGTCTTAGCCTGCGTCCATGGGGAATCGAGTTATCTTCACCCCCCAAGATGAGAGTAGACGAGGTATTTCTTGCACTTGTGATGTTAACCACCGCTGGTGTAGATGCGGCCATTTTTCTGGGCCCTTGGGGCGCGCTAAAGTCCGCCACCTATACAGTGGGAAGCCCGGGTTGGTGGATCTTTGCAACGGCTTTCCTCCTCCTGGTGCTCGGTATTGTCCCCGCTTTTTATGCCCTGACAACATGGATCGCCCAAAGAATACGAAAGGGAGGACTCTCCCCTAAGTCATCATTCACCTATTATGGACCAATCTTGCTACCCCTTGGCCTAATGGCTTGGATTGCTTTTACCTTGGCATTTGCTTCCACAAAACTATCATACCTCTTACCTGTGCTCTCTGACCCTCTGGGCTGGGGATGGAATTTGTTGGGATTGACTAACCATATTTCAACAGGACAAACTCCCCTGCTCAGCTCCGCCCTACAGACCCTTATCCTCGCTGGTGGCGCTATGATCGCCACAAAAACCGCGCGCGAGTTATCCCGGTCTTTGTATGAGTCCATTCCCTGCTCATATTCATTGCTACATTTACCTGGATAATGATATGGCTGCTTATAGGATGAAGCAAGAACACCTTGCACGTTTCATTATGGTTCTCTTGATCATACTAGTGCTGGCATCACCCGCTATGGGCAAAATGTTGTGGCGCCTTCAAAATTCCGCCACGCTAGAGATACATGCCCGCTTGCCTGAGTCCGGTGGGTGGTCGCTGAATACCATCACTGTTCGCAGTGGACAACCCTTAACTCTTCGTTTTACCAGCGAAGATGTTGTGCACGGATTTGCTATCGGCAAACTCAACCTGCCTGAGATTGAAATTTTGCCTGGTGAATTTATTGAAACAACTTTAACTTTCTCTAATCCTGGCAAATACACTTTTTACTGCACTCGCTGGTGTGGCCCCAATCACTGGCGCATGCGCGGGGTGATCAACGTTATTGGGATGAGCCCCACTCCCACCCCCGAACCACCACCGCTTTACCTCGCACTGGGCATTGACTTGGATGCTCCTCATCGTGCCGAGAGCATCCCCAGGCGGGCAGCCGATCCCCAGCACGGATCAGGGCTGCAGAACCACCTACCATCCTATGCGCTTGAGCAAGACACCTACCTCTCCAATAGCCCAGCCTCGCTATGGATGCGCTTACGGGCCGAATCGTCATTACGACCTCTGAGTGACGACGACCTTTGGGACCTTGTGGCGTGGATATGGGAGCAACATGCCTCAGCGCAAGAAATCGCTATAGGACAGAAACTCTACGCCCAAAACTGCGCCGCATGCCATGGCGAATCCGGGAAGGGTGATGGAGTTATGATACGAGATCTCCCTCCGCCTACTGCTGAGGATCATGTCACCTCTCACGAGGAACGCACACGCCCTCCTGATTGGAGTGACCCCCACCAACTACTTGGAGCTAGTCCCGCCCTCCTGGCCGGCAAAATTATCCGTGGAGGAATGGGTACGGGTATGCCTTACTGGGGCCCTATATTCACTTCCGAGCAAATAGATGCTTTGGTGACATATCTCTATCGTTTTGCCTGGAACGGCGCTCCCAATGCTTCAACACATCCTTAGGTACTCGATTGTACACTTACTCGAACCCGCGTACCTTCGCCAGGTGCCGTATACAATTCCAAACGCGCGCCGATCAACTCGGCTCGTTCACGCATTCCAAGAAGCCCAAAATGTCCCTGTAGCGCAAAGTCGGTTGGGGCATTGGGTAACAGAAAACCGTCTCCATCATCTTCTATTTCCAGGATCACCTTTCGGTCTTCAAAAACTATACGAAGATCGGCGCGCTGTGCATGGGCATGACGAATTACATTGTTTAACGCCTCTTGAGCAATGCGATATAAAACAAGTTCAACTTGGGGATCAAGGCGTCGTTCCCATCCCACGCACTTAAGATCTATGCGTACCCCACTGGATTGCTCAACTTCTTGAGCTAACATCTCTAACGCAGTAACCAACCCTAAATCTTCAAGATAAATGGGGCGCAGCGCCCGGATGAGACGGCGCAAATTTTCAATGGTCTGCTCAGCTAACAGTTCCAACTCTCGCAAAACTTTTCTACTATTGGGATCGCGCACTGACTTTATAGCCAATTGAACATGATGCTTGAGCGCAATGAGCGCTTGAATGGTATCGTCATGAAGTTCACGTGCCAGACGGCGACGTTCTTCCTCCTGCCCCGTGGTAATAGCGTTGATATAATCGCGCAGGCCTTCTTGAGCGGCCTGAACCTTACGCGCCATCTCACTCAGTTCGCGCTGTAAGTTTTGAATCTCAACAATCCCTCCCACTGGTTGTTGAACGGCTTCAAAATTACCCTCGGATAACGCCCCTGCTTGCTTTTCAAGCGCCTGCAGAGGACGAATAATCTGCCGTGTACCAAACCAAAACGCCGCTCCAGCAACAGCCAAAGGGACAAGAAGAACCAACGGAGCCACCAGAGTTAACTCTAAGAGGGGGTTGGTTGCCGCTTTCCAGGCCTCCTCAGATAAATACTGACGCATGACGTGCTCATGCAGAGCCAAGCTACCCACCACCACACCAATCAGGATAATCGTTATAGGCAGTACCATCCAAAATAATGCCTGGAACCCCGAAGCGCTAAATATATATTGACGCTTATTCATAACGAAATTCATCCCCCGAGAATCCCGTCGGTTGTGGGATTAATCCCAAAGCCACCGCTCGCATGACCGCCTCAGTACGACTGCCAACCTGTAATTTAGCAAAAATGTGGGCTAAGTGTCCCTGAACCGTACGATCGCTAATCCCCAACTGTATCCCAATGGCTTTATTAGTTAATCCTCGGGCCACCAAGCGTAGTACATCCAATTCACGCTCTGTCAATGGCTCCATCAAACGCTTGCTGCGGCGGAAGAGGGTAGACATAAGTTTACGAGCAATAAGAGGATCAATCGCTGACTTTCCTTCATAAACGTCACGCACAGCCTGCACCAAATCTTCCGCATCCGCGGTCTTAAGCACGTAACCATTTGCCCCCGCCTGGAGTACTGCTATCACGTAAGGATCATCATCATAGGCAGTGAGAATAAGAATCCCTACCCGCGGAAAATGCGCCCGAACGCGTTGGGTAACCTCGATCCCACTAGCCTTTGGCATTTGAATATCCAGGACAGCCACATCGGGCTGATGTCTTTCAATTAACGCAAGCGCCTCTTCACCATCCGCGGCTTCGGCAACAACTTGAATATCCCGTTCTCTCTCAAGCAATTGACGTATTCCCGCCCGCACGATGTGATGATCATCTGCCAGCAGCACCCGAATCTTCGTCTTAGCCTTAGAGCGCTTTTCCATAACCTTCATCCATGATACTTGATTATAGCCTACTCTCTGAGCAGATATCCCAAAGTTTGGGACTCGGGCTGAGTAGATCCCCCCTTCCTTACCGAATGCACTACTAGGTCAGCGATCCCCCATCCCGCCAGCAGACCAGTAAGTAACCGCATCCAGAAATCGAACGAGCCCAGAGCATCCCCAGCATAAAACCAAGGCGGGAGAGCGTTACCGGTTAGAGCAACCAACCACAAATTATTTGCACGAAAACCCCGTTCAATCCCCGACAAGTCACTGATCAAGTGGGGAAACCCATCCACAGCCATGGGCAGGAGAAAAAGCAAGGAGAGCAATCGGGGGCGGGAACAAGGGCACAACGGCCAAGGCCATCGTATGGCAGCAAAGAGCCAGATGCTAGTATAAAAAGAAACCGCCCGATCCGACCAGGCCACCTTCCATCCTATAACCGGGTCACCTATAAACCGGCGCAAAACAAGCGGATCTGAGCTTGGCTCCCAAGCCGCTTGAATCTCCGCCAGAGTGTCCATCGGTTTGGCACCAAACAAGAAAAAGGACCGTTCCGGTAACTGATGGCAAAAGAAGGAATAAATCCAATAAACTATCTTAGCAAGTTCGGCTCGCCCCACGGGCATCAACATAGACGCTAGGAAGGGTATAAAAACCCATACTCCATAAGCCCCTCAAAGGATCAGCAAAATGCAATGCCGACGCAATCCAGCCATTACGGCTTGATCATTGAGAGTGCATTTTGGATTTAAGGCACCCAAATCGAGATTACATGTACCACCAAGTCAGGTTGTTCGGGATCGTTGGTGATCAGGTGCACGGCAAAATCGTGAGGGCCTTCCATTCCTTTATGCATCATGAAAATGTTGGATCGTATGATCGTGCTCTCACCCGGCTTGAGGACCATCGAACCGATGGTCAGCGTCGGCGGTCAACACCCCTCCAAAACCTCGATATAGGGTTTTTCCTTAAACCTTAAGACGCCATCACCGGTATTGGTAACCTTAATCTCAAACGTGAGCGGTGTGTCCAATTTAACGGTGCCAAAATCAATCCTGGGCTGATCAACCGCCAGAGTCGGTGTGCCACTATCACTGCTTGCCCTAGTACCTAATAGCAGACCTAAGATCAATAGAAGGCCCCCTCCCACTACCAAATAGACATAAACGGGATTTCGGAGTTTCCGATCCCTTGAATGTGGTTTGCGAAATCTCTTGCCCATAAGACCCTTACCTTTACTTCCTAGAGTGTCGTTCCACAATGGGGACAGTGTTTATACTCGGGCTGCACCGGTCGCTGACAAGTGGGACAACGCAAAGCCGACGTGTTCTCGGTGGGCTGCGACGATCCACGCAAAACCCAAATAATACCTAGAATCCCCAGAGTTAGCAGCCCTAAGGGCACCAGAACCACCAGGAACATTCCCCACCACCCCCATGGGGTAAATCCCCATGTCATCATTCCACGTCCCATCAT
>NZ_CALIMF010000021.1 GCF_938028735.1 uncultured Thermanaerothrix sp.
GGCAATGGGGTAACGGAGGTGCTCGATGACCGCAAATGAGGTCGTACGAATAGCAAGCAATGGGCGTATTACCCTGCCAGACTCTATTCGTCGTCAGGTGGGGCTTTCTGATGGCGACCTGCTCCGTGTGGAGGTTGCCGATGGAGCTGGTTCCTGAATCACACAAGCTAGATGCCTAGGAGGCCCTGTATCGCGCAGGTCGTTTGCTAGGGCGGAAAACTGCACGCACAACGCAAGAACTGCTGGATGAGATAAGAGGATAAGCTTGGTAACGATGGATACCAATGCGTGGATCAATGCCTTTCATCCGGGAGAAGAAGGCAGTCAGGACAGTCTGGCTTTTTTGGAGACGATTCGTCAAACTGGTGAGCCAATGATCTCACCTATTCTATTGCTGCCCGAATTGGCTGCGGTGCTGGCAAGAGGCGGAGAGAAGCCTGATAACGTCCTGCGCTTTGTGCAGAGCGTGCAAGACCTGCTCCATCAGGTGTTTATTCTACCGGACGAAACCACTGCCCAGGTTGCCATTGAACTGGCTCAGCAAGGTAAACTGCGTGGAGCGGATGCTGGGTATGGCGCAGTCGCACGGCGTTTCGGCTCGGTGTTGGTGCCCCATGATCGGGAGCAATTCGAACGCTTAAGAGGCGTGATTCAAGTTGCCTTGCCCAAAGAAATGGCGTGATGTTTGTCAAGAGGCGGTAAATAGATGCCACCTATTGACACATGTGATAGGTGTGCGTAATAGGCGGCTCATGAATTGGTACCATGTGCAGATTCTTCTCGCAAGACGGCAGCATGAACGATTGGCGCAGATCGCCCGTGAGGTGGGTAAGTCCCTTTCCGAGGTCGCTCGGGAGCTGATCCGCTTTGCCCTGCGGGAGCGTCAGCGCCGTCAGATGGAACGAGCGGCTCAAGTCCTGCCGGATGAGCACCGCAGCAACCCTGACTTGACCGCTTTTACTACGCTGGATGGCGCCGGCGAATGAGGCCCTGACCATGTGGAGACAGGACGGGTTGGATGGGCTGACGCTGCTTGCCGGTGAAGTTGTTGGGGTGACCCGGCCGGTCACTCGCTATTGCTGGGGCGTCCCTACCGGCTGGCTGCCCTGGGCGTAGTGGGCATGGTGATGCTCACGCCAAAACGCCAGCAAAGTCCATGCCCAAATCATGGCGTGATTCGCGGTTTTAAGGTATGCTTTAATCATCCTTCTGCGTTGGCGAAGGAAGAGTTCCACTTTTGGCCCCCCAATCGCAGAGCGGAGGCCGTGCCCGTATGGGCACTTGATCTGCACGCTATCAACGGAAGGAGGCCTGGCCTATGATTAAGGACGCACTCAAAGAAGCCGAAACCCGCATGAAGGGTGCCTTGCAAACGCTGGAAGAAGACCTTGCCGGCATTCGCACTGGCCGTGCCACTCCTGCACTGATCGAAAAGATTCCGGTGGAGTACTACGGCGTGCCCACCCCCCTGATGCAACTGGCCGCCATCAGCGTTCCCGACCCGCGCACCCTGCTGATCAAGCCTTTTGATCCCTCTACCCTGCGCGCCATCGAAAAGGCCATCATTGCCTCGCCTCTTGGGCTGACCCCTTCCAATGATGGCAAGACGATGCGCCTGGTGCTCCCCCCATTGACCGAGGAACGGCGGCGTGAACTAGTCAAAATGGTACATGCCCGCCTTGAAGAAGCCCGCGTCGCCATCCGCAACATCCGCCGCGACGTGATGAAAGACCTGCGCGAATTTGAAAAAGAAAAATTGATCTCCGAAGACGACCTTAAAAAAGGCGAAGAAGAACTACAAAAACTTACCGACCGCATGATTGGAGAAGTGGATACGATTGGTGCACGAAAAGAAAAAGAAATCCTGGAATTCTGAACCGATGGAATCAATCCCTACGGCGGTTTCCGCCCTTGAGTTGACTAAAATTCCCACCCATATCGCCATTATCATGGATGGCAATGGGCGCTGGGCGCGCCAGCGCGGCTTGCCGCGCCTGGCGGGTCATCGTGCCGGCACTGAAAACTTACGTCGCATCATCCGTGCCTGCGTCGAGTTCAACATCAAATACCTCACCATTTACGCCTTTTCCACCGAGAACTGGGGGCGGCCCCAGGAAGAAGTCAATGGGCTGATGGCGATCCTGGAAGAGGTAATTGATAAAGAATTGGACGAACTGCATCGCGAAGGCGTCCGCCTGCAACACATTGGCCGTCTCGAGCGTCTCAACCCCACCTTAGTTGAGAAGGTCAAATACGCGGTGGAGTTGACCAAAAACAATGACCGTCTGATCCTCAACATTGCCTGGAATTACGGCGGGCGTGATGAAATTGTCTGCGCCATTCGCAAGATGATCCAGGATGGGGTCAGGCCCGAAGAGGTGACGGATGAATTGGTCAACCGTTATCTCTTTACCGCCGGTATCCCCGATCCCGATCTGATCATCCGCACCTCGGGCGAGATGCGCATCAGTAACTTCCTTATTTGGCAGTCGGCTTATGCCGAGTGGTACGTCACCCCCACCCTGTGGCCAGATTTTGATCGCGAGGAACTGCTCAAAGCCCTGATAGATTACAGCCGCCGCGAGCGCCGGTTTGGGCGCGTTTCTTCCAACGATTGCTGCGACGAGGTCTAACCCCATGCTTGCCCAGCGCCTCCTGGTCATCATCATCCTGATTCCGATTGGCGTGACCTTTGCGGTGTTGGGTGGCTGGCCGTACGCGGCCTTTATCGCGTTGATTTTGGTGGTGGCGGCTTGGGAATACTGGCGCATCTTCCGTCGTGGGGGGTTTGCGCCGCTGGCCAGTGTGCTGTTGCCGGGTGTAGCCCTCCTGGTTTTCAGCCGTGCGGCCTGGGGTTTTGATTACAGTCATCTCATTCTTTCGGCGCTGATTTTGGTGACTATGCTGGCGCACATGGTGGCGATGGCGGCCACCCATACGGCCCAAGGTGTAGATTTTGCTATTACGTTAGGAGGGTTGCTTTATATTGGCTGGTTGGGCAGTTACCTCATCTCTCTGCGCGCTCTTCCCCAGGGTTTGTGGTGGCTGCTCCTGGTCATCCCTATCATCGGGATTGCCGATTCGGCGGCCTTCCTCATCGGACGGCGCTTTGGGCAGCACAAACTGGCACCTGCCATCAGCCCCAACAAGACCTGGGAGGGTTACCTGGCCGGGGTGGTGTTTGCTATTTTGAGCGGCTTGCTGCTGGCCTGGCTGTGGCAACTGCGTTATCCTGCCCTGCAACCTTCGCAGGGGCTCATCTTGGGGGTGATTATCGGCACCCTGGCGCCGTTGGGGGACCTGGGGGAGAGCATGTTCAAACGCCAATTCGGTGTCAAAGAAGCCAGCCATCTCTTGCCGGGCCATGGAGGAATATTAGATCGCATTGATTCCTGGATTTGGGCGGCCGTGATCGGATACTACCTGATCACTGGTTTGTGGTTATCCGTATAACACCTATTCCCAATAAATGGAGGAAAGCGATGAGTGAGGTGCCCTTACATAGCGAGATCGGTGATACCCGACCGACGCGCAACCTGGCTTTGGAACTGGTACGGGTGACCGAGGCTGCAGCGCTGGCGGCGGGGCGCTACGTGGGACGTGGCGATAAAGAAGCCGCAGACCGCGCTGCTGTGGATGCCATGCGCCTGATGCTCAACACCGTTCAGATGGATGGCGTGGTGGTCATTGGCGAAGGCGAGAAAGATCAGGCGCCCATGCTCTATAACGGCGAGCGCCTGGGCACCGGCGATCCCCCCAAGGTGGATATTGCGGTAGATCCGATCGATGGCACCCGTCCTACCGCGTATGGGTTGCCCAATGCTATTTCGGTGGTGGCGCTAGCGCCGCGCGGGACGATGTTTAACCCCGGTCCAGCGGTGTATATGCACAAAATTGCTGTTGGCCCAGCGGCGCGAGATGTCATTGATATCGAAGCCCCGGTGGAAGAGAACCTGCGTCGCATTGCCAAGGCCAAGGGGGTGCCGGTTGAAAATCTCACCGTCGTGGTGCTGGATCGTCCGCGCCACGCTTCGCTGATTGCTGAAATTCGGCGTGTGGGTGCGCGCATCTCGCTCATTCCAGACGGTGATGTGGCGGGTGCGCTGATGACCTGTATCCCTTCTTCGGGCATTGACGTGATGATGGGCATCGGCGGTTCTCCTGAGGGCGTCATTGCCGCGGCGGCTATGCGTGCGGCTGGGGGCAATTTGCAGGGCAAACTCTATGCCCGCACTCCTGAAGAGCGCGCCCGGTGTGAGGAACTGGGTTACGATTTTGACAAGGTCTTGACACTGGATGACCTGATTTCATCGGATGATGTCTTCTTTGCCGCCACTGGCGTGACCAACGGCGACCTACTGCGTGGGGTGCAGTACTTCCCCGATGGCGCCACTACTGAGAGCCTGAGCATGCGTGGGCTGACCGGCACGGTGCGACGCATTATCGCCACTCACCGCCTGAGCAAACTGGCGCGCATCAGCGCCATCCCCTATTGAGAAAGCCTCTGCCCCGATGTGGACGGCGCCGGGGTGATTTTATGTCTCAAGGCTCTCTCAGGAAGCCAGAGGGTAGACCTCAACCGCTTGGTCATGCAAAATTTGACGCCAGAAGAGCGGAATCTGTGCCTGTTCAATCTCATAGGGGGTAAACCCCTGGGCTTGAATAGGTTCTAAGATACGTGCTGCGGCTACGCCCAGGATCTCGAGGCGTTCGCGAAAGGAATACCTAGCCCAATCGGGAGAAATGATGATGAGGTCAACATCGCTGCCAGCATGGGTGTCACCGCGTGCCTGTGAGCCGTAGAGATAGACGCGCTCCACCCGAATGCCCATCTGATTCAGCGTTTCGAGATAACGCCTTAGGACTTGTTTAAGGTCGGATGCTGCTTGAGCCATTGGAAGACCTGAACGGTTTGGGAATAATAAGCTTCCGCCACTGAGCGTGGGTAATCTCGCAGGGATTGCTGCAAATCCACTGGATAACGGGCCAGGATGCTCACAGCATTGATTTTCCCAATAAACTCGAGAAAATTGGCCGGTAGCGAGAGATTTACCAAGCGCGCCAGGTAGATCAGATCGTGGGTTTTTGGCGGCATGGTCTGTGTTGCCTCGCACACATGCGCTTTAAGCAATTTTTCCAATGCGAGGTGGCAGAGGAAAATGACATAGAGATAGCGTCCAGAATGCAGCATATAACGCGCTGTTTCCAAATCATACTCTGCCATTGCAATCCAGTTGCGGGTATCCTCACGCATGATTCGACATCCTAAAAAGATTATACCTATAAACGCCGTAACACTGGCCCAACTCAAGCCTCTGCCCCGATGTGGACGGCACCGGGGCAGAGGTGGTGGAAGTTATAGCCTTCTAGGGTGCGGCCTAGCGGATGGTGTAGGTAATGTTGGCATCGGCCACGATCACTAGTTGCCCAGCGGCAATGGGCGCGCTGCCGCCACCTACGCCCAAGCCCTTGGCTTCATACATTGGAATGGGGCTGCCCGAGGAATAGACACTCACGTTTTGCACCTCGACCAGGGTCACCCCTGCTGCTGCTGCCAGTTCCTGCGCGCGTGCCACAGCATCTTGCACTGCCAAGCGGCGGGCCTCGGCCTCGGCCTTAGCGCGGTCGGCCACATCGAACGAGATACCGTAGATATTATTGGCGCCGGCGCGTACCACCGCGTCCAGCAGGCTACCCAACTGGCTCAAGTCGCGCGCGGTGATGAATACGGTGTTCTCCACCACATACTTGGTGCCGATTACTTCCCCATTTGGACCGAATTCCTGTTGGGGGTAGACGTTAAAGGCGCTGGTCTGAATGTCCTTTTCGGCCACACCGCGCTCCTTGAGCAAGTCAACAATCGCCTGTGCCTGCTCATTGTTTTTGCTCAGTGCCGAGGCCACATCTTCGGCTTCGGTGCGCACACCTACGTAGATGTAGGCGATATCCGGCACTACGTACACCTTGCCGTTGCCAGAAACATTAAGGGTGCGCAGGGGTTCTTGTGTCGGGGCTGCCGGTACCTGAATGCAGCCAGCCAGCAAACCTACCATCACCAGGGCCAGCAGGGCTAAAACGAAGGGTTTCTTCATGGTCTCCTCCTCGCGAGACTAAGATAATGTGATTTTTGAGCATATAAAAGACGCCCTACTGGCCGGAAAGTTCCCGCCCCGAGTGTTTAGGGGAGATACTCTATGCGTATCCCGCCCATGGGTTGTTCCAGGTTTAGGCGCAGTTCGGCGTTGGCGGCGGTGGTGCCCGGTGTGCGGCATACTTGCTCCACGCAGGTGAAGTCGGATGGCACGCTGAGCGTCGCTAGGGCACGGTTGATACGCAGTTCCAACCGTGCCTGACGCGGCACGTAGAGCGTGGTAAACCCCACAGGGTTGCGCAAGTCGGCGGAAAGGTTGCCGCGGGCGGGTAGGGTAATCGTCAGGCTGCCCACAGCCACCTCGCTGGTCAATTGGCGTACCGTCAAGGCGCTGAGATCTAGTACCTGGTTGCCCAGGCTGCTCTTGAGACTTAGCACCAACGCCACCTGGGGGTTAAGGCGTAGCCGCCATAACGATTGACTTGGCCCGAGACTCCACGGGAAGACCACCGATGAACCTGCAGCGCCCAGGTGCACCCGGATGGTGCTGCCGTGAGTTTGGGCCTCCTCGGTCAAGACCAGCGCCTGCGGCAGGGTGATTTCGCCTTCCAATAGGTTGCGGCTGGTAGCAGCGCCGCTGATTTCCAACTGTCCTAGGGGTTGCTCAACCGTCACCTCGGCCTCGCGCACATCAGAGGGTAGTGCATAAGTTATGGGTTGCGCAGTGGCCGGCACCCGCACCTGACCGATGGCAAATGCCGTGATTGCTACCACCAACCCTAGGATGAAGATGAATGCCAAGGCCGAAGCCCAGGCTGGCCGTTCACGCACTACCAGATCTAAGCCCAGCGCAATCAAAAAGATCGGCCACAGGCGTAGCAGCAAGTCCCACCCCCCTAGAGGCAGGTAGCCCAAATTGGCCAACAGAAAAGCCCCTCCCAAAAGGATCGAGATCCCTCCCCAGGTCCAGCCTTTGCCCTGATAGAGGTGATCGAGGCCGCCAATGATAAAAAGCACGGGCCAATAACGCAGGACGATCTCCCACCCGTTGACGCGGATCACCTCTAGGTTGTTGAGTAGAAAGATGACCCCAACGGCAATCAGCAATAGCGGGAAAAACAGACTTGGGCGTTTTGCATCCATGGTTTATCCTCCCTTAAGCCTGCCTTGGACGCACGGCGCGATAGACCAGGAACACCCCGATCAGGATCAACGCCAGTGGCCAGATAAAGCGCCCCATCTCGATGGCCCCCAGAAAGAGCAGCGCAGCGAACGCCAGCAAAATCGCCGCGGGATAGAGTGGCCAGGTCATGCGGGCACCTCCCGGCCTCGACAATGCGTACAATGCCAAGAAGGTCAGCCCCAGCCCGGCGAAGAAGATCCACCCACCACTATCAGCGGGGAGTATCGAATCCTCTAGGGAGACCACAGCCAGGGTAAACATGGTGCCGGCAGGAATGATGGCCCACCAGAACTCCCGGCGTAGCAGGTAGATGACCACAAAACTCAACCCAACGCTCCCTAGGACCAGTACCCCACCCAGATAGCGGGTGGCTTGCGGTGCAAAGGTGCCCAGCAAGACTAGAGCAGCGATACCCAGGAGTGGGAAGGCCGGAAAAGCAGCCCACCAAGCCTCACGGTTGGAGAGCAGGACGCCAAGAAAGACCACTCCGCCCACCGCAAGTAAAATGCCCCAAACAACCCCCACCAGGCTGACCTCCAACCACAGGCTGACCAGAGCCAGCAGCCCGGTCAGGATGAGAGCCGCTCCGCCAATTAGGCGCCAGCGTGATTCTGACATGGTTCCCTCCTTCAAAGAGAATTAAAAAACTCCCTACTCTTATATCTACGTAAGACAGGTTAAGAGATTTCGACGGAGCCCAAACCCGTTTCCACATGAATCTCGAAGCGGTTGGTGGCTGTGGCGTAATCGGGCGATTCATATACCTCGCCGGCATACGGAAAACGCTGAGCATCCACGTTCACCCCGGCCAACCCACTCTGTACATGGATGCGCGCGGCCATAGTGGGCGGAACTTGGATCTTCAAAGCGGCCACCCCGCTCTTAAGGTGTGCGCTTCCTTGCCCCTGCGCCGGTAGAATCAGCGTAGTCTCGCTGGCCCCGGTTTCCAGGATCAGGTGGCGCACGTGCAAGCGGCTCAAGTCGAGGTGCGCTTGGTTGGCTCCGAGGTGGCACTCTAGGTCGAGCGGCAGGTGGGGGGTAACTGCCAGTGCCCAGCGGTAGCCCTCGCTACCCTCCACCCAGGGCAGGAGCATGGCATCGGGCTCCAGGCGCAGGCGCACGTCCAAGCGCTCGCCCTCGCGGCGCACTTCGGGGACACCCCCGCCACACTCTCCACGCAAGAAAAGTGTGCCTGCATCCTCCAGCGCGTGCAGCACGAGCCGCCCCGCGCCATGATCCAGGCGTAAGTGGGCTTCGCGTGCGTTTCCCAATGGGATGGTGATTGTGCGGCTGAGTGCCTCCAGACGCGCGCGGGGGCGTAGGAGCAACCAAATACCGAGCCAGATCAACGCCAGTGGCCAAAAGAACGCCCAGGCACTGAAAGGCAAAAGGCCTAGGTTTTCCAGCAATAACAAGACCCCCAGCAGCAATAGAGCGCTGCCCCAAAATAATCGTCGTCCCTTCATCATGCAAACTCGCTTTCTTGGGGACCCCCCAGGGGGATGAATATTCCGCACCTTGGATCTGGTCCATCGGTGCGGCGAGGGTTGTATGAACATTTTTATTATAGCATCAAGGATTGTTTTGGGAGCAGTTTCAAAAACCAGTCTGGGCCGGTGCCAAGGGTTAATTTTGTCTTGTCTGGGCAAATTTTGTATAATGAAATTGGGCATGTGCCCCGCGGGTGTGGGCTAGCCCAGGAGGCTACCATGTATGTCACCGTGCTGATGGGATATGTCTCACGCGAGAACTGGAGTACTCTCCAGAAGGCGTTTGCCGAGGCTGTGCGTCACCCCCCAAAGGATCTCCTGCACTCGGTATTGGTGCAGTCGGTGGATGATCCCATGCAGTGGCAGATCATCTCGTTCTGGTCTTCCTACGAGGCTTACCAGGCTGCCGAGGCCAATAAGCAGACGGACACCTGCGTTCAACTCTTTTGTGCGGCGGGGAGCACCCCTACGCGCCGCGGTTACCGGGTGAGTGAGCGTTTCAGCCGCATCTAAGGGGACCTATGGACGCCTGGTTAGAGCGTCTGGTGGCGCTAGAGAGCGAAGTTTCCTACAAAACTCCACCGGCGCCGGGAGAACGCTATTTTCGTTACCAACCGGGGCGGTTGCCAATTCTGCTCTCGGCGCCTCATGGTGCGGCCCACATGCGTGAGGGACAGTTAAAAGAGGAAGAGGACTACACCGCTGCCCTGGTGCGCTTGGTGGCCGAACTCAGTGATGCACATGCTCTTTACACCTACCGCCTGGCCGATCCCGATCCCGGCTTTTATCCCGAAACGCCTTACAAGCGCGCCTTGCGCTATATTGTGCACCGTCACCGCATTCGCTTTGTGATCGACCTTCACGGTTGTGCCGCCTATCGTGATTTTGGGCTGGCGCTGGGTACGCTGCACGGTCAAAGTTGTCCTTCGGAGCGCCGGCGTATCTTATCGCTCTTGTACCAATTCGGTTTTCGCCCTTCTGGGCCATGGCTCTCGGTGGTGGATGTGGATCGTACTTTCACGGCCAATGGGCGTCTAGGGCAGGAAACAATTACCCGCTTTGTCTGGCAACGGTTGGGCGTGCCGGCAGCGCAATTTGAACTGCACCCCCACTTGCGCGTGGTGCGCCGGTTGGGTGAGGCCTCGGAGCGTGAACCGTATCAGGCACAGCCAGACCAGATCAAGCGCGCGGTGGCTTTTTTCCTGGCATTGGTGACCACTCTGGCCGAGACTTATCGTACTGAGAGCTTACCCTCTGAACCCGTTGCCCTGCCCTCCGAACGTGAGGATGACTTGCCCTCACGTGAGGAGTAGCGCTCAACCCCATTTGATTGACAGCCAGCCCAGAGGAAGGTATGATTAAGGCGCGTTCGGGTGGGACCGGCGCGGCAGAAACCGCCGAACCCTGTCAGGTCCGAGAGGAAGCAGCAGTAAGGCGGCCCTTCTGGGCGCCGCCGGTAAACCTGCCCGACGCAATTTTTACGCCGGATGATCAATGGAAACGCCTCCGATTTGTAATTACGAGGGTTCGGATTATCAACGCTCCTTCTGGGAGCAGGGTGGGCGTGCCTACGAGGATGCGGTAGAAGCCCTGGCCTTGCGCCGCCTCCTGCCACCTGAGGGTGGGCAATGGCTGCTGGAAATTGGGGCGGGAGCAGGGCGGAACACGCCACGCTATCACGGTTACCAGCGCATTGTGCTCCTGGATTATTCCCGCACGCAGTTACACCAGGCCCAAGAACGCCTAGGGCGAGATGGGCGCTATCTTTACGTGGCTGGGGATGCGTATCACCTCCCTTTCGTCAGCGGCTTCTTTGACGCTGCCACCATGATCCGCACCCTGCATCACATGGTGGAGCCGCGGCGGGTGTTGGAAGAGGCTCGGCGGATTTTGCGCCCGCAGGGCGTTTTTATTCTGGAATTTGCCAATAAATGCAATCTGAAGGCCATCTTGCGCTACCTGCTGCGCCGTCAGGTGTGGAGTCCTTTTACCCCAGAGCCGGTGGAATTTGCCCCCCTGAATTTTGATTTTCACCCCGCTACGGTGCGCACTTGGCTGACGTTGAGTGGCTTTGCCATTGAGCGCCAGTTAACCGTTTCGCACTTTCGAATTGGCTTCCTTAAGCGCCTTATCCCCCTAAGACTGCTGGTTGGGTTGGATGGGCTGGCCCAGTGGACGGGAGACTGGTGGCAACTTTCCCCCAGCGTTTTTGTGCGGGCGCGGGTGCGTGGTGAAGCCTCGATGGCTTCAACCTTTGCGTTCCGTTGCCCAGTCTGTGGGCATCAGCCCTTGGCCGACACGCCCCCTGAAATCACCTGCCCGACCTGTGGGCGCACTTACCCGGTCGCAGATGGCATTTACGACTTCCGCCCGCGCTAGTGGCTCGTTTTTTCAATCACCCAAAAATGGGAAAGGCCCAAAGCGCGTAGAGGCGTTTTTTCCAACCCTTGTAGGAAGGCGCGTAGCCAGCGCCCTAACCGTGGAAAGCGAGCGATGATGTTGTCGTAGGCGCCGAAGATTACCGTGCGCCGCACCACGCGCAGCGGCAGTCCCTCCAGCAGGCGTGCTAGGTCGCGCGTGGTATAGACGCGCACATGCGGCGCGAGGCGGTCGCGCCAGCGCCGAGGAAGGTAATTCACCAGCGGGATGTTGCCAAAGCGGTAGCGTCCGCGCCAGTAAATGCCATGGGTCTCAAAAGGATACCCCCGGTTGGGGCAGAAAAGCACCAGCCGCCCCCCCGGTGCCAGTACCCGCGCGATCTCAGCCAGGGTCTGGCGGTCGTCGGCTACGTGTTCCAGCACCTCATGGCTGAGGACAAGGTCAAACGACGCGGCTCCAAAAGGGAGTTTTTCACCGGCGCCGCATACCACGCGGGAATGACGGGCGTAGGCCGCGCGGGTGCGTTCCCATTCAATATCCAGACCAACTGCCAGTTGGGCCGACTCGGCCAGGCGGGCTAGATATTGCCCTACACCGCAGCCGTCCACAAACACTCGTCCTCGTTCGCGCCCCTCCGCCGCGGCCAAGATCATTTGCAGGCGGCGCTCCTGGCCGGCGCGCCAAACATAGGAGGGAGCACCGCGCAGGGCGGCTTTGGAATCATCCATTATAGGAACATGGGGATGCAAAGAGGTCATGTGTGGCCCCAGTGAATGGCAATAGTGCCCATCATTTTATACACAAAACGGACCTCTGAGAAGCCTACCGTTTCTAGGGCAGCCGCCAGTTGGGGGGCGGAGAGGAAGGTAGCGCTAGAATGAGCCAGGTACTCGTAGGCCTCGCGCTTGCCGGTGAGCATTCCACCGATCCAAGGGATCATCTTGAACATCAGGACATCGCGGAGTGGACGGAGGGGGTGAGGAATGGGATGGGTGGTCTCTAGGATGGCAATCTGGCCGCCGGGTCTGAGCACGCGGGCGATCTCGCGTAGGGCTTGGGGCAGATCGGCCACGTTGCGCAGCAGAAAGGCGCAGACGAGGGCATCGAACGACCCGGTGGCAAAAGGGAGAGCCAGGGCATCTGCCGCACACCAAGCAGGCGGGTGAGGAAAGGCGCGCTGGCGTCCCAGCAGGAGCATGGGCAAGGTGAAGTCAGCTGCCACTACCTGCACCTTGGGCATCTGACGCATCACCTCGCGAGCAAGGTCACCAGTGCCGCAGCCCAGATCCAACACACGAGCTCCCGGCGGCAAGTGCAAACCGCGCACCGCCTCACGTCGCCAGGTCAAATCCAGCCCCGCCGTCATCAGGCGGTTGGCCAAGTCGTAGCGCGGGGCAATTTGCCCAAACATATGGCGGATGCGCGCCGCACGCTCCGCTGGATCGGGTTTACTCGTCATTGGTTAGCGGCACCCACGCCAGGATGGTGGTACCCGCGCCGGGCTCGGAGATGATCTCCACCTCTCCACCTGCTTGGCGGGCACGGGTTTGCATGTTCGAGAGGCCGTGTCCAATGGATTGGCTGACCTGCGTCGGATTAAAGCCGCGCCCATCGTCGTGTACTTCCAGCAACACCCGCTCAGGCGTCTTCCATACCGTGACCTCAACATGGCGGGCACGGGCGTGTTTAGCGATGTTTGCCAGCGCTTCCTGACAAATATGGAAAAGCGCTACCGCCTGGAGTTCGGGTAACCCAGCCAGGTCGTCCTCTGGGCCTTGCAGATCCACATTGAGTAGTGTATTGGCATGAAATTCCTTGACCAAACGACGGATGCCCTGCATGAGGGTTTCATTTTGGAGTTGGCGCGGGCGCAGGTCGAGGATGTAGGCGCGAATATCGCGAATGGTGCTGTCAATATCGCGAATGGCTTGCTCAATGCGTTGCAGTGCTGCTTGCGGGTCCTGGTGAATCAACAGGCGTGCGTGCTCCAGCGTCAACCCCACGGCATAGATGGATTGAATCACACCGTCGTGCAGGTCCATGCCGATGCGCTCACGCTCTTCCAGAATCGCCAGGCGACGGCTCTGCAGGTTCAGGCGCACGTTTTCGATCGCCAGGCCAATCCACGAACTAATGGTAGCCAGAAATTGCATTTCCAAATCGTCCAATGGGCGGGCGTGACGACTGGCCACGCACAATACTCCCAACACACCTTGGCGGCCGCGGATGGGCAGGCAGGCCACCTGCTGAAAATTTTGCAAGATCACCTGTGGATGCAAGTCCTGCCCATCGGGCGGAGTCGGCTTGAAGACAATGGGCTGATCGCGTTTGGCAACCTGGCCAATGATGCTCTCGCCCAGGGCGAATTCTTCGTGCTGCCACAGCGCCTCAACCACTGAGCCACGGTGCAACATGCGCTGCAGGGTGCGCCCATTTTCCTGACGCAAATAGACTTCTCCTGCTTCCAGTTGCAGGTAATCCAGTACCTGAGTAAGCGCTTTATCCAGAATCTGGTCAATGTCTGAAGAGGTTGCCAGGGTCGAGGCCAGTTCGTTGAGCAGGGCCAGGTTCTCGTTACGGCGGGTGAGGATGCGATCGCGCTCAACCAGCTGGCGGTAGATGCGCGCGTTGTTAATGGCAACTGCGGCATACGCTGCGAGCATTTCGATGAGTTGTTCATCTTCCTCGGTGAACTCCGGGGCATCCCGCTTGTTGGTCAGGTAAATCTGTCCGAGCTGGCGGTTGCCTTGACGGATCGGCACTCCCAGGAATGACGTCATAAAAGGGTGGTGAGGGGGAAACCCCACACTGCGGGGATCGCTGGTGACATCGCGCAGGCGGATGGGTTTCTCGCTGCGCATCAGCGCGCCGATGAGCCCCAAGCCACGGGGGGGATGGGCCATGCGACGAATTTCCTCAGCGCTCATCCCCACGGGGATGAAGGCCTCCAACTCCCCGCCCGGGCCAACCACCCCAACCGCCGCATACTGGGCATTGACCTGCTCGCAAGCCAAGCGGGCGATCTTCTCCAGCAGTGATTCCAGTGAAACATCGCGCACCAGTTCCAGGCTGGCACGATGAAGGGCTAACAGGCGTTCTTCTAGTTGTTCGCGAGTGAGGTTGACCGTGCTCATAACACTCCTTTGGCTTTCACTATTTTACTGGGCATTGTCCATTTTCGTCAACTTTGTTACTTTGTTCACAAAACCATTGGCGATGAGGGGTAAGGCATCTTCAAACTCTCTTCGTTGCAACTTCATAAATTCTTCATAGCCTTTTGTTATCCTTTGGGCTGCAAGATGTGACAATACCCTTTTCAAACGGAGGTAACTCGTATGAGCAAGAAAGTTTTATTATTTGGATTGGGCGCTTTATTAGCAGTGGGGTTGCTCTTCGGCAGCATCGCCTGGGTATACGCCCAAGCCCCCACTCCAACTCCCTCGACTGATGAGACGACCCTCACGGCCCCTGGCTGGGGCTGGGGACGGCATGGCTGGGGAAGGATGGGCGGACGAGGGATGATGGGCACGGCATGGGGTGGTTACCTGCAGGATGAAATGCTGACCGCGCTAGCCAACAAATTGGGAATGAGCGTGGATGATCTCAAAGCCAAGATTCAGACCGGCACCACCCCGGCACAAATCGCCCAGGAAAAGGGCCTGACGGTAGCGGAATTCCGCACCCTGATGCAGGAGGCGCGTAATGATGCCCTTGACTTGGCGGTAAAGAACGGCAAACTGACCGCTGAACAGGCCGAGCAAATGAAGCAGGGTACCTGGGCGCTGGGCACCTATTTCAAAGACACATTCTTCGCCACGCTGGCCGAGAAACTGGGCCTGACGACCGATGAACTCCAAGCCAAGATAAGTGAGGCCCGCAGCGCCACTCTGGATCGCGCCGTCCAGGAGGGGAAACTGACCAGCCAACAGGCCGAATGGCTGAAGCAAAATGCCCCCCAGGGCGGTTTCGGTTGGGGTTGCCATGGCCTGCGCGATGGGCGAGGTTGGGGCTGGTAATTCCCTGGGTTGTACCCAATCCCCACGCGTCAACCCCCGCTGACGCTGCAAGAGAGGCTGCCGTATCTCCGGCGGCCTCTCGCGGCTTTAAACAGAGCGATCACCAAATGGGTTTGTTCCGGTGCCTATCACCTACCCATTAGGTGATGGGCTAAACGCTTCCCTAGGGCCACAATGGTCAGAATCGGTGGGAGACCAGGAGAGCGAGGCAAGACACTGGCATCACACACATAAAGATTGGGGATGTCGGTCCTCAAATCCGAGTTAACGATGCGACCAATCGCTGCCGTGCCACCGACGTGAGCGCCTTGGGGCAAGGAATACCGAATGGACTCGGGCCGGGCACCCGCGTGAATTAAGATCTCTCTCGCCATCATCGTGCCTGCCCTGAGTTTCTCATGATCGGCTACCGAGACTGCTTTTGAGATGCTGCCATTGGCAAATACCTGGCCGGAAGCTTCATCGGCGATCTTCGTCATCAGTCCGATCAGGCGATTCGCCGGTAGGGCATACCCTTCCAACCCGAGTTCAATCAAGCGTACCTCGCGTGAATGGTTGACGTACGTAGAGAGCAGAAACCCCTGTGTGGCATGGTGCTCAAGATCCACTAATGCCATTTGAGGCTCGTTGAGCATTCCAAAATCATCGGTGACGCCGTAGGTATTGACTAGTAAATCTACAAACAGGTTGCTACCGGCTTCAGTGATCCCCGTTTTCTGTAGGATGATAGGTGTCCCAATTCCCCCAGCGGCTAAGATAATTATCGCAGCGTGAATCTCGGTTTCACCCCCTGGACTTTTAACCGCGACCCCCGTAGCCTTCCCATTATGGAGGATTACCCGTTGCACGGTCGTATTAAACATTAGGGTCACCCCCAATTGCTGGGCTTCGAGCAGGTAATTCAAGGCGGTCCACTTCGCGTTTTTGGAGCATCCAAGCGAACAGTGACCACAGGCTTTGCAGATCGCGGGGTCAATGAATTTGGGCATTGCCTCCATTTGATGCCCCAACGCTTGAGCGGCCTCGCGAATGCGCCGACCACCCAGGGATAACAATAGGTCGGGCAGCGGAGCAATACCCATTTCACGCTCTGCTTCGATGAATTCTTCTTCCAGGCTTATGCCATACCCAGCCAGCTCACGTTCAAGGCAACGCACACCGTTTCCCGCCGCCACCATCGTGGTGCCTCCGGCCATAAAGGTGCGCCAGATAATGACCCCCTGCTTGGATTTTTTGGGAACCCGAGTGATTTTATTGGCATCAAAATATCTGAGGGCGTTCAAAAATGTGCCTACTGAGGCCTCGATTTGGCCCTTTTCGATGACCACTACCGATTGCCCCCGTTTGGCCAGTTCACGCGCTATAGTTGCCCCACCCGCGCCTGAACCCACGATTAGATATTGGTAAGATGGGTTTGACATGATCGTTTGCCTTTCTATACTATCGCGGTGACCTCCCCCTTCACCCCCCATTCTATTTTTCACGTTTGGGGATTGCAAATGGTGCATCCCTAGCATAACACAATCGCGGGGCCATTTCAATAACTTGTATGGACAATTTATTCTTTGCGCCTGAAAATGATCCCCCCTTACACTTCTGCAAAGCCACCGAGGGGTGTGCTTGACACCAAAGGGGGGCTGTGCTAAATTAGTAAACGTCAAATTTGCTTCCCCGCTAACCGTGCGAAATTCGCATAAGAAGGAGTTGCCGCCTTGACCAAATCTCGCACTCAACTCATGGTAGAGCGGTTGCGCGAACTACAGGCCTCTTCGCCCGATATCGAAGCCTCGGCGGTAGTCAGCCTGGATGGGTTGACGATTGCCTCAGCGCTCCCGCAGGGCGTGGAGGAGGATCGCGTATCGGCTATGTCGGCGGCAATGCTCTCGCTGGGCGAGCGCATTGCCAATGAACTGGGGCGGGGCGCCCTCGATCAGGTTTATATCAAGGGCCAGAAGGGCTATGTGGTGTTGATGTCGGTGGGTGAGGAAGCTGTGCTCACTGCTCTGGCACGCGAGCAGGCCAAACTGGGCCTGATCTTCCTGGATATGCGCCGTGCCGCCGAAGACCTTGCCAAGTTGATTTGAGTCCTGACCATGGAAGCGATCCCGAAAAGCGGCTATTACTACCCCAACAAAATTGCCCGTATTGCCCTGCTGGCACTTGAAGATGTTATGGGGAAGAACGGCGTCAATGCCATCCTCAACCTGGCCAATCTGCAACACCTGATTGACAATTACCCCCCCGATAACCTGGAACGGCAATTTGATTTTGCCGATTTTTCGGCAATCAACGGTGCGCTGGAAGAGATGTATGGCCCGCGCGGTGGCCGTGGGTTGGCGCTGCGGGCGGGACGGGCCACTTTCCAAGATGGCCTGCGGCATTTCGGCGCCCTAGCGGGGGTAGGTGACCTGGCGTTTAAGGTCCTGCCTTTGCAGGCCAAACTGCGCATTGGCCTGCCAGCGATGGCCAAGATCTTCAGCACCACCAGCGATCAATACTCCACCGTTGAGGAAAAAGACACCCATTTCATTTACACCATTCACCGCTGTCCGGTATGCTGGGGACGTAAGAGTGACCGCCCCGATTGTTACATGGCTGTGGGACTACTTCAGGAAGGTCTCAAGTGGGTCTCAGGCGGGCAAGAATTCCGGGTCAATGAGTCGAAATGTGTGGCAATGGGGGATCCGGTGTGCGAGTTTGTGATCTTTAAAGAGCCAATTGGCTAATCATGAGCGAGGTTGTCACCCCATTCACATTGTTGATTATTGAAGATGACTTGGACGTGGCCGAGATGCTGGCCACGTTTTTCAAGGAACAGGGCTACCGGGTGCTTACTGCCAACTGGGGGGAAGATGGGATTCGAACGGCTACGGAGCAGTTGCCCCATCTGGTTATCCTCGATATTCGTCTGCCGGATATTGACGGCTTTGAGGTTGCACGGCGCTTGCGTGCCCGGCGCCGCACCCGCTATATCCCTATCATTTTCCTGACCGAAAAGCGCGAGCGGCAGGATAAACTACAAGGGCTGCAACTGGAAGCCGATGATTACATCACCAAGCCTTTTGATATCCGCGAATTAGGTCTGCGTGTACGAAACGCATTGAGCCGTGCGCGGCGCGAATCGCTGACCCATCCGGTCACTGGATTGCCTCAAGGTGCCTTGGTGGAGGAGGCGTTGGCGCACTGGCTGGCGACGTACCCTGCGCTTTCCTTGTGGGTGGTGGGGTTACGTCACCTGGAAGCCTTTCGGGAGGCCTACGGGTTCGTGGCAGCCGATGATGCGTTGCGGGCGGTGGCCTTGCTTCTGGGGCGCCAGCTGCTTGATGCGGCGGATGATTCCGCTTTTTTAGGACACTTAGATCTCACCACCTTTGTCTTAATTGTGACCGCCGGTCCTCGAAGTGGCTTGGGGGAACGCCTGGCCCGTCAACTGGACCAAGCCTTAGGGTTGTTTTACCGGAGTGAGGATCTGCAAGAGGGGCGCTTTGAGGGTTCACGCTTGAGTGTGGTGCTGCGCTCTTTCGCGCCTTCCACGTTGCCCGACTCTGTAGCAGGGCTGCGCGCGGCGCTTTTGGAACTAGTAGAGGCGCGCGGGGCATGAAAATCATCTTAGTCATCCCCACCTACAACGAAGCCGAAAACTTGCCCCGCCTAGCCGAAGCGCTGTTTGCTTTGCCCTTGCCCGAACTGCGTTTACTGATCGTGGATGATGCCAGCCCTGATGGCACCGGCCAGATTGCCGAAGGTCTTAACGAGCGCTGGCCGGGGCGGGTGCGTGTCTTACACCGGCCGGGTAAGTTGGGGTTGGGCACGGCGTACATTCAGGGGTTTCGTCTGGCCATGGAGGACGCCGATGCGGTGGGGCAGATGGATGCCGATTTTTCGCACTCGCCGGCTAAAGTCGTGGAACTAGCAGCCGCCCTTGAAACCTGCGATCTGGCTATCGGCTCGCGTTATGTGCCGGGCGGGTCGCTGGATGAGCGCTGGCCGTTCTGGCGGCGCTGGCTCTCCGGGTTTGGCAATGCCTATGCCCGCACCATTCTCCACCTTCCAGTGCAGGATGCCACAGGGGGCTTCCGCCTGTGGCGGCGCGAAGCATTGCAGCGCCTGCCCTTGGAACGTGTGCGTTCCAATGGGTATGTTTTCCAGGTTGAGATGGCTTACCTGGCGCACTTGCACGGACTGCGCATCCGCGAAATCCCGATTCACTTTGCCGACCGGCGCTGGGGGCAATCTAAGATGAATTTACGCATCCAAATTGAGGCCGCCTACCGTGTGTGGCTGCTGCTGAGTCAGTACGCAGATTTGCGACACCAGCGGGCGATGAGCCAGAACAAACCATCCTCACATTATTCTTCCAGGTGGTGATAAGCCTGGAGCACCCGCTCCCATTCCTCCAAACTGAGCGTCTCAGCGCGGCGTTGGGGGTCGATCCCGGCTCTTTGCAGGAGGGCTTCTACGCGAGTGGGTGGCCAACCCAATCCCGCCGCCAGGGCATTGCGCAGGGTCTTGCGGCGCTGGGCAAAAGCCGCCTGCGCCAGGTGGAAAAAAGTTGGCAGATCCGCCGCTGGTAGGCGCGGCTGCGGATATAAATCCACGCGCAGAATGGTGGAGTCCACCTTGGGTGGGGGATAAAAGGCCCCGGCCGGGATGCGCCCCACCGAGCGCGGGTGTCCATAAACCTGTACGCTAAGCGCCAACAGGCTCATCTTACCCGGCGCGGCGCAGATGCGCTCGGCCACTTCGCGCTGTACCGTCAGGACCAGGCGTTGTGGGCGTACCGGCGCCTCTAACAAGCGTCGGATGAGGACTGAGGTAATGTAGTAGGGGATGTTCGCCACCGCCAGGAATGGATCTGCCTTGCCAAGATGCGGGGTTAGGTCAAGGGTCAAGATATCTCCCTGAAGTAGGATGACATTGGGCGCCGTGGCCAGCACTTCGCGCAGTAAGGGGATCAGCCGCCCATCCAGTTCCACCGCTACCACGCGCCGGGCAGCCCGTGCCAAGTAGCGCGTCAAAGTGCCCAACCCTGCTCCTACCTCCAAAACCGTGGCTTGAGGTGGAATCTCGGCCGCCGCCACAATGCGTTGCAAGATATGGGGATCATAAAGGAAGTTCTGCCCCAACGATTTTTTGGGCTGCAGGCCGTGTTGGCGCAGCAGTTGCGGTACGTTGAGCGGCGGTAAATCTAGGGCAGAATCCATGGGATGGCGCTTGGTACGGGGGTGAGAAAGTACACGGTGACGTACTGATGCCAGGGCTGGTAGTCGTTGTCGCTATACCCCAGGTCAATCCAGTAGCGCCCGGGCACGCCCCCGCCGACATCGGCGACCACGCCGATGCCGTAACCGGGAACGTAGAGGCGCTGGCCTAGCATCCAGGAATACCACGTGCGGGTGACGGCGATAATACCATGTTGCAGGGGCAGGCCGCTGGCGGTGGCAGTGGAACAACGATTTACCCCTAGGCGGCAGGGGGAGTAAGACGTGGCGTAAACGGTCACCGCCCGCCAATACTCCAGCGGGCCCTGCGGGGTTTCCAGGGTACGGATGACTACCTTTGTACCGTAGCCCACCCGCTGGGGTTTAGGCGCTTTGGCCACCCATTCGGCTTCTACCGTACGTCTGATCTCCTGCCCATCCTCGTAGCGCACACGCAGACGGTTAACCTCAATACCGTACTCGCCAGGTTCGATAACACGGCGCTGATCTAACTCGGTATCCGGGTCAGGTTCGTACTCGTTCTTGAAAGGCAGGACTTTTTGTTCCAGGAGCACCTCTTCGCGCACGCGCACGACGCGGATGATCCCATCTACCGGCAGGGGTTGATCCTCTGGGGGTTGGCTGTAGTCCAGTCCTTGCAGCGCGATCCCGGCTTCGGCCAGGGCTTCACCAACTGTGGCGGCACTGCTTCTAAGGGTGAGTGTTGTTCCACTCGTCTGAACCTGCAAGGAACGGGCGCGCCTCACCGTTACCTGGATGCCAGGAGTGAGAAGGGTGTCGGGTGCAGGGCTTATCTGATCCCCATTTTCCAAGCGCAGAGCACATTCGGTCAACGCTTCCCCCAAGGTAACCGCGGCAGAGTAGCATGTACCCGACCGCCCGTTATCTTGCCAGGTGAGCGGGATAGCGCGGCGTATCTCCAGGTGGTAGGCAGTAGCGGGGGGTAATGGCTGATAAGGGTCAATGGGCTGGCCCTGCCAATAGATACGATCGTGGGGAAAAAGGCGCACACCCGCCTGCAGCAGTAGGTTGGCCGGGATGCGTTCGGCGCTGCTAAAGGCCGTGCCCCGGTGCTCCGGCCAGAGCGCAAGGCGCACCAGGCGGGCGCGTTCGAGGATGAGCGGAGCGTTCCACCAGGGCGTGAGGGCGGGCCGGGCGGGGAGAAGGCGGTCTTCGGGGCGGGGGGCAAGATTGGCGGCGCGCAGAAGGCTGCCCAGGGTCAGGGCACGTGTGCGTATTCCCCACCACTCCCCGTCTACTCGCACCGGGACGGTGCGCTCCAATCCCACCAAGAGCAGGCCAGCGCCCACGAGCCCGCATAAGACGGCCAAGGTCAACAGCCAATGGGAGCGCCGATCAGAGTGTGTTGTCATGTCACCTATTGTACCGCGAGTAAGTCGAGCACTCAGGGCCTCAGGTAGGTGCCGCGTTGTTGTACTTGTGGGGGGAGTTGCGGGGCAAAAGCCCGCAGGTGTGCGCGCAAGGTTGGGATGTCCTGCTCCCGCAGGGCGTAGAACGACACGGTTGCGTCCCCACAAACGAGGTTGTCGGGGATCTCCCATTCTCCCACCTTGTACCAGTGAGATGGTAATTGCCCGGGAAACCATGCGTCATACACAATGGCCAGATCAGCACCGGCCTGGCGGGTAATCCAATCAATGGTTGGGGCATCTAGCGTCCCGCCCAGGCGCGCCTGGGCGATATCGCGGGTGGCCAGTCCCACCAGATCAATGATGTGAGCGTTGGTAAAATAGGCCACGGCGCCGATGTCGTTTAAGGCAACCGTTCCCTGAGGGTAGAACCGACCCACAAAGCGGGCTATCTGGTACTGCTGCTGGTAAATGTTCGCGCTTGCACGGGGCACCGCAAGGGTGAAGTAAGCCCCTGCCAGTACCGGCACGGCCAGGATGAGTGCCACCACTAGGGAATGGGCAAGGCCGGCCAGCCAAGGGGTGGAGAACCACCGACGTAAGTCGAGTCGCATTAGCGGAGGCGTCAGCACCACTATGGCAGAGGCGACCAAATAAGCCTGATAGCGTGCAAACCCCTGTACCGAGGCCAGCATTAAGTGGATCAGTGTGGCTACGGCTACGATCAGAAGTAAGGTGTTTTCACCCTCCAGACGCCGTTCCCGGCGCCACCCGCTCCAGAGGCTGATTCCCAGGCCGAGTAGTAGCAGTCCCATTTGGGGGGCATGACCCAGGTTGTGCCCTAGGCGCACTCCTAATGCCCTTAGCAGGTCCAACGGGTTTTGCCCCGTGCCGGGTGCCCCTTTGATCAACAGGGTGACCGGTAGGAACCACCAGCCCTGCTGGACGAACCACAGTCCGAGCAGGGTGATGGGAAGCAGGGCGGATCCCACCAACGCCAGTCCCAGCCGCCAACGGCGTTGCCACGTTAATACGGCGGCTGTGACCGCGATGAGGAACAGACCTTCGTAGCGCACGAGTGGCAGGAGCAGGGCCAATGCTAGTAGGCTGAGGTAGGTGGATCTCGGCGCGGATGATAATAGGGCGCGCTCCAGGGCCAATAGGAAAGCCAATGTGAGGATGGTGTGGAGAATGTGCTCCATGCCGTTGAAAATCATGGGCAAGAGCGGCATGGCTAGGATCAGGAGCACCAGGGCCAGGGCAACTTGGGGTTGGCTTAAGCCGTGCTGCACCCAATAGCCGTATATCAGCACGATCAGAATCACTGACAGCCCCAGGTTGAGCCAGAAGGGCAGGGTGGGGAAGTTGCCAATAAGGTGCATCAGCAGCGCCAGCCCTCCGGTCCACAGCGGGGAAGAGGATGAAGATGAAAAGGCGTAGGGAGTCGCTCCCCATACCCCATACTGAGCCAGGCTCCGTGCCATCGCCAAGTGAATGTAAGCATCGTCCAGCACGTAGGTGAGGTGACCCGCGTTGCGCGCTAGCACGGTGACCCCAAGCCCAAGGGTCAAGAGACCCACCAGTGCCAGACCGGCCCACAGAGCCCAGGTTTGGCGCAGATTGAAGGGGCTTGTCTTTTGACTCATCGCTAAAATTTTACTATCATAAAAAATATCAACCCAGCCCACCCGAAAAAATGATCTGCTGTGAAGGAGTCGCACTCATGCCCCCTTTACCTTTTAACCTTCCGCCGGTTCCTCCTCTTCCGTTTTACATCCATCCACTCATTTTCTGGAGCATTGTGCTGGTGATCGGTATTCTCTTTGCAGTCACATTTCTACGCTTTTTGTTCGCCCCACCAGAAGAGCGAACAGGGGCACTGGTCATTTTTGTGTTAATGGTGGTGGGGGTGGTCCTCCTCTATGCGGTTGTGTTGAATGCCCCCTTTATTATCTACCACTTCAAGCGTCTAACGCATCCCATTTTCCGCTGGTGAGTCATTCTCTTCACTGCTCGGTGCTCCAATATCCCCGTAGGCCAAGAAGAGCGCCATTTGTGTCACTGCCTCGTACATGGCTTCCAGTTGGGCGCTCAAGCTCAGGCCGACGGCGATCTCTGGGTCACCCAGGCGCTTAAGCAAGGGCTGAGCGATAACTGGCGGCTGGACATAGAGGGGGAAGCCGCTCAGGGGGCTATGTAAGGTCCAGAAGGGTTCCCAATCCGCTTCGAGGGGTTGAGGACGTTCGCGTTTGGCGGGGGATGGCTGCGGTGCGCGGTGCGGGACTGCCTTGTCGGTCACACCGCGGCGCTTGCGCAGCCCTTCGAGGATCTGTTCCTGAGTGCGTCCGCGCATGCGAAAGAGCAGGAAAGGATCTTCGTCAAAACGCTCGCCCAAGATATAGTGGGTGGCTGCAATGTGCTTGCAGGGATTGGCTGGATCGGGACAGGAACAAGCGGTGAAAAGGTCGCCGCGGGCGGTGGGAAAGAGATTGACCCCAGCAGTGGCAAAGGCTTCCTCGATGTTCGGGGGCATCTCGCCGGCCAGCAGTTGGGCGGCAAAGACTGCTTGGTCAGCCAGCACATCCAGCACCTTTTCCCATTGGCGAGAGGTGAGAGGAGTGAGGCGGATGGTTACCCTGTAAGGCCGTGGGCGCGTGCCTTGCACCAGCGCCTCGATCTCACCTTCGCGCTCCTCAATCCGCAGGACCTGCCCGGCACGGGCGTAGGCACGTCCACGTTGCAGCCGGCGCAGGTCGGTAATCTGCTCCAGGGCCTGGATCCAGCGGCGTGACCACCAGTGCTTGCCAAAGTCACCTCGCGCGCTAATGGCTTTGATCCCCCCTTTAGCTTTGCGAGGCGTGCGGGGTTCCCAGGCGTAAGATTCGTGATCGTTAAGATCATTGAGCCGACTCATAAGCCTCTTTCCCGTGGGTGCGCAGGGCCACTAGGTCGCGCAGTTGCTCGTTGCTTAGTTCAGTGAGCCAGGATTCGTCCTCACCAATGATGGATTGGGCTAAGCCGATTTTCGATTCGATCAGTTCATCGATTCGCTCTTCCAGAGTCCCTTGGGTGATCAATTTGTGCACTTGCACGTTACGCGTTTGCCCAATGCGGAACGTGCGATCGGTGGCTTGGTTTTCCACTGCCGGATTCCACCAGCGATCGAAGTGGAAAACGTAGTTGGCGCGGGTCAGGTTTAAGCCCAGACCGCCCGCCTTGAGCGAAAGGATGAAAATGGGCGGGCTGTGTTCATCTTCCTGGAAACGGCGCACCATCTGTTCGCGTTGACGCGGTGGGGTTCCGCCGTAGAGGAAATAAACGGGAACCCCTAGGTGCAGGGGGAGGGCCCTGGCGAGCAGTTCCCCCATCTCGGCAAACTGGGTGAAGACCAGCGCACGGTCGCCTGAGGCGATCACTTCTTCCAGCATCTCGATGAGGCGGTTTAATTTACCGCTACGTCCATTTTGGAGGGCGCTCTCCAGACGTTCATCCAGCGGCTGGTGCAGGTATTGCGCGGGATGGTTGCACACCTGCTTCAATTGGGTGATCATACTCAAGATCAGGCCGCGCCGCTGCATGCCTTGGCTTTCCTCAATTTGAGCCAAGGTCCTATCCACTACCGCCTGATACAACGTGGCCTGTTCTTCACTGAGGGTGCAGTACTGCTTGACCTCAATCTTTTCGGGCAAGTCCTGGATGACACGGGGGTCGGTTTTGACACGGCGCAGGATGAACGGCGTTACCATGCGCCGCAGGCGCTGGGCAGCCTGCTGATTGCCGAAACGCTGGATGGGCAGGGCAAACTCACGGCGGAAGGCTTGTAGTGAGCCCAGGTAGCCGGGGTTGAGGAAGTGCATAATGGACCACAGGTCATCCAGGCGGTTTTCAACCGGTGTGCCGGTCAGCGCCACGCGGAATTGGGCAGAAAGGCGTCGTGCAACCTGGCTCTGGCGCGATGAAGGATTCTTGATGTTTTGAGCCTCATCTAAAATCACGCCGAACCACTCCAGCGACTCCAACAGAGCCTGGTCCTGGCGCAACAGGGCATAACTGGTCACTACCATATCCACCGTTTGCGCTGCCTGGCGGAAAGCCTCATCGCGCAGGCGGTTAGGCCCTTGATGGATCAGCAAGCGCAGCGAGGGTGCAAAGCGTTCAACCTCGCGCTGCCAGTTGGTGACCACGGAGGTGGGGCAGACCAGTAACACCGGTCCGGGCAACTGTCCATGTTGCTCTTTCTCGTAGAGGAGCAAGGCCAGGGTCTGGATGGTCTTACCCAACCCCATGTCATCGGCTAGACACGCTCCTAGACCGTAGCGGCGGAAGAAGGCCAACCACGAGAATCCCAGGCGCTGATAGGGGCGCAGTTCACCCTGCAGTGAGCGCGGCTGGGGCAGCTCGGTCAGGCGTTGAGGCTCTTTGAGCCGTTCCAGCCATTCAGCCAGCCAACCTTCTGCTTCCACGGCATTAATGGGCAGGTCGTGCATCTGTTCGCTGCCCAGCGCTAGACGGGTGGCTTCAAGCAGGGTGACCTCGGCGCTCTGGCGCTGCTTTTCCCAGAAACGAATGGCCGCTTCGACCTGTGCGCTATCCAATAAGACCCACTGACCGCGCACCTGCACCAGTGGCGATTTGAGCGCCACTAGGGCTTCAAACGCTTCGCGGGTCAGGGTGGTCTCGCCAAGTGCAAGTTCCCACTCAAAGCGTACCAGCGAGGTGAGGTTAAGCAGGCCGCTTGCTTCCCCGGGAATTTGAGGTGTGGCTGGCTTGAGACGCACACGCACCCCTAGGCGTGCGCCGCGTTGATTCCACCACGGCGGAGTCAGAAGGCCAAACCCGGCCTGTTCCAAGATGGGCACCACCTCACGCAAGAAGCGATATGCTGCCGGCGTATCCAGGCTGATGCCAGTGGGATGGCGAGCGGCCAGGCTGGTAAGGATGGGCGGGAAGAAGCGCGCCGCGTACCCCAAGCCGGCCAGGAGGCGCTCTTGTGGGGCGATCAGACGATCACTCAGAAGTGCCAATTCGCGCGGCGACTTAAACCAGATGTCCTCCGCTGAAATCAACAGGCTGGGGTCGCTGCGGGATTGAAGCAGGTAGTGCAGTTCCCAGGTACCTTCGGCACTGGGTTGTTCAGAGGCGGGCGGTGCTTCTAGCAGGAGGGCAACGCGGAAATACTCATCCCCTGCCACCTGCAAGTTGCGCAACCAGGCTTGCAGGGTGCTGTGCAGGGCGCGCACTTGGGCGAGGGAGGCTCGCACGACCGGGTCAGGGCGAAAAAGAGCCTCTAACCAGCGATCCTGGATCTGATCCGAATTAGGCGGAATGAGGGGCATTTGGCTGCGCCCCCAGGTGCGTACCAGCGCGTCGGTGGTGTTCTTGATGAAAGCATCCAACAGGAGGCGTGCTGCGGGGAACACCGGCGCCCCGCGTAGGTTTGGCTGGCGTTCGGCACGGCACACCGAGGGCATGGCCTGCTC
The DNA here is from genome assembly GCF_938028735.1 of uncultured Thermanaerothrix sp. GTDB lineage: Bacteria > Chloroflexota > Anaerolineae > Anaerolineales > Anaerolineaceae > Thermanaerothrix. Next base: position 27,232 of record NZ_CALIMF010000021.1, read on the forward strand.
TAGGTGCAGTAAGCGCTGAGCATCATTAGGACTGTCCAAGACGGGCTGCCAGCGCGCCAGGTACTGCCCTCGTGGCCCGCTTGGTGGCTGTAGGGTGGGTAGATACTTCTGCTGGGCCAGGATCTCCAATATCAAGTTGCACACCACCTGCCAGTAGCGTGTATCTTGTCCCAGGTGCACCTGCCCCGGCACGCCATTGGGGGGCAGTGTGGTCAGGATACTGAAGGCTTTGGCAATTGGCAGCCACAACCCTCTGACCCGCCAGGCGCGCAGGCGGGGCGTGCTGGCCTGGTCCATCTCATACAGCGGATTGAGTTCGGGGGAGGGCCAGGGGGCGTGTTCATCCGAGGGCAGACTCAGGAGGGCCATTTCAGGCGTGGCTTCGGCTAGCGGTGTGCCTTCCCCAAGACGCTGACGCAGCCCTTCAGGTGGCACACAGAAGGGATGTTCGTGCGTTTTCCCGTGCCCATTGGTCGGAGGAGGGGTGGAGAAAGCGAGGCTGGCGAGGTCCTCAGCCCAGAAGAGCACTCCACCCGAGTCGGTTGGGCGCTTAGGAGGGCGCCAGTGCGCGTGTAGAACCCACATATGGGTGTTCAGCCGTCCTTATATCGAAGCATGAAGGGACCAACCTGGTTGAACCAAGGGTTACCCCAGACGTCTAATAGTATGTGCGATGAAAACCAGGACTTTGAAACGTCAGTGCCTGGAACATGCCAAAGGGTGGAATTATCTTGTTAATAAATGCTCGGGCTCAAAGCGCAATCTCTGACCGCGCGTTATTTCCCTTTCCTGGAATGCTCTAATTATAACCCACTCCGCGCTTGTCAAGAGCTCATGCGGACCACAAGTTGTTGAGAGAAGCGTACTGTGTGGGACTGTGCACTTCCACTGCGCTGAACGAGGCGGCAGGGTAGGGGGTTTGACAGAAAGCCCATATTCGATTATGATCTTATGTATTAGATAATTATCTAATAAGGTTGGGATGACCACTCTGCTCTGGGAAAGCGGAAGCGCTTACGATTTTTTCATTGCCCTGTACGTTTTGCACCACCCACAGGATTTTGGCGTGCGTCCTACTTGGGCGGCGGGGATGCGCTCGCGGCTGCCAGCACCCCAACGCGCCCTCCTGGAAACAGCGCAAACCTTTATGGGCGTGCCGCTGACTTGGCTGCATGGGTTGCCAGAGCAGGCCAAAGAGGCCTACCCAGCACTGCAAGCGTTGGCAGCCCTTCCACCTACCCAGCGCCTGCAGGCCTTGCTCTGGCGGGGTGATTTTACCCCTGCAGCGGGGCAGGCCCTGGAGCATTTGATGACTCATGGCGAGGTAAGCCTAGAGGAGCGGGAGATCCTGCGTGAGGCGCTGACGCGTCGTGGGCGCCCTTTACGCCCTGAGGCCTTTCAGGCATTGCTGCACGCGGCTGCACAGGCTGAAGCGTTTGGCAGCGCCTACCTGGAAGCCCTGGAGACCTTTTGGCGTGTTTTCTTCCAGGAAGAGGAAGCCCGCCTGCGTCCCTGGCTGGCACGCGGTTTGGAGGAAGCCCAAGCCCTAGCACGCCGCACTGATTTACCCAACCTGTTGGAGGTGCTTTCGGGCGGGGTGCACTTTGAGGCTCTGGAAGGTGCCCCAGAACTGGTACTAGTGCCCTCCTACTGGAGCACACCGCTGGTTTTCTACAGCCTGGTCAGGCCAGGACGGTGGATGCTGGTCTTCGGCTGCCGTCCGCCGCAGCAATCCCTGCTGCCAGGCGAGAACCTGCCCGAGATGCTGCTCAACCGCCTCAAGGCTCTGGCTGACCCCACGCGCCTGCACATTTTGCGCTACCTGGCCCAAGGCCCCCAGACTCCTGCCCAACTGGCGCGCCGCTTGCGCCTGCGTGCGCCTACCGTAGTACACCATTTACAGGCCCTGCGCGTGGCCGGCTTGGTGCACATCACCATCACCCGCGAGGGGGAGCGCCTTTATGCCCTACACCCTGCGGCTGTTCGACGGGTCTATGCTGACTTAGAGGCCTTTTTGGACGTTTCAGAAGCCCCGCCCACACCCTAATGCCCCCGGAGTTGTTTCGATGTTACCTTTGACTCATCGCTTTGAGGATGTTGTGCGCCTCTACGCTACACGACTGCGGGCTTTCTCGCTCAACGCTCGCCTTTACCTGCTCAGCGTCGTCCTGAGTGGCGCGGCCATGGGGGTGTTCCGGCTGCTGTTCAACTTCTATGTGCTTAGCCTAGGGTATGATGAGGCCCTGTTGGGCACGCTGATCGCCCTTAGCAGTCTGACTGCCTTGCTGTCGGCCCTACCTATGGGGTACCTGGTGGATCGCCTGGGGCATAAACCGGCGCTGCTCCTGGGTAGCGGGCTAAGCGGGGTGGCAGTGCTGATCATGGTGCTTTTCCCCTCGGCAGGTGTCTTTCTGATTATGAATGCACTGCTGGGGCTGGCGCAGAGCCTCAGCGGCGTGACCATGGGACCTTTCCTGATGGAAAACAGCCGCGAACAGGAGCGCACCTATCTTTTCTCGTTCGCATCGGGATTGCAAACGGCCTCTGCCTTCGTGGGTAATTGGATTGGCGGGTACTTGCCCACCTGGCTGGGAGCGCTGCGCGGGGTCTCGCCCACCAGTGCTCAGGCGTATGCGCTGGCGTTGGCGACGATTGTGGCTGGGGGGGTGCTGGGCATCCTGCCCTTGTTCTTCCTGCAACCGGTGCGCTTGGCCGCAGGGCAGCGTTCCCTCTTTACCCCGTTTGCTTATCTCTACCGCCATTGGGGGACCATGGGCAAACTGATCCTGCCCACTTTTCTCACCTCAATTGGTGCCGGGCTGATCATGCCCTTTATGAATGTGTTTTACCGCCAGGTGCACCATCAACCCGACCCCGTGATCGGCACGCTCTTTGCCTGGGGGTCACTGGCGATGGGGTTAGGGCTGCTTGTAGCGCCGCCCCTGGCGGATCGCTGGGGTAAGGTGCAATTGGTGGTGGTTACCCAGGCGCTTTCCATTCCCTTCCTCTTTCTGATGGGCTTTGCCCCCTGGTTCGAGGTGAGCGCAGCGGCCTACTACATCCGTCTGACGCTGATGAACATGGGGCTGCCGGTCTATCAGGCCTTTGTGATGGAACGTGTGGAACCCCAGGCGCGCGGGACGGTAGCCAGCTTAGTCAGCATGGCCAACAACTTCGGTTGGGCGTTCAGCCCCACCGTGAGCGGTTGGATTCAGGTGCACTACGGCTTTGGCCCGGCGTTCATCGGCACGTTGATGCTCTACTCGCTAGCGGTTTTCTGTTACTGGTATTACTTCTGGCGGCCTCAACCCCAGCCGGTGTCGAGGGCGAGAACGGCTGCAACTTTTCAGCCCCCAGCGCATCTGAATAAGTGATACCCAGCTACAATCTGCGTTTAAGGGAGCGATTACTTATGGAGATGATCATTGATTTTCCGGGCGGGGCGCGCGTGGACGCGCACTTTGGCCCCTATACGGTGAAAACCGACCAGCCCCCGATGGGCGGCGGTGAAGGTTCAGCGCCAACGCCGTTTGCTGTCTTCCTCGCCTCGATTGGCACCTGCGCGGGGATCTACGTACTGGGTTTTTGCCGCCAGCGCGGCTTGCCAACCGAAGGTATGCGCATCATCCAGCGCGTGCGCAGCAATCCGCTGACTGGCTTGGTGGACGAGGTGGAACTGGAGATCCAGGTACCGCCGACCTTTCCGCAGAAATACTACGATGCGTTGGTGCGTTCTGCCGAACAGTGTGCGGTCAAAAAGCACCTTGAGCGTCCGCCGCGCTTCAACGTTTACACCGCGGTGGTGAGCCAGCCGGCCTGACCCTCCCCTCCACTTGTTTGCCCCATTGGGCCGCCCTACCTTGCGCTTTTTTTCACCATTCGCCACGCGTTTTGGGTTAGAATCACCTCGTTGCATGCGGTTAGTTTTTAGATCTTGCGAGGTGATGCGATGCGAAAAGTGCAGATACTCCTACTTTTGATGGTGTTGGTGGGCGCGCTCGTGGGGTGTAAGGCGAGAGTTGAGGCGGGGCGCTTGATCGTGCCAGTGCGACTGGATGAATCTGCCTTGCGCCAGTTGATAGACTTGGCGATCAAGGCCTACACCGCCCAGCAGGGCAGCAATCCCCTGACTGTAACCGTGGATACGCTTGCCTTCCTGCCGCCAGATGGATTGGCGGTTGCTGTGCACGCCCAAACCGAGAACACTCCCACCGTCAACGCTCAAGCCGAGATGCGCTTTGCCGTGCAGGATGGCCTGCCGCAGGTGCGCATTACTCGCCTGGATATCCCCAACGTGACGGTGAGCGAGGAACAGTTGCAGACCCTAAATAATCTGCTGAGCCGCCAGTTGCAGGAGCAGATGCGCCGGGCAGGGGATCGGGTCACCCTGCGCGAAATCAGCGTTGAAGCGGATGCCCTGGTGCTACAGGTGGAGGTACAACTGACGCGCTGAAGCCAGCCCAGTGTTGCCGTCGGTGTGATAGAATCGGGGGCGATGGCTACCATCGTCCCCGATTTGCTTTCGTTGGTGCTCACCCTGCGCCCGGCGCCACAAGTCTCGCAGGCCCAACGTCCCATCCCGCGCTGGTGGGGGCGCGCTGCCCATGCTCTCTTCCTGCGTGTGATCGGCACCACTGATCCCGACTTGGCGCAGCGCCTTCACGATGAGGAAGGGGTGCGCCCCTTCACTGCCTCGAACTTGTTAGGCACTTTCCCCCACGGGCGGCTTGACCCCGAACAGCGCTATACCCTGCGCTACACCGCCCTCACTGCCGAGGTGGCGGCGCTCCTGATCCAGGCAGCGCGTACGGGGATGCTGGCCCCGGGCGCGACCCTTATCCTGGACGACCTGCCTTTTCAGGTGCTTGCGGTGGCTATGGACGGAACCGCCCACCCTTGGGCGGCAACCACTTCCTTTACCGAACTGAGTGCACAGCACCTCTTGCCCCATCACCGTCCGCCACGCCGTCTCACTTTACATTTTGCCAGCCCGACTGGCTTTCACTCCAACGGACGCACCCAACCTTTACCTCTGCCGGAATTGGTCTTTGGTAACTTGCTGGAGCGTTGGAATCGCTTTGCGCCGGTAGCGCTGCCCGAAGCGGCGCGCCAGTATGCCGCCGAGTGCCTGGTTGTCTCGCGTTTTAACCTGCGTAGCCAGGCTGTGCCACTCAAGGAGGGTGGGTTGCGCATCGGCACGGTGGGCGAGGTGGCTTACACCACCCGTAATTACGACCGTTACTGGATGGGAGTCATGAGTGCTCTGGCGGCGCTGGCACAGTTCTCAGGCGTAGGCGTGGCCGTTTCAGCCGGCATGGGGCAGTGTCGTTGGCGCCCCGATGACTTGACCCAACCCCCCGCAGCCGAGACAAGCCCACCAGAAGAAAGCTCCCTGGCGTGAACCAGGATCATCCTTTGCTCCTTTGACATCACCCGCTACAGCGGCCACATGTGAAAGCGTACAACTAGAAGCGCATTCTAATTTATGCCAGTTGGCAATTTTCTTGCAACTGTAGCCGGTTAAGGGTGTCTTCGTGCTCACTCGGCCAAGAGAAGGGAGGCGTTGATTGGGCAGATGCCACCGTTGTATGTGGCTCATCAGGGAGCGCGCCTGCGCATTCACAATCGTCGCTTGACTGTAGAAGCCGCTGAGGGCGATCCACCGCCCATCTTGGCTAACGTGCCCCTAGGGCAGGTTTCACAAGTGGTGCTGTTCGGTCATGTTGGCCTGACCACACCAGCCATCCATGCCCTGCTGAGCGAAGGGATTGAAGTTGTTTTCTTGACTCAGGATGGCGACTACCGCGGACGCCTGAGTGGGGAGTTGACCCCGCACGTTCCTTTGCGTCGCGCTCAATACCGCCGCCTTGAAGACCCTACCTTTACCTTGGGGATGGCGCGTGGCTTTGTCCAAGCCAAACTAGAACACCAACGCACTCTGCTTCAACGTCACCAGCGGGAGGCATGTGATCCCATTGTAGCTAAGGCAGTGGCCGGCCTGGAGCGGTTCCTGCGCCAGGTGCCCCATAAAACTACTCTGGCTTCCCTGCGCGGGCTGGAAGGTGCTGCGACTGCGGCCTATTTTAGTGGCTATCGCCGTTTCTTCGATCCCGTCTGGCGTTTTGAGTCTCGTCAGCGCCGCCCTCCGCCCGACCCAGTTAATGCATTGCTCTCGTTGGGTTATACCCTGTTGGCTGAATTGACCACCAGTGCTGTGCGCACCGTAGGGTTGGATCCGTATGCCGGTTTTCTCCATGAAGTGGTTTACAACCGTCCTGCACTAGGCTTGGATCTCATGGAAGAGTTTCGCCCAGTGGTGGATGGGTTGGTGCTGTGGGCCTGTCGTAGTGGGCAGATCACCCCCGATGATTTCCACCCCGGCGATGCTGAACGCCCTGTAGTGTTGGGCGAAAAAGGGCGACGCCTCTTCTTGCATGCCTTTGAGGAACGCATGGAACGGCGTTTTACTCACCCCTTGAGTGGTCAAACACTCACCCTGCGTCAGTGCCTGATCGAACAGGCGCGCCAGATTGCTCATTGCATCACCGAGGGACAAGCCAGTTATCGGGGGATGGGGTTCCGCTAGCATGGACGAGCGTGCGTTTTATGTTCTGGCGTACGATATTGGTGACGACCGTCGCCGTCTCAAAATTGCACGGCTGATGGAGAGCCTAGGCGAGCGGGTGCAGGAAAGCGTCTTCGAGGCCTACCTGACACCACGTGAATTGGAGCGCTTGCTCAAGCGCGTGGAACGGGTGTTGGCGGTTGATGAGGATTCGCTGCGTATCTACCGCTTGTGCGCAGCATGTAAGGCTACCGTTCGTACCCTCGGGCGTGCTCGCTTAACCCCGCCACCAGGGGTGATCGTGGTTTAGGAGCGAAGTGTCTTGGCTGGCTTTGTAGAAGTGGGGCGCGCTGCAAATCTGCGCCACTGCGTAGATGTGGGAAAGGCATGCCCTTGCGATCGTCTCCACTGTAGTCGAGTCCAAAGGGGGAGTGGTTTTACCCACTTTGGCTAAGAGGATGTCCCTGGGTTGGGAGAAATGTCACAGCAGGTATTCTTTCTTAAGATCCCCTCGGCGCATCTTGCGTTCTAAAGGAAAAATCCCTATAATTAAGAACAACCCCTTTCCGAACCTTAACAAGCGTATATAGGCGAGGATAGGCCGAGCCGCTAGGATAGAGAAGAACGAAAGTCCGTGAGAGTGTTTGTTGTGAAAAATATCACTTTTGCGTGACCCCCCCTCAAAATTGAGCTGAAAATGGGCTCCAACAGGAGGGGGGTACGCAAAACAGCAGGGGTGGTTTAAAACCCCCGTTTCAAGCCCCCAAACAGGGCCCATAGTGGGTTAAATTCTTCCCTTTAGGCCCCGAAACGAGCGCTAAAGGGCGGGCTTTCTCCCACTTTGAATTGTCTAGATGTCTGCAGTCTGAATCATCCAATGCCCGCCAGGGCATTAAGAC
>NZ_CALIMF010000022.1 GCF_938028735.1 uncultured Thermanaerothrix sp.
GGCGCAGGATGGGCGCTTCTTGCTCTTCGTCTCGCGCGCCACCAACCTGATCTGCGGGCTGAGTGCGAGCGAGTATCAGAGCGATATCCCCAACGCCAGCCCGATGGAGCGGCGCGCCAACATCTTCCTGCTCGACCGCGATTACGACCGGAACGGTATCTACGATGAGTTTGACCAGCGAGGGGGGGTGCGCATTTACCTGCTCTCGCAGAACCCCGACGGCAAACCTGCCAACGGGACGACCGAATACCCGGCTGCGGCCTACGTTGAAGAGAATGGCCAACCTTACCTCTTGGTGGCGTTTCAATCCCGCGCCACCAACCTGGCGCCGCAAAACCTGCCCTCCGGCAAGACCAGCGACGATAACGGGTTTAGCGATATTTACCTCTTCCGCTTCAATTTTGATGCCACAAAAACCGAATATATGCAAATCACCCAGCGCTACCTGGTCTCAGTGCCCTCGGTGCCGCTGGGAGAGTTGAAGCCCGCCGCACTGGCCAACCACGCGTCCTATGCGCCTTCCATCTCGCGCGATGGGCTGGTGATCAGTTTCCACTCCTACGCCAACAACCTGGTGGAGGGGGATACCAACAACGTGTGTCCCTACACGGAGGGAGAAGGGATTGAGGGGGTGCCGACCACCAGTTGCCCGGATGTGTTTGCCCACGATTGGAATGCCCAGCAGACCTGGCGGGTCTCGCTAACTTCGAACGGTCAGCAAGGTGCGCCGGATTCGGTGTACGCGGGGCTTTCGGCGACTGGCCAGTTCGCCTTCTTTGCCTCCTACGCCGACCTGGACCTTAACAACGATACTCGGATCTATCAAAACGTGCTCCAAATTTACCTGCGGGATATGGGCAACCCGCCCGGCAACCCCAACGTGCAGCCGACCTACTGGGATTGGGGCACCTTGCACCTGAGCACCGGCGGAGAAGCCAAGACCTTCACGGTGCGTTTCCTGGGGGATCTGTACGTGAGCGATGTGCAGTTCCGGCTAACTCAGCCGCAAAGTGCTCCGCTGGAAACCTTTACATTCAGGCATGACTGTTCTCTAAATACCCAGAACCCGTATAAGCGCGGTGAGTATTGTACGTTCACCGTCAGGTTCAACGGCGGCGCGGTGCCAGATACCGAGTACACCGGGGAGGTTGAAATCGCGGTCAAGCGCCAACTGAGCGACAGCCCGCGCAAGGTGCGCATTGGTGTGCGGGCCAAGACGGCGTATTACGGCGTCACGGCCGACTCCGCCGAGCTGAGCGCTAGTGGCACGCCGGGCAGCACGGTGACCTACACCTTCACGGTGGAGAACGCCGGCGACCTGGCCGAAGATCTGGTGTTAAGCGACCCCAATCGAACTAATGGCTCATGGATCACGGCGTTCCCGACCACGCTAAGCAGTGTGCAGCCTAACAGCGCTGATCCACGTGTGGTGCAGGTGCAAGTGCGAGTGCCGTCGAGCGGGGTGAGCGTAGGGCACTCCAAGCAGGATCAGGTCACCGTCTGCTCCAGCCATGACCCCCGCGCCTGCTGGACGGTCACCCTGACCACCACGGTGGATAACTTCCGCGTGTTCATCCCGGCGGTGATGCGGTAATGAACAGACCGCTCAACCGCCCGCGCTCCAGCGGCGCTGCAGAAGGCTCGTCCGGGGGAAGCCAGGGGAGCCAAGTAAGTGAGCGGTGGGGCGGCAGCATTTCTCCCCTATGGCAGGTATTGAGCGAACATCATGGGCAATAGAATAAATGCATAGGCATCATTCAAAATGTGCATCAATATGCACGCGGGCAAATTACGGCGCTTGACATACAAAAGGGTAACCACAATGCTCCATACCCCGATCTGAAGGGTGCCCCCAAGTCCCCAGAAGGGAATGTGCAGCAGTACAAAGGCCGCATAGGCGATCAAGGCGCTTAGACCAAGGCGATGGGTCAAGGCGTACAGGCGCTCGATTGGGTAGCCGCGAGAGAGGATTTCTTCTGTAATGCCTGCTGTGAGGACAACCCCTATGCGCAGCCCTAGGGGGATTTCTGCCAGTTGGTTTATCCCCCCCGAGGTGGTGCCCAAGCCCAGTGCAGTGACAATGGGCGTTGTTGCCACAAACGAAAACGCGCCAACCACGAACCCCACTAGCCCCCACCCCACATCCTGCCACGACATCTTCTTAAAGCCGATAGATGTTAAGGGTTGTTTTTCCCAAAACAAGAGAATTGCTAACAGGATAAGGGTGACCGCCCATTCTTCTATGATGAGAAGGCGCGCTCGTGAGGGGGTTAGTGCACCTTCACGTTGCGCGCCAAATAGCAGGCCCAGCGCATTGATCACAAAAGGCAGTCCCAAGGCTACGAACAAACCGACAAAAGTTGCCATCCGTTGTTTTGTACGCATTGCATCTGCTCCCGAAAATGATGGACTGTTAGGTTGCTCAGCAAAGACACGAGGTCTTCCTTGGCTGTGTCTCTAACTCTATCGCCAATCCTTATTAGATGATGGCACCTGATGCAATTCGTGACCCCCCAGCCGAATATTATACATGGAAGCTGAAGGTTCGATCTGTCAAAGTTTTCGAAACTTGTGCCCGCTCCCCCGCACCGAATGGTTTACCTTATTGGCTCGTAGGCGGGCGTAGACGGTGCTTGAGCGCAGAAGACAACCCAGCCGTGGAAGACACCCAAGAACGGGGTGGAATCCTGCTACTCAGGTCCACCCCCAGGCTGATGTGGCCAACCTTCCGGTCGGACGAACGAGCCGCTGACACATGCTTGGCAAACGGTGTTGAGTGGGTTTTCTGGGTTGCGCTCCTACGCGACTAAAACCACTTCCCTATCCAACCAAATGTTAAGATGGTAACCCATATTCCTGCTATGGCTCCAGCCACTAACTGCGCAGGTGTATGTTTTCGACGCTGCAGACGTGCCCAAGCCACCAGCGGCAGGCTCAAAAAAGCCCCTACTGCAGGGGCCCCAAAAACGTACACCAGTGCAGTAGCAAAGCCACCCACGCCAGCCATGTGCAAACTGATCTTCCAAAAATTGGAGATGGTCAACATGATCACGGCAAGACAAAAGTAAGTCAGAACGATGAGGCTCAACAAATGCGGTCCGTGTAGCGTGCGAAGCATCAGGAGGGCGAGCACGTCACTACTCAAACTGATCAAAATAAAGCGCGGGCGTTCGGAGCGTCTGCTCATTTCCAAATCACTAACCCAACCGCGCCGAATGCCAATTAACAAATAGGCTAATGGAATGCCCGTCACAATAGCAAGGATGAGGATGGCCCAGCCCAAGCCAGATATGCCGGCTTCAATCCACCCAAAAACCAAAAAGATGGGTATGGAGAGCACGGAACTGTCAAATAGAATGGATACCCAACGTGCCAGACGATCTTTCATAGTCAAGCGCTCCATGCGGGGGTGTTCTAAGAATCATACACCCAACAGCCTGTCTTGGGTGTCAATAGGTGTCTGCCGACACTCGCGCTTTGCCTGTGCTCGTGCCGCCTTGCCCTGAGCCGAGTGAAGTGGGCTAGAAGCGCAGGTGGAGCGGACTTTCATGCTTCCGACTTCTACTCGGCACAACATGAAAGCCTGGCTGGATCTTTGAAATACGAAATTGCCGCGATCTTCAACGCCTCCGCCATTGTGGGGTAGACGTGGATCATGTCGATAAAGTCCTCCAGTTTGGCGTGAAAGCGTAGCGCCATCGCTGCTTCGTGGATGACTTCACTCGCGTTGGGCATCACCAAGGAGACGCCCACAACTTCGCGTGTGGTTCGGTTAATGACGATTTTGGCGAGGCCATCGGTTTGATGGGTCGCTCCCGCACGCGGAACGAGTTCCAGCGGGATGGTGCCGCACCAGCAACGGATGCCTGAACTGACGGCTTCCGCGTCGGTTTGCCCGACCATGGCCACCTGTGGATCGGTAAAGATCGTGCGCGGGATGACCCGGTGATCCACTTTCCGATGGGCCTCTGTCAACGCGTTCATCGCCGCGATGACGCCATCGTGGGCGCCGACCGGGGTAGCCATCTGGCTGTCGGCATGGTTCCCGATCACGTCACCTGCGGCCCAGAGGTTTGGGACGCTGGTTTGCAGTTCATCGTTAACCTGCACAAATCCGTGCTCATCCAATTCCACGCCAACCTTTTCCAGGCCGATACCATGGGTGTTTGGCTCTCGGCCCGTAGCGATGAGCAATTTCTGCGCGCTAAAGGTTTGGGGCTTGCCATTTACGCTCGCCAACACTTCAATTCCGTTGGGGGATGTTTGCAAAATGCGCCTTACCTGCGCGGCAGTGACGATGTTCACGCCTTCCTTACGCAGGAGAAACGTCAGCATGCTGGAGACCTCTGGCTCATAGCGCGGTAAGATGACCGGACTCCGCTCTAAAATGGTGACGTGCGTCCCGAAGCGGTGAAACATCTGTCCTAGTTCAAGCGCGATGTAACCCCCACCAAGGATTATGAGCGACTCGGGTAATTCGGTCAATTCTATGCCCTCATTAACAGTTAACAAATCCGAGGTGAGGTACGGGACGCGGTCAAGCCCTTCAATGGGCGGAATGACAGGGCGCGTCCCCGTTGCGACGAGAATGTGCTCGCCGCGTAGCGTGATCTCCCCCACGCGGACGGTGTGCGCGTCTAGCAGTTCGGCGCTGCCATCGAACACCTGAATGTTTTTCTCATGGGTCAGGATGGATTGATACTTTTTGCCGCGGTAAACTGCGACAACTTCCTGTTTTTGCGCGATGAGTTCGGCGAAGTCCACCTCCATTTTGACAGGTTTGAGCCCCGGGTACCGCGGGTGCGCTGCTTCCCAGACAATGCGCGCCGCCTCGATGAGATTCTTGCTCGGCAAACAGCCGCGATTAACGCAGGTTCCGCCCAGGGTCCGCATTTCGGTCATGGCGGCGGTCTTCCCTAGTTCCGCAGCGCGAATGGCAGCGGCAAAGGCGGTGGAGCCTGAGCCCAAAATAACCAGATCAAATGAACCGCTCATTGTATCCTTACCCTTTCAGGGTGTTCCTACGGTTGAAGCGTACAAGAAGCGGCCTGAGGGCCCGTGATAAGCCGAGACCTGCTACCGGCTTCATGCAGTGTTAGGTGGCGCTTGCTACCCCAGTTTGTTGGCATTCAGGAACGCCTTGACCGTATTAAAGGCATTAAAGAACAACGGTGTCCCGGCAAACGAGAGTGGTGAGACAGGACCGATGGTCATAAAGGAATATTCCCTGCCAGCGGTGTCGAACGATGAATGGGGATCTCGGAACAATTGATAAAGGTCGAGGGCTTTGCTACGCCCCCCTACCAGTTCGCTCAACGCTTTGAACTCCGCCCCCATTCCCAGGCCGAAGCCGAAGAAAAAGATGCGCAGTTGTTCTAAGATCTCACGATGCAAACTGGAGAGGGTCTGGCTGATGAACAACCACCCGACCCCGTATTTGCGCGTGGTGCGTGCCGCATCAATGAGGATGCCCCGTACGGCTTTCTTTTCCTCGTTTTCGGGCTCCTCACGGGGGGCGAGGCGATGGGCTTCATCTATCAGCACCAGCGTATTGAGGCTGCGGTTCTGTTTGTAGGCGTATTCTGCCGCGGTGCGAATGCCTTCCAGCAAGCGTTTAATCACCAGCGCTTGAATCATCTCATTCCAGAACAACGGGGTACTTTGAGGTTGGGATTGATCCCCACCAAACAGAGGGAGCGTATTCAAACTGCCAGGAGTTTGAGTCGCTTGTTCCACCGACAGGTCTATGACAACGAGAGGCCGCTGATCTTGGTCAGGGGCAAACAGACGAGCAAGTAGGTGCTCTACTTTTTGCGCTCCTGGCCGATCCTCGCGAAACAGTTGTGTAACGGGAAGCCAAACTGTTTGATATAAGTCGTTCGGATTGGTGTCAGCCATTTGCTGACGTACTCGTTCCCTGGCCTCTTTCGAACCGTAGAATCGCACCAAGATACGCTCTTCCTGCAAGTGCTCCCAGACCTTTCTGAAGCTCTCCTTCTTATGCAAACTGGCGAGGCGTATGTCGTCTTTTTGCAGTTGTTCGCTTATGACCTCTGCGGCCTGACGCTGGTTTTCCACTGCTTTAACGCCAAGTCTTTGAAAGAAGCCGGATTCCAAGAGAATCTGTTCAAACAGATCCCATCGGTCGAGCACCAGATCTTTCACCCCATGCACTTGAACGGGTTTTCCGAGCCGGTTCAAGATTTCCTTCATCGGCAATTGGAATTCCCCCGGCACAGCCTCGCCCCTGGCTTCTTGGGCAAATTCACCTTGAGGATCAATGACCAGAAGCGCCATCTTGGGATAACGAGCATAGGCCAACAGGATCATCTTAGCCAGCACCGATTTCCCAGATCCCGTCTTTCCAAAGATGCCCAGGTGGTAGGCCTCCCCAGCGCCCTGCGGACCGGTATCGAAATGCTTGAACCAAAGCGGCAGAAGAGGCTTTGAACCGTAGACATGCCCCAGGTAGAACAGTTGGTCGCGGTAGGGCGAGAGCAATTCAGAGAGGGTCGCATCATTGACCAAATGAATGGGCGTGCCCGTGGCCGGGACGGTGCCCAAGATGCTGGGACGATAGCCGTCGGGCCCCGCCGAGAACACAGCGCTGATGGTCATCTCTCCCATGTGGGTATCCTGGCGCTCGCTAACGGTATCTACCCGCCCACGCTGACGGATCAGGCTACGCATGGTAGGGTCTTCATGCCAGACGTTGCGCAGTTTCACCTCGGTAATCTGTCCCAGCGCGTAATGGGAAAGGCCATCCTGATGATAGCGGAATAGGGCCAGTTCCCCGACCAGTTTCTTATTAACGGCTCCAGCCAGAATATCTAGCGCTATTTCACTGGTAGAAGATGGTGAGCCAACGACACCAATTCGTTCTGCCTCATCTACAAGGTGGTCCAAACTTAAGTGTTCCTGCATAAATTCACCCTCCTGATTCGGTACGGTAGCCATGCAAACCCAGAAAAACCTCGCCCACATTTCCTCGATAGGTCTCGGCAATGTATTGGCTCGTTACCTGTCGAAAGGTGGGGATGGCCCTGGAAAGGTGCTTTACCATTCGGTCTGCCATATAAAGGGGATAGGGTTCCATGACCGCCGGTGCGCCGCACTGGTAACGGATTCCATGAAGTGCGGTGGCCAGGCGGGCCTGATTTTCGGCCACTGCGCGGCTCATCTCTACCCGGAGGGCTGGCAGCCAGGGATAAGGCCGGTAGTAAACAACCTGGATCTCGCCCAATAATGAGATGATCTTCTCGGCAGTCTGATGGGTGGTTTCCCTAATAGCCGGTTCCAGTGGGTTCAGATTCAAGTGCCAGGGCTCGGTTGGCGGTTGGAGTGACCGGGGGCACGTGTATTCACCCGGTTCCAACAGAAAGCTCAAGAGGCCGCGGTCATCGTGGTTGTCGGGCCAACCCATCTTTTGGCCAATTTCCCGTCTCGCCGTGTACTTGGGTATTGCCAGCCAACAGCGGTCACTTCGGGCCGAGGCGAGGATTTCCTGGTACACTTCCAGGAATGAAACCATTTGACCCAGAAATTGTTGTGTAGTCATCAGATGCGCGGTGTCCCTGCTTTTATTGAGGGCCTGGTTGAAGTAGATAAGGGGGGTCGTGAGAGAGCCATCCAGGAAAACCACCTCATGCGGAGCGCGTGAGGCCAGCATCAACTCCATACCGATCATCAGGGCGCGGAGGATTGTGCTAGTTTCGGCCTCGTGAACCTCTGTCTCCACCCAGACAAGATGACGGGGCTCTGGCCAATGGCGTGTTTCCGAAGGCGGGGTTAGCCCCTCCACCGCCACAGCAGCCGCAGCGACCAAATCGCTCGCCAACAGTCGCTCTACGGCGTAGGCGCCATCCACCCCGCAGGTGGTTGGGATGGGCATGTAGGGAAGTTCGGCATCACGGCGCAGTAACCCCGCCTGTTCAAGGCCAGTGCGCCATTCTTGGCGACGAGCACGGATCTGCTCAAAATCGGCTAGCAACTTCTGGCTAAGATCCTCGGTGCGTCTGAGGATCTCATCAACCAGTGCGGCGGGGAGTTCACCAAAGGGACGTTCGGCGGATTCCATCATTTCGCAACCTTGTCCTGTTCAAGTAGCAGCAGGCTCTTGATTCCCTCTTTACGCCACTCTCGCCATCCATCCACGCGTTCTGCGCGCGGCAGCAACCAGCGTTCGCGCCACCAGGCCACTAATTCCGAGAATGGGAGGTTGCGGTAGACCGGTTCGGTTTCACGCCCTTCCATGTAGGCTTCCAGGTTCTCCACCAAGCGGAAGAGAAACACTTCCCGCTTCACGCCGTGACGCAGCCAATCGGATGGGAGGCCTAAGTATTCCAATGCGCGCACCATGGTTTGCCATTTCCGGCGTGGGCCGGTGCCGAAGCCACCACGTGTTGAAATTCCCTGGCTTTCCAGGAATTCGCGGAACAACGGATAGAATTCCATCAGGTGAAACGTGCCATAACCTTCTGTGTAACCAAGGGACTCGGCGATGGC
Organism: uncultured Thermanaerothrix sp.; assembly: GCF_938028735.1. Classification (GTDB taxonomy): domain Bacteria; phylum Chloroflexota; class Anaerolineae; order Anaerolineales; family Anaerolineaceae; genus Thermanaerothrix. The sequence goes on from NZ_CALIMF010000022.1 coordinate 8,506, forward strand.
CATTCCGTGATAGCGCAGGCGGTTATACAGGCTGCTCCGCCCAAAAGCGCTGGTGGTGGTCAGGGCAACGAGATGAGGCGGCAAGATGCGCCCTTCCATCTCGGTTGCACGTCCGGCGTACTTGCGCCAATACGCTTGGCGAATCTCATTAGAGGCAGCTACCAGCCCAATAAGCTTTCCGCCTAATAAGCGATCGTAGGGCGGTACAGCCCCCAAGGTTTGAATGTCCATGGTCTGATTGACCAGTTCGGTCTTCTTGCCAGGGGGATAGCGAAACAGGCGATCCCGCGCCGGAAAACTGAGAGGAGGGGACTGCAGGGCCAGCAGGCCGATGAGTTTTCCATTGGAGCGGTCAACCACCAGAAACCTCAAGCGACGGCCGTAACCCTTGGAGAATGGGATGGACCAGAGCAGTCGGGCCACGCGAAAGAGATTGTGGTGTTGCTCGGTGGTCACTTCGACCAGGGCAGGGTCAATCCGCTCCGGCGTGATCTCGTCACCATCAGCGAAGAAGGGGAGATATTGAGGGAGATATCGCCGCAGCCAATCCTGACGCGCCATAATTTCGAGTTGCGAAGAGGGCCTGTGGATCTGCCGCAGACGCTCCTTATCCACCCAAGGAGACCATAACGTACCCTCCTCGGTGATTGCGAACCCGAGCTCTTTGAGTCGCTCAAGCACAAGTTGCCTTAATCCTTTTGCGTCCACGCTTTCAGCCTTTGTCGGGTTCCGTCTGCGAAGGGATGGAGTCTCGATAGGTCGTCGTTTTACCGTGTCCTCACTCCGACTAAACATCCTGTTGGGTACAATGATGCCAGATTGGCACACGCCATCTGCTGAGACCGGATTTTTAATTTTATTTTACTTCCAAGTTCATGGGTTGAGCCGCTTTGGGGCTTAATCAATTGCTCAAAAGAGGGTGTACCAGCCCCACCAGGCCGTGCACCGCAAGCCATATTACGCTCCGGGAGCACTCCGTCAGGCAAGGCTGTGCTCGGTCAACCCTGGCACCTTGGGGGTGTCTTAAGAGCCGTTTGGTCACTTGTAATCACCATACTGTTGGCTGCTGTGCACATCGGTTTTTTTACCTAAACGCAGGGGCGCGCAACATGGGGCCCAAGGCTCTCCATTATGCACTCAGGCTGACCGCCTTGCGCACTAGGGCCACGATTCGTTCTTCTTCGGCGGAGGTCAATGCCAGCAACGCAAAGGCGGTGGGCCACATCGCGCCCTCATCCAGGTGCGCTGCATCGGTGAAGCCGAGGGTGGCGTAGCGCGTTTTGAATTTTTGCGCGCTTTGGAAGAAGCACACCACCTTCCCGGCTTGGGCATAGGCCGGCATGCCGTACCACAACCGCGGGACGAGATCTGGCGCTGTGGTCATGATGAGGTCATGCAGGCGTAAGGCCATTGTGCGCTCGGGCTCGGGCATCGCAGCGATCTTAGCGCGCACCACGCTCTCGCCTTCCAGTTTGCTGGTATGGGCGGCTCGCGATTCGGCTGCCCGTTCACGCATGGCCGCGCGCTCTGCGGGGGTGAACGCCTGCTCTGCAGGGGCAGAGGGCGAAGCAGGTTTACGAGGGGACATGTGCACCTCCTGGGGGTCGTGCTATCTTTCCAGCATTGGCACGCCGTGCCGGTGAAATACGCAAACAAAGATCCATTATATCCTGTTTTTGTTCCCGCCCTACCCTACCCGCGCGATTGTTTTCGTGCTTCTGGGCCTTCTGGCGGGCCCCTGTCGCCTGGGTCTACCCCTGTCCCTCTGCCAGAAACCCCAGCGGTGCTCTGCCGTGATCTATCGTGCGGGGAGATGCCCAAGCCTTCAGGGGATGGGCGCGGTCGCCTCAATCTGGGGTCAACGCAGTGGGCGCTTTGGGTGTACAATGTCTGTACCTTTGGGTGGTGTGAGCGGGCAGGGATGAGTGTCTACCTTTTCTTTTTGATCCTGGCAGGGGTGGCAGAGGGGCTGCTGCTCTATGTGCTGGCGCTCAACCTGCGCACCCCCTCGCAGCGCATCCCCCTCACGTTGTTCTGGTTTCTGGTGGGCGGGGCCGGCCTGCTGTTGACTCATGGGCTCACCGTGGCGGTGGCTTCACCGGCGGTCGCGCGCCTGGGGGCCCAATTCCAATACGCCTTCCTGGTTGCCCTGCCGGTGCTGTGGCTGTTCTTCGCCCTGGATTACAGCGGCCAGCGGGCCTGGTTGCAGCCAACGCGTGCCTGGCTCTTCGGTGTGATCCCCGTGCTGAGTTTCCTGCTGGTGCTGACCAATCCCCTGCATGGGCTGATCTGGGCGGCGTACCGCCTGATTGAAGAGGGGCGCTGGGTGCTTCTCCAGGTAACCCAGTACGGCGCATGGTTCTGGGTGCACCTGGCTTACTCCTACGCGCTGATGCTGGCAGGGGCCTATTGGATTCTGCGCACCCAAGGCAGCACCCGCTGGCCCTACCGCTGGCAGGCGCGCTGGATCGTATTTGGGGCGTTGCTCCCGCTGCTCTTCAACCTGGTGGATCTGATCGTCGTGTTGCCGCGCGCGCAGCAGGCGATCACCCCGCTGGGATACCTCCTGGCCGGGGGGATCATCGGGGGAACGGTGCTACGCTACGATTGGCTGGGGGTGACGCCGATGGCCCGCCAGGCCGTCTTCGATCACCTGAGTGAGGGGGTGGTGGTGCTGGATGCGCAGCAGCGCGTGGTGGATCTCAATCGGACGGCGCAGCGCCTCTTTAGCCTGGAGCGGGTGGCCTGGGCGGGGCAGCCGGCGGATGTGGTGTTGCCCTTCTGGCCTGCCAGCCGGTTGCCCACCGGTGAGGCGCCGACCTACGAGGATCTCTGCTTGCGCGAAACCGAGGCGGCCGCGCCAACCTATTACGAGATGCGGATCACCCGCCTGCTCCACCCACGCGGGCGCCTGTTGGGCTACGTGGTGACGCTGAGCGATCAGACTGAGCGGATGCGCTACCTCCAGGCGGTTGAGCAGGAGGCCCAAACGGATCCCCTAACGGGGCTTTTCAACCGGCGCATGTTCTTGCAGGTGGCCGAGCGGGCGCTGGCGCACCACCAGGCTTCCTACCAGCCGCTGGCACTGCTGGAACTGGATATTGACCACTTCAAGGCCATTAACGATGCCTGTGGTCATCCGATTGGGGACGCAGTGCTGGTGGAGATTTGCCGGCGTATCCAGGGCGCGCTGCGGGCGACGGACACGCTGGGACGCATCGGCGGGGATGAACTGATGGCCATCCTGCCGGGGGTGACGCCGGAAGACGTGGCGGGGATCACCCGGCGCATTCAGCGTGAGGTCGCCGAACGCCCCATTGAGGTGGGCGGCTGGGCGATCATGAGCACGGTCAGCGTGGGGGTGGTGGTGAGCGAGGCCAGGTGCAGGCTGAACCTGGAGCAACTGGTGGAGCGGGCTGACCGCGCGCTCTACCGCGCCAAGCGGCGGGGTGGCAACACCATTGAAACTGAGTGGATTACCTACGCCTCACCCGCTGACCCGCAGGCCCAAGCGGGGGTGGCTTAACACCGGTGGGGGCTACAGTGGCGCGCCTCTGGGCCAACCTTGGGCAACCGTTTCCTTTATTCTGACCTTGTGGATATAATTCAGGCCAGGAGAAAAGGCAATGACTGAGGATATCTTTCGACGTAAAGCGGTTGAGCAAGAAAAGCGTGCCGAGCGCCGTCTGCCGCCCGGCCAGGCGCTTACCCAGCGCTTCCCGGTGCTGCACTACGGGCCCATCCCCCGCGTGGACCTGAGCGCATGGGATTTTCGCATCTGGGGTGAGGTGGAGCAGCCCCTGCGTTTCACCTGGGAGGAGTTTAACCGCCTGCCCCGTACCCGGGTGACCTTGGATATCCACTGCGTCACCCGCTGGAGCAAACTGGACACGGTGTGGGAGGGGGTTAGCGTGCGCACCCTGATAGACCTGGGATTGCTTAAACTCAAGCCCACGGCGCGCTACGTACTGCAGCACGCCGAATACGGCTTTACCGCCAACCTGCCACTGGAGGTGGTGCTGGCGGAGAATTTCTTGCTGGCCACCCACTACAACGGCGAGCCGCTCACCCCTGAACACGGCTTCCCCCTGCGCGGGGTGGTGGGCGCCATCCCGGGGCGGGATGATCTCAAGGTGCCCTACTTCTGGAAGGGGGCCAAGTGGCTGCGCGGGTTGGAATTCTTGGCCGAAGATCGCCCCGGCTTCTGGGAGCAGGCCGGCTACCACAACGAAGCCGATGTGTGGCAGGAACAGCGTTACGCCTGAAGGTGGCTAAAAGTACAGGCCCAGGCTCGGCCCGATTTCGCGCAGTTCGCGGGCACGTTGCTCTAATTCGGTGAAAATGGCCACCCGCCGTTCGGCCACATAAAGGTCCAGCCAGCGCTGTTGCTCGAGCGTGGGGAAAAGGCGCGCCCCAATCTGCCACAGGTGGTCCTGCTGGCGGCGGGCGTGGGCGACCTCGCCCGCCACGGTGATGCAGTGCTGGCGGGCCAGTTGCAGCGTCACGTCGAACTTCAACCCCGGCGCCAGGTTGGCCGGCGGGGTCTCCACCAGACTGTCGAAGAGCAGCCCTATCCCGTGCACGCTCAAATCCGTCATCAGGGCCTGGAAGGGCAAGCGGTTGACCCACACGGTGACGGGGAAATTGCCCTCGGGCTGTACCCGTGCTTCATAGCGCGGACGCCACGGTGTTGCCAGGAAACGCAAATGGGTTAGGTGCAGGGCACAATCTGCCTCCATCAGCCACTGCACATGGCCGCGCACGGTGGCGGGTAGAAAGCGACTGTGCAGGTAGGCCGTCTGGTAAATGGCAGCACACACCTGGGGCTTGGGAGGCGGTAAGGACACCCCCTGCTCAGTTACCGCGCGCGGCTGGAGGGTCTGCTCGAGCACCAGTCCCTTGTAGGGCACCGCCAGCGTCAACGGTAGTTGCTGGAGCGCCAGCGCGCGCAAGGCCAGCAACGGTTCGCGTTTGCGGGTGGGGTTGGCTGTTTCTACACTCATCCTTTGCTCTTTCTCTATCCCCTGGGTTCAAAGCGCTTTTCTATCTACACATTGTACTGATTTGGTGTTCTTAAAGATTAAAACAAAATGAGAATAAGGGGGGTCGGAATGCCATTTGGGGGCGGTGGCATAAAGCGGGTATAATCCGTCTGGATCAGCGACATCAAAGGAGTTTCACCATGACCGTCAAAGCCCTGCTTTTCGACCTGGATGGCCTGCTGGTGGATTCGGAGCCGCTTTCACGGCGCTCCTGGAGCGAGGTCATTGCCCAACTCGGCTACACCTTGAGTGAGGATGTTTTTTTGCAAATGATCGGGCGCTCAGAGAGCGAGGTGCGCACGCTGTTTGAGCGTGTTTTCGGGCCGGACTTCCCTTTTGAGCAGGCGACCCGCCTACGCCAGGTGCACTTTATGGAGGCACTGAGGCGCGAAGGGGTGCCGCCCAAGCCCGGCGCCCGCGATCTGCTGGCCGAGGTGACGCGGCGCGGGCTGGCGAAAGCCGTGGCGTCTTCTACCTCCCGCGCCATGGCCGAGGCCAAGTTGCGCAGTGCTGGCCTGCACGAGTTCTTTGAGGTTGTCGTCACTGGCGAGGACGTCCCGCGGGCCAAACCCGCCCCCGACCTGTTTCTGGAGGCGTCCCGCCGCTTGAGCCTGCCTCCCGCTGCGTGCGTGGTGCTGGAGGATTCCAGCGTGGGGGTGCAGGCCGCCCATGCCGCGGGGATGCGCTGCATTCTGATCCCGGATGTGCAGCCGGTGCCGGCGGAGATTGCGCGGCTGGCCACCTGGCAACTGCATTCCCTGGCCGAGGTGCCTGCGCTGCTAGATCACCTGCGCGTGAACGGGCACGACCCGGCTCAAGCAGGCTCGGCGTAGCCGCAGAGGGCGATGGCACGCGGGCCAGTGTGGGCACCCAGCACCGGGCTGGGGATGCGGATGATTAACTCCACCGGGTGGTAGGTGCTCTCGACCCGGCGGGCTAGCGCTGTGGCGTCATCTGGGCAGAGGTTGTGCAAGACGGCGATGTGCAGTGGGCGTGTCGTATCCACGCGCTTGAAGAACTCGCGGAAGAGGTTTTCAATCACCCCAGCGCGCGAGCGGGCAGGGATGGAAGGCGCGACCGTGCCGTCGTTGGGTTTGACGTACACCAGTGGCTTGATCTGTATCAAGGAACCCAGCAGGCGCGCTGCGGCACCGATGCGCCCTCCCTTGTGCAGAAAGTCCAGCGTATCCAGGGCCACAAAGTAAACCATCCTCTCGCGCACCTTTTGGGCGGCCTGGAGCATCTCTGCCACGTCTGCACCCTGCTCGCGGGCGCGGGCGGCGGCCATGATCTGCCAGCCCATGCCCATCGAGTTATTGCAACTATCCACCACGTGCACTGGGAGGGGCGCTTCGGCGGCTGCTTGCAGCGCTGTGCGGTAGGTGCCGCTCATGTGGCTGCTGACCACAAACGTGAGGGCCTCGTGAGCACCTTGCTCAGCCGCCCGCTGAAAGGCACGCATGAAGGCTTCCGGGGTTGGCTGCGAGGTGGTGGGGTGCTCGCCGGTGCGCTCCAGCCTTTCGTAGAACGCTGTGGGGGTCATGGTGATCCCATCCAGAAAGACCTCCTCTCCAAAGATGATCGTCTGCGGGACGATCAGCATTCCATAGCGCTCCACCCACTCCGGAGGCAGGTCACAGGTGCTGTCAGCGATCAGGGCAATGGGGTGGGTCATCAAATACTCCTTGGGCAACAGGGAAATGGGTTCTAGGATGATTTTAATCCCGCTTAGCCCGAGGGGGCTATGACGCCGGTCATGCTTCGAGGCATATCCCGCAGGCCGGGCGCGGCAGGGGCGTCCCAATTTGGAGCGCGGATGTGGTAAAATCCGCATTGTCATGACCCCACAGCCACATACCCGGCCTCTCGCGGAGGAGACGGCCCAAGCCCCGGCGACGATGAGCCTGTGGGAGCACCTGGAAGAATTGCGCGGACGCCTGCTCAAAGGGCTGATTGCCTTGGGGCTGACCACCTCGATCAGTTTTGCCTTTGGCGAGCGCCTGATTGCCATCCTAGCGCGTCCGATCGGCGGGGTGGACAAACTGGTTTCCATCGAGGTGACCGAGAACATTGGCGTATTTATGCGCGTCAGCCTGCTGGCCGGGTTCATCCTTGCCCTGCCCTACATCTTGTACCAGGTGGTGGCCTTCGTGGTGCCCGGGTTGACGCCGCGCGAGCGGCGCGGGCTGTTCATCGCCATCCCGGCGGCCAGCGCGCTGTTCATCATTGGGGTGCTCTTTGCCTACTTCGTGATGCTGCCAGCGGCGTTGCCTTTTCTGATCAGTTTCATTGGCATCCGCACTACGCCGCGCCTGGCCAATTACTACGCCTTCGTCACCAACCTGCTGTTCTGGATTGGGGTGGCGTTTGAGACGCCGCTGGTTGTCTTCGTGCTGGCCAAGTTGCGCCTGGTCTCGCCGGGCGTGCTGGCGCGGCAGTGGCGCCTGGCCGTGATCGTGATCGCTGTTCTGGCGGCGATAATCACCCCCACCCCGGATCCGGTCAACATGACCCTGCTGATGCTGCCGTTGCTGGCGCTGTACGGTCTGAGCGTATTACTGGCCTTTGTGGCGGTGCGGTAAGGTGTGTTAGAATCCTAATCTGAACCCCTAAGGAGAGTGGACCCATGTGGCGACCTGGTTTACCCGAATTACTGATCATTTTGGTGCTGATTCTGTTGCTGTTTGGCCCGGGACGGATCACCAAGATTGCCGGTGAACTCGGCAGCGGTATCCGCGCCTTTCGCGAGGGCCTGGAGAAGAAGGACGCCCCTGAGGCGCCGGCTGACTCAACGGAGGACAAGACCCCGCCCCGCGCGTGAAGCGCCGGCCTCAGTGGGGGGCTGAACCGTTGTCGGGGGGAGGATCTGCAGAGGGCGATTGTGGCGGTGAGGGGGGACGAGTGGGCGCCGGAGGTGCTTGCGGCGGCAGGATTTCCTGGCCGGAGCGGCGCAGTTCGGCTTCCAATTCGTCCAGGCCGGCTTCGCGGATCAGGCGGGTGGGCACCTGGCGCACCTCGCGTTCCACCTCGCGCAGGGAGGCCCACAAGGGGGAGTGCAAGATCTTGCGCATCAGGCGGCCTAAATCACGCGCGGTTTGGATCATTCCCTGCGGGCCGAGCAGGATGAACGCCAACAAGAGGATCAGGGCTAACTCTAAGACGCCAACGTTAAAAATCTCCATCGTCTTCCCAATGAGGGGGTGCCAAAAGTCGGCATGGGGGCTCCATAGCGCCCGCTGGCCAGGGAGACAATGCCCGGCGAGGCCATGTACAGGCTTGGTCTCATTATAGCACGCGAGAAAGGGCCAGAACAGGGCCAGTCCTCTGATTTTTTAAGGTTATCGGGCTTGCATATGGAGTGGCACGCAGTAAAATTAGTACAAATGTTCAAGGGGTGATGGACAATGACGATTAATTTTGTGCAAGTGCACCGTCAGATCCAGCAGGCCGGGGAAGAAGCCCGGCGCGAGCAACTGGCTCTGCAAGAGCGCCTGGCCCAGGCGTGGCAGGCGCTGCAAGCGTGGACGGAGCGCTTGGAGGAGCTCCGAGAGCGGGTGCGGCAGGCCCTGCGTTACAACGCCTCACTGCGCTGTGCCCTGCCCTGGCAGGAAGCGCTGAACGCCCATTTCACCGCCCCGCCCCCGCCAGAGACTGGGCTGCTACTGGCCGCTGACGGTTCGCAAGCCAACCCCAGCCGCCACGACCGCATCCCTTTCGGGCTGATCAACATCGGCCTGTTTGACTACGACCTGAGCCACCGCCGCCCGCCGGAGCAGAGCGTCCAGAGTGAGTTGCTGCTCAACCAGGATCTCTATGACGAGTTTGGGACAATCAGTGAGGAGCGCCTTGCCCTGGAGCGCGATCTGCGCGAGCGCCGTGCCCTGCTCGAGCGCGTGCAAGGCGAGACGACCGCCCCCATCCTCACCCTGACCGATGGGCCGCTGGAACTTTACCGCCAGCCCCGCGAGGACGCGGAGTTACAGGCCTTGTTCAGAGCGTATCTGGAGGTGCTGGCCGGGCTGGCGGCTCGCGGCGTCATTGTGGCGGGTTACGTGGATAAACCCCAGGCCGATCTGGTGGTGCGCCTGCTGGAACTGACCCTGCTGGATGACCTGCGCCAAGCCGGGCAGGAGCGCCCGCTGCGCGGTGTGGCCGACCGGGTGCTCTTCAACGCGCTGTTGCAGCCCGGTGAGCGCTCGGCCATCTTGGGCATCCAGTCCACCAGTGCCGAACGCTTCCGCGAGTACGAAGGAGGACAACTTGGGCTCTATTTCTTCTACCTGAACGTGGGGACAACCGACCAGCCCAAAGTGGTGCGCGTGGAGATCCCGCGCTGGGTGGCTGCCGACGCGCAGGCAGTGGCCAGCTTACACGCCGTCCTGCTCCAGCAGACCCGCATCACCCCCAACCGCCGCTACCCTTATGTGCTGACCCGTGCCCACGAACTGGCCCTGGTCACTTACCAGGATCGCCAGGCGGTGGAGGCGATGATTGAGCAAGAATGGCGGCGCCAAGGCGTGGCTGTGGGCGAAGAATCTGCCAAGCAACAGTCCAAGCGCGATTTGCAGCCCCCCCGCCGGAGAAGCCCAATAGGAATTTGAGCCGTCTACCGTCCCTTTACCGGACGGGTTACCGCTTTCTTCTCCCGGTGAACTTATTCTCATGCGTTGGAGCGATCCCATGAGCGAACATCTCCTGCCCCCTTCCACCCCCCTGCAAATTGGGCGCGTGCTGCGCGCCGATAACACCCGCTGCGTGGTCGGTTGCCGCGCCGGGCAGGCCAACCTGCCCGTCCTGGGCAGCCTAGTGCGCTTGCCGGTCGAGGATGCCTATCAGGTTTACGGCCTGGTGGCTAATGTGCAGATTTTTGATGACGGGCTGACGCGCCAGGTGGCAATCAGCGAAGCGCCTGACCCCAGCGTTGTGCTGGATAACCAGTACAACCGCAACCTACCCCTAGAGATCGGCGTGCTCTTCGTGGGCTACGAGCGCGCGGGGGCGCTTAGTCACCTGCTGCCACCGCGCCCCCCACTGGTGTTGCATGTGTTGTATGCCTGCACGCCGGAGGAGGTATGCCGCTTCACCATGCATGGGCGCTTTGGCTACTTCCGCCACATCCTACGCGCCACCGATCAGCCCATTGATGAATTGCTGGCGGCACACCTGCAGCAAGCCCACGCCTGCCACCAGCAGGCCGGCCATGCGGCGTGGGCGCGCGAGGCCGCCCGCGAACTGATCACCCTGCTGCGCGATGATTACGCTACCCTCACCACCGTGCTGAAGACGCTGGCCGATACCCCATTGGATTTCTAGGGAGGTTCCACCATGACCACAGCCCCACTTTCGGTTTCCGATCAGGAAAGTCGTCCCATTGGTTATGTCGTGGGCGGCAGTTTGCAGGGTACGCTACGCGTGCGTCTGACCGTCTCCCCTCAAACCATCCAGGAAGGCAGTTTCGTCACCATCCGCTCCGGCGATTGGCAATTCTACGGCACGGTGGTGGACCTCCAACTGGGGGCCACCGACCCGCGCTTTGCTGATGAGCCGGCCGAGGCGCGCCTGCCGAGCGGGCTGGTGGATCTACTGCACGGGCAAACGCTCTACACCAATCTGGAGGTGCTGCCCAAACTGATGGCGGAGATCGGCCCGGAGCCGGGCACCCCGGAGTACGACGCTTGGGCGCGCGAACACCCCGCGGGTGGGCGCATCCTCAGCGTGCGTACCGTGCCCCTGCATCATGCCACCGTGCGCCTGGCCAGCGCCGGGGATGTGGCCGAGATCTTCGGCGAGCCAAGCGAGCGCAATTTCGTCCTCGGCTACACCCGCGAGCAGGGGCACCCCATCCCGATTGACCTGGAGAAGTTCGTTCAGCGCTCGGCAGGCATCTTTGGCGCTACCGGCACGGGCAAGTCCTTCCTCACCCGCATGATTTTGGCCGGCCTGATTCACTACAACCAAGCGGCGGTGCTGGTTTTCGATATGCACAACGAATACGGCTTTGATGATATTGCCTCGGACACGCGCGAGCCGGTCATCGGCCTGCGCACCAAGTTCCCTGGGCGCGTGCGTGTGGTCGGCTTGGGAAGCGACGCCCGCATCCACGGCCGCAGCCCCGATTTCAACCTTGTCCTGGCCGAGCGCGATCTGGAGCCCGAAGATATCGAGATGCTGACGCGCGAATTGAACCTCAAAGAGACCACGCCCACCACCCTGGCCGCGCTGGTGCAATCGTTTGGCGAGCGGTGGTTTCACGAGTTTCGCCAGATGGAGGTGGGAGCAGAAGTGACCAATGAGGACGGCAAGAAGGTGCCGGCGCCGAACAGCGTGGCCTACTGGGCCAACGCGGTGGGCACCAACGTCATGGCGGCGGAAGGCCTGCACAACAAACTGCGCCGCCTGTTCGAGAAGCCCTACATTGTCGCCGACCCACCGCCCGGCGCCACTATCCAGCAGATCATCCAATTGCTGGAGGCCGGTCAGCATGTGGTGCTCTCGTTTGGCCATTACGAGAGCGATCTGGATTACCTGCTGGTGACCAACGTGCTCACCCGCCACATCCGTGAGGCGTGGGTCAAGAAGACCGAGGCTTTCCGCTCGGATAAGAGCCAGAACCCGCCGCCGCGTCCGCTGGTCATTGTGCTGGAAGAGGCGCACAAATTGCTCAACCGCGAACTGGCCGGGCAGACCACCTTCAGCACCATCGCCCGCGAGATGCGTAAGTACTTCGTCACCCTGCTGGTGGTGGATCAGCGCCCCTCGCAGATTTACGATGAGGTAATGTCACAACTGGGCACGCGCATCAGCGGCTGGCTGGGGGATGAGAGCGACATCCACGCCGTGCTCTCCGGCCTGGCCGACCGCGACCAGTTGCGCGGTATGCTCACGCACCTGCAGCCGCGCGAGGAGGTGCTGGTGATGGGCTGGGGCGTGCCGATGGCCATTCCCATCCGCAGTCGCCGCTACGACGCCCAGTTCTGGGAAGAGCTGCTGGGGGCGTCTCATCAAATGCCTGCCAGCCTGGAGGAGGCGACGAAGAAACTGGGGTTCTAATCTCCCTCAGCGCCACAACCACCACATGCCCAGCGCGATGAGAGCGCCGAGCAGGCTGCCCACCGCCACCTGGCGGGGGGTGTGGCCGAGCATTTCCTTAAGACGCTCCTGCGAGAGCGGCTGGCCGCTGAATAATTCTTGCAGCAGGACGTTCAGTTTTTGCGCATGCACCCCGGCCTGGCGGCGCACCCCGGCCGCATCGTACAACACAATCATGGTGATGGCCACCCCCAGCGCAAAGACCGGATGATCGAAGCCATGGTACAGCCCCACTGCCAATGTCGTCGCCACCATCAGTGCCGCATGGGAGGAGGGCATGCCCCCCATGCTGAACCACATGTTCCAGTTCCAGCGCCGATTGACCCAGTAATCAATCGGCACTTTGAGAAACTGCGCCAGCCAGAGCGCCAGCAGGCCGGCCAGCAGGGGACGGTTGGCCAGCAGTTCATTCCACACCATCAGAGGGGTGCCTCCTCCTCAGGGGATTCGTCCTCCAGCGCGGCGCTTGGCCCGAGTTCGCGCACGCGCAATTCGGCCTGGTCCAGCAGAGCCTGGCAGTGGCGGATGAGCGCCTGCCCCCGCTCGAATAGGCGGATGGCCTCTTCCAGCGATTGTTGGCCGCTTTCCAGGCGCTGTACCAGTTGCTCCAGTTCAGCATAGGCTTCTTCGTAGGAGAGAGACTCCACGGCTTTCCAGGGCTCAGGCATGGGTTCCTCCTTCCGGGGGTGGCGGGGGGTGAGGATGCAAGGATTCCACCCGTGTGCTCAGGTAGCCATCGGCCAGGTGGGCGTGCAGGATCTCGCCCGCCGCGGCTTGGTGCACTCGTTGCACCGTTTGTCCGTCGGGGCGCTGCAGGATGGCGTACCCGCGGGCCAACACAGCGCGTGGGTTGAGCGATTCCAGGCGCGCCTGCAGGCCCTGCAGGTGCAAACGGCGCAGGCGCAGGGCGCTGGTGATGTGGTGCGCTGCCCAGGTGCTCAGGTAATCCAGGCGCTGGCGGTCTTCGCGCACACGGCGCAGCGGTGAGGCGCGTTCCAGGCGTTGGCGCAAGAGCAGCAGGCGGTGCTTCTCCTCTTGCACCCGTGCCTCTAAAGCACTGGCCAAGCGGCGCTCCAACTGGCGTACCTTGTGCTGCAGTTCCGCGCCATCCGGTGTGGCCAGCATGGCCGCGGCCGAGGGGGTGGGAGCGCGCAGGTCGGCGGCGAAATCGGCCAAGGTGAAGTCGGTCTCATGACCAATGCCGGTGATGATTGGGGCCTGGGAAGCGGCAATGGCGCGCACCACACGTTCATCGTTGAAGGCCCACAGGTCTTCCAGTGAGCCACCGCCGCGGGCCACGATAATCAGGCTAGGCCGTTCCCGTTGGTTAAGGTCGGCAATGGCGCGTACCACCTCACTAGCGGCTTCCTCGCCCTGCACGCTGACCGGGGCCAGCACGATTTCGACGAGGGGGTAGCGCTGGCGAATGATGTTGAGCATATCCTGGAGCGCGGCGCCGGTGGGTGAGGTCACTAAGCCGATGCGCTGGGGGAAAGCGGGGATGGGGCGCTTGCGGGTGGGTTCGAAGAGCCCCTCGGCTTCCAGGCGTGCCTTCAGGCGCAGGAACTCCTGGAAGAGCAGCCCCTCACCAGCCAGGCGCAGGGCATCCACGTAAAGTTGGTACTGTCCATCGCGCTCGTAGAGGCTGATGTAGCCATGCGCCTCGATGGCCAGGCCGTTCTGCAGAGCCACGCGCAGGCGCTGGGCCTGTGCCCGCCAGATGACGCAGCGCAGGGCGGCATATTCATCTTTGAGGGTGAAATAAATGTGGCCCGAGGTGGGGCGCGAGAGGTTGGAGATTTCCCCCTGCACCCACACATCCTGCAAAAGGTCATCGCTTTCCAACAGCGTGCGCAGGTACTGCGTGAGGGCGCTCACGCTCAATGCCGTACGGGGGAAAAGATCCAGTTGCTCCAACGCCATGACGATTCAAGGATACCCTGGCCATTCCTGGCTGTCAACGGGGAGAGGGCTGCGGGGTGTGGTAGAATACAAGATGGCCCGGGGCAACTCCGCGGGTCAGGAGAGGGTATGCGGGTAGGTCAGAATCCGGCGAAATTAGGTGTTCCTGCTTACAAGCCGCATCGGTTGGGCATTGCGACCATTGTGTACATTCCATCCCAAGAGGGATATTTTGCCCATTCCCTCGAAGTTTTTCGCTATCATTTGGCGAGCGTTCATCAGTACACGTCGGAGCCTTTTAATTACCTTGTGTTTGACAATGGCAGTTGCGTAGAGGTCAAGCGTGAACTAGAGAGTCTGCACGAGGCAGGTTGGATTGATTGGTTGATTCTCTCAGAGCACAACCTGGGCAAGACAGGTGCGCTTAATATTATCTTGGGGGGTATGCCGAATGAGTGGATTTGTTATGCTGATTCGGATATGCTCTTCCGCGCTGGCTGGCTCGAAGCATCCTGGAAGATCGTCGAAAGTTTTCCCAACATCGGGATGGTTGGTGCCCAAGTGGTTTTTCCGGATTGGGAAGAGGATAAAGGGAACACGGCGTTTCGTCAGACCAAGGATCCCCGCTTCCGGTTCGACCAAGTTAAAGCAGAATCTTGGATTCTGGATGAATACTGTCGCGGTCGCGGCATTCAGGGTGAGCGTGAACAGTTTTATCGGAACATGCCTTTAGATCGGGTGACCAACGTGGAGACAGGGGTTCAGGCTTTTTTGGGAGGAAATTCGCATCAGCAGTTTCTCGCGCCCCGCAAGGTGTTGCAGGAGATTCTTCCCTTGCCGGCGACCTTGCAACTCAGCCGCCATGAAGATACCTATCAGGATGTAGAACTAGATCGCCGTGGATATCTTCACCTAACGACAACGCGCCCCTATCTTTATCACATGGGCAATACCGTTGATGAGATTCTTCGCCCGGAGTTAGACCGTTTGCAGTTACCTGGGAAGCACACGCCCCCGAAATCTCTTTCCGAGGACGTGGATATTCCACGCAAACTGCATTGGCGCTGGCTGAAACGGTTGGCACAGAGCCCACGCACGCGGCCCTGGTTAATACGCGCTTATCGGGCGCTTTATCGCGTGCTTTACTGAGGTTTAGGAATGCGGGTAGGTCAGAATCCGGCCAAGTTCGTCCACCAAGTGGCGCGCCCAGAGCGCATCACGGTGGCGATTCTCAATTACATCCCCTTTTTGAGCGGTTTTTATGCCGAGATGCTGGACGTGCTGCGCACCTGCCTGGATTCGGCGCGCCAGGAGCCCGGCTTGCCGTTTGACCTGTTGGTTTTTGATAACGGCAGTTGCCCCGAGGTGCAGGATTACCTATTGGCCGAGCAGCGTGCCGGGCACATTCAGTACCTGTGGCTTTCCGAGAAGAACCTAGGCAAGGGCGGGGCTTGGAACATCATCCTCAGCGGCGCGCCGGGTGAGATCATCGCCTATGCCGATAACGATGTGCTCTTTTACCCCGGCTGGTTGAGCGAGAGCGTGCGCCTGCTGGAGACCTTCCCCCGTGTGGGCATGGTCACCAGCCGTCCCTTTATCACCAAACGCGAGTATCTGACCCACACCCTAGCCTGGGCGCACAGCCACCCCGAAGTCCAGGTGGAAGAGGGTAAGTTTATCCCTTGGGAGACCTATTATGAGTTTGCACGCTCATTGGGGCAAGAACCTGAGGTGATCCGTCAGGATTTTGAGAAAGATACCTGCTACCGCCTCACTTATCGGGGGGTGAGTGCCATTGCTGGCGCTTCGCACTGGCAGTTTGTGGCCTATAAGTCGGTCCTGGCCGAATTTTTACCCTTCGATATGGATCGCCCGATGGGGCAGGTGAAGCAACTGGATGAGCGCATGAATCAGGCTGGCTACCTGCGACTGATGCTGACCGAGCCGCGGGTGATGAATATGAGCAACACCCTGCGGGGGACTCGTCAGCCCGAAACGTCCACTGCGCCACGTGTTTCGCGCCGGCTTTGGGATTGGAAGCCGTTGCGCGTAGTTCTACTCAATCTCCACGATGCGATCTTTCGCCTGTATTATGACCGTTAGAGGTGCATATGCGCATAGGGCAAAATCCGGCGCGAATTGACACCCCGGCCTATACGCCACAAAGGATTGGACTGGCCTCATTGGTTTTCATTCCCCATCTGGAGGGTTACTTTCAGCATGGGCTGACCATCTTGCGTGCTCACTTGATGAGCCTGCATGCCCATACTGAAATGTCTTTTGACCTGCTGGTCTTTGATAATGGTAGTTGCCGTGAGGTCAAGGGTTTCCTTAGTGAGATGCAGGCGGCAGGCTGGATTCGCTGGCTGGTTAGTTCCGAGGTCAATCTTGGCAAGACGGGTGCTCTCAATTGGATTTTCGCTGCACTGCCCAATTCCATTATCGGATACTCCGATTCTGACGTGTTCTTTCGCCGCGGTTGGCTACAGGCCAGCCTAGATATATTGGAGGGCTTTCCACACGCCGGTATCGTGACGGCCCAACCGTGCTTTTCTGACATTCTGCGTGGGGAAGGGCAGGCTGCCAAGCGTCTCTTTGCCCCCCACCAGATTGAAACCCACACCGCCGAGCCCGAAGTGGTAGCAGAGTACTGTCGCGGCATCAATGCCCCGGAGGAATTGCACCAGCGGTATCTACATACGCCCCTGCAGGTGGTGCGCAACACTCGGGGGGTAGCAGCAGTGCTAGGGGCCTCGCATATGCAGTTCATTGCTTACCGCGAGGTGTTACACCAAGTTTTGCCTCTCCCGGCTACGCGTGGGCTTTCCCCTGAAGAAGATCGTGTCTTCAACCAGCGCATTGATGACCTGGGACGCTTGCACCTTTCGACCCTGCAGCCCTGGGTGGTGCATATGGGCAACACCCTCGACCCGCACTTGCAGCCCGAGGTGGAAGCCGTGCTCAGCACACCACTACCACCCCCATCGCCTCCCACTCCCGAGGTGGAAGGCAGCTTGCCGCGGCGCTGGCTGGGTAAGCTGGCCCGTACGCGCCATTTACGACGCTACTTCCTACGCCTTTATAACGCCCTCTACGAAATTTATTCGGAGCGATGACCCTGAACACTCAGAAGCCACGTATTTTCATCTCTGCCGATCACGGCCTGGCCGTGGTGTACTTTCTGCAAAGTGATGTCGTCCCCACCCTTCTCGAGGCTGGGGCTGAGGTGATTGTGCTCAGCGACGACAGCCTGACCACGCAACTGGCCCAGCGCTTTGGTCGCCCTGGCCTGACCTTTGAGGGCCTGCGCCTGGCGCAGGCGCGCGCCTATGAGCAGCAGCATGACCGCGAGTGGCAGTGGTGGCTGGGCTTCCTGCGCCGTGTGGGCAGTTCGCGGCGCATCAACACCGGCGCTACCGATAGTTACATCCGCCAGGTGGTGGTGGAAGCGGGCAACCGCCGCCGCGTTTTTCTACCTCTGGCCTTGCTGGCGGTGCTGGCGCTGCGCCATAGCCGCGCGGCGCGCCGTGCCCTGCGCCGCGCCCAGTTGCGTTATACCCCTGGCCTGTACACCGATCTCTTCGAGCGTTACCAGCCCGATCTGGTGGTGGCAGCCACGCCGGGCTGGCGCCTGGATCGCTACTTACTGCGCGAGGCGGCTGCGCGCGGCATTCGCACGGCCGCGGTGGTGGTGGGCTGGGATAACCCCAGCAGTTACAGCCTGCCCGGCGCCCCGGTGGATTGGATCACCTGCTGGTCGGCCATTCAGAAGGAAGAACTGGTGCTGGGGTCTGATTGGCCTCCCGAACGCGTACACATTGGCGGCATCCCCTCGTACGATGGCTATTTCCGCCGCACCTGGGAGATGCCGCGCGAAGATTACTTCCGCCTTCATGGCCTCGACCCTCAACGCAAGTTGATCGCCTATGCCTGCAGTTTTGTCTCGTTCTCGCCCAATTACCAGAACGTGGAAGCCTTGGCGCGCCTGGTTGCCAGTGATGCGTTGGCTGAACCAGCGCAGTTGCTGGTGCGCCTGCACCCCAACCACTTCTGGAACGTTCATCTCTTCCGCAACGAGGCGGATAAAATCCGCCGCCTGGCGCGCGAACTGCCCCACGTGCACGTGGTGGAACCGGTGCCGCTGGGGGGCGAACTGGGGCACTACTCGGGTGAGGACATGCCCGAAAAGGCCTCGATGATGGCGCATGCGGATGTGTTCACCACGGTTTACTCGACCATGGTGGTGGAGACAGCCATCCACGACCGCCCCATCGTCAGCGTGTGCCTGGATGTGCCCGGCGGCTGGAACGTGCCGCGCAAGTACTCGCTGCCGCTTTCTAAAATCGGCAATTGGCCAACTCATCTGCGCTTTCGCCGGGCGGGGGCAGGCAAGGTGGCGCTGAACGAGCGCGAACTGGTTGCCGCGCTCAACCATTATCTCCAAAATCCACAGGCTGATCACGAGAAACGGCAGCGCTTCGTCCGCGACGAAGTGACCTTCACCGACGGCTCGGCGGGGCGGCGTACCGGTGAATTCCTGTTTTCGCTGTTGCAGCGCCCTCCAGGAGGTTGGGAATGAAAGTGCTGATTGCCGGTTTTGGTTCTATCGGGCGCCGTCACTTTCACAACCTGCTCATGCTGGGAGAGCGGGATTTGATCTTTTACCGCACCCAGCGCAGCACCCTGCCCACCGATGAGCTAAAGGACTACGTGGTGGAAACGGATTTGGAAGCGGCGCTGGCTCATCAGCCGGATGCGGTGATCGTGGCTAACCCGACCGCCCTACACTTGGAGGTGGCCATCCCGGCGGCACGGCGTGGCTGTCACTTGTTACTGGAGAAACCCATTGCCCACACCCTGGAAGGCGTGGCCGACCTGCGCGCCGCAGTGGCCCAGAGTGGCGCCCGGGTGCTGGTGGGGTTTCAGTTTCGCTACCATCCCAGCCTGCGTCGCGTCAAGCGCTGGCTGGAGGAAGGCGCCATCGGCCGTCCGGTGCATGTGCGCGCCCATTGGGGCGAGTATCTGCCCGCCTGGCACCCCTGGGAGGATTATCGCCGCAGTTACGCCGCCCGTCCCGACTTGGGGGGCGGGGTGGTGCTTACGCTGTGCCATCCCTTCGATTACCTGCGCTGGCTACTCGGCGAGGTGGAGAGCGTCAGTGCCAACCTGGCCACGCTGGGCGATTTGGAGATCCCGGTGGAAGATACGGCGGATATCAGCCTGCAGTTCCAATCCGGTGCGCTGGCACAGGTGCACCTGGATTACATTCAGCGCCCACCCAATCATCACCTGGAGATTATCGGCACAGCGGGCATGATCCGCTGGGATAACACCTACGGCACCTGCCGCGTTTACCGCGCCAGCACCGAGACCTGGGAGACCTACACGCCGCCGAGCGGGTTTGAGCGCAACGACATGTTTCTGGACGAACTGCGCCACTTCCGGCGGGTGGTGGCCGGGGAGGAAGCCCCCTACTGCACCCTGGAGGACGGTATTCAGGCGCTGGCGATTGCCCTGGCGGCGCACGAATCCAGCCGTCGCGGTCGGCGCATACGGTTGGAGGAGTTCTTATCCACTGCCCTTGAGGGAGGGGTATGACGTCGATCTTTGATTTGTTCAAACTGGATGGCCGCGTTGCTGTGGTCACTGGTGGGGCCGGCCTGTTAGGGCGCGAGTTTGCGCGCACCTTGGCCGAGGCCGGGGCAGCGGTGGTGGTGGCCGATATTCAGGCGGCTGCGGCCGAGGCCGTGGCCGCAGACCTGAGCGCTCAGGGTTATCCTGCCTTGGGCGTGCGTCTGGATGTGACCGACCCGGCGGCGGTGCGCGACCTAGTGACCACCACCCTGGCGCGCTTTGGACGGCTGGATATCTTGGTCAACAGCGCCGCACTGGACCCTAAATTTGACCCAGAGGCACTGGCGCGCGGCATCGTTCCCGGACGCTTTGAGGATTTTCCGCTGGACCTGTGGAACCAGGCGCTGGCGGTCAACCTGACTGGCATCTTTTTGGTGACCCAGGCGTGTGTGCAGCCCATGTTGGCGCAGGGCAAGGGCAGCATCATCAACCTCTGCTCGACCTACGGGCTGACCGGCCCTGACCAGCGCATCTACGTACGCGCAGATGGTCAGCGCGTGGGCTACAAGCCGGTTTACTACACCGTGACCAAGGCCGGCGTGCTGGGGTTCACCAAGTACCTGGCGGCTTACTACGCCGGGACGCAGATTCGAGTGAACGCGCTCACGCCGGGAGGCGTTTACAACCAGCACGACGAGGAATTTGTGCGCCAGTACGCCGCGCGCACCATCCTGGGGCGTATGGCGCGTAAGGACGAGATGAACGGCGCACTGCTCTTTCTGGCCTCGGATGCGTCTTCCTACATGACCGGCGCCAATTTGATTGTAGACGGAGGGTGGACAGCATGGTAGCGCCTGAAGTGCTTGCCCTCATCCCGGCGCGAGGGGGCTCCAAGGGCATCCCGCGTAAGAACATCCGCCTTTTCGCCGGGCATCCCCTGATTGCCTACAGCATTGCTGCGGCGCGCCAGGCCGAGACGGTCACCCGGGTGATTGTCTCGACGGACGATGTGGAGATTGCCGGGGTGGCGCGGGCCTACGGCGCCGAGACGCCCTTCCTGCGCCCGCCCGAACTGGCGCAGGATGATACTACCGACCTGCCCGTTTTTGAACACGCCCTGCGCTGGTTGGCCGAGCACGAAGGCTATCACCCCGATATAGTGGTGCAGTTGCGCCCCACCTCGCCGGTGCGCCCACGCGGGTTGGTGGATGCGGCCGTGCGCTTGCTGCTGGCGCACCCGGCAGCCGATTCGGTACGCGGGGTGGTGCCGGCGGGGCAAAATCCCTTCAAGATGTGGCGCCTTGATCCCCATAGCGGGGCCCTGCAGCCTCTACTGAGCCTGCCCGGCGTCCCCGAACCCTACAACGCGCCGCGCCAGAGCCTACCTCTCGTCTTCTGGCAAACTGGTCATATTGACGCTATCCGCACGGCGACCATTCTGGAGAAGCACTCGATGAGTGGAGCGGTGATCCTGCCGTTACAGGTGGACCCGCGCTACACGGTGGATATTGATACCCCCACCGACTGGCAGCGCGCCGAATGGCTGGTTTATTTCGGTGGGCTGGATATGGTCCAGCCGACGCCGCGTCGCCCCCTGCCCGAGCGGGTAGCGCTGGTGGTGTTTGATTTCGATGGGGTGATGACGGATAACCGTGTTTGGGTGGATGGCGAGGGGCATGAGTTTGTGGCCGCTTACCGCTCCGACAGCATCGGTATCCACCGCCTTGTGGAGGCCGGCATCCAGGCGCTGGTGCTCTCGGCGGAGACTAACCCGGTGGTAGAGGCGCGCTGTCGCAAGATCGGCCTGCCCGTTTTGCAAGGGGTGCGGGATAAGGCTACTGCGCTGCGTCAGGTGCTGGCCGAACGCGGGCTGGAGGCCGCCCAAGTGATCTACATGGGCAATGACATCAACGATCTGCCCTGCTTCCCGCTGGTGGGGTGCGCAGTGGCGCCAGCGGATGCTCAGCCGGAGGTGCTGCGTGCCGCCGACCTCATCCTTTCCCGGGCCGGTGGGCATGGGGCAGTGCGCGAGTTGTGCGACCTGCTGGTGCACCGACAGCAGACGCGCGCTTAGTCGGCTCCATCCGATCTGCCCTGAGGGATGACCACTTGCCCCGTGGCCGGCTCTCCCAGGGTGAGCACCTGCTCGGGGTGGTGGAGCACCAGCCAGGCGGTGTAAGCCGCCACCAGGGCATTGAGTTCGCTGGGGCTGTGGATCAAATGCAGGGGCAGTTGCCCGCGGCGCAGGCGGTGGCGGGTGATCTCTTCGAAAAAGCGCATGGGATCTGCAATACCCAGCCCGGCATCGCTGAGGAGAATTTGGCGTTGCCAGCGGCCTTCCAGGCGATGGGCCGGGAGGAGGGAGGCTTGCCCCAGGAGCGCAGCAAAGGCGGCTTCGGCGGGCACTTCCAGCCACTGGCGCGGTGCCTCGGGATGGGGGTGGGGGCGGTAGCCCAGTTCGTCCAGGCGTTGGTAGAGGGCGAAGGCGCGGCGCATCCAGGGCGGGGCGTCTTCGGCGCGGGCGGGGGTGTGGTAGGTGGGCAGCCCCCTGGCCTGGAGCAGGCGCTCAGCCGGGCGCAGGGGGACGTGCGCCCGCCGTGTGGGTGGCGGTGGGTTGGCCACGGCCGGCTCGTGTACCGGGCGTGGGGGCGCATTGACGGCGACCAGCGCGCGGCTCTGACCAGCGGTGAAGGCGAGCACATCCGCCAGGCGGCCCGTGCCGAGGGCCAGCAGGCGCAGGTCGGCATCCAAGGCGGCGTAGCAGAAGGGCGGCCGCCCGCCGCCGGGGTCAATGCCCACGCAGAGAGGGGAAGCGGAAGCCGGCATCACGCTTTAACTTTAGCCCAAAGTGCGGTGTGAGGCAACGGGCAAGAGGACGGGAGTTTGCGCAGAAACGTGTATGGGCCGGGGGGATCACCGCGCTGTCTTCCCTTGCGCTGGGTAGCGCTGAGGTGACTGTTTCAAGATTGGTAAATAGTCAGGGACAAGGCGCTCTAATAGGCAGATTATGGGCATTTGCTGGAGATCACGCCGCCCAATGGGTCAGATCCACGCCTTGAGCCAGGTGATTGCCACTGTAGGCGATCAAACGGCTGACGTTGAGCACCGACTGTTGGCGTTGGTAGCCCCACATGGTACGATAGCGTTCCTCGATCCACCCACCAATGGCACGCTGGCTGGCATTGTGGGTGCCATCCAGGATGTTATCTTCGTTAGCATCCTGCCGAGTGCGATAAAAGGTCAAACGCAGCCACAGGCTCCAGCGGTCGAGGAACAGATTGCGTAAGCGGTAAGCCAAGCCGGCTGATTGCCCAGGGCGCGGCGCGGGGGCTCTGGCATCGCGCAGGTATAAGCCTTCAAGGATGGCTTGTTGCTCGGGCAGCCGGGTATGGATCCGTTCGCTGAGCCGTTGTAAATCGGCCAGGGCGTGTTGGGGGGCGATCCCGAGGCTGGCCAAGGCATGACCACCTGTACCGGTTGGGATGGCCTGGGCAGGTGCTCGATCAAGGCCTCGGTACGGCGCACGACGTGACTTTTGCCCACCTGCTGGAATAGGCCTGGCCGATCGGCAACCGTCTTGAAGGTATCCGCATCCTCGCTGACCAGGACTCGCGCCTGCATGCTCTCGGCGATCGGAGCGACCCATTCTTGCACACTTTGGGCGTCTTCGCCAGACAGTTGGCCGATGGTCAGTACCCAACCGGTGCGGGCATCCACCGCGATCCCGATCGGCCGCCATTTCCCCGTGCCCTTCACACTGGCCAGGGCTTTCGTCCGATAACCTTCTAAAAACCGTCTCCGTTTCATCTTTCGGCGCTTCCTGGCGCATCCGCAAGGATTGGCCTTTGCACTGCGGGTGAGCACACCGCTCGGGTTTGAGAAATTGCTCCGGTGCAACCACTGGTAAAATCAGACTGAGGCGCGTATCATCAAGCCACCTTTGCTTTAAGTTTTGTTTGCAGGGCGATTCGCCAATCGCCCCGGAAATGCTATCAACCCCCACTTTTTACCTGTTTTAAAACAGTCGCTAAATATGGCTTTGCCTTTTCCTTTCCACCCGATTGGAATATCAGCGGTGAAGAGACCCATTTCGTCGTCTTGCCAGTCGCACTACACCGGGGTTTGAACTCCCTATCGGGTTTAAGTTCATTTATGAGACGGAGGTCTCGATCCCACGTAGCGGGATAGGCGCGGGTGAGAGGTGCTGGATCAGGACTATATTAATTTTCTGGGCAAGATCATTCCCCACCAAGTGTTGGTCTACCAAAGCGAGGTTACCCGGTGCTCTATAACTAGGCTTGTGAAACCCGTGCAGATGATATGATCCTCGCCATCAGCCTGGATTCCCTAGATATCGTTCAGCGTGCCATTCCGCCCGAGATTCAAGTCGTTGCCGATCAGATTGCGGAATCGTTTGAGCGGGTTAAACCGAGATGACCAGGCCCCGGTCAGTCCAACTTATCTCGACAACAACAAGGGCAAGATAAATAGGAGTAGCACTCTTATCCATATTCTTGGGGTAGAAGAGATATAGTTATTCCCTGCAATGGATCAAACCATAATTCTTGGATTCGGAAATCCACAATTGAAATGCTCTCATTACTGTTTTACCATACGAATTTAGGAAGGTCTTCAGAACCAATCCAATATAGAGGCAAGGATTATGATAAGACAACTCATTTTTATGTTGGTGGTTTTAGCGTTGTTGTTATTCCTAAACCTGGGGACTGCAAACGCAAATGGACTGCAGGCAAACACCCATAACTGGAAGCGATCACCCCAGGGCACCTATTACATTGCCATCCCGTTTGAGAGCGTTTCAGAGATTCAGCTGCCTAAAGGTATTTATGTGATCTCTGCTGGTGGATGTAAAATATTCACCAAAGGCATTGATATTTACAATTCTCTACGAATCAAGGTAGCCACTTATGCTCAAGAGATTAGCTGGTGTTATGATGCTCAAAAGATCACCAGCCTGTCGCGCACGCGTTGGGGAACGGTCAATTTTCCCATATACCAGTTTAACGGGCACATTGGAAGCACCGAGTCAGGCGGGAAGGGTCAAGCCCTATATCGTGCCTGGACCCAAGGCGCATTCTGCGAGATTGCACCCGGAATGGGCTGTGTATGGAATTTTTACCCCTGGGTGGATCAGTATGTCTTTTCAGATGGTTCCTACTGGGGAAACGCAGGATGGTAAAGAAGTCACTTTTCTCCCTGCTTCAGCAACCTTCTTCGGCTTGGATCGGAGTAACACTCACGTTACTAATAACATTCGGCATAGTGTTCTTGATGTCCAAGCAACCATGGCCGTTGGTTGTCATCTTTGGAATCTTGGTATGGTCGAGTTTGGCCATGTATCTAACGACTAAACGCAGGTGGGCAAAGGAGCTTTCCTTGCTGATCTTCATCTTTAGCCTCTCTGCGCTTTGCCTATCACCGGCTCTATTAATAATTATGGTGTCCCACGAGATGCCTTCAGATAATCATCGTATCCTTCTGGAAAAACTGATCCAAATCCGACAATGGCTTGGCCAATGATGCATGAAATTACCTTCGCCAGCTCCCGACTTTTGGTCACTTATACGCGTGCTAGAAATGAACTAAGAGTTGTTCTTTGTTATGGGTTTTCCGAAAAAACTGTCTTGATAATGCAACCGTTAGTAATGCATTCCACACCCAAGTTGCCAAAACCGTCATCATCAGACATCTAAGAGGGGGTAAACTTAAATCATGCATTGACATTAAATACCACAGTCTGGGCATAATTAAGAAGTCATGGAGCAATATCCTGATCTAATGTTTAGCAACCGCGAAATTGAAGTCGTGGTTTTACTGCTCCAGGGAAAAAGCAACAAAGAAATCGCCCACACCCTGGGTGTCTCAAATCGCACCATTGAAGCCCACTTAAGTTCCATATATTCAAAACTGGCCGTAACCTCTCGAACCGAAGCGGTCATCAAGTTAACCCAAATGGGATGGAGCAGTGCCACCGATAAAACACTGCCTAAAGAAGCAAACGAGGCCCCTGCGCCTGACCACCGAGGCACGCAAGTTGAGGATGGCCCCGCAAAACCGTTACGATCTTCTGCCGGAAAGTGGGCGGTAACAGCACTCCTAATAACTTTCGGCCTTATTTGGATCTTTACAAAACGCAATTGGCTTCTGGTACCCGTGCTGGGCTTCATGGCGTGGATTGGTCTGGCGGAGTACCTCACAGCGACCAGTGCTTGGAAAAAGTGGATATCACTTTTGATTTTTATACTGGGATTTTCTCTGCTGTGCATCTCCCCTGCCTGGTTGATTTCTGCAACTCCTTTCGCAGATGAAACTGCCATTCTGGATTTACTCCAAAAGATCCTCCATGCCATATCGGGGCAATAACGCTTTACAAAGATCTTACAAACGCGCTAACCCGTGAGTTTCCCCGATACCCCCTTACACCTCCAACTTGCCCCCTGAAAACCCAAGAGGTGACCAGGTTCGCAAAGAGTCCGTCCAAAAGCTGGGGAGTCTCTGCTTTACTAGCAAAAACCAGCATCTCTGGCGGCTTTACTTACAACTGCCCATAAGTACCGGCGGTTAAGTTCCGCCAACCAATTTTGAGATAAACACACGCTGAGCGCGCCCTTGACATTCCTTCTACCCTCGGTATAATGCGGGTAGACCGAGAAGACCCACCCGGGACTGTGCATCCGGCGCTCGTGCAGAGAGCCGGCGGCAGGTGCAAGCCGGCCGAGACGCGGATGCTTTCCACCCCGGTGGCCTGTTGGTACAGGCCGGTCGCCTCTGCAGGCGCCGTGTGCAGCACGGCGGTAAGGAGGACGGTAGGGGCCGTTATCCCCCGGAACGAGGTCGCTAACCCCCGCGGGTTGGTGGCGAAGGCAGGTGGCACCACGAGATGCTCCCCCTCGTCCTGCGCAGGCGAGGGGATTTTTATTCCACATGGAGGTGGCCTGAATGTTGGACTTAAATCTCATTCGTGAACATCCCGATACCGTGCGCGAAGCCCTGCGTGCCCGCCAGATGGACACGGGGGCGGTCGACCAGGTGCTGGCATTGGACGCCCGCCGCCGCGCCCTGCTCACCGAGGTGGAGGCACTCAAAGCCGAACGCAACACCGTCTCGCGGGAGATCGGGCGGCTGAAGGATCCCGCCGAGCGTCAGGCCAAAATCGAGGCCATGCGCCAGGTGGGCGAGCGCATTGCCGCGCTGGACGATGAGGTGCGCCAGGTGGAAACCGACCTGCGCAACCTGGTGGCGACCCTGCCCAATCTGCCCGACCCAGCAGTGCCCTACGGCAGCGGCGAGCAGGACAATGTGGTAATCAAAACAGTGGGTGAACCCCCGCGCTTTGATTTTACCCCTCTGCCGCATTGGGAACTGGGGCCGCGCCTGGGCATTCTGGATTTTGAGCGGGGGGTCAAACTGAGCGGTTCGCGCTTCTACATCCTCAGCGGAGCAGGGGCGCGTTTGCAACGGGCGCTGATTGCCTGGATGCTCGATCTGCACATCCGCCAAGGTTACCTGGAAAAGTACCCGCCGTTCATGGTCAAGGGCGAGGTGCTCTTCGCCTCGGGACAGTTGCCCAAATTTGCCGATAATCTCTACCGCGATATTGAAGAGGACCTATGGATGGTGCCCACGGCGGAGGTGCCGCTGACGGGCATGCATATGGATGAAATTCTGGAAGAGGCGGCGTTGCCCTTGCGTTACACGGCCTACACCCCGTGCTTCCGCCGTGAGAAGATGAGCGCCGGGCGGGACGTGCGGGGCATCAAGCGCGGCCACCAGTTCGATAAGGTGGAGATGTACATCTACTGCAAGCCCGAGGATTCGCTGCGTGAATTGGAGAAGATGCGCGCAGATGCCGAGCAGACTTGCGCCGAACTGGGGCTGCCTTACCGCGTGGTGCAATTGTGCACCGGCGACCTGGGCTTTGCCGCGGCCATCACTTACGATATCGAAGTGTGGGCGGCGGGCTGCGGGGAGTGGCTGGAAGTTTCCTCGGTCTCCAACGTGACCGATTTCCAGGCTCGGCGAGCCAATATTAAGTATCGCCCTGCCGATGGTGGCAAGGCCCGCCTGGTGCACACGCTCAATGGCTCAGGGTTGGGGCTGCCGCGCACGTTGATTGCGGTGCTGGAAAATTACCAGCAGCCGGATGGTTCGGTGGTGGTGCCGCCAGTGCTACGCCCATGGATGGGCGGCATCGAGATCATTCGCCCTGAGGGTTAGCCGATGGATGTGCTACGTGAGGTGGCCTTCCCCCTCATCCTGCTGGCTTTCATGCTGGTGGGGTTGTTAGGGGTGATCTTTCCCATCCTGCCCGGCTTAGTGATAATCTGGGCGGCAGCGTTGGTGTATGGGTTGGTGATGGGCTTCCAAGGCGCGGGGATCGCCCTGTTTGCGCTAATCACACTGCTGATGCTGGTGGGCAGTGTGGTGGACAATGTGCTGATGGGCGGGAGCGCACGGCGGAGTGGGGCCTCGTGGGTGGCGGTGGGGGTGGCACTGCTCGGCGCGTTGGTGGGCAGCCTGCTTTGGCCGCCACTGGGCGGGCTATTGCTGGCGCTGGTGGGTATCTTTGTGGTGGAGTACTTGCGCCTGCGCGATTGGCATAAGGCCCTAGATTCGACGCGCGGGCTGGCCGTGGGATGTGGCTGGGCAGTGGTGGTGCGCGCGCTGATCGCCTTGCTGATGATTGGGCTGTGGTTGCTGTGGTGGCTGGCGCTTTAAAGCGCGGGCGGGCACCCTGGGGTGCCCGCCGTGGCCTGCATAGCCGTGCTAGTCCTCGTCGGTCAGTTCGGGCAGGTAGAGCTCCAGCAAGGTGCTGTTCTGCTCACCCAAGCGGCTGGCGATGCGCAGCAGGGTGTCCATGGTGTTGACTTCTTCCAGTTGCTCCTCGACAAACCAATCCAGGAAGTGACGGGTCTGGTAGTCTTTTTCCGCCACGGCCAGGTCCACCAGGTGATAGATCTGGCGGGTCACTTCCTCTTCCCAATCCAGCGCGAGGCGGAAAGCCTCTTCAATGCTATTGACCGAGGGCTGGGGGGCGGGTACAGCCGGGATGGCCACTGTACCGCCGGCCTCGACCACGTACTTGATGAAACGCAGGGCATGCTCGTGTTCTTCCTCGGCCTGCTTGTAGAGGAATGCGGCCAGTTTGGGGAAGGCGTGGCTATCGAAGTGGGCGGCGAGGTTGGTGTACTGAAGCGAAGCAGCAAGTTCGCGTCCAATTTGGGCATTAATGGCCTCGTTTAAGGCTTTACTGAGCGCCATGGGTTTGACTCCTTATGAGACAAAATTTGAGCAAAGTGCTCCAAGTACATTATAACACAGGTAAGGAAGGCCTAGGACGTGGTCGTACAACCTGGCTTAGTGAGGGGCGTGGCGTGCGCGTCGGCTTGTTTCTCTCGGCATGGGTGGGGCTTCACGGCTTGCAAATTCGATTATAATTAAAATGCATTTGCGAGAAAATGGCCCGCAAGTGCCTACGGAGAGGTAGCGTAGCCTGGCCTAACGCGCGCGCCTGGAGAGCGCGTGTACCGATGAGGTACCGCGGGTTCGAATCCCGCCCTCTCCGCCACTCCCGCCCGGAACCACCGGGCGGTTTTGTTTTCTTGGTGACAAAGTGCACTACTGGTACTTTTTGGGGTTTGCCCAGGACGTCAATACCGTGCTCCAGGGCACGGCGCCCTTCGAGGCGGCGCACACCATTGGCGGCTTTGTGTTCACTCCGCAACTTGAGTTGAGTTTTGAACGGCCTTGCCAACTGCGGCACGATGCTGTCATCCAGGTGCTATAAATACAAAAAGCGCATGAATCGCACCGACCCGCTTTCACTGCGGGTCGGTGCGCAAAAGTGGGGAGGAAGGGGAGAGGATGGCTAAGGTGCGGCCTGGCGCTGCAGGTAGCGCACGTAGTTGACGACGTCCCAGCGCATGGTGGGATCAGGCAGGTTTTCGATCAGCGCAGGCATGCGTCCTTCGATGCCGTTGGTGATGGTCAGGAAGATGGCGCCATCGCTCAACTGGCGCGCGTTGGCATCCGGCGCCACTAGGTTGGCGGGGGGGTACACGACCAGGAAACCCGAGAAAGACCCGTTGCCCTTGCCCTCGGGGCCATGGCACAACGCACAGGCCACGTCGTAGTAGACCTTGCCCCGTCCCACTGAAGCCTCATCGGCTGGCACGGGGTTGCTCGGCGCACCCAGTTCGGGAATGTAGGCGGCGCCTTGCAGCGGCACCGAGCGCGGCGGTAGGGGCAGGGGATCTTCC
>NZ_CALIMF010000023.1 GCF_938028735.1 uncultured Thermanaerothrix sp.
ACAGGACCAACAAGAGAGATGGCATGACCAGGAAGCCACTCCCTACCTTTCCCCATGCGTTGAATCCCCGGTACCGCGGTAACGCTTTAGAGCCTGGTAAAGGATGAGATACTTGGCGTGCGACCACAACAAGGGCGTGGCAATAGGCCCCCAGCGCTCCACCCAGGGGCGGTAGAAAGAAGGCGCAATCAAGTTTGCCGGCACTTGCTCGGGCAACTGACCCGCTGAATCGGCCTGCGCTTCCATCCAGGTCAGCAGCTCCAGTGCACGGGCGTCCTCACCCACCTCAGCGTAATACCAGCCCAACCAGCCAGCCAGCAATATCCACTCCCCACCCCCATAATACGTATCGGTGGCATACCGGTGAACCCCACCGCGAGGCACGCGAAGCCTCTGCTCAATGCGTCTGACCGTCGCCTGCATTAACGGATCCTCGGCTGCAACCACACCGTAGGGAACCGCTAAACCCAACAAACTGGCATCCACGTCCTCAGCCCCAAGGTACTTAACAAAATACCCCGCATGGACCGCACGGTTGAGAAGGAAATCTCGAATGCCCTGTGCCAACTGGGCAAACGCGGGGTTTCCTCCCCAATGTGAGTAAGCCATCAACCCCCCATAAATCGCGGCCAGGGTATGAGGATGAATCATTCCCGGGCGTTCTTCCCAACAGTCATAACACGGGTATGACCACAACGCACCCAAATAAGCGGCTGCCAGTTCGCCTGCTTGCTGCCAATCTCCTGGCAGGGTATCACCACTTTTGTGTAGATGCTCTCCAACCGCCCACAACCAAGTTCCGAACCCATCAAGCTGAAAATTCGCCCAACCTTCGCTGCGCCCTTCCTCCCCCTCGAGGGTGTACCGCGTATGCAGGTAATCCGCACCCAGCGGCAAATGATGGCGCGCCTTTTCAATGGCCCGCAGGGCCTGCTCGGCGTGACGCAGGATGGTAGCAGCGCACCAGGTATGGAAGCGGCGCGCGCTTGCATGTTCGCCCACCAGATTCATAGCATAGGCGGTATAGGCGCCATCCCGAAACCAGCAATATTGGTAGATCGGAAAATTGGGGCAGGCCACATAACTGCCCGCAGGCGCCTGATTTTCAAGAATGATAGCGATGCTCGCACGCAATAGATTGGGTTGCATCCTCATTTGCTCCATTCAAGTAGAATAAGCCCCCAGTAATGGAGAAAGGGTATTTGAAGGCTCAATTGATCCCCTTCCTGGCGAAAAACCAGTGGAATTGGGGAAAGGTCTTGGGTATCCGGTGAAGCCCATCCCACGTAACGTACCGGTTGCGACACCCCTCTAAGTAGGACGGGCTGATGGAGTAATGGAAATGGGGACCGGGTCAGCGGCTGATTCCATTCACCGCTAGAAAGCCCCACCAAGTTAATCAGGCTAATGGCTGTGAAGGCGTCGCCGTCTCTCACCAGCGGATACACCTTGTTCCACTGCAGGCTAGGCGAGATCTCTACCCCGGGCAGGGTAAGACGCTGGAGGTAATTGAACGTGGATTCGTGGGCAAGCGGCCCGAATGCGTTCTGGTAGCGGATGGCAAAATCCTGGTAACGCCTCAGCGCTTCCCCCAGAGTAGGGGGGAGAAGTTTGTAATGAGGAAAATAGGGCTCTGCCAAGTATCCTTCCTGCTCCCCAAACTCAATGTGAGTGCCTCCGCTGGCCAGAATAACTGCATCCATGAGGCGGGCATTCACTTCGTAAGTAGGGTCAATATAAGCTGCCAGCACCACAGCCTTTCCACCACCGAGTTGCTGGGCTTGGGTAATCAAAGTATGTAGCGCATCAAACGAGGTATAGGGAGGCCACACCTCGATGTAAACAATATCTTGGCCGGCGGAAGCCACGGTCTCAATTGGCCAATTCCCCACCGCATTAAAGACAACCGACCCATCCGGACGCAATCGCCGCACGTGCTCGCGGGTGGCATTGATCAGTGCAGCCAGCGGCTCGGCTAGGCCAAAATGGTGCCCCTGCGCATCATACGCGTCCTTAGGATCGCCATATTGGTCCAAGTGAATTCCATCAAAAGCGGTGCGGGTGAGGACGTCATCGAATTGAGCCAGCAAATGTTGAGACCAGGGCGAACCCGGGCGTGGATCCATATAAACGAGGAAATTCTCCCCCAGCACATAAGGCTGACCCTCTGGGCGGTAGAGCGCCCAATCGGGATGCTGCTGGTAAAACGCGACGGAAGCAGCGTAAATGGATGTGTAGGGCATGGCCGCAATGCCCCGGGCGTGGGCTGCAGCGATTAGGGCTTCAACTGTACGGCGGGAAAGCGTCCGTCCCAGAGGATCTGGGTATGGTTCCTGGGGCGTGAGGAATTGTTCGTGGCGGTACATCCAATCGTAGAACTGTAGAGCATTAATGCGGTATTTCATCAGGCTCCGAAAGGTAGCCTCAAGGTTCTGGCGATCGGGGGCAAAATCGCTCAAAAAGCCGTAGCGTGGCATCTGGGTCCAGTGCGCCAGTACATCGAAGGCGGTTGAATACGTTGAAAGAATCTGCCCATCTGAAGTACTCAGAACCAGGTCCATCCCGTACCCGCGCGGCGCTTTTTCCTCTGCCTGCCAGACAAACTCCACCGGAGAGAGACCCTCGGAGAGGCTCAGTGAGCGCTCCAGTTCCAGCAACGTTTGGGTGAGATAGGTAATGCGCACCCTTAAGGTGACCGCCTGCGGAGTTGTCAAGGTATTTTTTAGGTTCACCACCCAGTGTACTGGCTCACCGGGGAGGAAGAACGCGCGTGGGAATTCAACCGAAGCAATCGTGATCGCAGCAGTATTCATCTCAACCTCAGAATGCAAAGATGTTATTGTGGGGGAAGACAAAGGCGGATTTGCACAAGCGCTCAGTAGCATTGCGCCAATCAGCGTTATGCAGGCTAGCCAACGCCATTTCATCCCTTGACCGCACCTGCGGTGATCCCGCTAACGAAATAGCGCTGAAGCGCAATAAAAATGATCAACACTGGAATCAATGCAATAATCATCGCCGCGAAGACCAACCCCCACTCAGTACCATGTTGGCCTTGAAACGAATAGATAGCAATGGGCAAAGTGCGCTTCAAGGGATCATCAATGATGGTCAACGCCCAAGTAAACTCATCCCAATGGCCCAGGAAGGAGAAAATGGTCACGGTAGCCAGCGCCGGCGCCGAAAGTGGCAAGATCATCCGCAAGAAAATGGTCAGGTAACCTGCTCCATCAATCAGCATGGCTTCTTCCAGTTCATGAGGCAATTGTTCGAAGAAGCCGCGCAAGAGGAAGGTATTGAGGGAGGTGCTTCCAGCAATATAAACCAGAATCAAGCCCCACAAACTATTGCGTAATCCCAGCGTCTTGATCAGTAGAAACTTGGGAATGATGGTGATCATATCGGGCACCATCAATACCAGGAGAATGGTGAAGAACAGCGCTTCACGCCCCGGGAATTGGAAACGCGCAAAGGCATAGGCCATCATGGCCGAGAAGAGAACGGTGAAGAAAGTCGAGGTCAGCGCAACGATAGCACTGTTGGTGAAATACAATTGAAAATTGTTTGATGTCCAGGCTCGCACGAAATTACCCACTGAGGGATGGGTGGGGATCAATTGAGGTGGATACTCGATGACAAAAACATGCTCTTTGAAAGCATTGGAAACCATCCACAGAAACGGGAAGACCATTACCGCAGCTCCCGCCACGGCCAGGAGATAAAGCAGCAGAAGCCGCAAAACTCGGGAGCGATTGAGGGGGCGTTGAGACTTTTTCATCCGTAAACCTCAACGGGTTTGCGTAAAAATCGCATTTGCAGGTAACTGGCCGTGATCAGGAAAACCGCCATGAGCATCGAAAGGGCGGCACCATAACCAAAATCCAGGAAATCAAAGGCCTGACGGTAGGTGTAACTCAGCAAAACCTCTGTCTGTTGGCGCGGTCCTCCCCCGGTAATCAGGTACACCGAAATGAACACATTGAACCCACCAATCAGTAGCATCACCAGCGTAAAAACGACCGTTGGGCTCAACAAAGGCAAGGTAATGCGCCAGAACCGCTGCCAGCCACTGGCACCATCAATTGCCGCCACCTCCATAAGTTCTTTGGGAATGCCTTGCAATGCAGCCAAGTAAATGACCATGGACCACCCAATGCCCTTCCAAATTCCCAACACCAGAATGGGAATAAAGGCTGTGCGGGCTTGCTCATACCACATGATTGGTTGGCTGATCACGTGAAACACCTCAACCAAAAAATAGTTGATCAGCCCGTTGGGACTTTGGAAAAGGTAGCGAATGAGAAGGGAAACAATGACCCATGAGGTGATCACTGGAAGATAGTAAACGGTGCGGAAGAAGGCCCGCCCCCGCGGCAGGCTGTGCAAGAGCAGTGCCGCCAGCATGGCCAAAATCATCTGACCAGGGACG
The DNA here is from genome assembly GCF_938028735.1 of uncultured Thermanaerothrix sp. GTDB lineage: Bacteria > Chloroflexota > Anaerolineae > Anaerolineales > Anaerolineaceae > Thermanaerothrix. The sequence continues at coordinate 4,430 of NZ_CALIMF010000023.1, forward strand.
GTTACCAAGGTGTAAATCAGCGTATTCAGAAAGGCTCGCCCCACCACCGGGTCCTCAAAGGCGCGCAGATAATTCGCCAAGCCAATGAACAGACTGGCTTTGCCCGGCATGATAGACCAGCGGTAAAAACTCATCTGAAGCCCCTTGGCCAACGGGTAGATCTGAAAGATGAGGAAGAATAGCAACCCTGGCACCAGGAATAAATACGGCACAAGCCTTTTACGCATTTTCAGACTTAAAGCCATGGGCACCCAACCGGATAAGCAGAACATGGAGGAAGGGGGATGTGCAAGTGGATCACACCCCCCTTGGAGGTAATTACGGCGTGGAGGCTAACAGAGCATCCAATTCAGTTGCTAGGCGATCCAGATTCTCTTGGACGGTTCCTTCACCCGCTAGAATGGCCTGGCCGGTGTTGGTGAGTTTCTCTTCCATGCGTGCCCAGGCAGGGTGAGGTGTGCGGGCTTTGGCAGTTTTGAGTTGCTCCAGGAAAATGCCGAAGAAGGGGTGGTTCCGAATCACCTCACTTTCTCCTGCGCTCTTTAACACCGGCATCTGGCCGGTTTCCACCCACTTCAACTGAGTCTCCTCGGAGAGCATAAAGCGCACAAACTCCGCCGCCGCCTCCTTGTGTTGGCTTTGCTGGAAGATCACAATATCCTCACCACCTACAACCGAGATCGAGCCGCCCTTCCCAGCCGGCATCAAGGCCAATCCATAGGCTTTATCCGGGAATTGACTACCAAACAGGGGCGGGAACCAGGGCCCTTCAAGCAACATCGCAATCTCATCCTTTGCAAAACCGCCCCACGCATCTACGCCACCGCCCTTAATCCCCGGATGGATGTAGCCCTTATCCACGCCATCCTTGAGGAACTGATAAGCCGCCGCCGTCTCCGGGCTGTTCACATAACCGCTGGCTTTGGTAATCTGGGGATCGGTGATATCACCACCAAACGACCAGATCCATGGATTGACCGCCCAAGCGTATGTGCCACCATCGGCAAAGCAGTACTTGCCCGCACCCAATTGCTTGATCTTCTCACACACGGCCAGAAATTCCTCGATGGTAGCCGGGGATTTTTCAACGCCGGCCGCCGCAAACATGTCCTTATTGTAAACCAGCACCCGTGTATTGGTATCTAGAGGCAGTCCGTAGTAATGGCCCTGGAAAAAGTTGGTTGAAAGCGGCCCGGGCAGCATCTGCTCCTTGAGCGTTTCAAAATCGGGCATCACTTCCTCCAGCCGGGCCAGAGCCCCCTGGTCGGCCAGTTCGGGCACCCAGATAATATCTACGCGGGCCACATCTGGCGCCGTCCCACCCGAAAGCGCGATCAGGAGTTTGCGCCGAAATTGATCGTAGGGCACCAAAACCGCCTGCACTTTAATATTGGGATGCTGGGCTTCAAAAGCCGGAATGATGGTTTGTTCCAAAAACTTGGCTTCCACGTCGGCATTATAGGCATGCCAGAAGGAAATTGTGACCGGTCCGGCGGGTGGCGCAGTGGGAGTGACCACTTTTTCCTTTTCGACTACCACGGTCTCTTTGATCGTCGAGGGTGTCTGAGGAACCACGGTAGGCGCACAGGCTGCCAGAAAGGTTGCAAACATCATCAGCAGGGTCATCAAAGTCAACGACATCTTCCGAACGTTCATTTTCTTCTCCTTTTTCTACCTTATGTGGGGGACAAAACAGGGAACCGGAAAAAGGTTTGCCTTACTTTTAGCCCAACGCGTCACCTCCTTTTAGTTACTATTTTCATCGAATAAACAAATTGGCGGTAAAAAAATTTACCCGATTGAGCCCGCAATGGCTTCGTGCTGAATGGGCGACTTGAAGAGCTCACCCAGAACAAGGCTCGCCGCCCCTCTCGCCCAGGCATCGTCGCCCCACGGATCAATGCGGATTTCTGCATCGTTGCGCAGCCCCGGCATGACATGGCGTGCAATGGCCTGACGCATCGGGGCGAACAGCCACTCACCGTTGCGGGTGCCTTCACCCCCGATAATGACCATTCCAGGATCAAAGATATTGATGAGATTAGCAATCTGGAGTCCAAGCAATTCACCAGCCCGAGCAAAAATACGCCGTGCACCTTCATCGCCCGCTTCGGCCAGGGCTACCAATTCCTCAATGCGCCCAACTGGTTGACGCAATTCCCCGCGCTGCCAGGCTTCCTGCGCTTGACGTAGCAAGCCTGGATCGGCAATCAGGGTTTCCAGACACCCTCGTCCACCGCAAGCACAGGCTGGCCCCTGAGGATCTACCACAATATGCCCGAATTCCCCAGCACCGCCGCCATGCCCACGATAAATTTGGCCCTGCACCACGATGCCCATCCCCACTCCCCGCCCCAAGGTGATGACAAGAAAGTCTTCCATAGTACGCGCTGTGCCAAACCACTTTTCGCTTAGTGTAAGGGTATTGACATCATTATCCACGTACACCGGAATGCGCAAGCGAGATTGCAGAAGATCGCGCAACGGCACTTCACTCCACCCGAAGATAGGCGAGTGTTTGAGCACCCCCTGACGACCATCTACAACCCCTGCCAGCCCGATTCCTACCCCCAGCAATTGTTTTTTGCGCACCCCCCCCGCGTGAAGCAAGCGGGTGATCAACTCGGCAATTCCCGCAAGGACGTCTTCCAGCGTATGATCGGGCAGGGTCACTACCTGCTTGGCCATCACCGAGGCGGTCAAATCCGTCAGCGCGCCAATCAGATGATGTTCGGTGACTTTGACACCTACCACAAAACCGCCATGGGGGTTCAGACGCAGCAGAATAGGAGGGCGCCCACCGCTCGAATCCCCTTCGGCGTGTTCCAGCACGAGATTCTCCTTTATCAACTCAGCGGTAATAGCACTCACGGTCGCCGGACTGAGGCCGGTAAGGCGGGCAATCTCCGCACGCGAAATATTGCCATGGGATTTGATGGCGTTCAAAATGATTGAACGATTATGTGCACGCATCAAGTCGCGATTACCAAGGGGGGCAGGAGACATAGTTAGTTTATTCACTGAATATAGTATCAAAATCAAGCATACATCGATTTCAACAAAATGTCAAGTGGTTTTTCTACTTCCCGCCCCCAAACAACTTCGGCGCAAGGGGCGATTCTCCCCTCACACCCTCTCAATCTCGTAATCATAGGTGATTTCGGCCACGCCGCGCACCGTGGCCGCAACCGAGCAGTACTTCCCCTCCGAAAGGCGAATCGCCTGCTCCACCGCCTCGAGAGTCAAATCGGGACCGTGCAGGGCATAATGCATGTGAATCTTGCGAAACGTCCAGGGCGGATCAGTATCCTGTTCGCCATGCACCGTGATGCGCAGCCCGCGTAAGTCCAGGCGCTTTTTGCGCAGAATCTCCACTACATCCACCGCCGTACAAGCCGCCAGTGCCACCAGGAGCAGTTCGGAAGGCTTCATGCCCACCCCCTCATCCGGCGTCGAAAGCACCACGCTGTGGCGGGTCGAATCCACCCCCACAAACCGCTGACCGCCGATCCACTCAACCGATGCAGTTGCCATGCGCGTCTCCTTAGGAAGAAATGGATAAACGGCTTTAGTTTAACCGCCAACGCCACTTTTCAGGAAGCCGGTATATCCCCGTTCAGGGTCGTTACCCTATGCAGTGGGAGCAGACTCAACGCGCGTCGCACCATTCCCTCTACCGTAAGGCCCCGCCACTCCGCCCGGGCTGCGGTCAGCGCGTCTTCGGCCACTTCCACGTGAACCAAACGCCGATAAACCGCCTCCGCCCGCTGGCGGATTTCGTGCACAGCTTGGGGATGCGCCTTGAGGCTCTCCAGCAGGGCCAGAGCGCGCGCGGTCTGTCCCTGTTGGGCCCATAGTGCCGCTAGGTTGGTCAGGATCTCCAGCAGTAGCGGCCAGGCCTGGCTGTTCAGGGCAAGGACCAGGCCCTCGCCAAAAGCACGGGCAGCCGCTTCCACTTCTCCCAAGCCGGCATGCACCTTGCCCAACGAATCTAATACTGCCGCGTTTAGCACCGCCGCCCTCAACCGTCTGGCCATCTCCAAACTCTCGGTCAGTAGCGTGCGCGCCTGGGGGTAATCCTCCGCCTCCAGGGCTACGTTGGCAAGGTTGTTGAGTGCACGGGCCACCTGACCCTCATAACGCAGCGTCCGCCCCAGATCCAGGGCCTGCTGAAAATACGCCACCGCCAGCGTGTTATCCCCGCGCTGATACGCCGCCACTCCCAGGTGATTGAGCGCCTCGCACACCGCACGCAGGTTGCCCACGCGGCGAAAAAGATACAGCGCCTGCTCTAGTTGTACCTGGGCTTCTTCCAGCCGTCCCAGGGCGCGCAAGGTGCTAGCCAGACTGTCCAGCGCCAACGCATACACCTGGCCCTCGTCCTCGGTATCCAGCAGGGCAAGCGCCTGCTCCAAATAGCCCAGGCTCTCAGCGTAATCCCCGAGATGATAAGCAAACTCCCCGCGCCGCATCAGCACCTGGGCGAAAAAACGCCGCGCCTCTGTCTCAACCGTCATCGCCTCAGAGGTTAGTGCTCTCATCGTTTCGCTCAGCCAGTGCGCCGCTTCCAGAAAACGCCCGCGCGTACTCAACAGCGTGCTGAGTGCATCCAACGCCGCAAGCAGCCACTCATAGCGCCCTCGCTCCAGCGCCCATGTCCAAGCCTGATGCAGGTTCAGGTAATCCTGCTCCAACCTTTGCAACGCATTGGCCTGTTCGGCTCCATACAGTCGAGCATTGACCTGTCCGGCTTGCCACAGCATCCACTCAGCGTGACGGCGGCGGGTTTCTTCCTCCAAGGCGGGGGAAGTGCTCAGGTGGTCGGCCGCATATTGATGCAAAAGCGGGTGTGCCCGATAACGACCCTCTGGTTCCAGGGTCAAATAGGCCTTACCCACCAGCCCATCCAGGAAAAAGATGGAGGCCCCCGCCACCCCCCGTGCCGCCTCAGCGGTAAACCCGCCCTGGAACACGCTCAAACGCATCAGCACACGCTGTTCCTCTGGCGAGAACAGGCTCCAGAACGAATCCAGCACCTCCTGCAAGGGGGGCTCCCCAGCCGTAATCAACCCGAGGTCCTCCGACCAGGGCAAGCGCTGGCGGATTAGGCGCAGGGCTTCGGTACAACCCAACGAAGTCGCCCACGAAGCCATAATCTGAAGCGCCAAAGGCAGCCCACCGCTCAGCCGGCACAATTCGGCCACCGGCTCGCGCTCCTCATCCCTCAGGGCAAAAGCAGGTTGAATCTGGTGCACTCGCTGCAGGAATACCTGCACTGCCGGGTAGTCCTCCAGCGCTTCAACGGTTGAAACGGGCGGGTAGGCCAGCCCATGTAATGGATACAGCCACTCGCCTGGCAGGTGCGGCGTTTGGCGGCTGGTCACCAGGAGGTGCACCCGGGGTGCAGCATCTAGGCACTGGAGCAGGAAGGTGCGCAATTCTAGGTGGTGCTCCATGTCCTCCAGCACGAGCAGCAGGTGACGCGGGCGCAGGTAGTCCAGTAATTGCTCCCAAACGGAATGGGTAGCGTGACGGAAAGACAGGCCGAGCACCTCACCAAGGCCCAGTGCGACCTCCTCTAGTGAACTGGCCGCGGCCACCGAGTAATGAAAGACGCCATCCGGAAAATCATCCAGGTGCTCCCAGGCCACCTGTAGCGCCAGGCGGGACTTTCCCACCCCGCCCGGCCCGACCACCACCGCCAGGCGGCGCTGCAATGCCATCCGTTCCAACGCCCAAAGCTCTTCTTCGCGCCCCACAATGGGCATCCAGAGCAGGGGCTCAGGCAAGTTATGAGGAGGCCGTGGGGGACGTAACTGCTCTACATCCAGCCCCACCACCGGCGCTTGAAACTGCCACCCGGCTGGGGTGGGCAGCAACACCTGATGAGCGATCAGCCCCGTCATCAGATCCTCCAGCGCCCCGGGCAGACCGCCGCTAGCCGCGTGCAGCCAAGCCAGGAAATCCGGCGCAGGCTCTATTTGCAACGCCTGGCGTACCCACAGGCGGGTACCGTACTCCGAAAGCGGGCCCAGGCGGATGACAGAGAAGAGCGCCGCCCGAAAATCACCTACCATGCCCTGGGTGGTGTAAGCCACCCCCAACGGCCAGGGCGTTTCTTCGCTCAATAAAGCCCGAATGGCCTGGAGTGAGGCGGCATCTACCCAGGCGGGGTTATCCACCGTGACCAGCAAGCCACGCGCATTCTGGCGCGCCACCTCGCGGAAGAGCGCAGCAAAGAAGGATGCCAGCCCCTGCGCGGGGTATACCTCCAGCGGCCAAGTGCGGGCGGCTTCACTGAGCGCCCCTAGGTGACGGCGCGAGCGGGCGGGTGTGCCGTTAAGCGCTAGCACAGCCAGCCCGCGCAAATGCGCTAGGCGCTGCGCTTCTTCCAGAAAGCGCGTTTGGCCCCCCTGCGGTGGGGCTTCGATGCGCAAGACGCCGCGATGATGATCCTCCAGGTCGTCGTACCAAGTACGCAGCGCCGCCAGCGCTGCCTCCCGCTCGATCAGGCGCGGCGGAACCAGCGGGAGGGAACGCCACTCCAGCACTGGACTATGCGGCCCGATCACTTGCCCTTTCCCGCTGTGCTTGGCCTGATAATGACGCCGATCCGCCACCCCCAGCAGTGTCTCAATCTCCGTCCCATCTTGGGGGTAGAGCGCCACCCCCAGACTCAGGCGTAAGCGCAAGGGAGGGTCACCCGGAAATGCCCAGTTCTCAACGCTGGAGACCAGGTCTTCCCCCAACGCCACTGCGTCGGCGGCTGCCAGTCCGGGCAGGAGAATCAGAAACTCATCCCCACCGTAGCGCACAACCCAACCCCGTTCGCCCAAGAAAACGCGCAAATGCGCCCCCAGCGTTGCCAGAATGGCATCCCCGCGAGCATGGCCAAACGCATCATTGATGGATTTGAAATCATCCAGATCCAGGAAAAAGAGAGCCCAAGGCCGCTCAGGGGGTTGGGATTGCACCAGTGGAATTAATGCGGCACGCGAATAAACATTGGTCAGGGTATCCAGGGGTAAATCCACATTCTACCTGCACTTTCTATCTCTCCCCGTTCAAAAACGCTCTCTGTCTGTCGGTTCAGAAGGTTATTGACCCATCATCCTCCTTGCCATTCTTGCCCACTTCAGTGCAACCTAGGCTACGCAGAGGAAGAATACAACTGACACCCACCGACCCTTCTTTATTGGGCATAAACCCGCGTTCAGGGGTCAGGTTGCGCGCGGGAACGACGAAAGCCCTGGGTCAAGCGCTACACTCCCCCTTAGCCTTAGCCGGCTACGGGGGCTAGCGCGCCAGCGTCACCGCCATTTGATAGTACTCTAGGGGCAGTTCGCGTTTACGGCTGCTGACCTCGGCCAGATCAACCGCCACCACCTCACGGCCGCTCAGCCCCACCATTACCCCGTGCCGCCCCTCGCGCAGGAACTCCACCGCCTTGGTTCCCAGGCGCGAAGCCAGCAGGCGGTCAAAGGCGCTGGGCTTGCCACCCCGCTGGATGTGCCCCAGGATGGTCACCCGCATGGTAAAGCCCACCTCCATCTCATCAATCTGGCTGGCCAGTTGCGTCACCGAGGGACGCGCCCCCTCTGCCGCCACGATGATGGCATGGGTCTTGCCGCGGCGGTAGGCATCTTGAATGGCCTGCGCCACCGCCTCCACCGAGGTTTCAATCTCGGGGATAAGCACCAATTCGGCCCCGCTGATGATGCCGGCCTGCAAGGCCAAGTAGCCCGATTCGTGCCCCATCGTCTCGACTAAGAAAGCCCGGTTGTGTGAAGAGGCCGTATCGCGCAGTTTGTCAATCGCGTCCACAATTGTGTTAAGGGCGGTATCCACCCCAATGCAGATATCGGTGCCGTAAATGTCGTTATCAATGCTGGCGGGGATGCCCACCACCGGCACCCCGCGCTGGTGCAACGCTAATGCCCCACGCTGACTCCCCCCACCACCGATGACGACCAGGGCATCTACCCCAGCAGCGTTGAGCTGGCGCAGCGCCTCCTGCTGCGCAAACGGCTCCAGGAAGGCCTTGCTGCGCGCAGTTTGCAAAATGGTGCCACCGCGCTGGAGAATGCCGCCCACATCGCGCGCCCCCAGCGGGGTGAAGTTGCCGCGAATCAGCCCGTCAAATCCTCCCACCACCCCCAAGACTTTCATTTCGTAATGCAAGGCCGTACGCACCACGGCCCGAATGCAGGGATTCATGCCCGGCGCATCCCCTCCGGCGGTCATCACCGCCAGTGTGCGGATCTTTGGCGTTGCATCCATACTCTTCTCCCTGAGTGGCTCCATGAGCGTGCTGTGGATTGACCTGGATTGTACCCGACTCCCTGTCGGGATGGAAGGGGGTGTGCGCTCAAGCGCTCCCCGCGCGCGGGGGACGGACACGCCGCGCCGCTACGACTCCCCACCACCGGAGCCAACATCAATCCGCTCACTGCACGCGGATGGTCTCCATGAAGACATTATTCTGCCCTACCAAGCGCACTAGGCTCTGGAGCAGTTCCGGCGTGATGCCGGTGCTTTCGTTCGGAAATTCCAGCAGATAGCGCGCACCACCCTCAAAAACCCAGAAGGCGAAACGATCCCGCCCAGGCGAGGAGCGCAGCAGATAATAGGCGTGCCGGATGCGACGCACATCGCGCCCTTTATCACCGCTGGAGCGGAAGACCAGCGTGATCATACGCAGGTCCACCGGCAGGGTGCTACCATCGGCGGCCCGCGGCGCTGGTGGCAGCAGGTAGTCCACCTCTCCCATCCAGGGTGGCGGGGGCGGCTCAAAGGGGGTAGGCGGCGCCTCACCGGCGGGACGAGGGAGTCCATTGGCACCAGGAGTGGGCAGGAGCAAGTCGTCCATCGAATCTTCTGGCGCGTGGCCGGCGCGCACCTCCAGCAGGGCCTTGGGCAACGCATCATCGGCAAAAAGGGACTCTACCTCGCTTTCTCCCTCCTCGCCCACCGGCGGGAGCAGATGCCAGTCGTCCGGCTCCGGCGGTGGGGGGGGGATGGTGTAAGGCGCTCGCTTCTCGCGCAGGTTGGGCGGTGGCGCCGCCACCAGCTCCGCCTCATCCTCCAGTGTCACCTCGGCGATGACAGGCGATGCCGGTAGGGACAAATCGGACGGCCGATCCTCCACCGCCTCAGGCAAGAGCACCGCCAGCGTGTCCACCAGCACCACCGGTTCATCTTTGCTCAGATCCAGCGTTCCGCTGACCAACACCACCTGATCGCGCACCAACAGCCCACGGTACTGCTCCCAGACTTTGGGGAAGAGCACCAGTTCAATGGTGCCCTGCAGATCTTCCAAAGTGACAAACCCCATTGGCTTGCCACTCTTGGCTTGATAAGTGCGCCATTGGCTGATCAGGCCGGCCACACGTACCTTCTGGTGGTGAGCTCCATTGGGCAAATCGGTGGAGAAGTGGGTCACCTCGCGGCGCAGGCGTTCCAGGTAGGGCATCAGGGGGTGCGAGGAAACATATAGCCCCAGCAGCTCACGCTCCCACTCCAGGTACTCACGCGGGTTGATGTTGTTCACCGTCGGCAGGGTTACCGGTTCCTCCACCCCCTGCACAGTGCCAAAGAACGAGAGTTGCCCGCTGGCCAGGGCGCGGAAGTGACTGTGGCTGAGCGCAATCAGGCGGTCGAGCACTTCTAGGATTGCCTTGCGCGGGCCTAACCCATCCAGCGCCCCCACCCGCACCAGGCATTCCAGGGCACGCCGCCCCACCTGGTGCAAGTCCACACGGCGGGCAAAGTCGTTCAGGTCGCGGAAGGGACCGCCCGCGCGCCGCCCCGCCAGAATCAGCGCCACCGGGCCCTGCCCGACATTCTTGACCGCGCCCAGCCCAAAGCGAATGGCCACCTTGCCATCGGGGCGATCTTCAATAGTGAAATCGTAATCGCTGTAATTCACGTCCGGTGGCAGTACTTCGATCCCCATGCTACGGCAGTCGGCCACGTAAAACGCCACTTTCTCACTGTCGTTCATCGAAGCCGAGAGTAGCGCGGTCATGTACTCCACCGGGTAGTGGGCTTTCAGGTAGGCCGTTTGCACGGCAATGATGCCGTAATCGGCCGCGTGGGCCTTGTTGAACCCGTAGCGGGCAAATTCCTCCCAATCGGCGAAGATGGCCTGGGCCGTGGCCTCGTCCATGCCCCGTGCCACAGCTCCCCGGACGAACTTCTCGCGATGCTTTTCCAGTTTGTCCTTCTGCTTCTTAGCAATGACCTTGCGCAGGTCATCCGCCTCAGAAAGCGCATACCCCGCCAATTCCACCGCCGCGCGCATGATCTGTTCCTGGTAGATTGGGATGCCGTAGGTCTCCTCAAAAATCGGCCGCATGGCCGGGTGACGGTAGGTCACCGCTTCTTCACCGTGCATGCGGCGGATATAGGCAGGGATGAATTCAAGCGGGCCAGGGCGGTAAAGCGCCACCATCGCGATGACATGGGCGAGGGTCTTGGGGCGCATCTGCATCAGGTAGCGCGTCATCCCCGCACCTTCCAACTGGAAGACGCCCGCCGTATGCCCTTCGCTCAAAAACGCGTAGGTGGCAGGATCGTCGGTGGGGATATTGCTCAGGTCCAGATGCACGCCGTGACGCTGTTCGATCAGACGGCAGGCACGCTGCATGATGGTCAGTGTGGCCAGCCCCAGGAAATCCACTTTCAGCAGGCCCAGCGACTCGAGTACCGCCATTTCAAACTGGGTGACCGTCTTGATGGGGTTATCCTCATCGCCACCGGTGGGACGGTGTAGCGGCACGTACTCGATGGCCGGGCGGTCGGTGATGATTACCCCGGCGGCGTGGGTGCCGGCGTTGCGGAGGGAACCCTCCATCTGCGCGGCGGTGTCAATCAGTTCTTTGAGATAGGGTACCTCGTCGTAGAGGGCTTTAAGTTCGGGCGATTGCTCCAACGCCTCCGGGATCGAGATCGGCTTGCCGGGGATGTTGGGAATCAGTTTGGAGACGCGGTCCACCTCGCTGAGGGGGATGTCCATCACCCGCCCCACATCGCGGATAGCCGCGCGGGCACCCAGGGTGCCAAACGTAATGATCTGCGCCACGCGATCATCGCCGTAACGGCGTGCGCAGTAGGCCAGCATTTCATTGCGGCGGTCGTCCTGAAAATCCAGGTCAATATCGGGCATGGAAATACGCCCGGGGTTGAGAAAACGCTCGAAGATCAGGCCATGCTCCAGCGGCTCAACGTTGGTAATATCCAGGACGTACGCCACCATTGAACCTGCCGCCGAGCCACGCGCGTTGTACCAGATGCCCTGACTGCGCGCGTAGCGGCACAGGTCCCACACGATGAGGAAGTAGGCATCGAACCCCATCTCGTGAATAACCTGGAGTTCGTATTCCAGGCGCTCGCGCACTACCGGGTCGTGAGCGCGTGGGCCATAACGCCGCTGCAGCCCCTCTTCGCACAGGTTGCGCAGATAAGTTTGCGTATCGTAGCCTGCCGGCACCTCAAAGACCGGTAGATGGTAGCCCTTGGGCGAAAGGTCCACGTTGGCGCGCTCGGCGATCCACAACGTGTTTTGGAGCGCCTCAGGCACCTCGTGGAACAGCGCCGCCATCTCCTCCGCCGTGCGCAGGTAGTAGGTTGGATCGGTCATGCGGAAGCGATTGGGATCGCTGAGCAGGGCGCCGGTTTGGATGGCCAGCAAGATATCCTGCAGACGCCAGTCCTCGGGGTTGATGTAGTGGACGTCGTTGGTGGCAATCAGGTGCGCCTGGTAGCGCTGGCGCAATTCGAGCAAAGCGCGGTTGACAGTGTGCAGTTCCTCAATGTTGTGGTGCTGCAGTTCAATGAAGAAACGGTCGCGCCCAAAGACCTCAAAGTACCAATCTAGGACGCGCTGGGCGGCCTCGGGGCCGAGTTTGAGCAGAGTTTGGGGCACCTCGGCGGCCAGGCAGCCCGAGGTGGCGATCAACCCCTCGGCGTGGGCCGCCAGGAACTCGCGGTCAATACGCGGGTACTGGTAGAACCCCTCCAGTTGCGCCGCCGAGGCAATGCGCAGCAGATTGCGGTAGCCGGTCTCGTTCTCGGCCAGCAGGAGCAGGTGATAGGCGGCACGGTCAATCTTGGGGTCGCGGTCCTGCATGCGCCGCGGGGCCAGGTAGGCTTCCAGCCCGATGATCGGCTTGACCCCGGCGGCCTGCGCGGCGTTGAAAAAATCAATTACACCGTACATGGCGCCGTGATCAGTGATCGCCACGGCAGGCATGCCCAATTCCTTAACTCGCTGGACGAGTTTTTTGACATCGCTAAACCCATCGAGCAGGGAATATTGGGTGTGAACATGCAGGTGGACGAATGACATACCTACCCCTGGGAAAGGCAATGAGGGAAATGAACGCGGGGACGCTAACGATTATAGCATGGGGGCATCATTGCCTTACCCACGGGGGGCTTAAAAAATAAGGGATTTTAAGATGAGGTGTTTATGGATACTGCACTTCACACGAGGGATCAAACGTATCCGCACCACCCCCGCCGTAGCAAATATCGTAGCCGTCGCCACCAATGAGGATATCGTTCCCCTGATCGCCGTAGAGGACATCATCCCCTGGCCCACCCAGCAAAACATCATTGCCGACAAACCCGCGGATGACATCGTTACCACCCCCGCCCAGGATGCAATCCCCGCCCTGACGACCATCTATCGTATCCGCCCCTGGACCGCCCAAAATCAGATCGTTACTATTAGTGCCGTTGAACGTGCCGCTGTTCACCACCAAGTTGGTCAGGTTCAGCGCAGCACACGCGGCGGGCTTAAGGTCATTGGGGGTGATGGGCAGGTTGGTGGCCCCCAACCAGGTCACCGGGACAACATTGGCGGCGGCGGAGGCAGCGCCGATGCCAGCCAGCACCAGCAACGCCAGCATCAAGAAGGGGAGCCAACGCCATCTACGCCGCAGGGTGTTCATCTCACCTCCAGCCAGAGTGGATCGAGCAAGGATTCGCGCCGCGCCAGGAAGAGCGGCACATCCTCGGCGGCCAGGGGCGGGCTGATCAGATACCCCTGGGCGCGATCGCACGCCTGGGCGCGGAAGAGGCGCAACTGCTGAAGCGTTTCCACCCCCACCACCGCTACGTGCGTGTGCGCCTGGTGCGCCGCAGCAATCCAGCGTCCAAGCGCCTCGGCAGCGTTGGCGGTGCTGGCCAGGCGCTGCAGAGCAGGGTAACCCAGTTTGACCACTTCCACCCCTGGCAGAGCCTGCCAGGCTGGCACTTCCACATCACTGACGGCGTTGAGCGCGATGCCAAAGCCGGCTTCGTGCAAGGTGCGCAGGGTGTGCGCCACGCCGGGATCTTCCAGCGGCGCATCGGGCGGGATTTCGAAAATCAGGCGCGAAGGGGAAAGACCGGCGGCAAGCACCTGCTGGTGGACGGCCTCGGCCCAGCCCGGGGTCTGCAAGGTTGCCAGCGCCAGGTTGACCGCCACGGGATACGGCGGGCTGCCGGCACCCTCCCAAGTGCGCAGATGAGCCCCCACCTGATCCAACACCCAGCGATCCACGTCTGCCGCCGACCCGGTCGCTTCGATCTGCGGCCAGAAGGCCGCCGCAGTGAGCAGGCCGCGGGCGGGGTGACGCCAGCGCAGCAGGGCTTCTAAATGGGTGATCCGCCCGTCTTCCAGCGCAATCCCGGGTTGGTAGTAAAGCACAAACTGACCTTCCTCCAAAGCGTGCTGCACTTCAGCCGCGGTGAGAGCGGTGAGCGGCACTTCACGGTATACGTAAAGCGTTTCATCGGCGCGCAAGTAGTATTCCAGGTAGGCCGCATCGGCGTAGAGGAACAGGGGCTGTGCCGTCTTCTCGGCCAGGCGCAGCAGATCGGCATGCTGCTTTACCCGCACCATCCGTGCCGGATGTACCAGCGTCAGCGGGCGGTCAATCTCCACCACCTGCCCCCCAGCACGCAGGCGGGCCGCCAGCGGCGGCGCCTGGCGCGTTGTCCAGGCCTCCACCCCGTAGAGGAGGAGCAGGCCAAACAAGGTCAGCCCCAGCCCGGCGGCGGCGATCCCGCGCGCCAACCCCACCGGGAGCGCCAGCCCAAAGATGGGCAGGGTGTTAGGAAGGCTCACCGGGCGCGTGACTTGGCCCTCGCGGCGTGGCGCTAATGGATCTTGTTCGCTCCCGCCCTCACGGCGCAGGTAGATCTGCTGTCTTTCTACGGTAAAAGTCAGCGCGGGCGCAAAGGTGGCTTGTAACGGTTGACCGCCCAGTGCGCCCAGCACCCGCACGTTGGGGGTCAGCGCCAGTGTATATTGGAAGGGCTGCACCCCGGTGATGGCCTCGGTCTGGCGCAGCAGGTCTTCGAGCAAGCACACGTTCAGATCGGCCTGGGTTTGGAAAGCATTGCCGTTGAAACGCCCTTCATCCTGCAACGGGAAGACGCGCATCCACCCGTTGGGTGCGGCCACTTCGGCCTGCAGGCGGTAACTGCCACCCCCCTCAAACGGCACCGCGCTTTCCAGGCGGTACGCAAAGGTAAGGGTCACCGTACAGGAAAGGTGCGGGAAGATGGCGCCGCCGCTGGGCACGTGATCAGCGTCATAGACCCCACTGGCGCGCAGGGGAGCCGTATAGGCAAACGCGCCCTGCTGGGTGTAAGGGATGGCTTCCGAGGCCTGCAGCGTAAGTGGGCGGGTGAAGGCAAACGCGCCCAGGATCAGCGCCAGGAAGCCCAGGAGGTAAAGCCCGATCAGGTAGCCCTCGGCGTGGGCCGCCACGCCACTGCTAAGGGCTGTGAGGGCACGGCGGGCCTGCCGGCGCAGACGTGCACGAGAAGACGATGCGGAGGAAGGGGTCATCAGGGTCGCTCCAACCAAGAAAACGAATAATCCGCTTAGGGCGGCCAGGGCCGCGGGGGTGCGCAGAGCCAGAATCACGCGGCCCAGCCCGGGCACATGCCACCATAGTTTACCCAAAATCTCGGCAGCGGTGGGGCGGTAGCCATCTACCCAGGTGTTATGATCCCCCTGTAAGACGAAGTGCTCGCCCTCCTGGGCGATGATGCGGTGGAAGACGGGGCCCACCTCAGGGTGGCGGTAAGCCACTACATCGCCCACTTGGTAAAACGGGGCCGGGCGCACCAGTACCAGATCACCGCGGACAAAGCGTGGCGCCATGCTGTTGCCGCTGAGGATGAGGTAATCCACGCCCCCACCAAAGGCGCGCGGGGCCAACAGCACCCACACCACCACCAACGCACTTATCCCCGCGGCCACCCGCGCCCGCGTACCGCGCCACCACCATCGCACTGGGCACCTCCGAATAGGCAACGCAGGGCGCGTCCAGTTTCCAGACCGCGCGCCCTGCGCCCAATTTTACCCGATTCGAAGGTTACTGCGCCGCTACCACGCGCAGAATACCGGCGTCGTAGGCGCTCACCCCACCCCCCACATTGCACGAGTAGGTGGAGCCACTGAGGGTGCAGGAGTACCACGAGCCGTTTGAGGTCAATTGAATCTTGACCGTCTGAGCCGGATTCGCCCCGCTCAGGGTGAACTCGACGGCACTGATCAGCGCCGGGTTGCTGCTATCCAGCACATAGTGAACATTGCTGACGGTATAGCCGCTGATGGTGTTGCTACCATCCCCTGCCGAGGAGCCCGGCACCGTGTTCGCCGCGGCATAGGCAAAGGTCACCGCCGCCAGCACCAAAGCGATTAAGAGCGGATACAATAAGCGCAACCGAGGTTTCATACTCAAATAACTCCTTTCGGTATCGGGATCGGGATTAGCCACATTTTAAGGAATTTTGACCCAAATTTGCAACTAGGCTGGCGCCAGTTGTAAGGCAATTGTAAAGTTCCCGTCCAGGCAAAACCCTCGATGACCCGCATGGTGATCTGTGCCACAACCGGCCGCTTTGGCCCTCGAGGGGGCTCAATTAGGACTAAAATATAGGGGATTTTTCCATTTCCCCTAGTTTGAGGTGGCTCATGTCTCTCACCTTCCCACCCCTCCCACGCTCGCTGTGGTTGGATAGCGCCGGCCCCTACACCCCCCAACCCCCGCTCCAGGGGCGAGTGCGCGCTGATGTAGCCATCATCGGTGGGGGCTTTACCGGCTTGATGACCGCCTACGCACTTAAGCGCACCGACCCCACTTTGGAGATCGTCGTGCTGGAAGCTCAAGCCATCGGCTACGGCGCCAGCGGACGCAACGGTTCATTTGCGATGACCGTGGTCGGGTTGGGCTTTGGCGTCATGCCGGCTTTGCTCGGCCGCAAACGCTTCATCGCCGCCCACCGCTACATGATGGAGGCCGTGGACACTCTGGATGCCTTTATCGAACGCGAGAGCATCGCCTGCGAGCGCCTGCGCCCAGGTTTTCTGCGCGTGGCCACCACGCCGACCTACGTGCGCCGCCTGCAGCACGAGGTGACGCTCATGAATCGCCTGGGCTTTGACGATATCTACTGGCTGGATTCAGCCGCAGTGCGAGAGCGGGTGAATTCGCCGCGCTACCTGGGCGCCCTGTGGGAGCCACGCCTGCTCCTCATCCATCCCCTCAAACTGGTGCGCGCCGAGCGCGACCTCATTCTTCGTTTAGGGGTAGCCGTGCACGAACACTCACCCGTGCTAGAGATCACCGCACGCCCCCGCTTCCGCCTGCGCACCCCGCAGGGCGAGGTGGAGAGCGAAAAACTGGTCTTTGCCACCAATGCCTACTCTCACTTCTTCCCATCCCTGCGCCGCCACCAGATTCCCGCCTTCACCTACATGATTGCTACCGAACCCCTGACCCCAGAGCAATTGGCCCCCATCGGCTGGCAGGGGTTCGAAGGCATCGAGGATGCGCGCAATTTGATCCACTACTACCGTCTCACCCCCGACCGGCGCCTGGTGCTTGGTGGCGGCCCGGTAGGGCTGACCTGGGCCAACCGCCTGGATGGCGACCAGAGCCTGGCCGCCTGGCGCCACCTGGAAGCGCACCTGGCTTACCTCTTCCCCCACCTGCGCGGGGTGCACATCAGCCATCGCTGGGGTGGGCCGTTTTCGGTCACCCTGGATCTCACCCCGGCCTTGGGTTACCTGGGCGACCGCCGCGCCGTCTATAGCCTAGGTTGCATTGGGCACGGCGTCTCAATGAGCCACCTCAACGCCCACCTGCTGGCAGATTTGGTGCTAGAACGCCCCAACCCTTGGTTGGAGACCTGCCCCTTTGTTAACCGCCGCATCCTGCCTTGGCCGCCGGAGCCGCTGCGCATGGCCCTGGCCGCCGGCCTGCGCGCCTATCTCCAACTGGAAGATTGGGCCAACGAACGTGGGCAATCTCAATCCCTATCCTCATAACCCCCCTGGAGGCCATGATGACCCTCGACCTTAACTTGATTCGAACCCACTTCCCCGCTCTGCGCCGCCCGGTGATCTATTTCGACAACCCCGGTGGAACCCAGATCACCCAAATGGCGCTGGACCGTATGGTGCATTACCTCACCCTGCACAACGCCAACCACGGCGGCGCCTTTGCCACCAGCCGCGAATCGGATGCCGTGCTGGATCGGGCACGCCAAGCCGTGGCCGAATGGCTCAACGCGGCGCGAGCCGATGAGATCGTCTTTGGCGCCAACATGACCACGCTCACTCTGCACCTCAGCCGCGCGATTGCCCGCACTTGGCAGCCCGGCGATACTATTGTGGTCACCCGCCTTGATCACGATGCCAACATCGCCCCGTGGGTGCTGGCCGCCCAGGATCGCGGCTGTCGCGTGCGCTGGGTGGATTTTCATCCCGAGGACGGCACGCTTAATCTGGAGGATCTGGAGCGGGCACTGGAAGAAAAGCCGCGCCTGGTGGCGGTGGGTTATGCCTCCAACGCGCTGGGCACCATCAACCCGGTGCAAACGATTGTGGCGCTGGCACATGCCGCCGGGGCGTGGGTGTACGTGGATGCGGTGCAGTATGCCGCCCATGGCCCGATAGACGTGCAGGCGCTGGGGTGCGATTTTCTAGTCTGCTCGGCGTATAAGTTCTTCGGCCCGCACGTGGGTGTGCTGTACGGGCGCTATGAGCACCTGCAGGCCCTGAGCGCCTACAAAGTGCGCCCGGCGCCCGAGGAACCACCGGGTAAATTCGAGACCGGCACCCAAAACCACGAGGGCATCGCCGGGGTGCTGGGGGCGCTGGAGTACTTGGAGTGGCTCGGGCGTACCTACGGCGCGGCGGTGGATGCGCCCACGCTGGCAGCCTATAGCGGACGGCGGCGCACCTTCAAGCAGGCAATGTTGGCCATCCAGGCCTACGAGTTCGACCTCAGCCGCGCTCTGCTGGATGTGTTGGAAGCCACGCCAGGGGTGACGATCTATGGCCTGCGCGACCGCAACCGCCTGGCCGAACGCGTGCCAACCGTCAGTTTCACCCTGGCGGGGTGGCACCCGCGCGCGGTAGCGGCAGCGCTGGATCGCGCCGGCATCTACGTCTGGGATGGCAACTTCTACGCCCTGGCCGTGACCGAGCGCCTGGGGCTGGAAGGGCGCGGCGGACTGGTGCGGGTGGGCCCGGTGCACTACAACACGCTTGAGGAGGTACAGCGCCTGGGCGAGGCCCTGCGCCACCTAGAACGCGAGACTACCTGAGCGCGGCGCTCAGGTTCGCCCCCGCCCCCCGGCTCACGGCCCCGGGGTGGGCGTCTCGCTGGGCAGGGGGAAGGGGGGCGCTGTGGGCGTGGGGGTCAGCGTCGGGGTTGGCGTCATCGTTGCCGTCGGCGTGGGCGTGGGGGTTGGCGTCGGCACTTGGAGGTTCAAGTGGATGCGCCTTTCGGCATACGTATCGCGCTGGCTCTCAACATACAGGCGCAGAGTCACCCGCCCTGCGGGCACCTCGCGCAAATCCCAGGTGGCTAACAGGCGCGGCTGGTTCTCACTAGTGTTACCCACCGCCAGCGCCGTCCACGCGTCGGGATCATCACCCAGACCGTATTCCAACCGAAATTCACGGAACGGCTCCGGCACAGTCACCAGGGCGTAGATCTCCAACGGACTGGTGGTGATGGTCTGCCCCTCGCTCAGATTGGAGAAGAGTAGCAATGGGCGCGGGTCGCCCGGCCGGCACTCCCGCTCGGGCACAAAGACGATAGGATCCTTGAAGCCGTATTGTTCGGCCCAGCGCCGTCCTTCTGCGGTCTCGCGAATCCACTTGATGGCAAAGGGATCCGTAACGTTAAGCGCCAGCACCTCTTTGATCGAATCGGCACAGGCCGAGGTGGCGCGCAAGCCGGTCCAGGTATCAATCACCACCTTTTTCCACAGATCGTCCTCTTTGGGCAGCGGCGGCTGGTCATAGGCAAAGTACTCCAGGCGTTGCGAGGGGCACCACTCCGAGGGTTCAGCGCCCGAAACCTCGCAGATGATCTTCTCCACCACGCCCGCCGGCCGGATGAAGGGGGTCGGGCGGCCGTCGGTCAGTTTTTGGATGGCTGCCTGCATAAACTCGGCCCAGATGGGCGCCGCGCCGGTCAGGCCGGTGGTGTTCTGCATCGGCGTATAATCGGCATTGCCCACCCACACCCCCACCGCTAGGTCGGGCGTATAGCCCAGCGTCCAGTTATCGCGGAAATCGTTGGTTGTGCCGGTCTTGGCCGCCACTGGGAAGGGCAGGTTGAGCACTGAGTTGGTGCCGAACATCGGCGCCCGCGCCTGGTTATCTGAAAGGATCGAAGAGATCAGGAAAGCGTGCTCCGGGCGCACCACCTGATCACCCGCCGGGGGCTGATATTCATAGACCAGGTTACCCTTGTAATCCACAATTTTGGTGATTGCCACCGGGGGCACGCGCCGCCCGCCGTTGGCAAAGACGGCATAGGCCGCGGTGAGTTCGAGCAGGCTCACATCGCCCCCACCCAGGGTCAGCGAAAGGCCGTAATCAGGACGGGTGAGCGTGGTAATGCCTAGGCGCTTGGCAAAGTTGATCAGGCCATCCGGCTGGGGCGTATTGGGGTCATCGTAAATGCCCACAAATTGCAGAGTCTTGACCGCTGGCACGTTGTAGGAATTGGCCAGCGCCACACGCACCGTCACCGGGCCGTGGAAGCGCCCATCGTAATTAACCGGGCGGTAGGGCTCGCGCGGGTCGTTGGGATTGCCAGAAGGCGGAAACTCGCTCGGCACGTCCCAAATCAGCGTGGCAGGTGTCCAGCCCTTTTCAAAAGCGGCCACGTAGGTCAGCGGTTTGATGGCCGAACCGGGCTGGCGTGGCGCCAGCGCCATATTGACCTGGCCGGAGATGGCCTCGTTGTAGAAATCGGCAGAACCCACCATGGCCAGGATCTCGCCGGTGGTAGGGCGCAGGGCCACCAAAGCGCCGTTGGTTACGTGGCGGTCGGCCAGTTGGGCAATCTGACGCCTGACCATCTCCTCGGCCTGCTGCTGCAGGTCGGGGTCTAACGTCGTATAGACGGTGAAGCCCGAACGGTAGATAGCATCCGCGCCGTACTGGGCCTCCAGCAGCGAGCGCACGTACACCACCCAATGAGGGAAGCGCATCACGTTGGTCGGCGCCTGGTACTGGTAATTTTCCATCTCGCGTGCCGCCAAGGCCACATCTTCCTGCGTGACGCATACCGGCTGCAGGCTGGTGCTGACCTCAATACAGCCTTTCTCCTGGCTCATCTCGTACATCAGGCGCAGCACCTGGCGGAAGCGGTTGAGCGTGACCTCACGGTTGGTCTCAATATCGTACACTGCGGGCGACTGGGGCAGCCCGGCCAGGAAAGCCGCCTGCGCCAGGGTTAACTTCTCGGCACTGGTGTGAAAGTAAGTCTCCGCCGCCGCCTCCACCCCGTAGGCCAGTTTGCCGTAGTAGATCTCATTGAGGTAAAGTTCAAGGATCTCCTCTTTAGAGTATTTACGGGTGATCTCAGCGGCCAGAACGATCTCGCGGGCCTTGCGCTCAACCGTGCGCTCGGCGCGCTCATCCGGTGAAAGCAGCAGCGCCCGCGCCAGTTGCTGGGTGATGGTCGAGGCGCCCGAAACAACCTCACCGGTGGTGTAGTTCTGCCACAGGGCGCGCGCAATCGCCCAGGGGTCAAAGCCGGGGTGATTGTAGAACTCCTTATCTTCCGTGGCCAACGTAGCGGCGATAAGGTAGGGTGAGATCTTCTCCAGGGGCACGTAGGTGCGCCGCCCGGCGCGTGGGTCAAGAATTTCGTAGATCAGGTTGCCGTTGCGGTCGAGAATGCGCGTGGTCTCAAACTGCGAGGCGCGCGCCTGCAGGTCATCCACGCTGGGCAGGTTGGCCGCAATCGAGAAGTAGCGGTAGATCAGGAACGAGCCAATGGCAATGAGCACCACCACGCCAGCAAAGAGCAGGGCGATAAAGGCGCGCAACAAACAACCCAGGGCGCGCTTCCGGCCGTTGCCGGATGGAGATGGCGGCTGGGTTGGGGGCTGAGAGGCCGTACTGCGTCCAGGAGGTACCGCCGGACGCGAAGGCGAAGGTGTCCCTGCAGGGCGCGCCGGCGGGGTCGAAGTCGCCGGACGGACGGAGGGGGCGCTACTGGCAGCGGGGGGACGCGGTACACTCCCCGGCTGGCGGACGCGGGTCAGGTTAGGATCGGGCACAATTTCCACCCGTTGCGGGGCGCGCGACGGGGATGGGGGTGGCGGTAGCGTAGCCTGCTCATCCATCGAGGGGGGCGGGGGCGTCGCTTCACCCGGGGATGGCGATGGAGTGACTGGCTCACGCGGGGGCGTTGACAGGGCTGCCGGTTCATCGGCAGGCGGCGGCTGTGGCGGGAACAGATCCTCGCCAAACCACCCGCCGGTGCGCTCCGGCAAGCCGGTGGGGTGATGTCGCAGCGCCTGGGTCTCGGTAGGGGCTGGTGAGGAGGCCAATGGGGTTTGGACACCTGCCTCAGCGGTGGGTGAGACTGCGGAGGGCGGCGGGGCTGCCTCTGGGGGCACCTCTGGAGGCGGTGCCTCGGAGGCCGCCGACGGTGGTAGTGCTGGGGAGGCCGCTTCGACCGGCGGCTTTTCGGGGTCAGCCGCAGGGGGCGGCGGCGACGCCGTGGCGCCAGTCTCCTCCTGAGCCGCGGCCACCAGCCGGCGCAAACGCTCCCCCGGACGGGTGGGTTGGGTATCCTCCAGGTTGGGCATCTCGTTCTCGCTCATAGGCCTTACCTTCTGCAGCGCCGACAAAGCAGGCCATTCCTGCCGTGCGGCGCAGATTGCCTTCATTCTAACACAAGAAAAAGGGGAAGGGGATCAGATCAGCAGGTACCACGCCAGACCGCCCAGGACCAGGTTGATGCCCATGTGCGCCCACGCCGCCGCCTCCCACGACCCCCGGCGTAGCGCCAGTCCACCCAGTGCCAGCCCCAGGATGAAAGCTGGTAGGAGCAACAGGGGCCGCCCCTGCCCGAGGGCAAACAGCGCCGCCGAGAGCAGTACGGCGCGCGGACGGCCCCACCGCACGGCAGCCGCATTGAGCAATGTAGCGCGGAAAAAATGCTCTTCCACCCACGGTGCAAGAAGCAAGCCAATTCCCAGCCAGAGGCCCAGCGCCAGCGGGGGCAGGCCCGGAAGGCGCTCCACCGCGCCGGGCCAACGCCCCTCAAACCCAGCCAGGAGTAGCGCATACCCCAACCCACCCAGCCCCCCCAGCCCCAATCCCACAAGAAAAGCCGCCCCTTGGCAACGCAGGGAAGCCCATCCGCGTCCCGCCAGCGTCATCGGGGGCGGCCACGGCGTGCTCAACGCCAATGCCAGCATCTGCCACAGGTACAACCAGGGCTGCCCCAAGATCAGGATCTGCGTTGACCAGGGCAAGGCCTGCGGGTTCAGACGCGTGCTGACCCCCAGCACCCCCAGGTAAAGCCCCCAGGGCAGCAGGTAGGCCAAGCCAAACGTCCCCGCCACCGCCCAGCGTGGGTGGGATTGTAGCCAGCGCAACACCTGCCGTAACCCACTCAGTGCCAGTCCCAATAACCCCAGCAACAGGGCTAGCAAGATCAGCAGGGGGCGCAGCTCAGCGGAGGTAGGCACGAGAGCACGTACCAGCAGCCCGGGGCGGTTACCGTGCTTGGGTCGGGAGACCCAGGCCGGTGGAACCGCCCCGGTGGGAATCAGATGGGATTACCCACAGCCGCCCATATCAGGCGGGGTCAAGCAGGGTGTGGGCGTGCGCGTCGCTGTGGGTCGCACTGTGTTGGTAGGCGAGGGTGTACGCGTGGGGGTGTTCGTAATCGTGGGCGTGGGGGTAATCGTACGCGTGGGGGTGATCGTACGCGTTGCGGTCGGCGGGGCCGGCGTGAACGTGCGCGTGGGCGTGAAGGTAATCGTGGGCGTACGCGTAACGGTGCGGGTGTAGGTGGGTGTGGGAGTTGGCGCCTGCAGCACCAATGTGGTCAAAATCAGGTTGGATTTGGGGCGCCCATCGCTGTTGCGAGCCAGGATGGCCACTGTGTAGGTCCCATTCTGGATCACTTGGCCGGGGCGATTGGAGGCGCCTTGCCACCACGTATCAATCCCGACGCGGCGCGTCGTGCATTGGCCGCCGCTATCACCAAAGAGGCAGTAGATGGGCGCGGTATCACGGAAGTAGTGTACCAGGTTGCCGGCGCTGTTATATACAAAGAAGTACACATAACTGATATTGCGATCCCAGTCCCCCCTACCTTGATGCCCTTCCACACGGGCACGCAGGCTGAAATTGAGCCCCGAGATGATCGGCGTAGGCTGGATGTTAGGACCCATCAGGCCGCTGACGTTCATATCACAGGCCAAGGTGGGCACCGGAGTGGGTGGGATGAGGTTGTAGTAGATGGTACCGTTGAATTCGCCGCTCCAGTAGAAATTTTGCGCTTCCACCGCAACCGGCGTCACGCTCATGCGCGGCGTGGGCGTGCCGGCACCGACCACTGGGTAGGAATTGACGTAGGGCGTAATCCAGAAGGTAAATGTATTCTGGCCAGGATTGGGGGACCCATAGACCCACTTGAACCAGGTGCTGCCCAGCGCGCCTAGGTTCTGGTTGCTGGGATTGATGAAGGTGTGGGCAAAGGGATAGGTGCCGGTATCGGGCGGATCGTAAATCTTGGTCGTGTTGTTGTTGTTGGCGTACCAGTTGAAGATATGACCAGGGCGCGGTCCCTGCATCTGATTGTGCCAGTTGCCGTTCCAGTCCAACGCCGCCCCGCTAAATTGGATCAGGTAGGGCCCCGTGTTCTGCAACTGGGACTCGAGCACATAGCCCCCACTGGTCAGTAGTTGGAACATCAGTTTTTCCTCGCCGATGTTTTGCAACAGTGAGCAATCCGGCAGGGGGGTGGGCGTGCGGGTGGGCGTCGGGGTGCTGGTTTGAGTGGGGGTACTGGTGGGCGTTTCGGTGGGGGTCAGCGTAGAGGTAGCAGTAGGGGTTTCGGAGGGTGTGGGGGTGAAGGTCGCCGCCATGCCGATGGCGCCGGCCAGGCCGGTCACGCGTGAGACACGGAATTTCTCCACGATACCCTCACGCTGAGCACTGACCAGCAGCCCATCCCACCAGGCGTTGGCACCCGGCGTCCACAGGGCGGCTACATTGGGCAGGGGCGTGATCAAGGCATGGCGGTAGGTCAGGGTCACACGCACGCGGTCGCCTGGCCCGCCGGGATCATCCATGTAGCGGATAATGTTGCCGTTCTCGTCCATTTCAATGCACACCGGCAGGTAACCGTGGTACTGCGCGTCGAGGCGCTCAGCGGTCAGGAAGCCAAACTGCGGGCTGCCATCATCATAATGGCGGCTACTGCAGATTGAGATGGCGAAGTAGCCAGTGCGGTTGGGATTCCCGCGGTACTGCGTGCTGAAGGAATTGAACGGATGGCTGAGATAGCCGAAGTAATCCTGCGCGATGGCGAAATCATCAAAGGCGGCGGCAATGCCCATGGCGCCGGCCAGCGCTGCATCGCGGATTGACGGCAGGCGCGCCCAATCCTGCAGGCGGTTGGTCATTTCCTCGGCCAGGCGGTCATCCTCACTGGTCACCCTGCCGTCGCCGTTCCAATCCCGGCGGGGCGGCACCTTGCAATCCACCTTGCCGTCGGCCAAGTCCTCATCACCCAGCCCAAAGAGGGCATCCGCCTCGTCACAATAATCGGGATTATAAGCTCCGGTAACGGCATAGCGTACCCCAAAGCGGGCGCCATTTTCCAGCGCCAGCCAGGCTTGCATAAAACGCCCGAACTCAATGATGCCGAAAACAAGCAACAAGAGCAACGGCAAAGCCAGCGCAAATTCCACCAGCGCCTGGGCGCGGCGGCGTGCGGCGCGCTTTCTGAAGTACGGCAGTTTAAGTCGCATTATTCTCCTCCCCCATCCCGCCAACGGGATGAATGCGGTAGAAAAGTCGCCAAGGGCCTAAGCCGATCTTGAAAGCCATCCAAGCCCTCCTCTTAATCGGTAATGCGCGTGTAGATACGCGATGCAATGTCCTCAAAGATCTTAAGCAGGCCACTGCTGGTGCTGGTGTAGTAGTACTGCCCACAACTGCGGTAGGCGGGAGTGGAGGCGCAGGGATCGGTGGTGCGGTCACCGTCATCACCTACCGCGGCAGCGTAACGCAACAATTTCTCCCCCAAAGACACATTGCCGAGGCCAATCGCATAAATGGCCACGTCATTGCCACGTGGTTCGCGGGGGTTGGTGGATTTGGTCAGCGCCAGTTGGTCAATCATGTCCATGGCGTAGTCCATGACGCTATAGCGGTAATCCTCGGGGTTCTGAAGCACCCAGGTAGTTCCCGGTGGGCATGTCGCCGGATCAACATCAATGCAGTAGCGGGGCGTCAGCGAGTTATCTCTACACATACCCGGCCACCAGCCCTGGTTCAATTTACCGTTGCAGAAGCCGTTGGGATAAACCGCGGGGACGGCACCACCGGTGTTGGGCGTGTCGCCGGGGCTGGTGCCGCCGCTGCCGTAGGTATCGCTAAGATTGGCAAACCCATCTGAGAGAAGCACCAGCACCCAAATGCTATCGGGGCGGGCATCTTCAAAAACGCGCGTAGCGGCGCGGATGCCACACCCTGTGCAGGTGGAGAGGAAAGACAACGAGGGTTTCAGTCCCGGCACTCCGTACTTGGCCCGCTCCTTATCATAATAGGCCATACTGGCATCGTGATCGGCCTGGGTGAAGACCCCATCGCCGTCCCAATCAAATGCGTCCAGTTTACCGTTGTCATCGCACGGCACCCCACCGACGCCAAAGGGATTTGGCGCTCCCTCATCGGTGCTCCACCAGCGATCCGCCACGCGCGGGTCGGTCATCGGCGGGCACGTGTAGCCCAGTTTTGCCGGGTCGTCATAATCGCTGCCATCGCCATCCAGATCTTCAGGGTTAACTGGGTTGTACAGTTTGTAATTCCGCCAGGGCGCCCACAACTTACCAAAAGGTGGGTCATCGTGTAGTTTGATGCGGTCAATGGCCGCCTTCACCTGCTCCAGGTCGTCACTCATCATGACCAACTGGCCGTTTTTATCCAGGATGGGGTAGATCACCGCCTGGGAGTCGAAGGTCACCAGCCCCACGCGGTCGTACCCATCATAAAGCTTATCCACCAGCGCTTTGGCAGCCTCCTTGGCGTCGCGCAGGGCCTTGCACGAATTGTTGAGGTTACAGCCACCTGGCCCATCCGGGTCGTAGTCGGGGCCGAAACCCGGGGTGCCTTCGGCCATGGATTCAGAGATATCAATCGCAATGACTAGGTCGACCGAAGCGGCTTCAGAGATGGTGTCGGTAGTCAGGGGAATGCTACCAAACCCCATCAGGCTCAGGAAGTACAACGGCGCATGCTGGGTTGCCCGCACGTACACCAGGCGGCGCGCTGCCTCGCCACGCAGAGTATCCGGGCAACGGGTGTAAAAGAACGGCGCTACGGTCTGCAAATCGGGATCAGGGCCGAGGATACCATCGGCATCACAAATACGCACCACCAGATCCACTTGGCTCATATCCAAGTTATGCAGTTCCAGGGCTTCCTCCGCCGAACCGATCATGCGGGTCAGGTCCATGCTGCCATCCGGGTTGCGGTTAACCTCACCGCGTTTGAACGAATTGGCCGCCGCCACCGACGCCGCATCTACTGCGCGCTTCAGGTGCCCGTAGGTCACATAGAGGGAACCCGCATCAATGGCCAGGCCCACAAAAAAGACGAGCGCCAGCAGGGTAATGGCGAAAACGACCAGGATTTGACCACGTGGACGAGAAAGGTTCATCTCAAGGCGCTCCTTGAGTAGGAGTGGGTTGGGCAGCCGGCAGGGGCATAATGGTGTAGGCAATCGCCTGGAACGGATCCGGCACAAAGGCGGTAAAAATGGGGAGCTTGAGCATCTGCTCATGGCAATAATAGACCTCAACGGCTACAAAGCCTTTATTGGGGGTGGAATAATCCGAAAGCAAGCTTTGAACGACCTCCCGGGTGAAATGGGGGGTGGTGCGCACAATATTGCCCTGACAATCCTTGTTCCAATTCCCGTAGAGGGAGTAGAATCCCTGTGGCTTCGGGTGCACATCGCTCACCACGTTTCCGGAGACGGTGTAAACCGAAATGACCACATCATCGGTGGCAGGGTTGAGGTAGACGAAAGGATTCATCCCGTTGCAGAAATTGGGGTCGGTACACAGGGTTGACCCTTGTGGGGGCGAAAAAATGCAGGAGGTGGTGAACCAGAAATCGTAGTATTCCGGATTGCTACACGAGCGCGTGCCATTATGAGCGGTCTGGAAGGGATCGCGCACCGAGGCAAAACGCGCTGCCTCACGGGTGAGGTCGAGCAGGTCGAGGTAGCGCCCAATGAAAAAAGCCACCTCCACCACCCCCAGCAGCAGAATCAGCAGAACAGGTAACACCAAGGCCAGTTCAATAAACGACTGGCCGCGCGGTTGGGAAAATCGAACACGCCCTAAAGATAGCCTCACTCTGACCTTCTCCGTAAAGTTTTGCAGATCGGTCCATCCCATTACCCGCCTGGGCTGTTCCGCCAGTGCGGCCTGTTTTTACATTATCCGAAAGCCGGCCTGTCTGTCAAGCCATTCTTAGGATTCTGTAAGGTGGCTGTCATGGTTTTATCACCATTTTTTCATCTCATTTTCACAATCAAGCCTCTACACGGTGCTTGCTGCACCACCCGCGCTGGCACAGGAAGCAGCGCGCTTCACCTTGCCCCTGAGGACGGGCTGTGCTACACTTTTCACCAGGATGGCCGACGAGAAGATCCTCGAGGAAGTGCGCACCGCCCTGGCGCAGGGGCAGCGCGCCCGCGCCCGTGACCTGCTGACACGGTTGCTGCGCCGCGCCCCCAACCAGCCCGAGTACTGGCTGTGGATGAGCGCCGCCGTGGAGACGCCCAAAGAGCGCCTCTACTGCCTGCGCGAGGTCCTGCGCCTGGACCCCGATAACTTGGACGCCCGGCGCGGTTTGATCCTCATGGGGGCTTTGCCCCACGATGAGCGCCTGGTGGCCCCGGCAGCATTGCAGCGCCGCACCTGGCAGGTTGACCTGGAGAAACCCCGCGATGAAGTCACCCACCATCTGTGGCGGCGCGTTGCCCTCTACGCCGGGCTGGTCATCCTGGTCGCCGCTCTGGTCACCCTGGGCGTTTTCAGCGTCAACCGGCTACGCCAGCGCGCCCAGCCCACCCGCCCGGTGATCTCATTCCAGCCCCTGCCCACCGCCACCCCCCTGCCCGCTGCGCAGACGGCCGCCACCCCTAACCCCGCCTTCACCCCTACCATTACCCCGCCGTGGGCCGCTCTCGCCGCTACCTACACCCCCACCCCAGCCTACGGGCGCACCCCTCACCCGATCATCGAAGCCTACAGCCTGGGCCTGCGCGCCTTTGAGCGCGGCGATTATAACCGCGCCATCCAGTACCTTGATCAGGCCGCTCAGATCCAGCCCGCCGCCGATATCTATACCCTGATCGGGGATATTTACCTCAGCCAAGGAGCTTACAGCCAGGCCCTCCAAGCCTACAACCAGGCCATCCAAACCGATAAAACCTACGCTCCGGCTTACCTGGGGCGGGCCCGCGCGCTGCTCCAAAGCGCGCCCAACCCCGAACAAGAAGCCCGCCGCAACCTAGAAGAAGCCCTGCGCCTCGATCCCAACCTGGCCGAGGCCCGCTTGGAACTGGCTAGGTTGGCAGCCGAGCAGGGCGACCTCGCCGCAGCCACCCGCCAAATCGAGCAGGCGGCCACACAACTGCCGGAGTCCCCGCTGGTGGCCTACTACCGCGGCTGGCTCGCCTTGCAATCCAACGACCTGGATGAGGCCCTGCGCCAGGTGCAGGAAGCCTTACGGCGCGATGTGACGCTACTGCCGGCTTACCGCTTGCTGGGGCAGATTTACCTGCTCCAGGATCAGCCCGCGCAAGCCATCCCTCCCCTGGAGGTGTACCTGACCTACGGCCCACCTTCCGCGGATGTGGAGGCGCTGGGCTGGCTGGCCCAGGCTTATGCCCGCGAGGGGCGCGCGGACGAGGCGCTAGCCCTGCTCGACCGTGCGCTGGCCGCTGACCGTCTGAACCTGACGCTGTGGTTGCAACGCGGCGAGGTGAACCTGCAGGCCAGCAACAACACGGCGGCCCTGGAGGACTTCAAACAGGCGCTAAACCTCAACCCGCGCTCATTTGCGGCCAGCCTGGGGCGCGGGCGCGCCTTGCTGGGGTTACAGGCCTATGGCGATGCCTACATGCAGTTGAGCAAAAGCGAAGGGCTGGCACGCAGCGCGGCAGACAAGGCGGCCGTCTACTACTGGCGCGCGCAAGCCGTCGAACCCCTTGACCCCCGCGCTGCCTATGCGGATTGGCAGCGTCTGCTAGCCCTACCTGAGACGGCCATGCCGGCCACCTGGCGCACTCAAGCGCAGGCTGCTCTGGCCCGCTTGGCCACTCCCACCGCCACCCCACTGCGTTCCCTCACCCTCACCAGCACCCCGCCGCAGGTCACCCCCACCTATGCGGCCACCGCCATTCGCTGAGGGCCACCCATGCGCGCGCTGTGGGTGCAGCACTGGCTCAAAGTCCGTCGGCGGCGTCAGACTGCCCAACGGCGCCGCGCCGATCACTACACTCTGCGGATAGGCAGCGGATTGACGCTACTGCTTAGCCTCACGTTGGCCCTGCTCAGCCTCGTGCTAGCCTTGGGCTACACCGCACTCACTGCCGATTTGCCCCCCATCGAGTCCCTGGAGACCCTACTGGCGTCCACCGCGGGGACGCTCACCCAGCCCACCCGCTTCTACGACCGCACCGGCACCCACCTACTGGCCGCTCTGGATGGTGGCGTGGGCGCACGCACCTTCCGCAGTGTGGACCCCAGCACGGCGGAAGCCTATAGCCCGCTCCTGGTACAGGCCACCCTGGCCCTCCTTCAACCCGATTTCTGGACCAGCCCGGGCTTCGCCCTCACCCTGAATCCCGCTCCCCAAACTCTCGCCGAGCGCCTGGTGAGTGACTTGTTGCTCTGGCGCGAACCGCCCTCCCTGCGCCGAACTTTGCGCATGCGCCTGCTGGCCTGGCAGGCGGTCACGCGTTACGGACGGGCGCAGGTGCTGGCAGGCTTCCTTAACAGTGCTCGTTTCGGTCCTCAGACTTACGGCGCTGAAGCCGCGGCACGGCGTTACCTGGGCAAGCCGGCCACCCATTTGGATGCGGGCGAGGTGGCTCTACTCCTGGCCGCGCTGGAAAGCCCCGCGCTCAATCCCCTGGATACCCCCGAAGGCGCGCTGGAGCGCCAGCAGCAGGTCCTGGAGCGCCTGCTGAGCGCCGGGGTGATTGACCTGCCTACCTACGAGCAGGCCCATCAGCATGCCCCCGCTCTGCTGCCGCGCCGTGAGGCCCCCCCAACCTCAACCGATGCCTTCGTCCACCAGGTGCAGGGCGCCCTGGCCGCAACCTTTCCGCCAGAAGTGCTAGAACGCGGCGGGTTGCGCCTGCTCACTACCCTGGACGAGGGTTTGCAGCAGCAAGTGAGGTGTGTCTTGGGCGCTTATTTCCAGAGCCTGGGAGCCCCAGCCGCCGAGGGGGCCACCTGTGAAGCCACCCGCGACCTGCCTACCCTGCCCAGCGCACTCTGGCCTGCGCAGCCCGAGGACCTGGCCGGCGGCGCCGTGGTAGTGGATGTAACCCGTGGCGAGATGCTCGCGCTGGTGGAGATGGACGCCCGTGGCCAGCCAGCCTCCAGCCTGAGCCGCCGCCCCACCGGTAGCCTGCTCACCCCCTTCCTGGCGCTCGCGGCGTTTGCTCGCGGGATGAGCCCGGCTAGCCTGGTGTGGGACGTTCCTCCTGCATCAGAGGAAGCCACCCTGACCGCCGCACACTACCACGGCCCGGAACGCCTGCGCCTGGCACTGGCCGGCGACGATATGGGCGCCCTGACCCGCTTGCTGGAACAACTTGGCGTGCCCACCGTGGTGCAGACCGTCCGCGCGCTGGGGGTGCCCCTGACCCTGACATCCAGTGATGCCGCCCCTTTCCTCACCCACGGCGCCCCCCTCACCCTCCCGGAAGTAGCTCAGATGTACCTACCCTTAGCCACCCTGGGGCTGGGCTACCGTCTGCCGGGTTGGCCAGAAGCGCAGCCCCTAGCCCTGCGCCGCGTGGAAGGGTACGATGGAACATTGTGGATGCAAGGTGAGTCGGGGCAGGTACGTCCGCTGATCAGCGCCCAACTGGCCTACCTGGTGCACCACGTGCTCAGCGACGGCGAAGCCCGTCGTCAGCGCCTCGGCAGTCCAGATTGGCTCGACCTAGGGCGCCCGGCGGCGGCCAAACTGGGCCAGGTAGCCGATGGGCAGACGGTTTGGGCGGTGGGGTACACACCTCACTACCTGGTAGCCGTGTGGGTGGGCTACCGCTCCGGCGCCGAGGGCGCGCCGCTCAACCCCCGCCTGGCCGCCACGCTGTGGCATGGTCTGATGCGCGACCTGCACCGCGATACGCCGGCCACCGATTGGTCAATCCCGCCGGGGCTGGCGCTGGTAAATGTGTGCGATCCTTCCGGATTGCTCCCTACGGCTGATTGCCCCCAGGTAGTGCGCGAGATCTTCCTCAGCGAAAACCAGCCCACCCAGTACGACACACTCTACCGTCGTTACTCGATCAACCGTGAGACCGGGCGTCTCGCCACCGCCTTCACCCCGCCGGAACTGGTGGAGGAACGCGTTTACCTAGTCGTACCACCGGAAGCCAGCGCGTGGGCGGCGCAAGCCGGCTTGCCACTGCCCCCCACCCAGTACGATAACATCCCGAACCCCACTGCCAACCCACAGGTGCACTTTACCCAGCCTGCGCCGTTTGCCTACGTGCGCGGCACGGTCACCCTGCGCGGCACCGCCAGCGCCCCCGATTTCGCTGATTACCGCGTTCAAGTGGGCGAGGGGCTCAACCCACGCACCTGGGTGACCCTCACCCCGGCCAGCCGCGGGCCGGTGGAGGAGGGAGCATTGGCCACCTGGGACACGACCGGCCTGCCCGATGGCCTCTACATCCTGCGCCTATCGCTCGTGCATCTGGATCAGCGCGTTGAGATCGCCCTGCTCCAAGTGACGGTAGACAACACCCCGCCCCAGGTACAAGTGCGCCTTCCTACCCCCAATACCAGCCTGCTGCTGCCCGCGAACGGACGGCTGAGCCTGTACGCTGAGGCCAGCGATGCCTACGGCGTACACCGCCTGGTCTGGCGGGTGGATGGACGTGAGGTGGGTGAGAGCCGCACTCCTCCCTACATCCTGATCTGGAACGCCACCCGCGGCGAACACACCCTGGAAGTGGTGGCCGAAGACCTCGCCGGCAACCGCGCTTCTTCAGGCAAGGTCCATTTCCGCGTGCGCTAACCCGGGCGCAAAGGGTGCTGAACGCGCAGCATTGACACCGCTAAACCCAATTGGTAAACTCCTGAAGGATAGGGAATAACTCAACATGCCGAACATACACCCCCACCCCCGTTCGGGACATGCACCGCTCTCTTCAAAAACCAGCCGCTGGGTGATTTTGGCCGTAGTGATTGGGCTCGTGGGAATCCTTTTGTGGGTTAAGCATCAAAATCCATCGGCCCAACCGGGGCTTGATGAGCCCGCAGAAGCTCAGTTCGACCGAAACTTACAGCAACAGAAACCAATGTTGGCCTTCTTCCACTCGACCGATTGCCATTCCTGCATTGAGATGATGAAGTTGGTGGATGAAGTGTATCCGCCTTTTCAAGAAAAGGTGGCTCTGGTAGATGTCAATGTATATGATCCTGCCAATCAAAACTTGTTGCGGCGGGCACGTATTCTTAGCATTCCAACCCAGATTTTTATTGGCCAGGACGGCCGCGGCAAAGTGTTTCTTGGCGTGATGAGCAAAGAACAATTGCAGCAAGAATTACAACAACTCGCGGAAGAACCCCGATGAATCTTGATCCAACTCTCTTACAACCCACTTCCTTAATTGGGTACGTCCTGGTCTTCTTGGGTGGAGTGCTGACCAGCATTGGCCCTTGCAATGTAGCCATGATTCCACTCATTG
This sequence comes from uncultured Thermanaerothrix sp., assembly GCF_938028735.1. Lineage (GTDB taxonomy): Bacteria > Chloroflexota > Anaerolineae > Anaerolineales > Anaerolineaceae > Thermanaerothrix. The sequence continues at coordinate 37,954 of NZ_CALIMF010000023.1, forward strand.
TGGGAGTAATCGGGGGCAGCACTCAGATCACACGGCGCCAAGCATTCACCATTTCATTTGTTTTTGCAACGGGTCTGGCGATCACCTTTGTGCTGCTGGGGGTGGCCGCCGCGCTGATCGGCGGGCTTTTGGGCGGTACCACGCGCTTTTGGTATTACCTAGTTGCCGCTGTTTGCTTTTTTATCGGCTTGCAGATGCTGGGAGTCTTCCAGTTTACCCTGCCGGATTGGTTTGGCAGCCTGCGTGAAAAAGTAACCGCCCGAGGCCTAAGCGGGGCTTTGTTGCTGGGCCTGGTCTCAGGCTTGGTGGCGTCTCAATGCGCTACACCTGTACTGGCTGCCATCCTAACCTATGTGATGGCCGAAAAAACCGGTCTCCTCTATGGGGCTTTATTACTTTTCATCTACGCAATGGGACGCGGCGTGCCGATTGTCCTTGCTGGCACCTTCACCGGCGTGCTAAAGGGTCTTCGCGCGATGGCACCATATGCCTCATCGCTGGAAAAGATAGCCGGTACGATCTTAATAGGCGTTGGGTTATACTTCTTATATATTGCCTGAGCCGGTTGGCACGAGGTAGCAGATGGCCGAGGGCCAGAAGAGGAATGTTCATCAGCGAATGCTCGTGGGGGGAATGGTTTTGGTGTTAATCGGCGTAGTCCTGGGCCTCAAAGCGTGGCAGGAGGACTGGTTTTCTCCCGTAACGCCGGTAGAAATCCCCCCTCAACCGGTCTTGTTACTGTTTAACCGATACCGCGGTTGTGAATGCGCATTGAACGTGTACAAGGCCGCAGAACGGCAGGTGGAGGTCTGGCCAGAGGAAGCACGCTCATCGGTGCCAGTAATCGTAATCAATCTTGACCGACATCCAGACTTAGGCCAGCGGTTTAAGGTGCAGCGGGCCCCTACCCTGATTTTGCTGGACGAAGCCGGCCGTGTGATTTACCAGCAGAATGAAGTTATCCAAGATGACCTTCCACTGGACTTGAAAACCTTTGAGCAAAAAATTCGGGAGATGAAGCATGGCCGAGAATGACCTGGTTTGGTTAAACGATTTAGAAACCGCCTTACAGCAGGCACGCACCGAAGGCAAGGGCGTGCTACTCCAATTTCATCGGGATGACTGTGCGGGCTGCAAAAAGTTGTACGCGTTAACCTACGCCGATGCGCAGGTTCGTCAAGAGATGCAGCGTTGGTTCGTCCTATTGCGTGCCGATATTTTGAGGGATCGCGCCATCCGCTCGCGCTATTCCGCCTACTGGACACCTTCATTCTATTTCTTGAATACACGGGGGAACATGCTCTATTCGTTCAATGGCTATCTCAACGTGGAAGATTTTCGCGTACTGCTGCGTTTGGGCAAGGCAGCGTTGGATCTGCCGCGCGGCCGTTACTTCGAGGTGATTGATCTCATGGACGATGGGCTGGCGCGTTTCCCCGAAAACCCTCGGGCCGCCACCCTGTTGTTGGTTCGGGGGATGGCCGAGTACCTAATCGGTAAAGAAAAAAGTAGTTTTCGCGGCGCCATGCGCGAGATTCTGGAACGGTACCCCCAAAGTCTCGAAGCGCGCATGTGGCCATGGATGGACGAACCCTAAGGCGGTTTGGTTTCTTTAGCGTATAGGCCCAATTGCTTGACACGGTTTCAAACTGTGCCGGCTCCTTGCGCCTGAAGGCAAACGACTGATCCCTGGCCGCAGTTGGCACATTCGAATTGGATGGTAGTATGCTCAATCTCATACTGTTGATCCAACTTGTCTTTTAACTCCCTCATGATCCGTTCGGTTTGGGCAAGCGTCTGATTTTCCAGAACAACATGCGCGCTGAGAGCAACATATCCTGGGCTGACCGTCCAGATATGCAGATCGTGAACCTCTAAAACTCCGGCAACCGATTTCATGCTCTCAGCGACAGCCGAGGCGGTCATGCCTTCTGGCATTCCTTCCGCTAAAATATGCACCGTCTCTTTCAGTAAGCGACCGGAACTGAATAGGATCAGGAGGCTGATCAGCACGCTGACCAAGGGATCAATCCACAATTGTCCTGTCAAATAGATCGCAATGCCAGCCCCAATCACGCCCACCGAGGCCAAGGCATCCCCCAGTACATGTAAAAATGCAGCGCGGGTGTTTAAGTCGGCGGGGTCATGCTCGCGCAACACTAGGGCAACCACAATATTCACCCCCAAACCGGCTACGGCAATGAGCAACATAGGGCCGGCTAGAATCGGTTCCGGGCTTTGAAAGCGAGTGAGCGCTTCTTTGAGAATCTCAAACGAAATGAACAGCAAGGTTGCGCCATTCGCCAGCGCAGCCAGTACTTGCATACGATGGTAACCGTAGGTATGACGGTCATCGGCTGGAAGAGTGGCGGCACGCAGTGCCAGATAGCTCAATCCCAGGGCGAACGCGTCCATGAAGACATGTGCAGCATCGGAAATCAGCGCCAGACTGCCAGTCCATAAACCCCCGCCAAATTCGGCGATGAAAATTAGTCCTGTCAGAGCGAGTGCAATGAATAACTTCTTGCTGTTGTGTTCTATAGCATGGTTATGCATTTTTATTTGCCCCATTCCTTAGGGGGATGCTCCCTCCCAAAATGTCCGTTTATTTAACCCCCGGTTCATGTCTCTGTCAATGGGATAAATTTGCTGTCAATCAAAATCTTGACAACTCCGACCTTATAACCTATAATTATTTAGGAGTCCTAAATAATGGCAACCTTTTTTGACCCACGCGCGCGCATCACTCCCTCGGCCCAGGCCCTGATCGGGCTGTACCGCCTTGCCCAGGGGCTGCAGCACCGCCTACGTCAACGGGGACAAGCGCGCGGGCTCTCGCCGGCCCAAGTACAGGCGCTACTTTTTCTCAGATACGCCCGCCCTGGCGTCCGTACCATCGGGGGGTTAGCACAGCGGTTGGGTTGCACAGCCGCCACGGCCAGCGAGGTTGCTGACGCCCTTGAACGCAAAGGGCTACTCCAGCGCCACCCCTGGGAAGAAGATCAACGGGTGATCACGCTCAGCCTGACCCCCGCGGGAGAGCAGGAGATCACCGCGCTTGAAGGTTGGTTGGACGACCTCGAAACCACTCTGGCCGCCCTACCCCCCGCACAACAGCAGGCGCTACTGACCGCCGTGCAGGCCTTGGTGCGCACTCTGCAACAGGCGGGCGACGTGGTGGTTTATGAGATGTGTTGGGGGTGTCAGTTCTTTCGCCCCTATGCCCACCCCGAAACCCCCCAAACGCCGCATCATTGCGCCTTTGTCGATACCCCCTTATCTGATCCTTACACCTATCTGGAATGCCCCGATTTTATTCCGCGTTCTACCTGAAAGGAGGTGAGAGCGGTGAGCATCCCGATCATCCTATATGGTGCAACCGATTGTGACGACACGGCTCACACCTGTGCCGCCTTACAGGCGCGGGGCATCGCCTATACAGCGATCAACATAGCGACCGATCCGGCTGCGGAGGCCTTCGTGAGGTTCATCAACCGCGGCTATCGCAGCACCCCCACTTTGGTGATCGGGAGCGGGAAGCGCAAGGTGATTCTGACCGAACCCACCCCTTCGGATCTGGATTGGGCCTTGAGCCTGGCTACTGCGTTGCACGAATAACTCTGGTTGATACAAACTAAATAAAAGGAGGTTACGCATGAGCGCCATTCCGGGTTACACCTACGGCGTGACGGAGACGCGTTCACCCCTCACACCTGCCGATCTGGAACACTTGAAACAGGCCGTGCTTTTTGGGCCAGACGACGAGCGATATCTGCGCCTGGCCGGCGAGGTGTTGGCAGATCACATTGAGGAAATCCTCGATGTGTGGTATGGCTTTGTCGGCGCGCACTCTCACCTGTTGTATTATTTTACCGATGGTCATGGCAATCCCAACGCAGATTATCTGGCCGCGGTGCGCCGTCGCTTTGGGCAATGGATCCTGGATACCTGTATGCGCCCTTACGACCAAGACTGGCTCAACTATCAGCACGAAATTGGCCTGCGTCACCATCACAGTAAGAAAAACCGCACCGACGGGGTGACCTCCGTACCGTTGGTGCACCACCGCTACCTGGTGGCCTTTATCTACCCCATCACGGCTACGATCAAGCCTTTCCTGGCGCGCAAAGGACACAGCCCTGAGGAGGTGGAAAAGATGCACCAGGCCTGGTTTAAGGCCGTAGTACTGCAGGTGGCGCTGTGGAGCGCACCTTACGTCCACGCGGGCGAGTTTTAGGGCTGGTTGGCGGCTGGGAATATGACTTGGGGGGCAAGGTTAAAAAGCCTACGCCCACTGCCTGGCCTGTTTCCTAAAGAGGGCAGCCATCGGGGCCTCGAGTAGCTCCGGTGGCTGCCCCGTCAGCGGTGCCAGCATTCTGCCACAATGCGTGCTGCCTGCTCGGATGCTGGATTGTCTCTCTGCGCAGGTAGCACGGGCTATATATCCATACTGCAGAGCCAAAGCGAGGGGCTCGCGTCATACCAACGGTACACCTCCACGAGACGGTCAACGAAGCCCTACACCGATCACTTTGGCATATCGCGTGCGGTTTCATAGCCGTTCAGTGGCTTGCTCCTTCGGGAGACTTGCAAACCGCGACCCCCATCAATAACCCTTGACAAGCGTGCTACAATGTTGTTAAGCAGTGCGCAAATTACGGGCGCTGATCTTTTCAAAGCCATGCGCTGGTGGCTGTCTGGCCAAGTGCCTGTTGGAGCAGGTCAATACCAAGCGATGTTATCATCAGGATAATGCCGCCATCCTCCAGCCCAGAACCTTTGGTGGGGAACCCAAGAGCTTTTCAATCGCCCAACATGCAAGCCCGGTAAGCCACGACCGCGACCACGAGGAACACCCCTGGTAAGGGGCTCTCCAACGTGCCGGGAATCGTTTTGGGCTTCTATAAAATCAACCTCAGCAGCCTCTGCATAGATTAAGATGCTCCGACAGGCCAGAAGAGCACACCTAGATAAGGAGGCTGCGTTTTAATTGCCCCTGATCTGGAATCCTTCCACCCCCGTATGATCCACGGCGGGCTGATATCGCCTTCTTCGTTTTGTTAAGACCCGGGGCATTTATAAATGCACGCGTCCCTTTTGGCCTATTCAGGGAGGGAAAGATGTACCGGATCGTTTTAAGTTTAATGGTGTGCCTGAGCCTTGTACTCCCGGCACGGAGTTGCATCCCCACCGCGTTCAACCTTGAAGTGGAAACCACCAACGAACTCGGTCCCAACACCCTGGCGCGTATTGATGCGGTCAACCGCACCCTGGCAACCGGGATGGAGGTGGGCCCCGAGACCCGTCAGGTGATTCGGGAACTCAACGAGACCATCCGCCAGGGGGTCAAGGGAGGGTTCGATGAAGCCACCCTGCGCCGTGTGGATGAATTGCTGCGCGTGGTCGAAGATGGTTTGAAAATTGGCCTGGATGATGAGACTTTGAGCACCCTCAACGGCTTAGTCGAGATGATTGATCGCCAACCCGGGAACTGGGAGGTCGCCGCGACCGAGATCATCCGCACGTTGGAGCGTTCGGGCGGCAGCATGGCCGGCCGCATGGCGGATGAAGTCAAGGGTGTCATGAACGAAGCCCGCCTCAACATGCAACAGATGACTGCCATTGCGGGCACCGAATTCCGCTGCAATGTGGATTTCCTCGGCTCCAAGGCTGGCGCGACGTTACAAGAATTCATCGGTCATTCCATCGTGGGCAAGTTGCGCAACATCCTCTCCGGCCAGCCCCCAACCGAGCCCATTCCTACGCCGTGGGTTTGCCAGGTGATCCCGGAACGAGTGGAACTGGTGCAAGTGGGTGAGCGTCTAATCTTCCAGGCCGGCCTGCTCACCCTGACCGGTTATAACTATGTGGACGCCAACGCGCCGCGCGCTTATATCGCCGATGAGGCCGGCAATCCTCTCCCCGGCCTGCAGTTGTTCCCCTACCGCACCAGCCCCTATCAGATTCAACTTAACCTGCAAGGGTTAGATTTCAGTGCCATTCCACCGCGTTCGCGCATCGTCTTTGCTTGGCCCAATGTTCCCGAGACAACCGGCGTGGCGATTCTAATGCCTTTGGCCAATCCCATTGTCGCCAGTTTCACGTTCACGCCCACCGGCGGTAATGCGCCTTTGACCGTGCAGTTCACCGATACGTCCAGCGGCGACCCCTCCGAGTGGTGGTGGGATTTTGGGGACGGCGCCACCTCGAACGAGCGCCATCCCACCCACACATTTGTTGAGGCCCGCCGCTACGAGATTCAACTGACTGTCTCAAACCCCTTGGGGTCATCCAGCGTCTCTCAAATCCTGGTGGTGGGCGAGGAACTCCAGGCAAACTTCACGTTCAGCCCGCGGCAGGGCGAAGCGCCGTTGGTGGTGGAGTTCACTGACCGCTCCAGCGGCAATCCTACGGCCTGGGAGTGGGATTTTGGAGATGGCGAACGTTCCAATGAGCAGAACCCAGTGCATATTTACCTCCATCCCCGTCCCGAGGGCTACAGTGTGACCTTGCGCGTGAGCAATGCTACGGGCAGCGCCACCTATACGGCCCCGGATCGCATCCTGGTGCTGGAAAAACTGGTGGCCGATTTCAGCGCCAGTCCGCTGAGCGGCCGCTCTCCCCTGACGGTGTCCTTCCAGGACCAGTCCAGGGGTAGCCACATCGTGGCCTGGGAGTGGGACTTTGGCGATGGCAGCACCTCCACCGAGCGTAACCCCGTCCACACCTATACCTATGATTCCAATGCTGAGAAAAAACCACCTTATGATGTCACTTTGACGGTGACCAATGCCGCAGGTCAGAAGCAATCTCTCAGGCGGAACGGTTATATTACTCTCCAGGTTTTCGAATGGCGTCCAGGCTTGATTTTGCCGCCCTTGTTCCAGATCCCCGGCGAGATCACTGCACATGTCTCCGAATACACTCTGAACGGGGGCGGGTTTGTGGATACCGGCTGGGCTTCTGACCAATACGTTTGTGGCATCATCGGCATGACAGCGACCAGAGGCGATATCAGGGAGAGCGGCGCGGGGGATATTCTAAAGGCCTATCTCCTCCCTCAATACAGCGGTTCATTTCGCAAGAACACCTGGTGGCTTTCCAGCGATTTCCGCACCGAGGGGCCAGAAGAGCGTTGGGTCGTAAAGGTCTTGTGCCTCGATCGCAAAGGCGAGGGATCGGTGTTCGTATATCGTGAGTACACAGCCCTAGAGGGTGGCAAAGATCACCTAACCGGTGTTATGATCGAGGATTACAAATATTGTGGCATTGTGGGACAGGCGGCGCTCTGGGGCGACATAGAGGAAAGAAACGTACAAAACGTCATCTGGCAAGCCTATATGGATGTCGCAGGTTCCGAATGGGTGATCAAGGTGGATTTTGCCACCCATCGCGATCAACCTCAGGAGACCTGGAATGTTAATGTGCTGTGTATCAAAGGGGGCTTGTACCTGGCCACTGAGAAGCCGCCCTTCTTGATGCGCACCTACAATCTCATCCAGCCGCTTGGGCACACATACACCACCGACATTAAAGTTAGCGACTACGAATGTGGGGTGGTGGGCGTGTCAGCCGAGCGCGGTGATATCGAGGAGCATGGTACCCGGGACGTGCTCCTAGCCGTGCGCACACTTCCTGTGAGTGGGCAATGGCAGATATGGGCGGACTTTGCCACACACAACAAGGAGGAAGACTGGCGAGTGGATGTCCTCTGCGTCAGCAAAAACTATGTAAAGCCACCCAGTCCGTGAAGCAATGCTTTTGAGGTTTGGCCTTACCTGACTCAAGAACCCGCTTTGGAGGCGTTTCGCCGGCGCAGTCCCTCGGGGGCGCACACTTTGTGCGCCCCTTCCCTATTAGTGGGTTAGCCCCGTAGAGGCGCCCCCTTGGTGGGACGAAAACCAAGCCGCACCTGCCTTAATCCAGCAGCAGCCGTGCTCGTTGGAAGCGTCGGAAACACAGGCTCAGCACCGCAAGATTGAACACCAGCAGCGCGCCCATCACCCCCGCCATCACGCTCGTCAGGTCCAGGCGCATCAGCGCCCCCAGAATGGTCAGCCGCCAGTCAGCCGGCAAGAACTGCACCCCAAAGGGCAGGAAGTAAAACACCAGTAAGATCAGGCTCAGGCGCTGGTAAGCCTGACGCGCCGTGGCAGCGCGCAGTGAAGCCAGCACCCCCAGCCCGGCAAAGAGGCCCGTGCTGAGCAGGCTGAAGCCCAGTGCAGTAGCGAAGAACGGCGGGGTATAAAAACGAGGGCCACCTCCCAGGCTCAGATTGAGGGTCAGCGCCGCCAGCAGCAGGCTGAGCACGGCCACGCCCCAGCCGTATAGCACTGCCGCCAGGACCTTCCCTAATAGGATGGCCGCATCTGGCAAGCGGGTGGCCAGCAGCGTCTCCAGGGTATGGCGCTCACGCTCGCCGGCGAACGAATCGGTCACCATGCCCAGGGTAAGGAAAATGGGCATCCACGCCCAGACCATTAGCGTCAGGGGCTGGGTAAACCACTCCGCGCCCACCTGCAGAGGCAGAAACACCCCCAATATCCCCAAGATGATCAGTGTGGAGAGCAGGGTACCGCGCCCGACAGCGCGGGAGGTAAAAAGTTCCCTCCACTCTTTCCAAATCATGGTGTACACATCATTCAGCATGCTCGTTCTCCTGCACCAGGCTCAAGAAAACCTCTTCTAAACTGACGTGCTCACGCCGCACCTCTTCCACGGCCACCCCGTGCTGCACCAGGTAAGCCACCAGCGGCGCCACCGACTGCTGTGGGCCCAGGTTGACCGCCCAGTGCCCATCGGCTTCTCCAGACTGGATGACCTCAACGCCGAAGGTAGCACGCAAGCCCTCCAGCACGGCTGGCGTAAGCCCCGAAGTGACCAGGTGCACCGGCGCGCGGCGCTGGCGGCGCAACGCCTCTGGGCTACCCACCGCCAGCAAACGCCCCTCGCGAATCACGGCTACCTGCTGGCAGAGTCTCTCGGCTTCGCTCAGGTTGTGGGTGGTGAGAAAGATAGTAATGCCTTCTTGGCGCGCCAGGCGCACCAGATCCTCGCGCAGGGCTGCCGCCGAGACAGCATCCAGCCCGGCGGTGGGCTCATCCAGGAACAACAAATCCGGGCGGTGCAGCAAGGCGCGGGCAATGGCCAGTTTTTGCTTCATCCCGCGGCTCCAGGTGACCACGGGCTCACCCCGCCGTTCCCACAAGCCCAAATCGGTCAGCAACTGACGAATGCGCGCCTGGCGCTCATCGCGGGGCAGACGGGCCACACGTCCGAAGAACTCCAGGTTGTCGGCGGCACTCAAACGCTCGTACAGGCCGGCATGCTCCAGCAGTGCCCCACAGCGGGCGCGAATGGCATTCGCCTGGGTACGCACGTCGTACCCGAGGACGAACGCTGTGCCGGCTGTGGGGGGTAACAGCCCCAGCAAAAGACGGATGGTGGTGGTCTTGCCGGCGCCGTTGGGGCCCAGAAAACCAAAGAGGATCCCGGCAGGCACTTCCAGGGTGAGGTCCTCCACCGCGCGCAGGGCACCAAACGCGCGCGAGAGGTGTTCGGTGCGAATGGCATACTGGGACATCAGGTTTCTCCTTCGGCAGGGGGGTGGATCAGGCGACTGAGTCGCTGGCGGTAGGTTTCAAAGGCTTGGCGCCCTTCTGGGGTGAGCGCGACCAGGGTGCGCGGGATCTTGCCGCGGAAGGTCTTGGTGATGCGCACATAGCCGGCCTCTTCCAGTTTGCTCAGGTGGGTAGAGAGATTGCCCTTGGTCAGGCCAGTTTCGTGCAAGAGGTAGAGAAAATCGGCCTCTTCCACCGCGTAGAGCAGGGTAACGATCATCAGGCGGGCCGGTTCGTGGATCAGCCGATCCAGGTCCTGCCAGCGCGAAGGGGTGGTCATGCGGCCTCCCCTTCATCCTCAGGCTGGGGACGGGTTTGGCGCAGGTAGTGCCCGAGCGCCCAGCCGCCGCTGGCCAGCCAGCCCAGCCCCACCAGACCGAAGAACGCCGCCGCATCTAGGGGCTCGGGAAGTGGCCACAGAGTTAACCCAATGCCGACCCCTAGGATGTAGAGGGCGAGGACGAGTAGGCGCGTCAGGCCTAGGCGCCAGCCGGCAGCAGTAGCAAAAGCAATCAGAAAACCGCTTGCCAGGGGTAACCAGCGCTGGCCAACCGTTTTGCTCAGCGTGACCATCAGAAAGGCCAAGCCTGCGGCTAAGGTGAAACTTGCGCCGGCCAGTAGCCAGCGGCGGCTTGGGCTGGGCCGGCGGTAGATAACTCGGCCGGTGCGGGGGTAGGTAATGCGCTCCTTGAGAAAGTGCACCACGGCGCGCGCTCCCAACACGCTCCCAAGGATCACCAGGAATTGGCACAGGCCCAATATCAGGCTTTGCCACGGCCCGGGGGGCAACCGCCATGCCGCCAGGTTGGTCAGCGCGACCAGCAGGAAGATGCTGCCCACGGCCATCTCGGCTAGGCCGTCGGCGTACCAGTAACGCTGGGGGCGGCGCAACCACACATCGAGCGGGGGTTGAGGGGAATTCATAAGACCTCACATACTAGTTTGTATTACAGACTTGTTTGCAAACATTGTAAACTGGAAAATTCTCCCTGTCAAGAGGCCATTTTGGGCGTTAAACCGATTGACATTCGAACAAAAAATTTGTATCATATAAACAAATTCAAACAATAACGGAGCGCGCGGTGAACACGGCAGAACGCCAGGCTAAGATCGTGGAGATGGTGCTGGAAAAGGGTAGCATCTCAATTGCCGAGATTGCCAGTCTGTTCAACGTCTCCGAAATGACCGCCCGCCGCGATCTGAACGAACTGGATCGGCAGGGCTTAGTACGTCGTGTGCACGGCGGGGCCATCGCCAACTTGGGGCGCAGTTACGAGCCCCCCTTCAGCACCCGCGCCACCAAGAATCAACTGTCCAAGCAAGCCATTGGGCGCGCCGCCGCCGAACTCATTTACGATGGCGACAGCATCGCCCTGGATGTGGGCACCACCACGCTGGAAATCGTGCCCCATTTGAAAACCAAACGCAATCTCACCATTGTGACTTCGTGCCTGCAGATCGCTAATGCCGTGGTCAACCATCTCTCACTGGAGGTGGATGCACGTCTAATCTTGACCGGCGGGATCGTGCGCCCGCGCGAACTCTCTATGATTGGCGCCATCGCCGAGCGGATTTACCAAGAATTGCATGTGGACAAAGCTTTCATCGGCGTAGGTGGAATCAGCCTTGAAGATGGGCTGACCGAATATAACTTTGAGGATACACAGATCAAAAAAGTCCTGCTGCGTACGGCGCGCGAGAAAATCGTGGTCGCCGACAGCAGCAAGTTTGGCGTCACCGCTTTTGCTTCGATTGCTCCCCTCTCGGCGGTAGATTGTATTGTCACCGACGACAAAGCCCCTCGCGAGATCATCGAGGCGCTTCACCAAGCGGGCATCAAGGTCATTATCGCCCGCACTCCTCCCGCTCTGTAACATGGAGCGTTGTCATGAAACTTACCCTTGATCCCACCTGTGAACCCATACGGGTTTTGCCCGAACATACCAAAACGTACATGGCATTCCGTAGTGATATCCTCAAGCCGGCCCATGAGGATGCACACCTGCGCCACATCTTCCGCTTCTATATTGCGCGGGCGCTCTTCAACCAGGGGGCCGAACGGGTCTATATCCTTCCTAGCGTGCGTTTGAACGATCACACCTTCATCGTAGACGTACTGGCCCAAACCGGCGATAAGTTTATCGTCGGCTTGTGTGAGCCCGGCTCCGTCACGCCCGAAACTGAGCAACGGCTCGAATGGCTCAAGGAGGCCGAGAACGCCGAAACCGTGATCGTCCATTCCCAGTTTGGCGACCCGGGCAGCCTCCCCACCCACTTCGAGGCCCAGCTGGCCAGCAAGAAATTCCGTCTCTTAGCCGTTGTGCCACCACCCTTCGATGATGCCTACGAGTACGATATCTGGATGTTTGAACTCACATTTCGCGACCTTTTCGGCGGAGAGTAGCCCATGACGAACGCACCTCAATCCTACACCATCCTGGTGGCCTGTGGTACGGCCATCGCCACCTCAACCCATGTGGCGCTGAAGATCAAGGAGTTATTGGGCGAGCGCGGCTTGAACGTGCAGACGGTGCAATGCCGCGTGCAAGACCTTCCCGGGATGGCTCTCGATGCCGATGTAATCGTGGCAACCGCTCAGGTGCCCTTCGATGTGAACGTCCCGGTTGTGGACGGCATTCCCTTTTTAACTGGATTCGGCGTAAAGGAGGTGGTGGATAAGATTGAAAGCATTCTGCGTCAAAAATCCTAATCTTCATGTTGTTCATTTTTGACAAAAGTGGGAGGAAGAAAGGAGTAGTAAAAAATGGAGGCGATTAAGTCAATTTTCGATTTTCTCACCGGCCTGGGTTCGCCCGTCATGCTGCCGATTGTCATCTTCATCCTGAGCCTCATCTTGGGGCAGAAACTCAGCCGCGCGTTCATCTCTTCGCTTACGGTGGGCGTGGGTTTCATCGGCCTGGGGCTGGTGATCACCCTCTTGTTCCAGGCGCTGGGGCCCGCCACTGATGCCTTGGTCAAGTCCACCGGGCTGCAGTTGAACTCGCTCGATGTTGGGTGGGGCGTAGCAGCAGCCATCGCGTTCGGCACCGCAGTCGGCTCCTTGGTCTTCATCGTGGCCTTAGGGGTCAACTTGATCATGCTCGTACTCAACTGGACCAAGACGCTCAACGTGGATATGTGGAACTACTGGCACTATGCCTTCACCGGCTCGCTCGTCTACCTGGTCAGCGGCGGTAACCTGCTGTTGGGGTTGATCGCCGCGGCCATCCATGCCGTGGTTGCCCTGCTGATTGCTGACTGGGTGGCAAAGGACGTGCAAGGTTTCTTCAAACTGCCGGGCATCTCTATCCCGCAGGGTTGGGCGATCACTTCGGTGCCGATTATCAAGGTCTTTAACTGGATTGTGGAAAAAATCCCCGGCCTGCGTGATATCTATTGGGACTCAGAGACCCTGCAGAAGCGCCTGGGGATTTTCGGCCAGCCAATTATCATGGGCGCGATCCTGGGCCTGCTCTTTGGTATCCTAGCCTATGGTATCAACCCCGCCGGGATGACCTTCAATGAGGTGCTGGGCAAGGTACTGATGCTGGCAGTGCAGATGGCCGCAGTGATGTTGCTGATCCCACGCATTATCGCCATCTTCATGGAAGGGCTGACGCCGGTCTCAGAAGCGGCGCGCACCTTCATGCAGAAGCGCTTTGCCGGGCGTGAATTTTACGTCGGTCTGGATTCGGCCATCCTGATCGGTCATCCTATCACCATTGCCACCGGTATCCTGTTGATCCCGATCACACTACTGCTGGCCGCGATCCTGCCGGGCAACACCACCCTGCCCGCCGCTGACCTGGCCGCCACGGCGTTTTTCGTGTGCATGGTGCCGCCGTTGACACGGGGGAACTTCTTCCGCTCGGTGCTCTACGGCATCTTCATTATGACCATGGTGCTCTACATTTCCAGCGCCTTTGCCCCGCTGCTGACCCAAATTGCCCGTGATATCGGGTACGCTATTCCTCAAGGCGCAGTGCAGATCACCGGCCTTTCTGGCGGCAACTGGATTGCCTGGGTGTTGACTACCCTCACCCGCCTGATCTTTGGGAGTTAGTTCATGGAGATAGGGGGAAGGGTTATGGAAACCCTTCCCCCCAAGGGATTGAGGGGCAATACGATGACCGATTACGACTGGGCTCTGTTGGAAAAACTCTGCGCCTTCC
>NZ_CALIMF010000024.1 GCF_938028735.1 uncultured Thermanaerothrix sp.
CTCGCAGGCATGCGTTTTTCTCTCCTGGCAACCCGTCCGATCCTCAGGCTATGCACTTGTTAAGGTGCGGGAGGGGTTGCTCTTATTATAGAGAGTTTCCCCGCGCAATGCAAGCCCCACTGCGCCAAATTTTTTGGAAAAAAGAAAGGACGGTTTTGCCCCGCTCTACGGCAGGTGATAGGCGAGCAACTCCAGGGTGCTGGGGGGACCCTCGGTCTTGTCAATCGCCTTCACCAGGCCCACGCCGCGCGCCAGCCAGAGGGTAGAGTGCGTGGTCAGTTCAAACGTCATCCCTACGGCCAGGGTAAGGGTGTGATGCGTCTCGCAGGTCACCCGCACGGCCTCGAACGTTCCGGCGGGTACGGTCACGGTTTCAAACGCCTCGGCGCGGCAGGCATAATTCACCTCACTGCGCGACTCCAGCACCCCCGCCCCTTCCAGGGTGCTCTTGCCTTTGAACACCGTTTTTTGCTGCCAGGTCTGTCCCGGGTGCAGATCCGCCGGATGATAGAAGCCCTGGTTAGATTCGAGCGTAACCTCCGTCTGCATCGGCCCGGCAAAAACCGACCCTGCCACTGGCCCCGGCGTGAGGTAGATCAGGCTGCCGTTCTCGCACTGCCAACGTCCCCGGCGCACCGCTCCAGCCGAAAATTCATCCTGATCCACGAAGCCGTCTGGGGTTAACTCGGTGATGGGGCGGGTGAAGGTATCGGTCACGTCATTGCTGAGTCGGTAGTCCCAGGTGGCGCCTTGACGCACCGGCAGGTAGGGGTTTGCGCAGGCGGGGCTGCTGAGCCCGTCTGGTGGGGGCGGTAAAGTGGGGGTGGGGCTGGGAAGCGTGGGAGTGGGCGGGGCAGGCGAGCGGCGCGCCGTACCCCCGACTGCGGTCAGGGTGCGGTTCGGCGTGGGTGGAGCGGTTGGGGCTGTGCGCCCCGGCGCAGCGCAGGCGATTAGCCACCCGCTCATCAGTCCGAGCAGGCTCCATGGCCATAAATAAAAAATCCAGGACCGTGTTCTCATTGGGGCCGCTCTTTTTTTTAGAAAAGCACCGCGCCAAGCAAATATTGATAAATATGGTAAACTATGATGAGTTATTGGGTGTGACTTTCTAGTGCGCATGTGCCGATGGAGGTGCTATGAGCTACCGACTAGCCGGGTTGGGCCTGGTGTTGCTGGGGCTGGGATTGCTGGCCTGCGTGCCGGCGCCCCCTATGACCTCACCCGCCCCCACATCAACCCCTGCCCTACCGAGTTCCACGTCTGTTCCCACGGAGCCGCCCCCGGCCACCGCTACCGCGCCTGTCCCCACGGCCGCGGCGGCCGGCCGTGCCAATAGCGTGATCTTTAGGATTGTGCCGGGCGAATCGCAGGCCTCTTACGAGGTCGGCGAGACCTTCTTCAACCAGAACAACCGCTTCAACATTGCAGTGGGGGTGACCACGGCTATCGAGGGCCAAATTGAAGCCAACCTGGCTGACCCGCCAGCCAGCCGCCTGGGGCCGATTACGGTGGATGTGAGCCAGTTGCGCTCCGACAGCAGCCGCCGCGATAATTACCTTCGCAACAATGCCCTCGAATCGGCGCGCTACCCACTGGTCACCTTTACCCCCACGGCGGTGGAGGGGTTGCCGACCGCCTATGTGGAGGGGCAGGACTACACCTTCCGCGTGCGCGGCGACCTGACCGTGCGCCAAACCACCCGCCCGGTCACCTTCGCGGTTACGGCGCGGTTGGAAGGCCAAACGCTGAGCGGCACCGCCACCACGACAATCTTGATGAGCGATTTCGGCATTGGCCCGATTGACTTGGTGGGCATTCTGCGCACCGAGGACGCGGTTAAACTGACGCTCACCTTCACCGCCCGGCCGTAAAATTCGCCCTCCCACTCCCCCGTGGCCGAGGGTATAATCAAGAGGTGCTGCGCCCCAGCACGGCTGGATGCAATCTTAACCTTCGTGCAGGAGTAATGACCGATGAGTGACGGCAAAAAAGTCCGCGTGGCTATCATTGGCGTGGGTAACTGCGCCTCTTCCCTAGTGCAAGGGGTCTATTTTTACCGCAACGCAGCGGATACCGACCGCATTCCGGGGTTGATGCACGTCAACCTAGGCGGCTACCATATTCGGGATATCGAGTTCTCGGCAGCCTTTGATGTGGTGGATACCAAGGTGGGCAAGGACCTCTCTGAGGCCATCTTTGCCTATCCCAACAACACCTACAAGTTTGCCGAGGTGCCCCACCTGAACGTGCCGGTTTACCGCGGCATGACCCACGATGGGCTGGGCAAGTACCTCAGCCAGATTGTGCGCAAAGCCCCCGGCCCCACGGCCGATATCGTCAAGATCCTCAAAGACACCGGCACCGATGTGGTGGTCAACTACCTGCCGGTAGGTTCGGAGATGGCGACCAAGTGGTACGTGGAGCAGGTGCTGGATGCGGGGTGCGGCTTTGTCAATGCCATCCCGGTCTTCATCGCCAGTTCGGAATACTGGTCAAAGCGCTTCGTGGATCAGAATCTGCCCATCATCGGCGATGATATCAAGAGCCAGGTGGGGGCGACCATTCTGCATCGCGTGCTGACCAGCCTCTTTGTGGATCGCGGGGTGCGCCTGGACCGCACTTACCAATTGAATTTCGGCGGGAACACTGATTTCCTGAACATGCTGGAGCGCGAGCGCCTGGAATCCAAGAAGATTTCCAAGACCGGCGCGGTGACCAGCATGTTGCCCTACACCCTGCCGGAGGATAACATTCACGTTGGGCCGAGCGACTACGTGCCCTGGCTGACCGACCGCAAGTGGTGCTACATCCGCATGGAAGGCACCACCTTTGGCGAAGTGCCGCTCAATCTGGAAGCCAAACTGGAAGTGTGGGACTCGCCCAACTCGGCGGGGGTGGTCATTGATGCCATCCGCTGTGTCAAACTGGCGCTAGACCGCGGCATTGGCGGTCCGCTCTACGGCCCGGCGGCGTACTTTATGAAGACCCCGCCCAAGCAGTTCAAGGATGAAGTTGCCCGCGAGATGACCGAGGCCTTCATCCGCGGCGAGAAGGTGTAGCCGCGTGGTCTAGCCCGTTGGTGGTGATGAGGCGCCTTTCTTCCTCTATCAACCGGCGCAGGCGGCTTTGCGGGTGGGCGCTCGGGCTGCTCCTGAGCGTGGGGCTGAGTGCCTGTGCCACTGCCTGGGGGGCGATGCCGTGGGCCACCCCCACCGCCTTGGCGCCGCCAGCCTCAGACCGCACGGTCACGCCCACCCTCGCTTTACTGCGGCCATCGGTCACGCCCTCCTCATCTTCCACGGCCATTCCTACCGCGTCTTCCCCTCTTCCTCCGCTGCCTACCGCCACTCCGCCGCCCGTCTTTGAGACCCGCCTGCTGCTGCCCGGGGTCACCCCGCAGACCTATCTGGAGGCGTGCACCTACCTACGTCTGCGCTGGGCGCCCGGCAACGCTGCTCCGGGCACGATTGTGGTGCCCTTCATGTACCACAGTGTGCGTCAGAGCGGCCGCCCGATTCGCGACAACATCACCGTCAGTGCCGATTACCTGGCGGCCACCCTGAAACATGCCCACGACCTGGGTTTTCAGACCATCACCACAGCACAACTGGCCGATTTCTTGCACCATAATGCCTATATCCCCCCGCGTTCCCTGCTGATCATCGTGGATGACCGCTCACAGGGGACGGTGCGCACGCACTTTTTGCCGCTTTTGGAGACCTACGATTGGACGCTAACGATGGCCTACATTACCGGCGTGGGCGATGAACGCGAATGGCAGGCGATCCGCGACCTGGTGGCGACCGGCCGGGTAGAGGTGCAGGCGCATGGCTTTCTGCATAACGCCGAGACCTACTTCACCGAGACCACGCCGGAGGAGATCCTGCACCAGGAGATTGAAGGCCCCATCGCGGCGTTGGCGACGCACCTGGGGGTGCGCCCGCGCGCTTTCATCTGGCCCGGCGGCAACTTCACCGCCCGCGCTGTTCAGATCGCCCGCCAGGCCGGGTACGAGCTGGGCTTCACGGCCTACGCCCGCGGCCCCCTGATGTTTAACTGGATCCCGCTCGGCGCGCCCGAACAGGCCATGCGCGATCCACTAATGGTCCTGCCGCGCTACTGGGGCACTACGGCTTATGTCAACCTGGATGCCGCGGTGGCCATCGCTGAGGCCGCACAAGCCTTTGCCGCTGCCCAACGCGCGCAGGAACTGGCCTGGTACCGCCAGCACTGCGCGGCAGCGAATGCTTTGCCTATGGAGTGAAGGTCATGACCAACCGCTGGATGGATGGCTGTCCTTTCTGCCGCATCGTGCGCGGTGAGACCTCCACGCGCCTTCTGTACCAGGATGACCTGGTGACCGCCTTCCCGGATATCCACCCGATTGCGCCTCACCATTATCTGATCGTGCCTAATGTGCACCTTGAGTCGGTCAATGAGGTAGCGCCAGAGCATGAGGCGGCGTTAGGGCGGATGTTTATCGTGGCACGCCACCTGGCCGAGACCTACCACGTTGCCCAGAGCGGTTACCGCCTGATCGTCAATACCGGCCCGCATGCGGGGCAATCGGTGTTTCACCTGCACATGCACTTCATCGCTGGGCGGCACATGCCGTTCCGCGCCTGAGGGAGAGAGCCATGCGGCGCCGCAGCAGGTGGCTTGTGCTGATGGTGTGGGGGATGGGTTGGCTCTTGCTGGCCTGCGTGCGCTACGTAGATCGGGCGCCGCTGTGGGTGCCGGTCACTTCGCCCCGGCCCGTTGAGGCAACCTTCGCCGCCGGCACGCCGCTGCCCTTCCACCCCCCTACCCGTCCGCCGGGTGCGCCGCTTTACACCCCCACCCCCGATCCTCCGCGCGTCCTGCCGACCCTGCGCATCGAAGAAGAGACCTACACGGTGCAATCCGGCGACACCCTGGGGCAGATCGCCGCGCGCTACGGGCTTTCTTTGGAAGCCCTCATCACCGCCAACCAGATCCCCAACCCCGACCTGCTCTACCCCGGGCAGGTGCTGGTCATCCCGGCGCCGACGCCCGCCGGGAGCGCCCCGGCTTTCAAGATCATCCCCGACTCGGAACTTATTTACGGCCCGGCCACCGTGGGCTTTGATGTGGCCGCCTGGATCGCTGCTCAGGGGGGCTACCTGGCCACTTACCAGGAGACCCTGGGCGAGGTGACCTTGAGCGGGGCGGAGATCGTGAGCGAGATTGCGCGCAACTTCTCGGTCAACCCGCGCCTGCTCCTGGCAGTGCTGGAGTACCAGAGCGGCTGGGTCACTCAACCCCAGCCCGACGCAGCCTGGCAGGACTACCCCCTGCGCTACGTGGATTTGCGGCGCAAGGGGCTGTACCGCCAACTGGCCTGGGCAGCTAACAACCTGAACCGGGGGTACTACCTATGGCGGGTGAACGCGCTGGGGCACTTCCTGCTGGCTGATGGCAGCATCGTCCCCGCCGCCAACACAATCAACGCCGGCACGGCGGGGGTGCAGTATCTCTTCAGCCTGCTGTATGGGCGCGCTGAATGGGAGCGGGCGGTGGGCGAGTCGGGGGTTTTTGCCACTTTGGAGCGCTTTTTCGGCTACCCCTTCGATTGGGCTGTTGAGCCGCTGCTTCCCCCCAACCTCACCCAGCCGGCGCTGCAACTGCCCTTTGAGCCGGGGGTGACCTGGTCGTTTACCGGCGGGCCGCACGGGGGCTACGGGGATGGCTCGGCGTGGGCAGCGCTGGATTTTGCCCCCTCGGATGGGCGCTACGGCTGCCGCGAGAGCGATGCCTGGGTCACCGCCGCGGCGGATGGGCGGGTGGTGCGCTCCGAACCGGCGGTGGTGGTGCTCGACCTGGACGGCGACGGTTACGAGCAGACTGGCTGGAGCCTCTTTTACCTGCACATTGCCACCGCTGACCGGGTGGCGCCGGGCACGTGGCTCAAAGCCGGTGAGCGCATTGGGCATCCCTCGTGTGAGGGCGGGGTCTCCAGCGGCACTCACGTGCACATCGCCCGGCGCTATAACGGCGAATGGATCCCCGCCGACGGCCCGCTGCCTTTCAACCTGGAGGGTTGGATTTCGCAGGGGAAGGGGGTAGAATATGAAGGAACGTTGGTGCGTGATGGCGTGGTACTCGAGGCCTCGGAGCGGCGCATTCCCCAGAATCAGATCCAGCGCTGAACGCGTGGGGGGTCTGGCCGTCCTGCTGACCTGGATGGTGAGCGCGCTGGCCTGCGGGGGATCGGCCGCCTACTTGAGCGCGGCGGAACTGACCGCCACAGCGGCCCTGCACAGCGGTGCGGGGGGTGGGAGCGAGATCACCCCTCCGGCGCTCAACCTGCCCACTCTCCCCGCCGCGCCGTCGCTTCAGGCGGCCACGCTGGCCGAGGCGCCTACTCCTATCCCGCCCATGCCGACATCTACCCCCACCCTTATTGAGGCCGGCACCCCGCGCCCACCCATCCTTTATTACGCCCAGGCCGGCGATACCCTGCCCGCGCTGGCGATACGCTACGGGGTGGCCGCGGAGGAGATCACTTCTCCCGACCCGCTCGACCCTACTGGGCTGATCACCCCAGGGCAGTTGTTGGTCATCCCCAACCGCTTGGACGGGCTAGGGCCGGATCAGGCGCTCCTACCAGATAGCGAAGTGGTGTATTCCCCCTCGGCCGTGGGGTTTGATATTGAGACTTTTGTGCAGTCCGCCGGAGGGTACTTGGCGGCTTACCGCGAGTACCTGACCGACCGCACCTACACCGGCGCCGGGGTGATCGAACGGGTGGCCACTGAGAACTCGGTCAACCCGCGCCTGCTCCTAGCGCTGGTGGAGTACCAGAGCGGTTGGGTGTATGGGCAACCGGATTCGCTGGCCAAGGTGGATTACCCGCTCGGGTGGGTTGCCCTGGAGCGCAAGGGCCTCTACAAGCAACTGACCTGGGCGGTGCAGAACCTCTTCATCGGTTACTACCGCTGGCGCGAGGGGCGGCTGACCACGCTGACGTTTAAGGACGGCAGCACGCTGCGCTTAGCGCCGAACCTGAACGCTGGTTCGGTGGCCCTACAGTATCTGTTTGCGCAACTCTATCCCTATCCGCGCTGGCAGGCGGTCTTGTACGGCGAGGCAGCCTTCCCGGCCGTGTATGAGCGCATGTTCGGCAGCCCGTGGCTGCGCGCCCGCACGGTGGAGCCGCTCATTCCGCCGGGAGTTACCCAGCCCGATTTCATCCTACCTTTCCTGCCCGGCCATACCTGGGCCTTCACGGGCGGGCCGCATTCGGCCTGGGGGCCAGATAGCGCGCTGGCGGCGCTGGATTTTGCGCCCTCAAGCACGCAGAGCGGCTGCGCGCCTTCAGAGGAGTGGGTCACAGCAGTGGCGGGTGGGTTGGTGGTGCGCTCGGAGAAAGGCGTAGTGGTGCTCGACCTGGACGGGGATGGGCACGAACAGACTGGCTGGGCCGTGTTATACTTGCACATTGCCAGTGAGGGCCGCCCCCCGGTCGGCACCTGGCTGGAGCAAGGCGCATTGGTGGGGCATCCCTCGTGCGAAGGGGGCTCGGCTACCGGCACCCATGTGCACTTGGCGCGCAAGTACAATGGCGAGTGGGTGCTGGCAGATGGCCCCTTGCCGTTCGTCCTGGATGGCTGGCGCGCGCAGGCGGGCAGCGCCCCCTACCAGGGTCGCCTGGTGCAAGGGGATCAGGTGGTGAAAGCCTGCACCTGCGCCTCTTTTGAAACCCACATCACCCGCCCCGCCCGCTGAATCGCCGTGGATTGCTGTGATCGTTTATGCGTCGATTGAACCTCCTGGGATGGTTTCTGCTCCTCAGCGCAGTGGTGGTGGCCTGTGCGCCGGCGCCAAGCCGTCAGCCCTTGGCGGATTTGGCTGCTACGCGCCTGGCGGCGACGCCCACGCTGGTGACCACGGCGACCGCTTTTGCCACGCGCCCGCCCTACCCGCCGGGCACCTTGGTGGACTACACCGCCCAAACCGGGGATACCCTGCCGGCGTTGGCGGCACGCTTCAATACCACCGAGGCAGAGATCCGCGCGGCCAACCCTATCTTGCCCGAACGGGTGACCACCCTGCCGCCGGGCCTGCCGATGAAAATCCCCATTTATTACCGCCCCCTGTGGGGCAATCCCTATCAAATTCTACCGGATAGCCTCTTTATCCATGGGCCGGCCCAGCAGGGGTTTGACCCGGTGGCGTTCGTGGATGCCCAGCCCGGGTGGTTTAAGTCCTACGTAACGTATCTGGGGGGGCAGAATCGCCGCGGGGGGGAGATCATTGCTCATATCGCCAAGAATTTCAGCCTTAGCCCGCGCCTGCTGCTGGCGCTGCTCGAATACCACACCGGCGCGCTCAGCCAGCCTGAGATGCCCGCCGATCTGGGAAACTACCCGCTGGGTTACCGTGATGCACGCTACGCGGGGCTGGGGCAACAACTGACCTGGGCGGCCAACACCCTTAACAACGGCTATTACGCCTGGCGCAACGGCACCTTGATCAGTATTGACTTGCCGGATGGGCGAGAGGAAACCCTGGACCCGTGGCAGAACGCGGCCAGCGCGGCGTTGCATTATTACTTTTCGCGCCTGCTCGGCGGCGCGGCCTACGACCGCGCCATCGGGCCGGAGGGGCTGGCGGCGACTTACCGTGCTCTCTTCGGTGACCCTTGGCAGGACGTGCAACCACATCTGCCTGGGAGCCTGGAGCAGCCGACCCTGCGCTTCCCCTTTGCACCGGGCAAGCGCTGGTCGTTCACGGGTGGGCCGCATACCGCTTGGGGCAGTGGGGAACCGCTGGCGGCGCTGGATTTTGCCCCGCCGGCAGTGGTGGGGGGGTGCCGACCCAGCGAGGAATGGGCCACTGCCGTGGCGGATGGCGTGATCGCGCGGGTGGACACGGCCAGCGTGGTGCTCGATCTAGATGGGGATGGGGATGAGCGCACCGGCTGGACAATCTACTACCTGCACCTGGCCCAGGATAGTTTGCCGGCGCTGGGCACAGTGCTCAAGGCGGGCGACCCCATTGGGCGGCCTTCCTGCGAGGGGGGCACTGCTACTGGGACGCACGTGCACATCGCCCGCCGCTACAATGGCGAGTGGATCGCCGCCGATGGCCCACTGGCGTTCAACTTAGAGGGCTGGGTGGCGGTCAATGGCAGCGTGCCTTACGAGGGCTACCTGGTGCAGCGCGGCCAGCGCATCCGCGCTTGCCTGTGCTCCGATCGCGCCAGCCAGGTGGAATCGCGCCCGTAGGGGCACGCGGCTCACATTCGGGTGCACATCATCCCGCCATCTACATGCAATGTAGCCCCATGGATGTAGGACGCCTCATCAGAGCAGAGGAAGAGAATGGCGGCGGCGATGTCTTCCGGTTCGCCGATGCGACGCTTGGGAATGCGCTCCAAGAAATATTGAGCTTGATCTGGATCACCTAACATGTTTTTGGTCAGCCCAGTCAGCACCATACCAGGCGCCACAGCGTTGACATTAATGTTGTATCCCGAACAATCCACGGCTATTCCCTGGGTCATCATCTTTGCTGCGCCTTTGCTAGCGTTGTAGATGGACTGCCCCTGGCCAGCCACTTCGCCCATGATTGAGGTTACGTTCACAATCTTGCCGTAGTCTTTGTCCATCATAATGGGCAGGACGGCCTTGCTAAAGTAGAAAATACCGCGCACATTGATGTCCATAACGCGGTTATATTCGTCATCGTCAATCATAACGAAGGGAACGAATTGCCCCGTGCCTGCATTGTTAACTAAAATGTCAATGGTGCCAAAGCGTTCTAAAGTGCGGTTAACACACGCTTGAACCTCATCCCAACTGCGCACGTCCACGCGCGAAACAAGGCATTCCGCGCCTTTTTCCAGAACCAAGCGTTCGGTTTCTTGAAGACCTTCCATGTTGACGTCACAGATGCTGAGTTTCGCCCCCTCTTCGGCAAACCGCACTGCGGTTGCCCGCCCAATGCCGGACGCTGCGCCGGTGACAATGGCCACCTTGTTTTCAAATCGTTTGTACATAGTGCCCTCCCAGACGGTTTGAGATTGCTTAATGCCATTTGGGCTCAACGAAAACATCTGCCCACGGCAAATGAGAGAAAGTAAACACCATATATATCAACACAGACACCAAAACCAGCCCCC
Organism: uncultured Thermanaerothrix sp.; assembly: GCF_938028735.1. Classification (GTDB taxonomy): domain Bacteria; phylum Chloroflexota; class Anaerolineae; order Anaerolineales; family Anaerolineaceae; genus Thermanaerothrix. The sequence continues at coordinate 10,145 of NZ_CALIMF010000024.1, forward strand.
ACACAAGGCTCCTGAGCAGGCGTGTGTATTGGATTGAGACGAACGCACGTTCCAGCGAAACGACAACGACGCCGACCAGAAGGGTGATCAGGTTAGCATAGACGATCTCGAGCGCAATAGAGGGAAACCGGCCATACACCGCTGGAGCCACATACCAGAAGAGAAAAACCACCCAAGGTGAAAATACGGCCGCCAGTAAACGGGGATACCAAAACAGATCCAGATGGGTTACATCGCGGTGCTTGATAAGATATTCGATGCCCCCCGCAATCAGAAACGAGAAGAACGTGGCCTTGTAGTGCTGGAAATTTGATTCAGTTACGCCCGCAAAGATCGAGAGAGGGAATACGGGAAAGAAACGATAAAGAGCATAGAGTGCCATGAAGACCAGGTAAAAAAGCCCCACTTTCCAGCCCAGTCGAAGCGCCGATTTGGGCTCCATCATTCACACTCCTTTCGAGGTACGGCATAGTCGCGATAAAGTAAATAACATCCCAGCGCAAACCCAGATTGTCCCATGGTGTTTACACTCTCGGCAAGCCATTGGCGAGCCACCGTTTGCTCACCCGAAGCTAGACCACCCATTCCCAAGGTGCAGATAAAGGCCGTTATAAAGCCCACCGCGGCTATGAAACGTTCGCGCCTAAAGGCCAAGAAGGCTAGAATGCCGTGGGCGGCAACAGCAGATAACGTCATCAGGATAAGCAGGGGGATCTTCCATCCCGCCAGCGCCAAAACGGGAGCCAGCCGCGGTGCTTTATGTTGGCTCAAAGCTATATATATGGCGGTCACGAGGAGAGCCAAGAAGCCTGGGGCAACTAAAGAAAACTGTAATTCACTCATCCACCGATAATTGCCTATGTTAATCGTGTAGAGCAGTTTCCATAGAGCTTTGAGGAAGCCGCCCAGAAAGATCAGCAGGGCACCAGCCATGGCCATACGCCCGGTAGGACGTGAACGGCAATGCATCGCTAGCCGCACCAAAAAATAGGCGCCCACCAGGAAGATTGTTACCGGTACAAAGTCAAACAGTGCCAATCCAAGCGGATAGGTCTCCATTGCGCCCCTCGCTGATCCCTTAGCTCTTTCTTTTGTTCACTAGAAATCCCCAAATCGTCACAACCAAGCAAAGAATGGCCACCAGAACGAAAGGTCCTTGATACAGCCAACGGTCAAAAAGCCAACCTCCTAAAACAAAGACGAGCATGATCCCCAAGGAGCCGCAGAACCCATAAAATCCCATCACTGCGCCCCGCACAGATTCAGGCGCATGGTGAGCGATCAATGCCCCTCCTGTGATGATCCCGCTCACCTGGGCCAGACCTAGAAATACACCCAGAACAAAGATTGTCCCGCTCAATGGGTTTGATATTAGGAGGGTAGCCGCAAACACAACTGCCGTAAGGCTAGTGGCTAAAATGACCGAACGAACTCGTCCAAACCGGTCCGAAAGAACGCCAAAGAATGGCGAAGCAACTAAGCCCACTATTTGTGCCAGACCGATGATCATGCCCGCTCTGGCTAAAGCCTCAGCGCTGGTGATGCCCGCTTGAGTCACGCCGTAATTGACCAACCACAGACTAAAAAAGGTTCCCATCGCGCTTAGGGTGCCGGAAGCAACAAAGTTAACCCCATAAGCGAGCAGGATGTTGGGGTTTGTGGCAGCAGCGTGGAGGGCCTCGCGAGCGATCTGCACGACACTACGCTTTTCGGCTTGTTGTTGGGGCCTTCCTACCAAACCGTTGATAACTACGAGGGTACCTAATAGGGCAATCAGTGCAGCTACCCAAAAGGTATAACGACCAGCAGCCACAGGAGATAACCCCATCTCCTGAAAGATCGCGGGTAAACGCAATAGGACAAATACTGTTATCAACGCACCTAATCCACCGCTGACCGAAACGATTCCGTAGGCTTTGCCACGATCACCTGGAGCTACGTAATCCCCTAAGAGCGCATTGTTCATCGTGTTGGCGGCGCTGATACCTGCGGAAAAGAGCATGCGAAATAGCAGCAAGGCCACTATAGTGGCTGCCAGTGGATAGGTAGCAATGCCAATGGCGGCTATCATTAGCCCTAAGGCGTAAACAATGCGCCGACTGGTTCGATCAGAAAGTGTTCCCCAAATTCCTGGCATGATGACGGCCACGAGCGTGTGGGCCAATCCCAGATACCCGCTGACCTGTCCTTGTTGCACATGCGGAATGCGTAAGATCTCGGTTAAGATAAAGGGCTGAGCTTGGGGGATGAAGGTGGCTAAAAGCATCGTCAAGCCTGCTCCGAAGAGGTAAGTCCCCATATTGAGTTGGGTGATCCCGCTGAGAAGGCGAATCGGGCCCCATTTGATCCCCATGGGCTCAGCCGCAGTGGTCTGTTCTGCCATGAGAGAGGTTCCTTTCTAGGTTTGCAAGGACGGGGCTTTTGAGATGAACTATTTCTCTAGTACGAAACCATATCCGTAGACCCAGGCACCAGTATCCTCGCGTTTGTGTTTGCGCAAAACCATGCGCACCCGTGCCCCTGGCCTGACGGCCTGCGGATCACTTACCTGCAAAAGGTCCACCATAAGATGGATGCCATCGTCTAGGCGAACAATGGCTTGGACGCGGGGCAGATGGTTGCCATAGCCCACAGCCGGGAAGCCCATATCATCCAGCGCAACGCACACCACCTCGCCAGTGTGAGCGCATTGATACGGTTCCATGGCACGTTGGTGGCAGGCTGGGCAGATAAGGTCAGTGCGCGGCGGAAAGTAAATCTGGCCGCAGGCTGTGCAACGGGTGCCCATCAGTCGGTAGCGGGCGTGTCGCGTGCGATACCAAAGGGCACTCGAAAAGGTATCCCAGCGTACAAATTGATCTGGAAACTGTTCGCTCATCCCTACCATCCTTTCTGCACCACGCCGACAACATCCAAGGAGTGATGCGTACCGTATGAGGAATTAACCCCGACGCGCGGTTCATTGGCTTGGCGTTCTCCGGCTTGGCCCGTGATCTGCCAGAAGTTTTCCAAAACCCCGATTTGGAAATCCGAACCCGCTGATCCATGTCCAAAAGCGATGCCGCCTCCGTAGGTATTCACCGGGCAACGGCTTTCGAGGGTCATTCCCCCGGAAAGGACATAATCCTTGCCGTGCCCGAGAGGACAGATCCCCAGTGCCTCTAAGGCCATCATGCCCTCATAGGCGGTCAGATCGTGAACCTGCACGATATTAATATCCTCAGGGTGAATACCGGCGATTGCATAGGCTTCTTTGGCGGCTACCATGAGCCCGGAGAGTTCACCCAAATCGTACTCTTTGAGGGCGTCTACAGGGTAATGGAAAAAGTTTCCGATATAAGGTGGGCTAAAGGCATAGGCAACATCGAAATAGACCGGCTTATCGGTGAAGCGATGGGCAATGTCCTCTCCAACTAAAACCAAGGCACTGGCCACGCCCCCACGATTAGTGGCCTGACGATTGCGCTCGCCTTCAGGCGTATCAGCGCACAATTCCTCCAACAAGGGCATGGGCTTGCTGTATTCCACCGCCAGTGGGTTGCGCCGTGCATACCAGTGGCATTGATAGGCCCATTGTCCAGCGGCCTCGAGGGGTACCTGATATTTTTGGCGGTAGTAAGCTGCCCGCATGGTGCCGTAGTTGATATGGGTGAGCCCTAACAGGTAGTCGAAATCTACATAGTTGCCTTGGCTGTTCATGGCTTCCATTGCATCGTAGTTGTCGGCGCGGGCAAACCCCATAGAGACCACGATGTCGCACCTTCCGGAAGCGATGGCGTTCCAAGCCACATATGAGGCGATCCCATTGCCGGCGCAGGCATTTGCGATGGGCACCACTGGCTTGGGGATGATCCCCAAGGCATCGGCAATCTGAGGGCCAGGCGATGAATCGGCGATGGCGCGGTCGTTGTAATTACAAGCGACAAGATCGACATCTTTAACCGGAATTCCCACTTCGTTCAGGGCTTTCCAAAAGACTTCCGCTGCCATCTGCCGCCAAGTCCAATCCATTGGCAGGCCTGGTGGTGTAATAGCGCCACCTACCAACATCACCCTGCGATGAATTTTGCCCATACAACCTCCTCTTGCCTCAATAGAAGTTTGATAAGCGGTGAGGCGATTGGATCATCTTCTGTTCAAACTTGAGCATGGTGGCATAATCCACCATGATTTTGTCCTCAAGTTGTTCAATCACCAACCCACTCTGGGGACGGCGTTCGCTGATGGCTTCGGTGCAAACCAGCGACCAGGCATCACAGCCCGCGCCAGCGCCGTAATCTAATACCCCGATCCGCTCGCCAGGTTCAGCAAAGTCGAGAATATGTGCCAACGAAAGCGGAACCCCTGCGGCACCGCAATCCCCGATTTGATGGGTGAGCACGTAGGGCAATACTTGCATCACGTCCAGGCCCAATTTCCCCATGGTCATCAGTGGACGCACCCCGGTTTTCTGTGGTACCGCAAATTTGGCGAAGTCCGCTGGGGTCAGACCGGTTTGGGCGAAAAGGGCTTGACCTGCCGGTACGACATGATCAAGCAGACCCCAATTGGCCACCCAACCATAAAAGCCCGCTCCGGCCTGGATGTAGCGTTCGCCCTCCGTGCGGAAATAATCGTTCTGATCGTGATTATGGGTTGCGTAGGCTTCCAATCGGGCAATGGGCTGCTCTTTGCCCAAGATGAACGCCACCGCCGCTGCCGAGGCCACGTATTCCACGATCATGCCCGGAGCGGTATGACGGTTGATCGTATCGGCGGCAACGACCAAGCCGTACTCAATTAAGCCGGCTTCAATCATAGCGGCTACCATCCATAGCGCGGTTGAGCCCGATTTATCAGCACATTGAACATCGGCGGTCAGTGCCGAGGCCGGTAAGCCCAGGGTATCAATGAGGACTGTGGCCGCTGCTTTAGTGGCATAGGGGCTTGTGCCACTTCCTAGAACAACAGCGCCGATTTTTTGAGGCTCAAGTCCACTGCGACCCAGTGCTTGGCGTGCCGCTTCATTGGCGAGCGTCAAGGTGTCCTCTTCAGGCCCAAGCACGCCGCGTTCGCCAATCGAGAGCATATCGAAGAAGTGAGGTGAAATATTCTTCCATACCCGCCAGATTTCCTGGGCTTCGATACGGTATTTGGGCAACGCCACACCATATGCAAGAATTCCCGTGTTCAATTCTTGCCTCCTCATGCAGAAATATCAATTGAGTTGAGACTGGCTTTTCCCGTTTATGCCCTTGAACTGCTTTGAGTCTGTCAGGTGTTTTTCTCTTCCTTCTTTGGAATGTTCCATAACCCGGAGAAGGCAATCGCATCCATCATCGGGCCCTGCATCTTGATCAATTTTGCATTGACCAACTTCATGGGGGGAACCTCCCCAGTAAACATCTGCACGATGTGTTCACTGTTGCCCGTGATGATCAACTTGGGGGGCTTGGTCTGCCCTTCTTCTACGGTCAGAACCCCATCTTGGATGGTGAGGGTCCACTTTGAGGGCTCTTCACCCCCCAGGTCAAGCAGGATAACCCGATTCCAGCCTTTCGCCTTCTCAGCCTTGAAGATATTGGGCAAGTTCATCACTACGTCACGAATGCTGGGCATAATTTAGTTCCTCCTTTCATTCCTCCTTTTAGGATGCGCCAAAAATTTTTTCTTGCACGTTCAGGATCCTATCCATGTCATCCGCAGGCACCGTTGTTAGTTCGAAGCGGCATGCGTCCGCGTGAGGATGCATGGCGAGCGACTGAACCAAGCGATAGGTGGGGGCAACCATAGGCGGTAACGTGATCATCATCGTGGCCTCTCCGTGGCGTTCACAGAAACGACAAATGGCGTACCCCAAACTCTGGGGGGGCAAACCGCTCCATTCCTCAATGCGGCGGTAAATGCCAGCCAGTTGGCAATTCTTTAGGATGCTAATTCGAATGGTTTTTTCGCCCTCCTGGCGTTCCTCGCCTTTGAGGTAATAATTATCCGTGTACATGCCGCGTAGCCCGAGTTCCATCAGATCACCAATATCCTCAAAACCTGCTGCGGGCATGACGACCGCAAAAAATTCGCGTGAAACTGCCCACATAAATTCCTCGGCCACGGAGTCTACGGCGCGCCGTAATGCTTCTGGCCCTTCACGTTGATAAAGGGCTGCTGCATTGACACCACCCCAAATCAAGTAGCGGTTGTAGTTGGAAACCGCACGTAAACAAGTATCAAACCAATACTCTACCCAATCGGGCTCCAGGCTGCCAGCACGGATGCCATCCAGCGTCTGCTGCTGTTTGGCCCGCATCACCTCCGCCCAATCGGCGGGTGTCTCCCATCCCCGTTCTGATAAAATTTGAAGGCGCTCAACCGGAACAATATGATCCCTCTCCACCAGTTCTCTCATATCTGCCACATAGCGAGCGTGAAATTCGTGTGCTTTTGCCCGCAACTCGGGATCGTTTTCCCACTCTGGATGACCCGCTCCCTTGAGTAAAATGCGCATGCGCAGTTTCATCTCGTGTTCCACTGAGACCAAGTAGGCTGCCATTACGCGCATCCCGGGGAAAACATCGCCATCCGGCAGTTCCTCGCCATGATAGAAGGCCTCAAGGTTTCCCAATGCTAAGAGATCACGAGCATGCTTTAAGTTACGCGCCCATTTGTGGTTGTGAAATTCATCGTAATACATATGTCGTCCTCCTCCAAGAAACAAAAAACCACGCCCTGTTTTAGCGTGGTTTAGTGCTGAGAGTTATTGCTCATCAACCAAGAGCCTTGGCGGGCTTGCAACAATTCTTCGAGGGTGGTCGTCGGTGGTGCAGTGATCAGTAGCAATGTGGCGGGCTCAGTCGCACTGGCATTAATGATGCGCCGGCGCGGCAAATTTATATAATAGGCCAAATCTCCCGCTTCCAACGAGTGTTCTTCCCCTGTTTCAGAAGCGAGACGCACGGAGCCTTGGATAACATATATTAGGACATCAGCCTGATGTTGGCGGAAATGGGGCTCCTCCTTTCCTGGCCCAATGTGCACCAGCAGAGGTTCCATCCGGGCGTTAGGCTGATTCGTCAGTAAAGTCACCGCCGCCGGACTTTGCCCCAGCCGACCCTTTCCGCGCATTAGTTCCTCGTGGCGGGCGATAAACACCTCATTGTGGTTCGGCTCGGTGAAAAAATACACCATATGCACTTGGTAATAGCGCGCCAACTTTTCCAGGTTGTCAACACTGATCGAAACCTGGTTGCGCTCTACCATGCTTAGGAACGAAACGGACAACCCGGTATCTTCTGCCACCTGTTTGAGAGTCAGGTTGCGACTGAGACGCAATTCACGAATACGCTCACCAAGGTTAACCATGGCCGTCCTTCTTTCAGTATTATAGAAAATTTTCAGTATTCTGTCAATAGCATGACAAAAAAAGAGCGCCTCAAAAAGGCGCCGGGACCGAGCCAATCTCACGGAATTAGCCACCTCAGCCAGGTGGAATCGCGCCCGTAGGGGCGCGCGGGAGGGCTAGGTCTCACGCTGGCGCGCAGAATTGAAGGCCACCAAGGCTTGCCAATTTATTGCGCCGTTGTCACAGAAGCGGGTCACAAATTGCTGGGTAAAAATGTTGATAATACGGGCATATTCGTTGAGGAATTCCTCGTTGCGTTCTTTGGCACGATGACCAAGGGGTTCAATAATGTCTAGGTAAAGCCGATCATTTCCAGAGATAAATTCCCAAAAGGCTTGCCCGCACAATTTTAGATAATCCCCCTTGTCGGGTTGAGCATCCTTCCCATAACAACATCCATTTACAGCCTGAATGCGCAAGGTTGAGTTATTGGTGCGTAAAATGCGTTGCGCTTTTTTGAAGTTATCAATCATTTTCTTAATTTGGCTACTATTCCCCCAGTTGGGACCAGATTTAATGGAAACCAGATAAAGTGTTCCATCACGTTCAAACTCTAGATCAATGCCCTCAGCAGAAGATTTATGCCCATTGTAGGCCTGGCTACAAATAAAAACCGCCAGTTTCTCCAGAAAATCTCCGAAAACAGTTTCTTCCTGTGAGGATAGATAGGCATCTAGTAAAAGTTTGACCAAGTCATGAGCGTCTGTAATATTCTTGGCTTTGAATAAATAAGGGTTTTTTCGTTTTAGAATATTGGTGAGTTTGAGTTCTCTTAGCTTTTCTAGGCGCCGTTGATGAAATTCTCCAATGTGATTTTCTACGAATTTTTGGACATCATTCAGATTGATTGGATTGGGAGGCATAGGTGCGTTTGTCCTCGAGAAGAACAAGCTGTTTAGGAGGGATTTCGATCATAGGGGGAATTTCACGCTGTGCCATTTCGTAGTATTCGGGCATAATTTCAATACCAACCGCATTACGTCCCATGCGTTGTGCCACTCGTACCGTCGTGCCCGACCCCATAAAGGGATCGAGCACCCAATCGCCCTCCTGGGTAAACAAACGTATAAACCACTCAGGGAGGTCTTCGGGAAAAACAGCACTGTGGTTACGGTTGCGCGTCTCAGTAGCAAACGTTACGACATTGGTGGGGTAAACCATTGTGCGCCCAATCCAATTGGCCACGCGTTTTCCAAAACCGCTTCCGACTCGAGAAGGATCGCGCACCAGATCATTGCGACTCAATTTCTTAAGACGTTTTTCGGCCCAATCACCCATTGGTACCATAACAGCTTCTTGGAACATCTTGAACTTGCGGTTTTTGTTGAATTGCAACAAGCGCTCCCAAGCGTCTCGAAACCGGTTGGGCCATTTGCCAGGATAACAATTCTTTTTATGCCAAATAAACTCTTCGGTCCATAGCCACCCTTGTTTACGCATGGCAAGGATTAGTTCAATAACATAAGTATGGCGTTCCCCCTTAACGACTTTTTCCTTGATATTGAGAATAAAGGTTCCATCTGGTTTTAGGACCCTGAGGAGTTCCGCGGAAATAGGCAAGAACCACTCTACGTATTCATCAGGCCTAATCCCCCCGTAAGTATGAGCGCGACTGTCTGCATAGGGTGGCGATGTAAAAATCAAATCAATTGAGTTATCTGGAAGAGATTTGAGTTGCTCTCTACAGTCTCCGAGGAGCAAACGGGCTTCTACCCGTCGCCCTTGGATTGAGGCAGTGGAGTTCGACAATACCGTTGAAATCATCCCGGCTCTAGTCATTCTCTGAACAAATTTTCCACAATTCTCTGCTTTATTATACCTTGTGAGTTTTAATTTTAGAGCAGAGCAACATCTTTTCGTGGCCCTATCCCCACGTTTATTCAATCTCTAGTTCCCCCGCCGGTTACCAGTGGGTTTCGAACAGCGCGCAATCGGTGGCTGAGAGGGTGTATTTACTGAGGCGAACGGGTTTGTCATAGGCCGCCGCGAAAGGCAGCATGTTAACCGCCCGACCCAGGCTATCCAAGAACCGGCCATAGGGTAATTCATGCTGCCCTAGCAGACGGAATACCAACCCTACCCCCTTATGCGCCAAGGCGGCGCGGGCCGCAGCGTATTCTTCCGCGGTGATCGGCGGGTGCGGGTCGTTTCTGCCGCTGGGGAGGTGACGCCGATGCGGGGGTGGCTTTCGTTGTGGGGCTTCCAACCGGCGCGCTGCCTCGCGATGGGTGAAGAGGCCGTTCATGTCAAAAGTCAGGGTGCGATCTGCGGTGAACGAGGAGGTTTATTCATGCCACGTGGCGGCTAGTTGCTCGGCCAGCGCGTGGAGGGTCGCAGATAAAGCTGGGTGGGGGTGGGCGCCCAGTTCTTGGACGGCGGTCAGCCCCCAGCGGGCACCACCTACGCTGCCGACCAGGATGGGGCAGTAGTTGACGCTACCGGCAAAATCCACCGCGGCCTCCAGGGCGTCGGGGAAATTATCAAAATGCTCCAGGAAATACAGCGCTGCGCGCAACACCTCGGGGGCGAAGCCACCCCGCGAAAGACGCGCCAGATCATAATGGTGGCGCACGGCATTCTGAGTCTCGGGAAGGCGTCCGGCGGCGGCAAAATCCAGCGCCGCGGCCCACGGCAGGCCGCGGATGAGGGCACGACACAGGCGGACTACCGCCGCTGCCACATCGCCGGCTAGGGGATGGGCGTGGGTCAGGCGGGCTTCGGTTTGAGCGGCCTCGGCCAGCACCTCATCTGCCAGGAAGCCGGCCATCGCCAGCGGCGCATTGCGGTGGGCCGGGTTGACCCCCGCCGTCATGCCCCCAACCTGGCGATCCACGTCCTGCACTGCGGCCTCTAGCGCCCAACCTTGGCGCAGGCGCTCGAAGACGCCCGCCGCGGTGGGGCCGGTATCGAACCCGCCGCGTTGCCACCAGACCAGGTAGCGTGCCAGCACATCCGCGGGATCGAAGGCCCGGCAGGCCACCAGACTCTCGGCCACCCGAATGGCCATGCGCACCGGCCCGCCGATCTTATCCCCGCAGGCCAGTCCCAGCAACACCCCTTTAACCCGGTCGTGTATCTCGCTCATTCACGCACCTCCCTGATCATGCGGATGACAACATGCGCCCTATGGGGTGGGCGATGGAGGGGAAGCGGGCTGCCATGGCGGCCATGGCCAGCGGCGCAGGTCCTCAATGTAGTGGTGCGCGGTCAAGTCTAACTGAATGGGGGTGATTGAAACATAATTGTGGGCCAGGGCGCCGATGTCGGTGCCCTCTTCGGCTACACCGCCCGGTTCCTCGCCGCCGATCCAGTAATACGGGCGGCCACGGGGGTCCTCGCGGCGGATCAACTCATCGTGGTAGATGCGCAGGCCCTGGCGAGTGATCTGCAGGCCGCGGATTTCGGCCAGGGGGGCGTAGGGGATGTTCACGTTGAGCAGGATGTTGGGGGGCAGGCCCTGGCGGAGCACCTGCTCGGCGACGAGGGTGGCGATGTGGGCAGCCGCAGAGTAATCCAGGCGGTCAAGGTGGTTGCTCTCTTTGGAATCCAGCGAGAAAGCGATGGAGGGGATGCCCCAGATGGTGCCCTCCATGGCCGCAGTCACCGTGCCGGAGTAGGTCACATCGTGGCCCACGTTGGCATAGGGGTTGATGCCCGAGACAACCAGGTCAATCGGGTGCGGGATCAGCCCCAGCGCGGCGAGGGCCACGCAATCGGAGGGCGCGCCGTCGCTAGCCAAGGCGGGGGTGCCATCGGCCAGGGTGACGTCTTTGACGCGCAAGGGGCGGTGCAGGGTTTTGACGTGCCCCGAGGCCGACCAGTTGTGGTCGGGGGCCAGCACAGTCACCGTGCCGAAGCGGCGCATGGCCTGGGCCAGGGCCAGCAGGCCCGGCGCGGTGACCCCATCATCGTTGGTTACCAGGATATGTGTCATCGTTCCCTCTCGCTCTGGGCCGAATTATACCCGCACAAGCGGGGGATGAGCTGACAATGGCTTAACATCTCAGCGGGCTTCTTAAATAGGCTTTTTCTAGGGCTTTGAACAAAGGGCCATGATGGGGGATCTTCAGGTGTAGCAATTCATGCACAATCACCCACTGCCGCACCAGGCTTTTGGCACGGTTGGTATCCGGGCGCCCGGGGTTGAGGCGTTGCACAGCCTCCAGGGAAAGCCGGCGCGAGAACGGGGCGTTCTCGCTCTCGCAGGGGTGGAGCGCCTGCGGGAGTGAGAGATGGCTCCATCCTGCTTCAGTGGCGTAGCGGATGAGGAGAATTTGAACGGTAGAATGCTTGGAAGTCTGAATCATGGGGCAGTCTCCGGGGTTGGGGGAATTGCCCGCACCTTGCCTGTCATCAGATGGTGCAAAAGCGTTGTGAACAGTCCCTGCAGCACCCGTTAGCACGCCTCTTCGGCGGCAACCTTACGATCCGCCGCTTGCAAGAGGCGGGCAATTTCCTGTTGCTTGGCAAGCGAGATGGGGAAGGAAAAGGAAAACAACTTTGATTGAAGTAAACTAGGAATGTCGGTTTGGTTTCCTGCACCGTCGTATAGTCCAAGAAGCGTCCAGGTGGCTTGCATCCAACATTATACAACATAAGGTAGCAAGCCGAGTTCGGTCATCTGGAAGCCGTCAGGGAGTTCGTGGTCAGGCATGCTCCCCTCCCAACCCCCAATCTTTCAGCACCTTCCACAGGGCGCGGTCGGCCTCGGCGCGTTCTTCTTCGGCCTCATGCAACTGCACCGGCGCGTCTTCGCGCGGCAGGAGATCATCCCTGTATTTCGCCGCGTCAATGGGGCCGCGCATGACGCAGGCGGCGGCCCATAGCCACGGTTCGAGGGCGGGGCGATCCAGGGTGTACGTCTCGGTCATAGACTCCTCGTGCCGTGGAGTATCTACCCCCATCCTGCGCTGCCTTCCCCTGTGCCGGAGAGGCCCAGAGGCGCTGCTAACTGCATTATTACATCCGGGTAGGGCACTCTTTTACCCGGAAAGCCCCCTACTCCGGCGGGTGGCGCAGGGGCACCTGGCGCCCGGCAAGGCGGCTCTGCCACCAGTCGGCGATGACGGTGTGGGCGGCCTGGAGCAGGTTGATGCGCGGGCCGCGCACGGGGACTTCCAGTTCGCGCTTGTCGCAGACGGTGCTCAGGTTGGCCTGGTCCACCTCGGCTTTGAGGGCGCGCAGGGCCTCGCGGCGCGCCTCGCCCTCGGGCGTGCTCGCCACGATGCGGTCAATCTCGGCCATGAGTTGGCGCGCGCGGCGGATGCGGGCCGCAGTGGCGGCGGCTTGGGCCGGCTCGATCACCCCAAACGTACCTTTAAGATCGTTCAGACGCAAGCCGGCCTCGTAGGTGGCTTCTACGATTTGATCGCGGTTCATCCAGATCGTTTCGTAATTTAACACGTACTTCCACGAGGGGGCCAGCAGGCGCTGGCGGTGCTCTTCCAACGTGCGCGCAAAGAGGCGGTAGCCGTGCTTTTCGGGCTGTTCAAAGGCCTGGCTGCCGGGGTCGAGGAAGGGCGCCAGCGGCGAGATGAAAGGAATCAGGCGCGGGCCGTAGTGCGGGGTAAAGCGCTCTAGCAGGTAGCGTGCATACTCCACCGTCTCCATAACGGAATCGTAGGTTTGGCCCTTCAGCCCGACCATGAAGAAGATATCCAGGCGCTGGCAGCCGGCAGCGAGAGCGGCCTCCATGCTGGCCTCGATCGCGGCGTTGGTGTAGGGACGGCCAAAGGCGCGCCGCACCTGCTCAGCGTGGGATTCGAGGGAGATTTCGACGGTGAAGTTGGGCAAGGCGCGCGCCACCTGCTGGAAAAATTCCGGCGGCGCGGCATCGAAGAGTTCGATGAACACCGGGCGGTCGTAGCCGGCAATGGCCTCCAGGAAGCGGCGGGCGTAGTCCTCGCCGGGCTGGCGGATATCGCCGAGGATGAAAACCGGGCCGCGGCTGTACTCGCCGATGCGGCGGATATCCTGGGCCAGTTTTTCGGGCGAGCGGAAGGCCGGGCGGGTGCGCCCGTGGATCTGGCGGAAGGCGCAGGCCGAGCCGCCGCAGGTGACGCAATTGTAGCGACAGCCGCGCACCGAAAGCGCCGCGGTGATGGGGTAACGCAGCCAGTTGCGGAAGGGCTTGTAAGAGGCTAGGTCGCGGTAGCGCACCACCGAACGCAGGACGTGCGTGTAATCCAGCAGCAGGTCATCCAGCGTCTCGGGGGAGTAAGTGAGTGGGTTGATGTGCGCCTCACCCTCGGCATCCTTCCACACTAGATTGGGGATGGCCTCCAAAGCGCGCGCGGCGGGGCTGGTGGCGGCGGGATGAAGCGCCCCGCCGCGGTGTAGGTACTGCATCAGCAGAAGCAGAGGGTATTCCGTTGAATCGCCGCGCAGGATGAAATCCACCGCTGGGTAGGTGATCAGCTCACGGTGGAAGTAGGACGCCGAGAAGCCCCCGAAAATGACAGCGCGGTGGGGATGCTGGCGCTTGACGATGCGGGCAATCTCGATGGCCCCGTGGGCGTGGGGTAGCCAGTGCAGGTCAATGCCAAAGGCCAGTGCGTCCAGGTGCCTGAGGTAGGCCTCGGGGTCAAAGTCGGGGTCATCCAGCATACGCACGGCCAGGTTGAGGATGCGCGTGCGCAAGCCATGGCGCTCCAGATACTCGGCCAAGGTGGTGAAGCCGATCGGGTACATTTCGAAGACCGGGGTGGAGGGCACCAGATCACTGACTGGGCCGAAGAGGATGGCCTCACGGCGAAAGTCATAGACACTGGGAGCGTGCAGGAAGATCAGATCGGGGGCGGCCATCAGTATTTCGCTCCAGGTCAAAAGGGGGCTCTGCGTCCTGGCAAGCAAGGCGCAGGCGCAATACGCCTCCGATTATAACATGCCGAAGGTCATCTATTGGGGTAAATTGTGTAGAAATTCACAAAAAGGACGGCTACCCCCGAGGACATGCAGGGGACGGGGGCAAAACGAGCCAATAAGCACCCTTTGGGGCGTCGGGGTGATGGGCTCAAGAGCGTTCGCCGGGGTTGCCCTTAGTGAGTTGGGTGAGTGAGAGGGCTCAGCGTGATTTGATGAATTGCCCCGTCATGGCATCATAGACATCGAACTTCCAAAAGGAGGTCTCGGCCAGCCACAGCACAGCATAACCCTCTAGGTCAGGATCCGCGCCTTCGAAAAAGTGGCCTGCCTTTAACTCCAGCCCCATAGGTTGAGAGGTGCGAAAATCTATCTCGGTTGAATCAACCCATCCATCCAGAGGGAACAAGTCATACGTGCTGTACATTGTTGTGACATCAGATGCCACCCGCTTGGCCTTCCCACCCTCTACATAGAACACATCGGCACCGGAAGCCGGGCTCGCAAGGATGACTACCCAGTGCATCTGGCGACCATCGGAACGGATACCCGGATCTTCTTCTACATTAAACGGGGAACAGTCCTTACAGTACTGTGACCAGCGCCCCACAAATGCGAGCTTCGCGTTAGGCTTCCACTCGGCTGTTAAGGCTTCATAAGCCAACGTCACTGCTTCTTTGGCGCTGAGCCACTCGCCAGTTGCGGTGGTAACCTCGTGCGCGTTCGGAGGCCCTGCCGTGGGTTGGGAGGCAGGAGATGGGCTGGCAGGACGACCGGTACAGGCCGCTACCACGGAGGCCAGGATCACAAGGATGACCAACGCTAAAGAATTTGACCGCATGTTACCCCTCCCTGAAAGAACTT
>NZ_CALIMF010000025.1 GCF_938028735.1 uncultured Thermanaerothrix sp.
AGGTTGCTTAAGCCACGCTCATAGGTTGCTTAAGCCACGCTAATCCTCCACACCTCCACCCTCCCGTCCTCCACTCCACCACCCACCGCTTGGGCAGGGGCTTGAACCCACCCTCCCGCGGGATCTCCGGCACCTCCTCCCCCTCCCGCACCCAGACCCCCCGCACCCCCTGGTGGCGACGGAGGCCCCATCCGTGGTAGAAAACCTGCGCCGCATAAGCCCAGGCCACCCCCTGCGGCCCAAATGAGTTCTGAACGCACCTCCTGGGGCGAGATACCGATGATGAAAGCCCCGAACGTAAACCCCGCCACTCCTGCCCCTAATCCGCCCGCCGCTAGCCGGAGGATGCCGGGCCACCCCCGTGAGAGCAGGCGGGCGAGATGGGCCAACACCGCCATGAGGGCGGCCACCAGGAGGGCCGCCGGACCTTGAGGGTCGGGTTCTTGTACGGGCATAGTTGTTAGAAGATCGCCCCCGCCCACCCCCTTTGGGAGCGGCTGCGGGGGCTTTTGCGGCGCTAGGCGTCAGGAGGGGTGGGCCAGGGAATGTCCCCCGACAGCAGCTGCTCCTCTGTGAGGGTCTGCGGCAGATCCCGCAGGGCCTGCCGATATGCCCTCCACTCTGGCGGGACAGGCTCCCCGCGCTCCATTGCTCTGATAAACACCCAGTCGGTTTGTTGGAGACGTATATCGCGCTCCAGACGAAGTTGCCTAAGGGCAGCCTCTACTTTCTCCTGCTTTTCTTCCTCTGCAGATTTGAGGCCTATTGAACCGTTGCGCACAACCAGTTTCGTCGCATCTCTCAGCTCCAGCTGAGGGAACGTAACCACGCGTTCTCTGTACTCGGGCGGTACCAGTTCAAGCTCATCAGTGGCGCAAACGCTCCCGTCCTCGCTAATCCAGGCAAAAAGCATGCAACCCTCCCTTTGGTCAGAGGATTCTAAGAACTATCAACTTTCCAGCTACTGTCGGAGGAACGGAAAGGCTCCCTAAATAAGTCCAAGGAGTTGTATTGTTCCTCCAAATGGTTATGGATGGAGCCAACTGGATTAAGTTGTTATTGCTGCCTAACGGATGTTCCCCCGAAAATCTTAGGAAAAACCTACTCCCAGGGAGACCTGTGTGTAATAGCCCTATAGACGAACCATAGTAAGCAGATATCGGAAATCCTGAGCGATCTTCGGAAAAATATCCTGCCATAGAGGTTTCTCGGATAATGACAAATTGTTCGGAAAACTGTTGGCTATAAACGGTACCGTTTGGCCTGAGTGCAGACCAAACCACAGGCCAAGACCCACTAGACCAGACGGTTCCCCAGTTAACCTCCGAAATAACAAATATCCAGTACGCTCTGCCATTATTGGTAGCTATTCTTGTATGAACATCGGCTCCGTTACTTCCTCCGTTAAAGTTCACTACGGCCACTTCTCCAGGCCGTAGATCATAGTTCTGACCCGTTTGGTTGTAGTGGGCAATGGGGTCAACTGCCTGGGCGAAACCCCCTCCTTGTTGGCGTATCCACTGGCCCCAAGCGTTTGACCTAATCCGCCAGTAACTATATGGCTCCAACTCGGGGAGGAATCTTTGCACGATAGGACCGTCCAAAGAGCGCTCCACTATCAGAAGACCCGACTGACTATTGGCTGGTGGGACCCCGGAGCCCCCGCTGCCCCCAGGGGAAACCAGGTAATAACCGGCCTCAGTTAGCTGGTCCCAGTTCGCAGCACCAAAGGTGATGCCCCCCTGGCTCTTCGGGGCATGGTTTGCGGCTATCTTGGGCGCGGTGACTGAACCGTCGGGGTGGTCCAGGACCGGCGCAGTTTGGTGGCTATTCAGGCGGCCATGCAATCCCGCGAGGGTGTCAGGAAGGGCAGCGTCCCAGGGTAGCCCAAGGACTTCCCCTATGCGGTTTTTCAGGCGCTCAGTACGATTCAAGAGCCGCTGGAACAGCGTCCGCAGAGGCCCAATGTTCCTGGGTTCCCCCGGGAGGGGGACTTCAAACTGTGTATCCCACTGGTCTTGAGGGTTCAAGTTCTCCGGCATGCCATCCTCCTATACGACCTGGACATCCTCTTATACGACCTGGATAGGCTCAGGGTTCCACACCCCGCCGTCATCCCATGTACCTCCGTCGTCCCAGGCGTCAAAGGGACCAGCAATGTACCAGACCCGCCGCACCCGGGCATGGGCGGGCTTCACCTCCCGCAACAGGTTGGGGATGCGGCTGAGCTCCGTGGCAGCAAGCTGATAGTCCCAGGGAGTGTCGTCGTCCCAGCTTCCCACTCCATCGTCCCAGCGGTCGGTGGTATACGCGGCTATTTCCAGCCAAAGGTAAACCGAAAACTCGGCCCAGATGGCGGGGTCGTCGTGGTAGTGCTCCCAGATGGTGGCTCTGTAGCCCGCTACCCGTAGCCACAGGAGGACCCCGGGCAGGGTCCCGGCCTTCTCCCAAAACACCCGGGCCAGGCGGACACGTTCACGAAAGGCGTCCAGATACTCGCCGGGCAGGAGCCGCATCCCTCGGCCAAGGGCCAGCTCCCCCAAACCCTCCTTCGAGGCCGATTGGGGAAAGGTCTCGGCCAGGACGGCCAGTACCTCCTCCACAAGCTTCCCCTCCAGCCCTCCGAGCATGCGCACCAACCCGTCTGCCGCCCCGCCCTCCCGGGGGTAGCGGCCCGGGGGCAGAAGGGAAAGGAGGTGGCGGTAGGCGGCTTCCTGCAACGGGGTCATGCGGCCTCCACCTGAAGGTTGCCGGGGATTAGCAGGGCATCACGGGCCACGGGCACGG
>NZ_CALIMF010000026.1 GCF_938028735.1 uncultured Thermanaerothrix sp.
GGAGAGCCTGCGCCAAGGGGGGTAGCGCGCAGGAGGGCAAGGGCACAGCCTGTGGGGACAGCGCGGCCACAGCAAGGCCCTGCCCAGCGGGGCAGGAGATTTAACAGGAGGTGGAAGATGTACACAAACTACGGAAAGCGGTTCTGCAGGGAGTTCGGGGGCGACTGGTATACGTGGCCCGGTTGGGCGAATACTGTCTGCCCAATGTAGGCAGAAGTTCACCATCGGGGACAAGATTATTGTAGCGAAGGGGGCAGTGTGGCACTACGACTGTTACCCGCACAACAAGCCCCCCTTCAGGTGGTATGAAGTGCCGTGAGGGGGCCAGATGCAAGCGTTCAAGGTTTTTAGAACAGATGGAAAGGCCTTGTACTCGGTGGCGACCTGGGGCCCAGCCGCTGTGAGATATGTCGTAGGAGAGTGGGCGAGTCCCCCAGAGTTCCTTGCCAGCGAGGGGTATGGCCTCTGCGTTTTTGAGACTCTGGAGGCCGCTCTTAAGTATGTTGCCCTATCAGGGAAGAGCGAGGACTGCGTTATCTACTCCGGCGAGGCGAGAGGTGTGTTGCCCCTGCTTGTCTCCCGGGACATCTTCCAAATCTCCTCTGGAGTGAGACCCTCCCGTGCCGACAGAGTCCCGCAGGGGTGGGCAGAGGGGACGATGCTGGTCAAAGAGTTTCGTCCGGAGAGACAGGTAGGTGTTGGGGCAACAAGGGTATATCTACCCTTGAGGCGGGAGGGCAATGCGTTTGTCTCCCCCGCCAAAGAGAGGTTCTACCCAGACGAGTGGAGGGTGGGGCTACGGAGGGTTTTCCTCCGCCCAGGGAGGCCCCCCAGAGGATACGAGATGCATCCCTGCCAGGGGCGGGGGGTGGCCTTCAGCGGTCTTGCTTATGCTGTGCGGGTGGAGGTTGGTTGAGGCAACTCGCGCGCAGGGTTGCTTGCGTGCGGAGAAACACCCAAAGCAAGGAGGGGCGATGAACTTTGAAGCAAAGCCCAAGCAGGTGGAGGGCGCCACCTTCTGGTACGTGGACGTAGGGAGCGGAGCGTACGGTAGACCCTGCCATCGCCTCTGGGTCTCGGAGTCTCTGCTCCGAGTCAGTGCGAGAGGGAAGAGGGAACTTGTGTTCCCAGTTCGTGGCAGGATAATCCGAACGGAGAAGAACAACCTCGTGATGCGTCCGGCGGATGGATACATCACTTACAACGTCTACTGCCCCTGCGGCTATCGGGGCAGTAGCAAGGTTAGGCTTATCAACCCTCCATCGGATGCGTTTGTGCTGGAGTACACTGTCTACTCGTCTCCGGCGGGGAACCTGGGAGTGTCTCACGGGTGCTTGGTGAGCATGCGGGTGGGGATACTCAAGTACGAGTGGAGCCGGTCAGGGCGTCTTTATGGTGCCCAACCGGCCGGGGTTACTATTCTGTACCCTGATGGCCGCGAAGAGGATGTGCCCGTCAAGGACGTGGAGAGCATCCAAGACCTGAAGGATGCCCTGCGGTAGGCGATGGAAACCGTTTGCTTCTTTAGAGGAAGGAAAGGGGATGTTGTTGCCAGGCTAAGGAGTGGCAAGATTGCCATTCCTGACCGTCGCGGCCCACAACCCCGCGAGGAGGAAGCGTGGGACGTTGAGGTGGTCAAGGACTTGCCGCAAGTTGCGATTGTGCGGCTTGTGGCGGGGCCCTTCTACGTGGCCTTGGTGACTGGACGCTCCTCGTTCGCGAGTTTTGCCCTGGGCCGCGACCCCGATGTGGTCATCCCCGAGGGGATTGCTCCCTCTGGCGCGACCTGCAACTATCTGGTGTGGCGAATCCCTCCCCAGGTGGCCAAGAGGAGAATTGAGGAGGTGGAGAGGTTGGTGCGGGAGGTTGACCAGATTTTTGCGGGGCGGGGGCCTGGTGGGCCCTGGTACCAGTGGGAGTTTGTCGGTAGCGGGATAGTGAGTGGCGGCCTTCGCGCGGGGCTTCCTCCTGCAGAGATTATTGCGTTTGCTCGCAGGATAGCCAAGCGAATCCGCGAGGAGGGCCCAGAGTATTACCGAGCCCATCCGGACGTGAAGTTGTACCACCTGCCTCGCTCGTGGGTGGGGGACTATCCCTACCCACAGATTTACGAGGATTGACAGAAGATTGACAAGGAGGGAAGAGCGATGGACAAGATACAGGTGCAAAACGATGTATTCTATTACCATGGGCGGCCAATCCCCCCCAACTTCGCGCTGGAGTGCGATGCAAGGTTGCTTCTGTTTCTCCACGGAGCAGAGGGGAGGGACTGGAGGGCAGGCGAGTATGCTCGCCGCGCCATCAGTGTGACCCCGCGGGGCCCCAGGGCGCACGCAATGGTGCGCCAGTTCCTGTGGACTCCCCCCGGGAGATTGGACGCAAAGGGGCCGCTGGCCCCCGATATGATTGTCCAGGCGGGGCGCAAGGGCCCCAACTGGAAGGCCTGGGTCGGGAAGCCATTACCGGAGACAGGCGAGGAGGTGCTTTCTGCTCTGCTCCGGCGCGTGCACCAGCGCAAGCCAGACCTCCAGCAAGATGACCTTATCGTCTACTACCTATCGTGGGAAGACTG
>NZ_CALIMF010000027.1 GCF_938028735.1 uncultured Thermanaerothrix sp.
CCGACCACCCCGAGCCCGGAGCCGACTGAGGTGACGCCCTCACCGACCACCCCGACCGAGGTGACTGTGTTGCCCCCAGAGGGCACCTCCACTCCCACGCCTTCAGAAACGCCGGTGGGCACCGCAACGGCTATTGTTCCCCCCACTGGTGGCACCCCGACCCCCGATCCCGGCCAGCCTACGCAGCCGACCACCCCGCCGACCCTCCCTCCGCCGCCCCCGCCTTCGGGTGGTCAGCCCGGCCTGCTCATTCCGGTGACCGGTGCGGACCAGACCCAGACCCATCATCTCATGATCTCATTCCTGGCTTTCCTGGGGATGACCTTCCTCGGCCTGGGCATGCTGACCCAGAGCGCCGCACGGCGTGTTGAAAACACCATTCGGCACTAAGACCTCAGGTCTGGATCCTCAATCGAGCCCCTGCCCAGCGCAGGGGCTTGTGATTCTCAACCGCCCCAACTACAGGACTCGAGGGGATCCGCAATTCTCTAGCGGTGGGTCATTGACTACCGCTAGGTGCATATCCGTATTGACGCGAATTGCCAAATTTGATACGATTTATCTGTAAATGGGCGCCGTTGAAAACCACCTATCACAGAATGAGTAAAAAGGCGACCCCGTCCCGGCCCAATAGGTAGGATTGTGATATGATGAGATTAGGTAAAAGCATGCACCCACCCGTAGTAAACACACCGCTCCTACCCTATCTCTAATGCTATTTACCCCGCCTTATTCGCCCTGCTCATCTTATCAATCCAGGAGGCTACTTTGATGAATACCGTGCGACACATTCTTCAAGTCAAAGGGGATTATATCTGGTCTATCAGCCCCGAAGCCACCGTTTATGAAGCCCTGCGCATGATGGCCAACAAAGACGTTGGCGCGCTGGCCGTCATGGAAGGCGAGCGCCTGGTGGGCATCATCTCCGAACGCGATTACGCGCGCAAAGTCATCCTGCACGGCAAGGCATCCAAAGACACCCTGGTGCGCGAGATCATGACCACCGAACTTTATCCCGTGCATCCCGATCAAACGGTGGAAGAGTGCATGGAACTGATGACCTACAAGCGCACCCGCTACTTGCCAGTGATGGAAGGCGACCGCTTGCTGGGCATCATCTCCATCGGCGACGTGGTCAAAGATATTATCAGCCGCCAGCGGCGTATCATCAGCACGCTGGAAGATCGCCTCAAAGAAAGCGGGCCGAGCACTATTTGAAGCCTCGCGACGTCCATGGCTCCGCACACAAGGTTGAGGCCTCCTACCCAGTACGGCGTGTGGGAGTGGCGTTTCTGAGTGCGGTGCCGATCGGGCTGGTTGGCACCCTGATCGGCCTGGGCGGGGCGGAGTTTCGCCTGCCCCTTTTGGTGGGGGTACTTGGCTATTCCAGCCGCCGCGCCGTCCCCTTGAATCTGGCCATCAGTTTTCTGACCCTGGGGATGGCACTCTTTGTGCGCGGGCGGGTGCTGCCATGGGGGCAGGTAATGGCGTTCTGGCCCTTGCTGGGCGCTTTGCTCCTGGGCAGCCTGAGCGCGGCATTCTGGGGTGCCGGATGGCTGCCGCGCTTGCGTCAGAGTCACTTGGAGCGGGCCATCTTTGGGCTTTTGGCGGGGCTGGGGTTGCTATTAATTGTCGAGGCAGGTGTGCCCTTGCTGCCAGCCGGGAGAGGCCTCGCCACTGGAGCGGCTCAATATCCGGTGGCTTTCATCGCCGGCTTGGGCATTGGCCTAGTTAGCAGCCTGCTCGGTGTGGCCGGGGGCGAACTGATTATCCCCACGCTAATCTTTATTTTCGGCATGGAGATCAAGCTAGCCGGCTCGGCCAGCGTGTTGATTGGTCTGCTCACGGTAACCATCGGTTTGTTACGCCACCTGCACCAAGGCCGCCTGAGCCCCCAGGAGGGCCTGCAGGTGATCCTGCCTATGGGGGCAGGCACCTTCCTGGGGGCCTGGCTCGCCGGTCCGCTCCTCGGGCAGATAGCGCCCGGCGCGCTTAAGTTCCTACTGGGACTAATCCTCTTGGTCTCGGCCTGGCGCGTGTTTCGTCCCACCCGCGCTCACGCCGCAGGAGCAGATGCTGAGTAACTGCGCTGAAGGGCTGCGAATGCCGCCAGTGCCAGCACCTCCATCACCACTACAAAAGTCAGCAATCCGCTCAGGGAGCGCTCATAGAGCAGGCCTAGGGTTGCCCCGCTGATGAACCAGGCAGCGCCGTAGAGGGTGTTGAAAATGCCGTATGCCGAGGCACGGCGCGCTTTACCGATCATATCGGCGATGGCTGCCCGCATGACCGTCTCATGAGCCGACATGACCACGCCCCACAACACCACGCTGATCAGCGCCAGGGTAGCACTGCGCGAAAAACCCAAGAAGGGGATCGGCAGGGTTAGCAACGGGATTAGCAGCATTCCTTTCAGGCCAATACGGTCGTAGATGCGGCCGATTCCCAGGGCTGCCACCGCATCAACGCCCATGGTCAGAGCATAAAGGAAAGCGATTTGGTCAGGGGGAAACAGGCCAATGGCGTTCCAGTGATACGAAAGCACGGCAAAGGTGGCAAAGCCGGCGACGCTGAACAGCGTAAACAGCGCGTAGAAGGTAAAGGCGCGGGGCAGGCGCGTGCTGGTTGCGTCGGTTGCGCGGCTTTCCTTTTCGAGGCGTTCAGGGGTGGGTACCCGCAAACGTGCAACGGTCAGGGTGGCCAGCATCAGGATGGCCGGGATCCACAGCAGGTTGAATCCGTCGCGGTAGGATTGGCGCACGGCAAAGACCAGTCCGAAGAGGAGCGGCCCGGCCACGCCACCAATCTGGTCAATAAACTCGTGCAGGGCGAAGCCTCGTCCGCGCCCGGTTTGGGCGGTGGCGTGGGAGAGGATGGTATCACGCGCTGGGGAGCGGATGGCTTTGCCAATGCGTTCCAAAATGAGCAACGCAGCGGCCAGTTCCCAGCGGTTCACAAACGCCAGCAGGGGAATGCACAGGATCAGGCCATAGCCGATAAAAGTGGCAGCCCAGTACGCCCGTGTGCGGTCCGCCAGATAGCCGCTGACTAGGCGCAGGGCATAGCCGAGGAATTCACCCAATCCGGAAACTACCCCCACCGCCGCGGCGCTGGCACCCAGGAAGAGCAGGTAAGGCCCGGCAATGCCCCGCGCAGTTTCATAGGTCACATCTCCCAAGGCGCTGACCAGGCCCAGGATGAGGATCAATTGCCAGGAAAGGCTCTGGCGCTGGGATTCGCTCAGTGTGGCAGGCGAAGAGGATGTGGATTTCATGGTATTGTATCTCCCGAATCAAAGGTTTGAGATGACGAAACCGCTGGCGGCTCGAGGCCTTGGCGGCTATACACTTGAGCAGCAAAGGTGGCGAAAGCCTGACGACACGCCTCCAGTGCACGGGTAGCAGATTCGGCCTGGGCAGCGCCGAAGAAATCACGCGCGCGAATCTTGCCCAGCCAGTGCTCCAGTTTTTGCAGGTCTTCTTCGATTTCTTCCATCTCAGCAAAAGTGAATTTCTCCTGCTGGGTCTCTTTGGCGATCTCGGCCAGAAAATCCTGGCAACGTCCCACAAATTCGCCGTACTCCTCATCGCGGTCGGCGCAAAAGCGCTTGCGGATGAGCGCTTCTGCCGCGGGGGAGTGCGCCTGGGCGTGGAATAGAAAGGCCTCACCCCCTTGCTGACGAATGAAACCCAGCAGTTCGTTCAACCATTGCCAAAGATCGTCTCGCTCGGGCAGCACCCACACGCCGTTCTGCAGGCCCAGCGCACCAATCTGGCGCATCTTGCGCCAAACCATGACCCGCAGGCTGGAAGGTGTGGCTGGAAGTTGGGGCAAAAAAAGCAACCACTGCACTGGAAAGCCCTCATTGAAACAAGTGTTGCACGGATTATACCATCCCCAACCCTAAATTGCAACACTTGTTTCTCGCTTCTCTGTGATATGCACCCACGGAGGAAACCTGTGCGTGGGCAGCGATGGTAAAATCAGAGCGGTGTTGGAGAAGATCCCTTGTTTAGAAAGGACGCGCGGGCATGTACCTGGTGCTGATGGTGGTGGACAATGAACGCTTTGTGAATCCCTTGTTGGTGCGGTGGGAGCGGGTGGGGGTTAGTGGAGTGACCATCTTGGAAAGCACGGGTTGGGCGCGCCGCAGCTGCAAGCGCCCCCTGGCCTTGCGTTACCTCTATGGGCAAAGCGGAGGCCGTGAGGCGGTTGGCAATTACACCCTGCTGGTCATTGTCCCGGATGAGGCGATGGCGCGGCGCTGCCTGGAAGAAGCCGAGGCATTGATCGGTGATCTGGATCAACCCGATACTGGCGTCTTCGCGGCCTGGCCCCTGGCACTGGTTAAGGGTGTTCCTTCACAACCGGGTACTGAGGATTAGCCATGGTCTGGCTTGTCTTTCTGGTTAGTTCGGGCATCATAGTTTTAGCGGCGGTGCGTTTGGCCGAGTATGGGGATGCCATTGCTTTGCGCACCGGGTTGGGGCGCCTCTTTGTTGGCGCTATCTTCATCGCCGCGGCCACCTCCTTGCCCGAAGTGCTCACCACTTACAATGCCATCAACCAAGGTGAAGCCAACCTGGCCGCTGGCAACCTCTTGGGAAGTAACATGTTCAATATGGCCCTGCTGGCGGTGTTGGACCTGGTTTTCCGCAGGCGACGCATCCTGCGCACTGCGGCGCTCAAACATGCTCTTTCCGGCAGCCTGGCTGTGTTGATAATTGGTATGGCCGTTTTTTTCATCCTGGCGGATATTCGCTGGCAGATTGGCTGGGTTGGTGGCGATAGCCTACTGATCATCCTGGCCTACCTGCTGGCCGTGCGCTTGCTACAACGCCATCAGTACGTGGCTGGGATGACCTTGGATGAGGAAACCATCCCGCCCGGCACACCAAGCCTGGGCGTTGCGCTGTTTGGCTTTGGCGTAGCTACGGTGGCGTTGGTATATGTGACGCCTTGGTTGGTGCGCAGCAGCGCCGAGATTGCGACTCTTACCGGCCTGGGCACCACGTTCATCGGAACAACGTTGGTGGCACTCGTCACCTCCCTGCCCGAACTAGTGACCACCGTCTCGGCTGCCCAATTGGGTGCCGATGACATGGCAATTGGCAATCTTTTTGGCAGCAACCTGTTTAACATGTTTGCGCTGGGTCTGGCGGATGTCTTCTACGTGCCGGGGCGCTTTTTGGCGGCAATTGACCCGGCCTTTGTCTTGGTTGGGTTGCTGGGCATGCTGCTAACCACGCTGGCGCTGGTGGGCAATTTGATCCGGTTGGAGCGTCGTTGGGGCATGCTGGAAGCCGATGCGCTGCTGATTGGCGTGGTGTATCTGGCCGGGCTGTGGCTGCTCTACCAGCGCGGGATCACGCCATGAGGTCAGTGGTGGTAAAATTCCTGCGGCTGCAATTAGGAGGCGCTTGCATTGCGAAGAAGTCGTAGTCCCATCATCCTGCGCTGGGTCTCGGTTGTTCTAATTTTGCTGGCGGTGCTGCTCACGGTCATCCAACTGGTGCGTTTCAGCCGCTTGCGTGAGACCTTCCCCGCCGGTACGCGCATCGCTGGCGTGCCCGTGGGCGGGCTAGATCGCCAGCAAGCCGCTCAGCGCCTGACCCAGGTATATGGCTTGCCGGTTGAACTGCGCTATGGAGAGGCCATCATTCAGTTGCGCCCGTCCCAGGTGGATTTCCGCCTCGACCTGGAGGGCATGCTGGCGGCGGCCGAACAACAACGCCAGAGTGCGCAATCGTTCTGGGCCGCTTTTTGGGATTTTCTATGGAGTCGGCGCCCTCGCGCGATAGAGGTACCGCTCCGTGCCACCTACTCCCCAGCCCGTCTGCGCGCTTTTCTAGAGAATGAGGTGGCCACGCGCTACGATCAGCCCCCCACCCCTGCCGAGCCGATCCCGGGCAGCACGACCTTCAACCCGGGCAAACCCGGCACCGTGATGGATGTGGAGCGCACACTGACTTTGGTGGACTCGGCCCTGCGGAGCCCCACCCGCCGCACGGTCAATGTGGTGTTTACTCAAACCGCGCCACCGCGCCCTTCGCTGCAAAACCTGGAGGTGATGCTACGCCAGGTTCTGAGCACCAACAATTTCGACGGCGTGGCCGAGGTTTATCTACTAGACCTGCAGAATGGGCAGGAACTGGACCTGGCCTATGCCTATGGGCAAAAAGTCGCGCCGGGGATTGCTTTCACCGCTGCCAGCACGATGAAAATCCCGATCATGGTCTCGGTCTTCCGGCGCCTGGAGGAACCTCTGCCGGCGGAGATTGCCAACCTGATGGAGGCGATGATCGAATTCTCAGAAAACGACCCTGCGGATCGCCTGATGGAGCAAGTGATGGATAAAAACCTGGGGCCGCTGATGGTCACAGAGGATATCCGCACTTTGGGGTTGGAAAACACCTTTTTAGCCGGCTTCTTCTACCCTGGCGCTCCCCTGTTGCGCCGTTTCCAGACCCCCGCCAACCAGCGCACAGACGTCTCAACCGACCCCGACCCTTATAACCAAACCACGGCTATGGACGCGGGCACGCTGCTGGGCGATATCTATCAATGCGCTCAGACTGGCGGGGGGACGTTTGCTGCCGCCTTTCCGGGGCAGATCACCCAAAGCGAATGCCGCCTCATGATCAATTACCTGGCGCGTAACCGCATCGCCGTGCTCATCGAGGCTGGTCTGCCGGAAGGCACGCAAATTGCCCACAAGCACGGGTGGGTGACCGACCCGCGTGATGGACTGATTCACACCATTAGCGATGCGGCGATCGTCTATACCCCGGGGGGCAATTACGTGCTGGTAATCTTCCTCTACCACCCGGTGCAGTTATTGTTTGACCCCGCCAACCTGCTCATCGCCAATTTGAGCCAGGCGGTGTATAACTTCTACAATCTTGCCGCGCGCTAGGGCAAGGTGAATGACTCGCCGGGGCGCAGCAGGTGCACTTGGGCCGTTGTTTCCTGCTCCACGCGTTGCGCCCAAGTGCGTGCATCCTGGGCGATCAGGTTGAAGGTATCATAGTGAATAGGGATGACGTGCTTGGGCTGGAGCAACTTGACAGCGCGCAGGGCGTCTTCAGGGCCCATGGTGTAATTATCCCCGATGGGGATAACAGCCAAATCCAGGCCCTCTTCGCCGATCAGGCGCATATCGCCGAACAGACCAGTGTCACCCGCCAGGTAGACCTTTTTACCTTCATGGGTGGTGATCAGAAAACCGGCCGGGTTGCCGCCGTAGGAGCCGTCGGGCAGGGCAGAGCCGTGCAGCGCCGGGGTGAGTTTTACATAGCCGAAGGGATGACGATGCCCACCGCCAATGTGCTGGGCGTGAGTCTTAACACCTTTGGCTGCCAGCCAGTTGCAGATCTCGAAGTTGCTGATGACCAGCGCGCCAGTGCGCTTGGCAATGGCCACCGTATCGCCGATGTGATCGCCGTGGCCATGGCTGACCAAGATAAACTGGGCTTTAACCCTATCCGCGCCGGTACTGGCAGCCGGATTCCCGCTAAAGAACGGATCTACCAGCACGTCATAATCTCCGATTTTGAGCCCCAGCGTAGCATGTCCATACCAAGTGAGCGTCAGACTCATGACACACCTCCAAAATAAGGCACAGGTTGGATAAGCGACTGTTAAAATGTTACTCCAAGACGGGGGGCAAATGCAACCGGCTATGACGAAAGATTCTGGCAGTCCTTCGTAATGTAGGTGCACTACTGCGGGGCGAGGGGGATCCGGTTGGCGAGCCGAGCCCCCTGGCAAGGGATTGTGAACCTTAAAATATTTTGACAAGCGGACAAAAATTTTGTATAGTCTATAGTGGTATAGACCAGGATTGACCGGTATGGAACTCAACGCGAACAGCCCCATTCCCCTCTACATCCAATTGAAAGAACTGCTCGTGCGGCAGATTCGACGTGGAGAGTTACGTCCGCATGATCGGTTGCCTTCAGAGCGTGAACTGAGCGAGTGTTATGGGATCAGCCGCATGACAGTGCGTCAGGCCCTTCAACTGTTGGTCAAGGAAGGTGTGCTCTACACCGCTGCCGGTAAGGGCACCTACGTCAGCGAGGTGCTGTTTGAGCAGGATCATGCCCTGACTGGCTTTTCGGAGCAGATGCAACGTGCCAATCTGCAGGCTTCTAGCCGTGTGCTGGAAGCCACCGTCATCCCGGCTACGCCCTACGTGGCAGGCAAACTGGAGGTTTCCCCCAACAGCGGGGTGATCTTACTGAAGCGCCTGCGCTTGGCGAACGAAAAGCCAGTCGCCATTGAAACCGCCTACCTGCCCCAGAATTTGTGCCCCGACTTACTGAGACATGATTTCTCCCGTGCTTCGCTTTACGCGGTATTGCGGGAGGAATACGGCTTGGTTCCCACTACTGCCATTCAGGTGGTAGAGGCAGCCCTGGCCAACGTGGAAGAAGCACGCCTGCTTGAGCTACATCCCCCAGCGGCGGTTTTGCGTATGGAACGGGTCACCCGCAACGCACAGAACGCCGTGCTCGAGTATGTCGAATCGGTGTATCGTGGGGATCGCTATAAATTCTACGCCCATCTCAGGGCTTAAACCTCGATCATGGGAGGCTAGTCATGCTCACAATTCTGACCGTCTGCGGCGTTGGTATGGGAAGCAGCCTGCTCTTGCGTATGTACACCGAGGATGTGCTCAAAGAACTGGGGATTGAAGCCCAGGTCCAGGCCTCAGATGCCACACAGGCCCGCGGGGCACGGGTAGACCTCATCCTCACCTCGCCGGCACTGGTGCCGGTTTGCTCGGGGGGGCACGCACCGGTGCGGGCGATTAAGTCATTTGTCAACAAAGAGGAAATTCGCAATGTACTTACCGAATTCCTCAAGGAAAAGGGACTGATTTAGGCGGGAGAGACCGTCCCGACCGAAAGGAGGTGATTTTATCGGCAGAGGCGTGAATAGGTAAGAGTTTCATGCGTTGAGGGGGGCCCATTTTGTGCTCGATCATAAGTCGCTACCAATCCCTTCAGGAGGAGGATGTTTATGGATACTCTGATTGCAATAGCCCGATTCATTGCTGATAACATCTTTAGCCAGCCAGCCATTTTGGTCGGTCTGATCGCCATGATCGGCCTTCTGGTGCAGAAGAAGCCCTTCAGCGATGTGGTCACCGGGACGATCAAGACGGCAGTAGGCTTTCTGATCATGTCGCGTGGGGCGGGCATTGTGGTGGAGGCCCTGAATAATTTCACCCCCATTCTACAAAGTGCTTTTGGTCTGCCGCAGGTGGAATTGGGCGGTATGGGCCTGGATACTCTCATTGCTACTTATGGTGGCGCGGCCAGCCTGATTATGGCGTTTGGGTTCATCATTCACGTCTTGCTGGCGCGCTTCACCAAGTTCAAGTACATTTACCTGACCGGTCACCTGATGTTCTGGATTGCATTGGTGCTGGTGGCGGTCATGCTGGAGATCAACCCCAATATCTCCATGTTCACCATGGTAGCGGTCGGTTCGGTCATCATCGCCTTGTACTGGACCTTCCAGCCAGCCTACATTCAGCCCTGGATGCGCAAAGTGACCGGTACCGATGATCTGGCCCTTGGCCACACCTCATCCAGTGGCGCTTTCCTCTCCGCAGTGCTGGGCAAATACGTGGGCAAACCTGAAGATAGCACCGAGAAATTGTCCCTGCCCAAGTGGTTGACCTTCTTCCGGGATGTGACGGTGGCCACTGGCGTGGTCATTGCCATTGTGGTGGTTATCGCTGCATTGGCCGCTGGCCCGGCTGCCGTGGCCGATAAGGCGGGTGGTTTGAACTATATTGTGTACGCCGTGTTACAGGGGCTGGTCTTTGCGGTGGGGATCACCGTGTTGCTGGTGGGTGTGCGCATGGTGCTAGGTGAAATCATCCCCGCGTTCCGCGGTATTGCACTGCGCATCGTCCCCAATGCCAAGCCCGCGTTGGACTGCCCCATCGTCTTTGATTATGCACCCACCGCCGTGCTCTTTGGCTTCCTCTCCGCCTTTGTGGTCTTCATTGTCCTGATGGTGCTCTTCGGCGCCCTGGGCTGGGCGGTGATCGTACCGCCAATGATTATGCTCTTCTTCCCTGGCGGTACCTGTGGCGTCTTTGGTAACTCCACTGGCGGTGTGCGCGGTGCCATCTTGGGAGGTGCCATTAACGGTCTCTTCCTGGCGGTCGGTCAGGCGATCACCATGCCCATGCTGAGCACCACCGCGCCGCAACTGGCCCAATTAGCTGATCCCGACTGGTACATCATTATCTGGGTTTTCAAACCGCTGCTCTCGCTGATCCTGCCGCTCTTTGGCGGTTAAGTCGGGGCGACCTAAATGGCGGCTGGGCCATTCATGGCCCGGCCGCCTCATTCGCTTTCCAA
Source organism: uncultured Thermanaerothrix sp. (assembly GCF_938028735.1). Classification (GTDB taxonomy): domain Bacteria; phylum Chloroflexota; class Anaerolineae; order Anaerolineales; family Anaerolineaceae; genus Thermanaerothrix. The sequence goes on from NZ_CALIMF010000027.1 coordinate 10,383, forward strand.
GGAGGAACATCACTTTATGGATAGTTCATCGGGCATTGAGCATTACTTTGAAGCCGTATTTCACACGTTAGCGACGGTGCGCCAAACCGAAGCCGCAACCATGGCACAGGTGGCCGAACGGGTCACCGCCTCGCTGGTGCAAGGCGGGGTGCTACACATCTTCGGTGCTGGTCATGCCCACCTGCTGGCTGAAGAAATCAGTTACCGCGCCGGGGGGTTGGTGCCGGTCAACCCCATTCTGGATATCGGTTATACACTGATGGCAAACCCCCCCTCGCGCACGACCGCCTTGGAACGTCTGGAAGGGTATGCCCGCACGTTAATGGACGGTTACGACCTACGCCCGGGTGAGGTGCTGATCGTCTTTTCCCAATCTGGGATCAACCCGGGGCCGGTAGAGGTGGCGCTCTACGGGAAAGAGAAGGGATTGATCGTGGTGGCTATCACATCGTTGATGCAATCGCGTGCCCAGGCCAGCCGCCATTCCAGCGGTAAACGCGTTTTTGAGATTGCCGATTTTGTAATTGATACGCACATTCCCCCGGGCGATGCGGCGGTAGAGATCGCGCCGGGGTTGCCCCGCGTGGCCCCGCTTTCAACCGTGGTTGGGGCCGCCATTCTGCAAGCCCTGGTCGCCGAGGTGGCAATGCGCTGGTATCACACCCAGGGCACGCTCCCGCCGGTATGGATGTCGGCCAACCTGCCGGAGGGCGATCGCTACAACCAGCAGTGGATTGCCCAATTTCCCAGTCGGCGCAGGTCTTTCTAGGGGCGGTCGGATATGTTGAGCCGTGAGACGATTGCCCTGCGTGTGCCAGCAACGACTTGGGAAGACGCGGTGCGTGTGGCCGGCCAGTTACTGGTCGCCGCTGGGGCTGCTGAGCCCAGGTATATTGAGGGGATGATCCGTACCGTGCGCGAACTTGGGCCGTACAGTGTCATCATGCCAGGGGTGGCCATCCCCCATGCCCGCCCGGAGGAAGGGGCGCTGCGCGAAGGTTTTTCCTTGATCACTTTGGCCGAGCCCGTGCTGTTTGGCAATCCCGATAATGACCCTGTCCATGTGGTGATTGCCTTTTGTGCCCCCGATGCTGGCGCCCACTTAGAAACCCTGCGCCACTTGGCCGAATTTCTGGGGCAACCCGAAGTAGTTGCGCGCCTGCTCGCGGCCGAAACGCCAGATGACGTGCTAGCCATGCTCAAGGCGTGATGACGCCTAGCAGATGGTGCTTGGCTTCGAGCACTGTTAGGAAGTCCTGAGGTTTGTAGTTACGTAATAGGTGGAAACGGTATGAGGGGCTCTGGGGTTTCCCAGGGCCTTTTATGTTTTGTATAATATGCCCGAGGGGGGAGCGGCTCGTCTGGTCATCATGAGGCATAGATTATGGAAAGGAGGATGAGATGAGCAAGGATACGGTGACCTCGGGCATACAGTTCCGTGAGCCCTCCGGACGTGTGATCCCCTGGCATGCGCTCGATGAAAAGACGCTTCTGCGGAAGTTGCAGACCCGCTTGGATGGGCTGACCCCCGAGGAGGCAGCTGAGCGCCTGCGCGAGTTTGGACGTAACGAATTGCCCGAGCGCAAACCCCCTACTTTATTGCAAGTCCTTTTGCATCAATTTGCCAGCCCTCTCATTTACATCCTGCTCATTGCCGGTGTCATCGCGCTGTTCATGCAGGATTATAAAGATGCTTTTTTTATTTTTGCAGTGGTCCTGGTTAACGCGGTGATTGGTACGGCCCAGGAGTGGCAAGCCGAGCAGAGCGCGCACGCTTTGCAAACGATGATTAAGGTCAAAGCACGGGTGCGGCGCGCGGGGCATCAATTGTGGATAGAGAGTGAAGAGGTGGTGCCCGGCGACGTGCTGCTGCTCGAATCGGGCGACCGTGTACCGGCGGATATGCGCCTGCTTCAGGTCAATAACCTGACCCTGGATGAGGCCTTTCTGACCGGCGAATCGCAGGGGGTGGTGAAACGTGCCGAGCCCATTCCGGCAGAGGTGCCGATTAGCGAACGGGTGAACATGGCATACGCGGGTTCCATCGTGCTTACCGGGCGGGGGCTGGGGGTAGTGGTAGCTACCGGCGCGTACACAGAGGTGGGTAAGATTGCTCGGGTGATCAAAGAGGAGGAAGGCGCTAAAGCGCCGCTGATCATCCGCATGGAACGCTTTGCCCGCCAAATCAGCCTCATCGTGCTGGGATTTGCCGGCCTGCTGGGTGTGGTGTCGTTTTCGCGGGGTGAGCCCCTGAACGAGGTTTTCATCCTGGTGGTGGCGCTGGCCGTTTCGGCTATCCCCGAAGGATTGCCGGTTGCCATGACGGTGGCGCTTTCGTTGGCCACACGGCGGATGGCCAAACGTCACGTCATTGTGCGCAAATTGGCGGCGGTGGAGAGTCTGGGCAGTTGCACGTTAATCGCCAGCGACAAGACCGGCACACTGACCGTTAACCAGCAGACGGTTAAGGAAATTGTCTTGCCCGAGGGTACTGAAATTGTAATCAGTGGTCAGGGCTATAACGATGAGGGAGAGGCCAGCCTAAAGACGCATGAACCCCTGAGTGAGGCCCTTGTGGCCCGTTTACGCGCTATGGCGGTAGATGCTACCCTGTGCAACGAGGCCACCTTTGTGCGCGAGGAGGGGCGTTGGAAGTATTCGGGAGATTCGATGGATGTGGCACTGCTGGCGCTAGCGGCCAAACTGGGGCTTTCGAACCAGGAGGTGCGTCGAGAACACCCCAAACTGGCCGAGATTCCCTTTGAATCCGAAAAGCGCTACTCCGCCGTACTCTACGCCACTCCTTCGGGGCGGCGTTTAGTGGTCAAGGGAGCAGTGGAAACGGTTCTGGGCTTCTGCGAGCACGCCCGTTCACCTGATGGCGAGCAACCGCTGGCGGCAGAGGCGCTGGCGGAATTGGCCGTGCGCAAGGCCAAGGAAGGTTACCGTGTGCTGGCATTGGCAGGCAAGGATTTGAGCCCTGGCGAGGCCCCCACGTTGAGCGAGGCTGATCTGCAAGGCATGGTTTTCGAGGCTCTGCTCTGCTTTATTGACCCGCTTCGTCCCGAAGCCAAAGAGGCCGTAGAGACCGCTCATCGCGCCGGCGTCAAGGTGGTAATGATCACCGGTGATCATCCGGCGACGGCGCTAGCTATCGCTCGGGAGTTAGGCATTGCAGAAAGTCAGGAAGAGGTCATTACCGGTCAGGAGTTAGACGAGATCGGCACACCAGAGGTACCGGAGTTTTACGAGACAATTCGGCATAAGACGGTGTTTGCTCGGGTAACGCCTGAGCAAAAGTTGCAAATCGTGGATGGTTTCATCCGCTTGGGTGAGTTCGTGGCTGTCAACGGGGATGGGGTGAACGATGCGCCGGCGCTCAAAAAGGCCAATATTGGCGTAGCGATGGGGTCGGGCACGGATATTGCCAAAGACACGGCGACCATCATTATTACCGACGATAACTTTGCTTCTATTGTGGCGGGCATTGAGGAAGGCCGTTACGCTTACGCCAATGTGCGCAAAGTGACGCTCTTGCTCATCTCCACCGGTCTGGCGGAATTGGTACTGTTGGGCACTGCAATTTTGCTCAACCTGCCCCTGCCGCTGGTGGCCGTACAGATTTTGTGGCTGAACATGGTGACGAACGGGATTCAGGATGTAGCCCTGGCTTTTGAGGGGGGTGAACCGGGGGTGATGAAGCAGAAGCCGCGTGATCCCAAAGAGGGCATTTTCAACCGCAAGATGATCGAACTGGTGCTGATTAGCGGACTGACCATGGCTTTGGGGTGCTTTGTCGCCTGGATCTGGCTCATTCGGCAGGATGTGGATATTGAGACCAAACGTGCCTTGTTATTGACTCTGCTGGTGCTGATGCAGTTTTACCATGTGCTCAATTGCCGCTCTGAAGAGGAATCGGCTTTTCGGGTGCCATGGCGGCGCAATCCGGTATTGGCGATTGGCATGGTAGTGGCGCTGGGGCTGCACATTCTGGCAACCGAGGTGCCGCTGCTACAGTCGCTGCTTCGCTTGCCCTCCATTCCGCTCATGCAGTGGCTACTCATGGGCGTGCTGGCTTCGATCGTGCTGTGGGTGGTTGAGATCTACAAAGCCGTGCAGCGTCGCAGAGCGGCCCGGGTGTAAAAATGATCGCACCAATGGTACCTGCGCTATTAGAAACATTTACAGGTATGGCAGGATAACTTGGCAAGTTGAAGGGGGACGTAGGTGTATCAACAGAGCGCTCAGGCTTTGCCAAGGTCAGGAATGTGGGCAGGCATTTTTGCGTTTGGCTACCTCTGGAGCATGATGGTTATCTGAGGGCAGCACACTCGTTGGGGCAGGGGCAAAGAGCGCGCGATTTGCGCATTAGTACAACCTTTTACCAAAGTAACCCATTCAAATCATTACGCATTGAGGCCATGGTTGATCAGGCGCGTTCTGGGCAAAGTTTCCAGAACGCGGGTTGAAGGGAACGGGCCGTGCTTCCAGTTGGGATTTGTCGGCAATTTACCCACCGTAAGGCACGCATTTGGTCGGTCCTGCCTAATCCAAAATGCAAATGTGACGGGCGATTAGTGACAATTGTCACTATTGACGACTTGGAAGTAGAAGATAAAATTGGCATTCGATAGTT
>NZ_CALIMF010000028.1 GCF_938028735.1 uncultured Thermanaerothrix sp.
GACCATCACCAATCACAGCGGTCACATCGGTACACCCTTTGGGCCTTCTCCGGATAGCGACAGCTTCAAACTTCCTTCCCCCACCGTTGTTAACGCCTCCATCCACGTGGATGACACCAACGGCGGATCGTGGCAGTTTGACGATTCGGGCTCGACGTCTTATACCAAGACCTTCACCTGCGACGCAGATAAGGGAAAGTATGGGAACACTGCCACTATCCGCGAGACCGGGCAGTCCGCCTCAGCCGAGGTGCAGATCAATTGCTACGCTCTCGAAGTGACCAAGACCGCCAGCCCATCCTTCACCCGCACCTATAACTGGACGATTGACAAGTGGGCGGATGTTTCAGAATTAACCCTCTCTACCGGGCAAACCTATAGCCCCGTCAACTATTCGGTTAAAGTGGCGGTCTCCGGTTATACCGATAGTGCCTGGGCAGTTAGCGGGACGATCTCAGTGTACAATCCCGCACCGATGGCAGCAGAAATCAACGAGGTGAGCGATATGGTCTCGCCGGATATTTCAGCCACGGTGGATTGTGGAGTGACATTCCCTTATACTTTGGATACGGGCAGCAAGCTGACTTGCACCTACAGCGCGAACCTGCCGGATGATTCTGGTCGCACCAACACCGCCACTGCCCTCCTGCAAAACTATACCTATGACAAGGATGGTAAAGCGGAAAAAGGCGGCACAACCGCTTTCAGTGGAACAGCAGAGGTGAATTTCGCCTCAGCCACCATGACCGAAAAGGACACCTGCGTCGAAGTGTATGATGGGGCAACCTATCTGGGCCAGGTGTGCAACACTGCTTCTTATACATTCACATATGATCGCGCAATCGGGCCATACAATACCTGCGGCGAATACCAGGTCTTGAATACTGCCTATTTTGTGACCAATGATCTGGGCATCAGCGGGCAGGATTCCTGGACCATCTACGTGATGGTGCCGTGCGGTGGCTGTACCCTGACCCAGGGTTACTGGAAGACTCACTCTTCCTACGGGCCGGCGCCTTACGATGACACCTGGGCAATGATTGGTGAGAACACCAAGTTCTTCCTGATCAACCAAACCTACTATCAAGTCATGTGGACCAGCCCCATCGGCGGTAATGCCTATTACATCTTGGCACACCAGTACATTGCAGCCAGACTAAATATCTACAACGGCGCCTGGGCACCCTCCTCGGTCAATGACGCTATTGCATGGGCAGAAAGCTTCTTTAACACCTATAAACCCGCTGATAAGCTGAGTAAGACCGTGCGGGCTGAGGCGATTTACTATGCAGGCATTCTGGCTAAGTACAACGAGGGCTACATTGGCCCCGGCCACTGCTCGGAGTAATCCCTGCCCCCAAACAAAACCAGCCTGATCAAGACCATCCCGGCGGGGTTCTCCTCTTCCCCGCCGGGATGCTTTGCAAAAGCCCAGGCCCCGCTATTCGCATTGTCCCCAAATGGCCCACCCCCCGCAACGCCACCACCCACCACCGAACCTCCCTATCCGGCGCCGTGACCCCACTTTATACGCGGCGGCACAGCAATAACCCGCGGTCCAGCGGTAGCACCAGCGCATCCACCCGCGGGTCAGCCAAGGCGTTATCCACAAACGGTTGCAGTACCTCGCGGTGGCTGATCACGTTATCGGCGATTAGCCACCCCCCGCGCACCATTCGCGGGACCACCGCTTCGTAGCAGGCGGGGTAAAGCTCTTTTTCCGCATCCAGAAAGCAAAAGGCAATTTTATCCAGCCTCGGTAGGTGCACCAGCGCGTCGCCTTCAACAAGGGTCACCACCTCCTCAACGTGAGCGCGCCGGAAGGTTTCGCGTGCCAGGCGCCCTTTTTGAGGATCAATCTCCAACGTGAGCACCTTCCGCTGTTGCGAACGTGCCCCCAGCGTAATCCACAGCGTTGAGTAGCCACCACTGGTGCCGATTTCGACGTAAATGCCCGCCGGCGCTGCCGCCGCCATCAGCGCCAGAAAGCGCCCGGTATCGGGGGCGATCTGACGCAGGCGTTGAGCTGCCGGCAAGCCGGCCTCGCGTTCATAAGCATCGCGCGCCTCTAATTCCTGCATGCGTGCCAGCATCTCCGGTCCAATGGTGTGGAACATGTCTGTTGACCTCCGCTTAGGCTTCATTTTACTCCCTCTCGCCAGGGCGTGCAGTCCTCACTCGCCCCCCAAGGGCGGGGGTATAATCGAGGCGATGGCCGCCCTGATCATCCCATCTCGTTCACTTCGAGGCTTGGAATGCGCATTCTTCGTCAAGGTTGGCTTCTAATCGGTCTGCTCTGGCTGGTGGCGTGTCAGATCCCTCGTGTGCCAAATCCTGCCGCAGTGCCAACTGCCACCCTCACCCCTTTCCTCCCTCTACCCTCGGCTGCACCTAGCCCCAGCCCCTCAGCGCGCTCCACACTCACCCTCTGGGTGGATCCGGCCCTTCCCACCGCCTTGCGCGCCCAGGTTAGCCTCCCGCCGGGGTGGGAATTCACTCCCCACCTGGAATCGGCTACCCTGCGCCTGACCTTAGCACGAGCCGAGACCCCCCTGGGGTACTGGGTCTATGCACTGGTTGGGCGCTTTCCCACCCTGCGGGATGCGCTCAGCGCTGCCGAATTGCGCCAATTATGGCAAGGTAACGCCAGCACGGGCGCAGGGTTGTGGATGGATGCAGATACGCTGAATACTCTGCGCGCCGTTTGGGGCACTCCCGCTCCCGGAGCGGTGCAGGTGGTCAGCCCCGAACAGCTCACTGAAACACTATGGGCCAACCCCGAGGCGCTGGGCATCGTGCCTTTTGAGCGCTTGGAACCACGCCTCAAGGTATTGATGGTAGAGGGACAGTCCCCCCTGCATAAAGCGTTTGATCCAGCCCGTTACCCCCTGGCGGTGCCCTATGCCCTGCGGGGCACCCCCGCGGCCCAAACTGCCTTTCAGCAGGCGACCCAGCGCGCTGGCCTGGGAGCCCCGCTCCTCACGGGCAACCGCGATCCCAACCGCCTGACCATGGTCGCCGTGACCGGGGTGACCGCCATCGTGCGCGCCACCGCCTGGATGCTGGATCTGCGGGGTATAGATTACGCCATCGCGGAGATCGCCCCCTGGTTGCGCGAAGCCGACATTACCCATATCAACAACGAAGTGGCTTTCCGCGAAAACTGCCCCCACACCAACGACGGCCTGAACGCCCAAGGGGTGATCGTCTTCCCTTGCAGTGATAGCCGCTACCTGGCTGTTCTGGAAGCCCTGGGCACCGACGTGGTCGAGATGACCGGTGATCATTTCATTGACGCCCGCCCCGAGGACGTGCTCTATACCCTGGAGCAGTACCACCAACGCGGCTGGCAGACCTACGGGGGCGGTGCCACGCTGGAAGAGGGCTACCGGCCTGCCCGGTTCGAGCACAACGGCAACCGGATCGCCTTCACTGGATGCAACGCCAAAGGCCCTGGATATGCTCAGGCCTCGGCCACCCGACCCGGCGCCGTCTTGTGCGACTTCGACCGCCTGACTGCCGACATCGCGACCTTGCGCGCGCAGGGCTACCTGCCCATTGTCACGTTCTCGCACATCGAATACGAAACCTTCGCCGCCAATCCCCTGGCGGTACAGGATTTCCGGCGCGTAGCCCAGGCCGGCGCCGTGATCGTCTCCGGCAGTCAGGGGCATTTGCCCCAAGCCATGGAGTTCTACGGCACGGCGTTCCTGCATTACGGCCTGGGTAACCTGCTTTTCGATCAGTGGAGCCTAGGGGCGCCCTTCGACCAGGCTTTCATTGACCGTCACATCTTCTACGCAGGGCGCTACGTGAGTACCGAATTGCTGACCCTGCGCTTTGTGGATTTCGCCCGCTCGCGCTCGATGACTCCTGAGGAACGCCACGACTTGCTCCAGACGGTGTTCAGCGCCAGTGGGTGGTAGCAAGGGCACCGCTTTTACTCACCCAGTTCCTTGCGCAGGATGTCTGCCGTCAGATGCATCAGGCGAATGACCTCACGCAGCACGGCCTCCTTTTGCTCCACCTGCGCGCGCAGATCCTGGGCTTCGCGCTCGAGGGCTTGCCAACGCCGCGCCTGCTCACGGCTCTGCCGCCAGTAGGTAAGGCTCACCTCACGCCACAGTGCCGATTCATCAGCCGGGGTGGGCAGGGCCTCCAGATTCAGCGCCCAGTTCTCCCGTCGGCCCAAATCGGCCAGAACCGTGCGCAGTTCTCCCCAGTCCGCCGGGGCGAAGAAGCGGGCACGCGGGACGATCTGACTCAAGCGCTCCATTACCTCGTCCACCGTGGTATCCTGCCAGCCTGTGTAACGCGCCATTAAGCGGTGCAGGAAAAGGTAAGTGCCCTCCACGCCCAGCAGGGCGGTTTTCACCATCGCCGAAGAGGTCAGGCCCACATAAGCCCGCGGCAGGGGTGTCTCCACTTCAGGTCCCATTTGCCCCAAGAGTACCAGTGCCTCCCAGGGGCGATCGGCCCCCGGAAAATTATTACCCGCATCTCTGAGTAACGGATTGACCCAAGCCGGATGATTCTTGATCGCCAGGCCCACCGGTTGGAAAACCGCGCAGATGGCGCTATCCAACCAGGCATCTATCTCCGGCGGGAGCACTTCCAGCAGGGGAAAATACTGGCGGAAGAGCACAGCCTCGGCCTTGAGCACCATCGTTGGCGAGAGATCAAAAAGGCGTCGAAAACGCGCCCCCCATTCAGCCTCCGCCCGGCAGGCTGCCACAAAGGCCGGCAGGTCAATCTGGCGCACCGGGCAATCAGGGGGCTCGAGCAACAGCGCGGGTTCCAGCAACCAGATTTCGCTGATCGCCTCGAAGGAGAAATCTTGCGCCAGGAAAGCACCATCGTGTTTGTGCGCCAACCAGTCGGAAAACCGGCGCCGCGGGCTGTAGGTGAGCAGCCCTTCATCGGTCAGGATGACCGGCACCCCCGCCGCATGACTCCGTGCCATCAGGGTGTTAAAATGCGGAAATCCCCAGGTGAAGGTATGCAATGCCGAGGCCCGTATCAGCAGGTCAGACCATAAAGGTTCATAAGTCGCCGCGGGTGCCTCGGGCTCGATCAGGATGACCTCATCCCAAATGCCGCTGGCACGCGCACGCTCTAGATAGGGACGAGTGCGATTCGTGGCATAAAGCAGAAGGATCTTAGGACTTTTGGCATAGGTCGTTGTGGCCAAGATAGACGCCATCAGCAGGTGATATTCAGTGCCACACGCGAACAAAACAGATTGCATTCCAGACCTCACGCGCAAGGATTGCCTTAACTCTAATCCAAAGGGGGCCGGATGGCAATCGCCGACCGTCACAGAATCCCGTGCTTTTCAGGCAGGCATTTGCATCCTGGCAGCCCTTGTTCTACAATTAGGACAAATGCAATCCATGGCAGTAAAGCAACCCACACTAACCTCTCCTTCGGCCTGGCTGAGGCCTCGTGAATGGGCGGGGGGTGGAGTATTGTTGCTATCCCTCCACCTGGCCTGGTTGATCTGGGGGCGCGAAGACGTCTGGGAGCGCCTTTGGCTGAGCAGTCTAGTCACCCTTATTCCGGCCCTGCTGGTGCTCTGGCTGGTCTGGCAGGGTGCCTCAAACAGAACGACGGCCTGGCGCTGGCTGGCACTGGGGCTAACAGTGCGCCTGATGGGGGATGGGGGGCGTTGGGTCATGGCCATTTTGCACCCTGCGCCTACCCTCCTCATCCCGGGCGTAGGGATCTGCTACGGGCTTGCGGCCCTCCTCACGGCGTGGGGATTGTGGCAATATACTCACCCCCTCCGCACGGACACCTCACGCATGCGTCTGGGTGTAGATGTCATTCTCACCTCTACCGCCGCGCTGACTCTGCTTTGGCTGCTGATCTTGCGCCCCGGCTTGAATTCTTCCATTGGCGAAGCAACTTTCTCCATGTGGCTGGGTTTGCAAATGGGCTGGCTGCCGGTGCTGGTTGTGCTTAACCGCTTCCTGCTGGCTGAGGTGAGCCGCTTTCCACCGGTGCTGGGGGGATGGGGAGCGGGTTGGTTAATCCTGACGCTGAGCGATCAGGCGTACTTCGGCCTGTGGAGCCAGCAGGCTTATCTCCTAGGCAACCCTCTTGATGTCGTCTGGAACCTCGGGATAATCACCCTGGGAGTAGCGGCGTTGGTGGCTGGGCAACCCCTTACTTCCCGGCGCCTTCTTTCACGCTGGCAACGCGGCTGGCGCTACGCTAGCAGCCGCCTGCAAAACCTGTTGCCCCTGCTTCTCACCCTGCTCCTTGGTTGGACAGTGCTGATCGGGTATCAAATTCAGGGGCACGTGGACCGACTTGGTCTGTGGGTAACCCTCTGGCTCACCCTGGGGCTGATTGCCCGCCAGGGTCTGCTCATCGGGGAGACTGAGTTCCGCCAGTATGCGGGTCTGGTTTACAGCATTGCCGAGCCGGCCTTTATTTGCGACCGTCGCGGGATGCTCCGCCTGGTTAACCCCGCTTTCTGCCAAGCCGTTGGGGTAGAGCACGAACAGGACCTGCTGGGCACGCCACTCCTCGAGTGGTTTACCCCTACCACACCCCTGACCGCCTGGGTGCACACCACCCTGAATGAAGATAACGATGATGAAATGACCTGGGCAGGGGAAACCCAGCTATTGGCCCGGGATGGACGCCAGATCCCGGTTTTCCTCTCCCTGCGGCGCCTGCTCCCCACCGAACGCGAACGGCTGGCGCTGGCCGGCACCGCCCACGACCTCAGCCTGCAAAAGGCTCAGCAGGCAGCCCTGCAGGCGGCTTTGGAGCAAATCGAGGCCGACCGCGCCCAGTTGGAACGTCTCAACGCCGACCTGGAGCGCCGAGTGGCTGAGAAAACCGCTGATCTCAGCGCCGCCTATGCCCGTTTGGAGGCGCAAAACCGGGCCCTCCGGGAACTCGATCGCCTCAAATCCGAATTTGTTTCCCTGGTCTCTCACGAATTGCGCGCTCCTCTGACCAACATCAAGGGCGGGCTGGAACTGGTACTGAGCAAGCCCGCCCGCCTGCCGGTTACTACCCGCGAGCATCTCCTGCTGGTACAAGGCGAGATCGAGCGCTTAAGTCGCTTTGTGGAGACCATTCTGGACCTCTCGGCGCTCGAAGCTGGGCGACTCCCGCTTTACCCAGCTCCCCTCGACCTGCAAGGCGTGGTGCAGCGCTTGCAACGTCAACTGGCACATCACCCGCAAGTGCAGCGTTTGGTCTGGCAGATTCCCCTCAATCTGCCCCCCGTGCTGGCCGACGAACAAGCGCTTGGCAGCATTCTCTTTCACCTGATTGACAATGCCCTCAAATACGCCCCACAAGGGGAGGTACGGGTCGAGGCCCAAGCGCAGAGCGGTCAAATGTGCCTGCAGGTGCTGGATGAAGGCCCCGGCCTCGCAGAAGATACCCTCTCACTGCTCTTTCAACCCTTCTACCGCGCTGCCGCCAGCGATGCGCAGGAAACCTATGGGCACGGTCTGGGGCTGTACATCGTGCGCCGTCTGGTCGAGGCCATGGGAGGGCAGGTGCAGGCCAGCAACCGCCCCCAAGGAGGCGCTTGTTTCCGGTGCACCTTACCGCTCGCCGAGATCGAACCCCTCCCATTGGAGGACGCCAAAGATGAAGCCTAAACTCCTGGTGGTGGACGACGATCCGACATTGTTGCGTTTTCTGCGCGATTATCTTCAGGACGAAGGGTACACCGTCCTCACTGCCACCGGCGGCGCCGAGGCGCTGCGCGTGGCCTATCGCGAACACCCGCACCTGGTACTCCTGGATGTAATGATGCCCGGCATGGATGGCTGGCAGGTCACCGCCCGCCTGCGCGAACTCTCGGACGTGCCGATCATCCTGCTGACCGCCAAGAATACTGAGGCTGATAAACTACGCGGTTTCCGCCTTGGCGTGGATGATTACATCACCAAGCCATTCAGTTTTGCCGAACTCAAAGCGCGCATCCAGGCGGTACTCAACCGTGCTCGGCGCTCCCCGGCCACTGAAACCCCACGTCTGCGCCTCGGTGAACTCGAAATCGATTTTGACCGGCGCGAAGTACGGCGCCAGCAGCAAATCATCCCCCTCACCCCCACGGAGTTCCGCCTGTTGGAGGTTCTGGTGCGAGCGCAGGGACGCGCGGTTGCCGAAGAGGAACTCTTGCGCGAGGTCTGGGGCACCCACCGCACCGAGGATACAGCGCTGATTCGGCGTTACATCTGGTTGCTACGCAAGAAGATTGAACCCAAGCCAGATACGCCGCGTTACATCCTTACTGTGCGCGGCTACGGCTATCGCCTGGAAGAGGGAGAAACCGCCTAAACCCCTATGCTTACCTACTACTGCCCCCATTGCTGGCACACGCTCGATGCGGGGGTCACAGTTTGCCCGGCGTGCGGCTACGACCTGACAGAATTTGAGCGCCTGCCCTATTCTCAGAAACTGATTCACGCGCTCCATCACCCCATCCCTGAGCGGCGGGTCATCGCTGCCCAGATCTTGGGGGAACTGGGCGCACGCGAAGCCCTGCCCGCCTTTGAGGCACTGCTGGATGAGTTGCGGGGCGAAGCCTACGATTACTACCTACTGCGCGCCGTGTTGGAAGCCATCGCCCGCATCCCCGATCCGCGGCGGGTGATCCTGCTCCGCCGTGCCACCTATCACCCGGCCGATTTGATCGCCCGTTTGGCGCGGGATTTGCTGGCCCAGGTAGAGGCCTCAGAAGGGCTCGATGCGCCGCACCAGCCGCTCGGCGGAGTAGCCGGTAAAGAAGACCAAAACGCGTAGCCAGGCCACGCGTTCTTCTTCGCTCATGGCCTCGTCGCGATAAGCCCAGTTTTGCTTACGAATGTATTCACGCATGTGGGCGGCAAGGGTTTCTAGGCGGCGGGCTGTCTCCTCGCGCAGGAAGCGCGTTGCCTCAGGGAAGCGCTGGGTGTGCAGGTGCAACGCCTGACGCAAGTGCGGCAGACACACCCCATCGGCTCGGAGGTAGAGAGGCCGCGCATGCTCGGCGTGCAAGGTCAGGTCTTCCAGCAGTGTAATGAGAGCGTTGGCCTGCACCTCTTCCACCACCCGACATAAGGGGCAGGTCGGTGCGTCTGGAGGCGTGGTAGGACGCCGCCGGAAGCGCTCCAGCCAGCCCCACACGCCGCGGGGGGCAGATTGCAGGCTACCCCCTTTTTGCAAATCGCGCATGGCCTGGCGGGCTAAAGATTCGTAAATCAGGTTCACGCCTAGCAGTACCCCGCTGCTCTCCATCTCTGTGGTCACCAGCAGGCGCGTATGCTCGGGGCAGAAGCCATAGGCTTCTTGCAGGGGGCGGCGCGATTCGGGGTCGTTGACGTTTTCCCATAAGAAACCATCCACACTACGTCGCGCCGCTTCGTCGCCCAACCGGCAGATAGGACAACCGGGTTTTTGGAGCGCTTCTTCCAGGTGAACCAGAGTCAGGGCAAACGGCATGGCATCCTCACTTTCCCTTGTCGTTTTCTACTCGTGCTCGCAACGCTGCGATTTCACGGCGCAGAGCCTCATTCTCGGCCTTCAGTTTCTCCGCGTACTCATTCAGGATAACATTTTGGGTACGAATGGCCCCACTGGTGAGATGCCAATGTTTGTTTTCGGTCTCCACTTCGAACAAGCGAAAACGGGTGTTGGCCAGCTTGCCCTCCACCAAGGTCAAGCGTTCTAAAAGTTGGCGCATTGCTTCTGCTTCGCTCAGTTGGCCGCTCGCAATCTGGCGCAGTACCGCCTGACCTTGGGCGTAACCCAGGCCAGCGCCGAGTAGCAGACGATACCCTTCAGCGGGCTGCCAACCTTCGGCTTGGAGGACGGCTACGATCTCAGCCGCGGTCTCACTATCCACCTCGATAGTTAGCCGCACCTTGCCGTCTTCGGTTAGCGTCATTCCCTCAAGCATGGTTGTCTCCCTCCATGCCGGTCGCCGAACGTCCAGGGTCGCGGGAAGGTACTGGCGCTGGGCTTTCTTCTCCGAACAGACGACTCAGGCGCAGTGCCAGATCTGCCAGGTGTTCAAAGGCGCTACCAAAGGTTTCCGGCAGGTGGGGATCAACCGCACCATAGCCCCTTAGGCGTTGTGGGTGGGTATCCACCAGCTCAGCCCAGCACTGGCTGAAGTGCCCGCTTAGCAAGCGGTTGACGCTTTCCCCGCGCGGGCGTAGCCCCAGCGCTACGCTCATGGTAGCGAGTTCCTCGCGGGCTGCCTGGATCAAACAGCGTACCTCGGCCTCGCGTTCGGGCGTCAGGTGCAATTGGTAGCGGTAGAGCGTCCCCATTTCTACGCGTTTTTCTAGCCAGCCTTCGGCCAGGGCAAGGGTCTCTTCAAAGGATTGCAGGCTGGCGTGGATAAAATTGCGTTGAGCCGTGTTGATCCAATTCCCATTCATGGTTGTACCTCTTATAACACAAAAGCCTCTGTCTAGATAACCGACAGAGGCTATCAGCCCTAACGGGCGGTTTGAATAACTGGTGAGCCTCATCACCGTAAGGGAAGCCAAACCATCCATTGGGCGGGTCAAGGCCTTCCCTGCGTTTGAATTATACCCGTTTAATGACGTCCTGTGAGTTAGGCTATAATTTAATCTACCTTCTTTACCCTCACGGAGGGGGGTAGCATGGCAGAGGTGATTGGCTATTTGCGCGAAGACGCCACTCACGGCGAAAAGGAAACGCTCAAGTGGCTGCGCAGCCTGCCCAAAGAATATACCATCTATATCGAACCGCCCATCCGCAAAAAGCGTGAGATCCGCTATCCCGATTTCGTCATCCTGACCAATTATGGGTATGTGGTGTTGGAAGTCAAGGATTGGGTGAGCATTGTGCGCGCCACGCCGCATGAAGCCGTCATTCGCACCCGTAACGGCCAGGAACGTAGCGAGCCCAACCCGGTAACGCTAACGCGCGAGTACGCGTTGGCCCTGCATCAGTTGATCTGCGAAGGGCTGCGTGAGGAGGGATTGCCAAATATCCCGTATTCCTACGCCGTTGTCTTGATCAACCAGCCCGCTTCTGTCATCTCACGCTTGCGCCGCACCTGGGGAAATGACTTTGTCTTAGGGCGAGACGATCTGAAAAACGCCGACGTTCTGCTCAATCGCCTGAAGAACCTGTTCCCTGCCGAGCGCCTGCGCCCGCTGACCCGCGCAGAGATCGATCGTGTACGGCGGGCGATCAATCCGGTGGTGGAATTTGAGACCCCCGATCATGGAATTGTGCTCCTGGATCACGAGCAAGAGCGCCTTGTCACCGAGCCGCCGCGCGAACCTGAAGCCCCGCCCACGCCGGTCGAGACAGCGGTGCAAGCCGCGCTGTTTGCGTCGGCAGTTGCGGCAGAAGATCTCCCGCCCGAAGGTCACCGCCTCAGCCAGAGTTTTGCCATTCGCCTGGTGCGTGGCTTCTCGGGTAGCGGCAAGACGCTGGTGCTGATTCAACGGGCGCGTTACCTGCGCGCTGCCCATCCGGAATGGACGATGGCGGTGCTGACTTACAATAAGCCCCTGCAAGAGCGACTGCAGGCCGAACTGCGCGGACTTAACATTGACGTCCACACTTTTCACAGTCTGTGTTTTCGCCTCTGCGGCTACCCCGCTGAAGACACCCTGCAGAGTTATTTTCTGGATGACTGGCTCAAAGCCCAGTCGGCGGAGGGAGGAGTGGTCACAGGTCTGACATCGGCGTTGGTCAAGAATGAGATCAACTGGCTGCGCGATATGGGAATCACGCAGCTGGAGGATTACTTGAAGATTGAACGGCACGGCATAGGCACCGCTCAGCGCTTGAACCAAGACCAGCGCCGCCGCCTGTTTGCCCTCTATGAGGATTACCGCCGCTTTTTACGTGAGAAAGGGTGGCTGGATTATGAAGAATTGGCGCTCCAGGTGCTGGAACAGTTGGAACATGGGCAACTGCCCGATGCGCCGCGCTTTGATGCCATTCTGGTGGATGAAGCCCAGGATTGGGCACCGGTGTGGATTCGGGTGATCACCCATTTGCTCAAGCCGGAGGGGATGCTCTTCCTCACCGATGACCCCTCGCAAAGTATCTACCGCTATTTCTCCTGGAAGGAGAAAGGAATTCACGTGGTAGGTCGCACGCGCTGGCTGCGTGTTCCCTATCGCAATACGTGGGAGATTTATCAGGCAGCGTATCAGATCATCGCCGATGCGCCGGAGATTCAACAGCAATTGCTGGAGCAAGGCGAACCAGTGCTGCCCGAGATCTCCAAATCCCAGATGCGCCACGGGCCGCGCCCACTGTTGCGCCGGTTTGCCACTCTGGCCGCAGAGGTAGATTTCCTACGTGAGCAAATTGAGGTATTGCGCCGTGAGGGCTTGCGCGATGAGCAAATTGCAGTGTTGGTGCGTAATCGCAGTGACGTCCAAACGTTCAGCGAGGCCCTGCGCGGCTTTGGTGGCCTGGTGGATACCCTGCACCGCCTTAAAGGGCTGGAGATGGAGGCTGTTTTCATCCCCAGCGTCCAAAAGACCTTTGCTAAAGGGGAGGATGACCCTGACGAGCGCCGCTTGATCTACATGGGTATGACGCGGGCGCGCTCGAAATTATTTTTGAGTTGCAGCGGGCGCTTACCTCGAATTTACGAGCAGTTGATTCGGACCGGCTGGTTGGAGGCCTTCTGACCCAACGTCTAGGTGGAATAACGCCGGGCGCGCGCGGCCTCGCGCACGGCATTGAGGTTGAGGATCTCGGCCACCTCGTAGCGTGGGGGGACGGTATTGAGCGGGCGCAGGCGGATGATAGGAGGAAAGTACCCCATCCGTCCGTGCAGTTCGGCCAGCAGCAGCGCAGTGATGAAATTGAGGGAAGGCGGATTGACCAGAATGGAGGCGGTCTGCCAGGTTTCTGCATCCAGCGGGATCTGCGCCATCAGGGCTTCCAGTTGCGGCAAGAACGGCGCGGCGTTGTCAAAGTGCACGGCCAGGTTGATGACCTGATCAATGGTTTCGCCAGTCAGGGTTTCAATCTGGCTGCGCTGCTCGGCGGTGAGGGGATGGGCGAAATTAAGGATGATCATACATCAATGATACCTCCATGTCGTTGAGATAGACCCAGCAAACGGGAAAATTCGTTTACCACTTGGTTCAGGTCGGCGGCGGGCACGAGGGCGATGTCATCCAGGCGGGCGCGGCGGAGGATGCCCGGGCGTGGTTCGGTATCGCGGTAGATAAGCGCTTTGCGGGCGTAGATTCCGGCCACCTCACGGCGTGAGAGCGCACTGAGTTCGTAGAGGTGGGCAGAAAGGATTTTACCGGTTTTGCACGAACCCACCGCCAGCAGGCCGTTGTAGGTGACCACAATATCCAGTTCGTTGTCAATATAGTGCCCATTGCTCCCGCGCTTACGGATATAAACGTTGCGTTGCACATCGTCGAAGCGCTGGCTCTCCACTAAGGCCTGGTAGACATCCTCTTCCAGCGCGTGGCCGGGGGTGGGGGGTGGTGTTTTGATGTTGTGCCAGGCGCCGATGGGTTTGCCCAGGCTCACCTCCAACCCATGTGCGCGCAGGTAAATTTCACCCCCTACCCGCACGCGGATTTTCTCACGTTTCACCTCATTGCCTGGGGGCGTGTAGTGGATGATCTGGCCGATCTCGGTGCTGACGTAGAGCCAGGGCACGCCGAGGGCCTGCGCCGCTTGCTGGGCAGCCAGGCTCATGATCTTGGTGCCGCCGGTGGGGTTGAGGTACAGTGGGGGACCTGCCTGCTCGAGCGCCTGGATGAGCGCCGCGCGCGTCTGAGCCAGGTCGTAGGGCTCAACCACCAGTGGGGGCAACACCTGCAGGTGGCGCAACGCGGGGTCATGGGTGATGGTGGATTTGAGCACCTCCACCAACGGCCGGGTGCGTGGCGTGACCACAAACGTGACCTGGCGGTAGATCTGCGGCGCCTGCCACAATGGGATCAGGTTGGGGATGGGCTGCTCGCCGAGGAGGGTGAAGAGGTGCATGGTTAAGCCTCAGGAGGACTTAGGCGTTAGAATTATATTTGTGCCAACAGATGACTGAGTTGCTCAAGAACATCACGCGCCTTCTGCTCGATCTTGCGCAGTTTCATAGCCCCCGCTTGATGTTCGGCGTGATTTAACTGATTGCGCACCTGACTGAGTTCAGAGTACAATTCAGCAATGCTCTCCCAATTGGCCCACTGGTCATAGATTTGGCGGCCATAAAAGTTCAGATCATCCGGGGCAAGGATTTGGGCATCGGATGACTCGTCAAGGTCCCGATCATTGGCATTATTTTGTCTCTTCTGATTGACCCATAATTGAGCCAAACCGGACACTGCTCGCTCCATCGTTCTGCGCTCTCTTAGTGTCAAATTAACCTCATTTTTCAGTTTGTAGTTGACAAAGTCTATAAGGAATTCACGCGCCAAGGTAAGCGCTTGAATCAATTGTCCATGTTCACGATACCATTCAATCAACGCCCACTCGCGTCGCAGAAAATTTGGCGGATTAGCGGTTGGGTTCTTTAACCCAAACTGGTTAAACGTCTTTAATACGAGGTTGCTCAGCACGGTGAAAGGACGTGACGTGGTGGAGAAGGAGCCGGCAGCTTGCTGCAGGGCTGGGCCCAATTCAGTGGCTTTTTCCATCAGGGTCAGTGGCTGGCACAACAGCGCGGCCTGCGAAACAATCTTCAGGGCTTTGGCGGCCTCCTTTTGTTGTTTGACCTCTTCAAGCAGAGCGGCCAAGCGGTAGGCACTGCCGGTTTGGATAAACTGATCGGTGGCGTTGATCCATTCCAACATTGAGGCGAATTTGGAAAGGTCAATCACCGGTGCTCCTACGATTTGACCTCTTTCATCGCTTTTGCCCAACTCGAACGCGCCATAGAGAATTGCGCGGATCTTGACCCGTTTGGCAGATCGGAGATAGGCCGCAAATAAGAAGACCAGGAAGGGGATGGAACGCAATCCGTGCGTAATATCAAAGGTGACTTCCTCGCCCTCCTCTACGTTTTGGATAACCGCATCAAAGATTTGCCAAATTTCTGACTCATCCTTGCCAGTAGGGATGGGCACTTCTTGGATCCTGGGGTCATTGTATGCTTGAAGAATAGGCCAGGATGTCTTCTTCGCCTCCTCGGTGGTAAAAACCAACATACGGTTGAAATCCCAGAACTTGAGCATCGCCTCGGCGAATACCTGCCCTGGGTAGTATTTCCCTTGATACTCATATTGTGTTTCTCTTGGTTTCACACCCAGAAACGTGATCACCGTATGTGCCATATGCGCCTCCCTAAGTCACTTCACTTTCTCCATTTCAACCAGCAGCCAGCCCAGGGGAAGGGCGGGTTGCTCGCCCACCACCTGCCCCGAAGGATTGCGTTGGTAGGTTATGATTACACGGCGGCTTTTAGGAAAGGGATCGCCTGGTTGGCGTTTCCCACGGGCCAGGCTATATTGCCGGATCAACCGTTCCATAAACTGTCCATCGTGGCTCAAGCGCGTGCCAAAGGTCTTATCCTCCCAGCCGGTGCCCCAGCCGAGTTGAAGCAGGAAAGCGTCTGCAGGTACCTGGCTCTTCTCCAGTTGTGCGTAGAACTGGTGCAAACGTGTGCCATTGGGAATCTTGGCAAACCAGGCTTTTTCACGTCGTATGCGCTCCAGGCTATGCGCTTGCACCACCTGTGCCAAGTTGCGTAACCACTGCTCGCCATTGAGGGTAAGCTTGTGGCGGCGTGCCCAATCCGAGAACAGCACCAGATCCAATTTGAGCGTGGCTTCAAAAGTAGTATCAGCACGAACGGCCTCGACTTCAATCGGGGACCCTAGGCTACCCCCGCGGTTGAGGACGCGCACGTTGGCCAAGATGAGGCGATCATTCACTGGCAGGGGCTGGGAGTCGGAAATGATCAAAGCACGCAGTAGATCATGATTTGGGTCAGGACCAAAGAGATCACGCTCATAGTTCTGCGCGGCAAAGCGACGATCCCGCCCTAACCGCCCTATATCCGGGCGCAGTTGACGTTCTCCCCACGCATACCAGGCCAGGGCCGTGCGCAGAGCGCCCTTAAGCGAAGTGCCAGGCAGGTAGAGACGGTCAAAGGCGTCTTTGAGGTGCTCGCGCACGACTGCACCCTCAGCCCGCGACCTTGGCAACCCACGAATCACGTAGCGGAAGTAAGGGCTCTGGGGAACGAAGTCAGTTTCCTCAAGCAGGTGTGCCGGTGGGGTTTGAGCCAATTTTGATGCTATTTGGGGGTCTTCAACATTTTGCGCCTCCAGCACAGCCGCCTCGTTGAGCCGCCAAGTGGCGTTTTTATGGAGGGCGTAATCATACTCATGCATAAGTTCCCGCCCATTGCCAATGTGCAATGGAGTGAGCAAGGAAATTTTAAGACGATAAAGTGCATAATCGGCCATGCGCACCTCCTAAGCCTGCTTCGTCCCTGGCCAGCCGATAGCCAGAGCAAGGCCATAACGATAGACCGGGTGGGGGAAGGTCTGGCTGTTGTACTCTGGACGCACGTCGGGCAGATCCCCTAGCACTGGCCGGTCTGTCCACAGGATCAGGCTACCTTCACCAATTAGCCAGATCCGCTTGCGCCGCTGCGCCGCTTGCCCCACGCTATGCAACCAACCGCTCACCGCCACCAAGGCATACGCCGAATCAGCAGGTTGTAAACTGGCGGCGACCTCTTCTGGCCCACGGGGGTGATAGCGGCTGAGCAGTAACCCACGTTGCCCGGCTTGAGGATAGGCTAAAGTGATCTCTTCCGTTCGGGTTACCTCAAATGCGCCGTAACCGCTGGTGCGTTCGCCCCCCAAACCCTGCTGTTCCAGGGTTTTAAGCCCGTGTTCAAAGCCTGCTTTGAAACTAAGGTTAGGGCGAATTTCCTCCTCCGGCCGCAGCCATTCCACCCCGAACCATAGCCCAGCCCCGGGAGCAAAGACGATCCGCGCAGAATGATAAATGGTCGAACCCTGGTGGATGCGGTTTACCGTCACGCGCGGAACCTCCTGCTCCTGCCAAATAGACATGAAACGCAAGGCGCGCAGTGACCGCTTGACCCCATTCTTCAGGTTGCGCAGGCTCCCGGGCAGTTGCTCCACCTCGTCCTTCAGGAGCCATAGGGTTCCCCCTTGCAAGGCCACCCCTCGATCGGGTTCTTCATTCTCATCGGGAGGGAAAAGATAGGTATCCAGGTTTTCACCGGCTTGGGCTTTGTGCACCAGACCCTCAGAAAGGTAACGAATGCGCTTGAGATTTTTGCCGTAACGGGCGTCTCGCAGCGTTTGAGGCAAGAACAGGCTACTTAAATCCACCGGCATGGGGTAAAAACGCACCCCTCCAACAAAAGGGAAACCCGACGTGAGCCGAAACGGTGGGTTGGGTGGCTCTTGAGTGAAAGGCTTGAGCCAAACCTCTATATTTTCACCCAGATGACGCCAGGTGTGTACCAGAGCGGCAAAGAGGGTATCGGCAGGCAGATGGCTCAGGGTCTCTCCTAGGCTTTCGGCACCCTGGCCAATGTGTAGCCCGCTTTTGAAGGATAGATGGTAAGCCGTCAGGCGCGGCATCATGCCCTCCCCCGGGGTGTTAGCCCACATACCGGCGAATCTGGTTTTGTAACGTCTCTAAGCCCTTGACCAAGGCCTCAAGATGATCATAACTCCCCAGAGTTTGCTTTTCTTCGGCGTACTTTTCGCCGACGCGCAGGGTCACGGTAATGTCTTGCAATTTGACCTTGCCTGAGCCGCGCGAGCCCAGCCCGCCCAAGTAGTCGTCCTCAAGCAACTGCAAGCCTTCCACCAAGGTGCGCAGGCGCTCGATATCATTTCCCACATTGCAGCCATCGCCATCATAGAGGCTATAGACCAGTTCTGCGGGTCCGAAGACAGTACCCGCTGGGACGCGTTCCATCTGGCGCGGGTTGGCGGCGGAGGTAACGCGGTCAATCGAGACCTCGGTCTTGACTTCGGTGTAGGGTAAGTCAGTACGCCCACTGACTTCTAAGGCTTGGGCGCTGTCATCGGTCATCATCACATCCCGCACCACCAAGCGAGTAGGGGTGGCAAAGCCGCGTTCACCAGGCACCCCGAACACCTGACACACATCGCATTGGGGATACTCCTTCTCGTCGTCGCAGGAGTGAATGTAGCCTTGCCCAATGCGCTGGTTCTGGCGTAGCCCCTTGTATTTCTCCAATAAACTACGCACCTTGCCCTTGAGCGAAGAGCCGGGGATATAGGGGCGGTTGGTCAGCGGATCGCGAATGACGGTCTTATCCACGCCTCCGATCTCAATCCCGCTTTCGGTTCCGCCAATGTGTAGGCCGGTAACGGCCTTGATGTTGAAGGTGATAAACACACGCCCTTTGAGTTGGATTCGCTGATTATTGGCCATGACACCCTCCTTACAGAATTAGTTACCGCCGTAAGCTTTGTGGTAGGCCAGGATGGCCTCGAAGAACTGTACGAAATGATTGAAACGTTTTTCTTGTTCTTTATCATCCTTGACTTCGATGACCAGATCCAGCGCTGGTTGAAGGACATTCACCAACTCCTCCACGGCTTTACCACGTTCTTTGCGCGCGCGATAAGCCATTTTGGGCTTGAGCAAGACCAGCCGACGGCGCGCATTTTTGCCCTGGTCACCCCCTAGGCTCCACTGGGCTTGGATCTGGCGCACTTCGCCGAAGAGCGCACGGATCTGGCTGGTGGTCAAGCCATTTTCTTTCAGTTGCCTCCCTAACTGGTCCGCAACCCTAACCAGGGTCTCGGCCCCTTCGGGGTCAACAATGATGGTTTTGAGATCATTCGATTCGACAGGCATGGGTAACCTCCTTTTCTTAGCAGCTAAAAGTTGGATCGGGATCTTTAACAACCAATTCAGCAAGGAGTTCGCGAACTCTTTCTCTAAACTCTGGGCTACATTTACAAATCTGACGTCGAACTTTTTGATCAACATTGTTTTCTATGACATAAGGTTTGACAAAACTTGCCGCAAAATAGGTCTTTGTTAACTCGTTGTAAAACCTAACCCAACCGGACTCATTTTCAACAAGCACCCCACCCATGTTTAGGATCCACTCCAGCCCTTTTTGTGTACAGAACTTCTGCGCATCTTGCCAGGGGCAAGCCTCAGAGTGTCCATCAAGGCTTAGGGCTAATTCGCCCACATTTGTAAAGTGCTTTCTAAGGTCACGCTCTTTTCCTACCCGACGATTTATTTCTCGGTTCCACAACCTTTGATAAATCCTATCTATCAGGACCGCTCTTCGTGGCAAAGAGTATGCAAGATACTCTCTTTCCATATCATCGTCTTTAGACCCTATGGAAGAAGGCTCTTCGCTTATTGGGACTTGATCTTCACTTTCCAGGATCATGTCTTCAAGCTTTACTTTTAGGTCAGGCCGAATAGAAGACAGCGAGCTGATTCGTTCTTTGTGCCCCATCCTGCTGGATAAATTTTCGTCCGATTCTGCCCTAATCGGTTCTGAGGCCTCTGCTGTGATAGGTCCGTTAAACTCAAGAGGAGGCACAGGGACACCCAATATTTCTTCAATGGCGGCCTCTAGATATACTGGTAAGGTGCACAATCCCTCTAAATCCGGATCGGAACGTAAATAGCGGATAATGTCTTCAACATTCTCTGGCTTAAGATCAATTGAACTTGCAGCTAAGCACTTGGCAATATAACTTTCGACTTGCTTCGGGTTGAATCCCTTAATTCGGATAATCTTACCGGGGTCCGATTCGCCTAGCAAACCTGCAAAACCCGGTCGTGTAGTGAGGACTACTTTTACCCTGGGAAATCGTTCTAAGAATCCTCGCAAGCCTCTAATAAACTGTTCAATTTTCCTGACTTCGTAAATCTCATCTAAACCATCTAGGCAGAAAAGCCATTTTAAGTCATTATATTCAAACAAGTGTTCTGGATTTGATGGACGTTTTTCCCAGAAATTTCCTTTCGAATTTATATTGTCTAATAGTTGCGTAGCAAGATCGTTTTGATTTCCAATATGATCACGTTGACCAAGCCTGAAATAGACAGGGATCCAATTAACTGGGGGTGAATATTCTTCGCGACGAATAATTTCATCTATCGCCGCTAGATTGTTTTCAGCTTGTTGTCTTATCCAGCGCTTAAGAAACAACGTTTTACCACTGCCCGCCACGCCTTCTATAATTAGCCATCGCGTGTTTGAGTCATTGAGAAATTTTTTAACTTCCTCTTCAAGGAGGGATCCAGACTCTGTCCATACCTCGATATACCGACTCTCAATATAGGAGTTGAGGTTTAATTCATCAATACACCCATTCATGTAATCGCGCCAACAGCGGGGTAGCAAATATGGTACTTGCGCGTATGAATAGCAGTACGGGGCCTGTTCGGGAGAAATTTCTCGTAATGTCACTTCTTGCTTGCTTTCTCCCATCCGAATCCAGCACTGTTCAGGTTGAAGTGAGCCCCCAGGATAGCCAAAATTCTGTTTCACTCTGAAAGGCTCGCTTGGAATAGGCGCAATTTGAAAGTAACCTAGCGCTTTCTTCTCTTCCGTTCTGCAAAATTTAAACTCCCAACGGGGATGCAATGGAGTAATATACTTTCTTATCAAATTGCTAACCCTGTTGCGTATTTTTTCTGCGATGTGGTAATCCTCCAAGCCTTGCAACCCAAGGAGCTTAATCATTTCATCAATCCCAACAATTTCTCCCTTGTCATTGATGCCTAACAGAAGATAAGCAGGTTTTCCGAAAAGTCGTGCAGTATTAGCCAGCGCAATGAAGTCGCGTAGGAATTCCGCTTGTCCCTCGCGATCCCCAAGATTGATCCATGACTTGCGATCTCTTAAGGGGGTCTCTTCATAATGTTCAGGCCGAGTGAACAATTCTAAGCAAAAATCCTCGCCACTCATGAGTATCTGCCCACTCCATGAACTCTCCTTAAATCACTCAATCACCCTTTCTCGTCTTTAGCTCTGCCCAGCGCGCCGCCAGGCCCACCCACTCAATACGCTGGTGAAACGCCGCCTTCATCTCCTGGCGCAAGGTCTTCAGGTTTTGCCCGGTGGCGGGTTGTTTTTCGTACATCTTTTGCAACCGCGCCAGTTGGTATTCAAAAAGCCAGTTCCACGGGCCCCAAATAGGCTGCGGACGATGGTTGACACCTAAATCGCGCCCCGCACGTCGACGGGCTTCCTTCACCTCTTGATAACGTTCGTCCAGACGCAGTAAAGTGCGAAGCAACGAACGGCTGGCATCGTGACTTTGCACGAGATTTTCCAAGAAAATCAACGTATCGTAGGCCGTATCAAACGCGACCGAAGGGCTCTTTGTCAACCCAAAGCGCTGCCAGGGCAGCACCCGCCCCAGGAAACAAATGGCATCCTTTTTGTGAGCATTGCCGGCTTCGTCCCACCATTTATGCCGTTTGGCCATCTCCTCGGCGCGCCCAGCATCCTGTGCAGCCTGTGCCAGGGGGTATTTGCCACCGATGAGCACCATGCCAGCACTGGTGTGGATGCCAGGGTGGTTAGCCGCATAAGGAGTTAAATCGCGCCGGATTTCACGCGCCAGTTCCACTACCTCGTCCCATGCGCCGACGAAGAAGAGATCATCGCCACCTGAATAGATGGCGTACAAGCGATCGCCATTTTGGCGATTGCGCCTTTGCGCCAGCACACCCACCCACCCCTCAAAATACAGGCTGATGGCGAAACTCAGCGCAGCGACGCGGGAGAGAGTAGCCTTTTCTCCTAACCCCTGGGCAAAGAGTTGCCCGAGATTGTCCACATCCATGCGCAATACCCCCAGGCGCTTTATTCCTTCAGCCTGCATGGCTAGCAGTTCAAACGGTTTGACAGCACCCTCTCTCAGGGATTGTTCAACCCTCTGGCGGTACTTCTCACCATACTCTGAAATGTCTTGCCCTGAAACCAAGGGCGTCACATTGACCAGAAAGCGCCGCCCCACCGCTACCTGTGCAGAAGGCCTAAGATTCTTCCAACTTGATTCATCCAATGCCAAGATCAGCCGTCGCCCTTTCGGCGCATGCAGCCCGTTGAGCGTTTCCTCAATGTGCACATGTAGTCCCAGATCTTTGAGCACTGCTTTCCAGGAAGTGGATCGGTTTGAAGGTGCGAACTGAGCCGGTGGAGCCGGGAGTTGAGGTTCGAAGTCCCAGATCAAGTAGTGCGCCTTACGCAACGGGTCACCGATCTCTTCTTCGAAAGATTCACAGGCGTCACACTTGCGCACATCAGGATTATCTTTATCCGGATGCACATCTTCATATTCACGCCCACATACGCTGCACTGCACTTGCTCATTACCCCCATGCCCCTGAGGTTTGAACAAATCCGCCAGTTCCGGCGCCGGCAACTCCACAAAGCGCTGCTTCTTGACCGCCTGGAGCAATTCACCGAGTTCCTGCCATTTTTGACTGATGCGCCCCTCGAAGAAGTCGCGCGCAGCCAGCGGCAGGCCGGCTACGGCCAGATATAAATCCCCCTGGTGATGGCGATACAAGATGCGACTGAGGTCTTGACGGATGCGGTTCAAGTCCTCGGTGTCGGTGGCGCGGGCTAACAGGTAGAAGTTGCCTCCGCCAACATAAATCAGATTGGTAATGGGTAGATCCAGGCAACGCAGGATATAACGTGCAGCCACCTCGGTGAGCAGTTGCAGGTAAAACGAACGCCCGCGCAACGAACTGGTAGCACCACGATCAGTGATGGTATAAATAAAGTCTTGCACACCCGAGAGGTCACCGCCAACCAGCAATGCCACTTGGGTACCGCTCTCCTGGGGGGTTTGAGCCAAGGCGCGCAAGTCCTCATCGGCGAGCGCAATGTCGGCCAGCACCGCAGCCAATGCAGCGGTCATGCGGCTGTGGTCATAGAGACTGATATCGGGCAGGCTGTGGTAATAGGCCGAGGGTACACTCCAGGTGTAACGCTGCATAAGGTGAAGCAGGTTTTCCAGATAGGTTTCCAGGTCGCCCTCCTTGGCGTGGGCGCATTGGAGGTTTTGGGCTTCCTCATTAAGACCCGACCATAGTCTCTTGTAGTTCTCCTTAACTTCGTCTTCGTCCAGCTCGAGAGCCGGGAACCAATTCTCGGCAGTGGTGTTTTCGTCTAGGTCAAGCGGACGCAGCGGCCAATAGAACCTAGAGGGGTTATTCTGGTTATCGGCGCGCACCACGCAGAAGATGGAGAGCAACTGCTTGGGTTGGGTGTGAACCGCATCTTCTTTTTCCATCTCAGAGCGCTCACCCGAAGAGAGTCGGTCTGCCAGGCGCACTAGATCGTGTTCGCGTGCGAAAGGACGGTGGTGCTGAGCAGCCCAATTCTTAACCGCCTCACTACCTGGGAAAGGCGGCAACCATTCACCCGCTACGTCATAGGTCAAGAGGGCGTGCAAGCGACCATAATCTCGCTTGGCCTCATCGTCCCAAATACGAGAAGCGCTGGATTCTCCAGCGCGCAGTTTAATTTTCCCCACATCGTGCAGCAGGCCGGCCAGGGCTAGTTTCAGGGCGCGTTCACGGCGTTCGTCACTCATGCAACCTCCTTTCCTCGTCCCAAAATACCGAAAGGCCCGCCGGTAAGTCCTGCACCCCGTGTCGCTCGCCCCCTCGCAGCGACTCCCGTACGGGCATCCTTAATGTAGCACACGCGATTCCTCTTGTCATGCGGATTTTCCCGCATTTTCGTCATGACGGTACTGATAATACAATCCCAACAGCGCCACCAACTGCGCGCGGTTGATGTCCTCCAGCCCCCAATGCACCGCGGCTTTGCTGTAGGCCGAACGCAGGTGTCGCTCTACCGTGCGTTTGGAGAGGTACAGGCGCTGCGCCAATTCATGGTCGCTCAGTCCCTCGCGTACTAGTGGCTCTACCACCCGCCGCTCACCTTCAGTGAGCACCGTCTCCACAAAGACTTGTGCCTCGCACACCCGCTTTTCCAGGTCCAGCCGACGCAGACGTTCCAGCGCCTCGTAGGGATCGCTGACCGCGCGCAGGTGGGTTAGCGCTGGCGAAAGGGCTTCGCGCAGCAACACCGGCACAGGAACCAGGTGCACCTCATCGCCGGGCTGCGGATGCAAGCGGCGGCTGGCGAGAAACTCCCCCGCCGAATAAAGGTGCCACAAATGATCCCCCTCATCAAACAACATCTGCGCTGTCACCAGTGCGAATACGCTCAGCGTCTTGCGCCCTCCGGCCAGCAATAAGTGCAAACGCTCCCCATTTTGTTTGGCCTGCCACACACTGCGGTAAAGTGTCCGAAAGGCCCATTGGATGGCATTGGGGGTTTCAACGTCACTCACGCTGCCCCCACGCTCATCTTGGATGGGGGTCAGGTGCAGGGCAATCCGGTCACGGTAGGGCGGCTGCGCAAAGGCTGCGTGCAGGGTTTGCACCGCTTGCTCAATAGCAGCATTTCCACCAGTGTGGATCACCTCCACCCGGCGAATCGGCTCGTGACGCGCTAACAGCAAATCCAACCCCGCCGTGATAACCTGCGGCTCTGTTCCCAGAGTAGCAATGAGAGTGCACTTTAAGGTCAACGGCGCCCCCTATCGAAAACGGTAGCTGTGAGCGTGACAAACGTATAATTATTATAGCAAATTTAGGATGGGAATGACCTATCAGTCCCCTTTCAAACCACTTTCTACTTGTACGACAGACGGTTGGAGACCCTGGGCACCCACCCCCACCCTCCGAGTGGCCGTTGCCACCTCATCATCCGGCACCGGCACCGAAAAGCGCCGCGCATGGGCAACTTTGGTCAGACGCTGGTTTTTCATCACCATCACCGGCGCATAGACCAGATCCGGGTAGGCCACGGCCGCGGTCGAACTACCGATGATGATCACATCCCGGGCCTTCCACTGCCGCAAAAGGCCTTCGGTTGCGGTATCTTTACGCGGGCGGGTGTAATCCACCTGAATGTCGCCTACGCGGCGGCTGGCCAGTACCTCGATCTCCACGTTGACCACCCACCCGCTGGGCGGTACCACAAACTCCCCATGATCCAGGTCAAAGAGATTCAACGGATGAGCGGTGACATTGAGGTATTTGAGCCCGTTCGGGCCGATGAACGGCGCGATCTCAGCATTATCCATAGCAGTGCGTCACTCCCTACAACGTGGTGTAGAGTGGGCTAACGGCCGATTCCACCCAGCCATGGCAAAATTTTAATTCGAAACGGCACTGTGCACCTTATCATCGACTAGGCAACATAAAAAGGGGTAAAATCATCCTGCTATGGATGAGAAGTCGCTCCACACATTGGAATTCCCCAAAATCCTGGAACGCCTAGCAGGCTACGCGGCCTTCAGCGCCTCAGCCGAACTGGCACGCGCCCTGCGTCCTAGCACCGATTTTGACGAGGTCATGCGGCGCCAGGCCCGTACCACCGAAGCCCGCCACCTGCTCAACCGCTACGCTGAGATCGGCGTAGGCGGCGCCCGAGACGTGCGTCCCCCGGTGGAGCGTGCCGCTCGCGCTGGGGTGCTGCTGGGCAGCGAATTGCTGGAAATCAAGACCACGCTGGAAGCCGCACGTGACCTGGCGCGTTTCTTCGAACGCCACACTGCAGAATTTCCCCACCTGGCAGACCTAGCCGCTCGCCTGCCCCCGCCCCCTGGCCTGATTGAAGCCATCTCCCGCGCCATCTCTGAGCGTGGCGAGGTGCTGGATAGCGCCTCTCCGCGCCTGGCGGCCCTGCGCGCCGAGATCAAGGTGGCCCACGAGCGCTTACTGGCGCGCCTCAATACCATTATGAACGACCCCAAAGTAGCCCCTTGGCTACAAGAGAGCCTGATTACCCTGCGCAACGACCGCTATGTCCTCCCGCTCAAGGCCGAGGCCAAAGGGCACTTGCGCGGCATCATCCACGACCAGTCAGCCTCTGGCGCGACCCTCTTCGTTGAGCCCCTCGCCGTGGTGGATTTGAACAACGCCTGGCACGAGTTGCAACTGGCTGCGCGCGACGAAGAGCGCCGCATCCTGGCCGCTCTCTCGGCCCAGGTGGGCGAGCACGCCGCGGTCATCACCACCTTGGTGGTAGCCCTGGCCGAATTCGATCTGGCGCTGATGGCCGCCAAGTACGCCGAAGACCTGCGCGCCGCAGAGCCGGTGCTGGTGTCCTTCAACCCCACCCGGCCCACCCACCCCGGCAGCACCTTGCGTCTCTACCGCGCCCGCCATCCCCTGCTCGATCCTGCCCGCGTGGTGCCGATTGACGTGGCGTTGGACGAAAAAACCTTTGCCGTGGTCATTACGGGCCCCAACACAGGCGGCAAGACCGTCTCACTCAAAACAGTGGGCCTGCTGGCGCTGATGGCCCAGGCCGGGCTGCACATCCCGGCCCAATCCGGCTCAACCCTAAGCCTCTTTGACGATGTCTTCGCCGATATTGGCGATGAGCAGTCCATTGAACAATCCCTCTCCACCTTCTCCGGGCATGTGACCAACATCGTGCGCATCCTCAAGCACGCCACGCCGCGGGCCCTCGTGCTGCTGGATGAACTGGGCGCCGGCACCGATCCTCAGGAAGGTTCGGCACTAGCGCGGGCGATCTTGGCGCATTTGGTAGCCCTGCCGGTCACCTGCCTGGTCGCAACCCATTACCCCGAACTGAAGGCCTTTGCCCACACCACCCCTGGGGTGGTCAATGCCAGTGTGGAATTCGACGTGGAAACCCTGCAACCCACATACCACCTCACCCTGGGGTTACCTGGGCGCAGCAACGCGCTGGCCATCGCCGAGCGCCTGGGGCTACCGCCTGAGATCATAGCCGCCGCCCGCGCGATGCTCAGCCCCTCTGACCTGCGCGCCGAAGACCTGCTGGAAGAGATCCACCGGCAGCGCGATCTGGCCCGCCAGGCCCGCGCCGAGGCCGAGCAGGCCCGCGCCGAAGCCGAGGCCCTGCGCCAGGAACTGGCGCGCCGCCTGGAGCAAATTGAGGAGGAGCGTCAGGCCATTCTGCGCCAGGCCACCGAACAGGCCGAGGCCGAACTGGCTGCCCTGCGCGATGAGATTGAGCGCTTACGTCGGGAATTGGCCCGCGCCCGCCTGCCCCTCGAAGAGATCAAACGCGCTGCCGAGGCCACCGGCACCCTGCAGGAACGCGTTGAAAAGGCCCTTAGCCCCGCCATCGCCCCGGTCACCCCGCCTGAGCGCCCGGCCATCGGCGAGCGGGTGCGCATCCGCTCGCTGGGGCTGGAAGGCACCGTAGTGGCCCAAGACGAAGAGGAAGTAGAAGTGCAACTAGGCAATCTGCGCCTGCGCGTTGCCCAACACGATATCCAACGCGCTGGCCAGGGGCAGCCACCCCCCCTTGCGGCGGCCGCCCCTACCCCGCGTCGTCGCAAACTCGCCCCCGCCCCCACCACTCCCAGCCCAAGCCTAATTGCCCCCTCGCCAGGCCTGGAACTTGATCTGCGCGGGCAGCGCGCCGAAGACGCGCTGATTGCCCTGGAGCGTCACCTGGAAGCCGCTTATCTGGCCGGTCTACCGCTTGTGCGCATCATTCACGGCAAGGGCACTGGCCGCCTGCGCCAAGCGATCCGCCAGGCGCTGGGGCAGAACCCCTATGTGGCCGCCTGGGAACGCGGTTTGGAGGGTGAGGGCGGCGACGGCGTAACTCTCGCCCGCCTGCGTAGCGACGCGGCTTAACTTTAAAGGTTAAAGGGCTGAAAGTGCTCCGCTTGTTTTCACTTTCAGCCCTTCTTGCAGAGGGTCCCTCGTGCCTCTGCCCGCTTGGCAACGTCCTTGTTTAAAATAAGTTTACAAGATTGACGTTGCCAAAACGTGGACAAAATAGCCCTATGCGGCGTGATTCAGCCACTGGTGAAGGCGCTGTTCAAAGCGCACGCGCAGGTGGTCGGCCGTGATGTCATGGAGCAGTTGTTGGCGCAGGGCTTCCAGGCGTTGGTGGAAAACTTCATCTGTCTCGGCGCCGTCAACCGCTTGCAACGCCAGGCCGATCCCGATGGCTTCAAAAAGAAAGGACTGGAGAGATCGGGCGTGCTCAATGAGCAAACGGGCATGACGGAGCACCAGATCTCGCACTTGCTGGCGTTGAGCAATGTAGGCTTGTAAGGCATGATAGCGCAACAGCAAGGGCTGCATTTTGCGCTGGGCGGCTTCATCCGCGGCCCGGTGGGCGACGTGCTGGGCCTCTTCCAGGTTGCTCAAAACGTAGTGGGCTTCCGCCAAGGCCATCTCCGCCGCTAGGGCCACATGGGTCATCTCGGTAGTGCGGCTTAGTTCGATAGCACGACGGAGGAAATTCAAGCCACCCTGAGATTGCCCACTGAGCACCAGCGCCCATCCCAGACGATAAAGGGCCTCGGTTGAGGAATGCAAGTCCTGAGCGACTTCTAGGCCGGCGCGATATTCGGTCAAGGCCGCGGCGTAATCCCCCAGCGCCAGCCACAGATCACCCTGGGTGGTATGAACCTCGGAGAGTACCGGATTGCGCTTGCTCAGCGTGGTAACCTGAGCACGGGCACGTTCTAAGGCTTCCCATGCGGATTGAATGAGCCCCACCCTCAAACCGACCTGAGCGCGGCACAGCCACAAACGGGTGGCCAGGGCTGCATTGCCCCAGCGCTCCGCCTCTTGCAAACCTTGCTGGCAGGCCTCCAACGCCGCCGCAAACTCACCCATCTCCAGACGAGATAGCGCCAGCGCCAGCATTGCTCGTCCGCGGAAGCCCAGCGCGTCCAGCGCACGGCTCTGCGAGAGGGCTTGCTCGGCAAAGACACCAGCCCGTTCTGGCCAGCCCAGAATGTAATACGCCTTGGCCAGTTGATACCGTGCGTTTCCCAGCGCCCGCTGACCGCTCAGCGTCTCCACCGCCTGTCCCATTTCCAGCACACGTTGGTAGATCAGCACGGCATCATAAAAGCGATTAAGTAAAAGCAGGGCCGCTGCCTTGCGGTTGAGCGCTTCCATCTGCTCTTCCAGATGGCCGCTCTTTTCCAAGTAAGGCAGCGCCTGTTCCAGGTAATTCATCGCCTGGCGCGCCTGCATTCGCACCGTGGCCACCCGCCCCAGGCCACTCAACCCGCTCCCGATCAGCCAGGCCTCATAGCGTTGCTCCCCGTGGCTCAACAGAGCCGCATAACAACGTTGACAGGTCTCCAGGTCATAGCGATTGAACGCTACCTCCGCCCACCCGCTATACAGGCGGTGAAGCAACTCAGGGGGTAGGGGGCGCTCCAGGTGCAGGAGTAACGTCTCGGCCCGCGTAAAGGCCTCCCCGGCTTCGTCGCCGTGCCCTCTCAACGCCGCCTGGTAGGCTGCCTCAACCCAGTAATGGATCGCCTGGGCTTCTTCCCCTCCAGCTTCAAAATGGCTGGCAATAGCCGCCGCCTCCGCGGCCCCATACCCGCATTGCTCCAGCGCCCGCGCTGCCCGCAGATGCAAGAACTGCAAGCGCGCCTCACTCGACTCCAACAGCAACACCTCGCGGATCAGCGGATGCTGGAAAAAATACGCGCCACGAATGTGCTCACTCGGACGCACCAGAAAAGCGCGCTCCATCTCTTCCAGCGCGTCAACGATGACCTCGGTTGGTTCTTGCAGCATAGCCTGGAGAACATCTAAACGAAAGGTCTCGCCTAGAACGGCTGCTGCCAGCAGGATCTGGCGCGTTTGAGGCCGTAGCAAGTGCAGGCGTTCGTTGGCCAGGGCGCGGACACTTTGGGCCACCGGAAACGTGCGCGGCAGGTTTTCCGGATCGAGATCCGGGTGGGCTTCCAACAAAGCACGCAAGGTCTCCAGAATAAAGAGGGGGTTGCCGCCAGTTGCCCGTTCCAGGGCGGTCACCCACGCCGCAGGCGCAGGCTGTCCCAGCGCATAACGAGTCATTTGGGCCACTGCCTCGGTAGAAAGCGGCCCTAACGTGATCGGCTTCACCAGCCAGGAGATCGGTGAAGTGGTCAGGAAGGTCTGTAGCGCTGCGTTGGGCTCTTCAGGACGAGCGGCAATGACCAGCAAATTACCGCGGGTAAAAAAGCGCTGATTGATCAGATGGGCTAGCACGTTCAGGGTCGCCGCGTCGCACCACTGCGCATCGTCCAGGAAGACAAGCACATGCCCCCGCTGGCTCAGGTGGCGCATAACCTGCTCCACCGCCGCCGCGAGGTGCACCTCGCGGGTCTCTGGCAGTGATGGCGCGCCGGGGGGAATATAAACAGCCAATTCAGGCAGAAGCGGGAACAGAATTTGCAGCCAATGCGGCGGCAGACTCTGCCATTCCTCGGTCAGAACCGCTTCTTGCAAGGCTGACCCTAGAGGGTGATAAGGGATATCTTTCTCATGCGCCGATGCACTGGCTAACACCAGGCGCGGTGCAGGCTGCAAGGACTGGTAGAGTTCAAACATCAGGCGGCTTTTACCACTGCCCGCTTCGCCCCACAGCACCGCCACGCCGCCCTGGAGCGCCAGCGTACGCAGCGTGTCCATCACCTCATCTCGCCCCACAAAAGGCACATGCAGGGTGCGCAGGCTGAACCAAGGCGCAGGCTCGGGTGGGCGAGGCTGCTGGAGCGCCTGATGCAACCGTTGACACAGGGATTGAAACTCCCCCGGCACCTCGTTGATCCCCTCGGCAGCCAGGTCACGTTGTACCCGCTCACACTCTTCTTGGGCTGCGGCATATTGCCCCAAATCGCACAACCAACCGATCATGCGCGCCCGCAGGCGCCAGTACGATTCATCTATTTGCAACACCCGCCGCGCCCACTGAATGGCTTCATCCAGATCGCCACTGAGCGCGGCGTGCTCGGCCAACACCTCCAATGCTGTCATCAGGGCATTTTCTAGGGTGGCCGAGGTCAAGGACAGCCATGTATCGAACGCCTCAGTGGAAGGTAAATCTGCGCCCGCGAGAAAACGATGCCCACGCCAAAGATTGACTCCCTTGCACAGACGCTGGTACACCGCCTCAGGCAATGGGGCCTTTAGAGGTAATTTGAGATAAATGCGCGCTTGATGCATCAGCATCTGGAACTCACGCACGTCCACATACACCTGAACGCGGTCAAGCCATACTAAGTCCTGCGTGGTATGCAGCAGGGTCGGCAGGGGCAGGGCCGTGCGCAGTTTGCTCAGCGTCTCACGTAAGTGACGACGGCCATCTTCCTCACCCTCATCCGGCCAGAAGAGATCCAGCAGGGTTTGCCGCCCTACCGGCTCGGTCTGCGTCGCCAGATAAAAGAGCAGGGTGCGCAGCAAACGGCGCTGAATCCTCAACGGGTGCCCCCCATACTCGATTTGAGGTGGGCCTAAGAGCAGAATGCGTAAAGGCGGGAGGATCTCATGTGCCATCTGAAACCCCAACTTTTATCCTTCCCCGCCCACACCGCCCCCGGCTGGTGAAACCGCCAAAGCCCGCGCCCGCTGTTGGGCGCGTTCTAGTGTCTCACGGGCCGCATTCAAATGGGCGGTGCTCTGTCCGCCCAGCATCTGCGCCAGTTCCAGAATGCGCGGTTCGCCTTCCAACGCCTGCACGCGCGTCGTGGTGCGCCCGCCTTGCACTTGCTTGCGCACCCCGTAGTGATAGTCACCGTAAGCCGCCAATTGTGGCAGATGCGTCACGCATAAGACCTGATGCTGGCGCGCCAACAACCACAACTTCTCACCCACCACACTGCCCACCCGGCCGCCAATGCCCTGATCAATCTCGTCGAAGATTAGGGTCGGGATGACATCTGCCTGAGTCAAAACGCGCTTCAGCGCCAGCATCAGACGCGAAGTCTCCCCACCTGAGGCGATCTTGACCAGGGGCTTGAGCCCCTCACCTGGATTGGGGGCGATGAGAAACTCTACCTGATCCAAACCACGCTCATCAAAGCGCACAGCACGCCCGTCCTCTAGCGGCAATCCCTGCGGATCTTCCACCTGTGTGATCGCCACTTCAAAACGCGCGCCCTGCATGCTCAAATCGGTCAGTTCGGCTTCCACCGCTCGACTCAGGCCTGCCGCCGCCTGCTGACGCCGCACCGAAAGTGCCAGTCCGCGCTCGCGCAACTGGTGCTGGAGCGCCTCGCGCTGAGCTTCCAGTTCGGCGATGCGCTCGGTGGCGTGGGTAATGGTATCCAGTTCCTGGCGCGCCTTCTCAGCATAGGCCAGGATCGCCTCAATACTTCCGCCGTACTTGCGTTTGAGGCGCTGGATGAGATCCAGGCGCTCTTCCACCTTCTCCAGGCGGCGCGGGTTGTATTCGATTTGCTCTTGATAACGGCGCAAATCACGCGCCATCTCTTCCACGCTCGCCAGCACGCTTTCGGCCTGCTCGCTCAGCCCCTGCTGACTT
Organism: uncultured Thermanaerothrix sp.; assembly: GCF_938028735.1. GTDB lineage: Bacteria > Chloroflexota > Anaerolineae > Anaerolineales > Anaerolineaceae > Thermanaerothrix. Next base: position 32,321 of record NZ_CALIMF010000028.1, read on the forward strand.
GGATCCAGCCGCGCAATCACATGCAGCGCCTGCGCCACCTGGCCCAGCAAGTCGGTCAGCGCGGGCGTCTCGCCAGCCCCCTCGTCCAGCAACGCCAGGGCCTGCTGCACTTGGCTGGCCAGGTTCTCGGCGTTGGCCAGGCGATTGCGTTCCTGACGCAGATCCTCCTCCTCGCCGGGCTGGAGCGCCGCCGCCTCAATCTCGCGAATCTGGAAGGTGAGCAAATCCACGCGCTGAGCGGCATCGCGCTCAGCCTCGTGCAGGCGCTGCAATTCGCGTTCCAGGTGACGCCATTCGCGATAGGCCTGACGGTAAGCCTCCACCCAGGGACCATTCCCGGCGTAGCGATCCAGCAACGCCAGGTGCTGGCGCACATCCAGCAACGAAAGATGCTCCGATTGACCATGAATATCCACCAGTAAGCGCCCAATTTCCCGCAGCAGGCCGAGGCTGACGCTACGCCCATTGACACGCGCCACGCTGCGCCCGCCCTGGCGCAATTCTCGCGCCAGCACCACCCGCTCACGATCCTCATCCAGCAGATCTTCGGCCTCCAGCAGGGCCATCAATGGCTCGCGCACCGAATCCACCACCTCGAAGGTGGCTTCAATCAGCGCACGCTCGGCGCCGCTACGAATCAGGGTCACGTCCGCAGGGCCGCCCAGCACGGTCGCCAGCGCATCCAGCAGAATGGATTTTCCCGCGCCGGTCTCGCCGGTAAACACAGTCAAGCCCGGCTCCAGGGTGAGTTCCAGGTGCTCGATAATGGCAAAATTCTCAATGCGCAATTCGCGAAGCATCCCAACCTGTTGGCTAAATCTTAATCCCGGTCAAACGGTAGAAAACTGTGCTACCGACCAGGGCCACATAAGCGCCTTGCCACACCAGTGGCCAGATCGAGAGGCCATTCAGGCCAAAAAGGAAGCCCGCCACCTGGGCTAGAATCAGCACCACCCCGCCGATCACCGCCGCCAGCGTCGCCGCGCGATAAAGCCAGCGCGAACGGCGCCGCCGGGTGGCCCAGCGCACCGCCTCAGCGATGACCGCCCCCGCTATCGGCGCCACAAAGAGGGTGAAAAAACCCAGCAGGCTGGTGATCAGGCTACCCAGGAAACTCAGTACGCCCGCGATGACAATCGCCAAGGGATAGTCGAACCACTGGGCAGTATCAAAGACTTTCTGCTGATTGCGCACGCAGTCCTTGCAGCGGTAGCCGGTCGGGGTGAGTACGGCACATTCGGGACAGATCGGCCGCTCGCAGCGATTGCAGCGCAATAACGTCTCGCGGTCAGGATGATTGACGCAGTAAAGGACATCGGGGGAGGTCTGGCTCATGACTCGTTATCCATCGCAGCGGGGTTGAGTTCCATATAAGCGTTTAGATTGCGGTAGAAATAACCGCGATCCTGGAAGCGTACAAACTTAACCGTGTTGTGGTTGGCTTCCACCCGCACCACATCGTCGTTCTCCAGCGCCACTGGTGCCTGGCCATCCACGCTCATCACCGCTTGGTGGCTGGATTGCACAGTCACGGTGACCACGGCTTCCTCCGGGAGGATGACCGCCCGATCCATGGACAGGTGCGGTGCTACGGCTACGATGAGGATACTGCGCAACTCCGGCGGCATGATCGGCCCCCCCACCGCCAGAGCGTAGGCCGTGGAGCCGGTCGGGGTCGCCACAATCAGCCCATCGGCGATATAGGTGCTCAAAGGGTAGCCATCCACCGCCGCTTTTAGGCGCACCGGTCGCACAATCTGCCCACGGCACACCACCACCTCATTGAGCACACTCCATTCGCCCAGTTTGTGCTCCCCGCGTAGGTGGGTAGCCCACAGCATCATGCGCTCCTCCAACCAATACTGGCCACTCAGCAACAACGGCAGACGGCGCGGCCACTCCTCCTGACGCACCTCCATCAGAAAGCCGAAACGTCCCAGGTTAATGCCCAACACCGGGATGTGCAGGGGGGCGCACAGGTGGCCTGCCCGCAACATCGTCCCATCCCCACCCAGGGCAATCAACACGTCCACCTGTCCGGGCTGAAGCTGGTGGCGCAGATTGGGCAAGGGAGCGCTGAGCACCTCTGAATAACCCTGGCGCTCCAGGAACTGGCGGATGGCCTCGGCCACTGGTGGGGCTACGGCCATAGTTGGGTGATAACCAATCGCAAAACGCTGTGGAAGAGGACGTGAGGTGGACATCTGTTTTATATTATACCAGCCCGCCCTTTACCCTCTCTCGCTCAAAGGCGCTGATCGCAATGAGCGCGGTACCCGCACCGCGCACAACGCGCCGCTTCCTCATGCGAACGCGCAGGCGCCCGTCCTGGCGCAATCGCCTGCATCTCGGCAAGCAGTGCGCGCAAAGTTTGCTCGGCCTGTGGCGTGTAATCAATGGCAAACGTGCGGTTGCGGTAACGCAAAATGCCATAAGGCGGGCGGCGGCCGGTCTGACTCTCGATCAAGAGGCAATACGCCAGCACTTGATAGACGTGCCCCAGGTAGGGTTGGAGTGGGGCTTCGCGGGCTTTCACCTCGACTGGGATGAGTACCTCACCCTGCTGTACCACGTAATCCGGCTTGCCGGTCAGCCCGGTGTGCACGTCGAAGAAGGCCCGTTCAGTGGGTTGTAGCGGATGCAGGTCGGTGTAGAGCAGGCGCCCCAACGGCAGGCCAGCACGGCGTTGTTCGCGTTGCCCCTGCCAGAGCAACACTAAACCCACCACAAACAAAAGGAGCACTAGCCCCAACAACACGCTCATCCAAGCCAGTAAAAAACCGCCAACGCGACCAAGGCAAGCAACGCCACCAAGAGCACCCCCCAGCCCAGCATTTGGAGCAAGCGCGCCCGAAAGACCCGCCACCCATGCGCTGCATGAAAGACCTCACCTGCCTGCATGTGGCTGGTGTTCGAGGATGCATACCCCTGCAAGCGATACCACCAGGCCCGGCGGCAATAAACATATGTGACTAGGTCAGAGGCGCGAATCGGGCGCGGGCTCATCGCTGGTTTCTGGCAGTTGCTGGGCCAGGCGGTTAAGAGCCTGCTGTAAGCGCTCCTCGCGCAGGCTCAGGGTCAGATCGCCGCGGGTGCGTTCCACGATGCCCCGCACCAAGTCGGTCTGACGGCGCAGGTTGTTGGTCAAGGCGTCTGGGTAATCCAGGGTAACCAGTAGGTTGTAGATCTCATCCATCCAGCCTAGCAGACGCTCGGCCTCTGCCGAGTAGCCCTGGCGCAGGATATCCAGACAGCGCCGCCGCAGTTCGCCCACGACCTCGGCCAACCCATTGAGATAGACGGCGTAGTCCAGGTGCATCGCCTCCGGCGTGGGCAACGGGCGATTTTGGATAATGGCCACGGTGAGCGTGGCCTCGGCATATTCCTTTAGCGCATCCTGGGTGTAACCAGCGTAGAAGATTTGAGGGTAGGTCTGGGCCAGGCCCTGCAACTGCTCCGCCAGATCGCGCGCCTGCGCCAGGAAGGCATCCGCTTGCGCGGCCTCCCCACGGTGAATGGCGCGGATGGCGTAGGCCGAGGCGCGGGTCAACTGGCGCGCCTGGGTCAGGGCGCCTTCACGGGCCTGGTTCAGCGCATCCAGGGCAGCATGCACCTGGCGCGCAAACGCGCTGAAATCCTCTAAATTCATGACCGCCGCCATTTAGAAGGGAATGCTCTCCTCGTCGCTCAGCCCCTCAACCGTTTCAATGTCGGGGATCACGCCTTCGGCTGTCTCTCCCTTACGATCCAGGAAACGCACCGTGGTCGCACGCACCTCAAACGCAGCGCCCGCTGTCCCATCGCGGCGCTGGAAGATACGCGGGCTGCCGGTAGACGCATCTGGGATCAGCGTCCCTTCTACCAGGACACGCCGTCCCTTGCTCAGATACTGATTGCACAACTCGGCTTGTTTTCCCCACACGCTGATCCGGAACCAAATCGTCTCATCCACCGCCTGTCCATCCCCGGCGGTATAGCGGCGGCTGGTCGCCACCGAAAAACTGGTCACGGGTTGTCCGTTGGGAGCGTAACGCATCTCAGGGTCGCGCCCCAGATTGCCTACAATAATGATTTTGTGATACATACCGGCCTCCTCTCAAGCCTTTCCATCCTGCCCAGATGTCGCCACGGCACACCCTTAACCCCACTCCTGGCACATGCGCCAAGGCAGGTGATATGTGTTTATTATTATACTCCACGCCCGCTCAACGCGAGAAATTCATCCAATCCCCGTTTGCCCCCTAACAAAGAGGAAGCGACCGGTCATCGGGCTAGCCCGTCGATGGCACCCGCCCGCTCCTGACCGCCCGTCGTTGCTTGATGAAATAATCTAACATGACAGCCAGGATGAACACTAACCCCTTGATGACCTGCTGATTATAAGACGGGACTTCCAGCAAGTTGAGGCCGTTGGAGAGGACGCCGATGATAAAAGCGCCGGCCAATGTGCCCGGGATACCTCCCACACCGCCCGCTAGGCTGCTGCCACCTAGCACCGCCGCCGCAATAGCATCCAATTCCAGCCCCACGCCGATATTGGGCTGCGCCGACCACAGCCGCGCCGTCAGAATTAGCCCGCTCAAAGCCGCCGTGGCGCCGCTGATGACGTACACGCAAAACTTGACCACGCCCACGTTCACCCCTGCCAAGCGGGTGGTCTCCTCCCCCCCGCCAATGGCGTAGATGTGCAAGCCCAGCGCCGTTTGCGAAAGCAGCAAGTGCACCAAAACCGCCACCACCAGCAACACCCACACCGGCATTGGCACCCCCAATAGGCTCTCACTGCCCCAAAAGGTGAACGCACGGTCCAGCCCCGCAATCGGGCGCCCTTGGGTATAGACTAGGGTCAAACCACGCGCAATAGCCATACTTGCCAAAGTGGCCACGAAAGGCGGGATACGTCCCCAGACGATCATCGCTGCGTTGAGTAGCCCGATGCCGGCCCCGGCCATCAGGCCGATCAACAAACCCGGGTAGGTGCCCAGACCACCCCGTGTGGCCAACCCCGCGGCCAATGCGCCGCTCAGCGCCGCCACCGAGCCCACCGAGAGATCAATCCCACCGGTGATGATAGCCAGCGTCATCCCGATGGCGGCCAGCGCCACCAGGGTGGACTGCAACGCCACGGTGAGCAAATTGTTCACCGTCAGAAATTCCGGTGCAAGCACGGCAAAACCCAGAACAATGGCCAGTAGAATCACGTAAGTGCTGTTGCGGCGCAGGAACTCACCCCATTGAGGCGCGTGGTTGGATGATCGGTTCATGCGGCTACCCTCCGCTCTAGTTGGCCCGTTGCCGCCTGCATAATCAGGTCTTGAGTGGCTTCTTCGCGACTGAACTCGGCCACAAGGCGCCCTTCACGCATCACCAGGATGCGGTCACTAACCCCTAGAATTTCCGGCAATTCCGAGGAAATCATCAAGATAGCCATGCCCTGGGCCGCTAGTTCGCTCATCAGCGCGTGAATCTCGGCCTTAGCCCCCACATCGACCCCCCGCGTAGGTTCGTCCAAGATCAGCACCTTGGGGTTGAGAGTCAACCAGCGCGAGATGACCACCTTCTGCTGATTGCCCCCCGAGAGATTGCGCACGCGCTGGTTCAGGCTGGGCGTGCGCACCCGCAAACGCTCAATAATGGTCTTAACCACCTGGTTGATGCGCCGAAAATCAATGAAACCCAACCGCGAGAGGCGTTCCAGCAGCCCCGCACCCGCATTGAAGCGCACGCTCTGCCCCAGGAAAAGCCCTTGCGACTTGCGATCCTCGGGCACCAGCCCAATGCCCAGACGAATGGCATCCCGTGGCGAACGGATTTCCACCCGTTGCCCATCCATCCAAATCTCGCCCGCTTCGGGCCGATCGGCTCCGAAAAGCAGGCGGGCCAGATTGGTACGCCCGGCCCCGACCAGGCCGGCCAAGCCCACAATCTCCCCGCGGTATAACTCCAGGCTGACCCCCTGCACCTCCCGGCCGGCGCGCAGGTTCACCGCGCGCAAGACCGGCTCCCCGCGCTGGGTAGGCACCTTAGGAAAGAACTCGGTGAGCTCGCGCCCAACCATCAGGCGCACTACCTCGGCCGGCGTGAAGGCCTGCACTGGCCCTACCGCCACCAACTGCCCATCCCGCATCACCGCGATGCGGTCGGCCAGTTCAAACACCTCCTCTAAGCGGTGCGAAATGTAAATCAGCGCCACCCCCTGATCGCGCAACGCCCGCACCAGCCGGAAAAGGGTCTCCGTCTCACGTTCGGTCAGCGCGCTGGTCGGTTCATCCAGCGCGATCAGGCGCGCATGGTACGAAAGCGCCTTGGCAATCTCCACCAACTGACGCTGCGCAATGCTCAAATCCGCCACCCGCGCTTGCACCGGCACCTCGATCCCCAGCCGATCCAATTCGGCTTGTGCCTGAGCATACAGCCGCTTCCAATCAATCCAGAAGCGCCACCGCCGCGGCTCCCGCCCCAGGAAGATGTTCTGACCAACGGTCAATTGAGGAATGAGCGCCAGTTCCTGGTGGATCATGGTGATCCCCAGTTCCAGTGCGCGCCGCGGCGAATCTATCGTCACGGGCTGCCCATCCAGGTAAATTTTGCCGGAGTCCAACGGCACCACCCCGTTGATGAGGTTCATCAGGGTGGATTTGCCCGCCCCGTTCTCGCCCACCAGGGCTAGAATCTCGCCGCCGTACACCTCCAAACTGACGTCATTGACCGCCTGGACACCGGGAAAGGCTTTGGACACATGCTCTAAGCGCAAACGCGGGATGGTCTCGGTCATATGCCCTCATTAGAAGGAGGGTCTGGGAAGTGGGAAGTCCCACCCCCAAACCCTCCGAAACGGTAGTTATTTCACAGTCTCCTTGGTCACCAGCGAGAGCGGGACGGGGATGTAGGCCTCAACCTTCTGGCCCTTGAGGTACTTGACGGCCGTTTCAACCGCCAGTTGCCCCATCAGCGCAGGCTGTTGCGCCACCGTCGCCGCCAACTTGCCTTCCTTCACCGCCTGCACGGCATCGTCTATCGCATCGAAGCCCACAAAGACGATCCCCGTGCGCCCCGCTGCCTCGGCCGCCTGGATGGCGCCTAACACCATCTCATCGTTGTGGGCAAATACCCCCGCTATCTCCGGCTGCGCCTGCAGGATGTTCTCAAATACCTTCAGCCCTTTGTCACGGTTGAAGTCCGCCGTCTGCTGCGCTACAATCTTCGCTTCCTTGCAGTTCTGGCTCATGTATTCATTGAACCCCTGCCCACGATCGCGCGCCGCCGATGTCCCGGCAATCCCTTGCAACTCCACAACGTTGCCTTTGCCACCAATCGCCTTGCACAGGAATTCCGCCGCCATCCGTCCACCAGCTACGTTGTCCGAGGCAATGTGGCTCACGACCTCACCACCATTCGCCCCACGGTCAACCGTGAACACCGGAATCCCCGCCGCATTCGCCTTCTGGATCGCCGGCACCACCGCATCCGAGTCGGTCGGGTTGATCAGCAACGCGGAGACCTTCTTGTTGATCAGATCCTCAATCCCCGCCGTCATCTTCGCCGAGTCGTCCTGCGCATCCACCACGATCAACTTCACCCCCGCAGCATCCGCGGCCTTCTGCGCCCCATCTCGTAGCGTCACAAAGAACGGGTTGTTCAGCGTCGAGAGTACCAACCCCAACGTGATCTCACCGCTCGGCGCCGCCGTGGGGGTTGCCGCCGGGGTAGCCGGCGCGCAGGCAGCTAGCACCAGCGCTGCCAGAACCAACAGATTGAGCAACCAGGTTAGTCGTTTCATCGTTCTCCTCCTTAAGTTTCAGGATTTAGGATAAACCACCGAACTAGCGACATCTTGTTATCCATACGTATAGGACACATCTGCTTCTCGCTTCACCAACCTCCTTTCCAGGCCCCCCTCATCGTGAGGGCGGGCTAAAAGCCTTATAGAGCAAAAGCGCCAGAGCAATTACCACCCCCTTGACCACCTGCTCCCACAGGGGCGAAACGTTGAGCAGGTTGAGGCCGTTGTTGAGGGTTTCAATCAACAACGCCCCCAGCAGGGTCCCGCCCAGGCCCCCCTCACCGCCGGCAAAACTCGTCCCACCGACCACGACCGCTGCAATGGCGTTGAACTCGTAACCCTGGCCGATGATGGGCTGGGCCGAATCCAGGCGCGCCACCAGAATCAGACCAGCCAGCGCTGCGCAAAACCCCGAAATGGCATAGACCAGCACAGTGATGCGTTCCGTAGGCACCCCTGCTAGCCGTGCCGCGGTGGGGTTATCGCCCAACAGGTAAATGTAAGCGCCGTAACGCGTGCGGCTGAGGAAGACCCACCCTGCCAGGAAAACCAGCGCGGTCAGCAGGATAGGTACCGGAATCCCCCCAACGACTCCGGTGCCGATCCAGCGGAAAGAGGCCGGCAGACCGGTGATCGGTTGCCCCTGAGTGTACATCAAGGTCAACCCACGCGCTACCGTCAGCATGCCCAGCGTAGCGATGAAGGGCGGGATGCGCGCTTTCGTGATCATCAGCCCGTTGATCATCCCCAGAAGCGCCCCCAAGCCCAGCGCGGCTACGACCGCCAGTCCCACGGGTTGCCCCTGTTTCATCAGCGAGGCCCCCACCGTGACCGCCAGCGCTAGCACCGAGCCCACCGAGAGGTCAATTCCACCCGTCAGGATGACCATGGTCATCCCCACGCTGACAATGCCGTTGATGGTGGCCTGACGCAGGATGTTAATGAGGTTGGCAGCGGTGAGAAAGCGGTCCGAGAGCAGCGTCAGCGCCAGCATCAAGAGCAGGAACGAGAAGGCCAGGCCAAAGCGCTGCACAAACGCACGGCGATCCATCGGAAGGGCAACCGGCTGAGATGACGTCATACCTCGCTCCGCGCCTCGGTTCAGAACACCACGCCTGCGACCAGGATGACATTAGCGTAGGGGGTAAATTCCCCCGTCCGCACGACCGCCCGCGCCCGGGTGCACAAATCTTTCAATTGCTCATGACTAACCTGCTCAAAAGGCACGCCGGGTAGCAGGGCCTGCAATTCCTGCAGCACCTGCGGGCTGACGCGGGCCGTTTCCTCGGCCACAATGACACGTTCCACCTGCATCTCGCTGAGGACCGTGCGCACGGTTTCAAGAAAACCCGGCACACCGCGCGTCAGCGCCAGATCAATGCGGTAGGTTTCCGCCGGAATGGGCAGCCCGGCATCCCCAATGACCAGCATATCGCCGTGGCCTAGGCTAGCGATCAACTCGGATAGCGCCACATTCAGCAAAGGTGTTTTCTTCATACCTGCCCCCTTTCGGCAAGGAATTGCAAGAGTTCGTCTCGCCGGGGCATGGAGGGTTGCGCCCCCGGACGGGTGACGGCAATTGCACCCGCGGCGTTGCCCCAGATAGCGGCTTCGCGCACCGATTTTCCCTCAGCAAGGGCCAGAGCAAACGCGCCCGCAAACGCATCGCCGGCGGCCACGGTATCTACTACAGTCACCTTGTAAGCGGGCAAGTGCTCGCGCTGATCATTCAGCGCCAGTAGCGCCCCCTCTTCACCGAGCGTGACCACCAGGTTGCGCGCGCCCAGCGCCTGCACCGCGCGGATGGCGGCCTCGCGGTCGCTCTCTCCGCCGGCCAACAGCATCAGTTCGGGTTGATTGGGCAGCAAGTAGTCCACGCGCGCCAGTAGGTCTGCTGGTAGCGCCCGCGCCGGGGCCGGATTGAGCACCACACGCAGGCCATAGCGGTGCGCCAGGTCGGTTGCCGCCTCCACCGCGTCCAGCGGGCATTCCAGTTGCATTAGCAGGACATCCGCCCCCGCAAAGGCAGCCTCAGCGTCGCGTACGTCCTGCGCCGAGACGCGCCAATTGGCCCCTGAGGCCACCACAATGGTGTTCTGCCCCGCCGCATCCAGGGTGATGAGCGCCACGCCGGTTGGGGCTTCAGGATCACGGCGGATGAAAGTGGTATCTACCCCATCCCGCGCCACCGTAGCCAGGAGGGCCTCACCAAACGCATCCTGGCCTACTCGACCGATCATGCGCACCTTGCCCCCGAGGCGCGCCACAGCCACGGCCTGGTTGGCCCCCTTGCCCCCCGGGAAGGTCTGAAAGCCACTGCCAATGATGGTTTCGCCGGGTTGGGGGTGACGCGGTGCCCGCACCACCAGGTCCATGTTCAAACTGCCCACAATCACAACCGTTCCACTCATGCGCTCCTCCGCGTCGTCTCCCGTTCGATCAGGGTAGTTGGAATGACCTGCCGACGCGCCGGTAAGCGACGGTCGGCAATGCGTTCGAGCAGCAACTGCACCGCCGCCCGTCCCAGCGCCACCTTATCTTGGCGCACCGTGGTCAGGGGCGGAGTGGTGTAGGAGGCCAATTCAATATCGTCGAACCCGACCACCGCCACCTCCTCTGGAACACGTCGCCCCAGTTCGGCCAGGGCGCGCAAGGCGCCGATGGCCATCATGTCATTACAGGCAAAAATCGCTGTTGGGGGGTCGGCAAGGGTGAAGAGCCGCCGCGTCGCCAGGTAACCGGAACGGGGGGAGAAATCGCCCCGCACGATCAGGTTCTCATCCAACGGTAGGCCGGCTTCGGCCAGCGCCTGCCGATAGCCAATCACGCGCTGCGCGCTGGGGGTGAGGTGAGAGGGTCCGGTGATGCACCCCAAGCGCCGGTGCCCCAGGCGGATTAGGTGGCGGGTGGCCAGCAGACCGCCTTGCAGGTTATCGGCCAGCACCGTATCCACCTCCGGCGAGATCAGTTGCCGGTCCACGACCACCACCGGCACCTCGCGGCGCACCAGGTCCTCCAGGGATTGGCTACGGTCACCCGCGGCCACAAAAATCAGCCCATCCACCTGCTTGGTGACCAGCACATCCACGTACAGGCGTTCTTTTTCCAATTCGTTTTCGCTGTTGCCGAGGATGACATTGTAACCCTCGCGGAACGCCGCATCCTCGATGGCACGGGCGATCTCGGCAAAGAAGGGGTTGGCACTGTCGGGCAGGATCAGGCCCAGGGTGCGCGTTTCGCCCCGGCGCAGCGAGCGCGCCAGGATGTTGGGACGGTAACCCAGTTCCTCCATGGCCTGCAACACGCGCTCACGCGCTTCGGGCGAGACGAAGCGGGTGTTGTTGATGACGTGGGAAACAGTGGTCGGGGAGACGCCGGCACGCGCGGCTACTTCGCGAATGGTGGGCATAGCACAGGGCTCCGCAAAGGATTGCGCAAAGGATTGCGCAAACGTTTGCACCAAATACTATAGCGGATTTAAAAAGCAAAGTCAAGAGGCAATTTTCACCCCTTGCCTCAAAAGGAAGTTCAGACCGTTGGGGCTAAAATAAACCTAACTGGTGAAAGAATGGCTAATCGCCGGGTTGTTTGGATTTTTCCTCGCCTGCTCATCCCCGCTTCCCTGGTGAATCGATTCCCTTGTGGGGTGAGAATGATCATATCTCGTACTAAAGCACTGGTGTCCTTTTTCTTTCTAACCTATGCTATCTCACGGGCCTTTTGGTGGCCGGAGGCATTAGCAGCACGAGGAATGCTCCTCCCGGCCTGGCTGGGGCAATTTCTGACCAACCCGTTCAACCCGGCCGCCTTCGGCCCGCTCATTGCTGCCCTTGCACTCACCCTGGCCGCTACAGGTTGGAGAGGGCTCGGAGCGTGGTTGCGGCAAAGCCTGCACTTGCGCTTTAGGGCCAGAGGGTGGCTGGTTGTGCTCCTGTTGCCCATGTTAATTTTTGGCGGGGGAGTTTTGGGCACTGTCCTTCTGGGGATTACCCCGCTAGAATCTTCCGTCCTCTCGAATCCCCCCTATGCGCTGATCGGCTTTCTGGTCATTTTCTTTACGGCCGGCCCGTTGCAAGAAGAACCGGGCTGGCGCGGGTTCGCCTTACCGCGGCTTCTGGAGAGACACTCCGCTGTGCGGGCCAGCGTGATCCTGGGTATCTGGTGGTGGCTATGGCACTTGCCCTTGGTGTTCATCCCAGGCAAGTTCATGACCCAGGATCCGCTGCTCTTCCTGCTCGTGGGGATCGAAATCGTCCTGACCTCGATTCTGATGACCTGGGTATACCTGCAGACCCACGGCAGCGTCCTGGCAACCATGCTTTTCCACACGGTCATGAACGGCTCAATCTGGATGTTCCGGCCCTCAATGACGATGACGCTCCCCATCCTCGCCCTGACCATTGTCCTGCTCGCCCTCGCGGTAGGGTGGGTGGTTCGTTGCGGTCTGCAACCGGGGTAACGATTTTCGCGGGTCGCGCCTCCGGGAAAGCGCCGCCTCCCGGAGGATTGTGCAAGAATGCGCCCACCCGTCCTCGATGTGGGGGCGTCCGATCGGGTATGTTGCTGAATGACTATCGTTATCGCCAAGTGCTCGACCGCTTAGGCCGGAGCATCCTGCGCCCACCGGCAGTCAGGGGCAGATCTCAAGGACACCCCGTTTCCGAAACTGGACGATTCACAAAAATTTATGTTATACTTGGACGGCTATCCGTCCAGGATAGCCACCATCTCTCACGCGGTCAGACCGTCCTTGGCGTGCCCCACTGGGGTGGAGGGGCGGGAAGAAGCCGCGGAGGTATAACGCCAAACGAAAGGAGTTTTTGTAATGGCTAACGTCATTTCCATGAAAGCCCTCCTCGAAAGCGGTGTGCACTTTGGCCACCGCACCAACAAGTGGCACCCGGCAATGCGCCCGTACATCTTCACCGAGCGCAACGGCATCCACATCATTGACCTGCAACAAACGGTCAAGGCGCTCAACGAGGCCTACAAGGTCGTCGTGGATACCGTGGCGAGGGGCGGCATCGTCCTCTTCGTCGGTACCAAGCGCCAAGCCCAGGACACCATCCGCGAAGAGGCACAGCGCTGCGGGATGCCCTATGTCACTGAGCGCTGGCTGGGCGGCACGCTGACCAACTGGATCACCATCTATCAGCGCATCCTTGAACTGGATCGCCTGGAGAAGATGCGTGATAGCGGCGAGTTGCAGGCTCGCACCAAAAAGGAACGTCTGCTCATCGAGCGCGAAATCGCCCGCTTGGAAAAGCGCCTCAGCGGTCTGCGTACGATGAAGCGCCTGCCCGACCTGCTCTTTGTAGTGGATGTCTGCCGTGAAGCCACCGCCGTGCATGAGGCCAATCTTAAGAACATCCCGGTGATCGCACTGGTGGATACCAACTGCGATCCGCGCGGCGTGGACTACGTCATCCCCTCCAACGACGATGCCATCCGCGCCATCAAACTGCTGGTGGGCAAGATCGCCGATGCTGTGCTCGAGGGCAAAGCCCTGCGCAAGGAAGAAATCATCGAGGAAGAAACGCCATTTGAAGTCCTGCCCACTCCTGCCGCACGCTACTCGGTGCTGGAGGAGGAAGAGATTGCCGATGAAGAATTGCTGGGCGACGCAACCCTGGCCAAACTGAGCCGACCCGCCCGCAAACTCGTCGAGGATGAGGAACTTGAAGAAGAACTCGAAGAGATTGAAGAGATTGAGGACGAAGAAGAGGCCTGATTCGAAACCCGGTCATTAAGCGTAAATTTTTGGCTGAGAGGACAACAACGTATGGCAACCATTACCACCGACATGATTAAGCAACTCCGCGAGGCGACCAACGCCGGTATCCTGGATTGCCGCAAGGCTTTGGAGCAGGCCGAGGGTGACTTCAAGAAAGCGGTGGACATCCTGCGCGAGAAGGGGCTGGCTTCTGCCGCCAAGCGCGCCGACCGCAAAGCCTCGGAGGGCGTGATCGAACTATACTCCCACGGCAACGGGCGCGTGGGCGTAATGGTAGAAGTTAATTGCGAGACCGACTTCGTTGGCAAGAGCGAGAAATTCCGCCATTTTGCCCACGAACTGGCACTCCAAATTGCCGCCAGCGCCCCACTCTATATCCGTGAGGAAGATATCCCCCAGGAAGTGCTCGATCACGAGGCCCAGATTGCCGCCGCCAAGGCGCGCGAAGAAGGCAAACCCGAGCACATCATCCCCCGTATTGTCGAAGGCGCGCTGACCAAGTTCAAGGACGAGACTGTGCTGCTGCGCCAGCGCTACATCCGCGATGAGAGCCTGACCATTCAGGACTTGCTCAATGATGTACGCGTAGCCTTGGGCGAAAACATTGTCATCCGGCGCTTTGTCCGTTGGGCGCTGGGAGAAACGACCGAAACGGCGTAACCCGCCATGCGAAAGAGGCCAACCGGTAAGGGTTGGCCTCTTTCTCTAACCTGTGGAGGTGTCTGAAGGATGAGTGAACTCAAGTACCGCCGTATTCTCCTTAAACTAAGCGGCGAGGCCCTGGCTGGACCGCAGGAATATGGCATTGACCCCAAAGCCGCCGATGATATTGCCCAACGCATCCGCGAGGTGCGCGAAATGGGCGTGGACGTAGCCATTGTCATCGGCGCGGGCAACCTGTGGCGGGGGCGCGTTGGCCTGGAAGCCGGCATGGACCGCGCTACCGCTGACTACATGGGCATGCTGGCCACGGTGATGAACGCGCTGGCCCTGATGGATGCCCTCGAGCGCCTGGGGGTGGTCGTGCGCGTGCAATCGGCCATCGAGATGCATGCCGTGGCCGAGCCGTACATCCGCCGCCGCGCCATCCGCCACCTGGAAAAGGGGCGCGTGGTCATCTTCGGCGGGGGCACCGGCAACCCCTATTTCTCCACTGATACCGCTGCTGCCCTGCGCGCCATGGAAATCAACGCCGATGTGCTGATCAAAGCCACCAAAGTGGATGGAGTTTACGATAGCGACCCCAAACGCAACCCCAACGCGGTCAAGTTCGACCGCCTCACCTACATCGAAACGCTCAACCGCCGCCTAGAAGTGATGGACAGCACCGCCATCAGCCTGTGCATGGAGAACAAACTGCCCATCCTAGTGCTCAACCTGTGGGACCCGGAGGCCCTGCGCCTCTCGCTATTGGGTGAAATTCGCGGTACCCTGGTGCACGCCGGGTAATAAGCCCGGCCCATGTGCCCGTGGCCTGCTTCCCATGCTGCTCTTGACCTAAGGCTCTCCCCCCATGCCGCGCACGCTCGCCCCTTAAAGCAGCCCACCGCCCTCGCGGAAAGGGCGGTGGGGGTCGCTGTGGGGGAGAAATGGAGGCTTAGGCCTCGCGGAATTCGCCTTCAACCACATCCCCTTCTGGGGAGGTCTGCCGCGCCTGACCATCGCCACTGCTCGCCGCTTGCGGCGCTACCTGTAGCAGCCGCCCGTAAACCGCATTGACCTGCTCGGTCAAGTTACGGATGCGCTGGATATCGTCACCGTTCATCGCCTGGCGCAGTTCATTGACGCGCTCCTCGGCCTCGCGGCGCAGATCGGCGGGCAGGCTCTCACCACGCTCGCGCAAGGTCTTCTCAACCTGATAGATGGCGTTATCGGCAATATTGCGCGCCTCGGCCAGCTCACGGCGGCGGCGGTCTTCGGCCTCGTGCTTGCGCGCCTCTTCAATCAGACGGTTGATTTCTTCTTTGGAGAGGTTAGTGGTAGCCGTGATGGTCACCTTCTGCTCACGCCCGGTGGCTTTATCGCGGGCCGAGACGTTAAGGATGCCGTTAGCGTCAATGTCGAAGGTCACCTCAATCTGCGGCACGCCACGCGGCGCAGGCGGGATGCCATCCAGGCGGAAGCGGCCCAGGCTGATGTTATCCGCCGCCATTGGACGCTCACCCTGCAGGACGTGGATGTCCACTGCGGTCTGGTTATCCTCCGCCGTGGAGAAGATCTGCGAGCGGCGTACCGGGATGGTGGTATTGCGCTCGATGATCACCGTCATCACGCCACCCAACGTTTCCACACCTAACGAAAGCGGCGTCACGTCCAGCAGCAGGATGTCCTTGACCTGACCGGAGAGCACGCCAGCCTGAATGGCGGCGCCGATTGCCACCACCTCGTCCGGGTTGACGCTCTTATTGGGTTCCTTGCCGGTCAGGCGGCGCACCAGGTCCTGCACCATCGGCATGCGGGTAGCGCCACCCACCAGGATGACCTCATCCAACTGGTCCGGGCGCAGGTTGGCATCGCGCAGTGCGTTCTCAAACGGCGGGATGCAGCGTTCGAGCAGGTCTTTGGTCATCTGCTCGAAGCGGGCGCGCGTCAGGCGCAGTTGCAGGTGCTTGGGCCCGCTGGCATCTGCGGTGATGAAGGGCAGGTTGATCTCTGTCTCCATCATGCTGGAGAGTTCGATCTTGGCCTTCTCCGCCGCCTCGCGCAGGCGTTGCAACGCCTGGCGATCCTGGCGCAGGTCAATCCCGTGCTCCTTCATGAACTCCTCGACGGCCCAGTTAACGATGCGCTGGTCCCAGTCATCGCCGCCCAGGTGCGTATCGCCGCTGGTGGATTTGACCTCAAACACGCCCTCACCAACCTCCAGGATCGAGACGTCGAACGTCCCACCTCCCAGGTCCCAGACCAGGATTTTCTCATTCTTCTTTTTGTCCAAGCCATAGGCCAGCGCGGCAGCGGTGGGCTCGTTAATGATGCGCAGGACTTCCAGGCCGGCGATCTTACCGGCATCTTTAGTCGCCTGGCGCTGGCTATCGTTGAAGTAAGCCGGCACAGTGATGACCGCCTGGGTCACCGACTCACCTAGGTAGGCTTCGGCATCGGCCTTGAGTTTGGCCAGGATCATCGCCGAGATCTCCTGCGGCGTATATTCGCGTCCGGTCACCGGGATGCGCACCCGCGCGTCGCCGGCCGGGCCACGCACGACCTGATAGGGCACCATCTTGCGCTCCTGCTCCACCTCTTCAAAGCGGCGGCCCATGAAGCGTTTGATGGAATAGACGGTGTTTTCAGGGTTAATGATGGCCTGGCGCTTGGCCGGAATGCCGACTAGGCGCTCGCCCGTCTTGGTGAACGCTACCACCGAAGGGCACAAGCGCGATCCTTCTGCCGTGGTGATGACCACCGGCTCGCCTCCCTCCATCACAGCGACCACACTGTTGGTGGTCCCTAAATCAATACCTATAACCTTTCCCATCGGTTATCTCTCCTTTCGTTCCAAGATGATTTTAGGCATAAGTGCTTCGTCCTATACCATACCCCAAGATTGCAAGAATTTTATTAACAAAGCATTGGCGTTTTGTAAGTTAACTGCACTGACCCGCCGGGCTGATCCTCGGCGGGTCAGTGGTGCCAGCATCGGGTAATGGGGACTTACGGCGTAGTGCTCAGGGCCGCGTCCGCGGTGGCCAGGCCGGCGCCGGTGGCGTCACTGCCCCAGCAAACCTGCTCGCTATACCCATAAGGGGTGTAGATGGTGCGGCAGCCGGGGGCGAGATAGGTCGCTGAACGCTCTAGGATGCTCTCGGCCTGCGCCGGGGTAAGACTGGGATATTTTTGCGCCATCAGCGCCACAATGCCGGCCACGTGCGGGCTGGCCATGCTGGTGCCGCCGAGGAAGTAGTAGGAGGTCTTGCCACTCTGGAGTTGATACGGCCCCACCACCCACGAGCCAGGGGCGGCCACATCCAGGTCCTGCCCGGGCAGGGCACGGCTGGAGAAATCGGTGATGTAGTAGTCCTGTGCATCGGTTGGGTCGGGGACATCGCGGTTATACCACCAGGCGCGGTTGCCCACGGGGTACCATTCGCCCACCCAGCCGGAAGCCGCCACCGAGATCACCGGTGCATAAGCGCCGGGATAGCCCATGCCGGCGGCGCCGCTATTGCCCGCCGAGGCGACCAGGATCACGCCCTGCGCAACAGCATAGTCAATTGCGGCCTTTTCCACCGCATCCAGCACCGGGCCGCCCAGCGACATGTTGATCACCACCGGGTGATTCTTGAGTGGGCCGGCCTTGAGATCGGCCACATAGACGATACCGCGCGCCACCACCGAGGACCAGCCGGAGCCGTTCTGGTTAAGCACCTTGACCGGGATGATCTTGGCCTTGGGGGCCACACCGTTGACCGACACACCACGCAGGCTGTAACCAATGATGGTCGAGGTCACGTGGGTGCCATGTGAATTCTGGTCGTGTTCCCACTTGTTGGGCTGGGTGGACACGAACCCCATCTCGCCCCCGCCCCCGCCGAAGGAAATGGCGTACTCGGTGGCAATGCGCTCCTGGGGGAAGTACTGCCGCCACGAATCCAGCAGCCCGGTATCCAGCACGGCCACGTACACGCCATCGCCGTCATAGCCCACCTGGCGATTATTGAAGCCAAAATCGGTCACATTGATGGCATCCAGGTCCCAAGTGCTCAAGCCGTTGGCGAAGTCCTCAACCAGCACCGTATCCACCGGGGCGCCCTGCCGCTCGGCATCCGGGTTGGCCGCGGCGACATAGGGCAGGCTACGGAGGGTCTCCAATCGGCTGGCACGGGTCTGCAGCGTCACCGCCTTGATCTCGGTGATCACATCGCGCACCTTGCCGTACTGCCCTAGGTCGGCCAGTACCGCCGGGGTGACCTCCGTGTTGAGCAGGACGTTGATCCCGATCATCGGGTCGTTTTTAGGCGCGGGGGGTGCAGCACCCAGGGTAGCCAGACTGCTCAGCGCTAGCGCCAGGATCAGAACGAAATAAAGCAATGTGTGTCTCATCACCAAACCTCCTTTTGGGGAATGAAAAAACACGACTGCCGAGGGATGCCTTCGGCAGTCTGGCGGCCTGCGCGTGCGCGCAGGTCCATGACTTTGCGCCCCCACCTCGCGATGGGTTTGCCGTTTCGGGAAAGCCTTCTAATAATTCATTTTAATCTGCTTTAGTGACCTGGCAAGCCCAAGCACGGGAGATTTTGCCAGAGTACTTACTATGCTATACTGAAAATAACTTGAAGTGTGATGCAGGGAGGTGATCCGCTATGAAGGCGCGACGCATTTTTCTTAGGCATCTGGCGCTGCTGGGATGGCTGACACTGGTGGTCAGCGGCTGTGCCCGCGCGTCACCCAGCCCGTCCCCCCTACCCTGTGGCGAAGACCGCCTCGTGCTCGGGACCCAGACTTTTGCGTTGCGCCCCTGGCCGGCGCAGAGTGCTGGGGTGACCACCTTGCCCGATCTTGCCGCAGTGGCTTATGTGCTGGCCCCACCGGACGGCGAGGGAGGCGGGGTCATTGTACTACCACCGCGGACGGAGAACCGTGTCGTCCTGGCGGCAACCACCCCGGGACAGGGGCTGAGCTTAGTACGCGCCGACTGCACCCTGGTGACCTACTGGATTGAGACCAGCCAGCCCACCGGCGCTACGCCGGGGGCGGAGTTAGCCACGTCGCACGGTCTGACGCTGTGGGTGGGCGAAAGCTATGCCGGAGAGGGCGGCTGGCTGGTGCGCGCGGCGTTCCTTCCCCCAATCCATGCTCCAACGACTCCCCCGACCCTTCCCACCTCCTTGCCAACGCTGGGGCCAGAGGAAACGCTGGTGGTCATCTCCACCGAAACCGCGCCCCCCGCCTTTCAGGCTGAGATCTCCCTACTGGAAGTGACCCCTTCCGCAGCGGGTCTGGAAATTACCGTGGAGATTCTCAATTACGGGCCCACCACCGCCAGACTTGCCCCCCCCGCAATCACCCTGCGCGATGCCAACGGACAGGTGCTGGCCTTGCAAAGCAGTCACCCCGCTTTGCCAGCCGACCTACCCGTAGGACAGGCGGTGACGGTGCACTTGCTTTTTACCCGCCCGAGCGCCTCCCTGGCTACCCTAGAGGTATTGGAGGCAACCTTCGACCTGGGGGAATGAGCTGCGCCCAGCGAATCAAACAGCCTGCACTGCGCGGGGCAGTGCAGGCCGCTTCAGGGGAACCCGTGACTGGGTTACTTAATCTTAAAGAAAGCCTGTAGGAACGAGCCGTCCATCGTGGTCATCGTGACGCGGTAACACTTGCCGGGGGTGGTGGGCGTCTTCCAGTTGAAGATAAACTGACCCGTCATCCAGTCGTAGCGCAGGCTGGTACCACCGGTTGCCACGGTTTCGATCTCATCGGTAAGCGCATCTGCGGCGCAGGCCGTTTGAGCATAGGTCAAGGATCTGACAAACGCGGTGTCGGTCAATTCGGTTGGCCCCGCGAAGATCTCGAACTTGAGCGGGACGGTTGAGCCACCTTTCGCCACGTTATACACCCCGTTCATATCCACCGGCTGGTAGAAGCCTTTGAGCGTCCATGCCAGCACAGTATAGGTACGGGTTTTCTCCGTGGTGTTGCCAGCCTTGTCGGTCGCGGTGGCGGTGAGGGTGTGGGTGCCCACAGCCGTGCTGTAGCCGGATAGGGTGCAACCCGCCTCGGTCAGCCCGGAGAGACCATCTTCGGCGGTACAGGTGGACGCAGGGGGTACAAAGCCAAAGTAGTAAGATTCCCCATCCGCGGGGCCGCCGTTCCACGTGATGCTCGGCGGGGTGAGATCTACATTGATACCGCTCACCTCCGCTGTGGCCGAATTGCCAGCGTTGTCATAAATGGTCTGGGAGTAGGATTGATTTGCCCCTTCACCAAAGGTGTAGGAACCAGGACAATCCCCAACCAGCCCCGACATAGCATCCGAGCAGGTGAAGGAAACTGTTGGCGCCCCGGTATCGCTGTTGTACCACCCCGTGCTGGCAGCGGATTTATCCAATGCGGCGGTGATGCTCGGCGGGGTGGCGTCGCGCTTAATAATGACAGAAGCCTGAGCAGCTCCCCCCGCGCTGGTCGCTGTGCAGGTGAGGGTGACGCCTGCTGTATCATCGTTAATCGTAGTTTCATCGCACCCTGACTTACTGGTAATGGCAGATTCGCTGTCGGTCACCGTCCACGAGACTGTCACATCGCTAATGTACCAGCCGTTGTTACCCAAGGTTCCGCTAATGATAGGGGTGATCACCGGCGGGGTAGTGTCGCTAGGCGGTAGGACCTTAATCTGGAATTGGGCGTATCCAAAGTCCCATGATGCGCCAGATTTTCCACCGCTCATGTTGAAGTTGGAGGTATTCACATTATAGGTACCCTGCGCTACACTGGATGGAATCGTGAACGTAATTTTCTTTTCGACCCCACACGCAGTAAACGTGGTCATGCCTGCGGTTATGCCAGAAGGTAAACCCACAAATGACAGCGTCGCAGGGTGACCATCATCCACATTGCAAATCGCCGAAGATTCACCCTGGTCTTTTGTCGCAATGATCCTAAACCCCACCTCAACGGGCCCACCTGCCCTCACCTCAATCTCTTCTTTTGGGTTGTCTATGGTATTGTCTAATGTATTCACAACATTATCTGCCCAGACCACGCTACTCAGCGCCAATGCAGTGAACACTGCCAGGGTTACTGCCAAATGGAGAATTCGTTTTAGATTCATGAATTTTTTCCTCCTTCCCTATGAACTTAGCCTCAAGTGAGAATGGTGAATACGTTTGCACACTCGCCCACCGTTCCTATCCGTTCGATAATCTCCTCCTTTTGGCCTCCCTGCTCGAAAAGGGCCGCTTCCACAACATTACGCCCTGTCGAAAAAACAATAAACCGGCCCTCCTTAAGGCCGGTTTCGCTACTCGCTCGCCGCACAGGTTGCGCCAGCGCCCTTCCCCCTGGCCAAGCGGCCATATACACCTGCACGGGTCATCGCTGCCCTATAAACGCGGTCACTTTAAGATATGTCGCCCCCCTAAGTAATTTATAGCACACTGAAAAAAGAGGCCCTGCCAAGTCGCTGCGAGAATTTTTTAAGGTTGAACCAATTAGACTGTTCTAACCCTGCACCGACCGCTCCAAGCGTTCGGAGGGAGGCTCTTTCCTGCCCACACTTCCCCGGCCTTGAACGGCGGGGCAAGTGGATGCACATTGTGCCGTGGAGATGTCCAGGGAGCGACGCTGTACCTCGGTCCATGCCAGAGTCAGGCGCCACATGGTCAATTCAGGAGGGAGAAGATCCCACGCCACTGGGGGGGTCAAGCGGGGCACACAGGGCGGGGTTGGGTCCCCGTCGGGCTGATTGGTCAGCCAGCGGATCTTATCATAGTTAACCACTGCTGCCTCCAGGGGGCCACCTTTCCTTCCCACTGCAGAGTGGCCGATGGAGCGGATTCGGCGGTGGCCCAGAGCGGCGCACCCGGCCATCTCGGCGAAGGCCGGCCAAGCGGCCTAGCGCATGACCCGCAGCGTGCGGAACGTCGCATCCAGGGAGGCTAAAGGCGGGGTGAACGAGATCGCGGGTTGGCGCTCCAGGAAAGCCGTCACCGCCGCGTAGTATCTGCTCCAATCGGCATTGGGGTCGTTGAGATCCGGCACACCCACGTCCGCGGCAGGCAGGCCAGGGTGGTTCAGGGGCAGGGTAGCCACGATATACCAGGCGCCATCCGCACTGAGCCCTTGGAATTCGTAGAGCAGCGCGCTATTTTCAATGGGGGTAATG
This sequence comes from uncultured Thermanaerothrix sp., assembly GCF_938028735.1. Taxonomy (GTDB): domain Bacteria; phylum Chloroflexota; class Anaerolineae; order Anaerolineales; family Anaerolineaceae; genus Thermanaerothrix. The sequence continues at coordinate 54,656 of NZ_CALIMF010000028.1, forward strand.
TCCTCAGCATAATAAGTGATCACCCGGATACCGCTCCCGACGCTGAAATCGAGGCGCTGCACATGGGCAGCAAACACCCGTGCCGCCATACTTGCAAACACGGGGTGCGGCAGGTCCTCAGGCGAGTTGAGCTGCAGAGGTTGGTTTAGGAACACCTCCAGGGTTTGGATCGTGCGCTCGGCTTCGGCATTCATTTGCATATAATCGTGCGCCGGATAGACCCAAATCCAGGGTTCATAAAAATGCTCAATGATCGGGTAACCCCACAAACGCGCTCGCCAGTGCGCCGGTGCCACTTCCCAGGGGTCAAAAGCCTCTGCCGCGCTGACAGCAGGCACAGTTTCCACATCCACCTGCAGTGCCAGTTCGGCCGGCACGTCCAGGCGCAGTGGCCCCAGCGCCACCGCTTGCCCAGTCACGGGTGGCAACGAGGTTTCCACCGCACGGGATGAGGGGGGTAAGGTCGCCATCTCGGGTCGAGAGGTCGCTTGCAACTGAGTGATTTGGGTTTGGAGGACGCTCAGCGTGCTGTGCAGGTCAGCGGAGGGGGTAGGGGGAAGGGTAGGGGGTGCCTCAAGCCCCAGGCGCGGCAGCAGGCCACACGCCAGGCTGAGCAAGGCCCACACCATCAAACCCAGACCGACGGCGCGCGGAAGAGTACGCATGGCTCACCTCCACCTAAAGTATCAGGACCCAAATGCTCCGCAGACATCCAATGGATTAAAACCCCTTTATGGGGAGTAGCGTTGCACTCAGCCAGCCCATGCGGGCATGATTTTGGCCCCCTTCTCCGTTAGATACACCCTTTCCCCAACACAAGTGCTTGCAGTACGCCCATCAGCGACCCACCGCGGTGCGCACGAATCTCGCCTTTCAAACCACCGCTTGCCTTCTGCTATACCAACGCCCCTATGACAACCAGCAACCACAGCCCTACCACAACAGCAATGGTTGCAGGCGTGGAGCGAATGAGGCCAAAGATTGCCACCACCCATGTGTGGAACGCCAGATAGGGCGCAAAACAAGGTGAAGCACTTAAGGCATAGCCCAAATGCCGCTTCCGAAGCGCAGCAACTAACAGCGCTAGTCCAATGGGCAAGGACATCGGCCATAGCGAGGCATTCCACCACGCCCCAGTGATTTCAGTCGCACGGAAGGGCCACCATCCATAAACAACCAAGGAGAGCACGCCAGCAAGGGTGACAGGCCCAAACAGACGGAGAGTTTCCTTCCACCCGCCGCTACGCCATGCTTCGACAAGCCAGAAAACTACAATCCCCAGGCCAACTTGGGGTTTTATCGTGGCAAAAAACAAGCCAATTGGCGGTGGCAAAACCACTCCCAGCAGCGCCAACCAATCAATATTGCTGTTGAGCATGCCCTGGAGCAAAGGAGGCGACAACAACACCGCGATAACAGCCCATTTGCTACCCCCCAGCCGATGGCCAATGTAAGCAAACGCCGTTAGACCCACTATGAGGAGTAGCGTCCGCCCCACATTTTCCGGAAGTAAGGCAAATGGAATCAAAGGCAGGAGTGCCCAGGGCGGATTGAAAAAGCCCGGAATGGTGTAGGGTGATTTCCCCGCCAGCAACGCCAAGGTGGCCGGGCGAAAAACGGTGTACCAATCTTCTCCTCGCGGAATGTAATTGCTCACCCCCCAAGAAAACGCAATAATCCCTGCCAGGGATACCCCCCATAAAACCACCTTCTTGCAAGTCCTTGGAGCCTTCATTTTGAAGCCCACTATTAGAGATTAAGCCTCTTTGATATTGTGCGCATGTAAAGATATCCTCTTGTCGCCCCTTCAAATGTTCCCCGTGATCAAACGAGCGGCGGCGTAGTTTTCCGGGTAATTGTATTATGGAAGAGCCCGGAGAACGCGAGGCTTCTGCGCCCTGGTTCGATATTCCGCGCCCCCTTGTATCTCCGGCCCCACTACCCGAAGATCACGGCGGGGCAGTTAGGGTGGCCCTTTGGTGACAGCCCAGCAGGCCATCGCCGCAACTATCGCCCTAAGGGCAACCGCCTTGCGGGCAGCCATCCAATTCACAAACAAAACTGGCGTGATTAAGGAAACCATGTTATAATTATACAAGCGCAACCACTTGCCAACCATTGGCGTCACGAAACGCCCGACGCGTTTGGGTTTTCGGGCTTCCTAGTTGAGCCGGCCATGCGAAAGCAACCTGTCCACTCCGTGTGGTTTGGTCTAGGGGGAGTGTTAATAGTGTTACTCGCGGCCTGTGCAGGGCCCTCACCCCCGCCTCCTACCCCTTCGCTCCCGCCTGTCACCCCCACTCCCTCCTTCGCTCCTACGCCCACCGTTGCCGCGCCGCCAGCCCTGCCCGTGGCGCCAGCGTTCAGCGTGGGCCAACCTTCCTACGTGGGGCGGGGTGGGCTGCTGGCCGCCGCTTTCCTCCCCGCGGGACGCGGCCTCATCCTGGGCTGGGCGCACGGCCTGACGTGGCTGGAGATCCACCCCACCGATCGGGGGCTGGAACTGCGTGAGCGCTTTTACCACGCCCTACCCGCGCCCCTGCTCGCGCTGGCCATCTCCCCGGCAGGCGAGCAGGTGGCCGCCGCGCTAGCCGATGGTCAGGTAGCGGTGCTTGGCTTGACCAGCGGTGAAGTGCGCCTTTTCCCCGTCACCGCGCCGAGCGCCTATGCCTGCGGACTGGCCTGGTCGCCCCAGGGGACGCACCTGGCCCTGCAATGCATCGGGCCGGAACGCGGCGATCCGCTCTCCCTGCTAGAGATCCCGAGCGGCAAACTCACCACCGTGCCCAATTCGCGCATACCCGCCACCACTCTCCCTCAACCGCTGTGGACGCCGGACGGACAAGCCGTGCTCCTGGCCGCCCTCACCCCACCCTGCTCGCGCTTCCTGCAAATCCTTACCGGTGAGCCCCGCCTGACCCTGCAGACCAACTCAACCTGCCTGCCCCCCTATGCCCTTGCCTGGACGCCCAGTGGGCGCGCCCTGGCCGTGGGCGATGCCCAAGGCGTGACCCTGCTAGATGGGCGTAGCGGCGCGTTTCTGGGGCGCTTCGAGGGGGCCGTGGTCCCCTTTTCCCCACCACCCTTTCCCGCGCCCACCCAGCGCCTAGTTTACAACCCCCGCGGCACCCGCTTGGCGGCGCTGGGTTCACTGGGGCTTGACGCCGGCGCACCCCCCACCGAGCCGCCAGCGACCCGCGTGTGGGAGGTGAGCACCCGCCGCCTGCTCGCCAGCCTGCCGGTCGGGGAGCACGAACCGCTGGCGCTGACTTTTGACCCCGCCGATGACGGCACACTCTGGCTTTTCTACGCCGATGGCCGCTTTACCCGCTGGCCATACGCCCGGCGCGGCGCCGCCGAGGAGGTGCTCTACCGCTGGCCGGTGGAGTGGCCCCTGCCGCCGCTGACGATCTCGGCAGATGGGCGCTACGTGGCCGCCGATCTGACGACGGGTGGGGCAGCGCTGTGGGCGATAACCACAGGCACCGCCCCCACCTTGCGCTTCGAGGCGCCCCTCCGCCACCCCGTGCTCGCTCCACACGGGGAAACCGTCTTGCTGGTCCATCCCACCAATGCGATCAGCCTGGTTTATGCGGTCGCAACTCAGCGCACCGTGATGAACCTGCCGGGAGCGCAACGCGGGCGGTTAGGCGCAGCTTTTGCCCCCGACGGGACGCGCTTGGCGTACGGGAATGGGCCGCGCTTGCACGTGGTGCGCTGGCCAGAAGGGGTCGAAGAGACTGTCTTGGCGGGCTTCCCGCCCGATCAGGTCATCACCCGTGTGCTGTGGAGCCCCGACGGGCAGGCGCTGGCCGCAGCCAGCGGCTTGGAAGGGCAAGAGGTCCTCGGAACACTGCGCGTCTGGCGCCGCACTGCAGATGGTACCTGGCAGGCAGTGGCCGAAAGCCGCTCCGTGCGCACTGGCTACACCAACCCCGCCCTGATCGCCTTCAGCCCGCAGGGGCACTGGGTAGCCCTGGAGGTCATGCCGACTTTTGAGGCTTCCGCGCTAGGTGTGCAGGTGGTAGATTTGATCAAAGGCGCCGTAGTATTAGACCTGTCGGAGCAGGACCTGATCGGTTGGGTGGACGCATCTACGTTATTGACGCACGCCGCGCAGAACGATACCCGCATGGTGCTGTGGGCCGTGCCCAGCGGTGCGCACTCCCCCACAGCGGTGACGACGCGCGGGGATGAGGCCTACCTGCCAGCGCGGGGGGTGCTGGCGCGCCCTGCGCTCGACCGCCCGCACGTGGGGCGCCAGATCGAGATCCTCGCGGTGAGCAACGGCGAACGCCTGGCCCGCCTAGAGGTGGGCGCCGATGTACTGTGGATCGCCTGGACCCCCTCGGGTGACCACCTGCTGGCCCTGACCACCACCGGGGCCCTCTACGCTTGGCCCATCACCTGGGAAAAGTAAAGCAAGGGGCTGTGCTACGGCGCCGGCTAGGCTCACCGGAAAACGCCTTTTTGCATGGACCTATCAAAAGCGTTAAGTCCCCATAGAGGACCGTTGATCTCTATAATAACTGTGATAAAATGCGCACATGCTGAAGCGCGCGGGTCACCATCGCCTTTTCCGGATAACACAGCCCCTTTTTCTCATCGGAGGATTGCTGATCTGGCTGGGCCTGGGATTGGGTTGGCTGGGGCAACCCTCGCCAGCGCATGGCCAGGCGCCCACGCGTGTCTATACCCTTTACTTACCGCTGGTTGCACGTGATCCGTGTGCGCCGCTCACCGCGCAGGAGCAGGCCATCCTGGATCGCCTGAGCAACGACCCCGACCAGAGGCGGCCTAGCCTCCGCTGCGATCCTATTCTGCAGCGCGTTGCCCGCGAACGGGCCCTGGATATGGGGCAGCGCAATTACTTCGACCACGTCAACCCCGATGGGTATGGCCCAAATGCTTTGGTACGGCAGGCCGGCTACCCCTTACCTGATTGGTATGGACAGGAGCCCAAGGCTAATAACATTGAGTCCATTGCCTATTATGCCGTGAACCCGGCCCCCGATTGGAGAACTGTAGTCGAGCACGTTTGGGACAACTGGATGAATTCCTCGGGTCACCGGGAACATCTGCTAGGATTGGCTGATTTTTACGCCGCACAAACCGATTACGGCATTGGCTATGCCAATGTGCCCAACAAAGACTGGGCTTACCGCTCTTACTGGGTGGTCATCACCGCCCAGCGCGGGCCGTGAGGCGCCTTGTTTAAAGATCTGTCGGCTGCCCCGCGGCGGATGGCAGCCGGCAGATCCTCAGGTTGAGGCGAGTTCCAAGGACTATTCGCTCAGTGGTTTCTTTACCACGTACAACATGGCCGTGGTGACCACCGTGCCGACCAGGATGGCAACCACGTAGAGCCCCAAGTTTTCCACGGCGTTGGGGATGGGCAGCACAAAGATCCCGCCATGCGGCACGCGCAGCCCACACCCGAAGATCATCGAGAGTGCCGCCGCCACTGCGGAGCCCACCATTATGGAAGGAATCACGCGCAAGGGGTCGCGCGCGGCAAAGGGAATGGCCCCTTCGGTGATGAACGAGATGCCCAGCACCGCGGCGGCCTTACCTGCCTCGCGTTCATCCGAGGTGAAACGATTCTTGAACAGCCAGGTTGCCAGCGCCAGCCCCAGCGGCGGGGTCATCCCCGCGGCCATGACCGCTGCCATCGGCTGATAAACGTGGGCCGAGATCAGCCCCACCGAGAAGGTGTAGGCGGCTTTATTCACCGGCCCGCCCATATCAAAGGCCATCATAGCCCCCAGGATCAACCCCAGCACAGCCTTGCTGCCACTTTGCAGGCTGTTGAGCCAAGCCGTCAGCGCATCCAGGGCCGCCTTGACCGGCGTGCCAACCACGTAGAACATCAGAATGCCGACCACCAGCGAACCCAGCAACGGCAGGATGAGCACCGGCTTGAGCCCCTGTAAATTACGCGGCAGTTTGAGCGCCTGGTTCAGCCACAGGGTGAAGTAACCCGCGATGAATCCGGCCACAATGCCGCCCAGGAAGCCCGAGCCGGTTAAGCCGGCCACCACTCCACCAATCATACCCGGTGCCAGGCCCGGGCGGTCGGCGATGGAAAAGGCGATGAACCCCGCCAAAATCGGTACCATCAGGCCAAAGCCGCCCTGCGCCCCCACCGCAAAGAGATTGGCCCAGAAGGTCGTCCACGGGGTGGGGGTGATGGGATTCCCCTGCAAGTCCTTGGCCGGGTCAAAGGCGTAAATACCGCGGGCGGCGAAGGCAATCGCAATGAGCAAACCGCCCGCCACCACAAAGGGGATCATATAGGAAACGCCGGTCATCAGATGCTTGTACACCCCGGTGCGCTCAGCGGCACGCTTGGCTTTGGCGGCCTCTACCTCGGCCACATAGGCTTCGGCTTTATCCGCTGCTGCCAGCACCACCGCCTCGCTAAGGGCGCGCTGCACCAAGGTTTTGCCATCGTTGATCGCCGCATTGGTCGAGGTCTGGTAAACACGTTTGCCCACGAAACGCGCCAAATCTACCTTGGTATCGGCAGCGATGATGACCACATCGGCCTGGCGGATATCCTCCGGGCTCAGCGGGTTTTCGGCTCCCACCGAGCCCTGGGTTTCCACCTTGACCGTATGACCGAGTTCCCGCGCCCCCTGCTCAATGGCCTCGGCGGCCATGAAGGTGTGCGCGATCCCTGTTGGACACGACGTGACTGCTACAATCCTTGCCATCCTCCTGTTACTCCTTTCTAAAAGACGGGTGGAATTAAGTAAGACCTGCGTCCAAATGAAGGGCCCTCACGGACACGTGGTTCACAAAAGACTCCAAAACGGCGCGCTCCGGCAGGTTGGCACCCACGGTTGAAAGCGCCCCCAAGGCAAAGGCCGTTGCCAGGCGGGCACAGTCCTCTAGCGGCAGACCCTGCAGACACGCCGCCAGCACCCCCGCTACCATTGCATCGCCCGCGCCGACCGTGCTGGTAATCGGAATGGCAGGGGGTTGCACCAGGTAGGTATGGGCTGCATCTACAAAGACCGCACCCTCTTTGCCCATGGAGATGATAACCATCTCCACGCCATGGCTTAACAACGCTCGTGCCTTGGTCTCAATCGCCTCCAGGGTGGGCAAGGGCGCCCCATTCAACTGCTGGAATTCCTCCAAATTGGGCTTGAGAATGTGCGGTCCAGCCAACACCCCCTCGCGCAGGGCCTCCTGGCTGGTATCTAGGATCACCCGTTTGCCACGCGCCTTCAACTGGCGGATCAACTCGGCGTAGGTGGTGGCGGGCAAGCCGGGGGGCAAATTGCCTGAGAGGACGAACCAATCGCACTCCAGCGCTAGATCCTCCAGGGTACCGCGCAACTGCTGAAACGCTGGCGGCGTAGGCGGCAGACCCGGCATGTTGATCTCCGTCGTTTGCTGCGTCGGTTCATCCACAATCTTGATATTGGTGCGCGTGCGGCCGGGGAGGTAGATAAAACGGTTGAGAATCCCCTTGCGCGCAAACCACTCCTCAAAAATGGTAGCGTTATCGCTCCCTAAAAACCCGGTCACTGCCACTCGCAGGCCGTAATCCGCCAGGTAAGACGCCACATTGACGCCCTTCCCGCCGGGATCGAGGTGCATGCTACGCATGCGGTTCACCGTATTGACCTGAAAGTGATCCACGTACAGGGTCTGGTCAATGGCCGGGTTAAGCGTAACGGTCACCACGTCCATCATTCCCGTACCTCATCTTCCAATCCGGCCTGGATGGCCGCCTGCAAGGTGCGCAAAGCCACCGCTGCATCCGGCCCTTCGGCAGAGAGGTGCAGGGTCGCGCCGCAATCGGCCCCCAACTGCAAGAGCGAAAGCAGGCTTTTACCATCCGCCACCCGTTCACCCAGGCGCACGCGGACGTTGGCCTGAAATTGCTTGGCCAGGCGCACGAAGACGGTCGCCGGGCGGGCGTGTAGGCCGTGCTTATTACGCAGGACAACCTCCACCCCCTCCGGTAAATCCGGGGCGGGCGGGGTGGCGGGTTCGGCAGGTGGTTCGCCTGTCAGTGCAAGGATGATCTCAGCCACGTCGCGGGTTTGGATTAGGCGCTGCACCTGCTGACCCTCCTGGAGCAGACGAGTCAGCCGTCGCAGCACCCCCAAGTGCTCATCCGAGCGCGCCGCAATCCCGATGATCAGATGCGCAGTGGCCTCTGGATGCCAGGTCACCCCCGCCGGCACCTGCAAGACAGCAATACCCGTTTTGAGGACAAGATCACGATCTTCAGGCAAGCCGTGCGGGATGGCCACCCCCTGGCCCAGATAGGTATCGGCCACCTCTTCGCGTTTGAGCATGCTCTCAGCATAAGCGGGCTGGGTGTGGCCGCTCGCTACCAGCAGTTGCGCCACTGCGCGGATAGCGGCCTCTTTATCCACCGGCTGTGCCCCAAGCGCCACCTGGGCGGGGGTGATCTGCAACATATTAACCTCCTGGGGAAAACGGGCGGGAGTGTTTTTTTGTAATCGTTTACAGATAACATTATAGACATTTTGGCAAATTTGTCAATACCTCGCCCAAAATCCCTCAAAAAACGCTCAAATCCCCGCTTAATGGAGCTAAAATTTGCCTGTAATTTAGTAATCGTTTTCACAATCATCGCCAGCGTTCGCTAAACCCATGCTATAATGATCACAACGCTGACCTCCATTTCAGGACCAGACACCCATGACCAGCATCAAAGATGTTGCCCAGGCTGCGGGAGTCTCCACCGCCACTGTCTCGCGCGTGCTGGCCAATAAGCCCTACGTCAGCCCCGAGGTGCGCCAGCGCGTGTTGGAGGCCGTGGAGCGTTTGGGGTATCGCCCCAACCTGGTAGCGCGCGGTCTGCGCGCTCAACAAACTAACACCATCGGCCTGCTGGTCTCTGATATCCGCAACCCCTACTTTACCGACGTCAGCCGTGCGGTCGAAGATCTGGCTTACGAGCACGGCTTCACCCTCTTTCTGGGCAACACCGATGAGAATCCCCAGAAAGAGACGCTCTACCTCCAGTCCATGCGCGATCACAATGTGGCCGGCCTGATCTTTTCGCCCACCCGCCAGGCCTCGGAGCACTTTACCGCCCTTGGGCTCACCATTCCCACCGTGGTCATTGACCGCGCCGTTCGTGAGGGTGACGTGGATATGGTATTGATTGATAACCTTGAGGCCGCCTACCGCCTGACCCAGCATCTCCTGGAACAGGGCTATACACGCCTGGCCGGCCTGTTCGGGGAGATGAGCGTGACTGGGCGCGAGCGCCAGCGCGGGTTTGAAAAGGCCCTGCGTGAGCACGGGCTTGCGCCGTTGCAGATGCGTTTCCTCCCTCCCTACATCCAGGCCGGCTACGAAGCAACCCGCGCTCTCCTCCAGGCCGCACCCCGCCCAGATGCCATCCTAGCCACCAATAGCTTGCTGTTGGCCGGCGCGCTCAAGGCCATCCGCGAAGCCGGCCTGCCTCTCCCCGAAGCCATTGGCTTGGCCGGTTTTGATGAAACTACCTGGACCCCCTTGGTCGAGCCTCCACTGACTGTCATCGCCCAACCCACCTACGAGATTGGCCGCATGGCCATGCGCATGCTCCTGGAGCGCCTCGAAGATCCCAATTTGCCTTACCGCCAGGTGATTCTCAAAGGGCAACTCTTGGTGCGGCGCTCCACCTTGCGCTGCGCCGGGGTATAATAGCCAAGTAAAGTGAGGCTCAGGCAATGGTTTTCGAGGTCAATGATTATCACCAACTGGTGGACCTGCTGCGCAAGCATCCGGAGTGGCGGGAAGAACTACGCCGTCTTCTGTTGAGCGAAGAATTGCTCAACATGCCCCAATTGATGCAACGGATTGAGCAAACTGTCGCCGAATTGGTTGAGGCGCAGAAGCGCAGCGAGGAGCGCCTGACCCGCCTGGAGATGGCCGTCGCCGAACTGACTGAGGCGCAAAAGCGCAGCGAGGAGCGCCTGACCCGCCTGGAGATGGCCGTCGCCGAACTGACCGAGGCGCAAAAGCGCAGCGAGGAGCGCCTGACCCGCCTGGAGATGGCACAGATGCGCACCGATGAGCGGATCACCCGCCTGGAGCAACGGGTCGACC
>NZ_CALIMF010000029.1 GCF_938028735.1 uncultured Thermanaerothrix sp.
ACCCGCAGCCCCGCCCGCGCCATCAGCGCCACCATCGCCTGGTTGCGGCGGGAAATCCAGTCCTCCCCCTCCAGCGCCGCCATCAGCCGCCCCAACTCCCGCCCGTCCAGCGCATCCACCGGCGGCTTCTCCTGCCGCACCCCCCGCACCCGCACGTCCCGCCCAATATGACGCAGGAGCGTGCGGATGGCAGAGAGGCGCAGGTTGATGCTGGCGGCCTTCAGGCGGCGGACGGAGAGGAGGTACGAGGTGTACTCCCGCACCTCCTGGGCGGTGAGCAGATGGGGGTCGGGGGGTTCGCCGTAGGTGGCGCGGTACCAGTCGGCGAACTCCCCCAGGGCGTCACGGTAGCGGCGGTGGGTGATGCCGGAATACCCCTTCAGGAACTCCTGGACAACGTCTTCCCACATCGGTTTTCCCTCCCCAGAAACATTGTACGACCCGTTTCAGGGCCGTTAGCGGCCCGATTTTCGCACATTGTGCGACACCCACAGGGGGTGTCGGGAAATACAATGATGCTTGTGCGGTTATTTTACACGATTCTTTGGAAGTTGTCAAGCAAAAGCGCCCCGGGCCCGGGCCCGGGGCGCTTTGCGTCAGTGCCTTTATCAGACCGTGGGCTGATCCGCTGCATAAATTTCCGGGCATCCGGCTTCAGCCAGTATATCAAGCATCCGGGCGATTTCCCAGGCTTCCGGACCTTCAACAAGAATCCCGATCTCATAGTTATGGATCAGCCCTCCCCAGGTCAGGTTGGCCGATCCAATGATCGCCCGCTGGCGGTCCACCACAACGGTCTTGGCATGCAAAAGACCTCCGCCTCCCGAGCGGAAATCCACCACACGGACACCCCCGGATCTACCTGATCGCTCCAGTCTCTTCCGGATACCCGCCGGCTGTTCGTCCATTGCGCTCAGGATAATCAGAACCCGGACTCCCTTACGGGCCGCTTCCTCCAGGATGTCCAGCAGAGGCATCGCAGAGGTATCTATGCGGTAAACCGCGATCTGAATTTCCCGACTGGCAGAGCGGAGTACTTCTTCCAGAACGGAGTTGAAAGCCCTGACCCCTTTCCCCACCAGCCTTTCCCCGGTGGCCAGAAGAACGACCCGCCCCATTCCTCACTCCAGCCATCCAGTCTCTGCAAGAACATTCCGATCCAGCCAGTGATTGCGATGCTCGCAGCTGGTCTCAGAGATGAGAGCGCAGGCGTGACAGGCTGCTCCAAGCACCTTTTTCCCCGGTTCAAAGCTGTGCTCCTGACACAGAGGATCTGCTGAACAGGACCCGGTCATTTCCCTTACCCGGTTCAGAATTCTATCAAAGTTATTCGCCATAACCAGCAATCCTCCCAGTGAACCATCGCCACCACGGGTGGCCGTGTATATCAGGATTCCACCCCGCATCTGACCATCTGGCGCTTTTTCCAGATATATCCTTTCCCGGATGGAGGGGGATGAGTAACCCGAATCCACGGCCAGAGCACGGATCAGCAGGTGAGAGAGAGTGTGCCAGGCTACAAAACAGGGATGGAGTTCAGCGCGATACCGGGGGTCCCGGAAAAGTCCCTGCTCATAAGCACCGGGGTTGTGGTATGCCTTCATCCAGTTTTCTGTCGCCACCCCCGTGAAAATTTGTGCCCGGCCACTTTCCGTGCCTTCCAGGGTGATGAATAGCCCCTCTCCCACACTTTCGTAACCGGGAAACCAGATGTTCCCATCGGAATCAGAGACTGAAATTTCCACCAGAGCAGGCCAGCGGTTTGCTTCTGCCACGGGACCGACATTCCGGCGATACCCGATCTGTACTGTCACCAGGCGCAGGCGGCTCACCGGTACCACCAGAAAGGGCAGGAAGTGCCGTATCATACCCGGTTTGACCTCCAGCAGAACGCGGGAACCGGGACCGGGGCTGCGGATGGGGGGAATACCCTCCCGGGTGCCTTCCAGAAAGGCCTGGAATTCCCGGCTCAGAAGAGAAGTCAGGTCCTGAGGGGAGCTGTACCCGAGCACATCATTGAGTGCCTGGATAATTTCGGGGTCCGGACATCCCAGAATCTCGTCTCTTTCGGATGGTGTGATCTTTCCGTCTTTTACCAGGGAATCAAGGCTCTTTCGCTGCAGGGATCCATCCTGGCCGATCAGCAGTGTTTTTGCCGTTTCCGGACCGAGCTGCCCGACCAGTTTCCCCAGCACCTGGCGTGCGGCGGTAAAGAGCGGGGGGACCGTGAGCAGGGAAACAATCTCTGGAACACGCAGATTGGAAGCCTGCCGCTGCAGGATATACGACTGTTCCGGGCATCCGGGGCGCTGGGGTGGCTGGTCCGGTCTCTCGCGCTCCGGAAAACGGCCGCTGCAGGGCCAGGATTCCCTGTATGCCTCTCCCAGCGACCTCTGGCGGCCACACTGGGGACAGATGATGAAAACGTCGGAAAGGCCCGGTCCTCTGCTCTTCCAGATATAGTAGCCGGGAGGGTGAGACAGATTTCCCCTGTGTACCAGCCTGTCCCAGTCCACATCATCCAGATGCCCTCCCGGACAGGCCCGAACAAAACGGATGGCCTCTTTCCTCCGGCACCAGCGGGGAATGGATTTCTCCTCACACTCTGGACACCGGTCCTTATAAAGTATCTGGTGAGTCACACACAGGTGCCATTCCGGGAAAGGCTTTGTTCTCCAGTACGCATCTACTGTTCCCGCTCCGGGCACCTGAAAGATCCGGACAGATGAGGATGACGGGACTCCTGGCAGCCGGGTGAGCAGGGTCTCCAGTTCCGGGCTGGATAATCTCAGATGATCCAGAGATACACCCGGGGGCAACTGAAGCCCATCCCGCAGAATCATCCGGGGACCCTCGCGGGACTCCAGAATGGATCCCGGCCCCCATGTGAGCACCATCTGGGAAATGCGTACACTCTGTTTCCTTGTCATCGTCTTATCTCCACCTCAATGGTATCCTCTATCTCACGCATGGACTGAGGAGCATTCTCAAATACCACGGCCAATCCTGCCCGTGGATGCACGGCATCACCCAGCACCACCGGCTTCTCCGGCGGGCGTTCAATGGCATATTCCACGTAGACCAGTTTCTCCTTTTCCCGATCAGCAATGTGCTTCCAGCGGTCCAGTCCAGAAGCAGCCAGATTCTGGACTTCCCCCTGATCCGGAGCGCGACCGGGCGGCTGAGATCTGGCACGACTCTCTAAAAGCTCAGGGATATCTCTTACCTCCGGATCATAACGGTGAGTACTCATATCCGGAGCCGTACCATCTCTGTGCCAGGGATGAGAAGAATTCCGCCGGTGGCGGAGCAGAAGCACTGTTACCGGCCCTATCGCCAGGTCCAGAGTTCCGGGCGAGAAAGGCATGACCGTTACCGGTTCCACGTATCGGTGCAGCTGCCGGTGATACCCGCAGAAGAACTCGTAATGGCTGAGGTCCCGGGGTCGGCTGGCACGCAGGAAACTCACCACCAGCGCCCCGTATTTCCTTCCCACCCGCCCGGTGGCCTGAATGTACGCGGAGGTAGTCTTCGGCTGTCCGTGCACCACCATCAACGAGAGACGCGGAATGTCAACACCTGTGCCGAACATGGAAGTGGCAAAAAGTGCATCCGGTGCATCGGGAGCCCCGCTGCCAAGAGTTTCCAGCAGAGCAGGCAGGCGGGTGGATGGAATCCGGCTGGAAAGCTCCAGTGCATGCTCGTCCCGGACAGGGCGGCGTGCCTGCTCTTCAGCAACAACATCCCGGATTCTCTGCGGAATGTCCTGCCGGTAGAGAGCAACCGCACCGGCCAGTTCCCGGATGGCGTTGAAATAGCCCACCAGCGTCCGGAAATAATCAGCAGCCGGATCCTGGCCGCGCACGAAGGATTCCTGGAGCAGACAGGCCCATATCCGGTAAACCGGTGTGAGAGGGCCTCTTCCGGGAGCGCAGATCCCCGCATACAGCTGGCCCGGGTTCTCTTCCTCCAGCGGATGGGGTTCATGAAGCGCCCGTACGAAGAAGCGATCACCAGCCTGCAACCCGTAAGGAGGAAATACCCGGAGATCCCGATTGAAGAGACTCTGAACCTGGGACGAGGCCTCCCGGACGGTGGCAGTGGAAGCCACATATTTGACCGGACTGTTCCCGTTCAGACACAGGAAATCCACCGCAGTTTCGTAAAGGCCAGCCAGGCTGCCCAGAGGGCCCTCTATCAGGTGCAATTCATCCTGAAGGATCAGGTCCGGAGGATCGGGAGGTTCCACCTGCACCGGGGATTGCGTCTGTGGTTCCCTGCAGTAGCCCTTCAGCGGCTCAAACCAGCGCACATTCCCGAACAGGGTGCCGGCCTCCGGTTCAAATGGCAATCTGGCAAACTTATCCACTGTGGCAATCACCATAGATGGAAGCCGCCGGTACAGCTGCTCGTCCACCGTTAGAGCAGGCACTGGCACACGGGAAGCCAGTTGCTTTCCGGCGCTTGCCCGCCAGACTTCGGGAATGTCACGGAGCGAAAGACCGCAGGGATCACTCAGGATTGCGCCGGAAGAGGGGTGACGTACAGAAATCTGCGCCAGGCCGCGTTCTCTGCGCGCGGCCGGCACACCCTCGCACCACCACTCCTGACCCAGTGGACACTCTGGAGCAGGACACCAGATCTCAAAATCGTTAATTCCTCCCCGCGGGCCCTTTACGGGAAAATATCCCGGTCGCGAGGGCCGGAAAGCAGCGAGCTCCAGATGCTGACCCGGGCCCGTGTTCCACCAGCTATCGAGACTTTCCGCTTTCAGGTTCTGCCCGGTTTTCACAATGAGAGTGAGAACCAGATGGGTCCTCCCGGGCAGGCTCCGGGGTTTTCCACCCAGAGACACGCTGAAGCCCGGGAGAGAAGGAGCACCCTGAATAATGGCAGCCAGCTCTGTCTCAGGGTCCTGTGTCACCTGCCGGGGCCGGGCAACAATCAGGTGCAACGTGTGCTCGCCCGGGGGTAATCCGTCCTCCGGGATTGCCAGCAGGGCACCACAGGCCGGACAGGTCAGAATCTGAGCTGGTTCTCCTTCTCCCTGTTTGCCCGCCAGGATGTCCAGCGCTCCATAAAGCGGACGCTTCCCTCCAGTACGGGTGGGCACAAACAGGGATTTAAGCCGGTTCGGGGTGAGACCGCCGCCCACCCAGAGCCCGATGCGGAAAGGAATAGTGCCCCACAGGAAATTGCTCCGATCCGCCCATCCATCAGGGCGCCATCCCACTTCTCTGCCTGCTTTCAGCCCCTGCACCCGCAGGACCTCGCAGGCAGTGATCATTGCCAGAGCCCGCCGGAACTGCTGAATGGTCAGCAACCGCAGGGTGTAGCGGGAAATAACAGCCACTCCCGCTCCAGTGCGATCCCCGCTGGAGCGCCGGAGGGCCTTCCGGCGCCGGAAGGCCAGGGTGAAGGCTGCCAATCCCAGATATGCCTCCGTTTTTCCACCTCCGGTGGGAATCCACAGAAGATCACAGACCTTCCGGTCCGGGGACTGGCTGTTTGAGATGGATTCCAGATTCATCAGAATGAAGGCCAGCTGAAAAGGACGCCAGTGCAGATCCCGTCCGGACCATTCAGCCTGCAGAGCCATGGCCCGGTTTGCAAAAGCGAAGGAAAGCCGGACGTCCCTGTCGCTTTTCAGCAGGTCCAGCCCCTTTCTCATCCGCTCCAGCACTTCCCGGCACTCATCCTGCAGCTTTTTCGCCACTTCCCGTTCACGGGCAGAAAGGGTTTTCGCTTCCTCTTCCTTCTCCCTGATCCAGGCGCTGTATCCCTCCACCAGTGGCTGAAGGGCCTGGTGCAGATCATCCGGATCTGCAGCCAGGCAGGCCAGATCACCCGCTCGCAGGACAGGAGGTGGCCCGTATTTCAAATCCCAGTCCCAGCCCGGCATCTGCACAGCGTACACAGGGACAAATTCTGTCCGGACATCGGGAGGAGAAAAGCGCCAGCGCGTCTGCGGGTCCAGCAGCCCCCCATCCACCCACATAAATGGCGGACCGTCCGGGCGTTCGTTTTCCTTTTCCTGAGGGGCGGGGCGCTCCGGATCGATGTCGCGCCAGACGGCAGATACCAGATGCCCCCGGGCCAGCACCGGGTGATTTCTGTACAGGAAACTCAGGCGCACATCGTCACTTTCCACAACCTGAATTTGTGGAGAAGATGACGGGGCAGCCAGGGCTGTTCCTTCCCCGCAGACCACCCGGATCTGGGGCTGGAAAATGCAATCCTCCGTCCGGATTCCAGAGCGATTACCTGGCTGGATTGCATTGACCAGGTAGATGGCCACGTGGAAAATCCCCGGCTCCCGGGAATCCTTCTCACACCGGATCTGCAACCGTATTTCAGCCTGATCAGGAGAGGTTTCCCCCTGATGATTCAGGTAAAAATCAAACGGGCTGTCGGTCCCGTGAATATCCTGGACCCACCATCTTGGATACCGTCGCCAGCATACCCCCAATTGATCTTCCCCGGACACGCTCTCCTGCAAATAACGGGCCCAGGTCACGCAGACTGTGAAAGTGGGACTGCTCTTCCCCTGCACCTGTACCCGGAAGGAGAGACCAATGGACGAGGGGCGGGTTCGGGGGTCCATTGGGGGAGTGAAAACAGAGGGAACGAAGGTGGTTTCCTCCACGTCGTCTTCAGAAGTTCCTTCATGAAGAAGCCAGTCGAGATCTGATCCCGTTCCACCGGAGAGGCTTTCCACCTCGCTCCCGGGCTCGGTCTCCCGAATCCCGACCGGCTGCAGCA
Organism: uncultured Thermanaerothrix sp.; assembly: GCF_938028735.1. Lineage (GTDB taxonomy): Bacteria > Chloroflexota > Anaerolineae > Anaerolineales > Anaerolineaceae > Thermanaerothrix. The sequence goes on from NZ_CALIMF010000029.1 coordinate 6,763, forward strand.
CTCCGGTCAGGTACTCACTCAGAGGACTATTCCTCATAACTTCACATAGCCCTTCGCGGGGACCCAGCACGTCACGGACCAGCGCTGCCAGAATCTCGCTTCGTATTCCCATGTGTCCTCCCGAACTGGCAGAGATCCCTCAGCGGACATTTGCCGCATTCCGGATTTCTGGGGCGGCAGACAAGAGCCGCCAGATCCAGAAGAGCAAGCACAGCGGAGCGGGGATCAGCGCAATCCACGAATTCCTGCATCAGGCGGTGGAAATGGCGGCTGCGTCTGGAGCCGTCACTGATGGGCCATCCCCGGATCCGTCCCAGGACCCGCACCGTGTTGGTATCCAGGAGGGGTTCCGGCAATCCGGATGCAAAGCAGCGGACAGCTCCTGCGATGTAATCGCTCACTCCAGCCAGCGATCTCAGCGCCTCTTTCTCTTCAGGTATCTTCCCCCCATATCGCTGGACAATCTGACGGGCCATCTCCCGGAGCAGCGGTACTCTCCAGCGTAACCCCAGGGGGTGCACGATGGATTCCAGTTCACCGGCTGGAGACCGCATCAGGGCGTCCGGGTCCGGAAATTTCTCCACCATAATCCGGTATACCGGAACAACCTGATCTGCGCGGGTCCGGTGGAGCAGCACTTCTGCCAGCAGAATGTGCCAGGGGTTCCGGGTTTCTCGCCAGGGAAAAGAGCGCTGATTGCGCTCCCACCAGGAGAGCAGCAATCGCCGGATTTCGGCCAGATCGTCCGAATCCGGCCTTACTGCCCCAGTATCTTCAGCATCACCTGAGCACATATTTCAGAGAAGACAGGACTCACAGCATCTGCCACCATCTGATAACGGTCCGTCAGTGACGTGCCTGGTGGAAACCGGAACGCCAGGGGGAATCCCATAATGGTCATGGCTTCCCGCACAGAGAGCACACGCAGAGGGACCCCGTATCCGTTTCCGGCAAATGGGTGCAGGATGTAAGTCTTGCTGATGTTCCCAAATGAAGGAGCCGGTCTGTCCGGGGAGAGCTGATACCATCCGTACTTCCCTGTCCGGTATTTCCCCTGGTACTTTTCCACAGTCTGGAAGTTGAACCACACGTGCTCCGGATCGTCCCCGGTTCCCGACTTTTCCAGAGTCTCCAGGGCGTCCCGGACTGTACGGGGAGGTTTCCGGAAAGCCTCCAGGCACTCAAAAAATGTCAGGGCTCTGTTCGTTGATTCGCTCCGGCGGAAACCGGCCAGAAAAAGCCGGTGGCGGGCAATTGCAGCCCCATAATCTGCGTAACAGACCACTTTCCACGCAAGGTCGTACCCGGGCTCTATCAGCTGCAGGCATTCGTGGAAAGCGGGATCCCGTTCAAGACGGGGTACATTCTCCATCAGGAAAGCTTCCGGGCGAATTTCACCGACAATCTCCAGAAAAATCCGGAAGAGATCGTGGTCTGGATGCCGGGAACCCCGCTGGCGGACATTGAGGGCACTCCAGGGGCGACATGGAGGGCCTCCGATTATCAGGGTAGCGGCTCTGTCCTCTGGCCGGATTCCCTTTGTTCTCAGGTCTGCCACGATGGCCTGTCCGATCTGGTTGATTTCAAAAATTTCCGGCACGCGGGGGTAAATGTCGTATCCTGTAACCAGGAATCCGTTTCTGGCGAAACCGAGAGCCAGGCCACCCATACCACAGAAGAGATCCAGCACACGGATCTCACCAGAGGAGTCGTTCATCATCTGCCTCCTGCGCCTTCACGGAAGAATCCGGCAGGGATAAACCACGACGCCCGCTCCACCTTGACGGCGGGCGGGCGTTGTGCTACAATCTCCGTTGCCGGGACGCCCGCGCCGCGTCCTGGCCCGCCTCGGGCTCTGCCACAGCCGCGAGGCGTTTTTTGTTGTTATACCCCACTTTTGCATTCTGTCAAGCGGGTATAATGCCTCCCCAAATCTCAAAACGGAGGAGGCAACAATGCAATTGTCTGTAGCGATCCAAGAATTTGATCTTTCTCTCGCAGGTGTGGTGGCTTCGGGCACCCGCAAGTTATATCTCCGCCGATTGCATTCTTTGCTGGATTTCCTTGGCGATGTGGAAATAGAGCAAATTACCACCTCCGATCTCCGCCGGTGGAGGGCTGATCTTTCCGAACGAAAAGAACGCTGGGTTAACAACCCCTATCGGCCACCCGCTGCTGGCGGCCTTTCCCCTTGGACGATTCACAGTCACGTCAGGATAGCGCGCCAATTCTTTAAATGGCTGATTGAGGAGAACTATCTGAGCCAGAACCCAGCTGCCCGGCTGGAACTTCCACCCCTGCCTGAAGAACCACCGAAAGCCGTTGCTGAAGAGGACCTCCAGCGACTTCTGAACGCTGCGCGTGATGACCCGCGCAATTACGCGCTGGTTTGTATGCTGGCAGACACTGCTGCACGCGTGGGAGCCATAGCGACGCTGAAACTCAAAGACCTGGACTTGGAAAACCGTCGCGCACTGGTCTGGGAGAAAGGACGAGGCGGCAGGAAGAAAGCCCAATACGTTTTCTTTTCCTGGCGCACGCGAGAGGCTCTCATAGAGTACCTTCGCGTGCGGCCCGACAACGCAAGCGATTATCTGTTCATCTCAAAACGAGGTGGACATTTGACTCCGCATGCCATCTATCAACTCTTGAGACGGCTGGCAAGGAAAGCAGGAATAACGGGACGATTCAACCCCCACGCTTTTCGCCATGGATGGGCGCGTGGGGCGCTTCGTAATGGGGCTGATCTGGGCACGGTGTCCGACATCCTAGGACACAGCAGTGTTGAGGTAACCAAGCGATTCTACGCCAGATGGGCTGATGGTGAGTTGCAGGAGAGACACGACAAATTCACTTGGTTGAAATGAGTTTGCCTGTAACAGCCACTTGGTGTATAATTGAAATGTGCGAACCTCTCTGTGCCCCTGAGCAGGAACCTCCTAAGTTCTTGGCCGCGCGTTCGAGTCGCGCCAGGGGCACCTTCGGACTCTGCTGGAACGGCCAGGGATAGCCCCGGCCGTTTTCCTTTCCCCACGGGGAGGAGCAGGAGCACAGGATGCGCGTCTTC
>NZ_CALIMF010000030.1 GCF_938028735.1 uncultured Thermanaerothrix sp.
TTCAAAGCTTCAAAACAGCGCTTTACAAACCACTCCTGGTAATCACGCTGATAAGCGCTCCAGGTCCCCCCCAAGATTAACAGCTCAACCTTATCAGTCGGGTGACCGACAGCCTTAAGCGCCTCCAAACGGGCATAAACCTGATCGAAGGGATCAAATTTGTGGTGTAGCCCACGCATGGCACCCGGTTCATCGGGCAGGTAGCTTTTCGGCATGCGCACATCTGTCGGGCAGAAGATGCATTTTCCCGGGCAGGGGTACGGCTTGGTCAGCACAGTGACAGTAGTAACGCCCGAAAGCGTGCGCACAGGTTTCATGCGCAAGCGGGCCAGCAGCTCGGGATCCTCTACCAAGCTACCCTGTTGCACCAGATGACGGTAGGCTGCCACCAGGACCGATTTTGCCAAGTGTCCGCCCTCGGGCAGCGGGTGACGACGAATGGCCTGAGCAACTTCTTCGCCTGCCTGCACAGATTCAATGATCTGTTGGGCCAACGCCAACCGCTCCGGCGTCAGCGCATAATGCCGTTCCCAACGCTGCACTTTATCATCGAATGTCACTGTCGGATAGTCCTCAATCATCCTTGCACCACCACTAAACACACACTTAATCCAAGTATAATCGCAAACGTGAAACCTGAAATTGCCGCCAAATTGCGCGCGCTCAATGCCCAATTTTATCAGACCTTTGGCCTGGCGTTTGCCACCACCCGCCGGCGCCTCCAGCCCGGCATCCTGCGCATCTTGCCGCGCCTGCCGCTGGCCGCGCGCTGGCTCGATCTGGGGTGTGCCCATGGGGAAATAGCCCGCTGGCTCGTTCAGCACCGCTTTCAAGGGCACTACTTAGGCTTGGATTTTAGCCCGGTGCTACTGGCCGAGGCGCAGGCCTGGACTGCCCAGCTCAAACCCGATCTTTCGGCACGCTTCACATTCCATCAAGCCGACCTGGGCAATTCCGCCTGGATTGAGGCCCTAGAGGGCCAACAGTTCGATGTGGTTCTGGCTTTTGCCGTTTTGCACCACATCCCCGGCCAGGCGAACCGCCTGCGTTTGCTGGCCCAAGTGCGCACTCGCCTTCATGAGGAAGGCTATCTGGTGCTCTCGGTATGGCAGTTCCAAAACAGCCCCCGCCTTCTCGCTCGCCGTCAGTCCTGGGCCCAGGTGGGAATAGACCCTGCCGATCTGGAGCCCGGCGACACCCTGCTGGATTGGCGCCACACCCTGCCGGATCAGCCCGAAAACGTCGGATTGCGTTATGTACACCAGTTCGACCGGCAGGAATTGGCTGCTCTTGCCAGTGCCAGTGGTTTCTACGTGGAAGAGACGTTTGAATCCGATGGTGAAGGCGGGCGGCTGGGGCTTTATCAAATCTGGCGGCCCGATTAAGGCGCTTCAAGGCACTGCGGGCGCCAGGATGTTTGCACGCACATCGAAGATCAGGTGACTGCCATCCGCGGCTTCGATGAGTAATTTTGCATCCAACACCGCCACCACACGCAACGCTCCTGCGCCCGCGGGGCCCTCTACCCACGTCTCAACCGCCGCACCCTCGGGTAGCACGATCAACGCTCCCTGCTCAGGTTGATAGGTATGCGCGCCGGCGAAAACACGTACCCACCGCCCATCCACCTCACCCTGCCAGGCATTGAGGGTGGTAAAGTCATCCGGGCTCACCGGCGCGGCTACTCCTTCCAGGATTCCCGGTTCACGAGATACTTGCTGCACGGCCAACGGCTCGGGTGGACGCAACGCATTCGGATCAGCGGGTTTGGTCGGCGCAACGTGCGCCAGTGCCTGCTGGCGTGCGGCTTCCTGCGTCTGCAACGGTGCCATCTTGGCTTCTAGGAAGGCGCGCTGTTCAGCATCCTGCACAACAGCCAGCGTTTGCGTGTATTGGGTAAGCATTTGCTGTTGCCAGGATGGCGCCTGGTCAGGTGCCGCCATCGCCTGGCGTTGGGAATACAACGCCAGCCCAATGCCCAGCCCTATCAGGACTAGTAAAAGGGCGAAATACGTCCCTGTTGTCCATAAACGCCTATTCACAAGTTCTACTCCTGACCAAATTCAGGCCCAAAGGCCAACAGCCCAGGAATCCGATACTTCTTTATTATAAATCAAAGCCCTGCCAGCACACGGGGCCTGGAGTTTTGGCAACCAGCGCGCTGGCAAGGCCGAAAAGCGGGGCCGAGGCCACAAAAACCGAAGTTACGCGAACGACGCTTCTTGGGCTAGCACCAGTGCAATCGGCGTCGCATTCCCAATATTATCGGAAATCGGGCAGCGGGCTTCAATCTGACGGACAAAAGCCTCTTTCTCCTCCCAGGAAAGATCGCCATCAACACGGAGATAAACCCGAATTTGCGAAGCACCCACCCGCGCGGCAGGATTCCTGCCCAGGAAGCCATCCGGGTCAATATCTCCTTCAACTCTCGCACTCAGGTTACGCACCGGTAAATTACGCTGTTGAGCAATGATTTTACCTACGGTTAAGAGGCAACTGGCCAGCCCGATCAACAAAAATTCCAATGGGGTGGGGCCAGCATCATTACCGCCCATTTCAACGGGTTGATCAACGTGCACAATGTGATGGCGGGCACGGGTTTCAACCTTGAAACCGTTGACCTGTTCTGCCTCAACGACTACTGTTTTAAGGGACATGGCTGCTGATCCTCCTTTTACGACGAATAGTGTAGGATAAAAGGGAAGCCAATAAAAGGTTCGTATAATGGGTTATACCTGTGCCTCGGCCCCATAACCCAACACCACCTGGGCATTCGCCTTATTTCGACAATATCGCACCCTCGGGTTGTCTCGCAGGTTGTTGACCGCGAGAGCTCCCGCTCCAATTTATGCGTTTGAACGTGTCCTATAAGACGGCTCAGATGCAGAAGTCTTCCCCGCGCCAGATGCCATCCTCAGGCGGGTGCACCAGCGGAGGGCGTTCCAACGCTTGCTCGTGATGGTGGCCGTTACCGTCCTTACCGTTGGTAGGGAGGGCTTCGTGCTCGGCAGACAACGTATGCACCTGTTTTTCCAAGGCTTCCAAGCGCACCAGGACCGAAGCCAGGGTCTGTCCGATGGCATCGGGCAGTTTATCGTGTTGCAAGTCAGGGGCAGCGGGGCGAGGTTGGCTGCGCACCACCACCTGCCCCGGCACCCCCACCACCACCGAGTTAGGAGGCACGGACTTAACCACCACTGCGTTGGCACCAATGCGACTGCCGCGTCCGACTACAATGTTCCCCAACACCTTGGCACCGGCGCCAATGACCACATCATCTTCAATGGTCGGGTGGCGCTTACCCTTCTCCAGGCTAACGCCGCCCAGCGTTACGCCATGATACATGGTCACGTTATTGCCCACTTCTGCCGTCTCACCGATAACGACCCCCATACCGTGGTCAATGAAGAAGCGCCGTCCGATCCTTGCCCCGGGATGAATCTCGATCCCGGTGAGGAAACGGTTGAGCGTCGAAAGCCAGCGAGCCAGCAATTTGAGGCGATGCCGCCAGAGCCAATGGGCAACACGATGAAGCCAGATCGCATGCAGGCCTGGATACGTCAGCAGCACCTCCAGGAAGGTACGTGCCGCAGGGTCACGCTCAAACACTGATTCAATATCTTCGCGCAAAGTCTGAAACACCTTTCCCAACATAGTTCCTTAGTATATCCACCATTTATTGAACGGCCTTCGCTGCCAGCATCTCTTCGGCCAGATCGGCGAACAACTGCGTGCTGAGGTAGCGCTCACCGAACGAGGGGATGATCACCACGATTAACTTACCCGCATTCTCAGGGCGACGCGCCACTTGCAAGGCGGCCCAGGTCGCTGCGCCGGAGGAAATACCGACCAACAACCCTTCTTTGCTCGCCAATTCGCGCGCCGTGCGGAAGGCATCCTCAGCCTTGACGCGGATCACCTCATCATAGATGCTCGTATTGAGCACATCTGGGATGAAACCGGCGCCAATACCCTGGATAGGGTGCGGGCCACGCTGCCCACCCGAGAGCACCGGCGAAGCATCTGGCTCCACAGCAATGGCCTTGAACGAGGGCTTGCGCGCCTTGATCACCTCACCCACACCGGTAATGGTGCCACCCGTTCCCACACCGGCTACCAGAATATCTACCTGACCGTCGGTATCGCGCCAGATCTCCTCTGCCGTGGTGCGGCGGTGAATTTCCGGGTTAGCCGGGTTTTTGAACTGCTGGGGCATAAAGTACCGCGTGGGATCGCTCGCCACAATCTCCTCAGCCTTGCGGATCGCTCCCGCCATGCCCTCACTGGCGGGGGTCAGGACAACCTCGGCCCCATAGGCACGTAATACGATGCGGCGTTCCTTGCTGGCCGTCTCTGGCATGGTCAGGATGCAATGATAGCCTCGCGCCGCGCACACCATTGCCAATGCAATACCCGTGTTGCCACTGGTTGGCTCTACAATGATTGAGCCCGGCCCGATCTTGCCTTCACGCTCGGCCGCATCAATCATTGCCACACCAATGCGATCCTTGACAGAATGTGCCGGGTTGTAGAATTCTAATTTTGCCACCACGTCAGCCACGCACCCCTCGGTGACGCGGTTCAGGCGTACCAACGGCGTATTGCCGATGAGTTCGGTTACATCACGGTAAATTTTCATGTCTGGCCTCCTTGAATGGATTGAGTCATATAAATACAAACAACCAGTCGCCTTAAAAAGGCAGTGAACCGCACTCACTTTTCATAAAAGCGGGACTGCGGTTCACTGCCCGGCGGACTGGTTGTTCAGGTCTGAGTCTAACAGCGCGCTACTCAGGCCGGGGCAGCGACTAGCCGCAGCCCCGCCCAGGACACGCGCATTGGCGTTTGCGAAGTGTCACAAATCTCACAATAAATGTCTTCTTAATCATCAAAATCTATTATAAGCAAAAGTCCACTTCTGTCAAGAAAAACGTCCAGCCTTTAGACAAAGAGACCTCTTGTGAGCACAAGGTAGGACAAGCCTTGAGCAACCCAACAAACTGTTCGCTGAAACACCCGAATGCATGGTCAGCGTGCCTCCGGCTGAGGCGGCTCTGCCACCAACCGCCCCCCGCGCACCGTGGCACCGATGACCAGCCCGGCGCTAATCAGTACCATATTCTTGAAGATGTACTGACCTTCCAGCGTGGGCGCATAAGGGATGCGGTAGAACACCTCGGCAGGGAACAAGAAAATCGGCGTGATGGTGCCCAGCATCTGGAAGAAGAGTAGGAACAGCGTCGCACGCAGATAAAGTCCCAGCATCAACCCCAACCCGATTAGGGTTTCCAACGTCGCCAGCAAGATGCGCGCCGCATCTGCCGAAAGCAGCCCTAGGCTGAGGGTGGTGATGGTACGCGTGGCCAAGCCCTCCGCCGGGCTCAGGCCGGGGAAGAACTTCAGCACACCAAACCAGAAGAACACCACCCCTAGGCTGATGCGAAGCAGGGTGATGCCGTGCCGCGCCATCCACTCGGTCAACACAGGATCTACACGGTGATAGAGTCTCAGCCACCAAGTTTTCATTTTAAGCCACCTCGTTTTGTGATTTTAGTCACAAGAAGTCTAACCTAAGGCCCCTAATAAATCAAGAGTAGAAATACCCATTTTGTAAAGATTTAACTGTTAATATACCGCCACACGCGAATATTTTGGACAATTTCGACCTTGACAGTTTAGAAAACGTGTTCTATATTTGATATCTCGCCCCCATTCACGATGTACGAAAAAGGCCCGGTGCAAAAATCGGTCTAAATTCAATCAACGGTCTTACCCGCCCAAAAGGAGCCCCCTATCATGAAGACCACAACCCCCAAAATCATCCCCAACCTTTGGTACGATCGAGAAGCCAGGGAGGCGGCGGAGTTTTACGTTGCCGCCTTCGGAAACGGCTCCCGGCTCACCAATATCACCACCCTGCACGATACTCCCTCGGAAGATGCCGATATTGTCTCATTCACCCTTGCCGACCAGCCGTTCATGGCCATTAGCGGCGGGCCGCCCTTCAAATTCAACCCCGCAATATCGTTCATCGTCAACTTTGATCCTGCGCGTGACCCGCAGGCCCGTTCCCACCTGGACGCGCTATGGACAAAATTATCCGCAGGGGGAACGATCCTTATGCCCCTCGATCGCTATCCCTTCAGCGATCATTTCGGTTGGATCGCGGATAGGTACGACCTTTCCTGGCAATTAATCCTCTCGAACCCTGCCGGCGAGGAACGCCCTTTTATCACCCCCCATCTGCTGTTTGTGGGTGAGGTGTATGGAAAAGCAGAAGAGGCGATAAATTTCTACCTTTCTGTATTCAAGGACACAACGTGGGGAAGCGTCTTTCGCTATGGTGAAGACCAGGTGCTGGAAAAGCCGGGGACGATCATGTTTGCCGATTTTATGCTCGAAGGGCAGTGGTTCTCCGCGGCGGACAGCGCCTATCCGCATGAGTTCGCATTTAACGAAGCCATTTCTTTCATAGTGTACTGCCGGGATCAGGATGAGATAGATGCGTACTGGGATAAACTCTCTGCTGTGCTCGAAGCCGAGCAGTGCGGCTGGCTCAAAGATCGCTACGGCGTTTCGTGGCAGATCGTCCCGGCGGAGATGGACGAGATGCTCCGCACTGGCATGCCGGAGCAAATCGCACAGTTAACCCAGGCGCTTTTGCCGATGAAGAAAATAAGGATTGCCGAATTACGCGAGGCATTCTACGGATGAAATGACCCTAAGCCCCATCCTCACTCCGGACATCGGCGCGGATCGGATTTCTTACCTCACATGGGTGATGAGTGACCGTAAAAGAGCCGCCTGCGCTCAACTTGACCGCAGGCGGCAGATGGGGCCCCTTGTGAACACTAAGCGGGGGTAGCCCCCACCCCAAGATTCTGAAGCGCCTGATTGTAGGCTTGCCCGTAAAGGTGCCCCATAACGGCCATGCCGTAGGCATACGTGAGCAGCACCCCGACAAAGCACAGGATTACGCCCAGCGGTGCAATCAAGCCCACGATGAACGACCCCACCAGCACCAGCAGATACGCCCCCGGCGCCGCGCGCACCAGACGGAACACCTCACCGAAATTCAGCCCTGCCCCCAGCGATCCCTTGGCCAGGAAATTGGCATACGCCGCCGGCAGGGCCAGCGCTAGAAAAACGCCATACACCAGGCTAAACAGACCAAAACAAAGCGAAAATAGCAGGTAGATCGCACCCACTGCATCCGAGGTATTGCCGCTGTCTATGCCCAGCAGTGAACCCAACAGCCCAAAGATCCCCGAGATCAGGATGATCGGCAGCGCGTACACCAACCCGATGACAAAGGCCTGGAATCCCCGCGCCAGATCATTACCAAAATCTAGATCTGGCAAGGGCTGCGGATCACGGGCCATTACCCGACGGGTCACGTTAAGCCCCCACCCCAGCACAACCAATTGCCCGATAATCGGGATCAAACTCACTAAGGCCACGATGAGGACCTTGCGTAACCAATCTTTGTCCTGAAAGACAAAACCAAAAGCCATTCCGAAGTCCATCACTGCCTCCTCAAGTACTTAAGATGATGATTTCATCATAGCAATGAAAGCGCTGATGCGCAAGCATTCAGCGGCTTGCAACTGCCTTACACACCCACCACGCCTTACGCTGCCGGGGTGTTGAGAGTCTCAAAGTAGCCCCGCACCTGGGCATCGCTATAAAACACCAGCGCCAGAATGCCCACTACTAAGGCGATCACATTGCCAAAGAGAATGCAGCAAATTTCCAAAATGGCAATCGTCTGGGAAAACTGTACCGGCACCGGCGGGTTAGCCAGGATCTTGGTGGCATAGAGGATCTCAAACACCCCCAGTACCGCTGGCAGCACCGTGATTGGCGCGCACAGCAGCCCGATTCCGAAGGTTCCCAGCACCAGACCCCCCGTCAGCCCCAACCCAGTGAGGATGTTAATAATGCCACTGACCAGCGTCAGCACCCCCAACGCCGTTACCGTGCCCGGCTTTTCCAGCGGTGGCCGCGTGGAGGGATAAGATGAAAATTCGCTCATGAGTTCCCAACTCCTCTCAAGTTGATCTACTAGCCCCATCCAGATAGGGCTTCCAGAGGTATCTACGCAAAAAGTCCCTCAGGGTTGCGCACAACAGAAGGTTAAAAGTGCTCAAAACGCTCAATGGGTAACACAAAAATGATAGCGCGCTGCTCGCCTGGCTCTGCTGGCGGGGTCAGGGTCTGGCGAATCACCTCAAGAGCAACCTCCACTCGTTCGGCCTCTACGCCGATCAGCAGGGTGGACTTGCCGCGGCGCAAAAACCCGCCCGTCGAGGCAATGCAAGTCACCCCAAAACCGGCCATTGTCAGCGCACGTGAGACCGGGTCATTGTCCACATCACGCACAATGGCGATGATCATCTTCATCATGGCTCAGACCTCCTCAAAGTGCTCCACTACTAGGCCAAAGACGGTTGCCCCACCGACCGTGATGGGCGTGGGCACAGGCAGAGCGAGCGGTGCGCTTTCTAGCGGCACAGCGATGTACTCCACACGCTGACGGCAGTTCTCCCGCAGGTCCTGCAGGGCCTGCTCTTCGCGGCTTGCAGGCAACCCGATCAACAGAGTGGTATTCCGCCGCCCTAGAAAACCGCCCTGACTGGGCAAACGGGTGATCGTAAAACCATGCCGCTCCAAGGCCAGGACTGCACCATCGGCATCCTGCGCCTGCACCACCACCACTAAGAGCCGATCAACCGGAAGAGAGGGGTTCGCTTGGGGGTTCACGACAGCCTCCGCACTGGGGATGAGCGAGTCCGCACAACCTGATACACACCCGGCCCCTCAATCTTGATTGTAGAATGCGCCGGGAAGGTCACCTGCGTGTGATTACGATGAAATTGTACCGTTATTCCCTGATATTGTACTGTAATTGGCCGGTTGAAAGGGTTTCCATTCTGCAAAATAACCCGTTCTGGCGTGATGGCCACCAAGCCCACCGTGCGCAGGAACAGGCTCAGCGGGGCCAAGCCGCCCACTGCATGCCGCTCTCCCTCGCCCTGCCCGCCCTCGCCCTCGTAAGCCAACCAAAAATCCCCGCTGGCGGCCAGCGAGCGTCCAATCCCATCCAACAACCGCCCCACCAGGTCTGCTGCCAGGTCGCGATAGCCATACCGCAACAGTCCCTCCCCCACAAAGGTATTCCAAAGAGGCCAGACAGATCGTTCGGCAGTACTTGCGCATTGATCTCGCGGGCATAGGCTCAACCCAAAGCGTTGCAGATAGCGCGGTTTGAGCGCTTGCTCTACCATCTGAGCCACTCGCGCCGACGAGGGAATGCCCGCCCACATTGGAAGAAAGAGACTCACATCCTCTAAGGTGTAATCAGGGCTGATCACCTGTCCGCGCATCCCGCGCGCTAGGCCCTCTACTACGATGGAGTCCAACCGAGCGAAGGGCATGGGGACAACCGCCATCCCATATCCCCCTCGCCATGACCACTGCCGCGGGGAAACTACTTCCTCAATACCCCCCTCAGGGCCCTCCCCGCGGAGCACTAGGGTCAGCGGCTGCGTGGTGCCCTCCCCCCCTTCAACAAGCAGCGCGATCCGTCGGAGAGTGGCAAAATCCCGTTCCAGGCCAAAGACGCCCTCGTGCTCAATGGTCAAGAGCACCTCGCCTGCAGGTGAGCAATGGGTGAAGGCATCACGATAACGGTAAGTAGACGCATCGCCATCCCAGGTGGCTTCAACCTCCTGGCGCAGTGCCGCCAGGCGCGCCCTCAGCCAGGGCAAGGGCTCTTCCACGCGCAGGTGCTGCGCCATGCGCAGCAGGCAGCGCCCCTCCTGGTAGAGCCAGGCCGCCAGGGCCGGACTTTCCATCCACGGGCTACCGGCCCCAAAACCTGCCGCGCCCGCGTGGCGAAAGATCGGGGCGGCGTCCAATCCCGTTTGGTAAGCATGATCCCACTCGGGGAAGCCATCCTGATCTCGATCATGGGCGGGCTCAAACCAGAGGCGATAAAACGCCAGCAAGCGCGGAAAAACCTCCATCCACCAAGCCACGGTATCCTCGAGGTGGGGACCGAGTTCCCAGGCCAGGGTTGCCAGCAGGGGCTGGGCCAGATAGCGCCCCCGTTGCCCGCCCAACCCCGGTCGCCAGTCTACGAACCCATCCGGGGATTGAACCGCCAGAAAGTTTTCCAGCCACCCGCGCACCCAAGCCGCACCACCCGGCAGCAGTACCCGGCTCAACCACCACGCTTCCAGCGCGGTTTGCCCAGCCCAGCGGTAGGGGTAATCCCCACCATCGCCACGCGCCGAATACCCCTCCTCGGGGCGGCGAGTGAGGACAAATGAAGCGTGCGGCAAGTGCTGGCTGGCAGGGAACAGGAATCCCCACGCTGCGCGCTGTGACTGGCGCAGTACGGTGTCCCAAGTGGGGTTGCCAGTAGCGATGTGCACTTCCTGCGCAGCCTGCTGCGCCTTCAAGCGGGTGATGTGCGCCTCCCAGGGTGCCCGCAAGCCTGCCTGTGCGCGCTGACGCGCCTCGGCTTCGGTCGCGCCGCGCCCCAGCCCCCAGGTCAATGTCTCGCGCTGTCCCGGCGCCAGCGTCATTTCCACCCCCAGCGCCGTCCATGGCGCCTCCACCGCCTGCGCCGCCGGCGCACTAACCCCCGCCACCCAGACCTGCCCCTGACCTTCAGCCTCCAGCCACCATTGCCCCCCACTGCGCCGCGGACGGAAAGTGCGACCCGCGCCCAGCCAACGCACCACCGCGGCCCACTCCAACCGTACCGCGCGTGCAGTCAGCCCACTATTGTGCAGGGTCAGCCGCCCCACCAGGCGGAACGAATCGGGCACCCAGGCCTCCACCTGCACCTCCAGATTGGGAAAAGGAGCGCAGTGCACCCGCGCATACGCGGCCTGAGCCTCTTCCACTCGCGGCGGGCGATAAAACCGCCGCGGATCGCTTACTGCCCAGCGCCCCTGCACAAAGCGCGGGAAGAGACGTAAATCGCGCACCCGCAGCCCCAGGCTGGTACCCAGCGCCAGGGCAGGAGGATCGCCGCCCCCCAAGGTCCACTCCCAGATGCCATCATCGGCGTAGCAAGGCACCCCCAAGCGCGCATCCGCCGCCAGGATCAGCCGCCAGTTCTCAAAAGACCAATCAGCGGGAAACATCTTAGGACCATTTTAGTCGGGTCGGTCACGCGGGTCAAACCGCTGCCAAAGGGGAAAGATCCACGGGAAGCCCACGCCTCAAAAAAACTACAAGTTAACTCGTTTTTGTCCAATAAATTCCTAGAACTTTTTTAGAATTTTCTAAGAATTTATTCACAATGCTTGACAACCCCTGTGGCACGCGCTATTATATAAATAGATGGGGTAAAACATTTGGCGTGGCGGCGATGAACTGCGGGGTGATGTTCTGGTCGCCTATCCGCCCAGAGGTAGAGGGGGGGACACCCCGCAGGGAGCCAATGGCGAAACCGGCCACAGCGTAGGTCGGTTTTTTGGTCTCTATGGGCTAAACAAGCGATGTGGCAGAGGGGAGCCACCGACCGGACTAAGGGCGAGAAGGATCATCAATTCCCTCAGCGCAATGATCGTTTTACCCCACGCACCTTAACACGCTTCGATGGTCAAAAAAACCCTTGCCCTGGGTGGCGGCCCGGGCAAGGGTGCGGACACAGGGACACGGGTAGCGCCCTCTGTGCATTTTTATTATAGCACGAACGCCAGGCTGGGGCAACTGCCCGGTCGGTTGGCGGACCGGCCGGGCGCCCCCACCCACCCACAAGCGCCAGAGGCCCGCTGCCCGTCCCACCCATGCGGAAAGGAGGTGAGCATCCGCTACGGAGTTGGACGGGTTCAGTCGTTTAAGTCGCTCATTTGCGCACCTTAAAAAACCACCTTTTTGAAATAAAGAAAGGAGTATTGAGCCATGACGAAGCGTCTGCCTCTGGCCTTTCTGGCCATCCTGCTGATCGTCCTGCTAGCCGGCCTGGGTGTAGCCTACGGTTTGTGGTCGGAGACCCTCACCATCAGCGGCACGGTAAAAACGGGTGAGGTGGATGTAGGCTTTTCCGGACCCTGGGTAACCGAGTGGGTCGAAGTGAACGGTGAGCCCCAACCAGAACCAAAAGAGAAGGATGGGGCTGCAGAATGTTATGCCAAGGCGATTGACTCAGACCTTACAAGCGATGGCAAGGAAACCATTCAGGTGACCGTCGAAGGTGCCTACCCCTCCTATCACTGCTTGGTCAAGTTTGATATCTCAAACCTTGGCACAGTGCCGGTGCACATTTCTAAGCCGAAAGCTGGAGAGGGTACCCCCTCATGGGTAAAAGCCTACGCCTGCTACCCTGAATGGTATCAGCTCCACGCCAAAGAAAGTGCCTGGGCCTCGATCCTCATCCATTTCACGAATGATGATGAAGTCAATGAAAACGGCAAATATACCTTTACCTTCACTATCGAGGCTTTGCAGTGGAACGAGGCACCAGCCACAGAAGAAACCACTTCCTGCTTCCCAGAGC
The DNA here is from genome assembly GCF_938028735.1 of uncultured Thermanaerothrix sp. Classification (GTDB taxonomy): domain Bacteria; phylum Chloroflexota; class Anaerolineae; order Anaerolineales; family Anaerolineaceae; genus Thermanaerothrix. The sequence goes on from NZ_CALIMF010000030.1 coordinate 12,518, forward strand.
CTGTGCTTCAAGAGTAACAATAACAAGGTTGCAGTCGGGGGCACCGTTCTGGTGCCCCCGATAAGGCCTAGTACTCTTGACAAAAGGAGAGCACCATGAGAACGAAGCCTCTGATGCTTCTTACGTTTCTGTTGCTCCTGCTATTGGGCAGTACCGGCATAGCCTATGCTCTATGGAGCGAGGTGCTCACCGTTGAGGGGACCGTCTACACCGGCGAGGTGTATGGGAAATGGGATTTGTGCTTCTGTCTGGATCGGGGGAAAGATCCTCTTCCTAATCCTTGGCCCTACCCCTATCCTAAACCAGTGCGCAAAAATGTAGGCAACACGATCTGCACTATTGACTCCCAAGACCCACGCATCGCCTACCTCACCGTCAACAATGGCTATCCCTCCTACTACAACGTGTGCGATTTCAAGTACATCAATGCCGGTTCAGTACCCGTCATAATTCGTGGTATCAAAATTGCCCCCGACAACTTCAGCGTAGCCACCCAGAATGGAAGTGGCGACGGTGAAATCTGGATTGCGGCAATAGATGGGGTGGGTTCTCAGTTAGAACCAGGCGATAAAAAATCGCTCAACGTCGAATTTCATGTTGAGCAACCGGCCAAGGAAAACTTCACTTATAACTTCAAAGTTTTGGTGTGTATCGCCCAATGGAACGAAACAGCCACACTAGATCAATGTTTGGCCGCCGCACCCAAATACTAGCACCGGTGTAACAAAGGGGCAGGCAATCCCTGGCCTGCCCCTTCACTCCCACTCCATGGAGGCCACCTGCTCATGCGCAAATCCTTTCACCACCGTCTGCTCACGTTCCTGAGCGCACCACGCACCCACCGCGCGGCCTGGTGGGTACTGGCGCTCAGTGCTGTTGCGGCTTACCTCCTCATTTACCTCCTTGCCCCCACGCTGGCGCCGGGGATCAATTTCTACCTTGTCCAACCCCTAGCCTGGCTGCTCCTGGGCGGGGTGGCCGCCCTGCTCGCCTGGAGCGGTTGGAGCGCCTGGCCCCGCCCAACCCGCCTGCTCTTCATGTTTGCCCTTTTGCTTGGACTCATCCAAACTGCCGCCTTCTTGTTGGCTGGTATCATCTTTGGTCTAGGTTATTCGCCGTATGCGCACCGCTTCCCGGCCGTTGTGGGCAACCTGTGGTACCTAGCCGCCGGCCTGTTCGGACTGGAAACTGCGCGGGCTACTTTCGTCCGTCGCGTTGGGCAGCATAACCTGCTGCTGGCCGTGGCCCTGGGAGCCCTCATCCCCACCCTCCTCCTCATCCCGCTGGCGCGCTGGACCACGTTGGATACCCCGCCGGAGATCATTGCCTTCCTGGGCGCCCATCTCCTGCCCGGCCTGGCCGAAGGACTGGTGGCCGCACTCCTGGCCTGGCTGGGCGGGCCGCTCCCAGCCATCCTCTACCGCGCCTTGCCCCTCCTCTTTGAGTGGCTCTCCCCCGTCTTGCCCAACTTGACCTGGTTGGTGCACGCGTTCATCGGCACCCTGGTGCCGCTCATCGGCTTTTTCTACTTACAGGGTTTCCTCCCCACCACGGCAAATCCTGATACCGCTGCCGAAGCACCGAGCTCCCATCATTCCCGCTCGCTCAACAGTTGGTGGTGGGCCCTGCTCATCGCACTGACTGTGTTCTGGTTCAACACCGGCTTCTTCGGTGTGCGCCCCTTTGTCGTCAGTGGCTACAGCATGAAACCCACCCTGGTAGCCGGGGATCTGGTCATTGTGCAACCGGTTACCCCCGAGGCCGTCCGCGTTGGCGATATCATCCAGTTCCGCCTGCCCGGTGGCTCGGTGGTGCACCGCGTGGTCGAAATACACCGCGAAAACAACCAACTCACCTTCATCACCCAGGGCGATAACAACAACGTCCGCGATGACCCCATCACCCCAGAGCAAGTGCAGGGACGGGTGGTGCTGGTCATCCCCAAGGTGGGTTGGCCGACCTTATGGCTTAAACAGGTGGTGCAATGGCTCTTCTAACTCGTTTACGCCGTTTGCCTCGCCCGCGCCTGACCTTCCAGCCGCCGCTGTGGAGCCTGGCGTTGGGCGTGCTCAGCCTCTGGCTGCTGACTCTCTTCATGCCGGTTGGGCAGACCCTATGGGCGGAGGTGCTTACCGTCTCAGGGGAAATCACTACCGGCCAGTGGATCTTCACCGAGACTCCCACCGCAACGCCCACCCCCACCCCAACCACCACCCCCCACGGCCAGGCGGGCACCACCATCCACGGCGACAAGACCGCCCAAACACGTTGGTCGGAGGGATTACCGGGCAATACGTTCATCGTTTTTGGGAAAATCTGCGTCACCAACGGCGGTGAACGCCCCACCGAAGGGCTGCGGATTGTAGATCAGGTAGAGATTAAACCCAAGCAGCAAAACTGGCAACCGCTGGCCGAGGCGCGCCTGGAGCTAGCCCCTGGCGAACCACTTGCGCCGGGCGAAACGCGTTGCTTTGATTACGAATTAGCCGTCCCCTGGTTGGCAAATACCGCTTACCGCAACACTGCCACGGTCACGATTCTCAATCACTCCGGTTGGCTACCAGGTGGCCCACACTGCGCGGGGCCAGAGCCTTGCCCCTATGGTTTCACCACCCGCACGAGTTTTGAGCCCCCCAGCCAAGGGGAGACCATTCCCGGCCCTACTCAGCCTAACCCGGGTGACGGTGATGGCACTGCCATTCCTCTGCCGCGCGGCTGGCAACCCACCTCCACCCCCAGCCTAACGACCAGCCCCACCCTTACCTTGACCTCTACGCCTACCCTCGCACCAACCGACACCCCCGTCCCTCCCAGCCCAACGACCACCCCACCTCCACCACCTACCCAAACCCCCACCCCGCTTCCACCGCCTACGGACACTCCCGCGCCAACAGTGACACCCGAGCCCCCCACCCCCACACCAGCACCACCCACTCCCACCCCTGTGCCACCTTCAAATCCCCCGCCACCTTCACCTGGTGGAAGTTAACCCTGCCCCTTCCGCCCGACGTCGCAACCGCTGCGACGCCCCGCTCACCCCTGCGGGCCCCCTGCCCGCAGGGCCCGTTTCTCCCTTGTCAAAGCCCGCCCTCGGCATTACCATACAGGCAACGTTGTATTCCACCCGCAACCCTTGCCGGAGGTTGGATTGCCCATGACGACCAAACCCTATTGGCTTATTCTGTTGACGACCCTGACGCTGAATGCGCTTGTGCTCGCTGGCTGTGCTACCTCTGCACTTCAGGCCACACCGACCGCTTCCGCGACCCCCTTTTTGCCCCGCGCAACTCAAACCCCGCTTCCCCTTGCCACCACCCCTGCTGCCAGTCCTACGGCGGCGCCCACTGCCACAGCCCCCTACCCGCCGGAGGGCTATGGGCCGACCAACTTCCCAGCCAATGTTAACCCCCTCACCGGGCTGCCGGTGAGCGATCCGGCTTTGCTCAACCGACGCCCCATCTTGATCAAGGTACAAAACCTACCGCGTAGCGACCGCCCTCAATCTGGTCTCTCGCGCGCTGATATCGTCTATGAACTCTACACCGAGTACGGCTCCACGCGCTACGCGGCGCTCTTTTACGGCCAGGATGCCGAGCGCGTCATGCCCATCCGCTCAGCACGTTACCCAGATATCAACCTCATCCGCATGTACAAAGCCGTATTCGTCTTCGGCAGCGCCTATGAGCCGATCTTCCGCCGTCTGGCCAACTCCGAATTTGGCAATCGCCTGATCCTGGAAGGTGGCGACACCTGTCCCGCGGTGTGCCGTTACGACCCCAATGGGCGCAATTACTTGGCCGCCAACACCCAGGCGCTTCAAACTTTGCTGGCAAAACGTGGGATTGACAACACCCGCCCCAACCTGGACGGCATGGTTTTCAACCTCACCCCGCCTCCGGGCGGCCAACCCGCTGAACGTGTCTTTGCCCGCTTCTCCGGCGCCATCTACAACCGCTGGGACTATGACCCCGCCAGCGGGCGCTACCAGCGCTATGTGGATAAAGAAAACGACGTGGATCAGCGTAATGAGGTCTATGAACAGCTGACCGATGCGCTGACTCAACAGCCCATCCAAGCCGATAATGTGGTTATCCTCTTTGTGCGCTATGAAGAGGTGGATCCGCGTCCCGAGGTTGAGGTGCTGGATTTCAAACTTCTTGGGAAAGGCACAGCCTACCTAGTGCGCGACGGGCAAATTTATCAAGTCAACTGGCAGCGCCTGCGCGAGGAAGACGTGCTAACTCTGGTGAATGATGCGGGCCAACTGGTGCCCTTCAAGCCTGGGCAGACCTGGTTTGAGGTGATGGGGCTGTCCACCCGCGTCCAAAACACGGGTGCCACCTGGCGCTTCACCTTTGGCCGCGACTGGTGAGCCTGTACAACCTCAGCACATTTTGGCTTGACAGCCACCCTGTTTTATGGGATACTGACCACAAGCAGGGCCTGCCCTGCGCACGGAAATGCCATCCCAAACGAGAGGAGGTGATGTCGAGCAATGGACAGTAGTCGTCAACGTAGGGCTGCGGCATCCCTCCTCCTGATCGCTTAAAGGGAGCCGCAGCCCGCCCCCCGGCAGACTGCCCATGATGGGCAGTTTGCCTTTTAAAGGCGCCGCACCGCCTCCACTGCCAGCCAAAAAAGTCGTTCGCGATCACTGGCGCGCCGGTACCACTCTCGTTCATCCCAGCCCTCAGGGATCACCAAATCTCCCCCATAGACCACCTGCCCCAGCGGAACCCCACGAAAGCGCGCCACTGCCATTAATGCGGCGGCTTCCATTTCTACCACCAAGCAGCCCTCAGCCACCCGCCGGGCACGCCGTGCCGCCGTTTCGCGGTACAGCCCATCGGTGGTCCAAGTTTTGCCCAGGCGGTAGGGCACCCGGTGGTGCTCCAGCGCTGCGACCAAGGCCGCCATCGCTTGGGGATCGGCTAGTACCTCACGTGCCGGGGGCAGGTAATGGTAGGAGGTGCCCTCATCCCGCACCGCCGCCGTGATCACGATCACGTGCCCAGCGGTAATCTCTGGAGTCAGTACGCCGCAACCCCCGCACACCATCACCTTGCGCACCCCCAACGCAATCACCTCCTCCAGGAAGCCGGCCGCCAGGGGTGCCCCTACCCCCGGATGGAGCACTAACACCGACTCGTTCCCCTCCTCTTCAAGCAAGTAGAGGGGATTAGGGCCGATCTCAGATTTGAGGTGCCCAATGACGCGCAGGCGCCCCCGCACACGCAATCCTTCCAAAACTTCCTGGAAGAAACACAGCACCGCCCGCCGCGGCACCGGCGCAGCAGGTAGCGGTAGTGCGGGCTCTAGGATGGCACGCGGATCGGGGTCGTATTCCAAGATAGGCCAGGCAGGCCGATCGGACATCTGCATTATCCCCTTGGAAGGCTAAGATGAGTGCAGCCCAGAGGGTGTTTCCGGCAAAATCCACTCAATGTCTTCCACTCCCGCAAAGCGTTGGCGCATGACCTCAAACGCTTGCGGGTTGTTGTCGATTAGGATGAAGCGTCGCCCCAATTCCAGGCAGGCTGCGCCGGTCGTACCACTCCCGGCAAAGAAATCCAGCACCAGATCGCCCGGATTGGACGAGGCTTGTAGGATACGGCGCAAGATCCCCAACGGTTTCTGCGTGGGGTAACCGGTGCGCTCGCTACCGTTGGTCGGCACAATCGTGTGCCACCAGGTATCCGTGGGAAACTTACCGCGGGCCGCTTTTTGCGGCCCCACCAAACCCGGCGCCATATAGGGAATGCGCTCCACCGCGTCATAGTTGAAGGTGTAGTGCTTGGGATCTTTGGCATAGAAAAGGATGTTATCGTGTTTGGGCGGCCATTTGCGCCGCGTGCGGGCGCCGTAGTCGTAAGCCCAAATGATTTCATTCAGAAAGCACTCCCGCCCGAAGATGCTGTCTAACAGCACCTTGCAGTAATGCACCTCGCGATAGTCAATGTGAAAGTAAAGACTGCCATGGGGTTTAAGCACGCGGTACGCCTCGCGCAAGCGCGGCTCCAAAAAGCCCAGGTAATCATCGAAAACATCCGCATAAGCCTGCTGGCCCAGTTTGACCGTCAGATAACGCCGCCCTCCAAACCCCACCCGGTCACCGCTCTCCGCTTGGAGGGTGCGCAGACGCGGACGCGCTTGCACTCGCCCGGTGTTGAAGGGGGGATCAATGTAGATCAGATCCACGCTCTCGGAAGGCAGGGCCTGCAGGATGGGCAGGTTATCCCCCAAGTAGACCCAGCCACGGGGTATACGCTGCGAACCCATCCGTGCCTCACTCGCCGATGATCTTCACCAGCACCCGCTTAGGGCGTCGACCATCGAACTCACCGTAGAAGATCTGCTCCCACGGGCCGAAATCCAGCTTGCCGTTAGTGATTGCCACCACCACCTCGCGCCCCATGACCTGACGCTTGAGGTGGGCATCGGCGTTGTCCTCACCGGTATCGTTGTGACGGTACTGCGAAACCGGTTCATGGGGAGCCAGTTTCTCCAACCAGCGTTCAAAATCCTGGTGCAGGCCCGGCTCATCGTCGTTGATAAACACCGAGGCGGTAATATGCATCGCATTGACCAACACCAGCCCCTCTTTGATCCCGCTTTCGCGCACACAGGCTTCGACCTGCGGCGTGATATTGATAAACGCCCGTCGCGAGGGTACGTTGAACCATAACTCCTTGCGATAACTCTTCATCCTCAACCCCTTGGCACAGGAATCAACGGCGCAGAGGTGCTGCGCCGTTGGATTTTAACATAGAATAGGCCGCGCGGGTGTCCCTTAGGGATTGACCACCGCCTGCTGCCCTAACAGATGATTGAGCACTGCCGGTAACAACCCGCCCTGGCGGTAGTAACGCACCTCATTGGGGGTATCCAGACGTAAGAGGGCTTCAAAATGCACTTCGCTCCCATCGGCGCGGCGTGCCCGCACACGCACCCACCCACCGGGATGCAGGTTCTCGGCCAGGCCGAGAATATCATAGACCTCCTCCCCGCTCAGCCCCAGGCTCTGGGCATTCTGTCCGGGCTGAAACTGCAACGGCAAAACCCCCATACCCGCCAGGTTGGCGCGATGGATGCGCTCAAAGGACTCGGCGATCACCGCCCGTACCCCTAGCAAGCGCGTGCCTTTAGCCGCCCAATCGCGGCTGGAACCGGTGCCGTATTCCTTGCCTGCTAGGATGATCAACGGCACCCCCTCCGCCTGGTAACGCATAGCCGCCTCATAGATGGTCATCTGCTCCCCACTAGGAAAGTGGCGGGTGTAGCCCCCTTCCACCCCAGGTACCAGCAGGTTTTTCAGACGGATGTTGGCAAACGTTCCCCGTACCATCACCTCATGGTTGCCACGCCGTGAGCCGTAAGAATTGAACTCCGAGGGCGGTACCCCCCGTGCCATCAAATACTGCCCGGCAGGGGTATTCACCGGAATGGTGCCGGCCGGGGAGATGTGATCGGTAGTTACCGAATCACCCAGCAGTGCCAGCACCCGCGCATCGCGGATATCGGCTATCCAGGCCGCTGCCTCAGGAGGGTCATAAAACGGCGGCGGTTGCAAATAGGTCGAATGTTCGTCCCAGGTGTAGAGCAGTCCCTCGCCGCTCTCAATGGCATTCCAAAGCGGGTTGCCAGCGTAAAGATCCGCGTAATCCCGTGCAAACAACTCCGGCGTGATAGCCTGCCGAATGGTCTCAAACACCTCTTGGGCTGAGGGCCAGAGATCTCGCAGATAGACCGGCTGTCCCTGCGGATCGTAACCGAGCGGTTCACGCGTGAGGTCGCGCCCGATTTCACCTGCCAGCGCATATGCCACCACCAGCGGCGGTGAGGCCAGGTAATTGGCGCGGGTGTGCGGACTGACGCGCCCTTCAAAGTTACGGTTGCCCGAAAGCACTGCCACCGCTACTAGGTTATTATCCTTGATCGCATTGACAATCGGCTCGGGTAGCGGCCCGGCATTGCCAATACAGGTGGTACAACCAAAACCCACCAGGTGGAAGCCCAGCGCCTCGAGGGGCTTGAGCAACCCAGCAGCGGCTAGGTAATCTATCACCACCCGTGAGCCTGGCGCCAAGCTGGTCTTGACATAAGGCGGAGTACGTAAGCCGCGCTCCACTGCCTTCTTGGCCAGCAGACCAGCCGCCACCATGACATACGGGTTGGAAGTATTGGTGCAGGAGGTGATGGCCGCAATTACCACCGAACCGTGGCGTAGCGTCACCCTCTGCTCATCCAGGTTGACTGTGACTTCAGTTGCCTGCTCAGTTTCGGGCACGCCAAAGCCGTTGGCCGTGCGCGGCGCCATCAGCGCCTGGCGGAAATTGGCCGGCACTTCGCTCAGCGCTACGCGATCCTGGGGGCGGCGTGGCCCGGCCAGGCTGGGTTCCACCTGACTCATATCCAGTTCCAGCACCGCTGTGTAAGCAGGAGCAGGTGTTTCCGCCGTGCGGAAGAGATGCTGCGCGCGATAATAGGCCTCCACCAGGCGCACCAGCGCCTCCGGGCGGCCGGAGAAGCGCAGGTAATCCAATGTCTGCGCATCTACCGGGAAGTACAGCATGGTCGCACCGCTCTCCGGGGCCATATTAGCGATCATCGCCCGGTCGGCCAGGGTCAGGTGATCCAGACCAGGGCCAAAGAACTCAACCACCTTATCCACCACACCAAAGCGACGCAGCATCTGCACAATGGTTAGGGTCAAGTCGGTCGGGGTAGTGCCCTCGGGCAAGCGACCACTCAGGTGAAAGCCGATCACATCCGGAATGACGATCTCAATCGGTTCGCCCAACATGGCAGCGATGGCTTCAATACCCCCTACTCCCCAGCCCACCACGCCCAGTCCGTTGATCATGGTGGTATGCGAGTCGGTGCCTACCAGGGTGTCCGGGAAAGCCAGGGGCAACCCGTCTGCCTCCTCAACAGTCAGCACGCCGCGGGCAAGATATTCCAAATTGACCTGGTGCACAATGCCCGAAGCCGGAGGCACGATGCGCAGGTTTTTGAACGCACGTTGGCACCAGTGCAGAAACTCATAACGTTCGCGGTTGCGTTCAAACTCCTTCTCTGCATTCAAGCGGAAAGCATCCGGCGTGCCATAGTAGTCCACCTGCACCGAATGATCAATGACCAGATCCACCGGTACCCGCGGGTTGACTGCAGCAGGGTCACCGCCCAAGCGTGCCACCGCAGCCCGCATACCGGCCAAGTCGTTGAGCACCGGCACACCGGTAAAGTCCTGCATCACCACCCGCCCGGGGAAGAAGGGCATGCTGGGGCGCTGGACGGCCTGAGGTTGCCAGGTGATGAGATGGATCAGGTCTTGAGGGTCAGCCCGTCCCCGAGCAACCTGCCGCGCTACGCCTTCAAGGAAAATACGAATGACAAAGGGTAACTGGGCCAGACGTTCCGGACTTAGATCGGGCAAGGCCGAGAGAGGATAATAGCGATAGTTCTGCTCACCTACCGTCAACGTGGCTAACGAAGGTAAAGGGTTCATCCGTCCACCTCTCAACGTTAAAGAATTCGTTCCTTGGGCGCTTGAGATTCACGGATCGCCATCACCAGCGCCTGCGTAAACTCTGAAGTTTTCAGTAGAGTTGCACCCTCGGTCAGATGGTACAAATCCTGCGTTAACTGGCGCGCCGCAATCACCTGTTCCAGTGCGCCGATCACTAGATCCGCCGCTTCGCGCCAGCCAATATACCGCAACAACATCTCGCCCGAGAGAATAAGGGAGGTTGGGTTGACCAGATCTCTGCCCGCCAGCGTGGGTGCGGTACCATGAGTAGCCTCAAAAATGGCTACCCCAGTTTCTTCATTGTAATTTGCCCCCGGTGCAATCCCCAAACCGCCCACCAGCGCCGCCAACGCATCGGAGAGGTAATCCCCGCTCAAATTCGGGGTTGCCAGCACGTCAAACTCGTGCGGACGGGTGATCGCAATTTCAAAGGCAGCATCGGTAATCACTTCTTTCACCCACAACTTACCCGCCGCCAGCGCCGCCTGGCGTTCCTGGTTGGCCGTTTCTTCATCATAGGCCAGGCGCGTGCGTTCCCACTGGCGCTGAGTGTAGACACGCTCACCAAATTCGCGTTCGGCCAGATCGTAACCCCAATTCCGAAACGCCCCTTCGGTCATCTTCATGATGTTGCCCTTATGCACCAGGGTCACGCTACGGCGGCGGTTGGCCAGCGCCCAACGGATGGCGGCGCGCACCAAGCGTTCGGTGCCGCGGCGTGAAATCGGCTTGAGGCTGAACGCCGTGCTCTCCGGGAAGAGCAGGCGAGTGTAAGCTTCAGGATAATGGGTCTGTAACCAGGCTTGAAAGGCATGGTTGATCTCGCTCTCGGCCGGGAATTCAATTTCTGCGTAGAGGTCTTCGGTGTTTTCACGGAAGACCACCATATTGACCTTTTCGGGGTGACGCACGGGCGAAGGCACGCCGGGCAACCAGCGCACCGGACGCTGGCACACATAAAGATCCAGCATGCGCCGCAGCGCCACCGTCACCGAACGCACCCCCTCACCAATGGGAGTAGCCAAAGGCCCCTTAATGCCCACCTTGTAGGTCTCGAACGCGCGCAGAGTTTCTTCTGGCAACCACACCCCGAAGCGTTGAAAGGCCTTCTGGCCGGCAAACACTTCGTACCATTGAATTTGGCGGCGGCCCCCATAGGCCACTGCAACGGCAGCGTCCAATACTGTGCGCGTCGCTCGCCAGATCTCGGGGCCGGAACCATCGCCCTCGATAAAAGGCACAATCGGGCGATCCGGCACTTGCCAACGTCCATCTACACGGAGAATGGGTTCACCTTGAGCGGGGGGAGGAGGGTAGTCATAAGCCATGCCCAAATTATAGCGCGAAAGTGGAGCATTTGGGTCGCAATGAAGGATGCGCGAATTTTTGAGTAGAGTGGTAAAATGTCAGTCAATCGCAGGTTTAGGAAATGATGGAGGTGACTCTCATGAATGCAGAAAAAGGTACATTCAAAGTCAAAGTTGGGCTGGCGCAGATGCTCAAAGGGGGAGTCATCATGGATGTGGTCACACCCGAACAAGCGCGCATTGCCGAAGATGCTGGTGCAGTAGCCGTCATGGCCTTGGAGCGCGTTCCGGCGGATATCCGTGCTCAGGGCGGGGTAGCACGGATGAGTGATCCGGAACTGATCCTCAAGATCATGGATGCGGTCAGCATCCCGGTCATGGCCAAGGTGCGCATCGGACACTTCGTGGAAGCGCAGATCCTGGAAGCCATTGGGGTGGATTACATTGACGAATCCGAAGTACTCACGCCCGCCGATGAAGAGCACCATATCAACAAACATGCTTTCAAGGTACCTTTCGTGTGTGGCGCGCGCGATCTGGGTGAGGCGCTGCGACGCATTGGCGAAGGGGCGGCCATGATTCGCACCAAGGGTGAGGCCGGCACCGGCGATGTGGTAGAAGCCGTGCGTCACGCGCGGCGCATCCTAGGACAAATCCGCCACCTGCAGAGCCTGCCTGAAGAAGAGGTGATGGCATATGCTAAAGAGATTGGGGCGCCTTACGAACTGGTCATGGAAACCCGTGCCTTGGGCCGTCTGCCGGTGGTCAATTTTGCTGCCGGCGGTATCGCCACCCCCGCTGATGCTGCCTTAATGATGCAATTGGGCATGGATGGCGTTTTTGTCGGCTCGGGCATCTTCAAATCCGGCGATCCGGCCAAGCGTGCTGCTGCCATCGTCAAAGCAGTGACCCACTACAACGATCCACAGATCCTAGCCGAAGTCAGCCGCAACCTGGGCGAGCCCATGGTTGGGCGCACGGTGGCCAGCCTGGCCGAGCACGAGATGATGGCCGGGCGCGGCTGGTAAGCCCAGGAGGAGGTGGGTATGCAAATCGGCATCCTCGCCCTCCAGGGGGATTTCATCGAACATCAGCACATCTTGGAACGCCTGGGCGTTCGCACCCGCCAGGTGCGCCTGCCGGCTCACCTGGAAGGCTTGGACGGCCTGATCATCCCCGGCGGCGAATCTACGACCATCGGCAAACTGGCGGCTGATTTCGGACTGATGGAACCGTTGCGCACCTTTGCGCTCACTCACGCCGTATGGGGCACCTGCGCCGGCGCTATCTTTCTCTCCAAAGATGCGCGCCGTCCTCAGCCCCTGCTCGGCCTGATGGATATCCAAGTGCAACGTAATGCTTTCGGGCGGCAGGTCGAAAGTTTTGAAATAGATCTTGATGTACCCGCCCTGCGCCAGGTCGAAGAGGAGGTGCGCCCCTTCCGCGCTGTCTTCATCCGCGCGCCGCTGATTGAGCGAGTGGGGCCAGGGGTGGAGATTCTGGCTACATTGCCCGACGGTCGCATCGTCGCCGCACGACAGGGACACTGGTTAGCCACTGCGTTCCATCCTGAACTGACAGACGACACACGTTTCCACCGCTTCTTCCTAAAAATAGCCGAAGAGGTCGCCACGCTTGATCTGGACGTGCCGTTGTCCCGCTGAATAGGACAAAGACTACCTTAAAAAATCCTATCAGCGGTTGACAAAGACGGCATCCTTTGCTATAAAGATGACATGTTGTTCTGGGCCGAAGCCAAGCGCCAACCACAGCCAAAGCCCCCTTCCGACGGAAGGGCAGGTGCCGTTTGGCTGAAGCCGTAATCGAGGAGTTCAAACGTAGCGCAGCAAGCCCTTCCGTAGCCAAAGGAAGGGCTTTTTATATTTTCCTAAATGTCTGGAGGAGACAGAGATGAAAACGTTGCGCGCTTGTGTTGTTGTCCTGGCCTTAGCGGCCATTATGCTGACGGCCTGTGCCCCTGCCGCCATGTCTACCCCAACCGCGGTTCCATCGCCCACCGTTGCACAAGCACAGACAGAACCCACAGCAACCACCTCAGTCGCTCAACCCGAGGGCTGCTTGGGTAGCGCTGAAACCGCCCTGGTAGACCTGAATTGCCGCAAGATCACCATCGCCGTTGAAAACGCCTATCCCCCCTTCAACTACATCGCGACCGATACCGGCCAACCCGGTGGCTGGGATTACGATGTTTGGCGTGAGATTTGCACCCTGCTGCACTGCACCCCGGTCTTTGTTGAGGCCGCCTGGGATGGCCTGATTCAAGCCATCTCACTGGGACAGTATGACGTGGCTGCCGACGGCATTACCATCACCGAAGACCGCAAGCAGGTGGTAGATTTTTCCGACGGCTATCTGCAAATTCAGCAGCGCCTCCTGGTGCGCAAGGGTGAGAATCGCTTCGATAGCCTGGAATCCTTTGTCGCCAACAATAACCTAATCCTGGGCACCCAGATTGCGACCACCAATTATGAAACGGCTGCCAAGTACTTGCCCGAAACCCGTATTAAGGGTTTTGAGCAATTCCCCTTCGCCGTCCAGGCCTTGCTTTCAGGGGATGTAGATGCGGTGATCATGGATGAAGTGATCGGATTGGGCTACGTGGGCGAGAACGCCGATCAACTTGAACTCATTGGCCCGCCCATTTCCAGCGATGAGCTGGGGTTCGCCTTCCCCAAAGGGAGCGACCTGGTTGCGCCAGTGAACCAAGCCATCGCTGCCTTGAAAGCCAGTGGCAAACTGGATGAGTACAACCTCAAATACTTTGGCCCCGATTTCAAGCAGCCCTGATCATTGCCTTTGCCCTGCCGCCTGTCTTACCCACAGGCGGCAGGTTCTAGCGGCTACGGAGGTTATCATGCTTAACCGCCTCTCCCTCAAATGGTTTGAAGCCATCTTCGGTGTTTCGTGGCCCAGCCTACGCCTGGGTGCACGCCTCAAGGCCATCCCCTGGTGGCTGATCGCTATCGCATTTATCGCCATTTATACCGCCATTACCATTTACAGTCGCCCCACCTACCGCCAAGCCTTCGACTTTATCAAGGTTGGGTTGAGCATCACCCTGACCACCACCTTGTTTGCTTTTGCCATTGCCCTTGTTTTGGGGTTGATCACAGGCCTGGGGCGCCTTTCCAACAATGTAATCATCAAAAACGCCGCCACGCTCTATATCGAAATCGTGCGCGGCATCCCTATGCTGGTGCTGATCTTCTACATTGCCTTGGTTGGCATGCCGGGTGTGGTCAGCGGGTTGAACCAGTTAGGGCGGTGGTTGACGGGACTGGGGGTAACCGGCCTGGGCAACCCCCTCAGCCAATTAGAAAACAACGCCGTCTCAATGGGCGTGCGCGCCATTGTTGCCCTTTCTATCACCTATGGCGCCTTCCTGGCCGAGGTCTTTCGCGCCGGCATTCAGTCTATCCCGAAGGGACAGATGGAAGCGGCACGTTCCTTGGGCATGACCTATGGCCAAGCAATGCGCTTCGTCATCCTGCCCCAGGCCGTGCGCAACATCCTGCCGGCGTTGGGCAATGATTTCATCTCCATGCTCAAAGATTCCTCGCTCGTTTCGGTACTGGCCGTGCGTGACATCACCCAGGTCACCCGCCTCTATGCTGCCCGCTCTTTCCAATATCAGGAAGCCTATACCACCCTGGCAGTTATGTATTTGACCATGACCATGGTGCTCTCGTTCATCGTCAAGGGTATAGAAAAGCGCCTGCACCGCGTTTGAGAATTTTTGCACAATTAGGATGATTTTAGTTGACTTTTGCGTGGGGTCTCTCTATAATGAAATTAGATCTTTGGGACAGCGTCCCTTTCTTCGGGACACCCCAAGGCGAGGAGCGTGACCATGCTGCCCGAAAAAGTCCAACTATTGGAGCGTATTGCCTGCATCTTGGATTGCTTTAACGCCGAATCGCGCCAGATGGGTGTGCGGCAGGTGGCGCGCAAGATCAATCTATCGGTCAGCACCACTGGACGGCTGATGCAAGCCATGCGCGAGATGGGGTTGTTGGTGCAGGATCCCACTACCTCGCTTTATGGTATCGGGCCGCGTGTGCTTTCCTGGGCAGATGCCTATTTGGCTAGCCTGGATGTACGCACGCTGGCTCTCCCCCATCTCCAAGCCCTGCACCGCGAGACGATGGAAACGATTAGCCTCTACATCCTAGATGGGGATGCGCGCATCTGCGTCGAGCGTCTGGAAAGTCCCCATAGCCTGCGCCTGGTAGCACCCTTGGGGCAACGTCTCCCGCTCTACGCCGGCTCAGCTGGCAAGGTGTTGCTGGCCTTCCTGCCCCGTGACGAGCAAGAGGCTTTGCTAGAGCAGATAGATCTGCACCCCCTCACCCCCCACACCATCACTGATCGCCGCACCCTTTTGCGCGAATTAGAAACGATCCGCGCCCAGGGTTATGCTGTCAGCCATGGGGAATGGATTGCCGAGGCCAACGGCGTTTCCGTGCCCATCTTTGACCGTACACAGGCCATTCATGCCGCCATCACCATCTCTGGCCCGGCGCAACGCCTGACCGATGAGAAAATTGGCGCCTTCCTGCCCCAACTGCTGGCCGCTGCCCGTGAAATTTCATTAGAAATGGGCTGGCGCCCACTTCCAGCCCTGACCATCCTGACCCGGGGAGGATTGGCACGTGCGCCCGAACGCTAGTCCCGCCCCTCTCACCGTGTTTTTACTCGCTCTTCACCTTTCCAACCGGAGGAATGCCACATGAGCCATCGTATGAAAGAACGCCTGGCTTACCATCTCAATGAACAGCGCCAGCGCATCGAGTATCTCAAAAAGCATTATGGCCAATTTAAGGTCAGTGAGGTGACCCTGGATCAGATTTTCAACGGGATCCGCGGGGTCACTTTGCTGATTACGGACACCTCGTATGTAGATCCACACCAGGGCATCCGCATCCGCGATTTCACCATCCCCGAGTTACTGCGCATCTTACCTAAGGCCCCCGGTTCGGCTTTTCCCCTTGCCGGCGGACTGTATTACCTGCTCATGACCGGCGAGGTGCCCGATGAAGCCGAAGCCTGGGAGGTTGAAGCCACCTGGAGAGAACGCATGGCGGTGCCGGAACACGTCTTCCGCGTTATTGATGCGATGCCACGGGATGCCCATCCCATGACCCTGCTCTCGCAGGCTATTCTGGCCCTGCAAACCGAATCCATCTTTGCAAAACGCTACGAAGAGGGCATCTCTAAGCCGGCTTTCTGGGGTTATTACCTGGAAGACAGCCTTAACCTCACTGCCAAACTACCCGTCCTAGCGGCTTACATTTACAACCGCAAGTACCAGCGGGGTGAGCATATCCCGCCCCATCCTGACCTAGACTGGAGCGCCAACTTCGCCTACATGATTGGGCGGAGTGATGACCCGATCTTCGTTGAACTGATGCGCCTCTACTTTGTGCTCCACTCCGACCACGAGGGCGGCAATGTCACCGCCTACTCGGCCAATGTAGTTTCCTCCTCACTGGCCGATATTTACTTCACCGCCTCCGCTGGCATTAATGGCCTAGCCGGCCCCTTGCACGGCTTGGCCAACCAAGAGTGCACGCGCTGGCTATTGCGGGTACTGCATCACTTCGGCGGTTTACCCAGTGAGGAGCAACTGGAAGCCTACGTGCGCGATCAACTGGAGAAGGGTATGACCATTCCTGGCTACGGGCACGCCGTCCTGCGCACGGTGGATCCGCGCTTTACTGCCCTGGCCGACCTAGCCGAGACCTACTTCCCCCAGGATACCCTTTACCGCTTGGTCAAGCGCGTTTATGCCGTTGTGCCGCGCGTTCTCTCGTCATTAGGTAAGGTCAAGAACCCATGGCCGAACGTAGATGCCATCAGCGGCGCCCTGCTCTATCACTTTGGCGTGCGCCAACTGGATTTCTACACCGTGCTCTTCGGCATCAGCCGCATGCTAGGCGTCACGGCACAAACAGTGTGGGCTCGCGGGCTTTACAAACCGCTGGAACGCCCCAAGTCCATCACCAGCCAGATGCTGGAGGCCATGATCGCCCAGACGGGTGAAACCGCGCCGGCGCCGCTGGCCTCGGCCCCGGTGGCCTGAAGGCGGCTAGGCACCGCCTGGCGTGTAGAGCGAGGGATCCGTCGGCGTCTGACCGGAGGGATCCCAAACGTAGACCCAATCGCCCTCACGCGCCCATTCAAAGAGCCAGTGGGCATCACCGAGGGACATGTTGACGCAGCCGTGGGTCTGCGGGAAGCCAAACCAGGCCCGCCAATAGGCACCATGTAGGGCACGCGCCTCATCAAAATACATCGTCCACGGCACATCTTCTAGATAGTAGTAATCCGAGCGGTCGGCGGCAAAAGCGCCGCTCATCGTCTCGGTCATTTTCTTCTGGTAGATCTTAAACAGGCCAGGGCGAGTGTAAAACGGCTCACCCCCACTGGCAATCAGGGTAGCAAAAACCAATTGTCCCTGATCATAAACCGCCAGTGTCTGATCATACAGGTTGACCTCGATCCAGCGGCTGCCTTCCACGCCTGGCGGCGGGGTGGGGTTAACGCGCACCTGGCGAATGAAAGTGCGCTCAATCCACTGATCAGGGCCGATCATGTACCAGTCCACATTGCCCACACGTTGCACGGTGTAAATCGGCACCGCTTGGTAGCGCTTGAGCACTAGGCCAGTCTTGGGGGCATCGTATCCCGGCGCCGAGCGCACCTCTGCCGGCCCGGCCAGATCTACGATCCAACCAAAATCATGGTTGGGGGTGGCATGAAAGACCAGCCCCTGGAAGGTTGAGTAGGCAATGGGTGAAGCACGCAGCCACTCGCCGGAGCGCAAACGCACGTAGGGTTTGCCGTTCACCCGCTGCGCGTCCACATAGGAGACATAGCGCAGCGGTCCAGGATCAATGAAACGCACGGGGTTTTGCCCAGCGATGGCGTCGTCCAACGAGGCATATAGCGGCGCGGGTTCCTCCGCCGGCAGGTTGATGCGGGCAATGTGCACCGGGCTTTCATTGAGAGTCGGGTCGGGAGATGCTGCCGGTAGGGGCCGCGGCGGCAGGGTCAATCCCAGGCGCGCCCAGGCCGTCAGGCGCTGTGAAGGCCCCAGCGGCAGGCAGTCGCCCGGATCGCTGAGATAGACCCCTGGCAGGCACAGCGGCAGACCACTGTACGACTCGCGCCAGGAGGCCTCTTCGGCCTGAGCGGGGGTTACCACCCGTCCCGCCAGCATCAAAAGCATCCCCACAATCCCTAAAAACCGCACCGCTTGTCGCATAATCGTCCTATTCTCCATGTACGGGTGGGCTCATTATAAACACAGCCTGGAGCAGGGGTCAAGTTGCCAATTGCATGACCCTACAAGCGGTGTCAAAGCCCCTTTCTTATCCCGCCGCTTCTCTTAAGGTGCCTTGCCCGCGCCCAAAGGAGG
This sequence comes from uncultured Thermanaerothrix sp., assembly GCF_938028735.1. Lineage (GTDB taxonomy): Bacteria > Chloroflexota > Anaerolineae > Anaerolineales > Anaerolineaceae > Thermanaerothrix. The sequence continues at coordinate 30,795 of NZ_CALIMF010000030.1, forward strand.
TAGAATTAGAGATGCACCTATTCCTTTTATGAGGGTTTCGAAAAATGAACGCTTCCCTGCCCCTCCGCACCCTGATCGAAAACTACCTAGATGAACGTAACAGCGCGCTAATCTACCAAACCTTGGCCGAGCACGAGAGTGATGAACGCCTGCGCGAGATCTATCGCCGGATGGCTGAAACCGAACTACGCCACGCCGAGACCTGGGCGGAGCGTATCCGCGCTGCCGGTGGTCAGGTGCCTTTGTTTCATCCTCCTCTGCGCACGCGCATTCTGCTCTGGCTAGCCCAGCGCTTTGGCCCGTCTCTCATCTTGCCCTCTCTGCAGGCTATGGAGCGCGGCGGCGCCAGCGGTTATATCCAGCAAGGTGCCCCAGCGGCCATGAGTCGCCAGGAACAGGGACACGCTCTCGTCCTAGGGCAACTGACTCGCCTCGCCCGTGGAGGTCTCTCGGGCAGCGCTCTGGCACAACTGGAAGGCCGCCACCGCGCCACCGGTGGTAATGCTCTGCGTGCCGCTGTCCTCGGCGCCAACGATGGTTTGGTCTCCAACCTCAGTCTGGTGATGGGTGTGGCCGGGGCAGCCTTGGATAACCGCACTGTGCTCATCACCGGTCTGGCCGGGTTACTGGCTGGCGCCATCTCCATGGCGCTGGGCGAGTGGCTCTCAGTGCAGAGCGCTCGAGAACTTTATGGCCACCAGATCAAAATTGAGGGCGAGGAGATCAAACAAGCCCCGGAAGAAGAAATGGAAGAGTTGGCACTGATTTATGAGGCACGCGGCTTAGACCGCGCGCAGGCACAGGCGCTGGCTGCGCAAATCTTAGCCGATCCGCAGAACGCCCTGGATACCCTGGCGCGCGAGGAACTCGGCGTTGATCCCGAGGAATTGGGCGGCTCGGCTTGGGAAGCAGCGCTGACGTCGTTCGTCTTGTTCGCACTGGGCGCCATCTTCCCGGTGCTACCCTTTGCCTTTTTCAGCGGATTCAGCGCCGTCATTGCCAGCATCCTCTTCAGCATTTTGGCGCTTTTCGGTCTGGGAGCGGTCATCACCCTCTTCACTGGACGCAGCGTGCTCTATTCTGGCTTGCGCATGGTCATCTTCGGCTTGCTGGCGGCTGCAGTGACCTTTGGTATTGGGCGGCTGATCGGCGTAGGGATTGCCGGCTAACGGCGCGGCTTGAGCACCAGGCGAATCGGCGTCCCAGTAAAAGGATATTCGCGCCGAATGCAGTTTTCCAAATAGCGCAAGTAAGTAAAATGCGCCAACCTAGGATCGTTAACGTAGATTAGAAAGGTGGGCGGGTCGCTACGTACCTGGGTGCCGTAGTAGATGCGCAGGCTTTTGCCCGTGCGCGAGGTGGGAGTGTGGGCATCCTGGGCTGCCTGCAAAATACGGTTGAGATGCGCGGTGGGCAGACGTGCCAGGCGCTCTTCCTGCACCTTGAGCGCCAGCGGCAGCACCTGATCCACCCGTTGGCCGGTTTTGGCCGAAATGAACAGAATGGGCACATAATCCATGAAATTCAATTCCTGACGGATGCGCCGGGTGTATTCTTGCATGGTCTGGGAGTCTTTGGGCACCGCATCCCACTTGTTGACCAGGACAACCACGCTTTTGTTGGCTTCCAGAATATACCCGGCGATGTGTGCATCCTGGGCGGTGATACCGGTGGTGGCATCTAGCATCAACAACGCCACATCGCAGCGTTCGATGGCGCGCAACGTGCGCAGGACGCTGTACTTCTCCACCCCCGGTTCAATGCGCCCGCGGCGACGGATACCAGCCGTGTCAATTAACACAATCCGCATCCCCTGATACTCTATTGGGGTATCAATGGCATCGCGAGTAGTCCCGGCAATTGGGCTGACGATGGCGCGCTCTTCGCCTACCAGGCGGTTAAGCAGGCTGGATTTACCCACGTTGGGCCGCCCCACAATGGCAATTTTGACCGCCTCCTCTTCTTCGGTTTCCACTGCCGGCGGGAAATGTGCCACCACTTCATCCAATAAATCCCCGATCCCCAGCCCATGCAGTGCTGAAACAGCATACGGTTCACCTAACCCCAACTCATAAAACTGCGCTGCCTGCTGGCGCAGGTTCTCGTTATCAGCCTTGTTGACCACCAAAAGCACTGGTGGATGGGGTTTTCCCTCAAGGATGCGTTGCTTGCGCCGCAGCAAATTGGCCACCTCCATATCGGCAGGGGTTACGCCACTGCTGGCATCCACCAGAAAGAGCACCACATCTGCCTCTTCGATCGCCATCTCGGCTTGTGCCCGAATCTGCTCAATATACTCCGCCGAACCAAGCGAAAGGGGGCGCTCACCGCCCACCCGCGGGTCAATACCGCCGGTATCTACCACCAGGAAGGGGTGCCCTGTCCACTCGGCCTCGGCAATCAGACGGTCTCGCGTGGTGCCGGGGACGCCATCCACAATCGCTAGGGGCTCACCCACCAGGCGGTTGAACAGCGTGCTCTTGCCCACATTCGGGCGACCCACCAGGGCTACCAAGGGTTTCGGCATGACATCTCCTCCATCTCAGGGTCGGCGAGTGGGGGTCAAGGCCGAAGCACGCCCGATCACCACCTCGACCGTCTCCGGCTGAATAGATTCTACCCGCAGATCGCTTAGCAAGACCTCAACGGTCGGCATAACCTGGTGCGTTCCAGGCGGCAGACCCTGCACGTTGACTACTACCCGTACATCGCCCGGCTGTAATCGGTCCAGCAACGCAACCGGCCCGCTAAGGATCACCGTCAATGCCTCTGGAGATACAGTAGCCGTGTAGCCCGGCGCCAGCCCGCTAACCTCCACGCGCAGGTTAGGCAAGGTGACGCTACTCTCGATGGCCGCCACCCCAACCCGCACCAGTACCTGGATCTGATCTCCTACCACTGAGATTCCCGGCGGCAGGTTGAGCGGCACCAGGACATCCAGGTCATCTTTAGCGTTCGTGATATCCACGGGGACGGTTTCGATATAACCGGGCAAATCCGTCACACGCTGGGGATCCTCCGAGAACACGGTAATCACCGGCGGAAAAACGGCAATATTGGTCAGGCGATAGCCACTGGCCACCTGCCCTTGCAGCACCACCTTGACCACCACATTGCGGTAGCCAAAACGCTGACGGATGGTCACATTCACCGTCACCCGATCCGGCACCAGCGCCAGCCCACTGACCGGGTTGCCATTCGCATCTAACGCCTGGAGGGGGAGGGTACGGCTCAGGCTCTCGCTAGCCCCGTTGATATCCAACACGGCTTGCACCTCGGCCACCTTATTGACACGAGATTCCGGGCCACTTATCACCACCGTTTCCCGATTTAGCACCGGGGGCTCGGCGCTAAAACCGCCCGCAGGCGTACCATTGACCACCAGTCGGATCGGCATCTCGCGCGATTCAAGGCGTTCTAGCGTTAGGGTCACCGTTTTGGGGGAATAAGCGACAACCCGCACTGGGCGCAGGGCAATTTGAATCTGCACTGGTACCGTATGCGTTCCGGGCGGTAGCCCGGTCAAATCCACCACCGCGCGCACGACCTGCGGCTCGCTGGTCAGGGCATTCCACAACGAGCGTGGCGCACGCAGAGTCAGAGTCACACTGTTCAAATCTTCTGGGCTTAGGATCAGGTTGGGATCTTTGCCTACTGCGGTAATTGGAATCGGACGAGGGTAAACGGCTTCCTCATTGGGATCGTTCGCCGTTACCGCCGAGACCCACACCGCCAGCGCCAACAGAAAAGCCGTCATAAACGCCGGCACCATGCGCCAGATACGTCGTAGCCAGTTGCCAACCATGGCTCAGTCCTCCTTGCGTGGCCGGGTGGGGGCGGGTCGCCGCGCAGCCCGAATCATATCCAGCAAGTTCCGCGAAGGCTGCACCGGCTGGTAGAACGCCAACAGGATGTTCTCCAGGCGCTCGGCATCTAGGCGGCGGATGATGCGCCCACCATGCGCCACCGAAATCGCCCCCGTCTCTTCAGATACCACCACCGCCACCGCGTCCGTGGCCTCTGAGGTGCCCAACGCGGCGCGATGGCGCAGACCCATCTGGCGCTCTGGCGAATGATTAAGGATACCGCTAGAGGAAAGCGGCATCACGCAGGCGGCCGCCACAATACGTTGATCGGCGATGATCACCGCCCCATCGTGGAGCGGGGTGTTGGGGTAGAAAATTTGGAGAAGCAGTTCTGCAGTCACCTCTGCATTGAGGGGCACCCCCGTACGGGCATACTCCTCCAGACTATCACCTCGCTGAAAGATAATTAGGGCGCCGTGCTGGCGCGCCGAAAGACGCGCACACGCGCTTACCACTGCCCGGATGGTACGTTGCACCCCCTCAGTCGAACTCGGGGCACGCCAGAGCCAGCCCTGCGCCGAGCCCGCCCGCCCTAGGCGCTCCAATCCGCGCCGTATCTCCGGCGCAAAAATGACTGGGATCGCCAGCACCAGCATTGGCAGGGCAGTGCGAATGAGCCATGAGAAGGCCGGTAGGTCTATCAGGCTGGTCACCAGGCTGAGCGAGACAATCAGCAAGAGCACACCCCGCATCAACACCAGGGCCTGGGTATCCCGCAGTAGCATGAGGATACCAAAAAACACCAGGGTCACCAGAAATAGGTCAAGGGCGCTCAGCCAGTTGAAGCGCTGGAAGATGAAGAGCAGTTCACCCAAGATATCTGGCATGGCAACCCTTTTCCTCACCCATTATCCACCGCCCTAAATCGGACGCAGGATGCGCTCCTGGCGCAGTTTCTTGAACAACAACACTGTTCCCGGCGGCATGGATTCGCGGGCTGCTTCCTGCCAAGCCAGGGCTTCCAACCGCTCGGGCAGGGTAGGCGTATAACCCAGTTCATGCCAAATGAGATCCTGCCGCGCCAATTCTGGCGCCACAAAAATCAATGAAGCCTCGCATTGCAAATCTTTCGAAGCGCGTTCCATCTCTTGAATTAACCGCACAAGCGCCGACTTCAAGGGCAGACCCGGTTCAAGCAGGATATCCGTGGTGCGCGCCACCAGATTCTCAACCTGCCAGCCCATCACCCCTTGTAGGGTTTTGCCGGCCCGTAGTAGCAAGAACGCTTTTTCGCCAAACGCTGCCATGATGTCATCTGCCGTGAGGGGTGGGTTTGCCGGGCGCAGGCGATTGATCAGCGCGGCAATCTGAGCCGCATCCCGCGGGCGCCCACGCACCACTTCCAATGTCATCTGGTCCGCGCTCACCGCTTCCGTAGCCAGGGGGCCTGCTTCAGCAACCGGCACTAGGCGCCGCCAAGCTACCACCACCTGCTTCCAGGTTTCCTCAAATGAGCCAGCATTGCGGATGATCACATCCGCGAGGGCCATCTTCTGCTCCTGGGGAGGCTGCGCGGCTATGCGTTGACGGGCTTCAGCCTCGCTTAGACCACGATTGCGCATCAGGCGTGCCAATTGTACTTCCACCGGTGCATAGACCACCCATAAACTATCACAGGCATAGTGCAGGTTGGCCTCTACCAGTTTAATCGCCTCGATGACCACAACCGGCTGGCTGACCCGGCGAACCAGAAAATCAATAGCCTGGGACACTAAGGGATGGACAATGCGTTCCAAGCTGGCCAATGCAACCGGATCGCTAAAAACGATTTTGCCTAGGCGGCGCCGATCGATCTCCCCATCTGGGCCGAGAATATAACGCCCGAAGAGCTCCACCACCGGCTGGTACCCTGGAGCACCGCGCGCGATGGCGCGGTGTGCGAGGGCATCGGCGTCAATACCGTAGGCGCCCAAATGCTCCAGCATGCGCCGTACGACGCTTTTACCGGTGGCAATATTACCGGTCAATCCGATGACATATTTTCCAGACCACTGACTCACGGCTTTTCTCACAACCTCCCTGGGCAGCGCACCCATGCCCTTACAGGGATGGCAACCCCACCCCGGCCCCCCTCTCCAAGCGTTTTCATGCCTGATTTTAGCCTTCCCCGCTCAGAATGTCAAAGTGAAAAATTGCCCATTGTTAAGTGAAAGAAAGTCCAAAAACAGGTACAATAACTTTATGATGGAGACAACCCCAAAGGCCAACTCCGTAAAGCGTAGGCCCTCCGCACTGCCGGCGCGTCTTTTGCGCCGTCTCAACGCATTGATTGTTCTATTGTGGCGGTTAGGGCTAGGCCCGTGGTTCAATTTCTGGCCCGCCCTGAGCGGACGTATTCTGATCCTCGTCCACAGCGGACGTAAGAGCGGAAAGCGCCATTTAACCCCGCTTAATTATGCCCTGCTGAACGGGGAGATTTACTGTGTTACGGGCTTTGGTCCCACCAGTGACTGGTACCGCAATCTGCTTGCCAATCCACAGGTCGAGCTGTGGTTGCCCGATGGCTGGTGGGTAGGCCTAGCTGAGGAGATTGTCGAACCTGTCCTGCGTGAGGAAGCCCTCAAAGCCGTACGGACGTCCGGCGGCCTCATCGCGCGACTCTTCGGGGCCCCCTCTCCTCGGGAAGATGAAACGCCCCTTTCATCCCACACCGCCCCCTATCGGGTCATCCGCCTGCGTCGGGTGGCCCCGCGCACCGGAACTCACGGCCCAGGTGACCTGGCGTGGGTGTGGCCGCTGATCACGCTGTGGGTGTGGCTTAGAGCACGCCGCGGCCGTCGCCGCGTGTGATCTCGGCTGAGACGGCCTGCGAGAGGCCCTGAACGGCGCGAATCTCCGCCAACAAGTGAGGATAGAGCCGCGGGTTGGCCGCCAGCAGGCTGCACGGTGGACGCAAGGGATCCGGCTCACCGGTGAGACGCGTCACCACCACCCCTGCCTCTTCGGCAATGACCATCCCAGCGGCAATATCCCAGGGTGCCACGCCCATTTCCCAGTAACCGTCTAGTCGCCCGGCTGCTACATAGCACAGGTCCAGTGCCGCTGAGCCTAAACGGCGTACTCCCTGGCTACGACGGGCAAAATGGGCATACAGATCCAGATTGTCCGGCTCGCGCCCACTCATATCATAAGGGAAGCCCGTTACCAGCAGGCTGTGTATCAAATCTGCCGTCTCCGCTGGACGCAGAGGCCGACCGTTCAGATAGGCGCCCTGGCCACGCACCGCGTAGAAACATTCATCCCGGCTTGGGTCCAGAACCACCCCCAGCTGGGGCACCCCGGCCTCCACATAAGCCACAGAGACGGCAAAAATGGGCAGGCCGTGGGCATAATTGACTGTGCCATCCAGGGGGTCAATGTACCAGTAGGCCGCTTCCCCTTCGCCTAGGACACCGCTCTCCTCCGTAATGATCATGTGCTCAGGAAAAGCGGCGCGGATACGCTGAATTAGGAGCGCCTCAGAGGCGCGATCCATCTCGGTGACGGGATCGGTCAATCCCTTATAACGAACCTCATGGGCGCGGCCCAACCCCTCCAGCAGAAGGTTACCGGCCTCGCGTGCCCAGGCAATCACCTCTTCCACGTTCGGAAGCCTCGACATGTTTTACCTCATAAAATAGTATAAGTTGGGGTGAACTGGTAGCGGATCAGCGCTCCTGTTCACCCAAAATGCGGTACAGTTGATTGAGTTCGCTCTGGATTTGATCGCGGTCTTCCAAGGTACGTGTCCGCAGCAACTCAAATGCTGGGCGCTGTTCCTCAGGCAAAGTCTGGAGCAGGCGCTCGATGCGCGCAATTTGCATCTGCTTGTGACGCAATTTGTACTCTAGGCGCTCGCGGTAACCGCGGTAGAATTCCAGGTCATCCAGCGGTGGCGGTGCGATGGCCAGATCTTGGGTCAGCACCTCTGCCACGGTGAGCAAAAAGTCCTCTGTATCGATGGGTTTTTCAATGAAGCGCACTGCCCCCAGACTCATGGCAAAGGCCTTGTCCTCCGGGGTGATATAAGTAGCGGAGATAAAAATGACCGGGATGCGCGTGGTGCGGGGATCTTTACGCAGGGTATGCACCAAGGCAAACCCATCCATCTTTGGCATGAGGATGTCGGTCACAATAAGCGCCGGATGCTCGTGAGCAATAAACTCCAACGCTGCCTGCCCGTTCTCCACCGCCACTACTGGGTAACCCTTGAAGTGCAGAGTTACCTCGAGTAACTCACGCACATTGGGATTGTCTTCGACAATCAGAATGGGACCATAGGGGATATTCATGCCATCTATTCTAGCCTGCTTTGAGCACAGGAGCAAGCATCCTGCCGCAAATGCACCTTACAATTCTGCAATGTGAGTCCTGAGGGAGTCTTAGCCATAGGGCTCCTCAACATATTGATTACTTTTTACATCATCTTTATCTTGTCTTGCATAGAGCCTTATCCTTATGCGATAATAGCAACAATAAAAACGCTATGGACATCCATCATTGCTGAGCGACTCCTCTGCCCCCAATACTTCCACCGAAAACCCTGCTGAGATCACCCGGCGTTGGGAACGCCGACGGCGCTACTTTTACCTGGTAGTCAGCCTTGCAGGCATTCCATCCATCCTGGCCGTTTGGTGGCAGCACCACGCCGATAACCCTTTCATCGCCATCGTTTATCCCCTGCTGATCTTGGCCGGCCTGGCCTGGAGTGCTGCCTTACTCTGGCCGCGCATTCCCCTGGCATGGATCGAACGCACGGTACTCTTCATCATCAGCCTGCTTTTCTTGAGCAAATTGGTGTACCTGCTGTTCTTCACCCAAGACCTTAACGGGGTTTGGGCCGAGGTCGAAGCCGTTTATTGGGTCTTCGTTTTCATCTTGGTGATCGGCTATATCGCCCTACCGCGTCGACTGGCGCTGGAGTTAAGCCTGTTGCTCCTAGTGGCCACCTCAGCGCTTGGCTTGTGGCGCTTCTGGGATGGCCCTAGCCTGCCTGGGATCGAGTTCCTGCGACTGGAAGTGCGCATTGCCGGGCTTTCCTTTCTGCTTTTCGTCCTCGCCCGCACCAAAGACGAGTTCAATCAGACCTTGCTAGCGGCCAATCAGATGCATCGGATAGCACACACTGATAGTCTGACCCAGTTGCCGAACCGCCGCGGCCTGAACCACTTGCTAGAAGAGCATCTTACCCGCCGCAAACCTTTCACCGTGATCCTGATTGACATTGATCACTTCAAACTCATCAACGACACCTTCGGGCACGAAAGCGGCGATGCCATTTTGTGCCAGGTGGGCGAATGCCTGCAACACCAAATCCGCGCTGGTGATGTGCTCGGACGTTGGGGCGGCGAGGAATTTCTAATCCTGACGACTGAGGAAGAGGCACACAGCGCCCTCCACCTGGCACACCGCCTGCGCGAGGCAGTAGAAGCCTTTGAATTCAGTCAGGGCATTCCAGTAACGGCTTCGTTCGGGGTCACCCTGAGTTGCGAGCAGGATACTCCCATCAATCTGATCAAGCGCGCCGACCTGGCGTTGTATCGCGCCAAACACAACGGGCGCAATCGGGTAGAGTGGGAAGCGCCCTAGCCTTTCACGTAGGAAAGTTTCTCGCAGATGTGATCTTGCTTGATGCGATAAATATCCACACCGCGAACGTGCCCCGGTATGCCGCTTGCATCCACCCACGTATAACGCCAGCGCATGACGCAGCGAAAGCCCATTCCAAAAATCTCTTCAATCTCAATGTGGGCCTGGGGAGATTGACGGAAGAACTCCTCCCAAAAGCGAGTAACGGCTTCTTTACCCCGATAAACGGCGCCGTCTGGGGCCGGACTGGTATTTTCAAACACCACATCCTCACTCATCAAGGCCATCATGGCCTTGATATCCTGTCGGTTGAAAGCTTCGTTGAACGCCAGCACTAGGCGTGTGGCTGCTTCTACTTGTGCCATTCTCATGGAAGACCCTCCCGTAGATTAACCGTGGGGCAATCCGCTCAAGATGGATCCAGATCCTATGGTGTGTAGAGCGATCTCCTGGGCTCATTATAGCCCGAAGCATGGATAAAGAAACCCAGGGCCTAAATCTGGGGCATTTTTTGCCCTAATTCCAGCACGTCGCTTCCTTTCACGATGCTTCTCGCACCTGTGCTAGCACATTTTCTGCCTCTGCGGCGCAGGTTTCCCAATCCGTGGGAGGGACCAAGAGCAACACGCCCTCACTTTCAAGATAATCTAACCCTTTCAGATGATATACCAGAAACTGAACACGACCCTCAGCATCAATGAAGTGTCGGCGCAGGACTGTTTGCGCACCTAATGTTATTTCCGTTTCAGTGATCTGCCAGTTCTCAGGCACACCTCGCCCGATGTTCTGGGCCAAGATACACGCTGGCGACCCTCGCCACACTAATTGGTTTTGTGTGTCATCAAATGTCCAGCGCTCTGCATCGTAAACCACAACCACAGAAGGCGTTATTTTCCATACTGCAGTTGTCGCAGTAGGTGTTGCAGTAGGCGCTTGTGGGGTATCGGTCACTAGAGAGGCATGGACCGCCGTCGAGATCAGAGTGGGTTCGGTAGCTGGCGTTGAAGGAGCACAAGCATTAATCAGCACCGCCAATAGACCCGCCAAAGCAAGCCCAAAGTAAATTCGAGACATTGCCTACCTCCTGAATGGTTAACTTGGACTGAAATTATCTGTTCTATAGACGCTCAAGCGGATGTTTGAGTTTCATCTGTAAAGCAACCGCAATGTTAAAAACCTTGTCAATCTGGCTCAAACGTCTTACAATTTAGGCCTGTGTTAGGGTGTTTCTTGACTGGCCTTTTTAAGGAGGTGAGCGTATGCCGGTCTATACCTATCGGTGCGACAATTGTGGAGTTCAATTTGAACGCAACCAACGCTTTTCCGACGCGCCTTTGACCTGGTGTCCGGAGTGCGGGAAGAAATCCCTGCACAAGGTCTATGCGCCGGTGGGCATCATTTTCAAGGGTTCAGGGTTTTACGCTACCGATCATCGCTCGCCCTCCGGAGCAGGCCGTTCCTCGTCCCATCACAGCGAGAGCAAGACGTCCGAGAGCACGGCAGAAAGCAGCCCAACCGGCAGCGCCAGCAACACCAACGACTAATTCCGAGACTTACATTCTATCCGCTTCCTCTAGACCCGGATGCGCCCGGGTCTTTTCATTTCCTACCGTTTCGCCTGCCCGTGAGTCATAATTTTGGGGTAGAATCAAGGCCAGTTGGAGGTCACCATGGGATCCAAACCACGCCCGAAACTTTCGCGCAAAGAGGCTGAACAGCGGCGCCTGCGATTCCAGCAATATGTCTTTGCTGCGTTAGCGGTGATGATCATCCTGGCCATGATTATTACCGCCGTTGTACAGTTCTAAGCGAATTGCCGGGCCACCCACCCCACCTCGCAGAATTGGAACAAGCCACGGCATGAACATCCTCAAACGCTGGCAATTTTGGCTTGGGCTGGTTATCAGCCTAGTCTTTCTAACCCTAGCGCTGCGCAACCTCCACCTACCCCTGGTGTGGCAAACGGTTAAACGAGCCGCTTACATCTGGATCTTGCCCGGCGTGGCAGTGTACTTTCTCGGCGTGTGGGTGCGCGCCTGGCGCTGGCATTATCTCTTGCGCCCGCTCAAGCCTATCCCCACCCGCGTCATGTTCCCCATTGTGGCTATCGGCTACATGGGCAACAACATTTACCCCGCCCGCGCGGGCGAAGTCCTGCGCGCCGCCGTGCTCAAGCAGCGCGAGGGTGTGCCTATCTCTGCCTCCCTGGCTACCATCATCGTCGAACGCATCTATGACGGGGTGGTCATGTTGGCCTTTGTGTTCCTCAATCTGGCCGAACTGGCGCGTCTGACACACGGCTCAGGGGTGATCGGTGCGTTGAGCATTCGAGACGTGGCGCTGTGGGGAACGGCCATTTTCGTGGGGGCCCTCCTGGCTTTTCTACTGGCGGCCATGTTTCCTAAGCCGGCCGAGCGGTTGCTCACCTGGTGGGTCAACCACCTACTCCCGCTGCGCTTGCGCACGCGCGTGCTCGATCTGGCACTGCGCTTCCTCAGCGGATTGGAGGCCCTGCGTTCCCCGCTGGAAGCCCTGATGATTTTTGTCACCACCGTGATTATCTGGCTGCTCGAGACAGGCAAATATTGGTTTGTCATGCACGCCTTTTCATTTGAAGTTTCTTTCTTTGCCCTGATGCTGATGAACGGCATTGTCAATCTGGCAACGACTCTGCCCTCGGCGCCAGGATACGTGGGCACATTCGATGCACCGGGCATTGCCCTGCTTGTGGCTTACGGCATACCGGGTGAGGTGGCCGCTGGCTATACTTTGGTGCTACACGCTGCCCTGTGGTTGCCGATTACTGCATTGGGGTTTTACTATTACCTGCGGCAACCATTGCGCTGGGGCAAGGAAGTGGAACAAATGCGCGGTGAACGTCAGGCTACCATCTGAAGATCATCTCATCTAGGCGAGGAACTCCGGTTATGAAGATTGCAATCATCGGCGCAGGCTTTGGCGGACTGGCGGCAGCCTATGACCTGCGCAAGGCTGGTTATGAAGTAACCATCTTTGAGGCCGCCGACTATGTGGGAGGACTTTCGGCGGGTTTCAAAGCGCCACATTGGTCCTGGTCGGTCGAGCGTTTTTACCACCACTGGTTCCAGAGCGATCGCGACATGCTGGGCCTCATCCGCGAATTAGGGTGGCAGGACAAGGTCATCTTCCCCCGCCCTAAAACGGTGGTTTATTACAACGAACGTTTCTATCCCCTAGATTCCCCTTTGGCTGCTTTGCTCTTCCCCGGCTTCACCCTTCTGGATAAGGCCCGTTTTGGCCTGGTGACGGCTTACCTGCGCTACTTGGCTCCCTGGCAACCCCTGGAGCAATACACAGCCGATGCCTGGCTGCGTAAATACTACGGTGCACGGCTCTACAGCATCCTCTATGAACCGTTGCTGGTAGGCAAGTTCGGCCCCCACTACACCGAGGTCAACATGGCCTGGTTTTGGGCGCGCCTCAAAGCCCGGACGACCCGGCTGGGCACCTTTGAAGGGGGCTTCCAGGCTTTCGCGGATGCTTTTGCCGCCCACTTGCAAGAGCGAGGGGTGATCTTGCATCTGAACACGCCGGTTGAGCAGATTCGGCCTCATCCCGCAGGTGGCCTGACCCTGGAACTGCCTGGCGGCAGGCACGAGGACGTTGCCGCCTGTCTGGTGACGGTGGGGCCTTCCATTCTGGCCCGCCTTGCTCCGGATTTGCCCGGGAACTATCTGGACGGCCTACTGCGCCTGAAAAGCATGGGCGCGGTTGCGTTAGTGCTGGCACTGCGTCATCGCCTCTCGGAAGAGGGGTACTACTGGTTCAACCTCCCCAAGCGCGCCGGTTTTCCCTTTCTGGCACTGGTGGAACATACCAATTTTGTCTCCCCTGAGCACTTTGGTGGCGATCACATTGTCTATTGCGGTGATTACCTGGACCCAGATCATGAGTACTTCCGTTTGAGCCAAGAGGAATTGCTGGCTCGTTTTCTGCCTAGCCTCACCCGCTTCAACCCTCGCTTCTCGCCCGATTGGGTGCGCGAGACCTGGCTCTTCCGCACCCCTTACGCGCAGCCCATTCCTCTACTCAACCACAGCCGCAACATTCCTGCTATTCGCACGCCTCTGCGTGGCCTGTATTTTGCCAGCATGAGCCAGGTATACCCCTGGGATCGGGGCACCAATTTTGCTGTGCAGATTGCCCGGCAGGCCGCCCGTCTCATGTTGAGCGATCTGGCCGCCTGAGAACTGAGCCGCAAAACAACAAAAGCGGGCTTTTCCTGAACCCAGGTAGCCCGCTTTTGATTCTGGGGGGTTGTGGGATTGCTTAGACAACCTCAACCACAGCGCCAGCGGCCTCAAGTTTAGCCTTGGCGTCCTGCGCCACCTCTTTGCTCACGCCAGTGAGCACTTTGGCGCCTGCGGTCTCTGCCATCTGCTTGGCCTCGACCAGACCCAGGTTGGTCAGTTGGCGGATAACCTTGATGGTCTCGATCTTCTTGGGGCCGGCATCCTTGATCACCACGTCGAACTCGGTCTTCTCCTCAACCGGTTCAGCCGCTGCAGCCGCGCCCGCGGCAGGCATGGCCGCCACCGCCGCAACCGGCGCCGCTGCCGAAACGCCCCACTTCTCCTCGAGTTTCTTGACCAGTTCGGCTGCTTCCAAAACAGTTAGTTGGCTCAGTTCTTCGACCAGTTTTTCCAGATCAGCCATGGTTATACATCTCCTTCAGTTTCTAGTTGTTTTAAGATGTGTCACCCTAAAACATCATCAGGTTAGTTGTTAACTCTCCTACAACTTGCCAGGTCTGTGGGTGGCTGAACAACCACCGCCCGCCTGGGATTGACAATACACTACGCGGCTGTGGGTTGGGCTTCTTTCTCAGAGTAGGCCTTAACCACAGCAGCCAAGGCGCGCGCCGGTTCGGCCAGCGTGCGGACCAAACGTGTGGCTGGGGCGGCAAGAACGCCCAGGAGTTGCGCCCGCATGACCGGCAACGGCGGTAGTTCGGCCAGGGCTTTGACCTGCTCGGCGGTGATGCGACGCGAGCCCAAATATCCGCCCTTAAGCGCGTAAACTTCCGAGTTGCGCGCGGCCTCGTTCAGCACCTTGGCCAAGCCTGGGGCATCTTGGAAAGCAAAGCCTACCAGGGATGAACCCTCAAACAGCCCATCGGTCGGGTAGCCCACTTCCTGGAGCGCCAGTTTGACCAGGGTGTTCTTGACCACATGCAACTCGCCACCCGCCTCGCGTACCTTTGCCCGCAAGGCATCAATCTCTTTCATGTTCATTTTGGTGAACGAAAGCACGATCATTGCCTGGCTGGCCTTAATCCATTCGACGTAGCGCGCCACCATTTGGGTCTTTTCTTTCTTTGTAAAGGCCAATGAATATCACCTCCTTTCCACAAAAATAAAGGTCTTTGCCTGCAGGGGCCGGGCAAAGACCTGGAAACTACCTCAAAGGTAGCCACGCTTACACATGTTTCCGGTCTTCACCTCGGCGGGATATTAAGCCCCCAGGGGGCACCTGCTTTCTACGGTGAAGCACAACCTCAATTGTTAATCACAGGGTGCGTCAGTACGCGCTCCTATGTCTCAACCTCACTCCTTGACGACCATAGACTGAGCCTGAAGCGGATCCACCCGGATACCAGGGCCCATGGTGGTAGTCACGGTGACGCGCTTAATGTAGGTCCCTTTGGCCGCCGCAGGCTTGGCTTTCTTGATGGCATCCATCAACGCGGCCATGTTAGCGTAGAGTTTATCCACATCGAACGAGACTTTGCCGATCGGCACGTGAATGTTGGCGGTCTTATCCATGCGGAACTCCACGCGCCCGGCCTTTGCTTCGCGAATGACGCGCGGCAGGTCATCCGCAGGTACAACTGTTCCCGCCTTGGGGTTCGGCATCAAACCGCGCGGGCCAAGCACGCGCCCCAAGCGCCCCACCTTACTCATCATATCCGGCGTTGCGATGGCCACGTCAAAATCCGTCCAGCCATTCTGAATTTTAGTGATCCACTCATCACTATCAGCAACGTAGTCGGCACCAGCCTGTTGCGCAATGGTGGCAGCCTCACCTTGGGCGAAGACCAACACGCGCACGGTCTTGCCCAACCCATGGGGGAGCACGACCACATCGCGCACCTGCTGATCCGCCTGACGCGGGTCTAGCCCCATGCGCAAATGCACTTCTACTGTGCCATCAAAATTGGTAATCGAGGTTTCTTTGGCCAGTTTCAGCGCCTCTTCGGGTGAATAGGCGCGACCAGCATCCACTTTTGCTTTTGCAGCCAGGTATTTCTTTCCGTGTTTTGCCATAGTCTCTCCTCGTGGTCCTGACGGGCAAAATGCCCTCCCACCTAAGATTAGTCAACAACGACAATGCCCATATTGCGGGCTGTGCCCTCGATCTGCCGCATGGCATCTTCCAGATCCACGGCGTTCATGTCTTTCATCTTGATCTCCGCAATCTCGCGGATCTGGGCACGGGTTACCTTGCCCACCTTTTGCCGATTCGGGGCCGGGGAGCCTTTCTCGATCCCGGCGGCTTTCTTCAGCAGCACCGAAGCCGGCGGCGATTTCAGCACAAAGGTAAACGAGCCATCACTGTAGATGCTGATCTCTGCTGGGATCACTTCTCCGGCGCGGTTCTGCGTGCGGGCGTTGTATTCTTTGCAGAATGCCATAATATTGATCCCATGCCCGGCCAGGGCAGGACCGACTGGCGGGGCCGGGTTGGCCTTTCCCGCCACCAATTGTAACCGTACGACTGCTTTAAGTTTCTTGGCCACTTTACTTAACTCCTTTCGTGGTTTTAGCGGGTGTTTGGGGGATCACCCTCCCACTAAAAACGGGCTAGTGCCCGTTGTTTATGCCTTCTCCACCTGCAAAAAGTCTAATTCAACCGGCGTTTCGCGCCCGAAGAAGTTCACCATCACACGCACTTTGTTGCGTTCTTGGTCAATCTCCGCCACCGTGCCACGGAAATCGTTGAACGGCCCATCAATGATACGCACCCGTTCACCCACCTTGAAGGTAACCTTGACCCGCGGCGCTTCGGCTTCCATGCGCTTGAGAATTTGCGCCACTTCCTCTGGGCGCAAGGGCGTGGGCTGGTTGCCCATACCCACGAACCCGGTTACCCCTGGCGTATTGCGCACTACAAACCAGGACTCATCGTCCAAGATCATATTGACCAGGACATAGCCCGGAAAGACGTGGCGCTCCACCACCCGCCGCTTGCCATCTTTCACCTCAATCTCTTCCTGCGTGGGGACGATGACCTCAAAAATCTTGTCTTTCATCCCCATGGTTTCAATGCGCTGTTCAAGGTTGTGGCGCACCTTATTTTCGTAGCCCGAATAGCAATGAATCACGTACCAGGCGCGTTCCTTATTGGTCTGCTCCAGAGGTTCATACCCCTCCATCGCAAATGCGCGGCTGCCTTCGCTCTTCGCAGAGACCTCGGAAGCCACCTCAGGCACGGACTCCTGGGCCTTACGTCGCGAAGATTTTCGCTTCTTCTCGGTCATCTCGCCTTCTGGCACCATCATCACCTATACGCTCGCTCAAACCCAATGATTCAACTCAAGATCAAACGAATCAGCCAGGAGAACAGGAAGTCCAACAACCCCAAAACGAGACTCATCCCGAACATGACCACCAGGACAATCTTGGTCAGACGCCAGGCTTCCTCTGGAGTTGGCCAGGTCACCTTGCGCAATTCGCCCATAGTTTCACGCCACCAGCGCACCAGCGCCTTCGGTTGCTTGCTTTTCTCGGGCGACTTGGCTTTCTCGGCCGCTTTGGGCTTCTCGGCGACCCGCGCTTTCTCAACCGCCTTCGGTTTCTCAGCCACTGCAGGCTGGACGGCGGCCTTGGGTTGGGTATTGGGCTTGGACTTCACCTTTTTCTCAGCCACGACATACTCCTTGTTTTCAGGGCAGACGCCGTCACCTTACCGACGGCGTCCCCTTCATCGAGGCAGGCCAGGCAGGACTCGAACCCACAACCTCCTGTTTTGGAGACAGGCGCTCTGCCAAATTGAGCTACTGGCCTGCATTGCGTTGTATTATTATAACTCAAAAATTGAGTTATAACGCGCCTGAATCCGCTATTTCGTCTCGCGGTGCAAAGTGTGCTTGCGACACCGCGGACAGTACTTCTTGATTTCCAAGCGCCCGGGATCGTTACGGCGATTCTTCTCGGTGGTGTAATTGCGTTCTTTGCAATCTGTGCACGCCAGCGTGATCACCAGGCGGATATCTTTCTTCTTAGAAGCCATACTTTTCTCACCTCACTCAGCCCTCGCGGGCAGATCCTAACCCCTAGTCCAAAATCTTGGTGATGACGCCGGCGCCCACGGTCAAGCCACCTTCGCGGATCGCAAACTTCGACCCCTGCTCCAGCGCCACCGGCACGATCAACTCCACTTCCATGTTCACGTTGTCGCCCGGCATCACCATCT
>NZ_CALIMF010000031.1 GCF_938028735.1 uncultured Thermanaerothrix sp.
GGTTGACGATGATGGCGTCAACGCCTTTGTTCATGAGGTTGCGGATTTGCTGGATTTGGCCCTGGACATCAGTGTCATAGGATTCGATGATGAGTTCGTTGGTGAGGCCTTGAGCCATGTATTCGGCGTTGACTTCCTGGAGGTCCTTGATCATCTGGGAACGCCACTCGCTCCCCACGAAGGGGTTGGAGATGCCAATAGTGAACTTCTTCGTGGGCTGCTCTCCACCAGCAGGGGGCTGAGTGGCCGGTTGTTCACCGGCAGGCTTGGTTGGTGCAGCAGTTGGTTGCCCGCCACACGCAGTCAGAATCATGGCCACAATGACCAACAGACTGACTAGCCATACGGTGGGTTGAAACTTTCGTTGAGACATGCCTCACTCCTCCTTGAAAGGATACATCAAAAGGAATATGGGTTGAGTTTCAAATGGTCTGGATCTTGGAACACAATACGTTTTTGAGTTCGGTGATCACCTCCTTTCAGATTATTTATGCTGGAGTCTCCGGCTAGTCCTCCTCTTCAATGCCGGGAGTTGCGAGGGTGGTGAAGATGTGCTCCAAGGCCAGGTAAATGGCACCGTAAATGCCGGCTTCACCGCGCAGTGAGTTATATTCAATGCGCAGGTCGCGGGTAGAAAGGGGCAGAGATCGCGCCAGTACAGCCTGACGAATGGACGAAAGCAACTGATAACCGATGTTGCTGACTCCACCTCCAATAAGGATGAGACTGGGGTTGAAGAAATTGACCACGCCAGCCAGCATCTCACCAATGAGTTTGCCAGATTCCTGGATCAGGCCAATCGAAACACGATCTCCACGAGCAGCAGCAATCCCAACGTCTTTCGCGGTCAAAATGCCGTTGTTGCTCTCCATTAGTTGCTGAAGGATTGGACTGCGTCCTTCTTGGGCCGCCTGCATAGCCTTGGCGGCAATGGCTGGGCCGGCGGCCATGGCTTCCACGCAACCACGATTACCGCAGTGACAAATGGGGCCATTGTAATCCACACAAATGTGGCCCACATCGCCGGCACATCCACTGCTTCCACGATAGATTTTCCCCTGGCAGACAATGCCACACCCGATGCCAGTACCGATTTTTATGAAGATGAAGTTTTGGGCGTTGATATTTTTCCCTCTGCGTAGTTCGCCCAGTGCCATCACATTCACGTCGTTATCCACGATCACAATGGCTTGGGGAAAAAAACGATTAAAGTATTCGCGAATTGGGAAGGCTTCCCAGCCGGGCATGATGGGCGGAGCGATCAGTAAGCCCGTAGAAAATTCAACTGGACCTGGAACGCCGATCCCAATGCCACGAATCTGATCGGGAGTCAGCCCTGTGCTTTGCAGCATGGCTAACATTTGATCTTTGATCATACCCAGAAGTAGGTCGGGACCATCGCGAACGTCGGCGGGTGTATCAAATCGGCTTAGGATGCGCCCGGTGAAGTCTGAAAGTGCGATGTCAACACTGGTTGCGCCTACGTCAATGCCAAAAATGTAACCAATATTAGGAGAAAAATTGAGTAGGCGCGCGCGCCGTCCACCTCGCGATTCGTCATCCCCCACCTCCTCGAGAATACGGCGCTCCATCAGGCTTTGCACGGCGGCGCCAATTTTTGCTCGGGAATACCCAGTGTGCCAGGCTAGTTCGGTGCGGCTCAGGGCGCCGTGCTGACTAAGGAGGTCGACAATCATTTTCTCGGCGCGAGTAAGAACGTAGGGAGAAGGTTGGGACATGGGAGCAACCCGCGTGTGGGGTGTGGTTTTATTGTAGCAAAAACAACTTTGTATGTAAAGTGGCAAAAGTCTTAATATTTCTGTTTTTCTTTGTAAAAGTTCGATAATTGTTCGCTTTGTTAGACATTGGCAGGAGCCCATAATAAAGAGCTCCTGCCAGTTGCTACCCTCTATTGACCAGGAGGAATTATTTTCTGGGAGATCTCGCCGTTATGTTTGTGACGCAGAATATATTTCAGGCTACCATCGGGCATGGTCTCGGTCTTGATGATCCAGTGATCAGCGTCATATTCGGCCAGCGCTCGTTGCTCCTCATGACTACCGCTACTGCGCCATTCTTTCAATTCAATGGGTTCCCAGCGCTTGCTAACAACCGAACGGTAACAGGCATCCATAATGGCGTTGACCACATAGCCATCATAGAAAGTCTCCATGGGTGATTGGCCTTGATCCAGGGCATTTAACTGATCCAAGAACATGTGCACGTAGCCTAACGCGCCAATCTCATCGCCTACCGGGAATAGCCAGCCGGTGGTGCCCTCAGCCTTTTCGGCAACGTATCCCTGAGGACCGACGGCGGTAAACATCTCGAATCCCGTGCGGAGCCAATGGTTGAGCCAGATAGTGCCCTGGGTGCCAGTAACTTCATCGCGTAGATCCATGCCGCCGCGGAAGTTCCATGCCACCTCAAACTGCCCAATAGCCCCATTTTCGTAGCGCACCAATCCAATGGCGTGATCTTCAGCCTCGATGGGATGAACCTGGGTGTCGGCCCAACAAATGGCCTCCACAGGACGGACGTCCTTGCCGATGAAATTGCGTCCGATTTCAATGCAATGACACCCCATGTCAATCAGCGCGCCGCCGCCTGAAAATTCCCTTTTCCAAAACCAGTCGCTATGAGGCCCTCCATGAGTCTCGCGTGAGCGCGCCCAGAGCACCTTGCCTAGTGCACCTTGGCGGACGGCTTCCAAGGCCTTAAGCGTTTTAGGGGTGTAAACCAGGTCTTCCAAGTAACCATGGAAGACGCCAGCCTTTTCAACGGCTTCTAACATGTCCCAGGCCTCTTCAGCGGTCCGAGCGAGGGGTTTGGTGCAAAGGATTGCTTTTCCGGCCTCGGCGGCTAACAGGGTGGCTTCTTTATGTAAGTGATTGGGTAAACCGATTACAACCACGTCAGTTTCGGGATCGCGGATGGCTGTAGCTAGCTCAGTGGTCCAGCGAGGAATGTTCCACTTTTCGGCGAACTTGCGCGCGTTTTCGGAGGAACGCGAGTAAACTACTTTGATCTCATCGCGATTGCGCATGCCAATCAGGCTGGCAGCATAAAACTGACCAATTAGGCCGGTGCCGAGGAGGGTGATTTTATGCATGGAGGGCTCCTTTTGGGTTGGTATTATGGGGAGAATAGGAGTAAGTCGAGAGAATAACTTTATAATGTTATGCTGACCGAATGTTCGAACATTAAAGTTAAGATTATTATAGAAAACTTAAGGGCTCGTGTCAATCACCGGGCTAGCGCAATTTCTGAAATCACGATGTAAAATTGAGTTACATAAAGTTTTTCCAGGAGTTGATATGCCCAAGCGCGGTTCTTCTCGCTCCGTTCGGAGCCAGCAACTTTCGCCAACCACCCTACTCATCATGGCCCTGGTGTTGCTCGTCCTGGCACTGATCGAAGTCATAGCGCCGGAAAAAAGTTCATCTCTGGGTGAACCAACGTCCTCGCCGTCGTCCATCCCACTTTTTACCAATCCCAGCGCTTTAGCCTGTTTACCTGCCCACACGACCCGAGAGCAGGCCAAGGTTATCAAAGTGATTGATGGAGACACAATTGAGGTTGAGATAAACGGAACCCCGTATAAAGTGCGTTATATTGGGATAGATACTCCTGAGAGCACAACCCGAGTTGAATACTTTGGTAAAGAGGCTGCGGCACGCAATCAGGCTCTGGTGGATGGGCAACAAGTGATTTTAATCAAAGATGTCAGCGAGACCGATCGTTACAATCGTCTTCTGCGTTATGTTTTGGTTGGTGAGGTGTTTGTTAACTACGAATTGGTACGCGGTGGTTATGCTAATACTTTGCGTTATCCTCCAGATGTAGCGTGCGCTGATATCTTTCGCGAGGCGGAACGTCAGGCACGGGAAGAAAGATTAGGACTTTGGGCACCCACACCGGCGCCTTGAGAAGAAGGCGCCATTCAAGAGACTTCAGTCGAGTTAGAGGCAGTAAGGCTGAGCACCCAGCGAAACGCAGCTGGAGCAGCTTCGTCCCAATTAATACTCTCGCGATCCATCAAACCTTGCAGAAGCAGACCTAGGGCTAGAGAGACGGTAGCCACGGCAGCCAAATTGGGATCTGCATTGCGCAAAGAACCCTCATTAACTCCTTGAAGGTAAAGGTTGGCAAAGAAGGTGCGATAGCGTCGATAGGGTTCAATCGTGGCTTGCCAAACCACGGGGTCACGAGTGGCCTGAAGCCAAAATTCGAGAAACATGGGTAAATAATCGCGTCCTTGAGTTAACCCTAACCGTAAGAGGTCAGCCATGGCATACAGGCGCTGGGCAACACTGTTGCCTTGGTAATGTTCTGAGTTCAAATATTGGTCGAGTTGCGCAAGCCAATCTTCTAAGAGAGCGAGAAAGAGGGTGTGTTTGGTGGGGAAGTGGTAGAAAAAAGCGCCTTTGGTTACCCCGGCACGTTGGCAAATTTCGGCGACACTGGTGGCCTGGTAGCCTTGGCTAGCAAAGGTTTCGCGGGCCGCTTCTAGGATTCGCCGTCGCGTTTCTTCGGCTCGTTCTTGTTTAGGCATAATCAATCTCCTTGACGTGTAAAGATATTCGACTAAAATTATACCAACTGGTCGGTATTTAATAAAGTGGAGGTTGAAATGACGGTTCTTGTGACCGGTGCCACGGGGCATTTGGGGAATGTGTTGGTACGTAACTTGATAGCCCGCGGGGAACGGGTTAGAGCATTGGTCTTGCGCGGAGAAAGCTTGCTACCCATAGAGGGAATGCCGGTTGAGATCGTTTCTGGTGATGTATTGGATGAAGAGATTTTACACTTTGCCATGCAGGGGGTCGATCGGGTCTTTCATCTGGCAAGTCTGATTGCCATTCGCCCTGGAATGGATGAACGGGTATGGCGGGTCAATGTGGAGGGAACACGAAATGTGATTCGGGCTGCTTTAGCCGCAGGAGTGAAGCGGCTGATTTATACCAGTTCTATCCATGCGTTCAAGCGTCCCCGCGAGATGCAAGTCGTTGATGAACGGGTGCCCTTTGACCCGGAGAGTCCTGCTGGGGTGTATGATCGTTCAAAAGCAGCAGCATCGTTGCTGGTTCGGGCAGCGGTCCAGGAGGGACTGGACGCAGTGATTGTGTGCCCAACTGGTATTGTGGGGCCTTATGACTTTCTTGGTTCTGAAATGGGAGCCCTCATCCGACAGGCAATGTCACAACGGGTTCTTCTGGCAGTTGAAGGGGGCTTTGATTTTGTGGATGTACGGGATGTCGCCAGGGGGCTAATCCTAGCGAGTGAATACGGGCAGACCGGCGGCATCTATCTGCTTTCGGGTGAGTGGGTAGAGATTAAAATGATGCTAAAGCAAGCGGGGCGACTGAGCGGTCATTCCGTCTGGGTGGTGGTGTTGCCGCGCAAAATGGCCATGCGCCTGGCATCTTTGAACGTTACCCTAGGACGGTGGTTTCACTCACGGCCACGTTTGACCCCCTACGCTATCGAAACGGTGAGCGATCCATTGCGGGTTTCTTCGGCGTTGGCACAACAGACATTGGGTTACCGGCCTCGGCCTTTTGGGGATACCTTGCGTGATACGGTAGCCTGGTGGCGTTTATGGCAACAGCGCCGTCCTCAGTTGTCATTTCTATTGGGACAGGGGTTATTCGAAGCACCCCAATTTCAATGATTTGGTGTGTTCACCTCTTGCGTTTCCGAAACGGTAATGCTATAGTATCCGAGCCATTTGGATTTCTACAAGAGGTGGACTTATCTAATGCGTCGCCATTCATTCGATCTTGTGGATTACCAAATTTTGCAGGAACTACAAGCGGATGCGCGCAAACCTGCGGCAGAAATTGCTCGCAAATTCAACCTAAACGAGCGTACTGTACGCAATCGTATTGAGCGCATGGTAGAAGCAGGTGCAATCCGTTTGACCTGCATTGTGGATCCGGCTTTCTTCGGCTACGTGATTACTGCAGATATATTTCTGGAAGTAGATTCTGAGCGCGAGCACGCGGTTATTAATGCTCTGCTGGCAATGCCTGAGGTTTCATATCTAGCATTTGGGCAGGGAACTCAGGATCTTTCGATTGAGGTGCGGTTCAAGAACAACGAGCAGTTGCGTGAGTTTCTGCGCAGTGTGCTGCCTTCTATCCCCGGGGTGCATGTCAAGGGGTATGCGTTAGTGCCGCGCATTCTGCGCAATATTGACGAATGGATGCCACCCATCGAAGAGTTTACCGAAGAATAACGCTGGTGTTACTCAGGGAGTTGGCATTCAGGGGTAGCAGTATGTGGATTGAAGGACTCCTTCACTATCCTTCAAGTAAGCGCAATCCCCGTCGTTGTTCCAGACGGCTTGGTTGCGCCCCCAGTATAAATTCTGGTGGTCGTCTACACCTGCTTTAATCCAAACCCGCACCGTTTGCCCACTACCTAACCAGAAATCGGGGAAAATATAGGTATTGCCGGCTTTATCAGAAAGTATCCAATCCTTCAGGGATTGCGCGCTTCCACCCTCGTTTTTTATCTCGACATATTCTCCCTGAACATCATCGCCAGGTGGGTCGTACTCGATGTGGGTAATTCTAACTTGTAGGGGCGGGGAGGATGGAAACTCTCTCAGGATCAAGGGTAGAAATACCGTGTGCGTAGTCTGCGCCGTCCAGAACACATTACCATCGCTGTAAAGGACAAGGGTGCCCATTTGGTCGGTGCGCAGGATTTGAGCGCCGCTAGCGGCCAGTCGTTCCAGCGTCTCAGGTGCAGGATGGCCGTAGGAATTATCCCCGACCGAGATGACCGCGATGGCGGGTTGTACCGTAGCCAGAAAATTCTCGCCTGTGCTGTACTTGCTCCCGTGATGAGCTACCTTGAGCACTTGAGCTTGGAGAGGTAGGCCGTTTGCCACTAGTGTGGCTTCGGCGGTGATGCTGATATCGCCGGTGAAGAGAAAAGCAATTTGTTCATGCATGACTCGAATGACCACCGAATCGTCGTTATCATCCCCTTTGGGGGTGGGCTGTGGATTTAATATTTGTAAGTGGATCTCCCCAACATTCAGATTTTGACCAGCCACTAAAGGGGTAGGCGTCAGCCCACGTCTGATCGTTTCAGCAGTGAGGGTTTGACAGATAGTGGTAGTACAGGGGCGCCCATTGTCGGCAACGGCTTCTATGGGGAGGTTGGAGCGCAGAATCGCGATTAGACCACCGCTGTGGTCCGCATCGCCATGCGAGATGACGAGCAGGTCAATGTCATCAACGTTTTGATCTTGCAGATAAGCCACCACAGTCGGTCCCGCTGATAAACGCCCGCCGTCAATCAGGATGTCATGTTGATCTTCGCTGTGGATCCAAATGCTATCCCCTTGACCCACGTTGATGAAAGCTACGCGAACCTGGGAAGCAGACTGTGCTACAGCCGGAATTAGAAAGGCTCCTGCAGCAACAAATAGAAGGACGGAAAGAGTTAGTGCACGTCTTTGCTTACCGGCTTGGTTGTAAGGGAGGGTGTGTTTTTTGATAGGCTGGACTTTTTCTGAACGCATGATCCATACTCTAGCAGATCGATAAGGACAGCGCAAGTATTTGGCGCGGGTTCTTCTCTGGCTAAGGGTGCGGTTTGTCACTTTCGGTTAGGACATTGCTCTTAACTCTTCGGGTAGTACTTGAAATCGTTGGTTAATCCTGCTATTATTTTATCGTAAACGGAATTATATAATTCCGAAACGGAACAAAAAGGAGTTGTGTATGGTTTTACGACATTTTATTGACACACAAGATTTCACTAAAGAAGAACTTCTGGATTTGGTTGCTCTAACCCGGTTGATCAAAGAGGCGGACAAGCAGGGGTGCACTCCCAAATTGCTCAAGGATGCCAGCCTGGCAATGATTTTTGAGGAACCCTCAACCCGCACGCGCGTTTCATTCGAGGTCGCCATGACGGAGTTGGGGGGGCATGCCTTGTATCTCAAGCCAGGTGAAATCCATCTGGGTGTACGCGAATCCCTGGCCGACACCGCACGAGTGCTCTCGCGCATGGTGGATGTGATCATGGCACGCACGCTGAAGCACGAGACGATCCTAGGGCTAGCCCAAGCGGCGACGGTTCCCGTTATTAATGGCTTGACTGATTATAACCACCCCACCCAGGTGGTTTGTGATGTGTTGACGATGATGGAGCATATGCCGGAAGGGAAGCGCCTGGAAGATTTACGGGTCACCTTTATCGGTGATGCCACCAATGTTCTTTCGTCGCTAATGCTGATCTGCACACGCCTCGGGATGCACTTTACGCATGCGGCACCAAAGCGCTATCAGCCGCCCGAGGCATGGGTCAAAATGGCGTTGGAGAATTGTCGGTTGTCTGGAGGCACTTTGCGCATTACCGAAGATCCCGTTGAAGCGGTTAAGGATGCCGATTTTATTTATACCGACCTCTGGTGGTGGGTCGGTCAGGAGGCTGAGATCCCAGAACGGAGCAAGGCCTTCATGCCGCGTTACCAAGTCAATATGGATCTGTTCAAACACGCGCCAGCACACTGTAAGTTCATGCATTGTTTGCCGGCCTCACGCGGGGTTGAGGTCACCGATGAGGTAATGGACTCAGAACGTTCCATCATTTATGACCAGGCCGAAAATCGATTGCACACTGAGAAGGGGATTTTGGTGTGGTTAGTTTATCCTCGGTTGAAACGCCCTAGTGCTGAGTTGGAGGCCTATCACAGTGGGCGCATTCAGGCTTTTTTGACGGAGCGGATGGGTAGATAGCCCATCCCTCCGTTGGATGGAATTTGGTGTTTTTTCGGGAGGGTGTGATGATAACAGAAAATGAGATAACAAAAGGGGGTGGTTTCAAGAAAACTTTACGTCGTCTGGATATGATTTTGTTTACCGTAGCAGCCATTCTGGTTGTGGACACCTTGGCGCCCGCGGCAGCGATTGGACCTTCGGCTGTCTCATGGTGGATCATTACCCTTGTTCTTTTCTTTATTCCGTATGGATTGATCACGGCGGAGTTGGGCTCCACCTATCCTGAGCAGGGGGGTATTTACGCGTGGGTGCGGCGCGCCTTTGGGGAAACATGGGCGGCTCGGGTGACCTGGCTCTACTGGGTCAATGTTGCCCTTTGGATGCCATCGGTGTATATCCTGTTTGCCGGTATATTCTCACAACTCTTCTTCCCTGAGCTTCCGCTGTGGGGGCAAATCGGGATTGGTATTGTCATGACCTGGATCACCGTTTGGATCGGGATCATTGCTTTGGACGTGGGGAAGTGGGTGCCGAATGTAGGGGCGATCTTAAAAGTGGCGATCATCATGACCATTGGCGTAGGGGCGTTTTACTATGCCTTAAATCATGGTGTTGCCAACGATTTATCTTTCCGGGCTTTGCTGCCCACCTGGGATGCAGGTCTGGCCTTCTTGCCAGTTATTGTGTTCAACTTCATGGGGTTTGAATTGATGTCCAGCGCGGGGGAGGAAATGACCGATCCACAACGGGATGTTCCCATCGCCGTTATTACGGCTGGAGTGCTGATTGCGTTCTTTTACCTGCTGGGTACAGTGGGAATGCTTATGGCATTACCGCTAGAGCAATTGGGACTGATTTCAGGGATCATTGATACCCTGCGCATATTGTTTGGGAATAGCCCGCTGGGGCAAGGAATCGTGACGATCCTGGGGGTTGGAGCGTTATACACCTTTCTGACCAATATGGTGGTATGGACGATGGGGGCGAATCGCAGTGCGGCTGAGGCGGCTAACGAAGGGGTGCTGCCAGAGGTCTTTGGTCGCTTGCACCCGGTTAACCAGACGCCTCTGGGGGCCTACATCATTACAGGGATTATTTCGACTGGCGTGATCATTCTCTACGGTTTCCTTGCCGCCTCGGCGGAGGACTTGTTCTGGAGCCTCTTTGCCTTCAGTTCGATGGTCTTTCTAATGCCTTACCTGGTCATGTTCCCGGCTTTTCTAAAGTTGCGTCTAAAGGATGCTGCTCGTCCGCGTCCCTACCGGGTGCCGGGTGGTACGCCGATGGCTTGGATAATGACCATTTTATGTGAGATCTTTATTATTCAGGCTATTCTTTTCTTCGTATGGGTGCCAGGACAACCGGTAGATTGGAAATTTGCGCTACCTGTGATCGCCGGTGTAGTGGTAACTCTAATTATTGGAGAGATACTGGTATCTCGACGTCGTCGAATATTGCAATCTGAGCGCGCCAGTGAAACTGCCTAAGAGGGATCTTTCAGGAGGATTAGACATGTCTCGACGATTGGACACCACACCCAAACAGGATGGCTTCCGGATGCCAGGGGAATTTGAGCCACATGCAGGTTGTTGGATGCTCTGGCCAGAAAGACCGGACAACTGGCGCTTAGGCGCTAAACCGGCCCAGCGCGCCTTTGCTGAGGTGGCCAAAGCCATTGCTCAGTTTGAGCCGGTCACGATGGGCGTTTCTGCGGCGCAATTTTTGAATGCCCGCTCTCTGCTTCCCCCCGAAGTTCGGGTGGTAGAGATGTCGTATAACGACTCGTGGATGCGCGATTGTGGTCCAACCTTTGTGACAAATGGACGTGAGATTCGCGCTGTGGATTGGGAGTTTAACGCGTGGGGTGGGTTGAAGGGCGGCTTATATTTTCCTTGGGATCAGGACAACCTGGTGGCACGTAAGGTTGCCGAGATTGAGCGAGTGGATACCTACAAGGCGCCATTAGTGCTGGAAGGTGGGTCTATCCATGTGGATGGCGAAGGCACCTTGATCACTACTGAGGAATGTTTACTTAACCCCAATCGCAATCCCGAGTTGACGCGGGAAGAGATTGAGGGGTACTTGAGAGAATATCTTAATGTTGAAACCATTATTTGGTTGCCTCGTGGGGTCTATAATGATGAAACCAGTGGTCATGTGGATAACCTGTGTTGTTTCATCCGACCCGGAGTAGTAGCGCTGACCTGGACAGATGACAAACAGGATCCCCAGTATGAAATTTCAGCCGAGGCATTTGAAATTTTAGCACAGGCTAAAGATGCGCGAGGGCGACGCTTACAGATCCACAAGATTCATCAACCCAATCCTGTTTACATCTCCAAGGAAGAGGCCGAATGGGTGGATGCAATTGAAGGTACATTGCCGCGACGCGAAGGGGACCGGCTTGCGGCGTCCTATATCAATTTTTATATGGCCAATGGGGGAGCGGTGGTGCCGATGTTTAACGATCTCCACGATCAACTGGCCTTGGCTGCGCTTCAGGAATTGATGCCGGAACGGAAAGTCGTTGGGGTCTATGCGCGGGAGATTTTACTGGGTGGAGGAAATATTCACTGTATCACTCAACAGCAACCGCGTCCCCTAATTTAGGAGTTAGGGCAAATCTTCCAACCCGGGCACAAGGAATTGCCCGGGTTGGCTTTGCTTTTTGGGAATAGTCTGGCCGCGCCTGTGTTAGAATAAACCGACTCTGACT
Organism: uncultured Thermanaerothrix sp.; assembly: GCF_938028735.1. Classification (GTDB taxonomy): domain Bacteria; phylum Chloroflexota; class Anaerolineae; order Anaerolineales; family Anaerolineaceae; genus Thermanaerothrix. Next base: position 11,461 of record NZ_CALIMF010000031.1, read on the forward strand.
CTACCCAAGAGGCTAATTATGCAGATCGATAAATGGCGTATCTACTTGCTCGCTTTTATTGGGGGTGTTTTGGGAGAAGTGACGTTAATGATAGCCGGGATTTTGCTCGGGGGCATGATAGGCCGTTGGCAGGGGGGAGCAGAGATGGCGGATTTGGGCTTGGCGATTTTAGGGGCTTTGGTTGGCATTGCCTTAGGGGCTGGCTTGGGGGTTTATTTGACATGGCGGCGAATGGGGCTTTCTTTCAGTCCTTGGCGCGCCTGGCTTGGGAGTATTTTGGCGGTAGGTGGGATCATGGCGCTGGCTGAACCGACGCGATTAAATCAAGCCGCTGGGCTATTGTGGGCATTGCTGATTGGCTTGCCGCCGTTTCTGACGATGCTTTTGGCGCACCCCAGAGGGCCAAGAATCTGAGGACAGTTATTGCGCTATGCCGGTTTAGGTATGAAGTTGGGGGTTCTTGACAAACTCAAAAGTCGTGCTATTGTTATATATAGTGCATAACCATATACATTTTGCGGGTGACAAAACGACGGTTTTCATTATCGATCATGGTCACCCAATTGTTTTCAATTCACAGTATAAATGCACCAGTTCGTCATGGACTGCATCGCTGACTGCTAAGGGTGGAAAGGAGGTGATGTTGCCAACAAGGTTAGAAACCACAAGTCCAAAGATATGAGTACCGCCCTTTAGAGGGCTGTTGTGTTTGAAATGTAATTTGTCCTCTCGTCAATTTGACCTGTGCTCGTTCAGGAGGAGGAGAATATGAGCAAGCGATGGTTGATCGTGGTAACCGCTTTGGCGGTTTTGAGCCTGGTTTTGGCGGCATGCCAGCCCCAAGGAGTGGTCAAGACGGTGGTGGTTACTCAGGTCGTTGAGGTCAAAGGGACTCCCGAGGTCCGCGAAGTGGTTGTGACCGCCACTCCCAAGCCGGAGGAGCGCAAACTGGAGATCTTCCACTGGTGGACAGCAGGCGGTGAGCGTGAAGCCGCAGACGCTATGTTTAAGGCCTTCAAGGAAAAATACCCCGATGTGGAGATTGTTGAGAACCCGGTTGCAGGTGGTGGTGGTGTCTCCCATCGCGTGGTACTCCAGGCACGCCTCTCCGCAGGCTTACCCCCCGACACGTTCCAAACCTTGGGTGGTGCGGAATTAAAGTCGTATGTGGACGGTGGGTATCTGGTGCCCCTGGATGATCTATGGGCGGAACTAAAATATGCGGATGTAATCCCGAAGCCACTGGCGAATGCCGTGACTATTAACGGGCATCCATATACCGTGCCGCTCAATATGCACATCCAGAATATCTTGTACTATAACAAACCGCTCTTCGATGAACTTAAACTTACTCCGCCTACGACGTTTGATGAGTTGATCAACGTGGCAAAGGCAGTCAAGGCGGCGAAGCCCAACATGGCCCCCTTGGCGTTGGGTGCAAAGGAAAAATGGGGAGCGGCATTCGTCTTCGATAGCATCTTGTTGGAGGTGGGTGGCCCTGAGTATTATGTGAAGCTTTACAAGGGCGAAATTGACGTCAAGACAGACGCCACTTTCAGAACTGCCTTGGAGAAATTCAAGGAGTTAATCCCCTTCATCAACACAACCAACCCTGGCCTGACCTGGGATGAATCCTGTGGTTTGTTGGTGTCGGGTGACTCGGCGATGGTGATCATGGGAACCTGGGCGATTGGCTATTTCAAGAGCCGGGGTTGGACGCCAGGGCAAGAGTTTGGGGCGGTGACGTTCCCGCAAAAGCCAGAGCGCATCCTGCTCTTCCATCCCGATACCTATGGCTTAACCAAGGGAGCACCGCATCCAAAAACCACCATGGACTGGCTGCGGGTAGTGGCTTCGCCTGAGTTGCAAATTCCCACTGATGTGATCCAAGGTGGTCTATTTGCGCGACTAGACATTGACCCCAAAGAGTTCCCGGATCCCATTCGCCAGGAGCTGATGACTTACGTGCGTGAGAATCCCACCAAACTGATTCTCGACCAGCACGGTAGCATTGCTCCTTTCTCCTTCACGCAGGCCTATTGGGATGCCATTGCTGCTTTTGTCGTCGCGCCGGATGTGGATGCAACCATCAAGACGGTGAGCGACCTCTTCACCACTTATCAAGTGAAAGAAGGAGCAGCTTGGTACCAATGGCCATAAGATCGGCAGCCTGAAAAGAGCCTTCTCCTCCCTCCACGGGGAGGGGAAGGCTCTCTTTACCCCTTACTGGAGAGAGCGCCTTGGAAAAACGAGCCGTGCGTTTTCGACTGGGAGAGACCCTAGTCTTCTTGGGACCTTTGTTAATTTTCCTGATCGTTCTCTATGGCATGCTATTATGGACGATTTATGTTTCATTCTCGGACTGGTCAGGGACAGCTCCGAATTTTCGCTTTGCTGGGCTCAAATGGTATCAGCTAATGGTGGGGTTGGATCGTTTCTGGGTAGATGTGCGCAACAATTTACGTTGGTTGCTTTTGGGGGTTATCCCCACAGTTGTCATTGCATTGTTTATCGCCTATCTGCTGGAGATCAGCCCAATTCGGGGCATTGAAGGCTATGTGCGTACACTGATCCTGTACCCTGTGGCGATGTCGTTTATTGTTACGGGGACGATTTGGTCCTGGATGTACCAGCCAGATAAGGGAGTCCTCAACACTATCTTTAGAGCGCTTAGATTGGATTTCTTGACGTCGAATTTTGTCAATGATCCAAAAACCGCAACGCTTTGGCTAATCGTCATTTTCATTTGGCAATATTTGGGTTTTGCGGTCATCATTCTACAGTCTTCGTTTCGCACGACCGAGTTGCAGGAGATGATTGAGGCGGCCACTGTGGATGGTGCCTCTAAATTACGCATTCTGTTTGATGTCATTGTGCCCAACATTCGTAGTGGTTTGCTGATCCTGGTGTCTTTGTTGCTAATTTCCACCCTCAAGGTGTTTGATATTGTATATATTGTGACCTTCGGTGGGCCAGGCTATTCCACCGATGTGTTGGCTTTCTTTATGTTCATCGCCACTTTTCAGCAGCACTTGGTTGCACTTGGGGCTGGCCTGGGTGTCATTATCTTTTTGATTGCGTTCATTGTTGTAATCCCCTATACCCTCTATGCATTTCAGCGATGGTTCGAATAATTCGCCGCAATCCCACTCTTTTTATACTAACAGTTTTGGCGCTGGCCTTTCTAACGGTCAGTTACCTGCTACCCATCTATGTCATGTTTGCGACATCACTGAAGACGCCGGTGGAAATCACTCAACGCACCTATCTGGTACTAAGCGGGAATCTGCAATGGGAGAACTATGCTACCGCATTACGGCTGATTGCGCCGGCGCTGAGAAACTCCTCGATCATTTCCTTTACGGTAACACTTCTAGCCACGTTTTTCGGAGCCCTGGGAGGTTATTACCTGGCACGCGTACGGGCAGGATGGGTACGGGTTCTGTTCATCCTGGTTGGGATCGCATTGTATTTGCCCTATCAGGTGGTTCTAATCCCGCTGGTGCAGTTAATGGCGTTGACGCGCTTAGCACTAACCCATGCTGGTTTGATTTTGAGCTATTTGGTACTCAATGTGCCCTTGGCTTCGGTGCTGATGGGAACCTTCTTTCTCTCAGTCCCTCGGGAGTTGGAAGAGGCAGCCGAGGTGGATGGGGCGAATAAGTTGCAGATATTTTTCCGCGTGGTAACCCCGATTTCTCTTCCAGCGTATGCATCTGTGGCAATTATCATCTTCACTCAAGTGTGGAATGAGTTTCTATTAGCATTAACGCTGTCTACTCCTCTGACGACAACCATCCAGGTCAAACTGGCTGAAGTGAAGGGGAGTTTTGTGGCGTTGTACAACTTACAGATGGCGGCGGCGTTAATCGCCGTCCTAATCCCGTTGACGTTCTTTCTGCTGTTAGGACGCTACTTTATCCGTGGTATCCTGGCTGGTGCCCTTAAGGGGTGAAACAATTTTCTAAACGTGCCATAGCCCAATGAAGAACAGGGTAAAGAGTGTGCTTAGTGCCAATTGACGCAGGCCAATTTGAGTAGGCTTTTTCCCCATGGCGGGCTTCCATGTTCCCCATAGTGACTCGAGAAGTTGTAGCGTATAGGCCAGGATTAGCCAGCGAGGTAGGGGCAAGAAATCGGGGAGAAAGTAGGTGGTACCTACAGCAAGGAAATTGACACTGAGAGCGGGAAGAGCAGTTCGTATCTGTGCTGGGAGAGGAGGGAGAGCTTGCCATCGTCGCTGTTCCAGGCGCATAAAGGTATGGGCAATTGAGGCTATAGCATGGAGGCTACATAATCCCCATAGAACCCAACCGGTGGCGGAGTAAGCGCCTTCAGTGACCCAGTAAGCTGCTGGTGCGCCCAATCCAAGGGTGATAGCAACAGCCATATCCAGAATGGGGCGATGACGCTCAGCGCGCCGGAAAACAAGGTAAAGGTAAACCACCAGTATAGGAAGCGCGGGAAGGGCCAGCCAGATCACTTCCTCAAAACCCTGGCTGACTAAGATCCCCAAGCCTACTAAGCCCAGCATCCCATAGCAGATGACCCAAAAGGTTGCAGCGGGCAGATCTGTGCGTGGACGGCGCCCGCTGAGGGTTTTGATGATCAGGGTAAGGGGATGACGAAGCAAGAAGGCGGCTAAAGCAGTGATCAGAAGGACAAGCGAGGCGGCTGATGGGGGGCGACTGGGCGTGATTAGACCAATGATAAGAGGACTGAGCAGAAAAACCCACGCGCCGTGCTCTTGAGGTAAGGCAAGGTCGCGGCGTAACCATATTGAAAAGCCTCGAGGCTTTGACGTCATTGTTTGCGAATCCATGTCCGCTCTTCTCCGAGGTTTGGGGGTGATTTTACCCTAAATCGGTTGATTAATTTTGCGAGAGAGGGTAGTTTTTCTAATTGCTCTGGCGCAAAGTAGTCCGTAAAAACACAGAATTTTTCACAAAGTTGCCCATCCTATGAAAGCGAAAATTCGGTAAAATTAGGGACATGCTAGGGCGGCGGTAATTTCCCCTTCTATTTGGGTTGAGGAATTTATCCACTGAGGTGAGGCACGCTCATGGTAGAAACAAAAGTGTTGATCAAAAATAAAGTTGGCCTACACGCACGTCCGGCTTCACTCTTTGTTCAGACAGCCAGTAAGTTCAAGAGTGCCATCACGGCCATTCACGGTGAGCGCAAGGCAAATGCCAAAAGCATTTTAAGTGTTTTGACTTTAGGGGCTGATCAGGGAGCGGAACTAATCTTACAGGCCGAAGGCGAAGACGCCGAAGAAGCCGTGCAGGCCCTGGTTAATCTGATTGAGTCGAATTTTGGGGAGGCTGAATGAAGACCATTCGGGGAATTGGGGCCTCACCAGGGATTGCCATTGGCCCGGCCTATCGTTTCCAGCGTCTGGATCTGCATGTGGATTCCCATTCGGTACACAATGTGGATGCGGAATTTGCGCGTTTCTATCAGGCCTTAGAGATCGCTGAAGGTCAGCTGCGCTTGGTGTACGAGAAAGCACGTCGCGAGGCAGGAGCAGAGCAAGCAGCCATCTTTGAAGCCCAGTTAGAGATGTTGCGCGATCCGGAATTATTGGGCGAAACCCAAGCCGCTATCCGCGACCAGCGTTTGAATGCCGAAGCGGCCTGGTGGAGTACGGTTGAGCGTTTTGCGGCCATCTTGGAAGAGATGGAAAGTGAATACTTTCGTGCTCGGGCTGCCGATATTCGTGATGTGGGGCGGCGGGTGCTGCGGATCTTGAAAGGCATTACCGAAGAACCAGTGCAATTGACTGAACCAGTGGTGGTCTTAGCCCAGGACTTGAGCCCATCAGATACAGTTGGGTTGGATAAATCTCTGGTTTTGGGGTTCTGCACCGCTGGAGGTGGCGAAACGTCGCACACGGCAATATTGGCGCGTAGTCTAGGGTTGCCGGCAGTGGTTGCAGCGGGGCCGCAAGTGCTTCAAGTCTCAAGTGGCACTCAGGTCATTGTAGATGGCGTAGAAGGGCTTTTGATTGTTGAGCCAGATGAACAAGCCCGAACGATATTTCTACAACGCCGTGAGGCTTTGACACGGTTACGTGAGCAGGCTTTTGCGCATTGCAAAGAACCGGCGATCACTCTGGACGGGCATAAAGTGGAGGTGGTTGCCAATATCGGCAATGTGCAGGGGGCTTTTACGGCTTGGGAGCATGGGGCCGAAGGCGTGGGGCTGCTACGCACGGAGTTTTTATATCTGGAGCGTTCAACACTTCCGGATGAGGAAGAGCAGTTCCAAGCCTATCACGCCATTCTTGAGGTGTTTGGTCAGCAACCAGTCGTGCTCCGGACTCTAGATATCGGCGGGGATAAAGAATTAGCCTACATGGAATTGCCCAAAGAAGAAAATCCGTTTCTGGGAGTACGGGGGATTCGTTTATGCTTGGCGCACCCCGAGCTTTTTTATCCTCAAATCCGCGCGGCGTTGCGCGCGGGTGTGGGGTACAACCTAAAACTAATGTTCCCGATGATAGCAACACTGGATGAAGTGCGTGCCGCCAAACGCATTGTGGAAGTTTGCCGCGAGGAGTTGCGCCGCGACGGTAAACCAGTTGCCGATAATATCGAAATCGGCATTATGGTTGAAGTGCCTTCCGCGGCGGTAATGGCGGAGCACTTTGCCCGTGAGGTGGATTTCTTCTCCATTGGGACGAATGACCTGACCCAATATACTTTGGCAGCGGACCGAGCCAATGCGCAGTTGGCCGACTTGATTAGTGCCTTCAATCCGGCGGTTCTGCGGCTGATTGATCAGGTCATACGGGCAGCCCATCAGTACGGTAAATGGGTGGGACTATGCGGCGAACTAGCGGGCGAACCCCTGGGCATCCCGATCCTATTAGGTTTGGGCCTTGATGAATTCAGCATGAATCCCAGTGCTATTCCGTTGGCCAAACAAATTATCCGTTCGCTCTCACTTGCGCAATGTCGGGAATTGGCACAAGAGGTTCTGAGCCTGGAAAGTGCCCAAGCAGTCAAAGAGCGTGTGCGTGAACGATTGCCGCTCCTGACCTTATCCTAGATCGGTGAGCACCCGGCCAAGTGTCGGGTGATTTTGCCAGACTTTGAAGGAATATTTGGAGCGTGAAGGAAGGTCACGGGTTTGAGCGGGACTTCTATGTGGCTGGACTATAATAAACATGATCCCATGCGAACCAGGAGGCAATCATGAGCATTCCATTTCCTAGCGATGCCTGGATCAAGGCCATGATGGAAGATCTTAACCAGAGTCAAGCATATGCTGAGGCTGCCAAGAACTGGGAGGGGGATTTTTATTTTATTATTGAGCCTGGGGGTAACCTGGATCGCACCGTAATTCTATATATGGATTTATGGCACGGCAAATGCCGGGAGGCTTTTGAAGTTACCGATCCTGAAGCACGCAAACCAGCGTTTCGACTGAGCGGACCGGTGCAGACCTGGAAGAAGGTTATGACGCGTCAACTTGACCCCATGCAAGCAATGATGACGGGGCAATTGCGCCTTCAGGGAAATATGGCCATGGTGATGAAAAACGTCCGCGCGGCAAAAGAATTGGTTGAATCGTGTACTCGCATCCCGACCATATTCCCGGTATAGCCTTCTTGAAAGGGCCGCAAATTTTCTCAGATAACGCCTGTTCGATCACGCGGAGGTGATTGTGTGGTATTTTGCTTCACCCCTCATTGTATATGGTGAGGACGCGCTTTCACATCTTGCCACGTTGGAGGGTCAACGGGCAGCGCTAATCACCGATGCACATCTCGTATCCTTAGGATTGGCAGAAAAGGTCACCAAAAATCTTTGTCAGGCTGGGTTGGAAGTCGTTTGCTATGATCGGGTTGAGCCCGAGCCAAGCCTTGAACAAGTTAGAGAAGGGGCGGAGTTTCTGCTCGCCCACCATCCGGACTGGATCGTGGCCTTAGGAGGGGGTTCCGTGATGGATGCCGCCAAGGCTATGTGGATCCTCTATGCGCGGCCCGACCTCGACCCAGAAGCGATCAACCCGATTGAACGCTTCAACTTGCGGGCCAAAGCCCGCTTTGTTGCCATCCCTACGACAAGTGGCACGGGCTCGGAAGTCACTTGGGCCATTGTGCTGACTAACCGGACCGAACGGCGTAAATTGGGGTTAGGTAGCCGTGAGGTCATCGCGGATGTTGCTATTGTAGATCCTCTTCTGGTAATGGATTTGCCCCCGCGCCTGACTGCGGACACCGGTTTGGACGCCTTGACGCACGCTATTGAAGGGTTTACCAGTACCTATCACAACGATTTTACGGACGGATTGTGCCTTAAGGCGGCTCAGTTGATATTTGACTATTTACCCCGAGCCTATCGTCATGGTAAGGATGATGTTGAGGCCCGTACACGATTGCATTATGCAGCAACCTTGGCCGGGTTGGGGTTTGGCAATGCTATGGCCGCATTAGCCCATGGGATGGGGCATGCACTTGGAGCGATTTTTCACTTGCCTCATGGTCGGGCGGTGGCGTTGGCGCTCCCCTACACCATAGCCTACTGTGCTCAAGGAGAGCCAGGCTCAACGCGCTATGCCGAATTGGCCTATCACTTAAAGTTGCCAGCAGAGAATGAGCGTGAAGCAGCCAGAGCGCTGATCGAGTCTGTGATGGATCTGATGAAGCGGGTGGAACAACCGCTTACGCTGGCTCAAGCAGGGATATCACGTAGAGATCTGGAACACGAGATGCAGATACTGGTGGATCATGCCATGAATGATACCCAGACCATCATGAGTCCACGGATTCCAGATGAATCCGAAATGCAATCGCTATTTTGGCAGATGTTCACGGGAGAAATCAGCCTTTAACTCGCCAACTCATCGGAGGTTTCGATGCCCTTCGGTCGGATGCTCACAGTGAATTTGACACAGGGAACGTTTGCGTTTTCTTCACTTCCGCGCACTTACGTTGAAGATTTTATTGGCGGGAGCAGTTTGGCAGCGCGCTTGATATGGGAAACACTGGCGCCCCAACGCGATCCATTGCATCCTGATAATCCGCTAATTTTTGTCACTGGCCCAATGACAGGTACCGGTGGGCCAACGACCGGGCGATTTACTATTTGTGGACGCTCACCTCAAACGGGTTTATGGGGGGAATCAAACATTGGGGGTTTTGTTGGTCCGGAGTTGCGGCAGGCGGGGGTAGATGTGTTATGGATCACTGGGCGTGCCGCAGAACCGGTCTACGTGTATATTCGCGATGGTGACGTGTCCTTGCGTCCAGCTGGTCATTTATGGGGAAAGGCCGATACTTATGAGACCCAAGAGATCTTGAAAACAGAGGTGGGCGACTCCCGCGCGCGCGTGGCCTGCATTGGGTTGGCGGGTGAGAACGAAGTGCCGATGGCGGGAATTTTGGCAGATCATGGGCGGCTTGCAGCCAGAACCGGTTTAGGAGCGTTGATGGGCTCGAAGAATCTTAAGGCGTTAGTGGTGCGCGGAACTGGCCAGATTCCGCTGGCGCGGCCGGAAGAGTATCGCAAACTGCGTGTTGCTGCGAACAAGAATCTGCTAGACCAAAATCTAACGGCGGTCCTTAGAGCCACAGGCACGTCGGGGGCAGCGGAGTACCTGCAGTTTTTGGGGGACATGCCCCAGCGCTACTGGACAGCGGCAACATTTGAGGGCGCGACGAATATTAGTGGCTCAACCATGGCGGAAACGATCCTAACTGGCACGAAGGCCTGTCAAGGATGTGTGATTTCATGTGGGCGAGAAGTAATGATCACCCAGGGGCCATTTATAACCCGTAGCAAGACTAAGGGGCCAGAGTACGAAACCATTTGTGCCTTTGGTTCGCAATTATTGGTAGATGATCTCGCAGCAATCACTGCGCTGGGCGAGCAATGTGACCGACTGGGTATGGATACGATTTCAGCTGGAAACACATTGGCGTTGGCTTACTTGTTGTTCGATCAGGGGATCATCAATGAAAAAGATACCGGTGGGTTAACACTGCGTTGGGGGGATCCTAATCCCTGTTTTCCGCTTTTAGACCAAATGGCACGGCGCGAAGGTTTTGGGGCGTTATTGGCTCAAGGTAGCCAAGCCGTGGCAGCCTTTTTTGGAGTTCCGGACTTGGCGGTTGTGGTCAATGGTCTGGAAGTCCCCATGCACGATCCGCGGGCTTTTAGTGGTCAAACGCTCTCTTATTTGGTGTCCCCTCGGGGTGCCTGCCACAACCAAAGCGATTTCTTCCAGGTTGAGATGGGCGGGACGCTAGAAGAAATCGGGATCTCAATGCCAGAGCGGTTTCAAGATGAGGGTAAGGCGGCGTTGGTGGCACGTCATCAGCACTGGCGCACGGTATGCAACAGCCTGGTGATGTGTTATTTTGCAGTGGTTTCCCCATCGGCGATTTGTGAGTTGCTCAATGCTGCCTTAGGGTTAGATTGGGATGTTGAAGCAATGCTTCTGGCAGGGGAAAGGGGCTGGAATATGAAACGGCTGATCAATCTGCGTCTGGGTTTGAAACCAGAATCCGAAAAGTTGCCTCGCCTGTTGGTTCAACCTCTGCCCGAGGGTGGGCAACAGGGGTATGTGCCGAATGTCGAGACATTGCTTAATGAATACTATGTTGCCAGCGGCTGGGATCGTGTAACAGGGTGGCCGACCGAGCAAAAAATCAGAGCACTAGGCCTGGAGTTTGTGTTGAGAAATTAGCGCACTATAGCCGTCACCTCAATCTCACCACTTTTTTCGAATTCTAGTCTGAGCCTCACTTTATCCCCTGGATGGAGGGTGTGGTTCAAGCCAATTAGCATAATATGATAACCACCCGGCATTAATTGCACAGTACTCTGGGCTGGAATCTCTAAGCGACTGATGGGTTGCATTTGCATTACGTCACCGTTCATGATCGTTTGATGGATTTCAGCGCGATTGGCGACCTCAGCAGAGACTTCAGTCAGATAATCTGCAGAGCGTCCTAGGTTGTGTATTGTCATATAGGCCGCACTGGTAGCAGTTGTGTCGGCTGGTGAATGTCCAGAATGGGAAGGCGTTCCAGAGTGTTCCATGGTAGTTGGCGATTCAGCCAGGCTGGCACGTGCCCAGGCTCCTTCAATGCGAATTAGGGGTTGAGATGGAGTGCTCCTGAAATAATAAACTAGCCCTGAAGCAAGCAGAACGATTCCTAAGCCCGCTATCCAAATCCAGCGTTTCATTGTATGTATTTACCTCCTACTTCAGTATTTAGATATTTTTATAAAAGGGGCGGACATGGATGTAAATCAGCAATTGGGGTGATTGGATGCTACGAGATTGGGGGATGAAAAACACCAACCCGGTTTCAGGTTGGTGTTTAGAGTGGCCTTGAGGCATCTGGGTTATCTCGCGCCGACGGGAGGATAGAAGCGGAATCTCCAGATATCTGGCTGTGAGGCCTCCTGGCGAAGGGTCGAGCCAAGCGTGGCCACATGGAACCAGGTCTGACCGGGTGCCAGCGGGAATGGGCGTCCGTCTGGGTAACGCAGGCGCACGGGTCGCGCCAGCCCCGTGGTCTTTTCGTATGCCTCACTCACCATGCTCCAGACCAGATCAGTATAAACCCGACCGTTGCGGAAGACAATTGCGCGGCCTCTGCTCCCCGGCCCCATACTTAAGTCAATGATGGTGGGACGGCGGGCGGTGTGCTCCACAAAGAGGATAACAATGTTCTCAAAAAGCAGGGGGCGGTTGGTGAGACGATCGGTAGCCGGAATGAACTTTCCAACCTGGTTTTCTTGGCTGAGGTCCTGGTAACGCCAATACGCCTGGGCAACCGGATCGTAAATCCAACGCGCCTGATTAAGATAGGCATAGAAAACGTTGAGTTGTGTTGCTGGCAACCCACCAGATGGGGGCCGGAGATCAAAGGCATTTCCAGAGTAGTTTGGGGGTGACTGTGGATTCCGATTGGCCTCGGCCAGCGCACGTAATTGTTCCAATGAAAGGCCAGCACTGTTGATGTCCTGTGCGTTGTTGCCGAATACATTGCGGCAGATACGAAGATTGACATCGGCGGACTTGCTGGCCGCGACCAGGCAGCCGTTAGGAAAGGCGTTGACAATAGGGACATAAGCCTCGCGCCCGGAGCGCACGCCAGCCAATCCTGCATTCTGAGGTTGTTCGATTCCTTTCAGATTAGAATTAGCATTAGTGTCAGATACTGAGATGGGAGGATTCCAAATCAACCCAAAATCCAAGGTCAAGTTTGTCTCGGTAAAGTTAATAAGGCCGGTCTGACCTATACTTGGGTCGGCATCACTATCTATACTATCGTCGCCGGCATTGGCCTGGGTTAGGGCGAAGTCATTGGGAAGGTGAACTTGCATACGATATTGCAATCCAGTGGGGGGTGAAAAGGCATAAAATCCATTGCCATCACTTGAGGTAGATTGGAGCACGTTGCCTCGAGGATCAAGGAGCTGAATTCGAATCCCGCCTAACCCTGGTTCCCAAGGTTGTTGCAAGCCATCTGCATTTTGGTCCCACCAAATCCTATTTCCCATGACTGGGCTAGTTATGCTTAAGGGTTCGGCGCGGGGGATGAGGTCGGGGGGCGTGGGCAGCAGTTGAGGCGGTTCACCGTAGAAGACGGCCAGAAAGCGTGTCATGCCCTCGGTGATGTAAATTTCGTACACCTGAGAGGCGAAAGAAAGGCCAGTTTGTGGGCGAACGCTGGGGGGAAAATTAGAAAGGGAAACCAATACAGCGGGTAATTCCAGCCAGGAAGGGTCGGAAACGGGTAAGCCGGTGAGGGGGTTGTATCCTGGCGGGAATTGATCAAGATTGGGCCCAAGGGGATAGGAGAGGGATGAAGATGAGGGTGTTGGAGTTGCGGCAACGGCGGTCAAAGTCGCGGGGATGAGACTTACGGTCAGAACAAGCATTAAGCATGCTAGGAGCCATGACGCTCCGTGCGCTTTTTTCATGGCCAAGCCTCCTCATAGCAGATTTATTCACATTATAGCAGGGGAGCAGGAGGGAAGGAGTTTACAGGTTTGTTGGGTGACTCGCGGGGGGCAGAGTAAGGGCCTGGGTTGCTAATCGCTTGATGTGGGCAAGAATGGCAATAAGCCCATTTACCCGTTGAGGGGTCAGAATATGCAGTAAACCCATGGCCGAATAGAGATCCTCAGGAATTTGCAATACCTCATTGGGTGTGACATCCCATAACCCTTGTTGAAGGATAGCGGCATAACCGCGGATGGTGGGCGCTTCCGGCGGTACCCCGAAGTAAAAACGCAGACGTCCTTCGTGCTGGTGCATATAAACTGTGACAGGGGTCATGCACTCGGGAACAAGTTCGGGTTGACCAGCAAGATCGGCCAACTCTTCAGGGATGGGCAGGAGGCTTTCAGCAAACTCAAGCAGCAGTTCCATTTTTCCCTGAGGATCACTAAGGCCGAAGGTTTCTAGGATTTCGGCTAGACGGGGGGGAAGCACAGAGAGGCTATCTATGCTCATTTTTCTATCGGTACATTGACCAGGTTGCCCCACTCAGTCCACGAACCATCATAGTTCTTGACTCTGGGGTAGCCCAATAGATACTTGAGGACAAACCAAGTGAGGGAAGAACGTTCTCCAATTCGGCAATAAGCGATAATTTCTTTATCTGGCGTGATGCCATGGCTTTCGAATAAGGTGCGTAATTCATCCGGGGATTTGAAAGTGCTGTTTTCAGGAGTGACGGCTTGAGCCCAGGGGATATTTACTGCTCCCGGAATGTGTCCACCCCGTTGGGCGCCCTCTTGAGGATAACCCGGCATGTGTAGCAATTCGCCAGAGTATTCCTGTGGGGAACGCACATCAATCAAAGGGAGTCTTTGTTCCATGTGACGGAGGACTTCATCCCGAAAAGCGCGAATAGAAGTATCCGGGGGCTTTGCCCGATACTGAGTCGGGGGATAGGTAGGAATATCTCTGGTTAGCGGACGACCCTCGGCAACCCATTTTGCGCGCCCACCATTCATGATTTTCAGGTGCTCGTGACCATAGTAGGCAAAGAGCCAGAAAGCATAGCAGGCGAACCAGTTGTGTTTATCTCCGTAAAAAACTACGGTGGTGTCATTGCTGATACCCAATCGAGAGCACAGGGTCTCAAATTCGAATTGATCAATAAAGTCCCGCCGTAGGGGATGCTGTAATGTAGTGAACCAGTCCACTTTGACAGCACCGGGGATGTGACCGGTTTCATAGAGTAGCGGGTCCTCATTGGATTCAACGAGCCGAATCGAGGGATCTTCAAGGTGTTCGGCGACCCAGGTGGTTTCAACCAGATATTCGGGATAAGCATACCGGTTTTCACTCATGGCACACCTCTAATTAAGACATACTTTATCTATAAAATAATAAACCCCTCTCAAGGATCTGTCAATGAATGAGCCAAGGTTTTCCATCGTTGTGGAAAACGCTTGGCTCTCATCTATACGGGAAAGCGCTTTTTAGAATTGGTTGCGGCGCCAGGATCGTTTGAGTTCTTCCATGACTTGATCATCCATAACCAGCATAAGTTTGGTTATCAGTGTTTCCTCTGGAACAGCGCCTTCGATGTGAATGACCTCATTGATAACCGTGCGGGGGACGCCATAGACGTGATAGCGGTTGGCTAAGTGAGGGAACTCGCTGACTTCCACCATGTCGGCAGTGATCCAGTTGCTAGCCAGGGCAAGTTTGTGGGCGAGCAACACCGCCCGTGGGCAGTATGGGCAGGTGGGTGTGACGAAAACTTGGATGTGAACAGGGCGATCGAGGTGGGCAAGCCGTTGCATCGTTGCTAGGCTGAGCTCGGCTTTGCCGCGACTGACCATTAAGATGTCTTCGATCAGTGTGCCAAACTCATATCCCGAAGGAATGCCAAAGAAGCGAATGCCGTGGTCTTGAGGATGCTGCCCGTTGGATTGAAGAAGCAAGGCCGGTATTTTGTCTACCTTCAGTGCATCAGCCAAGGCCTTGTCGCGCACGAAATCGCGGATTTCTAGCGAGAGTTTATCAGAGAGAGAGGTGACCTCTTCGGCAAGTTGACGGGTCTCGGTACAGAAATCGCATTCAATGGCCCCGCCTTCACCTTGGGTGAATAGGAGCAACTTCACAGGATGTTCCATACCACGGAGCAAATTTCGGACTTGTTCTCTGACTTGCGAGTTTAGTAACGTCATTTTTCCCTCCTGTAACAGATCGTTTTTGATTATGACTTGAGATTATAAAATAGTATAGAGGAGAAATATTAGAAAGAAATCATCATTTTCTTCGCATTATTGCTAAAGCCTTCACACCTTTTTAAGGTCACCCATGTTTGAGAATCACAAGGTATAAGACGAAAATTCTGTTATAATGTAATAGAACATAAGTTCTATTCTTGGGGTGGTCGTATGACCCGAGTGCTTTGGTTGGCCCATGAGAACGCCATATTTATCTTTGATGTGGCTCTAACCCCGTCGGATTTGCTTCTCGCGGTAAACAACGGTGAGTGGCAACCACCTGCAGCCATTTGTGCCTTGCTTTCATCTGAAGCACAAAGCTCTCAAACCCCATTGCGCGGTGTGTTATTGGGTAATTTGGTTATGGTCTATCCGCTGATTTTGGAAGGATCTCAAGAGATTTTTCAACTTGGGCCTCATCTTCATCTAACGGAGAGGCAGCACCTAGTCTTGCAGGGCATAGCCGAAGGGCTCAGTCTGAAGGGAATTGCCCGGCGCTTGGGAATCTCACAAAGCACAGTAGCCGCTCATGTTCGTGCCCTTAAACGACGCCTTAACTGCCGTACTTTGCCCGAGGTTGTTCTAAGGGGCTCTGCGCTTGGTCTATGCAATCCCGAGCAGCACCTTCCTCCTTTGTATAAAGCCCCAGTAAAACGTTCTAAGAACACCAGGCTGCGTTCACGTTTGCCGAGAATATAAGTTTCAGAGCAAAAACAAAACGCGTTGATCCTGGCTCAAGTCAGCATAAATGGCATAAAGTTGCTCTTCCGATTCGGCAACAAATGACACGGTGACAGCGCAATATTTGCCGCCATTGCTCAACCGTGCGTTGATGTTATCTTCATTGATCTCGGGAGCGTATCGTCTCACTCGCACCATAATATATGTGGCAAAATCATCCTGATTGTAACCGATGACACGAAGGCGAAAGATAGTGGGAAAATCCATTAGATCGCGCAATGAACGGTGCATACTCTGAATCCTATAATCCTTTTTTCAAAGAATTTATACCATAAACTTCTTGTGGGAAGAACGAATAGCCGTTTAGCATCGTTAGATCGTCAATGGTTGTATAAACCATCTATTAGAGTTATACTGTATACCATTGTTGGTCTGAACATTCCTTTGTGGGTGGGCAGGTGAGGGCCTACCCAAATATTGAGCAACCCATAAACCGCTTTGGGCAACTGTGGACTTCCTAACATAGATATAGTTATAGTTATCTGCTAACCAGCAGTTGCCCCACCAGGAGAAAAAATCATGTCCTTTAAAAATCGAAAATTTAAGCGCTTGCGCCGGGCATACCTTGTAATGGCTGTCCTACTAGTGGGTTGCACAGTTCTTGCGCCAGATAATGTAGGAAAAACACAATCCCAATCCCCTATTCCGCAAGTCACCGAAGGCCACGGACCTCAAGCGAGCGAAACCGTTATCCAGTCCGTCTCTCCCACGCCCTCCCTGGATACAACGGATATATCAGTTGAAGCCAGTGCCACGTCGCGCATCTTTTTACCGGTAATCACACAGGCTCCAACCCTTCCTCCCGTCGGCGGGGGGCGGGCTTTTTTTGCTGCCCCTAATGGTACAACTAATGGTGATGGAAGTTTAGAACGACCCTTCGATCTGGCCTATGCCATTGAGGATAAAGCAAAAACAGGCTTCTTTCAACCCGGCGATGTCATCTGGGTGCGCGGGGGTACTTACGGACGAGGGGGGCTCACTTATTTCAACAGTCATTTGCAGGGAACGGTTGACCGCCCAATTGTTGTTCGGGCCTATCCAGGTGAGCGCCCAGTCATCAACGGAAGCATCAAAATCTATAAACCCAACGTGATCTTTTGGGGGTTGGAAGTCATTAATACCGATCCAAACCGTACCTCACAGTATAGTGGGTCATTCCCGAATGACATTTATCGCGAAGATGCGTTTAGCGTCTACGCCACCAATGTCAAACTCATTAATAACATCATGCATGATGCAGCAGAGGGTGTCTATGCCGATGATCGTGCGCCGGATGTGGTTATTTACGGTAACCTGATTTATAACAATGGGTGGAAAGGTCCAGACCGAGGGCATGGGCATGGGATTTACGCCCAAAATCAGCAGGGGAGCAAATGGATTGAGGATAACATTATCTTCAATAATTTTAGCGGTTATAATTTGCATGTTTACCGAGAGAATGATTACCCTCTGCTAAACTTCAATTTAGATGGTAATGTAACATTCAATGGCACATTTCTGATTGGGGGAAGGCAACCAGTACGCAACGTCATCCTGACCAACCAGTTTACCTACAACGAAACCGTGGCTTTGGGTTTTAGCGAGAATGCTCAGAATCAAAATGTGCGTTTACAGAATGCTTATCTTTTCAACCGCGGTGACTATGCCCTGGAAGTTAAGGCGTGGCAGGGAATAACCCTAGACCACAATGTCCTAGGTGGGCAGACCGCACCCTTGGTAAATTTGGTTCAGTCTTTTGGCGCCTGGGACGATAACCAGTACCATTTCTCACTGTCTGGGACGCCATTCCTGATCAATGGGCAGGGGCGAAGCTGGGATCAATGGCGCTCTCAAACCGGTTTTGACTCCCATAGCACGTTTACTCCTGCCTTGCCCTCGGCAACTCAGGTGTTCATGCGTTCTAACCGCTATGAGTCCAAGCGAGGGCACATTGTTGTGTATAATTGGGCTAAGCAAAACGAGGCGCTTGTTGATCTGAAGGCGTTAGGATATCAGCTAGGAGATCGTTACGAAATTCGTAACGCGCAGAATTTTGAAGAGAAGATCAGCGGGATTTATCAGGGGGAACCGGTGGCGCTACCGCTAAATAATTGGAGTGTTGCTAAACCCATTGGCTGGCCTGACCCCCTTCATCCAGTAACGTTACCTGAGTTTGGGGCATTTATTGTGTTGGCGCCCTAGACATTAGGATAGCGAAAGCCCCGGCGAGTGGACTCATCGGGGCCTTCGCTTAGAATGGCGCCCTGCCGCACGATTTAGGAGTTAGGGCGTGTGCCGAGAGTCACTTCTACTTGTTGGGGTTTCCCTTCACGCAGAAGGGTAAGGGTAACTTTTTGCCCGGGAGCGGCCTGAGCCAATGCAGTTTGCAAATCTTCAAACGAGGTTATAGGTTGGTCATCAAATGCTGTGATGATATCTCCACCAATAAGCATTTGCTCGCTGTTGATCGTGGCTGGTTTGAAGCTCCCGCGTAGACCGGCCTTGTCCGCTGGACTCCCGCTAACCACATTGACCACCAATACACCTTGTTGATTGGGGTCCAACCCCATGGCCTGGGCAATTTCAGGGGTCAGTGTGCGTCCGGTAATCCCGAGGTAAGCACCGCTTCGGGTCGTGCTCGAAGCAGAGCTTTGGGTACGAGGACGAGCGCCCAGCGTAACCTCAATCGTCTGCTCGTGACCATTGCGCAGGATCGTAAGGGTTACCTTCTGCCCCACGGAAGTAGCGGTGGCAAGGTAACTGGCCAAATCCTCAAACTTCTGTACCGGGTTTCCATCTATGGCTGTAATCACATCACCACCCACACGCGCTGGGTTACCCTCCAAGGTGATCTGACGATCACTGCCGCGCAAACCAGCTTTGTCCGCAGGGCTATTGGGCGTCACGTCAATGACCAGTGCTCCCCGTTGATCCGAGCTTAGCCCCATGGCTTTGGCTAGATCGGACGTCAGTGTTGTGCCACTGATGCCAAGGTAAGGGTGATCATAATGACCATTGGCAATCAATGCTGGAACAACGCGTCTCACAATATTGGAAGGAATGACAAACCCGATCCCGGCGTTGGCGCGTACCGGAGATTCAATCGCTGCTGTGACGCCGATCACTTCACCATGGATGTTGACCAGCACACCACCCGAATTGCCTGGATTAATCGGTGCATCGGTTTGAATGACGTCGGGGATGGTGTAAGTGGCCCCACCGCTCGTTGTGCTCTGCACCGGCAAGGAGCGTCCCAAAGCACTGACAAACCCCACAGTCATGGTCCCTTCTAGGCCGTAGGGGTTACCGATGGCGATGGCTAACTGGCCGACTTTGACCTGTTTTGAATCGGCCAGGCGAACAGGCACCAATTTCTCAGCGGTCACATCAACTTTAAGCACTGCGAGGTCAGCATCGCTATCGGCCCCGACCACTTTGGCCTCAACCGTATTGCCATCGGCAAATGTTACAGTGATCCGATCGGCTCCATCAATAACATGGTTATTTGTTACAACGTGTCCTTGGGTATCCCAAACAAAGCCGGAGCCCAGGCTGCGTGTTACAGGTGCCTGATCGGGGGCTTGACCGGGGAAGTTAAATGGCAGGTTCAGCGAGGGTGCCAAGCGCTGCGTCGTTTGTATGTTGACCACAGAGGGATTTACCTGAGCATACACTTGGGCGAGCGTATCTTCCAACGTGGTCAGTAGAGTGGCTGATGAGGGGTTTGCAAGGGTTGAGGGGTTGGGAGAAGGTGCCAGGGTTGCGGTTGGCACCACCACCGGGGTTTGTGGCTGTGGTTCACCCTGTTCAATTTGAATCTTGGGTAAGTGGAAACCCTGAAGATTGAACGGGGCGCAGGCAGAGGTAAACAGCCCTATGATGACCAACGCCACGGCGAACGGGAAAAGACGCAATTGTGACTTCATTGTTCACCTCCACTTCTTCTTAATGGTGTAGGCCTAAATGACTTTAGATATCATCTAACTCAGTTTTGAGTTTAAAAAAGAAAAACTCGTTTTGTCCTTAAACCATCCTCAAGGTAACCTTAAGGTTGGCTTAAGAAGTAATTGGGGGGAACTTTGTTTAACCGGGGTGTTCGACTGTGCGGGTAAGCGTTTTGTATAACCAGTATGGGATACGAGCTAGCCAACGCAATGTGACCCCCAAGGGCACTAGTGCCCAATCCACAAGTTCATTGATGTTGGCAAAGCCTTGTCCGAACCAGACAAGTACTGGTCGGAGAAGTTGAAATGGCTTACTGTGGGCATAGAGTAGAGCCGAGAAAAGTATGACGAGAGAGATTGCGAAGCGAAGCCAATCGTTGATTTCCAACCCCGTCCATTCTTGTAGTAAAAGTTCGAGGCCAATGGCAAGAACCAACAGATAAGCCGCTGGCTTGAGGATAGGCTCGCGTGCCACAGCGTAGCTGAATATTCCTGCGGCAAAGCGCATTATCAGAATGCCAATGGCTACTCCAATCATAATCACCCAAAATCGATCGGAAAGTGAAACTGCTGCAACCACGTTATCCAGACTGAAAATCAAATCGGTCATTTCAACGGTCAGGACAACCATCCAGAAGGAGTGCTGTTCGAGAGGATGAGCATGAGCATCCTCTTCACCGGGCTCGGCTTGTCCCAGATTATCGAAAGCCAGACGGATCAAATAGACGGCCCCAAGCACACGTAGCCATGGGTAATGTATGACCCAGGTGGCCAGTGCCAACATCAATCCTCTTCCTAAGTAGGCTCCCAGCAAACCCACTCGTAATGCTGCTGTGCGTTGATTCCCCAGGAGATGGTGGAGATGATCTCCAAGTTTGGCTAAGGGCCGTGGCCACTGCACAGGTTGATCATCAGGTAAGTGTGCTACCATAGCCCCTAGGACAGCAGCATTATCAATTGAAAGCAATCCCTCTAACAAGATGAGTTGAAAAATGATGATTGGAATGCTCCAATCCACGCAATTCCTCCGCAGAACAAGTTCATCAGCCAAAGGGAGTATAACCCAAAGCGCCACCCAGCGGGTTGTGGAAACACTCAGGTTTTACGAAGAAAGGTATCCTGTCTAAGTATGACAGATGTCCTTACTCTAAATCCAAGAGCTCCTCGTTCGCAATCTCGTTATCTGCAATATAACGACGGGGCATGGCTAGAGAAGCCCATCCACCAGCCTGTTGCAAAGCAAATGGATCAACCCCACGGCGGGCGGCCTGAGTGGCCCAGTAGTGGCGACAATCATGAGCACTCAACCCTGTTATACCTAGTTGTTCACCCAAAAAGCGAACTCTCTGGGTAATCGCGCGGGTGGTCATTCCGGCTTTACCCAAGCTGCCATCTTTTAGGCTGGCGCGCAAGAGGGGGGCTTGAGGATCGGTGGGTAAATCGTTCAGCGCCGCACAACGGCGGAGAAGCCGTAGGGCGTCGGGACTGAGACGGTGGGTTTGTGTTTTTCCCACTTTGGGGCGAAAGAAGCGCAGTAATCCCATTTCAAGGTCTAAATTCTCGACACGCAAGGCCGCAACTTCTCCGACGCGCAATCCATGGTCGAGGAGTAAGCACATGAGCAATGCATCTCGCCGCCCTTGGGGAGTATCGGGTTGGTATTTAAGCGCTGTAGCCTGTTGTGGGGTAAGCGGCACGGGGGTAGGTTTTTTTGTACCAATGCGCTGTCGTGGTCGCCGTTGATCTAGACGCTGCTGCTCACGGTGGGAGAATCCCTTGATGCTACGGATAAGGGCATATTCTTCGGGGGTTAGGAAGCCACTTTGAAGAGCTAGGCGGGCATATGTTTTTACAGTGGAAAGACGAACATTAATGGAGGGTATGGCATATCCTAGGCTTAATTGCCATTTGACGAAGGCTTCTACTAATCCCCAGGTGATTCCACGCCATGCTTCAGGTTCCTGAGCGAGGTTGCCTATCTGGATACCAAGTGAGGAAAGGAATTCGGCGAAGAGGGCCAAATCTGCATCTTGACGACGCAAGGTGTGGTCAGCACGGCGGGCGCGGTAATCTGCAAAGCGGTTACGGGCTGCGGCCTCATTGGCAGCGTTTCCAATTTGAATTTCCCTCCCCGGGATAGGCAGGGGGAGATTATTGTTGTCAGCGAATAAGGGGTTGGAACGCGAAGGTTTCATACCCCCATTATAATCCAGTCATGCAGGTGGAAATTCGCGCTTACTGTTTAAGCTAGTCGGGCTGCGGAGCCGTTTGGGCTGGGGTGGGAGGCCCCGATTCTGGCACAGGCTTCTCGCGGAAGGCCAGAGACACCAGGAAGGCAAGGATCAACAAGCCAAAAGTGACGCCACTGGTCAGGAAACGGAAGGCACCCTCAGGATTGGGACCCGGGTTGTCCCCGCTAACATACCCAAAGGTAAGGCCCACAATCCAGAAAGCCGCTGCGGAGATCAGGGCACTGGCGCGGGTAATGAAGCCACCGACGGCGCTGTAAACGCCCTCGCGCCGCCGCCCGGTACGTAAGAAATCGCGGTCAATGATCTGGGCGCCAAGGACTCCGGGAGTTACCAAAAAGCCCGAGAGCCCAAAGCCCACTAGGATGCCCGCGATGATCCCCTGCCACAGATTGGAGGCCAACGCTAGGGGCAGGACGGAGAGCCCATACACTGCAAAAGCAATACGCCAGGCCGTCTTTGCTCCAAAGTGACGGATCATCCAGGCCCAGATGGTAACCAAAGGAATTACTGACACGAAAATCGAGGCTAAAAGCGCCGAGACTTGGCTTTCGGGGATTTTGAGGACGTATTTAGCGTAAAATGGGATCACAGAACTAAGCAGCCCGTTAACAGTCTGGGCAAAGGAATTAGCGATGTTGAAGATCCAGAATTCAACGTTGCTTAACGTAATTCGGAAAGCCTCGATGAAATCTAAAGGAGGAGTTGCCCGAGCCTGTGGGTCTTCTTCAATCAGTGAGAGGCACAGGCTCATTAGGATCCCGTAGGCAGCCGCAAAAATTAGGGCCATTTTGGCGAAACCCAAGGCGGCGAACAAGAGCGGCGCAACGGCTGTTCCGATGAGAAGGGCAACGATTTGAAAGCCTTGCTGAATGGCAGAGGCCTTGGCGCGTTGTCGATCGCCACGGAAAATCTCGGGGAAGAGTGAACCGTAATTGACCCACTGGATCGAAGCTGTAGTTTCATAAAGAATAAGAGCCAGTGTAAACCAAAAGAAGAGGGCTTGGCCTTTTAGTGGAGGAGGGGAGAAAATTAGCACGAAAAAGAGCGCGAAAAGGGGAAGGGTTGCAATTAGCCAAGGTTTACGGCGACCAATGCGGGTGCGTGTGCGGTCGGAAAAGTAACCAAAAATGGGATCGTTGACGGCATCCCAAATCATATAGATGGTGCGCCCAAGGGTCACTAAGCCGACCGCCAGTCCAAGTTTTTCGACGTAAAAGTAGGTGTAAAAAGAGGAAAATGCTTGGCCAGGAATCATGAGCGCCAGCATTCCTAAAGCGTAGCCCCAAGGAGAATTGCGCGAGCGTTTAATCATGGGTGACCTCCATGGATAGGGTTTAGAGGCATATGCATCCCTCAGAGGTTCTATATTCTATTTTACAGGGGCACCTAAAAAGCAACCTTGTGGGGAGGGGGCAATTTAAGTCTAACTGCTTAAATCGGCCCTTTCAGAATTTGAGTTATGGGAAGACAGTGAGGGAATGTAGGATTGAGGTGCTAACCAGCTTGTTGTGCCAGATCGAAATAAGCCTGAAGAGGATTGAGACGATTTTCGCTCTCATGTGCTAATGCGATGATATGGTGCATGATGGCCTCGGCCACAGAACGGACCAGAGGGCGATCTTCCACATCGCCTTCAAAGTAAAGGGGGGATCCCAGAGTTACCTCATAAGGTCCACTCAGATACCACCGTCCATAAGTCACCTCGCCGCGAATAGTAGAACGAATGAAATGTAAACGCTCTCGTTGCAGGTGGATGCCAATAGGAATAACCGGAGCCCCACTTGCCATCGCTAATCGAGCCACACCGGTGCGAGGTTTGTGAAAACCGCCTTCGGCTGGACTAAGATCACCTTCAGGAAAGATCATGATGTTGTGCCCGGCTGCAAGGTGCTTGAGCGCAATCTCGATGGCGTTTGGGCCTTCGCCAGCCTTGACTGGAATATGACCTGAGAAGCGCAAGTATGGACCCAATAGCGGCACCTGGAACAAGAGATGGTTGATTAGAATAAATGAATGTTCGCGTATGGCCGCAGCCACAAAAAAAGGATCAGCAGTGCTAGGATGATTGGCGGCGAAAATTTTGCCCCCACCAGGGAAGGGTTGATGACGCTTGACTTCCATTCTTAGGGCGAGACCAACAAAAGTACGTACTACCGGATGCGAGGCCCAATAGAGGAGTTTTTCAGGAATCATAGGGAATATTCCGCTTTAGTGGATTGAGAGGATGTTAACAGAAAACGGACCCAGATATATCCCACCCCGGTCATAACTTGAACGGCTTTGGGAGATAAATAAGGTCATATAGAGAAAGGATACCTTCGCAAGAGAGATTATGCCTTCTACAACCCCTAACTGAGAGGAAAGTTACTGCGAAGGTGTCCTCTTGGGCTGCGGTGCGGCTGAGAGGGAAGAGGATCTCAGGCTTATAATAAGCGGCCTGATTTGTTCAACCCAAAGATCGTACCCAATAGCCATTAAATGCAGCCGGTCATTAGAAAGTTCAGGGCGGATCTGGCCTTCGGGGTCGGCAAAGCGAGGAAAGAGGTTGATAAATGGGTAATCGAAGCGGAGGGCCAATTTTTCAAGTTCAGCGTTTAAGCGTCGAATGCGTTTCGCGTAGCCACGAGCGCGTGGGAGGATTGACTGGACGAAAACCTGAGTGGAGGGGCTTTCACTTCGACAACGTTCCAAAATTGCCGCATAGGTTTCAAGGATGTCACGGTCACTACGGAACATAAACCAGGGCAAATCATTAGTACCAATCAGCAGAAAAATCGCGACTGGCTGGCCGGGAAGGATGCTATCCAGGCGTTCCAACACACCTCGAGTCGTATCTGCATTAATTCCCCGGTTCTTTACGGGAAACCCTGGAAACAACTCATCCCAACGCGCGCCATCGGTGATGCTATCCCCCAAGAAAACAATGTCTTCTCTCGAAATGGGATGATGGGCAAAGAAGTCGCATTTTTGTTCGTGATGCGTTCGCGCCAATCGTTCAGCCGCCATGCGTGCCAACATCAGATAGACCAAGGTGATGACAAGTAAAGAAGTAATAACCACATTGAACCACATTGTTGCCTCGTGGTTCAAGTATACACGTAAATGCTGGTAAGCGGTGATCTTTGCCCTTAAATCGGGATTTTTTAAGATTTAACCTCTTGACAAATTCTCGTTGGCGTATAAAATTGCCCAATAATTTCTCGTAAAACGCAGACAGAGATGTCATACATTTATTCGCTCCTCGCCCTTAGCCTTATTGTGGTTCTCGTCCTTATTGAGAGCCAGACTCCCCTTTGGGCGGTTGGAGCGAGCGAAGTGGAACTAGCCTAAACCCTTACGCAAACCCATACCAAAAAGTATAAACCAACCGCCCGAAAGGGCGGTTTTTTATACCCAAACGAGGAGAGCGATGATGCGATCGGATCAAGTCAAAAAAGGTATTGAACACGCACCCCATCGGGCGCTCTTGAAAGCCACGGGGGTTAAAGACGAGGATTTCAATAAGCCATTTATTGCCATTGTTAATTCTTACGCCGATATTGTGCCCGGACACGTTCACCTGCAAGCATTTGCGCGAATCGTCAAAGAGGCGGTGCGTGAGGCCGGTGGGGTGCCCTTTGAGTTCAATACGATCGCGGTGGATGATGGCATTGCTATGGGCCATGAGGGGATGAAGTATTCTCTTCCCTCACGAGAACTGATCGCCGACTCTGTGGAGACCATGATCGAGGCTCACCGGTTTGATGGCATGGTGTGTATTCCTAATTGTGACAAGATTGTGCCAGGAATGCTGATGGCAGCCGTACGGTTGAACATTCCCACCATTTTTGTCTCCGGTGGGCCGATGGCAGCAGGGCGCACGCCAGAGGGAGAGGTTGTAGATTTGATCTCGGTGTTTGAGGGCGTGGGCGCTTATCAGGCTGGAAAGATTGACCAGAGGCGCTTAAAGACTCTTGAAGATTATGCCTGTCCTTCGTGTGGTTCTT
The DNA here is from genome assembly GCF_938028735.1 of uncultured Thermanaerothrix sp. GTDB lineage: Bacteria > Chloroflexota > Anaerolineae > Anaerolineales > Anaerolineaceae > Thermanaerothrix. The sequence goes on from NZ_CALIMF010000031.1 coordinate 37,581, forward strand.
GTTCAGGGATGTTTACGGCTAATAGCATGAACTGTCTAATGGAGGCGCTGGGGTTGGCATTGCCCTACAATGGCTCGGCCTTGGCACAAACGCCGGAGCGAGAGGCGCTGGCACGAAAAGCAGGGCACTTGATTCTTGAATTGGTGCGACGACAAATCAAACCGCGGGACATTGTCACATTAGAAGCCCTGGATGATGCTTTTGCCTTAGACATGGCGATGGGGGGATCAACAAACACACTCTTGCATGGGTTGGCCATTGCTTACGAGGCTGGGGTAAATTACTCGCTTGAGCGCATCAATGCAATTTCGGCTAGAGTGCCCCATTTGACCAAGGTTAGTCCCTCTGGTC
>NZ_CALIMF010000032.1 GCF_938028735.1 uncultured Thermanaerothrix sp.
GCCAGCAGGTACAGACGCGGATCCACCAGCGCCATGGCCACCAGTCCCTTCATGTCCCCGCCGGACAGCACCCCTGCCAGGGTGAGGATGACCGTGACCCCCGCCAGCACCCAGGGCAGCCAGCCGCCGGGGTCAAGCGCCCGCCAGCCGAACGCCAGCACCACCGCAGGCAGCGTCAGTCCGTCCGGCACTTCCCGCCGGCGCAGGTCGAGGAGAGCACAAACTACAAGCCAAAGCAGAACTGCTATCCGGGAAATCACAATAACCGGCATATCGACCCTTTCACAAAATTCCTTGACTTTGGTACGCCAATGGCGTATAATCTCATCATAATCACTCAATTCGTGCGTCTGAAAACCACCATGCACTTCATTGAAACCTCCGTCTTTACCCGTCGTATCCTGGAATTACTGAGCGATGACGAATACCGAGAATTGCAATTTTTTCTGAGCATTAGACCGGATGCAGGTGACATCATACCGGGAAGCGGTGGATTGCGCAAAGTGCGATGGCGGAGTGGTACAACTGGAAAACGCAGCGGCATTCGGCTGATCTATTACTGGTTTGTTCATCAAGAGACCATATTGCTTTTGTTCGCTTTCCGAAAAAATGAACGTTCCGATCTAACCCCAGAACAGATTCGAATCCTGCGCCGAATTGTCGAGGAGGAATACCATGAATAACGAAACTTTTACTGAATTACTCTCCAGCGTGCAGGAAGGGGCTGACATTCTTCGAGGACGACGCCCTCCTTCTCGCGTTTTTGACATTAACTTCCAGGACGTCAAGGCGATCCGTGAGGGCCTAGGGCTTTCTCAACATCAATTCGCTACCTTGTTAGGTATAAGCATAGATACTCTGCAAAACTGGGAACAAAACCGCCGTAAACCCCGTGGCGCTGCCAGAACGCTGCTTCTCATTGCCGCCAAACATCCCGAAACCATCCTGGATATTCTAAAGTCCTCTTGATACCTCACGGAAATACCGCCTCTCTTGCCGGTATTTCCGTTGCGCTCCCAGAACAGGTTGAGGGCGGGACCGGGGTCGTGCTTGCCCTGCACGCGGTAGTGTCCCACCACGTGCTCCGCATCCACGGGAAAGCCCCAGCGGCGGGCAATCTCCTCCACCAGGCGCTTGAGCGCCTGCCGCTGCACCCTTAGATCCGTCCTCCCACTAGCCAACCCCCGTTGGCAGAGAGAGCAGTTGCGTTCGCCCCAGGCATTGTCGATCGGCAAAGCAAACACCTGTACTTTCTACCCGTCCCGCCTCCACACATTTAGGGCCTCATTCGCCGGCGCTATCCAGGGCGGTAAAAGCGGTCAAGTCAGGGTTACTGCGGTACTCATCCAGCAGGATTTGCGCCGCCAGTTCCATCTGACGGCGCTGACGCTCCCGCAGGGCAAAGCGGATCAGCTCCCGAGCGACCTCGGGAAGGGACTTACCCTCCTCACGGGCGATCTGCGCCAATCGTTCATGCTGCCGTCTTTTGAGAAGAATCTGCACGCGGTACAAATTCATGACCCATCTAATTATGCACACCTATCACATGTGTCAATAGGTTGCGTCTATTCTGTTTACCACCTCTTGGCAAACATTACGCCATTTCTTTGGGCAAATTGACTTGGATCACGCCTTTTAGGCGTTCCAACTGCTCCCGATCACGGGTCACGAGGACCGATCCGAAACGTAGCGCTACTGCGCCATACACAGCATCCGCTCCGCGCAGTTTACATCGCCCGGCAAGTTCAACGGCGACCTGAGCAGTGGTTTCATCCAGCGATATAAACACCTGATGGGGCAAATCTTTCACACTCTGCACAAAGCGCACGACATTCTCGCTTTTCTCCCCACCCCTCGCCAACACCGCAGCCAGCTCAGGAAGCAATAGAGTGGGTGAAATCATCGGCTCACGGGTTTGGCGAATTTTCTCCAAAAACGCCAAACTATCCTGGCTATTTTCTTCCCCTGGTTGGAAAGCGTTGAGCCACACGCTGGCATCCACGGTCACCGGGCTCATCCTCTCACCTCATCTAGCAGTTCTTCTGTAGTCCGAGAGGTGTTCCACTCCAGAAGACGACCTGTGCGATACAAGGTCTCCCAAGCATCTGGCTTTGGTGGTTCAGGCGCCGGCTCTATAGGAATAATCAGCGCCACAGGACGCCCGCGAATGGACACCACATAGCGCACTCCCTGCTGAACATTGCGGACAATTTCCCCTGCCTTGGCTTTGAGCGTTCGGATCCCTACGTATTCGGGCATCACAACCTCCGTAAATATAAAGTAGTCTCTTTCGAGACTACTTTATATCGAGATAGCATATTTGTCAAGCAACTCCTCCCTACTTTTCCGGCCAAAAGTAGCTCAAATCACCTGCTTTCGCCTGCTGGGCCAGGGTGCGCAGGTCGGTAGCGCGCCCAGGAATGCCCATGTCTTCAAGGCGCCGCACCATCCACTTGCGGGTTTCGGGGGTGGGAACCATCAGATTGACCTGATGCATTCGCTCCCACTTGTCGAAATTGTTGCCGGAACGGGTTTGCACCTCGGCATGGTAGAACCAACCTTCGGGGTCGGTCAGTTTCAGATCGGGCTGAAACTAGGGTGTTGCCTGCAGGTCGAACGGCACAACCTCCGCCTTCCACCCCCGCAGGCAGGCCTGATAGGCTGCCAGCAGCACCAGGGCGGCATGGTGCCCTTGTGTCTCCCCCTGGTCCAGCTGCAGGATTTTCTCCCAATCGCTTTCAATCAGCTCTGTTCCCAACGCTTGAACCCACTGTTTGCTGTATTGTATTAACAACCGCAACACACGCAGCCTAAACGCCCCACTTGGCAGTTTGAGCGTGTAATTTTTGACAATATCATGTGCCATCTGCTCACTGACAAAGGTCTAGTAGACCAATCGGTGCAGCGAATAGGCTTTCGGGCTGACACCTGTCCTCTTCAACAGCAGCCAAAGCAAATCCAGTGCCGTGGATACGCCCGTCTCCGCTAAAAAACGAAAATCGGCATTCATGCTTTATGATGTAATCAAAATGACTATCCCCCTCCACAAAACTTATAGCGACTGTTCCAGCGCCCCCGGCGGGGCTCGAACCCGCAACCTCTGGATTCGAAGTCCATTACTCTATCCAATTGAGCTACGGGGGCGTTTGTTCCTATTATACCGCAATCACTCAAGGCAAGTGCAACACCGCTTGCGCCGCCAGATTCAAGACCTGCACTGGCACCACACTGAGTAATACCACCGCTGCCGCTGTACCAATCGTCACTAGGTTCAACCACCCATCGCGCCGCACCTTAGGCTCGCCTGGACGCATATACATGATCACCACCACCCGCAGGTAGTAATACGCCGAGATTACCGAGGTCAGTAACCCAATGATAGCCAGATCCACGTATCCTGCTGCCACCGCCGTGCGGAAGAGGAAAAATTTGCCCCAGAATCCCAGCGTCAGAGGTACACCCGTCAGTGAGAGCATGAAAATCAGCATCGTCACACCCAACCAGGGGTATTTAGGTCCCAACCCAGCATAATCTTCCAGCGCCAACCCGCGTCCCTCAGCCTGCTCCAACGCTACCACCACCGCCCAGGCACCAAAGGTGGTCAGCCCATAGGCCAGAAGGTAAAAGAGCATGGAGGACACAGCTTGCCCCGCCACCTGAGCGTTACCATAGGGCACAAACGCCATCAATAAATAGCCCGCATTGGCAATGCTCGAATAAGCCAGTAACCGTTTGATATTCGATTGCGCCAGAGCGAGTAAATTTCCCACGATCATCGTCAGCGCCGCAACGCCCCAAAAAACCGGGGTCAGGCTGGCGGCAAAGCCGGGGAAGAGGTTCAGAAAAACGCGCATCAAGACGGCAAAGCCCGCCGCCTTGGTTGCCACCGCCATGAAACTGGTCACTGGCGTGGGCGAACCCTGATAGACATCCGGCGCCCACTCGTGGAAGGGTACTGCTGCCACCTTAAAACCAAACCCCACCAGCAACATCACCGCCCCGGCGGTCAGAAAGCCAATCTCGGCGCTACCATTGCGCACGGCCTCAATGATGCCCCCAAAACTGGCACTAGATGTTGCGCCAAAAATAAGTGCAATACCGTACAGTACAAAGGCTGAAGAGAAAGCCCCCAACAGGAAATACTTCAGCGCCGCCTCCTCGGACTCAAGCCGGGGGCGCGCAAACCCAGCCAACACGTACAGTGGAATAGAAAGAAACTCCACAGCCAGAAAGACAAGGATTAGGTGATTCGCCTGCGTCAGCAACATCATGCCGGCCACGGAAAAAAGGAGCAGCGCATAAAACTCACCCCGTTCAATCTCCATCCGTTTGAGGTAGTCATACCCCAACGCCAGGGCAATCAAACCGCTAACCAGGTAGAGCGCATTGAGGAAAACCGCAAAGTTATCCAACACTACCATATCCCCAAACGCACGACCGCTTCGCCCGCTTTGAGCCAGATCCAAGCCCAAAGCAACGGCCAACCCCAACGCCGCAAACAGCGCCAGAAGTCCCCGCCGTTCACGCGGCAGCCACAAATCTACCAGCAAGAGCACCAACGCCCATCCGAGAATAAAAGCAATCGGGAGCACCATCATCAGATCGCTAAGGCTCATGTTGTCCTCCTAGTGGGCGGCCAGGGCCACCGATTGCACCAGCGCCACCAACCGCTCGGCACTGGGATTAATTAAGTCAAGGAAGGGTTGAGGATACAAACCAATCCAAAAGACAAGCAGGATGATCGGCGCCAGGGTCAGAATCTCGCGCCTATTCAAATCTGGCAACCGGGCATTTTCCTCATGACGCACTGGGCCTAGAAACACCTTTTCGAACATGGTTAGTAAATAGATGGCTGCCAGAATCACCCCAAACGTTGCTAGGCCGGCGAACCAGGGCGTCACCAGCACCGCAGAACGGAACGCTCCCAAGAGGATGGTGAACTCACCCACAAAGCCGTTCAGGCCCGGCAAACCCAGCGAGGAGAGCGTGATGATCAGCGAAAGGGCTCCCAGCACCGGCATGACTTTCCAAATACCACCAAAGGCGCTCATCTGGCGTGTATGGCGACGTTCATAAAGCATTCCCACAATCAAGAACAGCGCCCCCGTACTCAAACCATGATTGACCATCTGCAGCACCGCACCTGAAAGCCCTTGTGCCGTCAGGGCAAATGTTCCCAGCACCACGAAACCAAGATGGCTTACCGATGAGTAGGCCACCAGTTTCTTCACATCTTGCTGGGCAAAAGCCACCGCTGCCCCATACAAAATCCCCACTACCGCTAGGGCCGCCACCCATGGCGCCAGTTGCAGTGTGGCTTGCGGGAAAAGTGGCAGGTTAAAACGCAGAAAGCCGTATGCCCCCATCTTCAGCAGAATCCCCGCCAGGATCACCGAGCCGGCAGTGGGGGCTTCCACATGGGCATCTGGCAACCAGGTGTGTAACGGGAACATCGGCACTTTGATCGCAAACGCCAGACCAAAGGCCAGGAAAAGCCACAACTGCGCTGCCGCAAAAACCTCACGCTGCTGAAGCAAGGCATCCCAGGCAAAGGTGCGCGTCTGTAGTCCCAAATACAGGATGCCGAGCAACATTAAGACCGAGCCAAACATGGTGAACAGGAAGAATTTCACCGCAGCGTAAATGCGCCGCTCACCCCCCCACACGCCGATTAGGAAAATCATTGGCACCAGGGTGAATTCCCAGAAAACATAAAATAGCACCAGGTCCAGCGCCAGAAAGACCCCCAGCATGCCGCTTTCCAGCAGGAGAAAGAAAAGCATAAACCCCTTCACGCCCTCTTCTACCGCACTCCAGGTGGAAAGGATGGCGATGGGAGTGAGAAAAGCCGTCAGGAGAACCAGAAGCAGGCTGAGGCCGTCCACGCCTAGGTAGAACTCAATCGTGAAATCGCCAACGCGCACCCAGGGCTGACGTACCACCTGTTGCAGAGCAGGGTTCCCAACCTGAAACTGGGCCAACATTCCCAGTGCCGCACCAAAAGTAGTCAGGGAGGTAAGTAACGCCACCCAGCGCAGGGCATTCTTGGCCCTGGCGGGAATGAATAGTAGGATGAAAAACCCCACCAGAGGGAGTGCGATCAGCCAAACCAGCCAACTAATGCCCAAAGTCATGCTCATACCTCGTTCCTACGGAATTGGCGTGTGCCCACCCGCTCATCGCAAGAGCAAATAGGCCACAATCAGCACCACCCCGACCACAAAGGTTAGGGCGTAAGAGCGGACATAGCCATTTTGCCACTTCCGCCACCACAGCGCGATCTGCCGAGCCGCCTGACCCACTCCATTAACAATCCCATCTATCACGCCCAGATCCACCACCTGGGCCAGCGCCTGGGCCAGCACCTGGTAGGGACGCACAAAGAGGGCATGATAGGCTTCATCCACCCACCACTTGCGTTCTAGGGCATGGTAAACCCCATCCAATATTCGTGCCAGGGGGTCTGTCTCCTGCGGGCTGGATAAGGGACGCTGCCCGTAGAGCCACCACGCCGTTCCCAGGCCCACCAGCGCAACCGCCAGCGACGAGACCGCCACCGTCCACTGGAAGGGAATCGCCTCCACCGTATGTAACGTGTGCTCCAACCAGTGCTCCAGGGCATACACCCCCGGTGCATTGATCAAACCACCCACCCCAGAAAGCCCCGCCAGCACCACCAGCGGAACCGTCACAATGGGTGCGCTCTCGGTGGCCTTCTCCGCTGCCTCGCTGCGGGGGGATCCAAAGAACACCAGCACCAATTGTCGCCCCATGTAGAGCGCCGTCAACAGTGCCGAGAAGAGCAAAATGCCAAAGACGGCCGGAAACTTCAAACTGGCGGCAGCGAGGATTTCATCTTTAGAGAAGAAGCCGGCCAAGGGTGCTACGCCTGCCAGCGCCAGCGCGCCGATCAGATAAACCCAAAAAGTGAGCGGCATACGCTGACGCAAGCCCCCCATGTAACGCATATCCTGAGGATCCAACTCAATCTGATGATGGTGTCCGGCCTCATGGCCACGCTCCATACCCAGAATGACCGAACCCGCGGAGAGGAAGAGAAGCGCCTTAAAGAAGGCGTGCGTGACCAAGTGGAACATTCCTGCCACAGCGGCCCCCATTCCAACCGCTGCCACCATAAATCCCAGTTGGCTGATGGTGGAATAGGCCAGCACACGCTTGATATCATACTGCCCCAGCGCAATGGTGGCTGCCAGCAAAGCCGTTAACCCACCCACCCAGGTAACAGTGCTTTGCGCCAGGGGCACCTCCAAATAGAGCGCCTGCGAACGCGCCACCAAATACACCCCCGCGGTGACCATGGTCGCCGCATGGATCAGTGCCGAAACTGGCGTGGGGCCAGCCATGGCATCCGGCAACCACACATACAACGGAATCTGGGCTGACTTACCCGTCACCCCCAGCAACATGAACAGGGTTATCGCGGTCAACACCCCCGGTGCCACCTGCGCCAGGTAGGATGCCTGACCAAACACCGCGTCAAAGTCCAAACTGCCGAAATTAATAAAGATCAGAAAAAGTGCAATCAACAAGCCAAAATCGCCAATCCGGTTGACCACAAAGGCTTTCTTCGCCGCCAGAGCGTTGCCAATCCCGCCGGCGCCCTTTTCAAACCAAAAGCCAATCAACAAATATGAGCACAGGCCCACGCCTTCCCAGCCCACAAAGAGCATAAGGAAATTGTTGGCGCTGACCAGAATCATCATCGCAGCAATGAAAAGATTCAGGAAGACGAAGAAACGGCGGAAACGGCGCGGGTCACCGTTGTGGCGCACATCCTCGTGCATGTAGCCGATGGAGTAAATATGGATCAAGGCGCCAACCCCGGCCACCACCAGCATCATCACCACTGAGAGGGTATCCACCCGGAAGGCCCAATCCACGCGGAAATCGCCGATGTGAATCCAGGTCAAAAGAGGCACCACCGCACCCTCAGGATGACGACTCAGCCCCACGGCCAGAGCAACCGCCACCCCAAACGCCCCAGCAGTCGCCAGGCTAGCGATCCAGCCAACGACTTTCTCGCTCCACCGCTCCCCCAAAAGCAGGTTCAGCAGGATACCCGCGACCGGCAGAAATACCACCCCCGGCGCCAGGCGGAACAAAGGTTCGGTCACGCTCATCACCTCCATGTGCATGGGCGGTTCATCCTTTCAACTCACTCATTTGATCAATATCCACCGAGTGCTTGGTGCGGAAAATGGCTATGATCAGCGCCAACCCAATGGCCACCTCGGCAGCCGCCGTGGTAATGACAAAGAAGACGAAAATCTCCCCATCCAACACCTTGTGAAACGCCGCAAACGCTACAAAGGCCAGGTTGGCCGCATTGAACATCAACTCCAGCGCCATAAAGACAACCAGCGGGTTGCGGCGCAATAGCACCCCCAAGATGCCAATCGTAAACATGAATGCCGAAAGACCCAGATAATACATCAGAGGCATAGCATCACTCCTTTCGCTCGCCAGTCTGGGCATGCCGTCCCAATCCCTTCCCCCTCACCGGGGTATCCAGGCGGGCCAGGAAAATCGCGCCGACCACCGCGATCAGCAACAAAAAACCGGTGATCTCAAAAGGCAACAGATATTTTTCAATCAACATACGTCCCACAACCACTGGGCTCTCAAATCCAAAACCAATCTCGGCAGCCCACTGAGGAGCGCTCGTGCGCAGGTAGAAGAAAGCACCTGCCTCAAGCAAAAACAGCACCCCCGCCAGCAAGCCAATCCAGCGCTGCCCGCGTAAAGGCTCTTGAACAGGAAGTTGCTCAGCCCCCAATAGCATGATCACAAACACGAAAAGCACCATGATCGAACCGGCGTAGATTGCCACCTGTGCAAACGAGATGAACGGAGCGCCCAAAATCAGGTACAATACTCCCACTGCAATAAAATTGAGCACCAGAAAAAGCGCCGCATAGATGGCGTTCCGACTAACTAGCATACCAATGGCCGACCCGGCCACAACCAGACCTAAAACAGCGAAGATAATCAGCGTTCCTAATGCCATTCAACCTCCCTAATCGGCGGGGTCTTGCATGATCGGGATCGAGCGCGTATAAACACCCGGCTCGACCTTCTGCGGAGTAGGCTTACCACCCTCCGGCACCGGCTCTAGCAGCATCTCTTTGGTGTAAATGGACTGATGGCGGTCGGTGAAAGTAAGCTCGTAATTGTCGGTCAGCACAATCGCCTCGGTGGGGCAAGCATCCTCGCAGAAACCGCAGAAGATACAGCGCAACATGTTGATCTCGTAGACCCGGGCATAGCGCTCACCTGGCGAATAGCGCTCGTCGTCAGTATTCTCTGCCGCCTCAACGAAGATTGCATCCGAAGGGCAGGCAGCTGCACACAAAGCGCAACCAATGCAGCGCTCCAGCCCGTTCTCGTAGCGGCGCAAGATATGCCGCCCGCGGAAACGCGCTCGCACCGGGCGCTTAACTTCCGGATATTGAATGGTGACCGGCTTCTCGGTCATCGAGCGAAGGGTTTCCAACAAACCTTTAAGCATGGCTCATCCTCCCACCAAGACCACCACAAAGGCGGTCACTACAGCGTTCAGCAACCCCAAAGGGAACATGACCTTCCATCCTAACTGCATTAAGCGATCGTAACGAATACGGGGCAGTGTGGCACGCAACCAGATCAGCACAAACAACCACACCGCAACTTTCAGAAACAGATATACTGGGCCCAACCAGGGGAAGCGGTCCACAAATGGCCCCATGTACCCCCCCAAGAAGAGGGAGGCACCAATCATCGCCACCGCAATCATCTTGATGTATTCGGCCATGAAGAAGAGGGCAAATTTCATCCCCGAATATTCAGCGTGATAACCTGCCGTCAATTCCTGCTCGGCCTCGGGCATGTCAAACGGAGCGCGGTTGACCTCGGCCAGGGAAGCCAGAAAGTACAGCAAGAACGCCGCCGGCTGAAGCACCACAAACCACAGGTGTTTTTGGGCGTTGATAATATCCATGAGACTTAACGAACCGGCCAGTAGAACAGGCCCCACAAACGAGAGTCCCAACGCCAGTTCATAACTGATCATCTGCGCTGCCGAACGCAACCCGCCTAACAATGCATACTTGTTGTTCGAGGCCCAACCCGCCAGCACAATTCCATAGACCGAGATGGACGCCACGGCTAGGATGTACAGAAGTCCTACGTTGATATCCGTAAGGTAAAGGCGAATCGCGCGCCCACCGATGACGACTGTATCTCCCCAGGGCACCACCGCTGTGATGACCAGGGAGGGTAAAACCGTAATGATAGGGGCGAGGAAGAAAAGCACCTTATCCGCGCCAGCCGGGGTCAATTCCTCCTTAAAAATCAACTTAATCCCATCTGCCACCGGCTGGAGCAGCCCAAACGGGCCGGCGCGATTGGGCCCAATGCGCACCTGAATACGCGCAATGACCCGGCGCTCGTACAGGGTCGCATAAGCAAACCCGCCCGTCAGTACTAACACAATAATTAGCGATTTGATCACCCACTCCCAAAACAAGCCAGCGTCCATGCGATCTCCTTAGGTTCAGGGTTGAGGTTCAAGCACAGCGCGCTGCGCGCGTACCCACAGGGGTTGACGCAGCGGCACACCAGTGCTGCGCGGCACCAAACCCGCTCCTACCGGAACATTGGCCTCAACGTAAACGGTCAGAATCTCAGACCACTCGCCCGCATTCACTTCCACACGCTCACCCGTCTGCACTCCCAACCGAGCTGCCGTTGCCGGTGCCAGGTAAAGGGCTGAACGGGCCATGCGCCGCTGAAGCAAATGGGAAGGCACCAAGGTCTGTCCCTGGTCATAAAGACGCGTCACTGGCACCAGATAGAGCGCATCTTCGGATGGCACTGGCGCCGCCTCAACCGCGGGCCACTCGCTTGATTCTGGGACTACGCTCACCCGCGCCAGGCGCACCCCTAAGCCCTGGGCGTTCTCATAAACCGTCCCCCCGTAATATAAATCCCCGCGCCCGACCAGCGGCCATTGTTCCACCACCTCCGCCAGGCGTGCATAAGAGAGCCCCGCAAAGGCCGGCAACGCCTGAGCCAACGCTTCAAACACGCGACTCGCCGAACGACCCGTAAGCGCGATCCCCAAGCGTTCGGCTACCTGGGCAACGATCATAAAATCAGCGCGAGTATCCTCAAATTCCGGCACGGCCGGATAGAACCGTTGTACCCGTCGTTCCCCTGAAGTCCACGTACCCTCGCGCTCTGTAAACGCCTGCACCGGGAAGACCACATCCGCCCGCCGCGCCGTCTCGGTCAGGAACAGGTCTTGTACAATGACAAACCCCGCCTTATCCAGAGCGCGCGCCAGGGCTGGATCATCTCCTGCCGGATCGGCAGCCGCGACCCATACCACATCGGCGTTACTCAGGGTCTCATCAAGCCGCGCATCCGGGCGGAAGCCTATCTCCCAGGCCCCCTGAGTATTTGCATGCGGCCAAACCGCCACTAACCCACTCAAGGGTCGCTCGGCCTGCCCGTTTTGTACCAGCAGATGGGCCAGTATAGCCGCCAGGGACTCGGAGGCTTCCAGCGTCAACCCCTCGTGACCGAAAAAGATCACCAGGTTGGTGGCCTTCGCCAGCGCTTGGGCTTCGGGGGACGCCCCAACCTGCAGAGATCGCACTTTCTCCAACGTCTCGGCATAGGCATAGCGCACCACGTGCGTAGCGTAGCGCTCCAGTTTGGTCGGACGGGCATTGGCCACAATTAGTGTTGCGCCACGCTCGGCAGCCTGTTTGACCCGCAGCCACCATAGGGGGGCTTCCTCATGCAGGTCGGTCGCCACCACCAGGATGGCATCACCCTTGCCCAGTTCCGCCAAATTTGCATCCCCGCTCAGCCCGAAGCGTCGAACGTAATCCCCGCCCCCCATCGTGGTGTAAAGCACGGCTCGCCCCTGACGGGCCGTCACCAATCGCTGTAAATTAAAGAGGTCCTCATTGCTAAGGCGGCCCCCCGCCAGTGCCACCACCCCCGGACGCTCGCGCAGTCCCGCGGCGGCCACATCCAGGGCTTCCTCCCAGGTTGCCGGCTGCAATTGGCCATTCTTGCGTACCAAGGGTTGGCGCAGGCGTTCTGGGCTTTCCGTGTAATGATACCCAAAACGCCCTTTGTCGCAAATCCAGATCTCATTCACCCATTCGTTCTGCCGCGGCATCACGCGTTTGATCACCTCACGCCCGCCCGCCGCCGCCTCACGGCGCACGTTGAAGGTGATATTGCATCCCACCGGGCAGTGAGGGCAGATGGAAGCACTGGGGAGCATCTCCCAGGGACGTGCTCCAAACCGAAAATCGGCTGTAGTGAGTGCTCCCACCGGGCAAATGTCGGTGGTATTCCCCGAGAAATACGAAGCAAAACCGGGCTCGGAGAAGGTTACAATTTGCAAGGCCCGACCACGCTGGCTGAAAGCAATCACCGGATCATCGGCCACGTTGGTCTGGAAGCGCACGCACCGCCCGCACAAGATACAGCGCTCACGATCCAGGTAAATCAACTCGCCCAGCGGCACATGCTTAGCCAGGTGCATTTTATCTTCGTATTGAAAGCGCGACTCTCCCGGCCCGTAAGCCATGGTCAGGTTCTGCAACGGACATTCTCCACCCTTATCGCAAATTGGGCAATCGAGCGGGTGCGAGGTGAGGAGAAACTCGATAATTCCCCGGCGGGCTTCTGCCACTCCTTGGGTTTGAGTGCGTACAACCATGCCTTCACTGACTGGCGTAGTGCAGGCAGTTTCTAGTTTGGGCCCGAACTGAATTTTCGGTGTGCCGTCGGCTTCCAGGATGGGTTGCCCGGTGGCGCGATCCATCACGGGTCGCCCCACTTCCACCAGGCACATGCGGCACATTCCCACCGGTTCCATCTTGGGGTGATAGCAAAAGACTGGAATATCAATCCCCGCCTTTTTAGCAGCATCCACAATCAGCATTCCCTGCGGGACGCTGATCACCTGGCCATCAATGGTGAGGGTGACCATCTTACCCATAAATCGGCTCCTTCGTCACAACGGCTTCAAAATCGGCCCGGAAGCGGTCAATGCTGGAGACCACGGCTAGTGTGGAAAACTCACCCAGCGCGCACAAGCACTTGCCTTGCATCTGGCGTGCTACCTGGTAGAGCAAATCCACCTCGCGGAGGCTGGCCTGACCACGCATAATCCGCTCGGCCAGGCGGTTCATCCAGTAGGTGCCCTCACGGCAGGGCGTGCACTTACCGCACGACTCGTGTTTGAAGAAATTGACCGTCTTCTGCGTCAACCACGCCATATTGACCGAATCGTCCAGCACAATCACCGAAGCCGAGCCCAGTGAGCCGCCGAATTTATTCAACGATTCATAATCCATTGGGGTATCCAACACACTTTCGTCCATCGGGATCAATACCGAGGACGCCCCAGCCGTCATCACTGCTTTAAGGGTGCGCCCCTCCGGCACCCCTCCGCCATGCTCAAAGATCAACTGGCGGAAGGTGACCCCGAACGGGAGTTCGTAGTTGCCCGGCTGGTTAACACAGCCCGAAAGGCTGAAAACTTTGGTGCCGGGGCTCTTATCCGTACCATAATTGTGATACCAGGCCGGCCCATTGAGCACAATCAGCGGGACGTTTGCCAACGTCTCCACATTATTGACCACCGTGGGTCGGTTGTACAACCCCGCCGTAGCCGGGAAAGGCGGACGCAAGCGCGGCTGGCCCAGTTTGCCTTCTAGTGACTCCAGCAGCGCCGTTTCTTCACCACAAATATACGCCCCTGCCCCCAGGTGGGTGTATAGGCGGAGCGAGTAATCTGTGCCAAAGAGGTGTTCACCCAGCAAGCCGGCTTGCTCCAATTCGGCGATCTTTTGATCCAACCACTTTGCAATGTGCCAATATTCGCCCCGAATGTAGATATAGGCTACATTAGCCTGCACTGCATAGGAGGCAATCATCAACCCTTCCAGAAATTGGAAGGGGTTAGATTCCATGATCTCACGATCCTTGAAAGTACCCGGCTCAGATTCATCCGCGTTGGCCACCACATAATGTGGCCACAGATCATTGGGGAGGAATGACCACTTTAGACCTGTCGGGAAGCCCGCTCCACCGCGCCCACGCAACCCCGAATCCTTGACCATCTGGATGACCTGCGCAGGCTGCAACTCCGTGACGGCTTTCCTGAACGCCGCAAATCCCTGATGCTCCAGGTATACTGGTAGGCGCTCCAGACCTGGGATGGCGCGGTGGCGTAGAATGAGATACTCGCTCATGCCGTGCCCTCCTTCTCTTGCTGGGCTTTCTGTCGTAAGGCCTCAATGACTGCCAACGCCGTTTCCAGAGTCTGATTCTCATGAAAGACAATTTCCCCGTCCCCTTGCACCTGAAAGACCGGCGCCCGATGGCAGGCCCCAATGCACTTCACCTCTTCAATAGTGAACAGACCATCTGGCGTAACCTGACCCACTTCAATCCCCAGCGCCTGACAAAGCGCCTTCAGAAAGTCTTCCGCGCCGCGCAGGGCACAGGGCAGATCGGTGCAAACCTGAATGTGATAGCGCCCATGCGGCTGGTCATAGTAAAGCGTGTAAAAACCCACAATGGAGGCCACATCCGTGATCGAGATTTCCAGAATCTCGGCAATTTCGGCCATGGCCTGCGCTGTCACATAGCCCGCTTCGCGCTGAGCCAGGTACAGCAGGGGCATAACCGCTGAGCGCTTGTGTTCCGGCGGATATTTGGCCAAGATGGCCCGGATTTCATCGGCGTATTTGGTGAGTAGCGTGTTCACCGGTCACAATCTCCCAAGACAATGTCAATGCTGCCAATGATTCCCACCACATCGGCGATGAAGTGATTCCGGGTGAGGAGGGGCATGATTTGCAGGTTGGCAAAGGATGGCGTCACATAGTGCACCCGATAAGGTTTGGGACCACCATCGCCTTCCAGAAAGACGCCCAGTTCTCCACGCGGACTTTCAATAGCCGCATAAACCGATTCTTTGGGCGCCATAAATCCTTCGGTCCACAATTTGAAATGATGGATTACCGCCTCCATGCTCACACCCAGTTCGGAGCGTGGTGGCGGCACAAATTTGCGGTTGTTACTACGCACCGGACCATAGGGCAACTTATCCAGCGCTTGGCGGATGATGCGCAACGATTGCCGCATTTCCTCTACACGCACCCGGTAGCGCGAGTAGACATCTCCATCGGACTGGGTTGGAACATCAAACTCATACTGCTCATACCCACTGTAAGGGCGTACCTTACGCAGGTCATACTTCAGACCCGCAGCCCGCGCAACCGGCCCCGAGATGCCCCACTGAACGCATTCCTCTGCCGTGATCACACCAATACCACGCGTGCGATCCAGGAAGAGTTCATTGGTGGTTAACAGCCGTTCGTACTCATCAATGCGTCGCGGCATGACCTCCAGAACCCGGCGCACCGCCGCCTCAAACTCCACCGGCACGTCCCGCCACAGTCCACCTGGACGGACGTAGGTGGTCATCATGCGCTGCCCGGAACACATTTCAAAAATATCCAGGATCATCTCACGTTCGCGCATGGTATAGAGAAAGGTGGACATCGCCGCCAGATCCAGTGAACTCGTGCCCAGCCAAAGCAAATGCGAAGCGATACGGGTCAACTCGGCCAGGATGACCCGAATCGCCTGGGCACGCGGCGGCACGTCCAGCCCCACCAGCTTCTCCACTGCCAAGCAGTAAACCAGGTTATTGCCAATGGGGTTGAGGTAGTCCAACCGATCGGTCATCACCTCGGCTTTCTGGTAGGTTTTGGCTTCCATGTTCTTCTCGACACCCGTGTGCAGAAAGCCAACATCGGGGATGCAATTCACCACAATCTCACCATCCAGTTCCAGCAGCAGGCGCAGTACCCCATGTGTACTCGGGTGCTGAGGACCCATGTTCAACAACATGGTCTCGCCCGTCAGAGCGCGTTCTGAAACCAGATGGCGCAACTCATCCACAGAAACTTCGCGTAACGTCACCATAGCCGGCTCCACCTTTAAGACTTGGCATACGGCTTGCGGCGGTCAATCTCTTCCGCATTGAAGGAGAACTGCACCTCTTCGTAACCCAGCGGATAGTCCTTACGCAGGGGGTGTCCTTGCCAGTCCGCTGGCATCAGGATGCGCCGCAAATCAGAATGTCCATCAAAGACAATCCCAAACATATCCCAGATTTCGCGCTCTTTCCAGTTGGCATTCGGGAAGACCTTCTCCATCGTTTCCAGGTGCGGGGCATTGCCGTTGAGCGGCACTCGCAGGCGCAAAATCAAGTTGTGCGGCATGGAATAGAGATGATAAACCACGTGAAAGCGCGGAGTCTGCTGCGGCCAGTAGTCCACTGCCGTCTCATCAATCAGCACGTTAAACCCAAAGGTCTCTTTCAGCGTCTGGGCAGCCTCGAGGATGTTTTCGGGAGGGATGATCAGCGTAACCTCATCCCGAAAGCGATGCTCACTGGCACCAAAACGCTCCTTAATGACCCGTACCGCTTCTTCCAGAATCTCGGTGTTTGCCTTTGCCATCGCCTCGACCTCGTCCTTGCAACTCTCTGAATCGGCGCTCCCATGGTTGGATGCATACGGGAGCCAATGAGTTAGGCGCTCTACATTAAGCCCACTTGGTCAGTTTTTCTTTTTGCACTTTATCGTGCAGGGTCAGAATGCCGTGGATCAGCCCTTCAGGGCGTGGGGGGCAACCCGCCACGTACACATCCACCGGAACTACCTCATCCACGCCTTGCACAATCGCGTAATTATTGAAAATCCCGCCACAAGAGGCGCAATCACCCATGGCGATCACCCACTTGGGCTCGGGCATTTGATCGTAGAGCAGGCGCAATACTGGGGCCATCTTGCGGGAGACACGTCCAGCTACAATCATTAGGTCAGACTGGCGCGGGCTGGCGCGCATCAGTTCCATCCCAAAACGGCTCAAATCATAACTGGAAGCCTGGGCCGCCATCATCTCAATAGCACAGCAAGCCAGCCCGAACAACATCGGCCACATTGAGCGCGTACGCGCCCAATTGACCATTTGCTCCAGGGTGGTGGTCACCACCCCCATTTGAGCGGTTTTTTGCTCTAGTCCCATTCCAGCGCTCCTTTCTTCCACGCATACACGTGGGCTACCTCTAAAACTACCAGGAACACCAGCATCGCCAGCAGGCCCAGCCACCCCAGTTGTCGAGCGGCCGCCGCCCAAAAGATCACAAAGATCACTTCCACATCAAAGAGAATAAAAAGGACGGCCACGAGATAAAACCGAATGGGAACCCGCCGCCGTCCTGGCCCATAAGGCACAATACCCGATTCATAAGGAGCGGCTTTCCGAGGCGTTGGCCGCCGTGGGCCAAACAGCATTCCCAGCAGAATCGCGATCAGCGCAACCGCAAACCCAACAACCAGAATAACAAATAGGGGGAGATAATCTTGAAGCATGAGCGGTCCTCACGACAGAAGATGTCTATCTGACCGGCACAATCTTGCCCTAGTATATCACAAGTGCATTCTGGTGGCAATTTTCACAAAACGATTGTACAAAGATCACCCATAAAGTCTTTTTTGTCTAGACATTTTACCGCTCCAGTGCATAGATATACACCCCCGCACGCCGGTAGATTGGTACTACACCCGCACACTGATTGAGCGCTGCCGGTTGCAAACTACCCCTTCCCTCCCGGACATACGCGTATGTCAGTTCAGCTTCTTCCACCAGCGCCCAAAATGCCGCATCACAATCCTTCAACTGCGCTGCCTGTGCCGCCCAGTGATTAATACGTGCAGCTTCCACCGCATCCCCCCAGGCATATAACACGGGTGGTAACAGGCTGGCACGCCCAGCGTAGGGGAGCAGCCAGTAACCCCCATCCACGCCCCGGTAGGTATCCCCCTGCCAGGGGGTGACGTTAATGAAGAAGCGCGCCTCCTCCGAAAGATTCGCACGCACCCAGTCTAGGGCCATCTTATCTGCTGCGTTAGCCAGTTGCGTGACTGGGTTGATGATCGTGCGTGTGGACCAAGCGCCCCAGCCCAGAACTCCTAGAGCAAGCAGCACCCCCACCCCCTGGCCCACCCGTTGCCAGATCGGAGAAGGCAGTTGTCGCACCAGCCAGTTCCACACACTCACCCCACCATCTGCTAGACAGAGGGCTGCCGGAAGAAAGAGCACTATCGCCATATGATCCGGGCGAAAAGGCCCCAAACGTACCCCCCACGGCAGCATCAGCAGAACCAATACCAGCCCCCACCCCGCCAAGAGGCGGCTATGTGCGCGGGTCAGTCCATAGATACTCGCCAAACCTGCCAGCACCATCAAGATATGATTATGGCGCGGCCCCAGCAAATCCAGGATATAGCGAAAATAACCCATTTGTGAGGCATCCAGGGGCGAAACGACGCGTACCGAAGCCTGTGCGCCCAAATGCCATACCACGCGCCATAACCAGGGCAACGCCAGTCCACCCCCTAATCCCAAGCCCAGCACAACCGCTCCCAACGGCAAGACCTGCTGCGCCCGCGCTGCGTGGTCCGAAAGTCGCCAGAACCCCCATCCTTTAAGGAAAAGCAGGACGCCCCCAAACAGGATGAGCAACAGCAACGCCGTGTAATGGGAGAGAGCCACACCCGCTGTGAGCACGCCCAAGCGCACAAATGCCTCCACCGATTGGGGGCGACGCCAAAGGTCTAGTGCCGCTGCCATGGCCAGGGGCAACATGATCAAGCCGGTTAGAAGTGTGTAGCGTCCCCAGACCAAGTAATAGGCGGGCATCTGAAAGGCAAATCCCACCAGGAGCGCGGCCAATCCGGCCCGCCAGGGATCTCCCCACACCCCCTTGCCAAGCCGATAAACCGAAAGCGCTACCAGGGCATTCAGAACTTGCCCCAACCACAACACGGCTTGCGCCGCCTCTAGATGGCTGAGGCGGGCAAACCAAGCCGTAACCAGATGAAAACCGTAATGATAGGAGAAGAAAGTGGAAATCTCGGGCTGCAGGGTTGCCGGAATACCCCCTACCTCCATGATTTTACGCACAATAAAAACGTGGTGGACCGAATCCACCCATGCCGGAAAAACCATTCCTCGCGCCTGGTAGAAGCGCCACATCACCACCCCGAACAACGCGCCCGCACCTCCCACCCCCCAAATCACGGCCTGGCGCGAGATATGCCCGCCCACGCGCCCGCAGCGCCACGCCAGCCCCCCCAAAGCCAGCAGGGCCAGTACTGCATACGCAACCCGTAGATCACCCGTGGTCAGGGGCACTCCTAACGTAAAGAGTAATAACCCCCCCAGCGCCGTCAACGCCACCGAAAGCCCCACCGCCTCAGCCAGTTGCTCCAGCCCATCCTGATCGGAAGAGGCGCGCCAGGCCACCCAGACCGCTCCCGGCACGCCGAGCACTCCCAGAGCAGCCAGGATCAGAAGAGCGAGAGGTGGGTTAATCACGTGTTGAAAGCCCCTTGATGTGCCGTTAATCTAACGGGGTTATTATAATAGGTGAGGCGCATTTCCTGTCATCCCACCCACGTTGTTGATCCGCAACCCAGCTCCACCCGGTAAAGGAGTCAAGATGGTTTCATCCTATCTCTCCGCTGCTCGCGAAGGACGTCATGAGACTTGGCGTTATATCGCCACTCTGGCCTTGGTGATCTGGCTTTTCATCAGCGTTTCTTTCGGGGCCAGCCTGGTGGCCGTAATCCTGACCGGCACTACCGACCTCAACGCTTTTCCCCCGTTGTTACTGCTGATACTCGCCATGCTGCCGTTTCCTCTGGGCGGCCTCCTGGGGCTGGTGATCGGCTTGCGTCTTTTTCATCGGCGCTCCCTGCTCTCGCTCATCAACCCCGCGGGGCGCGTACGCTGGGCCTTCCTCTGGCGCTCCTTCGGTCTGTGGCTGCTCCTATGCGCATTGAGCGACCTCATTTTGTGGCTCATCAATCCCACCAATTACACTTGGGCAGCCGATTGGTCACGCTTTTTACCTTACGCCCTCCTGGCCATCCTGCTCATTCCCTTTCAGACCAGCACCGAGGAACTGATCTTTCGTGGCTACTTAACCCAGTGGATTGGACGCTCCCGCCTGGGCTTTTGGGCCGCTTTGGTTCTTCCCAACCTCATTTTTGCCCTTTTGCATGGGTTAAACCCTGAAGTTCAGACGTATGGGGCCTGGTTGACTCTGCCGCTCTACTTCGGCATCGGTCTGGTCCTCTCCTGGGTCACCCTCCAAAGCGGAGGGTTGGAGTACGCGCTGGGCATGCACGCCGCCAACAACTTTTATGCGGCATTGTTGGTCACCTTCCCAGCCTCCGCCCTGCCTTCGCCAGCGCTGGTCTATATGCGCAAGTATGACCCGGTCATTGGATTAATATCCTTTATCATAATGGCCTCCGTTTATCTGTTCATCCTTTCCCGGCGCTCTGACATTTCCATTCAAACGACAGAGTCCACCCACACAGGGAGGGCAAAATGACACTGCGTCAAATGCGTCTCGTTCTATGGCTCGCTGTGCTAGTTGGAATTGCGGCATTAGTAAGCGCGCCCCAGGATGAGGCCAGGGCACGTTCTTACTATGCCGAGCGTTACGATGTCTCATTGCAAATCCTGGCTGATAACCGCATCCAGGTTGAAGAAGTGGTGACCTTTCGCTTCGAAGGGGGGCCTTACACCTATGCCTTTCGTCAACTAAGCCTGGATCAACTAGAAGGGGTTGAGATCCAGGGCGCCACACTTGATGGTCTGCGCCTACCTGAAGGTAATCAACCCAACCAGGTCGAGATCAAGCGTAGCGCCAACCCCATCGAGATCACCTGGCATTTTCCACCCACCCAGGAGGCTACCCGCACGATTGGCCTGCAGTACCAGGTTCATGGACACATTCACCTGCGCGATAATGCCGAGGGAATCTTCTGGCAAGCCATTCCCGAAGAACATGAATATGTTATCCGCCAGGCCCAAATCAGCGTGCGCTACCCTTCTCATTTGACCCCTGCCGAAACACCCCAGTTGCGTGGAGCCCAGTACACCACCACCCACACCCGCGGCGAATTTGTCTTCATTGCCCAAGATATCCCCGCCAACCAGGGAATCACCATCGAGATGCTGTTTCCTCGCGGCAGCCTGATCGCCCAACCGCCAGATTGGCAGGCGCGGCTTTTGGCACGGGGCGCTCAGGCCCGCCAGATGGCCCCCTGGGCTATTGGCTTGGGGCTGCTGGTGGGCATTGTGGCGCTGGTGATACTTTGGCAGTACCGTCGCCAACACGAACGCACCCCAATACTCATCCCACCAGGGATTGTCACCAATCCACCCGATAGTCTTACCCCGGCTCAGGCTGCCTTTTTGCTCAATCCCACGGCAGCCACCCCCGCTCAGGTAGCCGCCACTCTGGTGCATCTGGCCCAGAAGGGCTGGCTACGCCTGGAAGCCATTCATGGGGGACGGGGGCTCTTCAAAAGTCGGGATTACACCTTGCAGCGCGTACGCGATGCAGGGGCCCTGAAAGAGCATGAGCAGGTGCTCTTCCAGGGGCTCTTTACCACCCGCCAGGGATTGCAATCCTCTGTGCGGCTGAGCACCCTGGGTAGCAAACTCCCCCGGCTCATTTTCCCTTTCAAGCAGGCACTGACCCGTGAATTACTTGGATTGGGCCTCCTAGATACCCGGTACTTGGGCGAACGCCAGCGCCTGAGTACCCTAACCACCTTGACCTTCCTGCTTGAAATCCCCTTGCTGATCCTGAGTTTGATTCTGGTCCTGAGCAGTGATGTCCTGGTCGGTGTAGGTACGCTGGGATTGGGGTTGGCTGGTGGATTGATGATGGCCGGGGTAGCCATGATTTTCTTCACCTATGGTTGGCCACTGCTCACCCCCCAGGGCGAGACCCACGCGGCGCGCTGGAAGGGTTTCAAACACTACCTGGATAATCTGATCAAGCAGCACAGCGGGCTGCAGAGGGAGTGGCTGGAAGCCTACCTGCCCTATGCCGTGGCGTTTGGGAGCGGACTCCAATGGGTCGAAGCATTTCGCGATCAGGGCTTTGCTGCCACCATCTCTTGGTTGCTGACCCCCGCGGGCGCGGGTAGCATGGATGATCTGATCGGGGCCATTGCTACAACCAGCGTGGTCACTTCTGCTGGGGCTGATGGTGGCGCAGGAGGAGACGGTGGCGGAGGGGGTGCTAGCGGGGCAGGCTAGCCCCACTTAAGAAAACTGTAAACCTGAACCGTCCGGCAGCCGAGGGGGAATTTCATTATAATTAGGTTACTTCCTGACCTGCGAGACCCTTATGTCGTCCTTGCACTGGTATGCTGTTCACAGTCATCCCCACCGCGAAGAAAGCCTAGCCCGCTATATGGCCGAGAAAGGGCTAGAGGTTTTCTACCCCCATCTTAAAGTCACACCGGTTAACCCACGCTCACGCCGCATTCGCGCCTACTTCCCCGGTTATGTTTTTGTGCGCGCCGATTTGGAACAGACCGGGTCCTCACTTTTCCAGTGGATGCCTTTCGCAACGGGCTTGGTCTCCTTCGGCGGAGAGCCAGCCACGGTGCCCGATGCCCTGATCACGGCTTTGCAGGCCCACCTTGAGCGGCTCAATCGGATGGTCACCCAATCCCCGGCTGAGCAATTCCAAAAGGGCGAAAAAGTTGAGATTGAAAGTGGGCCTTTCGCTGGATATGAGGCCATCTTTGATGCCCGCTTGCCCGGACGGCAGCGCGTGCGGGTACTGCTTAAATTCCTAGGTGAACGCCACGTGCCTCTGGAACTCGACCCACGCCAATTGCACACACCCACTCAATCCTCCTGACCCTTTCAGGTGGAGCATCCCATGGTTGAACCCGACACCCAGACGACCCCTGTCCTATTTGCAGGCATCCGGGCCCAACGTGGGAGCAGAGTCCTGCTCCTGCTCTGGCTGATTCTTTTGAGTATTATCACGATCAGCCTGTCTTTTACCAGCAGCGCCTGGTTGGTGCGCCCCTCGTTGGGTGTGCTTGTCCTGCCGGGCATGCGCGTGGGGGCTCTGCTTAACCCAATAGAAGTTACCGACCATCCCGGCGCCGCCCAACTGAAGGTTGGCGACCATATCCTACGGGTGGACGGTCGGGCCGTTCCCAATGGAAGTGCCCTGTTGGCAAGCCTGGAAGGGAAAAAGGTTGGGGAGGAAGTCTTTCTTAGCGTCGAAAGCGCAGATGGGGATTACGCTACCCGAATTCAAGGGCTGCAACCCTGGCCGCGGCACTGGCAGGCACGCCTGAACGATGCGCCCCTGGCACTGGGACTCACGATTCTGACACTGGCCTGGTTAGCCTTCCTGCGCTTGCCCGATCACCCTGCCAATCGCGCCCTAACCCTGTTGGGAGCGTCGCTTGGTTTTGTGCTGGCCGGTAGCACCGATCTCTGGCAGACCCATCGTCTAACTCCGATGTGGACCCTTGCCTTCACCCTGACCCTCGCAGCCCTGCTTGATTTCGTGACCGGCGTCTCCGAAGCGGTTCTTCCACCCCCGTGGAGTAACCGACTGCGCTGGGGGGGGTACGCCCTGGCTCTGGGCACCGCCGGGGTGATAAATGGCTTTTTACTCTCTAACTCCGCCCAAGCGCCTTTTCTAGCCTGGCGGGTGTTGCTTCTGCTGCTCGGCGTATACGGGCTAGCGGGGCTGACCCTGCTGACTCTCGCGGCGCGCCAAGCCGAAACCGCCCCACAACGCAACCGCGCACTGGGCCTGCTGGCAGCCACGTTGCTTACCTTCCCCGCCCTCTATCTGTGGGCCGCCAGCCTATTGCTTGGCCTCGGACAACTTGGGAGCGCCACTCCCGTCCTGGCAGGCTTGACTCTGGCCCTCCCGATTACAGGAGGGCTAAACCAGAGTCGCTCTCTGATCATCTCGCCCAACCGCTTGCTGTGGCAGGCCGCCCTGTACGCCCTCGTAGGCATCGGGTACGGGCTACTGGTCGCTGGTGGAATGATGATCCTGAACGCCCTCAACCTCGCTTCGCGCCCGATTGTGACCGGTGCCTTCTTTGCCTTGGTGGCTCTGAGCCTGTTGCCCCTCTACCGCAGGATTGAAAAAAGCCTGGATACCCTCTTTCTGCCTGGCGAGAGGGCACTCCAGGAGCGTCTCAATCATTTTATTCGCGATCTGACCCACGCGGTGGAGCTGCCGCAGATTCTGAACATCCTGCGCACCACGATCCAGGAGACCCTACAACCCACCCTTCTCCATATTTTCCTCTATGATCCCCTAGGTGATCAATACGTGGCCACCCCAGACCTAGGGGGTCAGCCCACCAGTGACTTGCGGTTTTCAACCCATAGCGCCTTAGTGCACACCCTGCATCAGCAAGCCGGCCCCCTTTACATCAGCAACCCTGCGCGCTTGTCCAACACCCTCTACGGTGAGCAGGCACGTCTGACGCTCCTGGGGGCACATATCTACTACCCGCTCAAGACACGCAACCATCTAAGCGGTTGGATTGCCTTAGGCCCCCCCGCTGCGGGCTCAACCTACACCACCCGCGATTACACCTTTTTGAGCGCTTTGGCCGACCAGGCCAGCTTGGCTATCGAGCGCGCTCAGGTGATCGCAAATCTCAACCAGCGGATGCACCAGATGAACGTCCTCATCCGGGTGGCGCAGGGAGTTAATGTCACCCTGGCAGTGGAAGATATCTACGAATTAATCTATGCGCAAACCGCCCAAGTTATTCCATCTGAAACCTTCCAATTACTGCTGCACGAGACCACAAGTGACGCCTTGCGGGTAGTCTTCGAGGTGTGGCGTGACGAACGCCTGAGCGAACGAGAGAATCGGCTTATTCCCCTGAGCGGCAGCCTGGAAGGGATCATACTGCGCCAGCGCAAACCCATCCTGACCGAGGATTACACTCGTGAATGCCGCGCGCGCGGCATCCTCGGCCCCCAGGCTGATCTCTACGCCTGGGTAGGGGTACCGCTTAACACCGGGGCCGAGACCATCGGGGTTCTATGCCTGGGCTCACAGCGTCCAGAAGTGCACTACACCCAGGAACAGGTCAACCTGCTCCAGGCCATTGCCGACCAGGTTGCTGGGGCCATCGCCAAGGCCCGCCTGCTCAACGAGGCCGAACGCCGCGCCCGCCAATTGAAGACCCTGAATGAGGTCACCCAGAAACTCTCCTCCACCCTAGAACTGGAGCCCTTGCTTCATACCATCCTAGAGAATGCCGTGGGTATCCTCGCCTGCGAGGCTGGCAGCCTGCTACTGTGGGACGAAGCCAGTGATGAACTGGTTTTCCGCGTGGTGCTGGGTCCGGTAGCCCAAAATTTGCTCAATCAGCGCATGCCCTCTGATCGTGGGTTGGCCGGTAAGACGTTCCAGACCCGCCAGCCTCAAATCGTCAATGACGTCAACGCGTCCCCAGAATGGTTCCGCTTGCCAGATGAAATGACCGGTTTCGTCACCCGGGCGGTGCTGGCCGTACCGCTGGTGGTCAAAGAACGCACTATTGGAGTGCTGGAAGTGGTCAATCGCAAAGACGGCAGCAACTTCACGGCTGAAGACGCCGAGTTGCTCAGCGCCTTTGCTGCTCAGGCTGCCATTGCCATCGAGAATGCTCGCCTCTACACTCTGACTGATCAGGCCTTGGCCGCGCGGGTGGAAGAACTTTCGGTCATGCAACGCATTGACCGCGAACTGAATGCCACCCTCGATCTTAGCCAAGCCATGGCTATCACCCTAAATTGGGCGATGCGTCGCTCCCATGCCAGCGTGGGCCTGATTGGGCCAGTGGATGAGACAGGGCTACGCCCAATAGCGTGGCAGGGCATCGAGGCAGAATCCCTGCCCACACCTGAAGCCGTACAAGCGGGTCTACCCCTGACCACCGTACTAGCAAGCGGCAAAACCTTGCGTCGTGCCCTGGATGACACTGCCATGCGCCTGCACCCCGAAAGCCGTGTCCAGGTATTCCTGCCCATCCGCCGCGAGGAAGGCGTAAGCACTTTATTGATCTTGGAGTCTGCCGATCCTGATTTCAGCCCGCCGGACGTGCTGGAATTTCTCCAGCGCCTATGTGATCATGCGGCCATTGCGCTGGCCAACGCCCAGTTGTACGCTGCCGTACGGGCAGCCAACCTGGCGAAGAGCGAGTTCGTTTCGTTCGTGGCCCATGAACTAAAGAATCCGATGACCTCCATCAAGGGCTACACCGAATTACTCATTGCCGGCGCAGTGGGGCCGGTGAGCGAGGCGCAGGCCAGTTTCCTTAACGTGATTCGCTCCAACGTGGACCGCATGAGCACGCTGGTCTCGGATTTGAACGACCTTTCCAAGATTGAGGCCGGGCGTATGCGCCTGGAGTTCGCTGCTCTAAATCTGGCCGATATTGTGGGCGAAGTAGAGCGTTCCACCCGCCGCCAAATCGAGGACAAGCAGCAGACTTTTACCCTGCACCTGCCCTCCAACCTGCCGCCCGTGTGGGCAGACCGCACCCGCCTGATCCAGATCCTGGTCAACCTGGTCAACAATGCCCACAAATACACCGACCCCGGCGGGCAGATCATCCTGGGGGCAGAACGTAGCCCGAATCATTGGGATCCTAACGGCGCGCGGGAGGTGGTGCATATCTGGGTACAGGACACCGGCATCGGTATTGCCCCCGCCGATCAGCCCAAGATTTTCCAGAAATTTTTCCGCTCCGAAGATCCAAAGACCCGCGAGGTGCCCGGCAGCGGCCTAGGATTGAACATTACCCGCAGCCTGGTGGAGATGCAGGGAGGCAAGATTTGGTTCGAGTCTGAGTATCGCAAGGGCACAACCTTCCACTTCACTGTACCCATCGCAGAGATCGCCCCCTCCTAAGCCGCACACTAGGCGATGGAGCGAGCCCCAAAACCCCCTGCCCGTTGCCCATCGTCCTAACCTCTCCCACAGAAGAAACCACCCTGAGGCGTAGGGATCTCAGGCCTCTGTTTCCCCTCCAC
The DNA here is from genome assembly GCF_938028735.1 of uncultured Thermanaerothrix sp. GTDB lineage: Bacteria > Chloroflexota > Anaerolineae > Anaerolineales > Anaerolineaceae > Thermanaerothrix. The sequence continues at coordinate 27,007 of NZ_CALIMF010000032.1, forward strand.
GGGAGGGATTCGGACGGGAACAGGCCCCCGCACAGGTCAAGCGTGCTCCCCAATGCCAGCGACGGCGCGCCACCCAGTCATAAAGCCACTGACCGATCCCTAGCCGCCGAGCCAGTGCCACCCAAGGCCATAACAGCCAGAGTACGGGCAAACGCGCCATAATTGCCTCCACTGCCGCTATGCCCTCTAAAGTCCGCCCGGAAATTTGGGCTTGCAGGCGCGCCTCAGCGCGCACAGGGTCTAATCCGTAGCGCGTCACCACCCCCGGGGCGCGGAACGAAAGCACCACCAGGCGCCGTTGCCAATCCAGGCGTTGCAACCACCGGGCTGTATGGGTGCACAACGGGCATTCACCATCGTAAAAGACATAAAGCGGAGTGCGCATCTCACAGACACCACGCATACAAGGGAACCAGCATTTCATGGGGATGTAATCCGCCGTGCCGCCCCAGGAGGTTATTTTCTTTATTTGCCCACCAAAGATAGGCGGTACCGCGGGGCAACAGCACCCATTCACCCAGGCGATCATAAACGATAGGATCCGGTTCACCAGGCCCAAAAAGACCACTTTGCACTGCTTGGTGCGCCGAGACCAGGTCAAAAGTCTCAGGCCAGGCCGATTGAATGTAATCGCGCAGATCGGTCTCACGCCCGGGGCGCGGGAACAGGTAGGGCAGGCGATTTTCACCCGAGGGAGGCATCAGCAAATAGCGCATGAAGGCGGGGTGCTGGCGCAATTCATAATGCGCCTGACGAGGAGTCGGCACAAAACCGTGATCTGCCATCACCAGCAAGAGCGTATCTTCACGCCCTCGCCCTAGGCGGGGCTGGAGCAAACGCTGCAACAGAAGACGCAAAACATCCAACTCAAGGCTGACTCGCTCATCCTCTGGCCCGAAACGATGCGCCAGTTCATCCAGATCTCCCCAGTAAGCGTAAATATAACTGGTGCGATTCGAGGTTTCGTCCAGCAGGTGCTCTAAAGTGACCCACAGGTCACTGCTATTGCGAAACGGCAGGATATCGCACCCCCGCATCAGCATTTGAGACAGGCCAGAACGGGCAATCGCCACGTGCATCAGCCCCAGGGTGCGTACCCCGTAGGACGCCAGGTGGGGCGCCAGCACGGGCACTTGCAGGAAATTCTCCGGGTCAAAGCCCGCCAGGCGCAACGACCCAAAATCGCCACTGAACGCCGCCGGATTGTGCAGAATCATGTTGGCGATGAGCCCGTACTCTTTCAACCACATCTCATACCCCAGGATACCATGGCGGGCGGGATAGGCTCCTGTCCATAGGGTGGTCAGGGCCGTGGCAGTGGTGCTGGGTACCACACTGGTAAGGGGTAAGCCATAAACTGGCGCAGCCCCCTCCGGCACCAACCCACCCCGCCGGTGGGCAAAATGCCAACCCAGCCCATCAACCACCAGCAACACCACGCGCCGATACCGCGAATGCAACGCCTGCCGATAAAGTTCAGCCAGAGGGGGTGCAGCACCTTCTGGGGGTGGAACGCCCAGCCAGGCGCAGATAGTAGCGGGTAAGTTAGCAATGGAATACCCCATGTAAGCGGGAAAAACGCGTTCGGGCGCGGGTGGCAGACCAGGTAACGCAGTGCTTCCAAGGGATTCAGGCGTCAAGGATATGGATGCCATAAGGCTCTCCGGGACTCAGGATGAAAGCGTAATAATTTGCGAAGCCGCGCGGCGCAAGCGGTCACGGATGGCCAGACCCAGACCGCGGCGACCGAATTCGCGCGTCACAATGACCGTCACGCCCTGAGCATCCAGATAGCGCAAGGCAGCGTAAAGGTTGCGGGCGATTTCGGCCAGATCATCACGCGGGCCCAGTGCCAGGAGAATCGCACCGGGAAGCAGGGTTTCTACTTGGCGCGCGTCCTCATCTGCTAGCAACACTCCCACGCGCTCGCCCTGGGCGCCCAGGGTCTGTGCCACTTCCACCACCCGCGCCAGCAAAGCCTCGGTATCTTCACCCAGTACCAGCGTCAAACGGGCACGCGGAGCATAATGCTTAGCCAGCAACCCCGGCGAACGCTGAGCGGCGTCGGTCGCACTGCCTTCCCATACCTCCACCGTGCCCAGAACTGCTTCCAGCGCCTCGCGGGGAGTTCCTCCTGGCCGCAGGATTCGGGGTGGCTGAGTGGTAAGATCCAAAACTGTGGATTCCACGCCAATGGGGGTTGGGCCGCCATCCAAGATGCACGCCACCCGTCCCGCCAGGTCGTGCCAGACGTGTTCAGCAGTTGTTGGGCTGACCCCACCAAAGCGATTGGCCGAAGGAGCCGCAATGGGCAAATCACTGATGCGCAAGAGCGCCAACGCCACCGGGTGAGCCGGCACTCGCACGGCCACTGTTTCCAGCCCGGCGGTGACCTCCGGGGGCACGGCAGGGGCGCGGGGCAGGATAAGCGTCAGCGGGCCGGGCCAAAAGCGTGCCGCCAACGGCTCCACAGTAGCGGGAAGCGCGGCCACCACCCGCGGCAACCACTCGGCGCTGGCCAAGTGCACGATCAGCGGATCATTGGCAGGACGCCCTTTGGCTTCAAAAATGCGACGCACAGCCCTGGCATCCAGCGCATTGGCCCCCAGGCCATACACCGTCTCGGTTGGAAAGGCCACCAATTCCCCCCGCCGCAACAATGCTGCTGCCTCGGCAATAGCCGCGGGCTCCGGCTCCCGAGCATTGACGCGTATTCGACGGGTCGTGGTCATCGTCCCAATCATACCAGGGCCAAAAGTTTCGTGCAACCGTGTGTCGCGGGTCTGTTCATCCAAGCATGAGGACAAGATCTGGGCCAGAAGTTTCTTGATGAGGAAGGAAAATACGCATTACGAGATTCAACGCGAAGAAAAAGAGGCGAGTATCTTGTGATAGAATCAGGACAACCAAAGGCCTGCTCGCAGGGGTGCGTTTGGGCTACCGATGAACTACATCGTGCGTAGGTTGAAATTCCTTTAAGGTTGGGAGCGATGCATGGAACGGTTATGGTCCCCCTGGCGTAGCCAGTATATTGAGCAAAGCAACCGCAATCAAGGCTGTGTCTTCTGCGAAGCCGCGCAACAGTCCGATGGTGAGCAAAACCTGGTCGTAGCGCGCGGCCAGCTTGCCTTTGTCATTCTAAACCGTTTTCCTTACACCAGTGGGCACCTCATGGTAGTGCCCTACCAGCACGTGGCCACGCTGGAAGCCCTGGATGCCGCAACACGTAGTGAGATTTTTGAACTGATTACCGCCAGTGTGCAAGTTATTCGGGAAGTCTACCGGCCCGAAGGCTTCAACATCGGCGCCAATATTGGGGCGGTGGCCGGTGCTGGGATTGCTGAGCACGTCCATTTCCATGTGGTACCGCGTTGGGTCGGCGATACCAACTTCATGTCCACGCTGGCCGGAACCCGCGTCCTGCCCGAAGCCCTCGAAGACACTTACCGCCGCCTGCGTGAGGGCTGGGAACGCCTCTTCACCCCTACGGCCTCACGTAAGCAGGGTGGTTAATCATCATCGTCGTTATCCTTGTGCTCTTCTGGGGTGTTTGATTTAGTTGCCGCAGGGGTTCTGATCTCAAATTCGGTCGGCCGGGGCGTTTTACTCGGGCGCAAGGTGCGGGTGGGCTCCGGGGTCTTGTTCGCGTCTTTGTCCTCTCGTTCCACTGTCACCTCTAAATGTACCGTGGGGAGAGAACGCTCGGTTTGTCTGAGCAAGCCCGGCGGTAGGGTGAGTCGGGGTTCTGGCGTCGCTTCACGAGACAAGGGTGAAGGCAAAATGTGAGGTGCGTTACGGCGCAATTCCTGCCAGGGAGTCGCCGAAACATCGGGCAGAGCAATAGCACCATCCCCTCCTTGCCCCTGCACCACCAGGGCAAGGTACTGATCCTGCGCCAGACGCACTACCGTTGCCGAAACGCTCTGCCCCACCTGCAACCCGCCGCGGCGTTGCGTAGCAGGACTAAGCCAAAGGGTGAGTCCATCTATGCGCAGATAATCCGCGGTCACCTCACGCAGGGTACCACGCACGGCAAGCAACTGCAGTTCGAGGCGCTCGACTCTAACCCCCAGCATCGGCTCGCTCTCCCCTTCTATATTGACATAGGCTCCCTCTAGGGATCGGGCGAGCGCTTCTTGATCGGGAGAAAGCAGCAATGGGATCCGATGGACCTCCCATGACGCCATAGGGTTGCGAATGAGAAAGCCGGCAAAAGCCACCCGCTGCTGCTGCCCTTGCTGAATGAGCGCTTGGACTTCTGCTGCCCGTTTTTCATCCAAGGTTTCGGCGAATGCCAACCGTGCACTCGGATCAGCCGTCAGATTATACTGGACTGCCTCCACAGCCCGCTTGATAGGGTAAAGCGGTTGCCCTGGCAACGCCTGCGCCGAAGCCAACGTGGTCACCACCAGGCTCAAAATAAGCACTAGGACGACTGCAACGCTTCCCCAAGCCAGGCCCAGGCGCGGTAATCGTGCCCCCGCTGAAGCGGCAGCAGAGGGCAGGGTTTTGGCATGGGCCAGGAAACGCGCCCGGCTACGCGCCCGCGCTCCCAAGGGCATGCGCAAAGTGCTTGCCAAGGCTCGGCTGCTCTGAGCGGCCTGTAGCAACGGGGCCAAGTTTGCTGCCTGCTCAGGGTAGCGCGCCAGTACCTCCTCGATGGCCTGACCTCGTTCAAGCGCTTGCAAGCAGGCTTCTAAAACCTCAGGCGTGACCCCAGACGGAGACTTCATAGGCCCTCCCGCTCCAGCCATCGCCGTAAGGCCATCAGGGCACGAAATTGAAGCACCTTCACCGCGTTGATACTCTTACCCATTAGTGCGGCCGTTTCTTCCAGGGAACACTCTTGAGAGAAGCGCAAGGTCAGCACGTGTTGCTGTTCTGGCGTCAGATGACGCATCGCCCGTTGCACGGCTTCCAACTGCTGGTGAGCCTCTAGAGCCTGTTCAGGATGAACTTGAGGATCAGGATGAGCACCATTCAACGATTGAACAGTATGGCGATATTGCTGACGCAGATGGTCCATCACCAAGTGATGGGCGGTGGTAAAACACCACGCCCGTATATTATCCCCGCGTATCCGCCTCGCTCGTAAGGCCTCAAGGAAGCGCAGAAACACCTCGGCGGTCAGGTCTTCGCTCAGCGGGCCATCCCCCAAACGGTAGGCAATGTAGCGATAGACGGCCGGATACAGGAGATCATGCAAAGCAGCTAGGGCTTCTGCATCCAGGGCACGCGCACGGGATATTAAATCGCTAAAGTCATCCATCCCGGCCAGGGCCAAAAAGGGTCGTTTCCTCCTTCCCCAGTATACCCCATCCCGCGCCGGGAGGAGTGGTCCCTGCCTGTGGCCTTCCCTATGCCGAGAAGGCACCCAAGGATAACCAATACCGGACAGGGACCCTACCATCGCGCTCATTCCATCAAAGCCTTTTAGTCCTTATCCCCGCGGCCATCATCGCTTTTTCTGTCATGATCGTTGCCTTCAGAACGACCACGGGAGTGAGCACCACTCGGTGAACTGGACTCATAATCATCGTCACGACCCGGTGTAGCGCGGAAATCCAGGCGTCCGCTCCCGCTTTCCTTCACCCTGATCTGGGTCGCCAGGTAGGTGCCATCGCTCTGAACCAGGGCTTTGACCTCCACCTGGCTGCCCACCCCTGGGTTGCCCTTAAGTGTGGTGTATGCATCCACATTCACAGTGACACCGCTGATCACCCATGTGGTGCCATCAATGCTCTCTACCGTACCATAAAACTTGAAGTTGCGAGCCTGAGGGGCTGTTTCAGCCGTGGGGAAAGAACGGATCTTCTCAATCTCACGGGCCACGTATCCACTCTGACTTGGCATGGCATGCACCTTGACCAGGTCACCCACTTGAGGGTTGCCTTTGAACTCGGTTTGAGCGGTCACTTGCACAGTCTGCTCACCAATAACCCACACCCCATCGGCAATTTGAACAACGACTCCGAACCATTCGACTTCGTCTTCCTCGGAAACAGCCGGGGTTGGCTGGGGTGAGGGCTGCCTCTCGTCGCCTTCCCGGCTGATCTTGTAGGCCACTAGGTTGCCCGCACTCACCACGCCTTCTACCTCCACCAGACTGCCCACCGCGATGCCAACTTCAATTTGGGTCTGCGCTGTGACCTGGACGATCTCGCCAGAGATGACCCATGTGGTCTCAGAGATACTTTCCACAATACCGTAGAACTTGAACTCACTCTCGTCTGGCATCTTGTCCAAACGGGTTACTTCAACTGCATAACGGCTACCATCTGGCAACAGTACCGCTTTCACCGCAACTGCTTCACCAGTCTGTAACCCTTGCGGCAACAAAGATTGAGCATCTATGCGAAATGTGAGCCCGTCAACAACCAAAGAATCGGAACTCAGACTGTCCACCGTGCCTTTGAAGGTCACTACTCCCAGTGTAGGCACATGGGTGGGGGTGACTTCCGATTCCAGGGATGGAGTGGGACGGCTAAGGGCCTGAAGCGCACCAAAGGCCGCGTTCGCATCCAGCGTTGTGCAACCGGCCAGCACTAGTAGGAGCCAACCGCTCACCAACACCGAGAACCTTCGCCAGGGGATCGTTTTCATCCTGTCTTCCTCCTCAAGCAGAGTTATGGGGTATTTTCATAAGATAAGTCGTCTATCGGACGGAAAAGTTACGGTTAAAAAGTTTGCGCGGCAACTTTGCCGCGCAAAAGGTGGGGGATGGAGGGGTGGATTGGGGGAGGTGGGCGGTATAGGACTCGAACCTACGACCTCCGCGATGTCAACGCGACGCTCTAACCAACTGAGCTAACCGCCCAAGCGCTTTTTTATTATACTCAGACGTGGGCAAAAAGACAATATCCTGCACGTCCTTTCTCGTTCTCTGGCTGCACGTGGAGCGCTTCTCATAATAAAATAAACCCATGCGTTCACAGTCATCATTTAGTTCCATAGTAGCCCTATCCTTTTTGTTCCCGGCGGTGTGCGGTGCAGGTCTCTTGCTCTATGCCATGCGTTGGGGGCCGTGGGTGTACAGCGATTCGGTGGCTTACATCCTCTCCGCCCGCAACTGGATAACCGGCCATGGGCTGGGAATTTACAATCCCAGCGGGGAATTTGACCCCATGATGCCTCCTGGCTACCCCTGGCTGATCGGCGCACTACTCGCCCTAAATCTTGATCCCTTGAGAGCCCTCGCTACAGTAAACAGCCTGTGTTTCGCTTTGTGCGTGTTGATGCTGGGATGGGGTACATGGCATTTCTCGGGCTCTTGGGGGTGGGGGTGGACGACTGCCTTGCTGGTCCTGCTGGCGCCCGGGGTCATTATGGCTTTTGATGGGGCCATGAGTGAACCTCTCTACATGCTGTTAGCCCTGCTCAACCTCTTTCTCCTGGCTCTCTATACCCGCTCACCCCGTCCGGGGCTGGGAATTCTGGCTGCACTGTGTGCCGCTGGCGCCGGATTGATGCGCACCATTGGGCTGGTCAATTTAGCCGTAGGTGTTGTGGTCATCCTAATCGTGCACCGCCATTCGCTGCGCGAAGCAGCGCTCCGCGCTTCTGGGTATGCCCTGCTGGCCGGCACGTTACCTTTGGCTTGGCTCTTTCGGGAAACCCTACCCACACGCCCCTTTGTTCTGAGCTCAGCACTCCTGGCGCAGGCCAATGCTCTGCGTCAGGAGGTCACACGGGTGCTTCTCGAATGGATGCCCTTTTTCAAGATGTTACCAGCATCCTGGCTTAAATCACTGGCGGTGTTGGGCTTGGGCCTTTTGGCCGCCCTGGGCTTTGGATGGACATGGAGACAAACCCGCAAGCAGAGAGAGCGTAAGTCGGACCTGTCGGGTGGGTTAACTTGGTGGGCTATCATGGCCCTCTATGCCCTAGGTTACCTGCTTTTTCTGGGATTGGCTTATCTCTTTTCTTCCCTGCAACCAGATATTGACACTCGCTTGCTAATGCCATGCTTCATTGCGCTGGCTACTATTATCCCTGGTGGTCTTTTTCTGGCCTTGCGAAGTCGCTCCAGTGCTCCTTATTGGCAGGGGTTACTCACTGCGGTTATTCTTCTTTCAACACTGGCATATTATTTGCCTGCAACTCTTTCTTACCTCAGCGCGCGTCACGCCACCGGCAGTGGTTACAGCGGCTTGCGCTGGCGGGAATCCGAAACACTGCGAGCAGTACGAGACCTTCCAGCCAATCTGCCATTTGTTTCTAATCAGACGGCAGCGGTACTTTTTTACACGCAACGCTATCCTTATGAAATAACGCGACTTATCCGGGCAGATCTTACAACATCAGAGCAGCCTTTCGGGAGTGGCGAGAGTGAGGATGAAACGGTTTTCCGCACCCAGTGTGCTGCCCTGATCCTGTTCGAACCCGAATTCAGCCAGCAGATGCAGGCCCTCTATGATCACCAAGCCACCCACTACAGAGCTACCTTTACGGCCGGTCTGCGCCTCTACCGCCGCTTGAACGATGGAGCCATTTACTTCCACCCTGCTTGCCCCAAGCCTTAAGATTGAGCTGTAGCCCTGAGCGCTCCACTAGCTTGAAGCTATTATCGGCTTGGCCATGGTTCACAAGGATCTGCCATCCGCCCGGCATATCTTGACAATATGGCCCTAGTCGAGACAGTTATATCATACCATGATCAGCGTTGATGGGACGCAGAACCATCCAGAGGTTTGTGCACAGGACACCACCCGCGCCTCTCTATGCCGCCTACGCAACCCGTCGGCAATGGGAACATGGCAACGCGCCTATACTCGAATACAGATCGTGGTGGGTGCCATAAGTGAGTTGGGCGCTACTGGCCCACTTGACCTCGCCAATCAACTCCTATTACATGCGGCTGGAGGTAGCGTTCGGTACGAGGAGCATAGCGCTACTGGCAAACAAGACCGGAGAAGAGACTATATGCAACACGTTCATTCAAGAGAGCAGGCGGTGCAAGAGGGGCTATACGTAACCATGCTTGGAGCGTCATCATTTAGCGCTCGATAACAACACGCAAGCCAAAGCAGGCAACAGCTGGTGGCGACGATATGCAAGTCGCTGGTTGGGAGGAAGCAGTTGAGAAAGAAGGTTTGAGATGGAGACCAAGGGTGAGCCTACAAGAAGTATTACCTAACGATGGCTAATTACTCAGCGGCAGTGCAATGTAGTATTCAAAACTGAGGATGGCATCTGAGGAAGAGGGGTCGGGAAAAGTCTCCGAAACATGAAGTATCCAACCCTCCGCGGGCTCAGGGACCGCAAAGATTAATTCCCGCTCCGCCGTTTCGCCTGGCTTTAGGAGGAGAATTCCAGCATAAGGATCGGGGCCAACCGCGAAGAACTCTTGCAGGTTCTGCCTGGTCAGGGAGATCCTTGAATCACAATTTGCTGGACCAACGCATTGGGCCTGCAAGCGAACCCTAATTTGTCCTTGGCTCACCTCATACCACGTCCCCTGTACCATCATCTCCATCCCACCTTCGGTCCGCACCGGACGACCGGGCAGGAAAGGCCGCTCCGGTACCAACCCCTCTAGAGGAGCCGGGAAGAGCGGTAGTGGGATGAGGGCAACCAGTTGAGCCCCACCTCCAGGAATGAAGGGAACCAGTAAGGAACCCCCCTTTCGCAACGCCAGGAAACCCAGGTAGGCTGGTTTCATTGCCGAAGAAAAGACAAAGCGACACTGACCTTTCGCTCTCCAGCCTGGGGGTTCCTTTCCTTCCGTACCGCACAGGCTGCCATCTTCCTGCCGCGCCTCCACCAACGCTAATCCTTTAGAGGCGGGAGAAACTTTGGGATCCAACGCTAGTAGAACTGTGCTCATCCCTGCCTCTTCGGTCACGGTCAAGAATAAAGGGCTAAGAGACTTCTGTCTCTCGATCTGTTCCCAGGAGAGCCGTTCGAGCATCAGTTCTGCTATCACTAGATCACCCCAAAGAGTCACGCTTTGAACGGCGATCATATAAGAACCTACCCCAAAAGCGGTTCCAGGAGAAAGCCGGGGCGTCCGGTTCACTTCATATAGGGAGTGATAAAAGACAACCGATGTTGGGGTGGGCTCAGGCAGCAGAGTAGGCTCGGTTTGCAGGTGCCCTGGA
>NZ_CALIMF010000033.1 GCF_938028735.1 uncultured Thermanaerothrix sp.
ATGGAGGTAGCTGGTGCGCATCGCCGCTATCTGATTGTGAAATTGGTGGGTGGTGCGAACATGTTGCTGAGTTCAGCGCTTTCACATACGTTTGAAATTGGAACGCGTAATGTGCAGGCAGCTTATTACATTTTGGAAGCCCTAGGTTTGAAGGTTGCGGGTGTTGAAGTGGGTGGCAGTGTGGGGCGCACGGTTAAGTTGTTTGTTGATTCAGGGAAATTGGTTGTACGTCGGATTGGAGGCATAGAACAGACACTCTAGCAGGAAATCATCTTCTGGATCAGAAAGGAGAGGCCATGGCAACTGTGCTTGTAGTGGACGATGCTGAATTCCTACGGGTGCGCATCTCGAAAATGCTCGTCGCTGAAGGCTATCAGGTCATTGAGGCAGAGAATGGGGCAATGGCCGTTGAGAAATATAAAGCAGAGCGGCCAGATGTGGTGTTGATGGATATCACCATGCCTGAGATGGACGGTTTAACCGCCCTCAAGAATATTCGGGCTTATGATCCGCACGCCAAAGTGGTGATGTTAACTGCTCTGGGGCAAGAATCAGTGGTACTGGAGGCCGTGAAATCGGGAGCGCGCGATTTTGTCGTTAAGCCCTTCAACCAAGAACGGGTGCTTAGCGCGTTACAGAAGCTTCTAGGGTGATCTTGAGGGTTATATGGAGTCTAGGGCGTCTGCGGAAGTGAACAACCCGATTCGAGTGCTGGTGGTGGATGATTCGGCCTATATGCGCTTCACTATTACCCGCTACCTGAGTGAGGTACAGGATATTCAGGTCGTAGGTGTGGCACGAGATGGTGAAGAAGCCCTGGAGATGATTCCCCGTTTGAACCCGCAGGTGGTTACCCTGGATGTTGAGATGCCGCGCATGGATGGCTTGAGCACTCTGCAGGAAATCATGCGCACCCAGCCACGGCCGGTCATCATGCTGAGTAGTTTGACGAAGGAAGGGACGCAGGAAACAGTACGGGCCTTGACGCTAGGGGCCGTGGATTTTGTTGCTAAGCCAGAGAGCAAGGCCAATATCCAGGTAGTGATGGATGAGGTGGTACAGAAGATCCGGCGCGCGGTGCACGTGCGTGTGCGGAGTCTACCGTTGGCGGCTTGGCAGGAGGAGGATCGAAGGGGGCAAGCGACTTCTGTCAAGAGCACTCGCCCCTGGCGTGATGGGGATGTCCTTGTGGTCATTGGTGCCTCGACTGGTGGTCCACGGGCGCTCAATGCTCTAGTGTCAGCTCTGCCCGTTGATATGCCTGCAGCACTCTTGATTGTACAGCACATGCCTGCGGGGTTTACACGCTCGCTCGCTCAGCGTTTGGATACCCTTGCTGCTTTCAAAATCAAAGAGGCGGCGCCGGGTGACCGATTGGAGGTGGGATTAGGGCTATTGGCACCGGGTGGCTTTCATCTCACCCTCGATGCAAACGGAACCGTTAACTTGAGTCAGAATCCGCCAGTTCATGGGGTGCGTCCGGCCGTGGATGTTACCTTGCTCTCGGTAGCACAGCATTTTGCTTCCCGGACGGTGGGGGTGATTCTGACTGGGATGGGCAATGATGGGGCAAATGGTGCTGCCTTAGTTCATGCTCTGGGCGGGTATGTGATTGCTGAGGATGAATCTACGGCCGTCGTGTGGGGGATGCCGCGCAGTGTGATTGAGGCACAAGCGGCAGATGCAGTGTTGCCTTTGCATGCTATACCCACTGCAATTGAGCAACAAGTCCGCCAGCGCAATGGCGGGGGGAGGGGAGAGCCTTATGGAACGCCTTGAGTACGAACGGGTTAAAGCCTCGATCAAGACCTTGTTGGGAATTGACCTCTCGTATTACAAGGACGAGCAGATGCGTCGTCGCCTAGACTCCTGGTTGGCGCGTTCCAGTAAGGCTTCATGGGAAGATTATTTTGCCTGGATACACAAGGATGAGCGGGAGCAGCAGCGGTTACGTGATTATCTGACGATCAATGTCAGTGAATTTTTCCGTGATCCCGAGCGCTGGGAACTTCTGCGCACCCATGTTTTACCGCGCCTGCTTCAGGAACAGCGCCAAACTCATCGCCCCCGCTTGCGTATCTGGAGTGCGGGGTGCTCGACGGGCCAGGAGGCTTACTCACTGGCAATGCTGTGCGATGACATAGGAGTGCGCCCAGCTCCTTACCTTCTAGCAACCGATCTGGATCGAGGGGCCCTAAAGAAGGCTGTTGCCCGTGGGCCCTATAACGTTGAGGAAGTTCGGCATGTCTCTCCTTCCTTTCTGCAACGCTACTTCGAGCCTGGTGGTCCGCCGTATTTGGTGCGTGAGAATCTAGCGCAGAAGGTGATCTTTCGCGAGCAGAATCTGCTGGCGGATCCTTTCGAGGGCGATTTTGATCTGATCGTTTGCCGTAATGTGGTCATTTATTTCACCAATGAGGCCAAGGAGACCCTCTACCGGAAATTCCATCAGGCGTTGCGCCCAGGAGGCTTTCTGTTCTTGGGAGGGACAGAACTTATCCCCCATCCTCAGATTTATGGTTTCGCCAGTTTTCAGATCTCTTTTTACATGAAGAAGGTGGTATGACCTCACCCCGATTCAATCTCGAGGTTTTGTTGCGGCGCATTGGCGACCTGCCCCCCCTTTCGCAGGCGGTCCACAAGGCTTTGGAGTTGATCCGCAACCCTAAATCCAACCTGGCCGAGATCGCAAATGTACTGGCGTTGGATCAATCCATGGCCAGTTTGATCCTGCGTTGGGCGAATTCAGCCTATTACAGTCCTCTTCAGCCCATCAAGACAGTGCATCAGGCGGTGGTTTATCTGGGACAGAATGCAGTGCAAAGCCTGATCCTGACAGCTTCGGTTGCTGCCTTAATGGACCGTCCAGTGCCGGGGTACCGTCTGGATCGTGGAGAACTGTGGAAGCACGCTGTGGGTGTGGCTGGTGGGGCACGTCTGGCGGCTCAGCATCTGGGCCCTCAGGTTGCCGAGGAGGCTTATCACGCCGGTCTATTATGCGATATTGGCAAGTTGGCCTTTGAGGTGTTGTTGCGAACTTTAGACCCTTTTGAAGGCACCTGGGAGCAGATGCCGTTTGATTACTTGGAGCGTCACTACTTTGGTATTGATCATGCGACTCTGGGAGGAGAACTGGCGCGGCGTTGGAATTTACCCTCGCCATTACCAGAGGCAATTGCGTTTCACCACCGGCCGAGTCTGGCTGGGGATGGGGTTGTTCTGGCTGCAGCAGTTCATGTCGCGGATGCTGCCATGATGATATTTGGGATTGGTTTGGGGTGCGATGGTTTGCAGTATCAATTGGATTTGCGTGCGTTCCAGATTTTGGGGTTAGATGAGGGCTTCTTTGATTACATGCTCCCGCGTGTGAGTGCTCTGATCGAAGAGGCAGAGCACTATATTGGTTTAATGCGCCGGGGCTAAGTTTCATCCTTGGAAAGGAATCTGGGTTATGAATGTTAACTTCCTCAATCCTTTCGTAGAAGCCGCAAATGAGGTGTTAATGGCAGAGATGAACGTGAGCACCTCGCGAGGGCCTCTCTCTTTGCATAAGTCTGCTTTGACCACTGATGATGTGACGGTACTTATCAGCTTGGTAGATGAACTGCAAGGGGTGGTTCTTTATGGGCTTTCATACGAGACAGCGCTTAAGTTTGTTTCGTTGATGATGGGGCAGGAGTTCCGCGAATTTGACAACCTTGCTCAGAGTGGCATTGCGGAATTAGGTAATGTAATCACAGGACGCGCCACAATCAAGTTGGCCGAGGCGGGATATCGTACAAACATTTCACCGCCTACCCTGATTTCTGGGCGAGGGGTTCAGATTTCAACGCTGGATTTTCCGCGTTTGGTGGTCCCATTACAAACAAATTTAGGCGATTTGACGGTGCATTTGGCCGTGCGCGAAGGCTCGTCGGATGCAAGAGGAAGCAACTTTATTCCTCTGGCGGTCAACGGTGCCAGTTAAGGATCGGCGAAAGGAAGGAGCTCAATGAACGTCAAGTTTCTTAATCCATTCGTTGAGGCTGCTTTTGAGGTGTTGAAGGCCGAAACTGGCTTTAGCCTGAGGCGGGGTGATCTGGGTCTGGAGAAGGGTGTTTATGTCACTGAGGACTTAACGGTTATTCTTTCGCTGGTGGGTCAGGTGGAAGGGACTGTGTTTTATTCGATGGGGATGCCAACGGCCTTGTCTCTAGTTTCACAAATGATGGGGGCCCAAGTCACCTCCTTGGATCCCTTGGCTCAAAGTGCGGTAGCGGAATTGGGAAATGTAATCACTGGGCGAGCCAGTGTCAAACTCTCTCACGCTGGTTATGAGTCGGTCATTTCACCGCCAACTTTGCTTTTAGGGAATGGGGCACGCATCTCAACCCTGGACTTTCCGCGCTTGATCGTTCCACTTGAATTTGAAGGCGGACAAGTGACCATCCATCTTGCTCTGCGCGAGGGAAGGGGCAGTATGTTGCGGAGTGGTCAGTTGCCTACCCCACCGCGCCCAGAAGTTTGAGGTTTGGGAGGGCAAGTCACATGGGACGCACGCTGGCAATTGTTAATCAAAAAGGTGGCGTTGCTAAAACAACCACTTGCCTTTCGCTTGGGGCATGTCTGGCTGAGCAAGGGCGTCGGGTATTGCTGATTGATCTAGACCCGCAAATGAATTTGAGTGTTTGCGCAGGTGTGCGAGATCCTCTAGATGATGGGGGGATTGTGGACTGGTTGGCGCAAGCGTTGGGATTGCGCGCTACCCATCCTCCGCTTGTCCCGATCTCCTTATTACCAAATGGGTTGCACTTGTTACCAGGAGATCCCAGCTTGGTAACCCTTGAGCAACGATTGCTTGAGGTCCCTAGTTATGAGCTTGGCTTGCGGAAAATGCTAAATGCAATTGCCTCGGATTATGAATATGTACTCGTTGATTGTTCACCTTCCCTAGGGCCACTAACGATCATGGCGCTGACAGCAGCTCAACACGTTGTGATCCCAGTACCGGCCGATTACTTGGCCGCTTGGGGATTAATGCAACTTATCACGACCATTGAAGCAGTCAAAGGGCGCACGAACCCCTCGTTAGATTACTCCTTATTGTGTGTCATGTTTGACCGTCGGAATGGTATTAGTCATTCGATGTTAGCGCGTTTGCGAGCCTCTTTCTCAGACCGGTTGTGGAAGATGGTGATTGGGTTGGATACTCGCGTGCGCGAGGCCGCAGCAGCGGGCGAGCCCATTCTGCGCTATGCACCCAAATCACGGGCGGCCCAACACTACCGACAATGGGCGCAAGAAATATTGGCGTATTTTGAGGCGTCTGATGTTTGATGACAGGAGGGTCTATCATGGGACGACGGGATAAACTCAGCCAGGCCCTGGATCAACTTTTCTCGGTCGGGTTCAAAAAAAACTCCGAGGGGAAATCAGGGACTGCTTCCTTTCCAAACTTTGCTCAATCAGAGGTCCCAGAGGAAAGTGAAGCAAAACTAGCGGGGGAAATTGTGCGAACGCTAGAAGCATCTGGAACCGAGTCTCTTTCAGCCTTTCCGGGGGAAAATGTTGTTGAGACTGAGCCTGACAGGAGAGATGGGCTTGAAGGACAAGCAAATCCCACGAAAAACCATCACGAGCAATCCTCTCAACCCAAACTCTCTTCAAAGTCAGATGAGCAGATTGTAATCTTGGCTCTGGGCAATGTGACTTATGGATTACGGGTGGAAGTAGTTGAAGCCATTATCAAAATGCAACCGATCACTCGGGTCCCCAAGACTCCTGGGTATATTCGAGGGGTTACCAACCTGCGTGGAGCTGTCTTGCCAGTCGTTGATCTGAACCAGCGTCTAGGGCAACCTCAGAGCCCGGAAAGTCCGGAAACACGAATCGTTGTAGTACGTAGCCCATTTGGGTTGGCCGGGCTGGTGGTAGATCGCGTTGATTCGGTTCGCCAGGTACCTGCTAGCCTGATTGAGCCACCTCCACCAATGGCGCGAACTACCGGTACGATGTATTTGAGGGGAGTAGTGCGGCTTGACGAAGGGTTAGTGCTTTTACTAGACTTGGAGTGTCTGCTACAAAACCTAGGGACGCGCACCCAGGGGAAGACTTTTTATGGCACAATACCGGCGCAGGCCACTTTATCATCCGGAAACTCTGCGCGTTGAGATTTCCACACTCGTCCATTCAGGATGATCTGGCATTCCAGGTCTCCGTAACCGGAGGGATTAGCGGCGGTCAGGAAAACCTCCTCCCCTTGGGAGAACGTGGTTTCCAGTTTCCAGGGGGTTGCAACAGCGTGTTGTTTGTAAATCATTGTGTTCCCAACGCGGTAATCAATGTGAGCAAAACCGCCCGAGGCCTTGATAAGTAACGTGGCTCGCCGTTCAGATTGGGGAGGATTGAAAACCCCCAATGAGTAGAACACCCAGAGGGTCAGTAGGCATAGGACTACCACAATCAAAATCTCAAGGATTAGACGGAGACGTAATGTTCGCTTTTCCACAATCCCATCTCTAGTGTAAGAAGGATCATCTAACCAAGAGTTTAGCATAGTCGGGCAAGAATTCAAGGCTGGGAGGGATTTGGATCTGGGGGCAACTCTTGATAAACTATATTGAGTGTGAGACATTACTCCTCGGGAGATGAGCCAAGTGCAAAAACTGACTTTTGGACTACCGTGCATCCATGCCGAACAGGGGGAGGTGCGCGCCTTTCTGCCCGAACTGGTGGCTCACATTGAACGCTGGGGGGGTGAAGTGGTGCTCGAACATGGCTACGGGTCCGGTATGGGCTTGCACGAATCCGATTATCGGCGGGTGGCACCGGGGATTCGCTTCGCAGACTTGCCAATCGTGTATGCTCAGGATTATGTGCTGGTGCTGCGTTATCCCCAAGAAGAGTTTCTGCGCTGGATGCGCCCGGGGGCATGCTTAATCTCAATGATTCATTATCCGACTCGGCCGGGGCGGGTTAAGTTATTGCGAGATCTGGGGCTTGAGGCCATTTCTCTGGATTCGCTCAAGGACGATACAGGGCGGCGACTGGTTGAGAATCTGCGTATGGTGGCTTGGAACGGAGTACGAACGGCGTTTGAGGTCTTGCGGCGCATTTATCCAGACCCACCCGGCTTTGAACATCCTCGTCGGCCCCCTATCTATGTTAGTGTTATGGGGGCAGGTATGGTGGGAATGCATGTTTTACCGGCCGCGGTTCGATATGGGGATGAGACCTATTGGCGGCAGTTGGCGTCAGCAGGGGTGTTGGGGGTTCAGGCAACCGTGTTGGACTTTGACCTTACTTCCCATCAAGCCGTGATGATTGAATTACTGCGGCGCACGGATATCCTGGTAGATGCCACTCAGCGGGTGGATCCTTCAAAGCCGATTATCCCGAATGAATGGTTGGCTTTCCTGCCGCTTCATGCCGTGATTCTAGATCTTTCGGTTGATCCTTACGAATGTGAGGGGCCGAGCGTTAGTGTCAAGGCCATTGAGGGAATTCCTCACGGCAATTTGGATCAGTATGTGTTTGCTCCCGATGATCCGGCTTTTGAGCGGTTGCCGGCTTGTGTCAATGCGAAAAATCGTCGTCATGTGGTCTCATGTTATTCATGGCCGGGGCTGACGCCGGTTGAGTGCATGGATGTTTATGGGAAACAATTGGCTCCTATTTTGCGGACCTTAATTCAGGCAGGGGGTGTACGCCACATTGACCCCAAAGGCACATTTTTTGAGCGAGCAATTTCCAGGGCTATGCTCTCGCACTGGAAATCACACTGAGAAGAAGGGAGAGATCTCCAAGATGAAGATCCGTAGTGTTGGGTTTCCCAGGATGCGGAAGGAAGCCGGTGAGCGGCGGGTCTTTCTACCCGAGTTTATTCAATTTCTTGCCGATTTGGGGGTGAGGGTGATGCTTGAGGATGGATACGGCTCGCGCTCGGGTTTCACCTTCGATGATTATCAGCAGGGGCATGTCAATGTAGTGCGAGGGACCCGGGAAGAAGTGTTTCAGCAGGATCTGGTGATTGTGTTACGCTCTCCCAAGGAGGAGGAATTCCCTCTCTTACGACGAGGGGCGGTTTTGCTCTCTATGCTTCATTACCCCACTCGACCCAATCGGGTGAAGATTTTACGTGAGTTGGGGATACGGGCAATTTCGATGGACAGCATCGTAGATGATAACAATGAGCGTTTGGTTGAGAATATGCGCGCAGTGGCCTGGAATGGTCTGGAGGCAGCATTTGATGTCCTTGAAAAGTGCTGGCCAGGCCTGCAAAAACCCGATGGCACACCTATACAAGTGCTAATCCTAGGCGCAGGGGCGGTAGGAAAGCACGCGGTCGAAGCGGCGACTAAGCTGGGAAATATCGAGCGCAATGAGGAACATATTCGCGCTGGTGGACGGGGTGCAATAGCCTGGGTGGTGGGACGGAACATGACCCGTCAGCCCGAGCAGATGCAGCGCTTGATGCAAGAAGCGGATATATTGGTAGACGCGACCCAACGCCGTGATACCAGCCGTCCGGTGGTTCCCAATGCCTGGATTGGGTGGTTGCCGGAGCACGCAGTGGTGGTAGATCTGGCAGTAGACCCTTATTTGCCCAACGCTGTGCCCCCAGTTGTGCGGGGAATCGAAGGGATTCCCCAGGGCAATCTGGATAAATATGTGTTCTATCCCGAGGATCCAGACTGGACGCTGACCATCCCGGAGGGTATACCCACACAGCAACGTCGAGTGACCGTGACCTGCTATTCATGGCCAGGCATTCATCCCGAAGCCTGCATGCGGCACTATGCTAAGCAGTTGCAACCTTTGTTAGAAGTATTGGTTGAGAAAGGCTATGAAGGCCTTTCGCCGCATGGCGGATATTTTGAGCGGGCGCTATATCGTGCAACGCTCGACGGTTGGCTTCGAGCCGCTGGGGGTGAAATTTAGGGTTGGAAAATTGGCGTTGACGCCTGTGCCCTGCCGTGATAGAATTTGAAATGCAAAAAGGGCGTGTAGCTCAACAGGCAGAGCAGTGGCCTTTTAAGCCATTGGTTCAGGGTTCGAGTCCCTGCACGCTCACTTCCTCAGGGATGCCATCCCTGTCTCTCGAAAAGCGCTTGATGGATTCCCTGGGTGCGTGGCGTGTATTTCAGCAGGAAGACCAGGCATGGTTGCGCTTCCCACCCTAATCCCCCTCTCCGAAGCCGCCCGCAAGTACGGGCTGGAGGAAGACCGCTTGCGCCAACTGGTGGAGAAAGGTAGAATCAGGGCAGGTGTACTCCCCGGTTCGGATGAGGTGCTTGTGAGCGAGGATGAGGTGAGAGGCGAGGCGATTCAAGAGAAAGGTCTCCGCAAAGAGGATTTGCCGGAGTATCAGAAACACGCCCATTTGAAGGGCAAGCCGATCTGGATCAGCAAAGCGGCAAGAGATTATCAGATTCCTCATCCTACGATTGTAAGGTGGGTAAAGGCAGGTTATATAAAGCAACTGGGCTTGGATGGAAACAAAGTACTTGTAGATGAAGCCGATGTTGCTTATTGTAGTGAAATATATCGGCAACGTGGAAGACAAGGAAGAATATTATTCAATCCAGACGGTACCCCCTACAAACCAAAAACAGGCCCATTGGCCATGTAGTGGCGGTAAGCCACTTTTTTTGTTGTTTTAATCCGTACAAGTATTGACACTTGTACGGATTAATGCTATACTCCTCATAGCGCCTTACCAAACCAATATCCAACCGACCGCCTCACCCCGGCAAACACAACGCCCCGCCGGGCGTTGTGCGCCCGATCGGGGCGTTCCGTGAGCCGTGTGGGTGCACGCTCACGGTTGAGGCAAGCAGGTCGCGACTGCTCACCTCGCGAACAAGTATACCACGAGTGTACCGCGAGTGAACAGACGCCCTGCGAACCAGGGCGTTTTGCTTTGGCGGTGTTGGCTCAAAGCCTTCAGGCGGCAGGTGCGCGAGATGGGTTCGAGTCCCGTCCGCCTGAACTCTGTGTTGCCATGCTAACGTCGGCCGAGTTGGGAGGCGGGGCCAGGACTGAGTCATCAGTATCTGGCGGGGCAGGGGGAGAGGCCCCTGCCTGACGGGCGGCAGGCGAGACCGCGGGAAGCCTGCCGGGGGACGTGACAGCCGGGAGAGACCGGCACAGCACATTGACATGGTGATCCTCCTTCAATCCAGCCGCACAGTGGCGGGATCTCCGATCCCGCGGTGGGTGCAAGTCCCACCCGGTTGGACTTGGGCACAGGCGCTTCTGCCGATACGCCGTCCGCGGTGTGGCCGACCGCATGGTGATGGCGGGGTCTCGCCAACCGACGAGATCGCAATGCCGGCAGTCCAGGGAAATGGGATGCGCCCAACAGTGACGGTCAGAGCGGTGGGGTGTCCTGAGCCCACTTCGAGCAGGCGGGTTGGGGCTGGATTACTCCAGCCCAGCGAAGGCGAGGCAGACCCTCAAAGAGCCGGACGTGCGCGAGGGCAATC
>NZ_CALIMF010000034.1 GCF_938028735.1 uncultured Thermanaerothrix sp.
GGGTATCAGTCTGTCGAACGGACAGTCTTCCGCACAACGGACAGCGTAGGCGACGGGGTATCAGTCAGTCGAACGGACAGTCTTCCGCACAACGGACAGCGTAGGCGACGGAGGGGGGGTTTTTCGGCAGGTTCGGGCGGCAAAAAAACGTCGGGGCGGGCAGGATGTCCGCCCCGACGGGTCCCCCTGCGGTAAATGTGGTCTAAGAGGAGGTTAGGGGTTGTATTCTGTGACGTAAGCGGTGCCAGATGCTCCTATCCATGGTGGATAGGTTCCGAGGGGTGTCCCTGCGGTTGTGTTGAGCCATAGAGCAAGCTGGCTGCGGTGGCTAAGGACTGCGTTTGACGTGGGTTGTGAGCAATATATGTAGCCAGTGCTGTTTACGTGGTCGTATACGAAGTAGGCTCTTGCGTCTGGGTTTTTCTTGTATACCCCCGTGATGTTGGGAGATATGGCTCCGGATACGAGTATGTATTGGGGTAGGGGGGGTGGGGGCGGCGGTAGTGGTGGTAGTACGAGTCGCTTACGCGGCTTGCTCCAGCGAGATAGTAGCGGCTTGATGTTGCCATGGGGAACGTAATAGTCGGGGTAGTGAGGCATGCTTAGGATACGGTGCAGCTGACTTCCCCTACTTCGTTGCCTAGGGTGCCGTCTACGCTTATGAGGCGAAAGTTGTAGTAGTATGTCCCCGGTTCCAGCGGGCTATCGACGAAAACTACGTTGCTGGTGCCGGAGATGCGGCCGATGTGCTTCAAGTTGTCGTAGGCGGTGCTAAAGCCCCTTTGGCCGGAGCGGTAGAACATGACGCCCCAGCCGTTGCCTGCGCTGGTGATGGGAACGGTAACCGTGGCCATTCGTGTTCCGCCTTGGGCTGTGGGGGTGCCTGCGGTTGCCGTAAGAGTGCTTTCAGCGGCGGGGTAGGCCTGAGTGGGAGCACGGAAGTTGCTCCAGCGGCCTTGGTTGTGCTGGACGTAGGCGTTGAAAGGGGAAATGCTTTGGGGGTCCGCAAGGTCTTTCCATGTGTTTTTGTTTGCGGAGGGGATGTTGGCCCATTGTTGAGTAAGCCAGGTCATCATGCTGCGGACTGAGACTTGTTTGTTGGATTTGGGGTTTGCAGGAATGACTAGGCTGCGGATGTAGTTGCGGCCTTTCCATTTGCTGAAGACTATAGCGCCGCCGAGGCTGCCGGATGCGTCAAAGCTCATTGCGGGGCCGATAGTTCTTGCCATTTGTGTTTCTCCTTAGTCGCGGATGTGTTTGTAGAACTCGTCACGCGGGTCAACCCGCGGGGCGATGGACGGTTCGTATAGTATTTTAGGAGTTCCGTGGGGATATTTCAACCGGTCAATCCAGCGCTCTGTGAGGCAGTAGCAAATGCCTAGGTTGCAGTGGCCGAACCCTGCCCAAAGGTAGCTGCGATGTCGGTAGCACCAGGGATCGCGGTCGATGAGGTAGCCGTGGCCGAAAGTGTGGTTTTTTTCTCGTTCTTCGAGTGTGGGCCGTATCCTTACGGGCACTACGGCGCTCCAATAGGCGTAGGGAATGAGGACGTTGGGAGCGTAAAGGTAAGCGTAAGAGACAATACGCTCGTCGCCCGCGTCGAAGTAAAACCAGCCGAGCTCAACGCCGATTTTAAATCCGATGCGGTGTTTGCGGTCGTAGGGGCTAAGCGTGTAGTTGAGGATGTAGCGGTTTGTTTTGGGAGGGTGAAAAGCGGGCCAACAAAACCGGTGGCGAAATCCGATGTCAGGATAGGTTTTTCTTTCGCCAGTGTCTGGGTCGATGTAGATAAATGTGTCGCGGGGGAGGTGGAATAACTCTAGGTAGAATTTAGGGTCTGCTTGTAGTATGGCTTCGGGAGGTATGCTCCAGAAAGTGATGGGCTGTATGGTGCGGGGGATGGTGCAGTAGGGAAACTTTTTGGGTGCTTTTTTTCGCCTGCTGTAGCGAAAGCGGCTCATGGCTATTTGAGTTTCCAATCAAGAGGAATACGACAATCAATAGGCTGGAGGGGTATGTCGGGGCAGTGGTGTTGTATGGTGTCTAGCCAGGTGGGTTGAGGGTCTAGACAAGCGGCGAGCCAAAGGCCGTAGCCTGTCGTGCGTAGGTGGCAACGTTTGGCGGCTTGACGCCAGTAGTCGCGTTCTTCTTCGGCTAGATTCCACCAAGCGGCGGCGACTGCGGCCATTTCGAACCAGTGTCTTAGTTGAGAGACAGAGGGAGGAGGTTTGGGGCCGCGTCGTGCCATAAAGACTTTTCTACCCCGTTTGTCGGTCCATAGCAATAGAGGGCCGAGGTTGCCGAAAGGTAACCGTAGTGCGATGACTTGCCAGATGGGAAAGAGTCGTTTTGCCATTTAGCAACGTTTCTCTTCTCCGGGGTTATATCCTCCCCCTGGTGGTGCTGTCCTAAGGCAAGAAACGAGTTGCTGGAGCATTTGGGGGAGGACGGAAAGAAAGGCTGCCAAGAGGCATTGGGAAAATTGGCCTTGGCTGACGCCGTCGATTTCGATTTTGAGATTACCGATTTGGATTTGCATGGGGATGGCTCCTAAGGTAGTAAGGGCTGGAGGTTAAACCGTTTGATAATGTGCCGTATAGGAATGCCGAGCGTGAGCGTGTCGTTGCCCGCAAAGAGGAGGGCGATAGGCTGGTGCTCGGCGTTGAATATGCCTGAGCCGGAATCGCCGGGAGCTGAGAAAGCTTTATTGGTACCGGCGAAAACGTCTAGGTCTTCGAATGTGGCTATAAAATTGCCGTAATTGATCTTGGCACTGGCTTTTGTGCCGATACAGGTGCCGCGTGTGAGGCCTGTGCTGCGGCCTACTTTCTGGACTGGTAGGCCTTTGTAGGCTTCGGAGAAGTGTGGGTGTACTCGGCCGATGTCAAGGACGTCTAGGGTGATAGTGTGGTGGTCTTTGTGCCAGGCGTGGCCGATGGCTGCGTCGATGGTGTTGATGCGGTCGGGGCGGACTGATTCCCAGAGGTCCAGAGACGCAAAGCTGGGATAGGCGGTAGTGGGTTGATGAATAGTGCGGCCACGTCGTTCATCGCCTTGAGCGATGACGTGCCAGTTGGACAGTAGGCCCCAGCGGTCTAAGCCGTCGGGAGTGCGGTAGTGTACGGGAATGCCGCCGGTACCTACCCAGTTGGCGCCGGCTGGTTGGATTTGGGTGCCGAGGGTGATGGGGATGTCTTGGCATCGCTGATAGGGTGAAAGCAGGTTTGTCCAGTATGGTTCTAGCCGTAGGATACGAAAAGGCTTGTCGTGGTGGATAGCGATTTGGCATGGTAGGCCGAAGGAAATGGCAGAGGCGCAGAGGTTGCTGCCGGGAGCGGCGATGATGTGCAGGGTGGGAGGAATGCTGTCTATATCTACCCATGCCGCTTGGATGTCGTGGTGAGTGAGAACGAGTTTGGTGGTTTCTTTACATACTCGTTCATAGTTGAAGGGCGGTTGTGTAGAAGGCATGAGAGGGGCTTTCTAACTGGAGCGCTTTCGTTTTATTCCCCATATTCGTTCAAGGTGGCTAGGTATGTCAAGACTGGGGGGGAGGCTGTCGGCAGGTAAGTGCGTATTAGAGAGCCGTACGTCAACGGGGGCGTTGCGGCGGGGATGCCGACGCGAAAAGCGTACTCGTATTCCTCGCAATGAGGGGAGGCCGTCGGTTTGGTCTGCCAGTGCTCTGGCTGTGTGCTCGGTAATTTCCAGGATGATTTGGCGGGGAGGCTCGTCTTGGAGGATGTGCAGATAGGCTTTCCATCGGCTACCGATGTCGTCTTCGCAAGCAGGGCAGTTTTCTCCGCGGCAGGGGTAGCTTCTTCCGCCGTAGAAATGGACCCAAGTGCCGATCATTTGGTCGCTGAGGATGGTGCCGGTGATGGCGGTATGAGGCGGCACTCGGACTAAGGGGATGGTGTGAGGGGTGCCATTAGGAGGGACGGAGGACCAAGTGAGCATTTTTGCTTCTCCTTTCGGGGGATGGGATTAGACATTAGAATGTCTATTAGTCTTAAAGAAGGAAGTCGAAAGACGAAAGACACTGTGGAAGTATGCCTTTACCTTCTAAGGATAAGGCATGACATTACCTTTGTCAAGGGATGGGAGGTAGAGAGAGACTTTCCTTGGTGCCCGCGGGGCTAGGGGTCCCCGCGGGCGACTGATAAGCCCCCCCGAAGCTTGCGGGGCAGGGAGACTAGCCTATAGGGGGACTGTCCTGGGGGTCCCCGCAAGCTGAGGGGGGGAAAAAAAGATGGGCTCTGATATGGCGTGGGAATAGGGAGGGGAAGAAGAGACTATCCTTGGTACCAAGCTCGGCGGCAGGATGCCGCCGAGGGGAGCCGCCCGAACCTGCCGAAAAACCCCCCCTCCGTCGCCTACGCTGTCCGTTGTGCGGAAGACTGTCCGTTCGACTGACTGATACCCCGTCGCCTACGCTGTCCGTTGTGCGGAAGACTGTCCGTTCGACAGACTGATACCC
>NZ_CALIMF010000035.1 GCF_938028735.1 uncultured Thermanaerothrix sp.
CATTCGTCCCATTATTGAGGCCGGAATTCGCCTGCGGGTTTTAAATACGTTTAACCCCTCTCATCCCGGAAGCGAGATCGTTGGCGAAGAGCCAATGATCCTCGATGGAGTGATCAAGGCCGTGACGGCTGTGCGCAATCAGCGATTGATCACTGTTGAGGGGCGAGGTATGCTAGGCGTGCCCGGCGTAGCGGCCCGAACTTTTACCGCAGTTGCTCGAACAGGTACCAGTGTTCCTTTGATCAGCCAGGCCTCTTCGGAACAATCTATTTGCTTTGCCGTTCCGGCAGAGACAGCCACTCGCATCGTGGCCGCTCTTGAGGAAGAATTTGCCAATGAAATTAAGCGCCGGGACATTGACCGTGTGTGGGCCTCCGAGGAAGTGGTTATCCTCACCGTAGTGGGAAGTGGGATGCAACACACCCCGGGAGTGGCAGGGCGGGTTTTTGGGGCCCTGGGTGCTCAAGGAGTCAATGTCATCGCCATTGCTCAGGGCTCCTCGGAAGTATCTATAAGCCTGGTTGTGAAGGCTGAGGATCTGCAGATTGGTCTGCGGGCTTTGCATAACCTAATTAAAATCTAAAGGTGCAGGTGAATTATGGAACCCATCCCGGTGGCTATCTTGGGCGCTACAGGTGTAGTAGGACAGCGGTTTGTCCAACTTTTGGATGGACATCCCTGGTTTAAAGTGACCACCTTGTGTGCTTCGGATCGTTCGGTAGGTAAGGCTTATAAGGAGGGTTGCCGTTGGCTGCTGGATAGCCCGATGCCGGCTTGGGCTGCCTCGATGATCTTGCAGCCAACAACGGCTGAGGTTGTGCATGAACCCATTGCATTTTCAGCGCTACCCGCTGAAGTTGCTCGAGAGGTAGAGCCCTTGCTGGCTCAGAAGGGATGCGTGGTGTGTTCCAATGCCTCTGCTCATCGCATGGAAGAAGATGTTCCCCTGCTCTTGCCAGAGGTCAACGCCGAGCACATTGAGCTGATCCGCTGGCAACGAGAGCAACGGGGTTGGCGTGGGGCCATCGTGACGAACCCGAACTGCACTAGTACGGGTATGACGGTCATATTGAAGGCTTTGGATCAGGCGTTTGGTGTGAAACGGGCGATTGCGGTCTCCATGCAGGCGCTTTCTGGGGCCGGGTATCCTGGGGTGGCCTCTCTGGAAATTATGGATAACGTAATTCCTTTCATCCGGGGTGAGGAAGAGAAAGTAGCTTGGGAACCACGAAAGATGTTGGGCGCGCTACGAGATGGTCGGGTAGTCTTACATCCGGTGGTAATCTCAGCACAGACCAATCGGGTTGCTGTATTGGATGGGCATATGGTTTGCCTGACGGTTGAATGCAAGACTCGGCCTACGCCTGAAGACGCGATCCGAGTGCTTGAAGCCTATGCGGTCCCCGAACCCATTGCTGGTTTGCCTTCCACACCACGCCCACCTGTTGTGGTGCGCTTGGAGGATGACCGCCCGCAGCCACGTTTGGATCGTATGTCCGGGCGAGGAATGAGCACCGTAGTGGGGCGTATCCGCGCTGATGAGGTGTTGGATTTAAAGATGGTGGTATTATCTCATAATACAATTCGAGGAGCGGCAGGGGCGTCGATTTACAACGCAGAGTTAGTTGTACGGGCTGGTTTATTAGCCTGAGGAGGATCCTATGAGTGATAGGTTGATTCAAGTCAAGAAAGATCAAGTAGTGAGCCAGGGGGTTGGCTGGCAGGTTTTTAATCCGCCTCCGGAAGTCGCTGAATTACTTTCTGCAGCGCCAAAAGTTACTGTGGGGACATCGATTGAGATGCTAATTGATCTAGCCTGCGGTGGGCCAGAAAGCAATTACTATGAGGTGGCATATGAAGTGCCGGGTAAAGGGCGCTATGTTGAGGCTACGGTGGCACGAGTACGAAATGGGGTCGTGGTGAATTACACTGAACCCTATATGCGCCGCCGCGACCCTGATTCCTTGGTGGTGGGCGATGATCGCCCCACAGATCAGCCGCGCTTTAGGGAGCGCTTTGGACAGGAATTCGCTCCTATACGGCAGGAGGCCCTAGACTGGCTAAGGACTCAGGAATTGGCGGTGTTTGGTTTCATCGCTGGGCGACCAGGGATGGGGCCAGATGCGTTAGCGGTGGTGCCGGCAAATGCAGGCTTCTTTGCCCTGGCGCTGGCTATGCTTCAAGGAATTATCCCCCCGGAACAATTACCCGCAGGTTTTAGACCCCGCGTCATTGTGTTTGGTGTGCCAACTTTCCGCCACCTCTACTTTGGCGGAAAGCAGGTGGTCGTGCATTATCGGGGAGATAAGGTTTATGAGATTTTTTCGTTCAATCTATATCCAGGTCCAAGTGCCAAGAAGGGGATTTACGGAGTGCTTATCGAAAGTGGTGAGCGCGAAGGATGGGTAGCCCCCCATTGTTCAACGGTTCAGGTGATCACCCCTTATGATAATGTATTGACCATTATGCATGAAGGAGCCAGTGGGGGGGGCAAGAGCGAAATGCTTGAACAGGTTCATCGCGAGCCAGATGGTCGCTTGCTTCTGGGTGAGAATCTGGTAACAGGCGAGCGGCGCTATTTGCAAATTCCGCGTACTTGCGAACTCAACCCGGTTTGCGATGACATGGCGCTGTGTCATCCCTCGATTCAGCAACCTAACGGTAAGTTACGCCTGATAGATGCCGAACGTGCTTGGTTTGTGCGGGTTAATCACATTGATCGCTATGGGGTGGATCCTTACCTAGAACGGCTGACGGCCCAGCCCAGTAAGCCTTTGCTTTTCTTGAACATTGACGCTGTGCCTGGAAGTCGTGCTCTGATCTGGGAGCATATCTTAGATGCACCGGGGAAGCCTTGCCCTAATCCACGTGTGGTTGTGCCACGTGAGATCATCCCAAACGTGGTGGATGGAGTTGTGGCAGTGGATGTGCGCTCTTTCGGGGTGCGTACACCCCCATGCACGCGTGAGCGCCCTAGTTATGGAATCATTGGCCTATTTCATCTTCTCCCGCCTGCCCTCGCCTGGTTATGGCGGTTGGTAGCACCGCGGGGGCATGAGAACCCGAGCATTGTGGATAGCCAGGGAATGAGTAGCGAGGGGGTTGGTTCTTATTGGCCTTTTGCCCCTGGGCGAAGAGTTGCTCAGGCCAACTTGCTTCTAGAACAAATTCTCAAGTATCCGCGCACGCGACATGTGTTGATTCCCAATCAGCATATTGGTGCCTGGCGGGTGGGGTTTATGCCCCAATGGATTGCCCGTGAGTACCTGGCTCGTCGGGGGAGTGCGCGCTTCCGTAGCGACCAAATCCGCCCGTCACGATGTACTCTTTTAGGATATGCCATGCACACCCTTCATGTGGAAGGTCAACAAATTCCGCGCTGGTTCCTGCAAGTGGATACGCAGCCGGAAGTAGGGACTGAGGGTTATGACCAAGGAGCAAAAATTCTTGAAAATTTCTTCCGTCGTTGCCTGCAAGACTTCCTCAAACCTGACCTAGATCCTCTGGGGCGTCAGATCATTCAGTGCTGCCTGGATGGTGGTTCGCTAGACGATTACTTGCAGTTGACTCCTATGGAATGAGCCGGTTGGGTTAGTTTGTTCGCATTGCGATGTATTGCAATCACCCGAGATCCACGCACGCGGGTCTCGGGTGTTTCGTATCAAATGTCATGAAAAAGTTGTTAACAACTTCATAAGAGGGGTTTTACATTCACTGATTCAGAACGGTGGTAAACTCAGTGTAGTTTAGGCGGTTTTTGGATCAGGATGGTTTGAGTGAAGCAGAATCCAGCTAAAGATCCACCCGTTTGGGGAAACTGCCTGTTTCTTTTTAATCCCTCAATATTTTCTCATAAGGAGGTTCTATGAAGAGAATACGCTTTTTCCAACTTGCCCTGGGCGTTCTGATGGTCCTGGCAATGGCGCTGACGGCTTGCCAACCGGCGGCAACGCCTACACCAGAGCCCACTCAGCCCCCTGCACAGGCGGAGATGCCCACCACGCCCCCTCCTCAGCCTACGGCGACCCCAGAACCCACAGCAGTGCCGTTGGGGAGTCCTGAAAACCCACTTATCATGGCGTTAGCGCCTTCTGCTACGGCGCAGGAATTAATTGCCAGTGGTGAAGCCATTGCCAAACAACTCTCTGAGCTGACGGGCTACACCATCAAGACGACCGTCCCGAACTCTTACGGTGCTCTGGTGGAGGCTATGGGAGCGGGCAATGCTCACATTGGATGGTTGCCACCGTTTGCCTATGTAGTGGCTCATCAGAAAGGCTATGCCGATGTGGGGTTGATCACGTTGCGTTTTGGTGCCGATCATTATGGCTCTCAGTTCATCGCCCATGTGGATAGTGGCTTTACTCCATATTTTGATCCCCAAACTAATCAGAATACCGCTGATGCGGCGACTGCTTTGGCACAATTTGAAGACAAGAAGCCGTGCTGGACAGATCCGCTTTCTTCTTCGGGGTACGTTATCCCGGTGGGTTTCTTGAACAAGTATGGGATCAAGACTAAGGCTGCTGCGTTTGTCCAGGGACATCCCACAGTAGTCCGAGCACTCTATGCAAAGGGCATCTGCGATTTTGGGGCTACCTTCATTGATGCACGCACATCTTCTGCGCTGCAGAAAGACCTGCCAGATGTGATGGATAAGATTGTGGTGATTTGGCGCACGGATCCGATTATCCCGAATGATAACGTTTCCTATGCCTCCACGGTGCCCGAAGACATGCGGGCGAAGCTTAACGAGGCCTTCCTAAAGCTCGCCGAGACCGAGGAAGGCAAGGCAGCCCTTAAAGCGGTCTACCAAATCGAAGGGCTCAAGGTTGTGGATGATACTTTCTATGACGAGTTTCGGGTCTACCTTGAGGCTTCGGGGGTAGATGTAACCTCTTTGGTGAAATAAGCCAGAAGGCAACCAGGGGGTGGGGGAAATTCTTTCTCCTGCCCCCTGACTGTCCTGTCGCCATTAATTTGCACAGAGGAGCGCCTGTGTTACGTGTTGAACACCTTACCAAGGTTTATCCCAACGGAACCGTGGCATTGCGTGATATAAGTTTCGAGGTGTCGGATGGAGAGTTTCTTGTAGTAATTGGGCTATCTGGTTCGGGCAAGTCCACGCTCCTCCGTTGTATAAACCGGCTGATCGAACCTACTTCTGGCAAAATTTACTGGAATGACATTGACATCACCAATGCTTCACCGAGTGAAGTGCGCCGGATTCGGCGTCAAATTGGGATGATCTTCCAGCAGTTTAATCTGGTCAAACGATCCAGTGTGCTCACAAATGTTCTAAGCGGGCGTTTGGGGTATGCTAATCCATGGTTATCTTTGTTGGGCGTATGGCCGGCGGAAGATCGGCAGAAAGCGCTTCGTGCTCTGGAACGAGTTGGTATCGCCGACAAGGCGAATCAGCGGGCAGATACCCTTTCAGGTGGTCAGCAACAACGTGTTGGGATTGCCCGTGCTTTGATGCAGGATCCGCGTTTGCTGTTAGCCGATGAACCTGTTGCCAGTTTAGATCCGGTTCTTGCGCACAGCATTCTGCAATACCTAGAACAATTGAACAAAGAAGGGGTTACCATTATTTGCAGTTTGCACTTTTTGGACCTTGTTCATCGTTACGCCACCCGCGTGATTGGTTTGAAGGATGGGGTGAAGGTTTTTGATGGACTGCCAACCGAGATTGATCGTGCTCGTTTCAAAGAAATTTATGGAGAGGAAGCCCAGGAGGTTCGGGCTGCCAGTTTGTAATTCTTGCTTGTAAAGGAACCTATGGATAAGGCTGAACAACAGCCCACCAAGATTGTAATTGCTCTACTTTCGTTGTTGTTGCCGGGGCTGGGTCAAGTCCTGCAACGAGATTGGAAACGCGGATTGAGCGTTTTCTTGGCGATTGCCACTGCGTTGGCGACAGTAACCTGGTATGGAAAACGTGGTTGGTATATTGCGGTTATCTTCCTATGGTTGTGGAACGTGTGGGATGCCCTCAAAATGCCTCGGGGAGCCCCGGTGGTCCTTGCAGTTCTACTGTGGTTGGGAATGGCCTATGGAATTGGCTGGCAAGTGACCCAAGTTAACCCGATGGCACTGTTTACCAATACCGAGCGGGCGCAGTCGATTATTCGTCCCATGCTTCAGCCGGATTTTTTTACTGCGCGTAAGGAGAAGCATGAGGGCTGGGTAGAGGTTCAGGTACCGTGTTCTGCAACCCCGCCCAGAGCTGAGAAAACGGTGGAAGAAATTCATATCCGAGTGCAGCCGGATTGCGGGAACCTTAATGAAACCTTGATCGTAACTGCTGATGGGTTGTGGCCCAGTGCTCCAACAGAAATCACCTGGATGACCCCGATTGGGGATGTGAAGCTCCTGGGACCGGGGAATAATCAGATGCTTGTGGTGGAAACTGATAATGAAGGCCGTCTGAGCGCTGTAATTCAGGTGCCTGGAAGCGCACTGGCAGCTGCTCCTGACCCAACCCTTCCTTTGCCTCACCGCGTCTATCTTACTCAAACTCGTCCAATTGGGGGGATGACCCTCTCAACGAATGGACAATATGTTATCAGGGGAATCTACGAAACCCTGGCGCTGGCGCTTCTTTCTACTTTGATTGGCGCTATTATGGCCATTCCGTTAGGTTTCATGGCCGCACGCAACCTGATGGGCGGGCATCCGCTTCTAGTGGGGGTATATGTGGTGGTGCGCACAGTCTTAAATATAGTTCGTTCTATCGAATCCCTTATCCTGGCAATTATCTTTGTAATTATTGTGGGGTTGGGCCCCTTTCCAGGGATGTTGGCACTGGCTATTCACACAACAGCGGCTTTGGGCAAGCTCTACTCTGAGGTGATTGAGGCGATTGACCCCGGCCCCATTGAAGCGATTCGGGCAACTGGTGCGAATAATTTGCAGGTTATTCGTTATGCGGTCATTCCCCAAATCATTCCACCGTTTACTGCACTGACCATATATCGTTGGGATATTAATGTGCGCTCTTCCACAATCATTGGGTTTGTCGGGGGTGGCGGGATTGGCTTTTTCCTCTACCAATGGATTTTGATTGGAGATTTCAGAGCCGTAAGCGCTTCGTTTATTGCCATTGCAGCCGTTGTCATGATCTTGGATTTCTTTAGCGCCAAACTCCGCGAGCGGTTAGTATGATGATGAAGAATGCGGATCACTTAATGCGATTGCGTCGTGTTTTCACTCAAGTGATCGGGATTGTTGTTATTGCATTAGCCCTGTATGCCAGTGTTCAGGTAACGCAGCCGGATTTTGTTAAATTAGTCATAGCAGCGCCTAAAGCACGCCAGGTATTGCGTGAACTCTTAGCGCCTGACTTGTTTACCCGTGAATCGGAAGTAATGACAGTTGGGGTTGCCTTGCCGGTTCCCTGTGACAGTGCGCCGGAAGATCAAAAGGCGATCACCGGCCCAAGGTTAGAGGTGGCGCCTGGCTGTGCAGCGGAGCGTGAGACTGTGTTGGTGCGCGGCAGAGAATTGGGCAAGGGAGTGCCAGTTGCCTTGCGTTGGCGCTTGCCCGATGGGAATACACTGGGTATTCAACGGCTGGTTACCGATGCAAAGGGCAATTTTGAAGTCCGGGTGCAAGTGCGCCCCATTGTTGCCACGAAAGGTGGTCAACCAGCACGTATTGAAGCGGAAGTGACTCTGCCAGGTGGACGGCTAGCTCCTTCGCAAGCCTTGAGGGACGTAATCGATGCCATGTTCGTGACGGTTTTTATGGCGTTATTGGCCACCACACTGGGAACTTTCCTGGCTGTTCCGCTCAGTTTTCTAGCGGCTTCCAACATTACCCGACGAGGTCGTTTGGGTGCCCTAGTGTATTATTTGGTGCGCACGTTTTTAAATCTGATTCGATCGTATGAACCCCTGGTTATGGCAACCATTTTCGCGCTGATTGTGGGTTTTGGTAGTCCGTTTGCTGGCATTCTGGCCCTAGTGGTCGTTACAACGGCTTCACTGGGCAAGATGTTTTCAGAGTCCATCGAGAGCATAGATACAGGGCCCATTGAAGCCATCTCCGCCACGGGGGCGAACCGGGCTCAGGTCATTATGTATGGGGTAGTACCCCAGATCCTGCCTGATTTCCTCTCGTTTACCATTTATCATTGGGATATCAATGTGCGCATTTCTACCATTATTGGCTTTGTGGGCGGCGGCGGCATTGGGGATTATCTTTCCAAGCGGATTAATGCCTTTGAATATAGCAAGGCTGGCACAGCTCTGCTGGCAATCATCCTCGTGGTATGGGCCTTGGACTTTTTGAGCGCTCAGATTCGCAAGAAACTCGTTTAGAGCGTGTGCTGGCGAATAAACTCTAGGGTTAGGTGGGCAACCCGGTCAAAATCGTGGTCAATCAACACGCAATGGCGCGAGTTTTCCAGCCATATCAGGCGCTTTTGCGAAGAACCTAGTGAATGGTATAAGCTTTCGGCACCTGCTGGGTCGATGGTACGATCCAGACGCCCCTGGAAAATAAGGACTGGTTGGGTGATGTGGGGTGCCTCTCGACGCACCATCTGTTGTAACTTCAGGAGTTGGGCTGCGGCGCGAAGGGGAACAACCCCATAACCCTGCCAGGGATAGGGTTCTTCCTCTTGGTCTTTGGTGTAAGTTTTAGGGAAAACCCGGACAATCAGCGAAAGCCATCGCGTTCGCCACAAGCCTGGCACATGATAAGCAGGAGCGTATAGCAAGAGCCCGCGTGCACCAGGGTACTGGCGAGCAAGTAGCACGGCCAATAGTCCCCCCATCGATTCGCCGCCGATAAAGACGTACCGGCAAGCTTGGCTTAAGGATTGAAGGGTTGAAGCAGCGCTACTAAGCCAGTCACTCCAGCGGGTGCGGTTGGTCTCAAAAGGATTAGTCCCATGTCCCGGTAGCAGCGGTGCAGCAACGGTAATCCCTTGTTGGTGTAGAAAACGAGCCAGAGGCTGTACCTCTACGGTCGTAGCAGTAAATCCATGGATCAAGAGAACCCCAATTTCACCACCTGGCCAGAAAAAGGATCTTCCGTTCAAATGAGGATTGATGAACCAATGCGTTGCAGGGGATGGTCTCATGTTGATTGGCTTATAGGGAGGGTGTGGGTAGCATAAGGCAAAATGGCTATTCTGGGATTTGTACCCACTATATTATAGGCGATTTCCAGAGCTGTCTCTAAATCAGGTGCATAGGTGAGCAGGCATTTCTCAACCAGAGAGCGGGGCATCTCTGAAACCAGGAGGATTGAATTACGCGCCACCTGACGGGCAATCTGAAAGGCTTTGTGGGGTCCGAGGCGAAAACCTGTCCGTTCAAATTTCTCTAACGCCTGCTGATAATTGCTCACACCTTCTAAAAAGGCTTCCAACCCGGGGTGTCCACTTCCTTCCGGACAGGCCGCACACAAAATGATAACCCCACCTGGACGAGCAAACATGGTTGCGTGGGTTAGGGCTTTTTGGGCTTGATAGAGATTAACGTCTTTGGGGTGTCCGCCTGCTGAAGCAATCACTAGATCATAATCTGTGTGGGCTTTGACCATGTACACATTTTGCACAAGAGGAATCCCCTTCCGCATGACTTGATAGGGATCGCCCGCCAGGACGTGTACTACTTGGTGTGCTTCGTTGAGAATGGTGTTCAGAACGAAATGAAGTCCCATCATGCGGCCGATTTCTTCGACATCCTGGCGCATGGGATTATCCATAAAGGTCCCCGCCCGGGCGTTGGGATGAATGAGCATCTGGTGGTTGCGGGTGATGGTTTCTAGCCCAGCAAGACCAATTGCGACCGTCTTTGCTCCACCTGAATAACCCATAAAGTGATGGGGTTCAATATTCCCAAGGGCAATCCGAAACTCGGCAGTATAGAAAAAGCGGTTGACGTAAACGGGCGTGCCACGTGAGGTATGACCTAAGAAGATTAGGTTCTCGCTATCTGTAGCACTATGGCTAAGAACATGATAAGTTCGGAGAATATCGCTTGGGATGAATGCTTCAAGGGATGCAGGGTCTACAGGCTTGTGAGTACCAGTAGCAATAAGAAACACAATTTCTTCCGGTTTGATACCCATTTGACCAAGTGCTTCTAGCAGGGGGGGCAGCAGGATATGAAGTGGCAGTGGACGAGTGGAATCGTTGATGGCAATGGCTACTGAAGTAGGGCGAGGAATGTCCCTTAGCGGGGGATGGCCGATGGGATTGGCGATTGCATGATAAATAGCCTGCTCGGGATCCGGATGAGGCACTTGATGGTGCGGCAAAATCAGGTCTGCCTGCAGGTTGGGTGGTAACCTCAGGACCAAGGAGGTTTTTCCAAAGGGGAGTTCCCAATGAAGGTGCATAAGGTTGAATGGACTCACGATGGATTGCTAGCCGAAATTGTATCATTGTTGTTTTAATTCAGGCGAAACGTATGCTTCGCTTTTGCCTCACTGGATGTGTGTAAATGCCACAAGAGGGTTACTTCACGCCGATAGAGGCGTTTCAACTTGCTTAACAAGTGGGCACTGGTTTCAGCCTCGAGTAAATCCTGTTTTTCGATGAGTGGAATTTGGAGCAGCGAAGCCGCAATATAAAGCAAAGGTAACGAGTCATGGGGTAGGGTGAACATTTCCAATGGCAGAGTCTCGCTTGCAACCTCCTTGAGGATTTTCAGATAAGCTCTAATCCAGGGGCGTAGGTGCTTTACTTCCCGAGTCACACTCAAGGTTTGGGGTTCCTCCATTGGTAAGATCTCCACCTTTGCTCTTAAGAAGGGGCCGCTGCGATCTAAAGTCAAGATGCGAAACCGTTCTTCACCTATGGCCAGAAGGTTCATACGGCCATCGGGAAGGTGTTCAACCTTCGCAATGTTGGCCGTGCAACCGACAAGGTGGGGTTCGGGCAAGGGCCCCAATGCCTCAACGCCTTGTTTGATCAATACGACTCCGAAGGGCGTGTTATGCTGTATTGCGTCGTGGATCATCAGGCGATAACGGGGCTCGAAGATGTGCAAGGGCAAGGGGGTACCCGGAAATAGCACTGTGTGCAGAGGAAAAATGGATAATTCGCGCATTGGTTGGATAATTTTAAGCCCCACATGCTAATGTGGGGCTGTATTTATAAACTATAAGACCGGGATTATTCTTTCATGGATCAGGTCGTCTAAATTGTTCGCGCCACGTCTTGGCTTGCTCAACTTGCTGGCGAAGGCTTTGTTCATAGGGCGGATAGGCAATGCCAACCTCGGTAATGATGGCAGTAATGTATTGCGCAGGGGTCACGTCAAAGGCGGGGTTATAGGCGGTTGCTCCCAAAGGAGCGATTTGATGACCATCCACAGCGATGATTTCCTCCTCAGAACGTTCCTCAATTGGGATGGCGTCGCCATTCGGGAGGGAAAGATCAATTGTAGAGGTCGGAGCGGCGACGTAAAGAGGAACCCCATGTGCACGGGCGGCTAGAGCCAGATTGTAGGTGCCAATTTTGTTGGCGGTATCCCCATTGGCTGCTACTCGATCGCATCCTACCACAACCGCATCTACTTTGCGGGTGCGCATCACAAATCCTGACGCGCCGTCTACAATGATTTGGAAAGGGATGCCTAACTGCTGGAGTTCCCAAGCGGTAAGGCGCGCCCCTTGCAGACGGGGGCGGGTTTCATCCACATACACGAAGACCTCATGACCGTGTTCATGGGCTGTGCGGATAATTCCTAGCGCCGTGCCATAATCCACTGTGGCCAGAGCGCCTGTGTTGCAATGATGAATAAAAGTGACTTTAGGAGGGAGCAACGGTAGCGCATTTAACCCGATCTGACGGTTGGTGCGAATGTCTTCATCGGCTATGGTGTGGGCCTCGTTCAAAACGGCTTCAAAGATTTGGGCCGGATTACTTGTAGATAGAGCGTTGACGCGCGATAAGATGCGATCCACAGCCCAAGCCAGGTTGACAGCTGTGGGGCGGGAAGCTTTCAAAAGGGTAGCGGCTTTTTCGAGATGCGTGCGCAGTTCTTCTGGGGTTTTACTTGGGCTGTGTAGGGCAGCTAATGCCATTCCATACGCAGCCGTTGCACCAATTGCGGGGGCTCCCCGCACGGTCATGTTGCGGATGGCTTCGGCCACTTCTTCCACCCGGCTCAAGGTCACATAATGAACCGTGTGGGGAAGCAGGCGCTGATCGAGAAGCACCAGCGTATTATCGCGCCATTCTAGGGTGCGGTAGGGGGCCATAGGCTAACCTCGATGCCGAAAATGTGGGGGAAATTATAGCCGATTTTGCGGGATCAATCTGGAAAATTGCCTCTCTGTTTGGTTTGACACACTGGCAAAGCACCTGTATGCTTTTTATGGTTGTTAATTTGTTGGAATCGGTATAACTTGTTTGTTACAACAGCGGGCACCTATTAGGGGGACTGAAAAGGCAGCTTTCTGTTGTTCAATGGCACAAAAATTCAAATCAATAAGGAGGATAATTATGTTTGGCAAGCGGTTCTGGTTAAGGTTGGTGCCCGTTTGGATAGTGCTCGCTTTTATGGGGGGCTTTTTTGTGCATGCCTCGGCGAGTGGGGAGATGCAGGAGCCGCCAGTGACCTTTACTTACCAGGGGCAATTGCAAGAGGATGGTCAGTTGGCTGAAGGCAGTTATGATTTCCGTTTTCGCCTCTATCCAGCGGGAGAGGGAGGTGATCCATTAGGAGAAGTGATACAACCTGCCGTGTCAGTAAACCAGGGACGGTTTAGCGTCATGCTCACATTCACACGTGAGGCGTTGAACGCTGGACCAGGGTACTTGGAGATCGCGGTGCGACCTGGTGGGAGTAACATTGATTTTACGCCCCTCTCTCCTCGTCAGGCATTGACCCGGGTACCATACGCTTGGCAAGCGGATCAGGCGCTGGTTGCAGACCGGGCAACGACAGCGGCTCGGGCCGAGGCGGTGCCATGGGGTGGAATCAGCGGGAAACCCGCAGGCTTGGAAGATGGAGATAATGATACAACTTACAGTGCAGGAAGCGGTTTGACGCTAAATGGGACAACCTTTGCGCTGGATACCAATGTCTTGGATGATCGTTACTGGCATCTCGGTGGTAATGAGCTGAGTTCGGCGGGTGCCAAGATTGGCAGTACTAACACCCAGTCTTGGGGATTGATGGTTAACAGCGTTGAGGCGCTTGTCCTGAGTAGCGATGGTGGGGAGCAGGCTACTGTTAATTTCACCCGAAACGCGGGTGGGGAGAGGACCATCGAAATTGGTGACCGCTACCGGGATAACGGCATTGTGGCTTGGGGACAGGTT
>NZ_CALIMF010000036.1 GCF_938028735.1 uncultured Thermanaerothrix sp.
TGCTGATAGGTCTGCCGAAGGACACTTTCAATCGCCTCTCCAATGTATCTTCCGTAGTTGTAGTTCGGCATAAGAACGGAAACTAACGGCTCATCTGCAAGCCGTCCAAGAGGCATCGGTTTTAGTTTTTCCAGCTTGTGCTCCATTGCCCTTTGTCACAAAATCCGGAGTTCGCTAGCGCCCTCCGAGCCCAAAGACCAACGTTAAAACACAGCGCTCGCACTAGAGTAATTTCCCGTCCATGAAGCACTAAACATTTCACGCATCACGTGCAATTACTTCCGCAAACAGTTTCAGCGCCCTCGCTACCGCTTGGTCCATATTGTAGTAACGGTAATCCGCAAGCCTACCTGCGAAAATTACTGTTCTTAACTTGGCCGCCTCCCTTGCGTAAAGGACATATCTCTCCTGATTCTCCCGGCGCGGGACGGGGTAATAAGGATCATTCTGGTCAGGCGCGTAGTCCGCAGGGTACTCCACCACCACAGTTGTTCCAAGATGCACTTGCCCGGTCAGGTGCTTAAACTCTGTGATCCTGGTGAAGGGATGTTCGTTTGGATAATTTATTTGACCCACCGATTGGTACTGACGCACTGTGTAATGGAGAAATCTAAAGTGCAAGCTCCGATACGGTAGACGACCGTACATATAATCGAAGAACTCATCAATGGGTCCCGTAAAAATCAGGCGGTCGCACTTGACTACGTCCTCAACCTCCTTCCAATCTGTCCCGAGGAGCAGCTTGATATTGGGGTGACTGAGCATTTTCTCGAAAAGCTTCGTGTAACCATGCTTCGGCATAGCCTGATAAGTGTCTTGGAAATATCGATCGTCTCGGCCGACTACAACCGGAACCCTCGCCGTTACGCTAGGATCCAGCTCTTCTGGCCGAAAACCCCACTGCTTCTGCGTATAGCCTTCAAACACGTACTTGTAGACGTAGTCTGCCAAGAAACGGAGATCGGGGTCCTCTACTTCTCGTAGACGTAGGACGGGTACCCGAGCTCCGTAGCCGAAGGCCTGGATCAGCTTCTCCTGCAGCCGCTCAGCCAAGCGCGGAGGGAAAAGAAGTCGCACGGAATCGAGGTTAAAGGGCACCGGGACCTCTTTTCCCTCTATTACCGCATGCACCCGATGGTAGTAAGGCCGCCACTCGGTGAACAGGGAAAGGTATTCCCAGACCTTCTTGCTATTGGTATGGAAGATATGGGGTCCGTACTTGTGCACCAAAACCCCATGTTCATCGTAGTAGTCATACGCATTCCCGCCAATGTGACGCCGGCGATCGACCACCAAGACTCGCTTGTCCAGCTCCCTGGCAATGCGCTCCGCTAAGACGGCGCCGGTGAAACCTGCACCTATTACTAGATAAGCTACTTTCACTTTTCGCCCGGCTTATTTTTTTTCGAGCGCAAAGGGGCTCATATTGCGCCTATGCAAAACCCACCATATTGCCGAAGTAACGAAAGTCTCGGAGATCACCACCGCCACGGCCATACCCACATGAAGGAAATGCGGGGCGAGAAGCAAAGCCAGGGTCAGATTAATCAGTCCTGCACCCAAGATAATGCTATTGAAGGAGCGATCAAACCCCAAAGGGACCATCCATTGAATGCCCAAGACATTGCTGAGCGCTATAAGGGGTACTAAAAGCGACAGGATCCGCACCACGGGAACCGCAGGATCATACCCTTCTCCAAGAAAGATGCGTACGGCAAAAGGAGCGAGCACCAACAGCATAAGCCCCAGAGAACACCCTCCCAGCCCCATAACCCACAACCCGGCTCGCACCAACCCAGCCGCTTCCGTTGGGGAGTGCCGGACAAGGTAGCTCGTGCGCGGATAAAGCGTTTGCATGATAGGTCCCAAAACCCCCAGGAGGGCCTTGCTGAGCTTCTCGGCACCTGCGTAATAACCCACAATCTGAGGTGGTGCGAAAAGACCAAGGAGAAACGCGTTGCCCACAGTATACAAACTCACTGCGCCACGGAACAGGAACATTGACCATCCGAGCCGGAGCGCTTCCGAAACCCGCACCCGATTCGGCAGACGCACCGGTATCTCCCTATACGCCAGCGTCACTCCGGCCAAAGTGGAAAAGAGCGAAGCTAACCCCATCAAGCCAAGTACCTTCCACCCATCCGTCGGCCCCCTCACCACTACCAAGACTCCTATCAATGCCACCGTTTTGGAGGTAATATCCACGGTTGCCGCCAACCGCATTCGCTCTAATCCCTGAAAGTACCACGTGAGGTTGAAGGCCGTGGCAAGAGCCCAAAACACCCCAGACCAAAGCATCTCGGGGTGGATGCGAAAGATTGGAACCCAATGCGAGACAACGAATGCCACCACAAGCCCCAAGAAGGCAAGCACCACCTTGGCCCCCAGGACACCGGCAAGCAAGTCAGCGCGGCGTTCCAGAGAACCTCGGCACCTCGCGATTTCTCTAGTGGCGGAAAGATTAAACCCATACTCCACAATCAGAATGAAGTACTGCCCGAATGCTTGGGTGAATGCCACCAGCCCCCACGCCCTCGGCCCCAAGACACGAGCTACATACGGAACCATGACCAGTGGCACCAGGTAGTTGGCGAAGTGAACGGCGTATAGCCAAGCTGCATTGCTCGCCAGCCCGCCGCGCAGTCCCTCCCGCACCGTGCGATAGGCATCGACAAGTGTTTCCGTAAGCAGATTACTTTTGAGTATGGCCAACGCAACCTCCGGTAGAACAAAGAAAATCGCGAGACACGACCCGTTTTACAAGAAAGCCATCTGTTTAAGCTCTTTAAGCTCTGTCTCCTTCACAGCTTTCAGTAGGTCTAGCGAGCGGAGCCAGGCGTTCGGGGGAAACTCCCAGATTCGTGATGTTTTCGGACCCCCGATAACGAAACCGTCCACTCCAAAAATCGACGTCCCTCAATGGCCATGATGAACTATTAGCAGGTACTTGCGAAACTGCTGGGGATGCTTCCCCGCACCAAAAACCGTCTCGGCTCGGTCAGCGCCTCGTGTGAAAGGCAGCTAAGAACTAAAAGACTGGAAGGAGCCATTCACCAGGAAATTGCCCCATTGAAAAGACTTGATCCACGATGGCCAGACCGCCTCGTCCTGCCCCAGAGCGGACGAGGCGCGGAGCGTCAACCCCGGTTCGTCCTTTTAAGGCTGCGATCATCGAGCTCAAGGCCATCCGTGACGACGGACCTCAGGAACTCGTAATGGGGCTCCCAGAGCACGCGCTCCCACCCCGCCGGGGCGACAGGGCGTCGCGTGCGGCGGGCACGAGAGCCACCGTATCAGTACGCCCCCTTCCCGCTCAAAACCACTGCCGGCGTACGGAGCAGGATCCAGAGGTCCAGCCACAGAGACCAGTTGCGGATGTAGTACGTGTCCAGCTCTTCCTGGCGCGCCAGGTCGGCATCGGACC
>NZ_CALIMF010000037.1 GCF_938028735.1 uncultured Thermanaerothrix sp.
GCACAAGCTGGAAAAACTAAAACCGATGCCTCTTGGACGGCTTGCAGATGAGCCGTTAGTTTCCGTTCTTATGCCGAACTACAACTACGGAAGATAC
Organism: uncultured Thermanaerothrix sp.; assembly: GCF_938028735.1. Lineage (GTDB taxonomy): Bacteria > Chloroflexota > Anaerolineae > Anaerolineales > Anaerolineaceae > Thermanaerothrix. The sequence continues at coordinate 98 of NZ_CALIMF010000037.1, forward strand.
ATTGGAGAGGCGATTGAAAGTGTCCTTCGGCAGACCTATCAGCAGTGGGAACTAATTATCTGTGATGATGGCTCTACAGACAACTCGTGCGAAGTAGTGAAGAGGTACCAAGATAAAGATTCGCGGATAAAGTTGATTCAAAAGGAGAACGGTGGTATGGCGTCGGCACTAAATATTGCCTATAGAGAAAGCAGGGGGTCTATTATTTGTCTTCTTGATGCTGATGATGTTTTTCTTCCTACTAAATTTGAGACTGTTGTCGAGGCATTCAACTCACCTCCATTGCCTGGTTTCGTTACACACAGGATGCAAATTGTCTATGGCATCGACAAGAAGCCTGGGGTAGTTATTCCTATATTTACCCCTTTGGAACATGGGTACCTGGCCTCCAAGGTTTATAAGCGGGGGGGGAGATGGCGGTATATGCCAGCCAGTGCTATCTGTCTCCGCAGGGAAGTAGCTAACCTATTATTCCCCCTAGATGAGGGTCTTTTTCGTTCGGTGGCCGATGGTTATATATTTACACTTGCTGCAGTTGTAACTACGGTGAAATCGGTGGATAAGGTATTAAGTTTGTACCGGTTGCATGGAGCCAATTTTACCGGTGGAGCTGACCTATCCCCAGATAGCATTCGAATGACCATCCGGAATATTGAGCAAATTATAAGAGGCGTTAATAATCGTCTTCAAAGGATTGGTTTACCATTACTAGAAATCGATAAAAATCTAAACTACGTAGAACAAAAAACCTTCCTTTCGGTAGTTGAACCCAGCAGCGGTTTATTGGAAGGATTGCGGATGCTAATTAAACTAAGTGCAGCAACGTTAAAAGATGACCTGTATACCCCTTTGCAAAAGGTATGCGGGATTTTCGCTTATTGGAGTGCAGTTCTTTTACCAAAACGCCTGCGAGCGCGTTACATTAAAACATTTGTGGGTCCTTCGAGGTTAAAGGCGCTGATGAGGCGAATCTGGGATTTCCTCGGAGAAGTGGAAGATGCGCATAGCCATTTTTGACTATGAAGTTGTTTCCACCAATCCTGTTGGTTCCTGCCATCTTCGGATGCTTGAAGGGCTATGTAAGGAACATGAGTTTACTGTATTTGCAGTAGAGTTTGAAAACCCTTGCCCGGAGAGTATTCGCTTTGTGCGGATACCTGTGCCAACAAGACCGTTAGTGCTTCTTTTTATCGCTTATCACTTAGTAGCTCCTGTTGTTTACTTGCTATATCGTTTGAGTACAGGAACGCGGTTTGAGCTGATTCAAATGGTTGAGAGCAATGTGAGCTTTGGGAGCATCTCCTATACCCATTTCTGCCATCGCGCTTATCTGCGCCATCACTGGAAACAGTCAGGAGGGAAGGGACTGAGGGCCTGGCTTAGGTACTTGGACCACTGGTTGCATGCTCTGGTTGAGCCCCGGACGTTCCGGCGGGTTAGACACATCGTCGTGGCTTCCCGGGGTCTGAAGCAGGAGCTAGAGGAGACCTATCCTTTTACTCATGGAAAGGTGACGGTTATTTCCAATCATGTGGAACTTAGCCGCATGGCCCGGCCAGCTGGCTTTGATCGGGAGCGGTTTCGCAGGGGAAGAGGTGCAAGCGCGGAGGACGTTGTTTTCGCGTTTGTTGCCTTGGGTCACTTTGATCGAAAAGGGTTGGCCCTGGTGCTGGATGCCCTCCGCCTTTTGGCTGATTCGAGGGTTAAGCTCTGGGTGGTGGGAGGGGAGCCGGACTTAGTGGCGGCTTGGCAAGCTCGGGTCCAGGCCATGGGCCTAGCCGGCCAGGTAACTTTTTGGGGGATGCAGCGAGATGTACGGCCATTCCTTTGGGGGGCCGATGCATTTATCTTTCCTTCCATTTACGAGGGTTTCCCACTTGTGAGTTTGGAGGCCGCGGCGGCAGGACTGCCTCTCATCGTCACGCCAGTCCATGGGGTAGAGGAGTTCATGCGGGACGGGGAGGTTGGGTTCATCGTGGAGCACTGCACGACAGGGGTGTTAAAAGGGATCCAACGCTTCTTGGCACTCCCCTCTGCGGAGCGAGAGCGGATGGGCGCTCGTGCACAGAACAGTGTGGCGCGGTACAGCGTGGAGTCGTTTCTCCAGGCTTGGAGAGCGTTTTATGAGCGCGCGTTTTTGGGCTAAGGTGTGGGCCTTTTTAGTCTTGGGTTATGTCCTTTGGGGGCGCACGTTCGCCTACTTAGGAGTGCCTTCGCTGATGTTGTTCATCGGTGAGGTAGCTCTTGGGACGTTTATTTTCGCCAGGCCAGATCGGTTGTTGCGGCCCTGGCTCAGCTGGCTCTTAGGTCGAGGTCCCCGGTGTCTCGTGGCCATGGCATGGGCTCTCGTATTCTTTTTCTTTTACGGAGTCTTGCAAGCTTTGCGGGGATGGCTGATACTCGGGCATGAACCGATAGTGGTTCTCCAGAATTCGGTATTCAACATTTATCCGCTCCATATCTTTTGGGGCGTCTGGATCGGGCAGGCCCACGACGCCCTCCTCCGGTCCGTGCTGCGATGGCTATCATGGATTAATGGCATTTACGGCAGCCTCTATATTCTGGTCCTGAATCGGCTTGACCTGTCCCTTCCTTGGGCACCAAGCGTTCCCTTGTTCGGCCAGCCGGGCGGTTCAGCAGTGGCCTTGTTAGGTCTTTTGAGCCTAGAGCCTCGGCCGATGTGGTTTTGGCCTTTGCTACTGCTAAACCTTTTGGTGTTACTTGGGCTTCAGGTGCGCGGCGAGTGGCTTGCCTTCGGCCTCGGGCTTTTGATTTGGCTCGCTCTGCGTCGCGATCTATCACGCTTTGTACTCTTTGGAACGATGGTAATCCTAACACTGTTCTTGATGTATACCTTTGAGCTCCGCATTCCCGCACCCCAGCTAAGGGGAGGAGAAATATCGTTGCGGGGTGTAACAGCAAGAGTTCTCGCTCCGCTCAATGCCGAGGCAGCTGCGGAGCTGATTGGAGAGCAAGCCTACAGCCTGGCTGGTACTATTACGGGATGGCGGGTAGCTATGTGGCAGACCCTCTGGACTGAGGTTCATCGCGACAGTATGTCGGCTTTGCTTGGGCTTGGGTACGGCTATCCTCTTTACCGTTTGTTGGCCTTTCTTCCCGAGGGGAATCGGACGCCCCACAACGCTTTCTTTTATGCGTTGAGTTACGGGGGTTGGCTGGGGGCAATGTTTTTCTTTGCCTTTCAGTTTGCCCTTGGTTATACTATTTACAGAGCAACCATCCAAGTCCGGAATCCCTTCGGGTTAGCGCTGTGGATAGGCCTTTTTGCATCGGCTTTTTTTGGGAATTTTTTCGAGACGCCGTTCAATGCGGTTCCGTTTTACCTTCTAATGGGGTATAACCTGGCGCCATTGACTGAAAACCGTGCGCGTGGTAGCGTTTCACGCCCGCTGCCGACAGCCAGGCGGTGAGGACATGGTCTTTGGGGCGGAGGCGGGCCTGCGCAGGCGGCGGGGGCACGAAGTGGTGGTGCTCACCCTCCACAAGCGGGGACTGGAGGGCGTTCGCCTGTGACGGCGAGCGCGGATTAGCGTACGGAACTTCACAGGGTACCGCCGCGTGCGGGAAGCGATCGGGACAGGCGAGAACCACTTGGTGCGCATCCGTAGCGCTTTTGCTTTGTGATCTCCTCCGGTGGTTCATCCGGCCAGGGCAAAGTGCATCTCTGCGGTCGTGATACTTCACAGCTGGCTCCCTCCTTGCATTAACGCCCTTCTCTTCCGCCAAGACCGAGTTCATGAGGACTGTCTGGGTCTCACCTTCCGTAGGGGCAGCCAACAGCTGCTTGGGGGGAGCCGCGCTGCGAGTGCGGCAGGAGCGACGATCCTCACCGTGCATAGCGCATGGGGCACATGGGGCCTGCTGGACGGCTTCGTCGTGCCTGCGGAGGTTGCACGGCGGAAATATATCGGAGCGGGGTTCTCTCTAGGAAACTGGTGGTCAAGCGCAGTTTCGTTCCCTCGGACCCTGGGACGGGTCTCGGGCAAGGTGGGTATGTGCTCTTCCTAGGGCGCCTCTGCCCAGAAAAGGGAGTATGGACGCTCGCTAGAGCACGGGAATGCTTGGGTGGAAAGGCGCCCCTTGAGACTATGGGCAATGGTCCTTTGGCTGGAGAGGTACACCGGACGGCACCCCGTAGAAGGAGCCCGGAATGGGATGGGCTGGAGCCTAAATCTTAGGAAGAGGCCTACACCCCAGAGGGAGAAGGGGTCCTTAGTCTCGGTGTCTCGGAGTGATTACAAAACCTCCGGTCGGTTGCCGTAGAGACCTTCCATTACGGCCGCCTCGGCCTTTTGCAGTGGACTTTAGGCTACGGTCAATTAGTTAAGCGGAAGATTCGAACCAAAACAAAATCACGAGGGGGAAAGCTGTGGGTGAATTACTAACTCCTGCTAACTTGCTTTCCGACAAGGACTTTGAGAGGAGCTACACGGCTCATCACATCGGTTCCCTTCTGAGCGTACTAAGGCCACTGAAAAATAGGTTGAGTTCACCCGGACGTCTTCTGGACATCGGCTGCGGATTCGGAGGAATAGCTCTGACGATAAAGTCTTTCCTGGGGCTAGCTGAGGCTCACGGAGTTGACATCGACGAGAGCGCGGTAAAAGAGGCAGGTCGGCGAGGAGTTGTAGTATATAAATTGGATGCTGCTAGGGAGAAGCTGCCATATCCTGACGGTTTTTTTTGACTTGGTTACCTGTTTTGGTGTTTTAGATTATTTTCCAATCTTTGACTCCGTCATTATGGAAATTTACAGGGTTTTGAAGCTAGGCGGATATATGTGTGTCACACTTCCAAATTTGGCATCTTGGCATAACAGAATATGTCTTCTTATGCGTTATCAACCAAGAGATGTTGAGGTTAGCAGCAAATTCCTCGTTGGAGTCCATCCGTTCTACGCCAGGAGAGGAGACAAACCAGTAGGGCACATTCACACCGTCACCACAAGGGGTTTCCTTCAGCTCACGCAGCTTTTCGGATTCAGACCCGTCTGTCTGAGGGGTGCGGGGCCTGTCAGCAGGGACGGAATTCCGTCCTACTTGCGAATTATCGACAGGATGCTAAGCAAATCTCCATTCCTTGCCCGGAGGTTCGTATACCTTGCCGAGAAGAAGTAGTTGCATTTAGGATATAGGATATTCCTGATGTTCGACCTACAGAGCGTAACGGCGGTTATGAAAATAACCTTGGTCCATACTCACTACCAGCAACCCGGCGGAGAGGACGCCGTCTTTGAGGCCGAGAAGGCCCTGCTTGAGCGGATGGGCCACGAGGTCATCGCCTTGACGCTCCACAACCGGGACTTGGAGCACATGCCTCGCTCGCGGCAGGCAGCGATGACCGTGTGGAACAGAGCGGCTTACCGTGAGCTCCGGACGCTGAGTTGGGAACGTAGGCCCCAAGTAGTGCATATCCACAACACTTTTCCTTTAGCGTCTCCTGCCGTGATTCCTGCGGCCAAGGCGGAGAGAATCCCGGTGGTAATGACCCTTCACAACTACCGCCTTCTTTGCGCTAACGCCGTTTTCTTCCGCCAGGGTCGGGTGTGCGAAGAGTGCTTGGGCCGCCTCCCATGGCGGGGGCTGGTGTATGGCTGCTACGGGGCGAGCCGCACTGCGAGTGCCGTGGTGGCGACGATGCTCGCAGTGCACAGGGCGTGGGGTACCTGGGGCTTGGTGGATCGCTACGTCGTGCTTACGGAATTTGCACGGCAGAAGTTTATCCGGGCAGGGTTTCCCGCAGAGAAACTGGTGGTGAAGCCCAATTTCGTCGACCCAGACCCCGGGATGGGTGTTAGTCAAGGCAGGTATGCGCTCTTTGTGGGGCGGCTTTCCCCAGAAAAAGGAGTGAGGACGCTCCTCGGGGCCTGGAAGCGCTTGGATGGAAGGGTG
>NZ_CALIMF010000038.1 GCF_938028735.1 uncultured Thermanaerothrix sp.
GGAGCGTTGGAATTCCTCGCTGCCGCAGCGCGCACCTCCACCTCCCGATCCTGCGCTAACTGAGTCAACGCCTCTGGTGGGGTATTTGGATTTCCGGCCACCGCTTTGCGCACACATTCATACTCATCTCCGGCCAACTGAGTCAACGCCTCTGGTGGGGTATTTGGATTTTCTGCCACTGCAGCGCGCATCACCTGACTCGGATCGTTGGCCAACTGCGCCAATTCCTGTGGCGATGTTTTCTCATTTCTCGCCATCTCTAGACGCTTAGAGAAATCCATTGATCGCTCCTGATGTCCTAAATTCTTCTCTATCTTACTATCGGCGAGCATGAAACGGTAAATACAATAGATAAGACAAATTCACAACCGCTAACATAGACTGCTCTCTAGCTATCTTTCTGGCTCTTTGTGGAGCAAAGAAAAGGCTTCTTGCAGAACATACAGAGAGGAACTGCGGTCTAGCGCCTCGCAGAACAGTTCTGATTGCTTTCCCTTCATCCCCGCTTGGAGCACCTGCAACGGCAAGGGATTTTCTTTATGGTATTCCACCAGGAGCTGAGCTAAAGCGGGGTTGGCTTGCGCCGCTAACTCGAACAACGACTCTGTGGAACGCTTCGAGAAGCTTTCGAGAATTGAAAAGCGAAGACACGGCTCTTGAGCTAACCAGTTTACCGCCTCGACCGGCGTTCGCGGATTCCTCGCCACCGCAGCTCGCACCCCCCAATCCTGATCCTGCGCCAACTGTCTCAACACCTCTGGAGGGGTTTGTGGATTCCTCGCCACCGCATAGCGCACCAATTTATGCTCATCCCTTGCCAACTGAGTCAACACCTCCGGAGGGGTCGTTGGATTTCCAGCCACCGCTAAGCGCACCCATTCATTCTTATCCCCCGCCAACTGCCTCAACACCTCCGTAGGGGTATTTGGATTCTTTGGCACGGCTTCGCGCACCCATTCATCCTTATCCCCCGCCAACTGCCTCAACACCTTCGTAGGGGTATTTGGATTCTTTGCCACCGCTAAGCGCACTTCCCAACACTTATCTTTCGCCAACTGAGTCAACACCTCCGGAGGGGTCGTGGGATCCCCAGCCACCGATTCGCGCACGTCCGGACTCGGATCGTTGGTCAACTGCGCCAATTCCTGTGGCGACGTTTGTGTGTTTGTTGCCATCTCTAGACGCTTAGAGAAATCCATTTATTGCTCCTGATATACTACATTCTTCTCTGTTTTACTATCGGCGAGCATGAGACGCTAAATAAAATAGATAAGACAACGCCGCATCCCCAAACCTGCGGGGAAAAGGTTCCCTCGACGTAAGGAGAGGCTTCCCCCGCAAGGTTATGGTTCTCTCTCAGCCTCTTTGTGGATTAACGAAAAGGCTTCTTTTAGAACGTACAGAGAAGAACTGCGGTCTAGCGCCTCGCAGAACAGTTTTGATTGCTTTCCCTTTAGTCCCGCTTGGAGAACCTGCAAGGGCAAGGGATTTTCTTTATGGTGTTTCACCATAAGCTGGGCTAAATCGTCATTGGCTTGTGCCGCAAACTCGCATAACGACTCAGTTGAACGCTTAGAGAAGCTTTCAATAATATCCTTGTGAAGCGACTTCTCTTGAGCTAACCGGTTTACCACCTCGACCGGCGTGCGCGGATTCCTCGCCACCGCTTGGCGCACCCATTCATGCTTATCCCCCGCCAACTGCGTCAACATCTCCGGAGTCGCATTAGGATGTCGTGCCACCGCCCAGCGCACAGCCTCCTCCCGATCCTGCGCCAACTGAGTCAACTCCTTCGTAGGGGTGTTTGGATTTTTAGCCACCGCTTGGCGCACCCAGTAATTCTCATCCTCTGCCAACTGCCTTAACACCTCCGTAGGGGTATTTGGATTCTCTCCCACCGCACAGCGCACCCCCAAACCCTGATCCTGCGCAAACTGCCTCAACATCTCTGGAGTGGTCTGCCGATTTGCTGCTACCGCAGCGCGCACTTCGCCTGACGCATCCTTCGCGAGTGGAATCAACACCTCCTTAGGAACCTCTGGATTGCTGGCCACCGCAGCCCGCACTTTGTATGCCTTATCCTGTGCCAGTCGAGTCAACGCCTCTGGTGGGGTTTTGGGGTTCCTCGCCACCTCTTCGCGTACCTCCCAATTCCAATCCGCCGCCAACTGAGTCAACTCCTCTGGTGGGGTATTTGGATTTTTAGCCACCGCTATCGCTAGACGCACGTCCGGACTCGGATCGTTGGTCATGCGGTCTAGCGCCTGACGAAACAGTTCTGATTGCTTTCCCTTCAGCCCCGCTTGGAGTACCTGCAATGGCAAGGGATGCTCTTGGTGGTATTCGACCATGAGCTGAGCTAAAGCGGGGTTGGCTTGTGCCGCCAACTCGTATAACGACTCAGTTGAACACTTAGAGAAGCTTTCAATAATCTTCTCGTGAAGAAGCTGATCTAGAGCTAACCGGTTAAGCACCTCGACCGTCATACTCGGATTTCGGATCACCGCACGGCGCACCCAATCGCTCTTATCTCCTGCCAACTGAGTCAACACACTCGTAGGGGTTTTAGGATGTTCTGCCACCGCAGCGCGCACCAATTCATGCTCATCGCCCGCCAACTGCGTCAGCACCCTCGTAGGAGCGTTGGAATTACTCGCCACCCCATAGCGCACATCTAGCTTCTGATCCTGCGCCAACTGAGTCAACACACTCGTAGGGGACTTTGGATTGTCGGCCACTGCTTCGCGCACCAATTCATGCTCATCACCTGCCAACTGCGTCAACACCCTCGTAGGAGCGTTGGAATTCCTCGCTGCCGCAGCGCGCACCTCCACCTCCCGATCCTTCGCTAACTGAGTCAACACCTCTGGTGGGGTATTTGGATTTCTGGCCACCGCAGCGCGCACCCATTCATGCTTATCCCGCGCCAACTGAGTCAACACCTCTGGAGTGGTCTGTGGGTTCTCTGCCACCGCAGCGCGCA